>NZ_CP116009.1:0-1488737 GCF_027941915.1 Ramlibacter tataouinensis | reverse complement strand
CAGAACAGCCTGCGCTATCGCAAGGAGGCCTCCGGCGCCACCTACTGCAACGTGTACGCAGCCGACTACTGCTACCTGGCCGGCGCCTACCTGCCGCGCACCTGGTGGACCGGCCCTGCGCTGGTGGCCATCGGGCGCGGCGAGACGCCGCCGGTGATCTACGACGGCACGGTCCGCGAGATGCAGGCCGACGACCTGTACGACTGGCTGGCCCGCTTCGGTCCTGCCTTCGGCTGGCGCAGGGTGTTCGATACCACCGCCCTGCAGGCTGCAGCGGATGCGGGCGGCATCGGCGTCATCGTCGCCGACCGGCTGCAGCCGGGCCGCTCGGGCCACATCTCGGTCGTCGTTCCCGAAACCGGCGCGCAGCAGGCGCGCCGGGACCCGGACGGCAACGTCATCTACCCGCTCCAGAGCCAGGCCGGCGAGACCAACCTGGCACGCAGCACGATCGGCAAGGCCTGGTGGAACGACCCGAAGTTCGCGGCCGCGGACGGGTTCTTCGTGCACGAGTAGAAGGCGTCAGGCCCGCGCCTCGGCGGATCGGTCATTCGCCCTATGCCGCGGGCGGCAGCCACACCTCGAGAACGCCCGGCGTGGGCCTCAGTCCGAGCCCGAGCTTGCGGGTCTCGCTGTCGGCCGGCAGCAGCTTTAGTACCTGCATTGCGCAGTCTCGTTCGCCTTCCGTGTGATAGATCACCGTGGGCACCCGGACCGGCGCGGGCGCCTGGCGCTGGGCCCGCTGGGCAGTTGCCGTCACGTCCTCCACGCCAGGCGCTCGTGCACCCGTGGCGGAAAGAGCCCGCGCCAGTTGCATGGCCTCGGCGCGATCCTGCGGGCGATAGATTTGCAGGTAGACCAGCTTCCCCCGGCAGTCAAGCGATGCGGCCGGGGTCGAGGCCGCAGCCTGCGCGGGTGAGGCGGCCGGGACGGACGTGGTGGTCAGGTCAGCTGGCGCTGAGGCAGGCGCGCCGGTCGAAGCCGGCATCCGGTCGTGGGCCGGTGGCGCTGCCGCTGTCGTCGTGGACATGCCGGCAACCTGGGTCTGCCAACTCTGGGTCGGCATCGCCACCTTGGTCGGGACCACCTCATCGACCAGCCAGGAGGGCACCCAGCTGGCGGTGAATTGACTCCACAGCTCGGTCATGCCGTGGGCGAGCGCGCCGGGTGTCCCTTTGTTTCGGCTCTCCCAGCCATGGGCCACCCGGCCACGCGCCCAGGCGGGATCGGAGTAAGACACTCCCCAGTAAGCAGGTTGTCCCAGGCGATCGTTGCCGCCGAGGCAATTGCGTGCGTTCGTGTCGACGAGCGCGGCGCAAGCGGGAGTTGCCACGTGGGAGTCGCCGCCGGCGTCTTGTTCGGCCTTGCATTGGGCAGCGACGTAATCGATGATCGCCGCGGCCTTGTCGCCATTCGGAACCTGATGGATGGGGCCGGTGCAATAGCGCTGGGCCAAGGTGGCCAGCCTGGCCTTCAGATCCGGCAGCAGTGATGCATCGCCGGCCTGCACCCGGTCATGCAGCGCGCTGGCTCCGTACAGCTCCGACCAGTAGGCCTGCTCGCGCTCCTCGCGTGCATCCGACCAGGACGTCCAGGCCTGGCCGGCGGCGGCCAGCACGCCGGCCACCGCCGTCAGGCCCAAGCCGGACTTGGCCAGCGGCACAACCCGCGGAAAGCGGACGCTGAAAGGAAGCCGCTTGAGTCCGTCGGGCGCCACCGCGGTATCGCCCCTGGGCGTTTGACCGCGCGGCGCGGCCTCCAGGCGGCCGGTCCAGGCTGCGTCCTCGGCCAGGGCCTGCAACAGCCCGGGCGTCAGTTGCGCGCCGATCGCCCGGCCGAGCCGGAAATAGCTTTCCCATTGCGATTCGCTGAAGAACTGGTCGGCGGTCGGCTCTTGCGGGAACGCGAGGTTCTCGTGCCGGTACTTCAGCACATCGAGCGGCAAACCGGAAAAGACGTTGGGCTTGACGTACACCAGCCAGCCGGGTGGCCCGCCATCGTGGTAGTCGATGCGTGCAAGCGCCAGGCAGGCATTGCTGGCGGGATCGGACAACTGGTCGAGGGTGCCGAAGCCCTGCAACTCGGGCGCGTCGCCGCTGGCCGGATCGACAAAGGTGATCTCGGCGCGCAGGTCGATGCGGGCCTTGCGCACCAGGTTCTCGAGGTCGCCGAACTCGTATCGCGGATCGGCTGCCGCGTCGGACAGCACGATCACCTTGGCCCGCTGGCGCAGCAGGGTGTAGGCCCCGGTGTTCTCGAAGTGGCCGCCGTCGCTCAGGTACCAGAAGCGCCCCTCGCGCCCGCCGAACCGGGCGAGCGCCTCGCCGTACATGAGGCGGTACTTGTGCGGCGACAGCCACTCGCGCAGCTGCTGCCGCCAGCCGGCGCCCGGCGGCTCGCCCATCTCCCACCAGAAGCCCAGGCGCACGCCCGACAGGAACAGCAGCAGCGACAAGCCGGTGGAGGTCTGGCCGCCGACGCCGGGCGCCACGGCGGCGCCGGAGATCGCCATCCAGGCCGGCAGCTGCGACTTGGCCAGCGCGTCGTCGTCGGTCCAGGCCTCCAGCCCGACGCGGTAGTGCCCGCCGGAGGTCACGCACAGGTACTGGCCCTTGCGGTCCTGGTTGAACAGGCCGCCCAGCTCGTTGCGCGTCTGGTTGATGGTGGCGTTGAGGATGTGCACCGGGCCGCCCGCTTCGTGCGGCGCGTAGTCCGCCATTGCCACGCTGTCGTCGGGATGCACATGGAAGACGTCCCGGCGTTCCGACGGAACGGCCATGGCATCGGGCGCGGCGTCTTCCAGCGGGGAGACCCGTGCCTGCGGGCCGGTGGCGAAGCGGCCGCCATTGGCGGCGCCCAGGTAGCTGCGCGTCAGCCGCGCGCGGTAGAACATGTGCAGCGACGACAGGTTGCTGAAGTCCGCCTTCTTGCTGGTCAGCAGGATGTAGAGCGCAGGCAGCAGCAGGATCGGCAGCAGCACCAGCTTGACCTCCTCGAACAGCAGGCCGCCGTTCGGTGTGGATTCGAAGAGGTTGCGCAGGCCGACGCGGTAGACCACCGCCACCCAGAACACGGCCAGCAGCGCGAACAGGAGCAAGCCCGCCAGTTCCACCACGCGGGCCAGCAGCCGGCCGCTGACGGGAACGGAGGGGTCGCGCGCCGGCAACTGCGTGGCGAGCGCGCGTGCGACGGCAACGCCCAGGGCGATGAACAGCGGCAGCAGCCAGGCGTAGTGCCGGCGCTCGAAGGCGACGAACCAGGCCGCGCGCTCGATCGCGCCGACGACGAACAGCGCGACGGCGGCCATCAGGCAGACCGCCATCCAGTGCGTCAGCCGGTTGCGCTGGATGGCCGAGGAGCCGCTGTCCACGGTCGTGCCGAGCACGCGACGGGCCATGTTCATGGCCTTTTCGCGCAGGGGCCTGTCGGACATGGGCGGCTGCATTGGTGCCGCCGCGGCGCCTTCGCGGCCGGGCGGCGCCTCGTGGGTGGCGGGCGGCGCCGGTACCGCCGACGGTCGCGCGTCCCGCGAGGGCCGCTCGTGTCGCGGCCGCGCCAGCCGTGCGACCAGCGGGCCCCACGCCGCCAGCAGGCAGATGGCGGCGAGCGTTCCGCAGAAGATCCGCAGCGCCGCGTCGTCCAGCACGCGCCAGAACGACACCCCTTGCCAGGTGATCCAGGCGAGCAGCGCACCGACAACGGCCAGCAGCAGCGCGAAGACGATCTCGGTCAGCACCAGCCGCTTGCCGCGCCGGGCGGCGATGGACCAGTAGGCGGCGGCGATCGGGATGCTGGCCAGGACCGGCAGCGCGATCAGCAGCCAGACCGTGGACAGCCAGGGCTGCAGCAGCGGACCTAGCGTGTCCTGCAAGGCCTCGCGTCCGGCGAAGGCATGGAACAGGCCCCCCCAGACGAACAGGTTGAAGTAGGCCAGCAAGGCCCCGAGCACGATGCCCGCGAGCGCCAGTTCGACGTGCACGGCGATCATGTTGCGGGCGTAGGCCGCGGCCGCGTTCAGCAGGTCGCTGGCGCCACGCGGGGTGAGGTAGCGGCTGGTCGCCCGCAGCCACCAGACGAACCAGGTGCCGTCGGCCTGCGCCAGCCGCTTCTCGACGGCCAGCGGGTCCTCGCCCTTGCGGAACAGCCGGCCGAGCGCCGAGCCGATGTAGCCGCCGCCCGAGACCGTGGACAGCAGGTCGAACCGGCGCAGCAGGCCCTGCTGGGCCAGGCCGCTGGCCAGGCCGAGTGCGAAGGTCGCGCTGCGGATGCCGCCGCCCGAGAGGGCGAGGCCCCAGGCCGGGCTGCCCTCGGCAGGGCGATCCGGGCCCAGACATCGCCGCCGCTGCTCGACCCACGCGTCGATCAGCGGATCGTTGCCGACGGGGCCTGGATTCGTTTCGACCGTCATGCCTGCCTCCCTGGGGCTGCGTTGCGCGCCGGAGTATGGACAGCAAGCTCGGCCGTTGCAAAACCTATCTCCTGGTGAGGGGCCGATGGCCGTGCTGCGCATCGCAGGGGAACTCAACCGCTTCATGCGGGTCGATGGGAAGTCGTGCACTTGCACCAGCACTCTGCCCATCAGGAAAAGGACGAATTCATGAAGACACGCGCCGCCGTGGCCTGGCAAGCCGGCCAGCCGCTCACCATCGAAGAACTGGACCTCGACGGTCCGCGCGCCGGCGAGGTGCTGGTGGAGGTCAAGGCGACCGGCATCTGCCACACCGACTACTACACGCTCTCGGGCGCCGATCCCGAAGGGCTGTTCCCGGCCGTGCTGGGCCACGAAGGCGCCGGCGTGGTGGTGGACGTGGGCCCGGGCGTCACCTCGCTCAAGGTCGGCGACCACGTGATCCCGCTCTACACGCCCGAATGCCGCCAGTGCAAGTTCTGCCTGTCGCGCAAGACCAACCTGTGCCAGCTGATCCGCGGCACCCAGGGCCAGGGCCTGATGCCCGACGGCACCTCGCGCTTCTCGCTGGACGGCAAGCCCATCCTGCACTACATGGGCACCTCGACCTTCAGCAACTACATCGTCGCGCCCGAGATCGCGATGGCGAAGATCCGGCCCGATGCGCCGTTCGACAAGGTCTGCTACATCGGCTGCGGCGTCACCACCGGGGTCGGCGCGGTGCTCTTCACGGCCAAGGTGGAAGCGGGTGCCAACGTGGTGGTGTTCGGCCTGGGCGGCATCGGCCTGAACGTGATCCAGGGCGCCAAGATGGTGGGCGCCGACAAGATCGTCGGCATCGACCTCAACCCGAAGCGCGAAGCGCTGGCGCGCCAGTTCGGCATGACGCACTTCCTGAACCCGAAGGAGCACCCCAACATCGTCGATGCGATCGTGCAGCTCACCGACGGCGGCGCCGACTACAGCTTCGAGTGCATCGGCAACACCACCACCATGCGCCAGGCGCTGGAGTGCTGCCACAAGGGCTGGGGCCAGAGCATCATCATCGGCGTGGCCGAGGCCGGTGCCGAGATCAGCACCCGGCCGTTCCAGCTGGTGACCGGGCGCGAGTGGAAGGGCTCGGCCTTCGGCGGCGCGCGCGGCCGCACCGACGTGCCGAAGATCGTCGACTGGTACATGGACGGCAAGCTCAACATCGACGACCTGATCACCCACACGCTCGAGCTGGAGGACATCAACAAGGGGTTCGACCTGATGAAGTCCGGCGAGTCGATCCGCTCGGTGGTGGTGTACTGACCATGGACGCGATCACCACGCTGGAGCAGCACCGCTGCTTCGACGGCACCCAGGGCTTCTACGAGCACGCGTCGCAGGCCGTCGGCCTGCCGATGCGCTTCGGCGTCTACGTGCCGCCGCAGGCGCGGCAGGGGCCGCGGCCGGTGCTGTACTGCCTGGCCGGGCTGACCTGCAACGAACAGACCTTCGCCATCAAGGCCGGCGCGCAGCAGCACGCCGCCCGCCACGGCCTGGTGCTGGTCACGCCCGACACCAGTCCGCGCACCAGCGGCATTCCCGGCGCCGACGCCGACTGGGACTTCGGCACGGCTGCCGGCTTCTACCTGGATGCGACCCGCGAGCCCTACGCGCGCCACTGGCGCATGGAGAGCTGGCTGATGCAGGAGCTGCCGGACCTGCTGCAGCGGCATTTCCCGGTGCGCGGCGACCGCACGGGCGTGCTGGGCCACTCGATGGGCGGCCATGGCGCGCTCACGCTGGCGTTGCGGCATCCGGGGCGGTTCCAGAGCGTGTCGGCGTTCGCGCCGATCTGCGCGCCGACCGAAGTGCCCTGGGGGCAGAAGGCCTTTGCCGGCTACCTGGGCGAGGACCGCAGCGCCTGGGACCGGCACGACGCCGTGCGGCTGATCGAAGCCGGCGCCCGCGTCCCCGCGCTGCTGGTGGACCAGGGGCTGGAAGACCAGTTCCTGGCCAGCCAGCTGCGGCCCGAGCGGCTGGAGCAGGCCTGTGCGGCGGCGGGCCAGCCCCTGCAGCTGCGCCGCCACGAGGGCTACGACCACGGCTACTTCTTCATCAGCAGCTTCGTGGCCGACCACCTGGCCCACCACGCGGCAGGGCTCGGCGCCTGAGCGAGTGGCACGGCCGCCGGCCCATTGGAGCCATTGCGCGGGCGTCCGCTGAGCCGTCAAGCTGGCGGCTCGTCCGGCCGTCCCTGCGTGGCGGCCGCGTCCCACCTGCCCAGGAACCGCTTCGATGGCATCGCCGTTCTCGCGCCGCGCCCTGGCGGCCGCGCTGGCCGCGACTGCGCTGGCGCTGGCCGCGGCCTGTGGCGGCGGCGGTGGCGATGAAACGCCGGCGGGCCCGCCGGCGGCCGCTGCAGGCGGGGCCGTGCGCCTGGTCGTCGCCGGCGACAGCCTGGCCGACGTCGGCACCTTCGGGCTGAAGGCGACCGTGCAGAACGCGAGCAACCCGGCCGCCGGTTACCCGGTCTACCCGGAGCGGGTCGCCACGCAGCTCGGTGCCGGCACGCTGTGCAACCACTTCTCCAGCAGCGACCGCCTGGTGTACTCGACCCGCGCCGGCTGCACCGACTTCGCCGTCGGCGGCGCGCAGATCCTCAACCCCATCACCCACGGCGGGTCCGCGCTGCCGCTGTCGCTGGCGTTCCAGCTCGAATCCGCGCTGGCGGCCAACGGCGGCGCCTGGCGCGCGGGCGACCTCATCCTGCTGGACGCCGGCGGCAACGATGCCGCGGCGCTGGCCGATGCCTACCTGGACGCCCGTGCCGGCGGCACCGCCGAGGAGGCGATCTACCTGGCGCTGCTGGGCCAGCAGCTCGATGCATCCACGATCACGCAAGCGCTGGCGCAACCGGACGGTCGCGCCGTCGCTGCCGGCCTCTACCTGCAGCGGCTGGCGCAGACCTGGTGGAGCACCGTCAAGGCGAACACGCTGGACCGGGGCGCCACGCGCGTCGCCTTGCTCAACCTGCCGGACATCACGCTGACGCCGCGCTTTCGCGGCATCGTGGCCGGCCTCGCGAGTGCCGAGGGCAGCGCCGCGGCCAGCGCCTTCCAGGGCGCACTGCGCCAATGGATCGCCGGCTTCAACGCCGAGCTGGCCCGGCTGGCGGCCGGCGAGCCGCGGGTGGCGCTGGTGCCGTACTTCGAGGACTTCACGGCCAACGTGGCGGACCCCGCGGCCTTCGGGCTGACCAACGCCACCGACGCGTCCTGCCCGCCGGCCGGCGACTTTCCGGCCTGCACCGACGCGGCCCTCGATGCAGCGCCCCCGGCGGGCCTGGCGGTGGGCTGGTGGAAGACCTGGTACTTCTCCGACGAGTTCCATCCCTCGCCGCGCGGCCACGAGCTGATCGCGGCCACGGTGCTGCGCGCGCTGGAGCGGGCGGGCTGGCGCTGACGCCGGCGCGTCACGATGCCCGGCGATGCCACCGCACGCCACCTTGCCGGGGCGGGGCGGTCGGCCAACCGGCTCCTGCGCGCCGTGTGGCTCACATCAGTTGGTGGACAACCCGCTGGTGGCTCGCCTTGACCGCCTCCGCCTGCACTTCGCTGCGGCTGCGATGGCTCTCGACCGATTGGCTGTTCTTGTTGGCGTCGTACAGGTTGGCGTTCAGGGTGCCGGCGGCGCGCGCATGCGCCATCTCGGCCTGCACTTCGGCGCGCGTTCGCTCGCCGGTGAACGTGTCGCGATTGGCCAGCTCGTCGGCGGCCTCGTTCGCGAAGGCCATGCTGGAGGTCAGCAGGAGGAGGGTGACAAGAGCCTTGGTCATGATGCACTCGCTTTCTGGGTTGGGATGCCCGTTAGACAGGCGAGCGCAGTGAAAGTGACGCGCGTTACCGGGCCTGGCTGCTGGTCCGTTCCGCCCGCCGGCTGCGAACGTCGCGCGCCAGCCGCCGCAGCACTTCCTCCGTCTGTCCCCAACCGATGCACGCATCGGTGATCGATACGCCGTGCGCCGGCGGCACGCCCGGCTTCAGGTCCTGCCGTCCTTCCTCCAGGTGGCTTTCGATCATCACGCCGACGATCCGCCGCTCGCCGGCCGCGATGCGCGAACCGATGTCGGCCGCCACCTCGATCTGCCTGCGATGCTGCTTGCTGCTGTTCGCATGCGAGCAGTCGATCATCACGGCTTCGGGCAAGCCCGCGGTGCGCAAGGCCTGGCAGGCCGCATCGACATCCGCCGCCGAGTAGTTCGGGCCCTTGCCGCCGCGCAGGATCATGTGGCAGTCGCCGTTGCCGCGTGTCTCGAACACCGCCGCCACGCCCATCTTGGTCATGCCGATGAAGGCGTGCGGTGCACGGGCGGCCAGGATGGCGTCGGCCGCGACCTTGACGCTGCCTTCGGTGCCGTTCTTGAAGCCGACCGGGCACGACAGCCCCGAGGCCAGTTGCCGGTGGCTCTGGCTTTCGGTCGTGCGCGCGCCGATCGCGCCCCAGGCGATCAGCTCGGCGATGTACTGCGGCGACAGCAGGTCCAGGAATTCGGTGCCGGCCGGCAGCCCCAGCTCGATGATCTCCAGCAGCAGCCGGCGCGCGCGCTCCAGCCCCTCGTTGATGGCGAAGCTGCCGTCCAGGTGCGGATCGTTGATGTAGCCCTTCCAGCCGACGGTGGTGCGCGGCTTCTCGAAATACACGCGCATCACCACCAGCAGCTCGCCGGCGACTTCACGGGCCAGCGCCGCGAGCCGCTGCGCGTACTCGATGGCCTGGCCGTGGTCGTGGATGGAGCAGGGGCCGACCACCGCCAGCAGCCGGTCGTCGCGCCCGTGCAGCACGTCGGCGATGCGGGCGCGGCTGTGCTCCACCAGCGCCAGCGTGGCGTCCGACACGGGCAGCTGCTCCTGCAGCAGCGCCGGCGTGATCAGCGGCCGCACCGCCTCGATGCGGGTGTCGTCGATGCGCGTGGTGTCGCGGGTGCTGCGGCGGCTGCCCGCCTCGCGGTCGTGCCGGGGATCGTCCAGGATGTCCATGGACGGTATTGTCGTGCGCTGGCTGTCGGTACCGGCGCCGGCCTGAATTAAGCTTGCTCGTCGGCAACCCTTGCCGTCCCATCATCCGAACGAAAGGCGCAACATTCCATGGTCCACGAGATCGCAGTCATCGAAGTCACACCGGGGCAGGAAGCCGGATTCGAGGCCGCCGTGCGCCAGGCGGCCGGACTGTTCCAGTCAGCCAAGGGCTGCAAGGGCATGGCGCTGCAACGTGAGGTCGAGCGCCCCAACGTCTACCGGCTGTACGTGGCCTGGGAGACGCTGGAGGACCACACGGTGGCCTTCCGCGGATCCGACGCCTTCACTCGCTGGCGCGCGCTGGCCGGGCCCTTCTTCGCTTCGCCACCCCAGGTCTCCCACGTCGAGACGGTGCTGCAGCCGTTTTGAGGATGCTCGGCGCGCGCGGCGGCATCGCAGCCGCGTTGTCCAGTCCGTGGGGCGTGCTGGCGGTGACGCTGGCCATCCAGGCGCTGATGTCGATGACCGTCATCACCATCCCGGCCATGGCCCCGGCGGTGGCCCAGGCCCTGCAGGTCTCGCCTTCGCTGGTCGGCGCCTACGTCGGGCTGGTGTACGTGGGCGCCACCGTGGCCAGTTCGATCGGCGGGCCGCTGGTGCTGCGGTACGGCGCGCTGCGCGTCAGCCAGTTCGGCCTGCTGGCGTGCGCGGCCGGCATGGCGCTGTCGGCGCTGTGGCCGACGCTGGCCGGCATCTGCACCGGCGCGCTGCTGGTCGGCCTGGGCTACGGGCCGATCACGCCGGCCAGCTCGCACCTGCTGGCCCGGACGACGCCGCCGGAGCGGGCCGCGCTGGTGTTCTCGATCAAGCAGACCGGCGTTCCGCTGGGTGGCGTGATGGCCGGCGCGATCGTGCCGCCGCTGGTGCTGGCCGGCGGCGTGGACCTGGCGCTGTGGAGCGTGGCGGCCGGCTGCATCGTGTGCGCGTTGCTGGCGCAGCCGCCGCGCGCGGCGCTCGATGCCGACCGCGACCCGACGCGCGCCGTCAGCCCGGGCAGCCTGTGGCGGCCGGTCCGGCTGGTGCTCGGCCATCCGCAGCTGGCGCCGCTGGCGGCCTACTCGTTTGCGTTCTCGGCGATGCAGATGTGCCTGGCGGCCTTCCTCGTCACCTACCTGCACGCGCACCTGGGCTACAGCCTGGTGGCCGCCGGTGCGGCCCTGTCGGTGGCCCAGGCCGGCGGCGTCGTCGGGCGGGTGGCGTGGGGCTACGTGGCCGACCGCTGGCTGGGCACCGGCCGCATGCTGGCCGCCCTGGCCGCGCTGATGGCGGTGTGCGCTGCGGCGACGGCGGCGCTGCAGGCCGGGGTGCCGCGGCCGCTGGTGCTGGTGCTGCTGGCGGCGTTCGGCGCCTCGGCCACCGGCTGGAACGGGGTCTACCTGGCCGAAGTGGCGCGGCGCGCGCCGCCCGGCATGGCCGGCACCGCCACCGGCGGCTCGCTGGCCATCACCTTCTTCGGCGTGGTGCTCGGGCCCCTGCTGTTCAGCGCGGTGTCGGCCCTGTTCGACAGCGAGCGGGCCGGCTTCGCGATGCTGGCCGTCGCGGTGGCCGCTTGCGCGTGGCGGCTGTGGCGCGGCACGCGCACCGGCGGGCCGCCGGCCGCAGCCGCGTCCTGAGCGACCGGCGGCGCCGTTGCGCCATCTCCCTCTGCGACCTTAGTCAATCGCCCTACTGGACCGTGGCGATGCAGCCCTAGGCTCGGCCCATCGATAGCAGGAGTGCACCGATGTCTGCCAAGCACGACGACCATTACCCGGCGTTCGCGGAGCGCCAGGGCGCCCGCCCGTGCGCGTCCCACGCCGACAGCCATGCCTATGCCCCGACCGAACCCATGCCGCTGACCACGGCCTGGGACCCGACCGAGCCGATGCCGCTGTCGCCCCACTTCGAGCCCACGATCCCGGCCCCGCTGTCGCGGCGCTGACCAACGTCATTGCGGCTCCGCCGGACCTGATCCGGGGAGCCGCAAGCGATCTGTGGACCGGCCGGGCCGCGGCCGGCCTTTCCCGTTACTTCTTGCCCAGTCCCAGGCGGCCTGCGCCTTCGGTGTAGAGCTTGACCTTGGACTGCATGAAGGCGTCCATCTCCTCCACGCCCACGTTCACCAGCTCGAAGCCGCTCTTGGCCGCGAGCTCCTTCATCTCGGGGTCGTTGTTCAGCGCGCGCCACAGGTCGGACAGGCGCTTGCGCTGCTCCGGCGGGGTGGACTTGGGCACGCCGATGCCGCGGTAGGCGCCGTCCACCCAGTCCACGCCCAGCTCCTTGAAGGTGGGCACGTCGGGCATCAGCGGGTGGCGCTTGTCCATGGCCACCGCCAGCGGGCGCACCCGGGCCTTGTTGGCGATGGCGAACGGCACGTAGGTCATCGCGCCGTCGACCTGGCCGCCCAGCACCGAGGTCGCCATGTCGCCGGTGCCCTTGAACGGCACGTAGATGGTCTTGACGCCGAAGGCGGCGTTCATGCGCTCGTGCGCCGCATGGTTGGCCGAGTTGGAGCCCGAGCCGCCCAGGCTCAGCTTGCCGGGCTCGGCCTTGGCGGCCTTCAGGAAGTCGTCGAAGGTCTTGATCGGGCTCTTGTCGCTGACCACCAGGATGTCGGGCGTGTAGTGGAACCAGAACACCGGGGTGACGTCCTGGGTCTTGTACTGCACCTGGCCTTCCAGCGGCTGGAACACGATGTGCGGCAGGTTCACGCCGACCACGTTGACGCCGTCGGCCGGCAACTGGTTCATCTGCGTCCACATCAGCGCGCCGCCGGCGCCCGCCTTGTACTGGACGATGGTCTCGATGGCAGGGCACTTCTTCTTCAGCACCAGCTGCTGGTGGCGCGCGGACAGGTCCGACTCGCCGCCCGGCGGGAAGGCCTGCCAGTACTGCACGTTGCGGTCGGGACAGGGCAGGGCGCCCTGGGCCGAGGCAAGGGGTGCCGCCAGCCCCAGCAGCAGCGCGGCAATCAAACGGTTCATGGCTTTGTCTCCTTCAGGGTCGTCGTGAATGGGGTCTCGGGTCGCGCTCTCAGGCCTGCCGCAGCCGCTGGCAGACCGCGGCCGTCACGTCCTCGGTGCGGGCCGTGCCGCCCAGGTCGCGGGTGTGCAGGCACGGATCGGCGGTGACGGTCTCGACGGCGCGCATCAGGCGCGCCGCGGCCTGGCGCTCGCCCAGGTGCTCCAGCAACATGACGCAGCTCCAGAAGGTGCCGACCGGGTTGGCCAGGCCCTGGCCCATGATGTCGAAGGCCGAGCCGTGGATCGGCTCGAACATGCTGGGGTAGCGGCGCTCGGGATCGATGTTGCCGGTCGGCGCGATGCCCAGGCTGCCGGCCAGCGCCGCCGCCAGGTCGCTCAGGATGTCGGCGTGCAGGTTGGTCGCCACCAGCGTGTCGAGCGAGGCCGGCCGGTTGACCATGCGCGCGGTGCAGGCGTCCACCAGCTCCTTGTCCCACTTCACGTCGGGGAACTCGCGGCTGACCTGCAGCGCGATCTCGTCCCACATCACCATCGCATGGCGCTGGGCGTTGGACTTGGTCACCACCGTCAGCAGCTTGCGCGGGCGCGACTGCGCCAGCCGGAAGGCGAAGCGCATGATCCGCTCGACGCCGGCGCGGGTCATCATGCTGACGTCGGTCGCCACCTCGATCGGGTGGCCCTGGTGGGCGCGGCCGCCGACACCGGCGTACTCGCCCTCGGAGTTCTCGCGCACGATCACCCAGTCCAGGTCGGTGGGCGCGCAGCGCTTGAGCGGCGCGTCGATGCCCGGCAGGATGCGCGTCGGCCGCACGTTGGCGTACTGGTCGAAGCCCTGGCAGATCTTCAGGCGCAGGCCCCACAGCGTGACGTGGTCGGGGATGTCCGGGTCGCCGGCCGAGCCGAACAGGATGGCGTCCATGCCGCGCAGCGCCTCCAGCCCGTCGGCCGGCATCATCTCGCCGTGTGCGCGGTACCAGTCGCCGCCCCAGCCGAAGCTGCTGAATTCGAAACGGAAAGCGTCCTGGCCCGCCGCCAGCGCCTGCAGCACCTGCTGGCCCGCGGGGATCACTTCCTTGCCGATGCCGTCGCCGGGGATGCAGGCGATGCGGTAGCTCTTGCTCATGTTCGAAACGACTCCTTTGCGGTGCAATGTAGGACCGGCAGGCGCCTTCCGAATCCGGCAGAATTCAAGCCATTGTTAACCCCGGCTTCAACAATGACCGGCGCTGCCACCACCTCGGCCGACATGCAGTTCTTCCAGGCGCTGGTGCGTGCCGGCAGCCTGTCGGCGGCCGCGCGCGAGCTGCAGGTCAGCACGCCGGCGGTGAGCAAGCGGCTGGCGCAACTGGAGGCGCGGCTGGGCGCGCCGCTGATGCACCGGACGACGCGCCGGATCGCGCTGACGGCCGAAGGCGAGACCTGGCTGCAGCATGCGCGCCGCATCCTGGCGGAGATCGAGGCGGCCGAAGGCGAGGTGCGCGGCACGCGGGCCGAGCCCAAGGGCCTGCTGCGGGTCAATGCCACGCTGGGCTTCGGCCGCAGCCACGTGGCGCCGCTGATCGCCGCCTTCGTGCAGCGCTACCCGGGCGTCGAGGCGCAACTGCAGCTGTCGGTCAACCCGCCGCCGCTGGCCGAGGACGCGTTCGACGTCTGCGTGCGCTTCGGCGAGCCGCCCGATGCGCGGGTGGTGGCGCGCCGGCTGGCACCCAACCGGCGGCTGCTGTGCGCGTCGCCGGGCTACCTGGCGCGCTGCGGCGTGCCGCGCCAGCCGCACGAACTGGCGCAGCACAGCATCATCGGCATCCGCCAGGGCAACGAGGCCTACGGCGTGTGGCGCCTGCGTTCGGGCAAGCGGCTGGAGACGGTGAAGGTGCGCGGCAGCCTGAGCACCAACGACGGCGAGATCGCGGTGAGCTGGGCGCTGGCCGGCCATGGCATCGTGCTGCGCGCCGAATGGGACGTGGCGCGCTACCTGCGCAGCGGCCGGCTGCGCGAGGTGCTGGAGGGCTGGCAGGCGCCGCCCGCGGACATCCACGCCGTGTACCCGGAGCGGCACCAGCAGTCGGCCCGCGTGCGCGCGTTCGTGGACCACCTGGCGGCGCACTTTTCCGCGGCGGAGCTGGCATCGGGTCCGGCGGGCGCGGCGCGGTAGTTTTTGCGCCACAGCCCCTGGGCGGCAGGTGGGCGCCGTCTGAACTAGACTCGGCAGCAAATGGACCCTAGAAGTACCCGCTCCATTCTGGTGCGCCTCGGCATGGCCCTGTGCCTGCTGGGAATCGGCGCAGGAGCCCTGACCGTCGCAGCCCTGGCTGCATCCCCCCGCCAGCCGTTCCACGATGATGCCCTGCTGCTGTCCGGCATGGCGGTCGTGGCCGGCCTGCTGTTGCTGGCACTGGGCGTGGTGCGCACGACGCGCGCCGAGCGCGGCGCCCGGCCCGAGCTGTTTCACGGGCCGGAATCGAGCACGCTGTCGTTCGCGCCGCCGTCGGTGGGCACCTTCCCCGAGCGGCAGCGGCTGCCCAACATCCGCCGCCGCAAGTAGCCGGCGGCGCGGCGCTCAGGCCTGCGGCAGCAGCTCGCCGCCGAGCGCCGCCAGCAAATCCGGCAGCAGTCCCGACAGCTCCGCCGTCGCGATCGCCGCGTCGGCGTCGAAGCCGTCCTCGCCCTTGGGCGCGTCCTCGACGCCGCGGATGTCGATCTTGCGGATCGCGAGCTGGTCGGTCAGCACGAACGACACCTTGTCGTTCCAGGTCAGCGCCAGCTGCGCCGGCAGCTTGCCCTCCTGGATGTGCTGGCCGATCTCGTCCAGTTCCAGGTTGTGGCGCGAGTAGCGCACCACCGACTTCTCCTCGCCGGGGTTCTTCAGTTCCAGGTCGCGATCGATCGTGAAGCCCGCCGGCGCCTGCTTGCTGGCCAGCCAGTCGGCCATGGCCGTGGCCGGCGCCAGCGCGGTGGACAGGGGCACCAGCGGCATCACGTGGCGCAGCTCGGCCATCAGGTCGACCAGGGGCTTGACCACCGGTTCGGCCGCCTTCACGCTGCCCGCGGCGATCACCAGCGCACGCCGCTCCAGGTCCAGCCAGAGGATGTGCGACGAGCGCTTGCTGAACGCGCGCGGCAGGAAGGTGTGGACGATCTCGGCCTTCAGCTCGGTCTTTTCCTTGCGCCCGGGCTTGCGGCCGCGCTCGGCCTCGATCGCCTTGCAGCGCGCCTCGAGTTCGGTGCGCACGGCGCCGGCCGGCACCGCCTTGCGTTCGACCGCCAGCTTGAGGATCCACTGGCCGGCCACGCTCTCCACCATGGCGCCGTGCTCGGCGCCGCGCGGCGGCACCCAGCCGGCGGAGCGCTCCTGCGTGGGCTCGCAGGGCTGGAAGGCCAGCCGCTGCAGGTCGGCCTCGAGCTGCTCCAGCGGCGGGGGCGTCCACTCCGGGCCGATGCGGTAGACGACGATGTTCTTGAACAGCGGCACGCTAGCGGGCCTCCGGCAGTTCGATCTTCACTTCCAGCACCTCCAGGTTGTCCTGGCGCTCCAGCTGGACCTTGATGTCGTCGGGATTGATCTTGATGTACTTGCCGATCACCGCCACCAGGTCGCGCTGCAGGGCCGGCAGGTAGTCGGGCTCGGCGCCGCCGCGGCCGGAGCGCTCGTGGGCCAGGATGATCTGCAGCCGCTCCTTGGCGACCGTGGCCGTCTTCTTCTTCTCGCCGAGCAGGAAGGACAGGAACGACGCCATGGCTCAGCGGCCCCCGAACAGGCGCTTGAGGAAGCCCTGCTTCTGCGCATCGACGAAGCGCATCGGCCTGTCCTGGCCGAGGAAGCGGTCCACCACGTCCTTGTAGGCCTCGCTCGCGTCGCTGCCCTTGAGGTGCACCGCGGGCAGGCCCTGGTTGCTGGCCTGCAGCACCGTCTCGCTTTCCGGGATCACGCCGATCAGCGGGATGCGCAGGATGTCCTGGATGTCCTCCAGCGACAGCATCTGGCCCTGGTCGACCCGGTTGGGGTTGTAGCGGGTGATCAGCAGGTGTTCCTTGACCGGCTCCTTGCCCTCGACGGCGCGCCGGGTCTTGGACGACAGCATGCCCAGGATGCGGTCGGAGTCGCGCACCGAGGACACCTCGGGGTTGGTGACCACCAGCGCCTCGTCGGCGAAGTGCATGGCCATCAGCGCGCCGGTCTCGATGCCGGCCGGCGAGTCGCACACGATGTACTCGAAGCCCATGCCGGCCAGCTCGTCGAGCACGCGCTCGACCTTCTCCGCGGTCAGCGCTTCCTTGTCGCGCGTCTGCGAGGCGGCCAGCACCGACAGGTTGTCGCAGTTCTTGTCCTTGATCAGGGCCTGGTTCAGCGTGGCCTCGCCCTGGATCACGTTGACGAAGTCGTAGACCACGCGCCGCTCGCAACCCATGATCAGGTCCAGGTTGCGCAGGCCGACGTCGAAGTCGATGACGGCGGTCTTGTGGCCGGCCAGGGCCAGGCCGGAAGCGAAGCTGGCGCTGGTGGTGGTCTTGCCGACCCCGCCCTTGCCGGAAGTGACGACGATGATTCTTGCCATGGTTTCCCCGATGTTCTTAACGCCTCCCCTTCGCAGGGGAGGAACTGAATGCCAGCGGCTCCAGCACCAGCCGGCCCTCGACGCCGCCGTCCAGCCGCACCTGCGTCGGCTTGCCGAGCACCTCGGCGGGCAGGGGGAGGTCGCTGGTGCGGTAGACGCCGGCGATGGAGACCAGCTCCGGCTCGAGGCACAGCGTCACGATGCGCGCCTCGGTGTTGCCGCGGGCCCCGGCGATCGCCTTGCCGCGCAGCGGCGCGTAGACGTGGATGTTGCCGTCGGCGATGACCTCGGCGCCGGGGTTGACCATCGCCATCACCACCAGGTCGCGGCCGCGGGCATAGGCCTGCTGGCCGGAGCGCAGGGGCTTGTCGATGAGGAGGGCGCCGACCGGCTCGGGCGGCATCTCGGCGGTCTCGCCGCGACGCGGCGCGGGCCGGCTTGGAGCGGTTGCGGAGGTGCTCGCGGAGTCCTCTTGCGGATCGCGCACGGCTTTCCGGGGCGCTGCCACCAGCGCCTCGTCGGCCTTGGCCAGGCCGGCCGCGCGGGCCGCCTGCTGCTGCGCATCGCTGCCCCCGCGCACCGCCACCGGCACCACGCGCAGGCTGCGCAGCAATTGCACCAGCGCGGCGAAATCGACCGTGGCATCGGCCGGCAGCGGCGCCAGGTCGATCACCAGCAGGTCGTTGTCGAAGAAATCGGGGATGTCGCCGAAGCGCGCCTGCAACTCAGCCGCGAGGGCCTGCAAGTCGGCCGACTTCAGCAACAGGGCGACCAGCGGGAGGTTCGCGCTCTTGATCTCGAAGGTGGCAGGGGCGCGGCCTGCGAGTGCAACGGTCATCGAGGGGGTACTGCAACAGCGCGCGCATCTTAGCAGTGGCTCAGCAGTCGATGCATGACATTGTGTTGCGCGAACCTTGGCGCGCACCGCTCGCCAGCGTGAAGCTGCGTGTCTGGCAGGCCGACCCGATCATCGAGCTGCCCGGCGCAGCAGGTGACAGTGGGCGCGGCCCCTGCAGGCGACGGTGCGGCTGAGCGTGGTGCCGCGGCGGCGCCGGGCCTGATCGCGGCCTGGCCCGGCAGTCCGGGGGGCGCCGCGCTCACAATGGCGGCTGCAACCAACCGGCAGCCCCATGAACCACAGCCTCATCCGCCGGCGCACGCTCGCCGCCATCCCCGCCCTCGTCGCCCTCACCCTGGCCGGCTGCGGCCGTGAATCGTCCGGCACGGCCGGCGGCAAGGCCGCTCCCATCCCGGTCTCGGTCGAGGCGATCGAGCAGCAGGCCAAGGGCTTCAGCCTCGGCTCGGCGATGGCGGCGCGGGTGATCTACGTCTTCTTCGACCCGCAGTGCCCGCACTGCGCCGCCCTGTGGGAAGCGGTGCGCCCGCTGCGGGGCCGCGCCCGCTTCGTCTGGATTCCCGTGGCGCTGCTCAACGACAGGAGCGGCCCGCAGGGCGCGACCATCCTCAACGCCGCCGATCCGGTCGCGGCCATGGACCGGCACGAAACCTCGTTGCGCTCGCAGCAGGGCGGCATCGCGGCGATGGGCGTGACCGACGAGCAGAAGGCGGTGATCCAGCGCAACACCCAGTTGATGAACAGCTTCGGGTTCGGCAGCGTGCCCACCGCCGTCGGCAAGCACGGCGTCACCGGCGAACTGGTCACCCTGGAAGGTTCGGCGCCGACCGAGGTGGTGGCGCAGCGCTTCGGGCTCGGCGCGGGCTAGGGCCGCGGCGGCGATCGCGAGATCGCGCCGGCTCCAGTCGGGCCGTGCCGGCCGCGACAGGGACGCCATCCACCTGCTCGCTATAGTGCAAGCCATGGATACGACCCCTTCGCCCGCCACGCTCGCGGCGGCCGTCCACATCGACAGCACCCACCCGGCCGTAGTGGAACTGGCCGCGCGCGCACAGGGCGGCAGCGACCGCGAGCGCGCCGTGTCGCTGTACCACCTGGTGCGCGACGGCTACCGCTACGACCCGTACCGCATCGACCTGAGCGAACGCGGCATGCGAGCCAGCACGGTGATCGAGAACGGCTACGGCTGGTGCGTGCCCAAGGCGGCGCTGCTGGCCGCGGTGGCGCGTGCGGCCGGCATCCCGGCGCGGGTCGGCTATGCGGACGTGCGCAACCACCTGTCCACCCAGCGCCTGCGCGACCTGCTCAAGACAGACCTGTACATCTGGCACGGCTACACCGAGCTGTGGATCGACGGCCGCTGGCTCAAGTCCACCCCGGCCTTCAACATCGAGCTGTGCGAGCGCTTCGGCCTGCTGCCGCTGGAATGGGACGGCACGGCCGACTCGATCTACCACCCGTTCGACCGGGCCGGGCGACAGCACATGGAGTACGTCAACCAGCGCGGCACCTTCGACGACGTGCCGCGCCGGCGCATCGCGGAGGACTTCGCCAGGACCTACCCGGACTGGATCGAAGGCGCCGGTGGCGGCGAGGACCTGTTCCAGAAGGACGTGGAGCGCGAGACGCGCTGACCGCCGCGCCGGCAGCCGGCCAGCGGGGCGTAGGACGCAACCCACAGCCGCGGTGGACAACTCTGTGGGAAAGCGTTGTGCACCCATGCCGAAGCGGCGTGGCTGCGCGCTTTGGACGGACTGCTCAATAAAGAGGCAGGCGGCACTCAGTAACGAATGGTCACATCAGCCTGCTTGCATCGCCGGCCCCGATCTGGCTGATCAGCCCCTGCGCGCGGGTGACGCGCACGTCAATCCAGCACCACGGTCAGCAGCACGCCGACGCCCGGCGCCGTGCTCAGCAGCGCGATCAGCAGCCACAGGCCGAGGCCGCCGCGGCGCTGCTCTTCGACGACGCCGGTGTCGGCCCACCAGCTGTCGCTGAAATGTGCGTGGACGGGAGTGGTCATGGCGCCCATGCTCGCCACGCCAGTGCGCCCGGCCTGTAGGACTCGCCCGGTGGGCAAGGTCAGCGGTTTGCCAGAGCGGCTGTGGCAGGCGCAGCCTCGCGCCGGAAAGTGGCAACCCGCCCGCTTGCCCGGCCCGGGCCGGCCGGGGGCATGATCGGGCCATGCCGAGCCAAGCCACTGCCATGAACGACGTCACGATCTACCACAACCCCGCCTGCAGCACCTCCCGCAACACGCTCGCGCTGCTGCGCGAACGGGGCGCCGAGCCGCGCGTGGTCGAGTACCTCAAGTCGCCGCCCAGCCGCGACGAGCTCAAGCGCCTGATCGCGCAGATGGGCCTGGCGGTGCGCGACGTGCTGCGCCGCAAGGGCACGCCCTACGAGGAACTCGGGCTGGACGATCCGGCCTGGACCGACGAGCAACTGCTCGACTTCATGCTGCAGCACCCGATCCTGATCCAGCGACCCATCGTCGCCACGCCGCTGGGGGCGCGCCTGGGCCGGCCGCCGGAAGCCGTGCTGGAAATCCTGCCCGGCACGCAAGGGCAACGGACGTAACAGCCCTGTTCGCCGGGCCCCGCTGCGTCGCGGAGCTCCGCAGAATGGGCACCATGCGGGCACACGAGCTGACCGATGCGCAGCGGGCCGAACTGAAGGACCTGCTGGACCGCCGCGAGCGCGAGCTGCAGGACATCGTCGCCGCGCTGCGCCAGTCGCTGGCCCGGCCGGATGCCGGCAGCGGCGCGGCCGTGCTCGATTCGGTGGAAGAGGGCGATGCCCGCATGATGGCCAGCGTCGACCTGGAGCAATTGCGCCGTCACGAGGACGAGTTGCTCGACATCGGCCACTCGCGCGAGCGCATGCACCGCGGCGAGTACGGCCGCTGCGAGGAATGCGACCGGCCGATCCCGTACGACCGCCTCAAGGCGCTGCCGCAGGCGCGCCTGTGCATCGAGCACGAGCAGGCCCGGGAAAAGGCGCACCCGGCCGGGGCGCCGGCGCGGCCCTGAACGGCCCCTTCCCGACGGGTTTGGATGCGAGCCGACGGGGACGCGAGGCGCTGTCCTACACCACGGCCGCTGAGCTTGGCCAAGGATGGGCATCCTTTTCACCAGGAGCCGACATGACCCAGCCCACGGATACCCCTCGCAAGCGCGGATTCGCCCTTCTCGACCCGGAAAAGATGCGCCAGGTGGCCGCGCTCGGCGGCCGCACGGCCCATGCCGCCGGCCGGGCCCACCAGTTCTCCCGCGAGGAGGCCCGTGCGGCAGCGCGCCGCAGCGTCGAGGTCCGCACCCGGCGTGCGGCCGAGTCGCGGCCGGCCGCAGGCAATGACGGCCCCGCCGCCTGATCCGCGCCCCTGCGCTGACCAGCCCCGGCCTCCGCGCCGGGGCTTTTTCGTTGGCACGCCGTAGTGCCTGCGGCGTGCCGACCGGGGCCGGCCCCTCGCCCTAGGCCGACAGGCCCCGGTGGTCCGTGACCGCGCCACCCGCAACCACCAGGTTCTTGCCGGCCGCCGCGACCGCCCGCACGTGGGTCAAGGGTGTGGAGCCATTCTGGCTGACCAGGATCGCGTCGGAACGCTCGCCGTGCGCCAGCACCTGCCCCCGGATGTCGATCGCGTTGACCTTGCCGCCTTCGATGGCAAAGGTGGTGACATCCGCACCATGGGTGACCAGGTCGCCGCCGACCTCGAGGTGGTGAGCTGCTCCAGCTCGACCCAGCCGCCGTTGTCGCCGAAGCCGCTCACGAACACGCCCGAACCGATCACCGGCGCCTGGCGTTCTCCGGCCGTGACATCGGTCAGCGAAGCCCGGACCACCGAGCCCGGATCGCCGTTGAAGTTGTAGACCGTCAGGGCGCCCTGGTAGACGTTCACGCCGTATTTCTGCGGCTGCTCGCTGTAGCGGCGGCAATCGCAGGCCGCGATGTGGAGCTTGTCGACGACGAGATCCAGCCTGCGCGTGCCGCTGCGCACGATGAGGGACACCTGCCCGGTGACGGCCAGGTCGCGCAGGGTGATGCTCCCCATGTCCTCCAGGCCCGTCTGGGTGTAGATGGCGCGCGCCGCCGGCGTCGCCATCAGCGTCAGGTTCTCGATGCGGTTGTCGGCGGTCAACCCGACGCCGTCCCCGTTGCAGAAGCTCAGGATGCAGCTGCGCCTGTCCTTGCCCGAGAGCGCAAACCCGCGCGGCAGCGTGAGGGCATAGGGGCTGAGCACGGACGTCTGCAGTTGCAGGTTGCAGGGCTCCTGCTGCGCGAGGGCCTGCGACAGGTCCATGAGCGATTCGATGGGGAGGGTCCGGATGCTCATCGGTTTCTCCACCGTTCTCCCGTTGCGTGCCCCCGTGGCCAGCCTTCGGGGCCGAGGGCTCAAACCGGGAAGACGGACTCCGGCTCGGCATCCACCGCCAGTTCGCCGGCGCTCGCGCGCAACTGTTCCGCCAGCCGGTGCACCGCCAGCCGGTGCTCGCCCCACAGCGCCAGGAAGCCGCTGTCGTGGTCCGATTCCAGCCAGGCCTCGGGGTCGGCCGCGCGCAACTGCTGCTGGGCCCACAGGAAGTCGAGCATGCGCGCATGGACCGCCAGCAGCTCCACCATGGCCAGCGCGAGTTCGGGAAAGGCGGCCTGCTGCACCTGGCGCAGCTGCACCAGCGCCGAGCCGTCGCCGGCGAAGCGGGCGGTGCGGCGCTGCGCCGCCAGCCATTCGCAATAGCGCGCCAGCGCCTCCAGCGCCTGCTCGGCCTGCCGGCGGCGCCGGTCGTCGCGGGAGACCCGCCGGGCGATCACCCCGCTGGCCACGGCGCTGCCGGCCAGCGCCAGCGCCAGCCAGACCGCGTGGTATTGCAGGGTGGACATGCGCTCAGGCGGCACGGCGCGGACGGGTCTTGGCGGCCGACTTGGCCGCCCCCTTGCGCTTGGCCGGCGCCGACTCGGCCTCGTCCCCGCCATCGCGCGCCACCGCCTTGTCCTCGGCCGCTTCCTTTCGTTCCCGCGCCGGTGCCGGCGCCTTGGCGCGGCTGGGGCTGCGGGCCGGAGCCGGCGCGGGCGCCGGCTCGGCCGCCTTGCCGCGCAGGCTGCGGCGCAGCAGCTCGGTCAGGTCGATCACCTCGGCACTGCCGCTGGGCGCCGGCTCGACCGGCGTGACGGCCTCGAGCTGGCCGGCCTGGGCCTTGGCCTCGACCAGCTTCATGATTTCCTCGCTGAACGAATCGCGGTACTGGGCGGCGCTCCAGTGGCCGCTCATGCCCTCGATCAGCTGCCTGGCCATGTTCAGCTCGGTTTCCTTGACGCCCGCCGCCTTGGCCTCGGCCGGCGGCAGCTTCAGGTCCTCCCAGGTGCGGATCTCGTCGCCCCAGCGCAGCAGGTTGAGGACCAGCGCCGGCCCGCTGGGGATTAGCACCGCCAGGTGCTGCTTGGTCTGGATCACCACCTTGGCGATGCCGACCTTGCCGGTCTGGCGCAGGGCCTCGCGCAGCAGCGCGTAGACCTTGTCGCCCTTGTTGATGGGCGCGACGTAGTAGGGCCGCTCCAGGTAGACGAACGGCACCTCGTCGGCATCGACGAAGGCCTCGATCTCGATCGTCTGCGTGGTGCGCGGATAGGCCTTGGCGATCTCGTCGGGGCTGAGCACGACGTACTCGCCGCTGTGCCACTTGACGCCCTTGACGATGTTCTCCTTGTCGATGTCCTCGCCGGTCTTCTTGTTGATGCGCTTGTAGCCGACCGGGTCCATGCTGCGCTTGTCGAGCCAGTCGAAGTCGATGCCGCTCTCGGCCGTGGCCGAGTACAGCCCGATCGGGATGTGCACCAGGCCGAAGGTGATGGCGCCCTTCCACAGCGTGCGGGTGGAGGACGGGGCCATGCCCTCGGTGGGCGGGGTGTCGTGTGCGGCGGCCATGTGTTTCAGTCTGCAAACGCGCGCGGCGCGGCGCTGTCGGCACCGCGCACGCGCTGGTGTAGGCGCGGGCGTACAGCCGGCGCCTTATTGCGGCCGCAACCTCTGCAGCATGCGCCGCAGCGGCGAGGCCGGCGGCTTGCCCTGCAGCCGATCGGCCTGGGCGTGCCAGCGCGCGCCCAGCCGCTCGAAGCTGCGGCGGCTGCCGGCATCGAAGCAGTCCTGCTCGCGCAGCGTGTCGAAGTTGCGGGCGATGCGGCGCGCCATCAGCAGCCGGTGCGCCGGCGCCTGCGTCTGCATGAAGGCCGCCATCAGCGACAGCGTCGCCAGCCAGAGGGCGCGGCTGGCTGCGTGCAGCGAGGGCGGGGCAGGTGAGGCGCCGGTCATTGCATGGTTCTCGCGAGCTTCGGTCCATGCTAGGCAGGCGCACCGCACCGGGCTGTCGGCGCGGGGGCGCAGGCCTGCACCGCCGAAGCCGCGTCGGCGCGCAGGCCGGCGCCGACACTCAGCGGGAGGACGGTTCGCCGCCGCCGCGCACGGCGTGCCGCTTCTTGCCGGCGGCGCGCGCTTCCTCGGTGTTGAATTCGTGCGCGTGGCCGCTCTGGTGCGCGGCCCGGCCGCCGAGGCTGGCGATCTCGCGCTGGCGCTGCGGATCCATCGCGGCGAATCCGCGCAGGCTGCGCCGCGGGCCGGCGCTGGCGCCGTCGATCTTCTGGGGAGCGGTGTCTTGTGTTGCCATGGGTGTCTTGCCTTTCCGTTCGAAGGGGTTGGGACCGAATGCTGGGCAACGGGCGTGCCCGGCCCTAGGCCCCGTACTCCTTCAAGCGGTTGTAAAGCGTCTTCAGGCTCACGCCCAGGGCGGCGGCGGTGCGTTCCTTGTGCTGGCCGAAGTGCGCCAGGGTGGCCAGGATCAGCTGCTTTTCGGCCGCGGCCAGTGGCGTGCCGACCGCAATCTGCAGCGTCGGTGCGGGATGACCGGCAGCCGCGGGAGCGGCGGGCGCGGCGGCCGCGGGCGCCGCGTCACCCTCGTCGGCATCCAGCGCCAGCGCCGCCACCTGGGCCGGGTTGCGGGGCAGCCATTGCTGCGTGATCTCCGCGCCCGGCGCCATGACCCAGGCCCGCTGCAGCACGTTGCGCAGTTCGCGCACGTTGCCCGGCCAGCGGTACTGCGCCAGCCGCTGCAGGGCCGCCGGCGTGATGCGCTTGGCGCTGCCTTCCTTGCGGCCGATCTCCTGCAGGAAGCGCTCCACCAGCAGCGGCAGGTCGTCCAGCCGGTCGCGCAGCGGCGGCAACTCGATCGGGAAGACGTTGAGCCGGTAGTGCAGGTCCTCGCGAAAGCGCCCCTGGGCCACCGCTTCGGCCGGGTCGCGGTTGGAGGCGGCGACCACCCGCACGTCGGTCTCCAGCGGGGTGGTGGAGCCCACGCGCAGGAAGGTGCCGGTCTCCAGCACGCGCAGCAGCTTGACCTGCAGTTCCAGCGGCATCTCGGTGATCTCGTCGAGGAACAGCGTGCCGCCGTGGGCGCGCTCGAAGAAGCCGGGGTGCTGGCGCTCGGCGCCGGTGAAGCTGCCCTTCTCGTGGCCGAAGATCTCGCTCTCGATCAGCTGCGGCGAGATCGCCCCGCAGTTCACCGCCAGGAACGGCTTGGCGCGGCGCCGGCTGAGGTCGTGCACCGTGCGCGCCACCAGTTCCTTGCCGGTGCCGCTTTCGCCGGTGACGAACACCGTCACCGAGGTGCCGGCCACCCGCGCGATCTGCTCGTAGACCTGCGCCATCGGCGCCGAGGTGCCCACCAGCAGGCCGAAGCGGCCGCTGCGCCGCAGGTCGGCGTGCAGGCTGCGCACCTCGTCCTGCAGCACCGAGGGTTTCATCACGCGCGACAGGATGCTCTGCAGCTGGCGCGCGCTGACCGGCTTGATGAGGTAGTCGGCGGCGCCGGCGCGCAGCGCCTGGATCGAGGTCTCCAGGCTGGCGTGGCCGGTCATCAGCACCACCTCGCAGTTGCCGATCAGGTCGCGGTCGTCCAGCAGCGCCATGCCGTTGCCGTCGGGCAGGCGCAGGTCGAGCAGCACCACGTCCGGCTGCTGCAGCGCCATCTGCCGCCGCGCCTCGTTCAGGGACCGGGCCGTGGCGGCCGAAAAGCCTTCGCCCGCCACCAGCTGCGCCATCATGCGCGCGGCGTCGGCGTCGTCCTCGACGATCAGTGCATGCCCCATCGGTCCCCTGCTGTCCTGGCACCGCGCGCGGTTTGCGCAAATGCCGGGCTGATTATTCGGCCGCCGAAGTTCGGCCGTGGTGTAACGCATCGCAAGGTTGCGCTGCCCGGCAGGCCTAGTCCTCCAGGCTGGCGCGCAATTGCCCGCGGTCGACCGGCTTGACCAGGTAGCCGTCGAAACCGGCCACCATGGCGCTGTCGACGTCGCGCGCCAGCCCATAGCCCGACAGCGCGATCATGCGGCCCGCGTAACCGGCTGCGCGCGCGTGCCGCGCCAGTTCGTAGCCGGTCAGGCCGGGCAGGCCGATGTCGACGATCGACACCTCGGGCTGCTGGCGCAGCAGGCGGTTGAGCCCCTCGATGCCGTCGGCCGCGGTGCTGACGCTGTGGCCCTCGAGCTCGAGCTTGGCGCGCAGCGCCGCCAGCACGTCGCGGTTGTCCTCTATTACCAGCACCCGGCGGCGGCGCGAGGGCGGCAGCGCGTCGGGGGGCGGCAGCGCGGGCGGCTCGATCGCGGGCAGCAGCACGGTGAAGCGGCTGCCCGCCTCCGAGCTGTGCGCGTCGATGCGCCCGCCGTGCAGCTCCACCAGCCGCCGCACCAGCGTCAGGCCGATGCCCAGCCCGCCGGCGCGGCGGTCCAGCGAGCGCTCGCCCTGCACGAACAGCTCGAACACGTGCGGCAGCAGCGCCGGCGCGATGCCGATGCCGGCGTCGGTCACCTCGAACACCGCGCAGTCGTCGCGCAGCCCGGTGGTGACCTCGATGCGGCCGCCGGCGGGGGTGTACTTGACGGCATTGGTCAGCAGGTTGGTCATCACCTGTTCCAGCCGCACGCTGTCGCCATCGACCCAGGCCGGCTCGAGCCGCATGCGCAGGTCGTGGCGCGCCGCCTCGCCGGTCAGGGCCAGCGTGCGCCGCACGCGATCGCCCAGCGCCGCCAGGTTCACCGGCTGGCGCGCCAGCAGGATCTTGCCGGCCACCACCCGCCCGACGTCCAGCAGGTCGTTCATCAGGTGCGCAAGGTTGCGCGTCTGGCGCGAGATGATCGAGCGCGCATCGGCCGCCTCCGGGCCGGCCGGGTCGGCCGTCTCCAGCACGTCGATGGCGGCGGAGATGGCGCCCAGCGGGTTGCGCAGTTCGTGGCCCAGCATCGACAGGAACTCGTCCTTGGCGCGGCTGGCCGCCTCGGCCGCGCGGCGCGCGGCGACCGCCTGCTCGGTGAGCCCGGCCCGCTGCAGCTCGGCCTCGCGCTGGTCCGTCATGTCGACCGTGACCCCGGTCATCTGCAGCGGCCGGCCGTCGGGGGCGTAGCGCAGCAGCACCCGGCTGGACATCCAGCGCGCGCCGCCGCCGGGCATCGCGACCGCGTACTCCAGGGTCTGGACTTCGTGGCGCTGCGCCCAGGCCTGGCGGATCTCGCGCTCGATCCGGTCGCGGTCGCCCGGCGCGATGCGCTCGAGCCAGCCGGCCAGCCGCGGCGGCTCGAGCCGGTCGATGCCGAACAGCTTGCAATGGCCCGGCGTCCACTCCAGCTCGTCGGGGCCGAAGCGGTGGTGGAAGAAGCCGACATGCCCGGCTTCCTGCGCCAGGTCCATCAGCCGCTGGCCGGCGCTCAGTTGTTCGTGCGCGGCCAGCAACTCGCCTTCGACCCGCCGCCGCTCGGCGATGTCGGCCTCCAGGGTGCGGCGCGCCTGCTCGTCGCGCTCGGCGGCGGCGCGCAAGGCATCGCGCAGGCTGGCGATCTCGCGCACCGGCACGCGGCCGGGCAGGCCGGCATGCCCGCGCGCCGCCAGGGTCTGCAGCGGGCGGCTGATGCGGCGCGCCGCGGCGGTGGCCAGCAGCACGCCCAGCAGCAGGCTGCCGCCGCTGGCGGCCAGGGCGCCCAGGATCGCGCGCCGGTGCCCGGCCTCGATCGGGCCGGCGGGTGCGGCCACCTGGACCTGCCAGTCCGACGGTCCCACCCGCTGCCAGGCCGCGTACACCGGCTGGCCGTCCGGGCCCGGCAGCCGCTGCACCCCGAACGGGCGGCTGCGGATCGCATCGGCCGCGTCGGCGGGCAGCCCGGCGCCCAGCGGCACTTCGCGCGGCAGCGTCCAGGCGATCAGGCGCTGGCGCGCATCGTGCAGGGCGACGTAGCCGCCGTCCGGGCGGCTGGCGGCGCCGACCAGGCGCTGCCACGCCGCGCCCGACACGCGTGCGCCCAGCACGTAGGCGATGCGGCCTTCGCGCACCACCGGCACGGCCAGCAGCACGGCCAGGCCTTCCGGGCCGCGCGTGGCCACCAGCCCCGAGGCGGCCGGCTGCGCATCGCGCGTCACCTGCGCGGTCACGTGTCCCAGATCACCCGAGACCGGCGCGCCGGGCTGCGCGCCGGCCGCGCTGTCGAAGCGCAGCATGCTGTCGGCATCGACCAGGAACACGCTGTGCCAGTCGCGCCGCGCCGGCGGCCGCTGCAGCAGTCCACGCTGGAACGCGTCGGCCTGGCCCGGCTGCAGCAGCTCGGAATGCGCCAGGTTGCCCAGCGCGTCGAGCGAGGCATTGAGCTCGCTGTCCACCGCCTGCGCCAGCGCCGCGGCGGAACCGGCCAGGTTGGCTTCGATCTGCCGCTGCTCGTCGCGCACGTCGGCAAAGATCTGCCAGCTGACCAGGGCGGCCAGCGGCAGGATCGCCAGCACGATCACCACCACCAGGTAGCGCCGCAGCGGTGCGCTCGGCCAGTAGCGCTCCAGCGGCGGCGGGGACGGGTGGGCGGCGGGCATCGCGCGATCGGAGGCCGCGGGGCGAACACCAGGCCGGGTCGCTCGCGGCGTTCCCACGCCAGCGTAGCCCGGCAGCGGCCGGCGTGGGCGGTGCGGCAACAGAGTGTGTCCGCGCCTCGCCGCCGTCGTGCCGCTTCGGCTCGCAACCTTTACAGATGGCGAGACCCTGCGGGCGGCCGGATTGCCTACGCTGGCGGCTCGCCAGAGGAGAACCGATGCCATCCTTGAGCCTGCACGCCGGCGCCGCCCTGCACCCGGCGCTGTCGCCCCGGCTGCAGCGGGCCGTGCGGCTGCTGCAGATGTCCTCGCTCGACTTCTCGCGCGCGGTGCGCGATGCGCTGGACACCAACCCCTTCCTGGAAACCGACGAGAGCGGCCTGCTGCCCGATGCCGGCGCGGTGGCCGAGGCGGACGGCGAAGGGCCCGAGCGCCCGCCGGATGCGGGCGGCTGGGGCGGCGGCACGGTGGCGCGGGCCCGCATGGTCGATGACGATGGCGTATTCGACACGCTGGTGGCCCGCACGTCGCTGGCCGACCACCTGCTCGGCCAGCTCAACCTGCTGCCGCTGCCCGAGCGCGACTGGGTGCTGGCCGCGGCCGTGATCGAGTCGCTCGATGACGACGGCTACCTGCGCGCGCCGCTGTCGGAGCTGGCGACCGTGGTGCCGCTGGACCCGCTGCCCGAGCCGGGGGAACTGGCCATCGCGCTGTGCCGGGTGCAGTCGCTGGAGCCGGCCGGCGTCGGCGCGCGCGACGTGATCGAATGCCTGCGGCTGCAACTGCCTTCGATCGAATGCGCGCGCAAGCGCGAACTGGCCGGGCGCATCCTGGGCGAGTGCGTGCAGTGCCTGGCCAGCCGCGACCTGCCGGCGGTGGCGCGCAAGCTGCGCGTTCCGCTGGACGAGGCGCAGGCCGCCTGCGCGGCGATCCGCCGGCTCGACCCGCGCCCCGGCTGGCGCCATGAAGCCGCATCGGTGCAGTACGTCACGCCCGACGTGATCGTGCGCAAGGTGCGCGGCCAGTGGACCGCGCTGCTGAACGACGCAGTGGTGCCGCGCGTGCGGCTGAACCGCAGCTATGCCGAGCTGTTCCGCCGCCACCGGCGGCCCGAGCACGCCGAGCTGGGCGCGCACCTGCAGGAGGCGCGCTGGACGGTGCACAACGTGGAGCAGCGCTTTTCCACCATCCTGGCGGTGGCCCAGGCCATCCTCAAGCGCCAGCACCGGTTCCTGGCCTACGGGGCGATGGCCATGAAGCCGCTGGCGCTGCGCGAGATCGCGCAGGAGGTGGGGGTGCACGAGTCGACCGTCTCGCGCGTGACCAACAACAAGTTCATGGCCACCCCGGCCGGCGTGTTCGAGCTGAAGTACTTCTTCTCGCGCGGGCTGGCGATGGCCAGCGGCGGCGAGTGCTCGCCCACGGCGATCCGCGGCCTGATCCAGGAAATGATCGCCGCCGAATCCGCCGCGCAGCCGCTGTCCGACGTGGAGATCGCGCGCCAGCTGGACGGCCAGGGCCTGAAGGTGGCGCGGCGCACGGTGACCAAGTACCGGCAGCTGATGAAGATCGAGCCGGCCGAACGCAGGCGGGCGGCGGCCTGAGGTCCGTTTTCGTCATTCCCGCGAAGGCGGGAATCCACCCGCAACGCGGGAGTGAGCGCCGCAGCCCCGCCTTCGCGGAGGACGACGGCTTGTGCGCTGGATCCTGCGGCATTGCGGAGGGATGCCGGTGCGCAGGGCCCCCGGCTTCGCGGATGGCAGCTGGCGGGCGGGTGGACAATACCGCTGCCGTGACCGCCGACAGCGCTCCTCCCGACACCGACCCGCCGGCCGCCGGCGCGGCGGAGGACCACTGGGTCCAGGGCGAGTTGATCCGCAGCCTGATGCGCACCCAGCGCAGCACGCAGCTGCTGGCACTGGCGCTGGTGCCGCTGTTCGTGGCGGTGCTGTGGACCGACGCGCCGCGCATCGGCCTGCTGCTCTGGGCCGCCGCCACCGCCTCGGTGGCGCTGGGCCGCATGCAGGTGATCCGCGTCTACGAGCGCGACGTCGCCGGCGCCGGAGCCGACGCCCACCTGGCCTTCCTGCGGCGCTTCCGCCTCGCCTGGCCGGTGACCGGCGCCCTGTGGGGCATGTCCACGCTGATGTTCTTCGAGCGGGCCCCGCTGGCCGACCAGTTCATCTGCTGGATGGTGCTGGCCGGGCTGGGCATGTTCTCCATCAACAGCTTGTCGAGCCACCTGCCGACCATGCGGCGCTACCTGGACACGCTGGCCCTGACGGCCCTGGCCGTGATCGGCTGGCGGGTCGGGGTGGACATCCATTTCAGCGGGCCCAACCAGCATGGCTGGATGGTGCTGCTGCTGGTGATCTTCTGGCAGGTGGTGCGCCATGCCGGCCTGCGGCTGCACCTGACGCATCGGCGCAACTTCGAGCTGCAGTTCCGCAACAACCAGCTGATCGAATCGCTGACGCGCCAGACCCAGGCCGCGCTGGAGGCCATCGAGATCAAGAACCGCTTCCTGGCCAGCGCGGCACACGACATCCGCCAGCCGGTGCACGCGCTGGGCCTGTATGCCGACTGGCTGGGCAGCGAGCCGGAACTGGTGCACGACATCGCGCCCAAGATCGTCGAATCGACCAAGGCGGTGAATGCGCTGTTCGACTCGCTGTTCGACCTGGTGCGGCTGGACACCGGCAAGATCAAGCTCAAGGTCGAGGAGCTGCGGCTGGACAAGCTGCTGCACGACCTGGAGCTGCACTACCGCCCGCTGGCCGAGGCCAAGGGCCTGCAGTTCCGCGTGCATGCGGTGCCCGGCACCGTGACCAGCGACCCGATCCTGCTGCAGCGCATCGTCGGCAACCTGATCTCCAACGCGGTCAAGTACACGCGCAAGGGCGGCATCCTGGTGGCGGCGCGCCGCACCCGGCACGGGCCGCGCATCGAGATCTGGGACACCGGTATCGGCATCACGCCGGCCCACCAGCGCGAGATCTTCCGCGAGTTCTTCAAGGTGCCCGGCCATGCGGGCACGGAGGAGGGCTTCGGCCTGGGCCTGTACATCGTGGCCCGGCTGTCGAACATCCTGGGCCATCCGCTGAATTTCGCGTCGCGGCCGGGTCGCGGGACGGTGTTCCGGCTGCTGGTGCAGCCGACCGATCCGAAGGAGGCGGCCGAGCGCGCCGCCTCGCCGATCGTCGACAGCGCGGCGCGCCAGCCGGCGGCGCTGGAGGCGGGGCGGTAGGGCCGGGCCGGCGAGCGGGCGTCCGACGGTGTCATCCCGGCGCAAGCCGGGACCCAGCCACTGCGCTGGTCGAGGTCGGGAGGTGGATGGCGGGTCAAGCCCGCCATGACAGCCAGGCGGCGGGAGTGCCTAGCTCGACAGCAGCCCGTGCGTGCGCGCGAAATGGATGGTCTGGGTGCGGCTCTTGACGCCCAGGCGGCGGAACAGGCGCCACAGGTGGACCTTGACGGTGTGCTCGCTGATGCCCAGTTCGTCGGCGATCTCGCGGTTGGACAGCCCGCGGTCCAGCATCACGATCAGCTGCTTCTGGCGCTTGGACAGCTTGTTGTCGGTCGGCGCCAGTTCCTCGAAGCTGCCGTCGGTGTTCAGCAGAGCGCGCAGCGCGTTGCCGATCTCCTGCGCCCCGGCCGACTTCTCGATGTAGATGTCGGCGCCGGCCTCGATGCAGGCTTCCTCCGCGTCGGCCGCGGGCGAGGCCGACAGCACGGCCAGGGGCGCCTGCGGGAACCGGTTCTTCATCTCGTGCACGCCCGAGGTGCCGGTGGTGTCCGGCAGCTTCAGGTCGAGGCAGATCAGGTCCGGGAAACCGTGCTCGCGCACGGCCGATTCCATGCCCCCGATGCGATCGAGCTCGATCACGCGCGCCCCCGGCCGCAACCGGCGCAGCAGCATGACGACCGCCTCGCGCATCAGCGGGTGGTCGTCGATCACGTACAGGGTGGTGGGGTTGGGAGTGGCTTTCATCTCGGACCGCAAGGATAGCGCGATGGCTCAGCCGCTTGCCAATTGCGCCAGCGCGGCGCGGGCCTGGTCCTCGCTGACGCCCTCGGCCAGCGCAGCGGCGCCGCCCAGGGCGGCCAGGCCTTCCTGCTTCAGCCGCGCGACGGCGCGGCCCGCGTCCTGCGGCGAGGCGAAGCCGCTGCTTTGCAGCAGCAGGGCGCCGCCCGCGTCCACCAGCTTGAAGTAGTGCCGGCCGTCGGCCTCGCGGTATTGCTTGAACGAGGGCAGCGCGGCCTTGGCCTTGCCCTTGCCGGCGGCCTGCGGCTGGTCGGCCAGGTTGCGCAGGCCGACGGCGTGGCGCAGCCGGCCGAGAAAGGGGGTGGCGATCGCGCGGGCCTTCTCGGCGCCCGCCTTGAGGATCTTCTCCAGCTCGGCCGGGTTGTTCACCAGCGCGTCGTAGCGCTCGCGCATCGGCGCGATCTCGCGGTCGATGCGCTCGAACAGCAGCTGCTTGGCGTCCGACCAGGCGATGCCTTGCGCATAGGCCTTGCGCAGCGCCTGCGTCTCGCCCGCGTCGGCGAAGGCCTGGTAGATCTGGAACAGCGCCGAGCCTTCCACCTCCTTGGGCTCGCCGGGCGCGCGCGAGTCGGTGACGATGGAGAAGATCTGCCTGCGCACCTGCTCGCGCGGGCCGAACAGGGCGATGACGTTGTCATAGCTCTTGCTCATCTTGCGCCCGTCCAGGCCCGGCAGCGTGGCCACGGCCTCGTCGATCTGGGCCTCGGGCAGGGTGAAGTGCTCGCCGTACAGGTGGTTGAAGCTGGACGCCATATCGCGCGCCATCTCCAGGTGCTGCACCTGGTCGCGGCCGACCGGCACCTTGTGGGCGTTGAACAGGATGATGTCGGCGGCCATCAGCACCGGGTACATGAACAGGCCGGCGGTGACGTCGGCGTCCGGGTCGACGCCGGCGGCGTTGTTCTTGTCCACCTGCGCCTTGTAGGCGTGGGCCCGGTTGAGCAGGCCCTTGCCGGTGACGCAGGTGAGGAACCAGGTCAGCTCCGGAATCTCGGGGATGTCCGATTGCCGGTAGAAGTAGACGTGCTCCGGATCCAGCCCCGCGGCCAGCCAGCAGGCCGCGATCTCCAGCGTCGAGCGCTGGATGCGGGCCGGCTCGTCGCACTTGATCAGCGCGTGGTAGTCGGCCAGGAAATAGAAGTTCTGCGTGCCCGGCCGGCGGCTGGCCTGCACGGTGGGGCGGATGGCGCCGACGTAGTTGCCCAGGTGCGGGGTGCCGGTGGTGGTGATGCCGGTGAGGTAGCGGGTGAGGGTGGCGTTCATGTCGGGTCAGGAAAGCAGCGCGCTGAGCGGCGCGAGCAGCACGCCCAGCACGCCGTAGCCGAAGGAGATCAGCGGGCGCAGCCACAGGTTGCCGACGATGCCGGCGATCACCAGGCCCATGACGATGAAGAAACCCCAGGGCTCGATGCGGCTCAAGGCCCAGGCCGCGCGCGGCGGCAGCAGCCCGGCCAGGATGCGGCCGCCGTCCAGCGGCGGCAGCGGGAACAGGTTGAAGGCCCACATCACCAGGTTGACCAGCACGCCGGCCTTGGCCATCTCCAGGAAGAAGCGCTCGGTCACGCCCGTGCCGGCCAGCACGGTGAACAGCACGGCCCAGAGGATGGCCTGGACGAAGTTGGAGGCCGGGCCGGCCAGCGCCACCCAGACCATGTCGCGGCGCGGGTGCCGCAGCCGGCCGAAGTCCACCGGCACCGGCTTGGCATAGCCGAACAGGAAGGCGCCCGAGGTGGCGAAGTACAGCAGCACCGGCATGGCGATGGTGCCGATCGGGTCGATGTGCGGGATCGGGTTGAGCGTGACGCGGCCCATCGCGTAGGCCGTGTTGTCGCCGAAGTAGCGCGCCACGTAGCCGTGGGCGGCCTCGTGCACGGTGATGGCGAAAAGGACGGGCAGCGCGAAGATCAGCGCCGTCTGGATCATGTTTTCCATGGAAGAGGAGATTGTCTCAGACGGCCAGTGCGCCGCCGCCTGCTCGCCCGCGGCGCTCCTGCGCCGCGTCGCGGCTCGTTCCCGCCTGCGCGGAACGGCGCAGGGCCTCACAGCCCCAGGCGGTCCTCGTCGCCCCGTCCCTGCCGCACGACCACCGCCTCGCCGCCGGTTCCCATCGGCGTCAGGTCCACCACCGTGGTCGGCTCGAGCGGGCAGGCGCCGGCGTCGATCACGCCGGCGATCAGGCGCTCGTAGCGCCGGCGGATGTCCTGCGCGTCGTTCAGCGGCTCGCTCTCCTTCGGCGGGATCAGCGTCGTGCCCAGCAGCGGCTCGCCCAGCAGCTCCAGCACCTGCTGCAGCACCTGGTGGTCGGGCACCCGCAGGCCGATGGTCTTGCGCTGCGGATGGCTCACCCGCCGCGGCACTTCGCGAGTGGCCTCCAGGATGAAGGTGTACGGCCCGGGCGTGCCCAGCTTCAGCAGCCGGTACTGCCGGTTGTCGACGCGCGCGTAGTTCGACAGCTCGCTCAGGTCGCGGCACAGCAGCGTGAGGTGGTGCTTCTCGTCGACCCCGCGCACCTGGCGCAGCCGATCCACCGCGGCCTTGTCGTCCAGGTGGCACACCAGCGCGTAGCTGGAGTCGGTCGGCACCGCCAGCAGGCCGCCCTGCTGCAGCAGCGCGACGGCCTGCTTGAGCAGCCGCACCTGCGGGTTGTCGGGATGGAGTTCGAAGTACTGGGCCATGTCAAGCTCTGGCGGGCCGCAGCCCGCTGCGCGATTCGTGCACCGTGAGCCAGGCGCCGGCAGCGCCGCACAGCGCGATCAGCCCCATGCCGATCAGCGACCCGCCATCGGGCATGTGGGCGAACACCAGCCAGCCGCCCAGCATGGCGAAGCCGATCTGCGAGTAGAGGTAGGGCGTCAGCGTCGACGCCGGCGTGTTGCGGTAGGCCAGGATCAGCAGGAAATGGCCGACCGTGGCGGTCAGGCCCATGAAGCCCATGCCGGCCCACAGCCACGGGCTGGCGAGGTCGGACACCCAGACGGTGGGCAGCACCGCGGAGGCCAGCAGCGTGCCGACCCAGCCGGTGTACAGGTGCATGGTGACCGGGTCCTCGGTGCGCGCCAGCTGGCTGGTGATGACCTGGAACCAGGCATTGGTGGCGACCAGCCCGAGCGGCAGCAGCATGACCCAGGTGAAGCCCTCGCCGCCGGGCCGGATGATCACCAGCGTGCCGGCGAAGCCGCCCGCCACCAGCGTCCAGCGCAGCGGCGAGACCGTCTCCTTCAGGAAGGTGGCGGCCAGCAGGGTCACCACCAGCGGCGCGATCATCATGATCGCCGTGAATTCGCCCACCGGCAGGTAGCGCAGGCTCAGGAACGCGAACATGCTGCTGGCCAGCAGCAGCACGCCGCGCAGGCACTGGAACGGCAGGTGCCGGGTGCGCAGCGCCGCCAGCCCGCGTGCCGGCAGCACGGCCGCCGTGGTCGCCACCGCCTGGAACGCGTAGCGCACCCACAGCGCCATCAGCATGGGCACCGAGGCGCTGACCACCTTGGTGGTGGTGTCCAGCGCGGCGAAGCAGGCGCAGGCGGCCAGCACCAGGGCGATGCCGGCCAGCTCGGCGCCGGCACTGCGCGGCCGCGGAATGGCCGCTGCGCTCACCGGATGCGGTCCGCCAGCAGGTGCCAGACCGGCGTCAGGCCTTCGGGCAGCGGGGGGAGCCGGCCCAGGTCGGTGTGGCTTTCGTCGGGGCTGTGGAAGTCGCTGCCGCGCGAGGCGGCCAGGCCGAACTCCAGCGCAGACTGCGCATAGCGCTGGGCTTCCGCCGCGGTGTGGCTGCCGGTGACGACTTCCACCGCCTGGCCGCCGTGCGCCTTGAATTCGGTGAACAGCGCGTACTCCTCGTTGGCGCTGAACCGGTAGCGGGCCGGGTGCGCGATCACGGCGACGCCGCCGCCCTCGGTGATCCAGTGCACGGCGTCCTTCAGCGTGGCCCAGCGGTGCGCCACGAAGCCGGGCTTGCCCTCGGTGAGGTACTTGCGGAACACCTCGGCGGTGTCCTTGCACACGCCGGCCTCGACCAGGAAGCGCGCGAAGTGGGTGCGCGAGACCAGTTCGGGGTTGCCGACGTAGCGCAGCGCGCCCTCGTAGGCCCCGCGGATGCCGACCTGCTCCAGTTGCGCCGACATCTCCAGCGCCCGCTGGCCGCGGCCGCCCCGGGTGGCGGCCAGGCCCAGGCGCAGGCGCGGGTCGTCGGCGTCGAAGCCCAGGCCGACGATGTGCACGGTTTCGCCGGCGAAGGTGACCGAGATCTCGGTGCCGGTGAGGTAGTTCAGGCCCTGGGCCCGGGCGGCCTCGGCGGCCCGGTGCTGGCCGCCGACTTCGTCGTGGTCGGTCAAGGCCCAGAGTTCGACGCCGTTGCCCTTGGCCCGGGCGGCCAGCTCTTCCGGCGTGAGCGTGCCGTCGGACACGACCGAGTGGCAATGGAGGTCGGCGTTGAGGATCGGCACCGGATCGATTCTAGGAGCGCGGCCCCGGCTGTGCCGTCGCGTCCATGGATGACCCTCAGTCCAGCGCGCCGGCCTGCCGGCGGATGTCGGTGCGGGTGCGCAGGGCGCAGCGCAGGGCGATCTGCAGGCCGGACACCGCCTGCTCGAGCGTCATCGAGGGGCGGCCCTGCTCGGGCAGCCAGGGCAGGTGGACGAAGCCGCCGCGCACGCCGGCGCAGGCCGGATCGCTCGCCAGCCGGTGCATCAGGCCGTAGAACACATGGTTGCAGACGAAGGTGCCGGCGGTCTGCGAGACCTCGGCCCGGATGCCGCCGGCCAGCAGGGCGTCCAGCATGGCCTTGATCGGCAGGGTGCTGAAGTAGGCGGCCGGCCCGTCCGGCTGCACGGGGGTGTCGATCGGCTGGGCGCCGGCGTTGTCGGGGATGCGGGCGTCGACGACGTTGATCGCCACCCGCTCCAGCGAGATCGCCGAGCGGCCGCCGGCCTGGCCGGTGCACAGCACCAGGGCCGGCTGGTGGGCCGTGATGAGCTCGTCGAGCTCGTGCAGGCAGCGGTCGAACCGGGTGGGCAGTTGCGCCGCCACCACCCGGTGGCCGTCGAGCTGCAGCCCATCGAGGGCCTGCACGGCCGCCCAGCTCGGGTTGACCGCCTGCCCGCCGAACGGGTCGAAACCGGTGACGAGGACGCGGTGCAGGCCGACACCGGCGGACGGGGCGTTCCCTAGCATCGGATCACTGTACCGCAGGGGTTCGGATCATGCGCTGGGAAGGCAACCGGGAATCGGACAACGTCGAGGACATGCGCAGCGGCGGCGGGGGCTTCGGCTTCGGCGGCCGCAGCATCGGCATCGGCACCCTGGTGATCGCGCTGGTCGGCGGGGCGCTCTTCGGCATCAACCCGTTGACCCTGCTGGGCATCCTCAGCGGCGGCCCGGTGGCCGAGCAGCAGGGCCAGCCGCAGCCGATCCCGGCCAACGACACCCTGGCGCGCTTCGTCTCGACCGTGCTGGCCGACACCGAGGACGTCTGGGGCCAGCTGTTCCAGCAGGGCGGGGCGCGCTACGACCAGCCCCGGCTGGTGCTGTTCCGCGGGGCGATCGGCACCGCCTGCGGCAGCGGCCAGTCGGCGATGGGGCCGTTCTACTGCCCGGCCGATCAGAAGGTCTACATCGACCTGGACTTCTACCAGACGCTGAAGAACCGGCTGGGCGCGCCCGGCGACTTCGCCCAGGCCTACGTGATCGCGCACGAGGTGGGCCACCACGTGCAGCAGGAACTGGGCATCACCGCCCGGGTGGACCGCCTGCGGGCGCGCGCCAGCCCGGCCGAGCAGAACGCCATGAGCGTGCGGCTGGAACTGCAGGCCGACTGCTTTGCCGGCGTCTGGGCCCACCACGCGCAGAACGCCCGGCAGGTCCTGGAGCAGGGCGACGTGGCGGAGGCGATGAACGCCGCCGCCCGCATCGGCGACGACGCCCTGCAGCGCTCGGCCGGCCGCGCCGTGGTGCCGGAGCGCTTCACCCACGGCACCAGCGAGCAGCGCCAGCGCTGGTTCGCCACCGGGCTGCGCACGGGCAGCGTGCAGGCCTGCGACACCTTCGGCGCCCGGGCGGTCTGAGCCCCCATCCGGGGCGTCCCGGCCTCATCCGTGGCCGGGTGAGACAATCGCGGGTTGATGACTGCATCCTTTTCCAAGCTTTCCCTGGCCGAGCCGCTGGCGCGGGCCGTGGCCGAAATGGGCTACGAGCAGATGACGCCGATCCAGGCGCAGGCCATCCCGGTGGTGCTGACCGGCCAGGACGTGATGGGCGCGGCCCAGACCGGCACCGGCAAGACGGCCGCGTTCTCGCTGCCGCTGCTGCAGCGCCTGCTCAAGCACGAGAACAGCTCCACCTCGCCGGCGCGCCACCCGGTGCGGGCGCTGGTGCTGCTGCCCACGCGCGAGCTGGCCGACCAGGTGGCCCAGCAGGTCAAGCTCTACGCCAAGTACACCCAGCTGCGCAGCACGGTGGTGTTCGGCGGCATCGACATGAAGCCGCAGACCGCCGAGCTGAAGAAGGGCGTCGAGGTGCTGGTGGCCACGCCGGGCCGCCTGCTGGACCACATCGAGGCCAAGAACGCCGTGCTCAACCAGGTCGAGTACGTGGTGCTGGACGAGGCCGACCGCATGCTGGACATCGGCTTCCTGCCCGACCTGCAGCGCATCCTGTCGTACCTGCCCAAGCAGCGCACCACGCTGCTGTTCTCGGCCACCTTCTCGCCCGAGATCAAGCGGCTGGCCAACAGCTACCTGAAGGAGCCGGTCACCATCGAGGTCGCGCGGCCCAACGCCACGGCCTCGACGGTCGAACAGCATTTCTACAGCGTCAGCGACGACGACAAGCGGCGAGCCGTCAAGCAGATCGTGCGCCAGCGCGGCCTCAGCCAGGCCTTCGTGTTCGTCAACAGCAAGCTCGGCTGCGCGCGGCTGGCGCGCTCGCTCGAGCGCGATGGCCTGCGCACCACCGCCCTGCACGGCGACAAGAGCCAGGACGAGCGGCTGAAGGCGCTGGCCGCCTTCAAGGCCGGCGAGGTCGACCTGCTGGTGGCCACCGACGTGGCCGCGCGCGGGCTGGACATCAAGGACGTGCCGGCCGTGTTCAACTTCGACGTGCCGTTCAACCCCGAGGACTACGTGCACCGGATCGGCCGCACCGGCCGGGCGGGCGCCTCCGGCCTGGCGGTGACGCTGGTGTCGCCCGGCGACGGCCGGCTGGTGGCCGACCTGGAGAAGCTGCTGAAGAAGAAGGTCGAGCTGGAGCCGCTCGAGTTCGACGACGAGCGCCCGCGCGGCCGCATCAACGACGGCCGCCGCACCTGGCGCGAGCGCGGCGAGCTGGGCGACCCGCGCGATGCGCTGGATCCGCCGCGCGAGCGCAGCGCGCGGCCGGCGCGCGCGCCGCAGGCACCACGCGACCCGTTCTTCGAGCAGCCCTACCAGCCGCCGGCCGACGACGCCAGGCCGGCCTGGGAAACTGCCGCCAAGCCGGCGGTCAGCCGCGTGTCGGCCAACATCAAGACCCGGCGCAAGGTGGCCGCGCTGTTCAAGCAGCCGGCGGCGGAGCAGTAAGGCCGGCGTTTCCGAGATCCGGTCACCCCCCGCGCAGGCGGGGGATCCAGCGCAACGCGCCTGTGGCGCCTACTTCCCCGGCGCCTGCGCCTGCTCACATTTCACCTGCACCACCTCGCGTGACCCCGTTGCCGGGTCGTAGCGCAGGGCGCTGAGGCAGCCGCCCCAGACGCAGCCGGTGTCCAGCGCGATCACGTCCTCGCGCAGCAGCAGGCCGAGCTGCGACCAGTGGCCGAACGCGATCGGCGTGCCGGCCGTGCGCCGCCCGGGCACCTCGAACCAGGGCAGCAGGCCGGCCGGCGCCTGGTCGGCGCGGCCATCGGCCTTCAGGTCCATCACGCCGTCGGGCGTGCAAAAGCGCAGCCGCGTCAGCGCGTTGACGATCACCCGCAAACGGTCGGCGCCGGCGAGCCCGTCGTCCCAGCGCGCCGGCTCGTTGCCGTACATCTGCGCCAGGAATTCCCCGAGGTCCGGCCCGCGCAGCACCGCCTCGACCTCGCCGGCCAGCGCCAGCACCTGCGCCAGGTCCCATTGCGGCAGCACGCCGCCGTGCACCATCAGCAGGCCGTGCGCGTGCAGCGCCATGCGCTGCTGCCGCAGCCAGGCCAGCATGGCCTCGCGGTCCGGCGCCCGCAGCACCGAGTCCATGGTGTCGTTGCGGTGCGGCGCGCGCTGGCCGTGGGCCGTGGCCAGCAGGCTCAGGTCGTGGTTGCCCAGCAGGCAGGTGGCCGAGGCGCCCAGGGCCATCATGCGGCGCAGCACCGCGGCCGATGCCGGCCCGCGGTTGACCAGGTCGCCCAGCAGGATCGCGTGGTCGCGGCTGGGGGAGAAGCCCACTTCGTCCAGCAGGCGCCCCAGCGCGGCGTCGCAGCCCTGCACGTCCCCGATCAGATAAAGTCGTCCCATCGTGTCCGCATCCCCTCGAGAGTCGTGGATTTTCTGCTGATCGCGCTGTTGACGCTGCTCAACGGCGTGTTCGCGATGTCCGAGATGGCCCTCGCGTCCAGCCGCAAGGCCCGCCTGCTGGCGCTGGCCGAGGACGGTGATGCCGCCGCCACGTCCGCGCTGCGCCTGCTGGAGCACCCGACCCAGTTCCTGTCCACCGTGCAGGTGGGCATCACCTCGATCAGCATGCTGATCGGCATTGTCGGCGAGGCCGCCTTCAGCGCCGGCCTGGCGGCCTGGATGGAGGGGCTGGGCGCCTCCGAAGGCGTCGCCAGCGTGGCGGCCACCGCCGTCGTGGTGGCCATCATCACCTTCGTCAGCATCGTGTTCGGCGAGCTGGTGCCCAAGCGCATCGGCCAGCTCTACCCGGAGAACGTGGCGCGCCTGGTCGCGCGGCCGATGACCTGGCTGGCGCGCATCGCCTCGCCGTTCGTGCGCCTTCTGGCCGCCACCACCCAGGCCACGCTCAAGCTGCTGCGCATCGACACCACCCAGCCGCGCGGCATGACCGAGGAGGAGATCGCGCACAGCCTGGAAGAGGGGGTCGATGCCGGCGTGATCGAGGCCCACGAGCACCAGATGGTGCGCAACGTGTTCCACCTCGACGACCGCCCGCTCACCTCGATGATGGTGCCGCGCTCGGACATCGAATGGATGGAGGCGTCCACCCCGGTGGCCGACGGCCTGCGCCAGGCCGGGCAGGAAGGCGCGCATTCGTGGTACCCGGTGTGCCGCGGCAGCCTGGACGACGTGGTGGGCCTGGTCAGCGTGTCCCGGCTGCTGTCGCTCGGGCCGCAGCACCAGGGCACGATCGAGGCGCAGGCGGTGCCGGCCGCCTTCGTGCCCGAGACCCTGTCGGGCATGGAGCTGCTCGAGCAGTTCCGGCGCCAGTCGCACCGCATCGTGTTCGTGGTCGACGAATACGGCGTGGTGCAGGGCATGGTGACCCCGCGCGACCTGCTGGAGGCCATCACCGGCGAGCTCAGCCCGGAGGCGACCACCGAGCCCTGGGCCACCCCGCGCGAGGACGGCACCTGGCTGCTGGACGGCCTGATGCCGGTGGCGGAGCTCAAGGCCCGGCTCGACATCCGCGAGCTGCCGGAGGAGGAGCGCGGGCGCTACAACACCGTGGCCGGCCTGCTGATGGCGGTGTCCGGCCACCTGCCGGGGGTCGGCGAGCGGATAGAGTGCGGAGCCTGGACCTTCGAGGTGGTGGACCTGGACGGCAAGCGCATCGACAAGGTGCTGGCCCTGCCCCGGACGGACGATACGAACGAGGAGTGAGGATGACGGAGACCCTGTACTACGAAAAGCCGGTGCTGCTCAACCGCGAGCTGCACCGCAGCCGCAAGATCCGTCCGAGCAGCGGCTTCGGCTTCGCGCGCCAGGCCAACTCGCTGTACCTGGCGGGGGTCGAGTTCACCGAGGCGTGCAAGGAGTACGCCATCGTCTTTGCCCGCCAGCCCGGCGGCAAGGTCGCGCCGGTGGTGATGCTGGGCCTGCGCAACCAGGAGAACCTGTTCGTCGACGGCGAGGACCGCTGGACCGCGGCCTACATCCCGGCCTTCGTGCGCCGCTATCCCTTCGTGCTGGCCGAGCTGCCGGGCGAGCAGATGGGCGTGTGCATCGACGAGGCCTTCCCCGGCCTGAACGAGCAGGACGGCGAGGCGCTGTTCGACGACAGGGGCGGCAACACGCCGTTCCTGCAGAACGCGCTGGATTTCCTGCAGCGCTACCAGATGGAGTACCTGCGCACCGAGTCGTTCTGCCGCAAGCTGGTGGACGCCGGCGTGCTGGTGGAGATGAGCGCCAAGGCCGACCTGGTCGATGGCCGCAGCTTCACCATCGCCGGGCTGATGGTGGTCGACGAGAACAAGCTGCGCGAGCTGCCCGACGACAAGGTGCTGTCGCTGTTCCGCAGCGGCGAGCTGCACCTGGTCTCCATGCACCTGCTGTCGCTGTCCAACCTGAACAAGCTGGTGGACCGGATGGCGCAGCGCGGGGCCGGCCCGGCGGCGGCCAAGGCCGAAGCCGATGCCAAGCCCCCGGCGCCGGCCAAGGCCACGGCCGGGAAGAAGGCGTCGTCGCCACGTACCTGAGGCGCGGGGCCGTCGCCGGCACGCACCCAGGCCGACCGAAGGAATCTCCGACGCGAAGGCTGCGGGGAGGCCGACGCCGGCGAGGGGGGCTGCCGGACTAACGTGTCGGTCGCGAGCCGCCGGCGCCCTGGCGGTGCTCAGGAGTTTGACGATGCGACCTTCCCCTCTCCTCAAGGGTTTCCTCACTTTCGCAGCCGCCGCCACCCTCGCGGGCGGCGCGGCGGCTCAGGCGCGAATGGGCTATTCGGGCCAGCTCGACCCGAGCATGACGATCTATGGCCAGCAGAACAGCTGGCAGGCGCCCATGGGCGAGACAGGCTCGCCGCACGGCGATGCCTTCCAGCGCCCGCAGCAGGTGCTCGGCGCCAGCGAGGCCATGCCGGGCAGTTCGCCCGCCCCGGACGTCAACCGGATGGGCGCGGGCGGGATGGGCGCCGGCTGGATGGGCGGCGGGAGGATGGGCGGCGGAAGGATGGGCCCGGGTCGCAATCCCGACCAGCCCGGCGAGCTGAACTTCGTGGGGCAGCAAAGCACCCACCACACCCCGATGGGGGAAACGGGCACGCCGCACGGGCATCAGTAGGGCTGGCGCGCATCGTCGCCCCGGTTGCCTGAACGCGGGCCGGCCCCGGCCCGCTCAGGCCGCGGCGGGCACCACGCCGCGCACGGCCCAGGCCAGGGCGGCGTACGAGCGCGGCCCGTCCGGCTCGCCATCGAGGTACGCCGCCTGGACGGCTTCCTGCAGCCGGCTGCGCCGCGCTTCGTCCAGGCCGTGCACGTACTCGGCGCCCGGGCCATCGTTGCCTAGGTAGGGCTGCCAGTAGTCGGCGAACGAGGCGAAGGCCATCCGGATGGCCAGCACGGTCTCCTGCACGTCGGCCAGGCCTGCGGCGCGCCAGGCCGCCCCCAGTTCGCCCGGACGGGTCAGCGGCCGCGTGTAGTTGCGCGCCCGCCGGATGCCGGCGGCCGGGTCCAGCGCGGCCGCGGTGTCGAAGAACAGGCGGTTCGCGACGTAGCCGCCCCGCACGTCCCAGACCGTGGCCGCCACGACGCCGCCGGGTTTCGCGACCCGCACCATCTCGCCGATGGCGGCCTCCGTCCGTGGCACGAAGTGCAGCGCCAGCATCGACAGCACCCGGTCGAACGACGCATCGGCGCAATCGAGGGCACAGGCATCGCCGACCCGGAACGAGATGCGGGCCTCGGGGTACTGCCGTCGCGCGTACTCGACATAGACCGGCGAGATGTCGACCCCGAGCACCTGCGCCGAGGCGGACCGTTCAGCCGCGGCGGCGGCGAGGTGACCCGTCCCGCACCCCACGTCCAGGATGCGCTCGCCGTCGCCGACGCCGGTGCCGGTGAAGTCCAGGAAGTGGCGAGCCAGCTGCCGGCTCCACCGGCCCATGTTCAACTCGTAGCCGTCGCCATCGGTGGCCAGGAAGGTGCTGGATGCGGCATTCACGTCGATCGCCTCCGCGGGTGGACCGGACGCAGGTTAGCACCGTGCTGCCGCCGTCCCGCCAGCGGCCGGTCGCTGCCGTGGCCAGGCGACGGACGGCAGTCGCCGTGGCTCGCCAGCGGCGCGGTCAGGTCCGCCAGATCTGGTCGTGGGTCCGGCTGCCGTCCACCAGCGGCCCCATCTCGGCCAGCAGCTTGTGGAACACGGGGTTCTGCGCCACCTGCTCCTGGATCCGCTGCCACTCGTCCAGGGAGTCCAGTTCCGCCACGTAGCGGATGCAGACCGGCGAACCGGTCAACGCGCGCTGGACCCGGATCTCGGTGCCGGCGACATCCTTGTAGAACTTGACGATCTCCGCCGCGACGGGCAGGCCGCGCATCATGTCGGCCATGGTCCGGAACGTCACTTCCCGCACAAACGTGTACATGGCGCTTCTCCTAAGAATTCCATGAAGGGCAGGGTCTTGCGTGCGCCGGGCCCCGGCGCCGCGCATCCAGCATGCGCTGGCCGTGAGGCGCACGCCATGGGAGGGATGTCCTTTCCGTCACGGGACGCCGGTACTGCCGGCCGCGGCTGCCAGGCCAGGCGAATGCCGCCAGTGGGCGGGCGACGGCCGACTCAGCCGCCTTCGCCCGGCCACAAGCCCGCGCCCGCCAGCAGCTTTGCATCGACGATCCGGATCGAGCGCTGGCGCACCTCGATCGCGCCCTTGCTTTCCAGCTTGGCGAAGCAGCGGCTGATGGTCTCCAGCGCCAGGCCGAGCAGGCTGCCGATTTCCTGCCGGGTCATGGGCAGCACGATCTCCTGGTGCGGCAGGCCGGCGGCGCGCAGGCGGCGCGACCAGTCTTCCAGAAACATCGCCAGCCGCTGCTGCGCCTGCACGCCCTGGCCGAGCAGCAGGGCGCGGCGCTCGTGACCGGTGAGCACCTGCGCGAAGGAGCGCCAGAAGCCCTCCTGCACCTGCGCCGACTGGCGGCACATCTCGCCGGCGTCGAAGCAGGAGGCGACGCAGACTTCGGCGTCTTCCAGCGCGATGGCGTCGCAGCCGTGCTGGCCGTGCAGCATGCCGTCCAGCCCGAGCAGGTCGCCCGGCAGGTGGAAGCCGATCACCTGCTCGGTGCCGAGCCGGTCGGAGATCACGGTCTTGAAGTAGCCGGTCTTCACCGCCTGCACGTGCAGGAAGCTGTCGCCGCGGCGGAACAGGCTGTCGCCCTTGGCCACCCGCTGGTGGCGGATGGCGATCGGCGCCGGCACCCCGCGGCCGTGCGGGAAGCACAGTGGCAGCAGGCCGCAGGCCGCGCAGGGCCGCCCCGCCTCCAGCGGCGGCACCGGTTCGCCGGCGGGCGCCGGCTCCCCGGCATGGGGTTGCGTGGGCATGTCGAACATGGCGGTCTCCGGTGCCGTGTGCAGAAAACGGCACGGTGACGATTCCAGCAGGGGCCGCGGCGCGAGACCTTGAAGAAGATCAAGGTTTTTTCGCAAGCCCGGCCCTATCGTGCAGGTTGTCACCGCTTCGCGTCCGCTGCCCGCCACGTGCCTGCCCCATCCGTCACAGCCGAGCCGGCCCGGCTCGAACTCGTCTGCCCCGCCGGCAGCCTGCCCGCCCTGCGCGCCGCCGTCGACGAAGGCGCCGACTGCGTCTACCTGGGCCTGCGCGACGCCACCAACGCGCGCAACTTCGCCGGCCTGAACTTCGACGAGAAGGCCATCGCGGAAGGCATCCGCCACGCCCACGGGCGCGGCTGCAAGGTGCTGATGGCCATCAACACCTACCCGGCGCCGGGCGACCCGGGCCGCTGGCGCGCTGCCGTCGACACCGCCGCGGCGATGGGCGTCGATGCGGTGATCCTGGCCGACCCCGGCCTGATGCAGTACGCCGCGCGCCAGCACCCGAAGCTGCGGCTGCACCTGTCGGTGCAGGGCTCGGCCACCAACCACGAGGCCATCAACCTGTACCACGAGCAGTTCGGCATCCAGCGGGCGGTGCTGCCGCGGGTGCTGTCGCTCGAGCAGGTGCGCCACGTGATAGCCCACACGCCGGTGGAGATCGAGGTGTTCGGCTTCGGCAGCCTGTGCGTGATGGTCGAGGGCCGCTGTGCGCTGTCGTCGTACGCCACCGGCGAGTCGCCCAACATGCACGGCGTGTGCTCGCCGGCCAAGGCGGTGCGCTGGGAGGAAAAGCCGCAGGGGCTGGAGGCGCGCCTGGGCGGCGTGCTGATCGATCGCTACGGCGCCGGCGAGAAGGCCGGCTACCCCACGCTGTGCAAGGGCCGCTTCGACGTCGCCGACGAGAAGGCCTACTACGCGGTGGAAGAGCCCACCAGCCTCAATGCGCTGGAGCTGCTGCCGCAACTCGTGAAGATCGGCGTGCGCGCCGTCAAGATCGAGGGTCGCCAGCGCAGCCCAGCCTACGTGGCGCAGGTCACGCGGGTCTGGCGCGAGGCGATCGACCAGTGCCTGGCGCTGTCGCACCGCTACGCCGTCAACACGCGCTGGATGGTGCAGCTGGACCAGCTCGCCGAGGGCCAGCAGCACACGCTGGGCGCCTACCACCGCCCCTGGAAATGAGCATGCAGCTGTCGCTCGGTCCCATCCAGTACTACTGGCCCCGCCCGGAAGTGCTGTCCTTCTATGCCGATGCCGCCGGCTGGCCGGTCGACATCGTCTACCTCGGCGAGGTGGTGTGCTCGCGCCGCCACGAGCTGCGCCCGGCCGACTGGCTGGAGATCGCCCGGATGCTGCAGGACGCCGGCAAGCAGGTGGTGCTGTCCACCCAGGTGCTGCTGGAGTCGGGCAGCGACGTGGCGGCCATGCAGCGCATCGCCGCCAACGGCTCATTCCGGGTCGAGGCCAACGACATGGGCGCGGTGCGCAGCGTCGCCGCGCGCGGGCCCTTCGTGGCCGGCGTGCACCTGAACCTGTTCAACGCCGACTCGCTGCAGTGGATGGCCGGGCTGGGCGCCATGCGCTGGGTGGTGCCGCTGGAGATCGGGCGCGAAGGCCTGCCGGCGCTGCAGGCGGCCCGGCCGGCGGGCCTGCAGACCGAGGTGTTCGCGTTCGGGCGCCTGCCGCTGGCGTACTCGGCGCGCTGCTTCACCGCCCGCCACCACAACCTGCCCAAGGACGATTGCGGCTTCCTGTGCATCAACGACCCCGACGGCCTGCTGCTGTCCACGCGCGAGGGCGAACCCTTCCTGGTGCTCAACGGCATCCAGACGCAATCGGCGCGCGTGCACAGCCTGATCGGCGAGGTGCCGGAACTGCAGGCGATGGGCGTGGACGTGCTGCGGCTGAGCCCGCAGTCCAGGCAGATGGCCGAGGTGGTGCGGCTGTTCGACGCGGTGCGTCGCGGCGAGCTGGCCGCCGGCAGCGGGCAGCAGGCCTTGCGCGAGCTGCTGCCCGGAGAGCCCTGCAACGGCTATTGGCACGGCAAGGCCGGCCTGGCCCAGGTCGCAGGAGCGGCCTGATGGCAGCCACCGAACTGCGCCTGCCCGAGTGCCCGGCGCCCATCGCCGCGGTGCTGCAGCGGCTGCCTTCCTTTCCCGCCAGCCTGGCGCTGGCCACCGCGCTCAATGTCGGCCTGGCCCCGCAACTGCCGCTGGACGTGTCCGAGCGGCTGCGCGGCAAGCGCCTGCGCATCGGCGTGCGCGATGCCCGCGTGCAGCTCGACTTCACCTGGGACGGCCGGCGCTTCAAGCCGCTGCCGCGGCAACCGCAGGTCGACCTCGCCATCACGGCCAGCGGGCCCGACTTCCTGCGCCTGGCGCAGCGCACGGTCGATGCCGACATGCTGTTCTTCGACCGCCGCCTGTCGATGGAAGGCGACACCGAGCTGGGCCTGATCGTGAAGAACACGCTCGATGCGCTGGAGCGGCCGCTGCTGCATGGCGGCTGGCCGCGGCGGGGCCGTTCTTGACGTCCCTGATCGTCGCCATCACCGGCGCCAGCGGCGCGGTCTATGGCCGGCGGCTGCTGCAGGTGCTGCGCGGCTGCGAGGGCGTGCGGACCCACCTGGTGATGTCGGAGGCGGCCGGCCGCAGCATCCGGCACGAGCTGGGCATGGCGCCGCAATCGTTGGCCGAGCTGGCCGACGTCAGCCACGACCCGCGCGACGTCGGCGCCACCATCGCCAGCGGCAGCTTCCCCTGCCGCGGAATGATCGTCGCACCGTGCTCGATGCGCACGCTGGCCGCCATCGCCCACGGGCTGGGCGACAACCTGGTCACGCGCGCCGCCGACGTCACGCTGAAGGAACGCCGCCGGCTGGTGCTGCTGGCGCGCGAGACGCCGCTGCACCTGGGCCACCTGCGCAACATGGTGGCGGTCACCGAGATGGGCGCCATCGTCTGCCCGCCGGTGCCGGCGTTCTACCTGCGCCCGCGCAGTGTCGAGGACATCGTCGACCACGCGGTGGCCCGGGTGCTGGACCTGCTGGATGTGCCGCACGCGCTGTCGGCGCGCTGGGCCGGGCTGCAGGACGCCGCCTGAACCGGCCCATGTACCGCGACCTGCGCGAGTTCATCGGCCAGCTCGAGGCCGACGGCGAGCTGCGCCGCATCGCCGAGCCGGTGTCGCCGGTGCTGGAGATGACGGCGGTGTGCGACCGCGTGCTGCGCGCCGGCGGCCCGGCGCTGCTGTTCGAGCAGCCGGCCGGGCATTCGATGCCGGTGCTGGGCAACCTGTTCGGCACGCCGCAGCGGGTGGCGCGGGCGATGGGAGTGTCCGACCTGCGCGAGCTGCGGCCGATCGGCGAGCTGCTGGCGCGGCTGCGCGAGCCTGCGCCGCCGCAGGGCCTGAAGGAGATGATGGGCGTGGGCGGGCTGCTGCGCCGGCTGTGGCACATGAACCCGCGCCAGGTGTCGGGAGCGCCCTGCCAGCAGCGCGTGCTGGAGGGCGCCGAGGTCGATCTCGGCGGGCTGCCGATCCAGCATTGCTGGCCGGGCGACGTCGCGCCGCTGATCACCTGGGGCCTGGTCATCACGCGCGGGCCGCACAAGCCGCGCCAGAACCTGGGCATCTACCGCCAGCAGGTGCTGGGTCGCAATCGCCTCATCATGCGCTGGCTGCCGCACCGCGGCGGCGCACTGGATTTCCGAGACCACGGGCTGGCGCACCCCGGGCAGCCGTACCCGGTGGCGGTGGCGCTGGGCGCCGATCCGGCCACCCTGCTCGGCGCGGTGACGCCGGTGCCCGATGCGCTGTCGGAGTACCAGTTCGCCGGCCTGCTGCGCGGCAGCCGCAGCGAGGTCACGCCCGCCCTCGGCGTGCCGCTGGTGGTGCCGGCCACGGCCGAGATCGTGCTGGAAGGCCACATCCGCCCCGACGCCGCCCACGCCAGCGGCTACGAGCACGCGCTGGAAGGGCCCTACGGCGACCACACCGGCTACTACAACGAGCAGGCCGAATTCCCGGTGCTGACGGTGGAGCGCATCACGATGCGGCGCGAGCCGATCTACCACTCCACCTACACCGGCAAGCCGCCCGACGAGCCGTCGGTGCTGGGGCTGGCGATGAACGAGCTGTTCGTGCCGCTGCTGCAGCGCGCCTTTCCCGAGATCACCGATTTCCACCTGCCGCCCGAGGCCTGCAGCTACCGGGTGGCGGTGGTGGCGATCCGCAAGGCCTACCCCGGCCACGCACGGCGGGTGATGATGGGCGTGTGGAGCCACCTGCGCCAGTTCCTCTACACCAAGTTCGTGATCGTGGTCGACGCCGACGTGGACGTGCGCGACTGGCGCGAGGTGGTGTGGGCCATGTCCACCCGCATGGACCCGGCGCGCGACACGATGCTGGTCGAGCGCACCCCGATCGACTACCTGGACTTCGCCTCGCCGGAAGCCGGGCTGGGCAGCAAGATGGGGATGGACGCCACCAACAAGTGGCCGGGGGAGACGTCGCGCGAGTGGGGCCGGCCGATCGAGATGGAGGCGGCGGTGCGCGAGCGGGCCCGGGTGCTGTGCGAGGGGCTGGGGTTGTGACCCGCTTTGGTTTCGGCGATTTGAATAGGTGGACGAGAAGCCCAACCTCGTCGTCCCCGCGAAGCCGGGGGATCCTGCGCAACGCGCCTTCGGCCCGGGAGCCCGCACGACGTTCGGGGGGCGCGGCGGGCGGCGCCTGGCGGTGCTTCATGGTGTGGCGGCCCCTGCTCGCTGTCGCTCGCAGGGGCTTCCCGCGAAATTTCTCCGGCCTGGGGCGGGCGGCATAACTCGCTGCGCTCCTTCGTCGCGCTGCTCAAACAGATGCCGCCAGTCAGAGCACGGTCGCGCGCCTGCGGCGCGCTGCCCCAGGCCGGAGAAATTTCGCGGCGCCCCACAAATCAGCCCCGCCAGGCGCCGCTCGCCGCGGGAACCGCAGCACGGGTGCAAGCAACCACGACACTTTCTGGGTCCGGCTCGGCACGGTCCTCCCGGCAACCCCGGTAAGACGGCTTCCTGCTTTGAGGCGCCTCAAGCCTCTGCCGAATACTCCAGCGCCAGCTCGCCGTCGGTCTGCGCATCCAGCAGGTCCTCCAGCAGCGGCAGCAGCGCCATGGTCTCCTTCTGGATGTGGCTGACCTGGCGCTCCACCAGTTCCAGCGTGAGCATGCGCAGCCGGTCCCAGGATTCCTCGTCGACCTGGCCGGCGGCGACGAGGCGCACCAGCGGCAGCAGTTCGGCGGCGACCTCGCGGATCGACTGGTGCTCCTCGGTCATCAGCTCGGCCATGGCGCCGTCGCCGGCCTCCGCCATGCGCGGGAACAGGAACTCCTCCTCGAACTGGAAGTGCCGGCCGATGTCGAACTCGATCGCATGCGCGAACCGCTGCAGCAGGCGCGTCAGCTCCTCGGTGGCCGCGGGCGCACGCCCGATCGCCTGCTCGACCCGGGCCAGCAGGTCGAGGTTGGTGCGGTGCTCTTCGTCCAGCATGCGTCCGACTTGGGTGGTGCTCATGTTGCGTCTCCTCGGGAACTTCCGGTCGATCCACGATAGGCACAAGGCGTCGCCGCCGCCTTGACCTTCTTCAATTCCGGGCGGCGCGCAGGCGCCGCAGCAGGTGCACATGGAAGGCCGCGAACGCGCCCGCGCCCGCCAGCCCGACGACCGCGGCCAGCCGCGCCAGCAGCGGCGCCTGCAGCAGCACCGCCAGCGCCAGCAGGCCGAACGCGGCCGCGTGGCAGGCGAAGTGCACGCGCAGCGAGGGCTCGTGGGTGAGCGACGACGCCGTGGGCCCGCGCCGCCGGCCGGCCGCCGCGTGCAGCGCCGCCAGGAACGGCAGGATGCGCTGCATGAAGCCGAGCACCGTGCTCAGCAGCCAGGCCAGCAGCGCCAGCGCGAAGCCGGCGCGCAGCCGCGCGTCGTCGACGCCGGCCCACAGCACGCCGCCCAGCACCAGCGTCAGCAGCAGCGCGCCCCAGCCCAGGTGCAGCAGCACGAACGAGCGGCCGAGCGACTTGCGCATGCCCTGGGTGATCGAGCGGCGCATCAGGACCAGGTGCAGCAGCACGCCGGTGCTGCCGGCGGCCCAGGCGGCGCCGCGCAGCAGCGCCAGGTCCGGCATCAGCACCGCAGCCGCACCCAGCAGCAGCCCCGCCATGACCAGCCCGCCCGAGGCCAGCTGCAGCCGTTCGCTGGGCGTGGGATGCGCCAGCGTGAACATCGGCACCAGGATGTACGACAGCCCCAGCACCAGCAGCCCCATGAAGCCGAACGGGGCGAACAGCAGGTGCAGCGGCAGCAGCTCGGCGCGCGCGGGCGCCGGCCAGCCCTGCCAGCCGGCGATCAGCAGCAGGGCCGACGCCAGCAGCACCAGCAGCGACGCCAGCGCGCCCCAGGCATGCATCAGCACGCCGGGCATGCCGCGCGCCCCCAGCAGGTGGCGCGCCACCAGCAGCGACCAGGCGGCCAGCGCGGCGCCCACGGCACTGCCGCCGGCCAGCAGCCACGATGGCCGCGCCAGCCCCATGCCCAGCGCCAGCAGCGCCAGCCCGCCGCTGTAGAACCACCAGATCGCCGCCAGGGCGCGCTCGCCGACGGGCGCCTGGCGCGTGGCCACCGGCAGCAGTTGGGCGGCGGCGCCCAGCGCGGTCATGCCGAACACGCCCAGCGTCAACAGGTGCAGCCCCGCCAGCGGCCAGCCCAGTCCGCCGGCGAACTGCAGCCAGTCGCCCGGCGCCAGCGCCAGGGCCAGCCAGGCCAGCACGTGGCAGGCGGCCGCCGTGCCGAAGAAGCGCAGCGGCACCGAGGCGGGCAGCAGCCGGCCGCTGGCGCCGCCGAGGAAGGCGCCGCCGATCGCGTTCACGGCCGCACCTCCCAGTCGCGGGCGGCCGTGCACGCGGGCGGGCGGACGGCGCTCATCACGACGGCCTCAGCAGCAATCGGACGTCGCCCGGCGCACCCGGTTGCCGCACGCCCTCCCAGCCGATCTCGGCCAGCTCGGGGTACAGCATCACCGGGTCGCGCTCCAGGTGCACCAGCAGCGGCGCGCGGCGCGCGCCCTGCTGCAGCCAGCGCAGGATGATCACCAGCGGCTGCGGCGGCGGCAGGCCGCGCACGTCCAGGTGCTCGAGGCCGTCCTCGGTCCAGGTCGGGACGGATGCGGCGTTCATGGCAGTGCCAGCGCTTCGGCCGGGGCGGTGCGCCGCGGTGCGGAGCCGGCGCCGGCCGCGTCGCCGATGACGGCGCTGGCGCCGCGCCGCAACGCCCGCAGCAGCGCCAGCATGGTCGGCGCCTCGACCGGCTCGCCGCCGGCGCTCGGCACTTCGCGCGGTTGCAATTGCGCGAACGCGTGCCGCAGCAGCCGGGCGCCGTCGCCGCCGCGGCGGCGCGGCTCGGTCCAGCAGCAGGGCGCCTGGGGCGGCAGCGCGACGGGCTCGGCGGCGCCGGCCGCGCCGAGCCCGGCACGCCACTCCAGCCGCGTGAGCACGCTGTCGCGCCAGGCCGAGGCGTAGCCGGCGCGCGAGGCGGCCAGGATGAAGCGGGCGGGCGCGTGCGCGTCCCAGGGGTCGCCGCGATGGCCCTCGTCGCCTTCGCCCAGCGGCACCGGCACCGCGCCGGCCCAAATCGCGCCGAGGAAGGCGACGCTGCGCTCCAAGCCCGGCGGCAGGCGCAGCAGCACGACCTCGCCGGGTTCCACCCCGAAATCGTGCCAGGCGCCCGCGGCCTGCGCCACTTGCGAGCGCAAGGCGGCGTAGTCCGCGCTGCCGTCGGGGCCGGCCACGGCCGCTTGCGAAGGCAGGCCGCGCGCCAGCAGCAGCGCGGCGGCGTTGATGCGATCGGCGGGTTCGGTCATGGTCCGGGCTCCGGCCGCCCGGCCGGTGGCGGCAGCAGTTCGGCCAGCCGGCGGCGCAGCAGCTTGCCGGTGGGCGTGCGCGGCAGCGCCGGCACCGCAAGCAGCAGGCTCGGCCGCTGGTACGGCGGCAGCGCCGCCGCCCGCTCGCGCAGCACCTGGGCCACGGCTTCGGCCTGGCCGTCGCGCGCCACGTAGAACAGCGCCACGCTGTCGACGCCGTCGGCGTCCGGCACGCAGACCGCGCCGGCTTCCAGCAGGCCGGCGGCGCCGGCGGCCAGCTTCTCTTCCAGCTCCACCAGGTTGACCCAGCGGCCCTTGATCTTGACCAGCGAGTCCTCGCGCCCGGCGAAGCGCCAGCCGCCGCCGGCGGTGCGCAGGAACAGGTCGGCCGGGCAGAAGGCGCCGTCGCGGAAGGTCTCGGCCTGGGCCAGCGGCCGGTCCAGGTAGCCCAGCGCCAGCGTCGACACGCGCAACTGCAGCCGGGTCGGTAGGCCCGCCGCCGCGGCTTGCGGATCGGCCGGCTCGATCTCGACCCCCGGCGAGGGCTGCAGGCCGTCGTCGCCGTCGGCGGCGGTCAGCACCAGCACCAGCGTCTCCGAGGCGCCGTAGCCGTCCAGCATCGGCAGCCCGCAGGCCTGGCGCCAGGCGGCACGCAGGCTGGCCGGCAGGGCTTCGCCGGCCGAGACGCAGCAGCGGACGCCGGCCGCGGCCAGCCGCGGCGCCAGGCCGGCGTGCAGGATCGAGCGGTACAGCGACGGCACGCTCAGGAACACCGTGGGCCGGGTGCGCTCGGCGGTGGCGACCGCCGAGGCCGCCGTCGGCCACTGCGGATCGAGGATGACGGTGGCGCCGATCTTCAGGCCGGCGAACAGGCTGTTGGTCTGCGGGTAGGAGAAGAACAGGCGCGAGGTCGCGAACAGGCGGTCATCCGCGGTGATGCCGACCCGCTCGCGCGAGACCCGCTCGATCTCGTGCACGAAGCGGTGCGCATGGACCACCGCCTTGGGCTTGCCCGAGGTGCCGGAGGAGTGGACCCAGAACACCGGCTCTTCGCCGCCGACGGCGTGCGGCGGCACCGGCGTGGCCGCCGCCACGGCGCGCCGGCCCTCGTCCACCCGCATCACCCGGTCGCACCAGGGCGCCGGCGTGTCCTGCGCGCTCTCGGCCAGGATCACGTTGAAGCCGGCTTCGTCGAGGATGTAGTGCCATTCGGGGGCCGGGATCTGCGGGTTGACCGCCACCGCCACGCCGCCGGCCCAGATGGTGCCGAGGAAGGCCACGACCCAGTCGATGCCGTCGGGCAGCTTGATGGCGACCCGGTCGCGCGGTCGCAGCCCGCGCGCCTGCCAGACCGCCGCGGCCTGGGCCACGCGCGTGCGCAACTCGCCATAGGTCAGCTGCTGGTCGCCGCACACCAGCGCGACGTGGTCCGGCTTGCCCCCGGCCAGCAGCAGCGCGGCCGCGTTGAACGGCGCGCCAGCCTGCGGCGCGGCCGCAGGCACGGGGTCGCCGAACGGCCGGCCGCCGGACAGGCCGGCCTTGCCGGTGCGCCAGCGCGCGTGTTCGGCGGTGAGCAGCGCGACGTGCTCGCGCTCCTCGGCGCCGAGCTCCAGGTACAGGCGCTGCTCGGTCGAGCCGGCCGCGGCCTGCGCCGCGTGGGCGGCGAAGAACGCGGCGGCGCGCTTTTCCAGCCCGATGGCGATGCGGAACAGGTTGTCGGGGTCCTGCGGACGGTGCTCGACTTCGGCGAACAGGGCGGCCCGTTGCACCGGGAACGGCGGCTGCGGTGCGGGCGGCTCGACGTGGTAGCGGCGCGAGAGCAGTTCCATGTGCTCGCCCTCGAGCACGGCCAGGCCGCCGAACAGCGCCCGCATCGCCTGGTCGCCGGCTTCCACGGCCGCCTGCTGGTAGAAGGCGCGCCCGCCCAGTTCGATCTCGAAGGCCATGCGCACGGCTTCCAGCGCGGCGCCCTCGGGACGCGCGTCGTGCCCCGGCGGGCGCAGCACCAGCTTGCCGCCGCACAGCGGGCAGCCGCCGTAGGGAAATGCGAAGCCTTCGCTGACCTTGCCGCAGAGGTCGCATTGCCACTGCGTCGGGGCACCGGCGCAGCAGATCGAGTCGTCACCCGCTTCGTCAGCGTCGGGGGCTTGGCACCGGGGGCAGGACATCGGCGTCTCCTCGATGGTGCGGGCCAGGGTCGAAGCGGCGGATGCCCTGCGTCAGCCGAGGGCCAGTTCGCGCAGCAGCCGCTGCGCGGTCGCGGCCGCCACCTGGCGCCGGTAGTGGGACGGTGTCACCGTGCTGCGCATCGGGCTGGCTTGCTGCTGCACCAGCTTGCCCACCGCGGCCAGCAGGTCGCCGTCGACCGGGCGGCCGGCCAGCGTGCCGGTGCCGGCCAGCAGCACCGGGAACGAGTTGGTTCCCGACAAGCCGATCGCCAGCGAAGCCAGGCGGCCGTCTTCGAGCACGCAGGAGACGGCCACGGCAGCCAGCGGGAAATCGACCGCCGAGCGCACCCGCGCCTTGCGGTAGCCGCACCGCTGGCCGGGCCGGCCGGCCGGCAGGCGCACCCGCGTCAGCAATTCGCCGCGCGCCAGCGCCAGGTGGGCCGCGCTGTCGTCGCGGTAGAGCGCCGGCAGGGGGATCCAGCGCGAGCCGGTGGCCGAGTGCAGTTCCACCTCGGCGCCCAGCGCCAGCAGCACCGGCGCCAGGTCGCTGGCGAAAGCGGCGTGGCAGCGATCGCCCTGCGGCGCGACGTGGCAGGTGTCGCCGCCGCGCTTGAGGCAGTAGCCATTGGCGGCGCGCCACCACTCGCTCTGGTTGTAGAAGACGCAGCGGGTGTCCTGGCACAGGTTGCCGCCCAGCGTGGCGGCGGTGCGGTGGCCGGGGGCCGCGACCTGCCGCGCCGCCTCGGCCAGCGCCGGCCAGCGCTCGGCGAGGGTCCGGTTGCGGCCCAGTTCGGCCAGCGTCAGGCCGGCGCCCAGCAGCAGGCCGCTGTCGCGGCCAACCTCGATCGTTGCCAGTTGCTGCAGCCCCGACAGGTCGACCAGCACCGGCGGCTGCTCCAGCCCACGGCGCAGGTTGGGCAGCAGGTCGGTGCCGCCGGCGACCAGCCGCGCAGCGGGCTCGGCCGCCAGCAGGGCGGCGGCTTCGGCAAGGCTGGCCGGGCGGCGCAGGGTGAACTCGGGCAGGGCGTGCATCAGGAGGCCTCCGGCAGGGTGCGCCTGGCGCCTTGGCGCTTCTGCCCGCGGCGCCGCGCCTGCAGCGCATCGAACAGGCGATCGGGCGTGACCGGCAGGGCCGACAGCCGCAGGCCCAGCGCGTCCGCGATGGCGGCGGTGAGCGCCGGCGGAAAGCCGTGCAGGCCGCCCTCGCTGCCCTCCTTCGCGCCGAACGGGCCGAGCGGGTCCAGGCTCTCGACCAGGGTGACGGCGATCGGCGGCGACTCGGCGATGGTCGGGATGCGGTAGTCGAGCAGGTTGGGCCGCAGGTGCAGCCCCGCGTGGTACTGCGTCTCCTCGCTCAGCGCCTGGCCCATGCCCATCCAGACGGCCCCCTGCACCTGGCCTTCGACCGCCAGCGGGTTGAGGGCGCGGCCGCAGTCGTGCGCGATCCAGACCTGCTCGACGCGCACGGCGCCGGTGTCCTCGTCGACCTGCACCTCCACCACCTGCGCCGCGTAGCTGAAGCCGGCCGTGGAGCCGACGGCGGCGCCGCGGAACTTGCCGCCCTGGGTTTCCGGCGGCGTCGACCAGGCGCCCTTGACGGTGAGGGTGCCGGCGTCGGCCAGCGCCGCCTGCACGCAGCCGGCCCAGTCGAGCGAGCGTTCGGTGCCGGCGACCCAGCACGATTCGCCGCCCCATTCCAGCTGCTCGGGCGCCACCTGCAGGTGCCTGGCGGCGGCCTCGACCAGCACCCGCTTGAGCGCCTCGGCGGCGCGCAGGCCGGCGTTGCCGACCATGAACGACACCCGCGACGAGTAGGAGCCGTTGTCCTTGGGCGTGAGCAGGCTGTCGGCCGACACCACCCGGATGCGCGACATCGGCAGCAGCAGCACCTCGGCCACCACCTGCGTGAGCAGGGTGTTGGAGCCCTGGCCGATGTCGGCGGCGCCGGTCAGGATGGTGATGCTGCCGTCGAAGTCGAGCTTGAGGTTGACCACCGCGTGCGGTTCGCCGCTCCAGTGCACCGGCTTGGCCGAGCCGCTGACGTAGTGCGAGCAGGCCATGCCCAGGCCGCGGCCGGGCGGCAGCCGGCCGCGGCGCTCGTGCCAGCCGGAGGCGCGCTCCACCGCGTCCAGGCACTCGGGCAGGCCGTAGGAATTGACCTGCAGGTCGTTGAGCGTGCGGTACGGCGCCTCGATCAGGTTGGCGCGCCGCAGCGCGAACGGGTCGAGCCCGAGCTGCCGGCCCATCTCGTCGAGCAGCGACTCGAAGGCGAAGCGCACGTTGACCGCGCCGTGGCCGCGCATCGCGCCGCACGGCGGCAGGTTGGTGTACACGCGATAGCCGCGGTAGCGCACCGCCCCGACCTTGTAGAGGGCATGCAGCAGCGCGCCGGCATACAGGATGGTGACCAGGCCGTAGCCGCCGTAGGCGCCGCCGCGCTGCACCACCTCGCAGTCCACCGCAGTGATCTCGCCGCTGCGCTGGAGGCCGATCTTCAGTCGCACCTCGGTGTGCGGCCGGCCGCGGTGGGTGAGGAACACCTCCTCGCGCGTGAGCTCCAGCTTCACCGTGCCACCGGCGGCGCGGGCCAGCGCGCCCGCCACCATCTCGAAGTTGAGCGGCTCGACGCGGTGGCCGAAGCCGCCGCCGACGAAGGGCTTGACCACCCGCACCTGGGCGCTGTCCAGGCCCAGCGTCTGGGCCAGCATCAGGTGCAGGTAGTAGGGCACCTGGGTCACCGAGTGGATCGTCAGGCGCTCGCGCTCGGGCTCCCACTGCGCGATGCTGGCGTTCAGCTCGATCTGGCCGTGCGCGACCTCGGCGCATTCGTAGCGGCGCTCCAGCACCAGGTCGGCGGCGGCGAAGCCGGCCTCGACGTCGCCGAAGTGCTGCTCGACCTGGCGCTCCAGGTTGCCCGGCTTGTTGTCGTGCAGCAGCACGGCGGAGTCGGCGCGCGCGGCGGCGGCGTCGAAGTACGCCGGCAATGCCTCGATCTCCACCTGCACGGCGGCCAGCGCGGCGCGCGCCGCCGCCTCGTCGTCGGCAGCCACGGCGAACAGCGGCTCGCCGCGGTAGCGCACCTTGTCGCGCGCCAGCGGCCACTCGTTCTGGGCGATCGGGATCACGCCGTAGGGCGCGGCGAAATCCTGGCCGGTGACGACGGCGCGCACGCCGGGCAGGGCCAGCGCGCGGCTGGCGTCGATCGAGCGGATCACGCCGTGGGCGACCGGGCTGCGGCCGATCAGGCCGACCAGCGTGGGGCCGACCGGCAGGTCGGCGGTGTAGCGGGCGCGGCCGGTCACCTTCTCGATGCCGTCGACCAGCGGCGTGCGCTCGCCCACCGAATGGGTGGGCGGCGCCACCGGCCGCTGCGGCGCGTGCGGGTCGCGCTTCATGGCCGGGGCTCCGCGGCGGCCTGCACCGATTCGACGATCTTCACGTAGCCGGTGCAGCGGCACAGGTTGCCGGCCAGCGCCTCGCGGATCTGCGCCTCGGTCGGATCGGGCTCGCGCCGCAGCAGGCCCTCGGCCGCCATCACCATGCCGGGCGTGCAGAAGCCGCACTGGGTGCCGAGCTTCTCGTGGAAAGCCTGCTGCAGCCGGCCCATGCGGCCCGACCGCAGCAGCCCCTCGATGGTCTCGACCCGGCGCCCGGCGACGCTGCGGGCCAGCGTGATGCAGGCCAGCCGCGGCTCGCCATCCACCAGCACGGTGCAGGCGCCGCATTCGCCGCCGTCGCAGCCCTGCTTGGTGCCGGTCAGCCCCAGCTTGTCGCGCAGCACCTCCAGCAGCAGCGCGCTGCCTGGCGCCACCACCTGCTGACTGCGGCCGTTGACTTCGAGCGTGAGCACTTCGTGTGGCATTTCAGGATTCCTTTGGCCTGAGGTCGCGCACTCGGACGGCCTTGCCTTGCGAGCGGGCGACGCGGCCGGGCTCGAGCACGCTGACGCGGGTGCTGATGCCGACGTGCACCTTGACGTGGTGGGCCAGGTCGCGGCCCAGGTGGGCGTAGTCGTCGGCGGGCACGCCCGGTTGCGCCTCCACCTCGATGGCCACCTCGTCCAGGATGCCCTCGCGGGTGACCACCAGCTGGTAGTGCGGCGCCAGCATCGCGCGCCCGACCAGCACCGCCTCGATCTGCGAGGGATAGACGTTGACGCCGCGGATGATCAGCATGTCGTCGTTGCGGCCGGTGATGCGCAGGATGCGCGCATGGGTGCGGCCGCAGGCGCAGCGCTCGGTGGTCAGGCGGGTGATGTCGCGGGTGCGGTAGCGCAGCATGGGCAGCGCCTGCTTAGTCAGGGTGGTGATCACCAGCTCGCCGGCCTGGCCCTCGGGCACCGGCACCCCGGTGTCGGGGTCGATCACCTCGAACAGGAAGTGGTCCTCCCAGCCGTGCAGGCCGTCCTGGCATTCGCACTCGCAGGCCACGCCGGGGCCCATGATCTCGGACAGGCCGTAGACGTCGACGGCCTTCAGGCCGATGCGCGCCTCGATCTCGCGCCGCATGGCCGCGCTCCAGGGCTCGGCGCCGAACAGGCCGATGCGCAGCCGGCTGCGGCGCAGGTCCACGCCCTGCTGCTCGGCCGCCTCGGCGATGGCCAGTGCGTACGAGGGAGTCGAGCACAGCACGCGGGCGCCGAAGTCCTGCAGCAGGTCGACCTGGCGTTCGGTGCCGCCGCCGGACACCGGCACCACCACCGCGCCCAGCCGCTCGGCGCCGTAGTGGGCGCCGAGGCCGCCGGTGAACAGGCCGTAGCCGTAGGCGTTGTGCACGATGTCGCCGGGCCGGGCGCCGGCCGCGAACAGCGAGCGCGCCATCAGGTCGGCCCACTGGTCCAGGTCCTGGCGGGTGTAGCCCACCACGGTGGGCTTGCCGGTGGTGCCGGAGGAGGCATGGAGGCGGGCCAGCTGCGCCACCGGCCGCGCAAACAGGCCGAACGGGAAGTTGTCGCGCAGGTCGGTCTTCTTCGTGAAGGGCAGCAGCGCCACGTCCTCCAGCCGGCGCACGTCCGACGGGCGCACGCCGGCTTCGTCGAGCCTGCGGCGCACCGGCGGCACGTGGGCGTACGCGTTCTCCAGCGTGTCGCGCAGGCGGCGCAACTGCAGCGCCGCGATCTTCTCGCGCGGCATCGTCTCCAGTTCGGCGTGCAGGAAGCGCTGCTCGCGGCCGGCTTCGGTGGGACTGGCGGCATCCATGGTGTTGTTGGTCTCTGGTTGTCTCGTTGTCGTCAGTGGGAGGCGGTGTGCACCACCCCGCGCACCGGCATGCGCGGGATTGAATAGCCCAGGTGGTGCGAGGCGCGGGTGATGAGGCAGAACTTGAAGGCGGCGCCGGTGCCCGCGACCAGTGCGCCGGCCAGCGCCAGCGCCGCGGCCGCGACTGGCGAGGCCAGCCAGCCGCTGGCGCCCAGCGCCGCCAGCGTGACCGGCGCGACGGTGCCGGCCCCCAGCAACCAGCGGCCGTTGCGGTCGAGCGCGCGCAGCGCCACCGGCGAGGCGCGGCGTTCCAGCTGGCGCCGCCACACCAGCCACAAGGCCCCGCGCGCGATCGGCATCCCGGCCAGCGGCAGCATGAGGAAGGCTTCCGGGCGCAGCCAGGCGGCCAGCAGCCAGAACAGGCCGATGCCCTCGGCCAGCCCGGTGAGCATCACCAGCGGCAGCGTGAGCGGCGCGCGCCAGGCCGGAATCGCGCGCGCCTCGCGCAGGATCCGCGCCTGGCAGTACAGGAACACCAGCGCCGCGATGCCGGTCGGCCAGGCGCGCCAGGGCATGCCCAGCACCAGCCCGCTGCCCAGCAGGAACAGCACGACCGCGGCGACCGCCTCGCGCGACATCCAGGAGCTGCGCAGGTGGAGGAACACGTTCAGCGCCCGGAGTGGCCGGCCGATCTCCAGCCAGACGCAGAACAGGCCCAGGCCGACCAGCGCCAGCCCGGCGGCCACGATCCAGCGCGCGCCGGGCGTGTCCATCGCGTGCACCGTGGTCACCACGGCCAGCCCGGCGCCGGCGCCGCCGCAGATGAAGTTGCCGGCCGCGCGCCAGTCCCAGTAGGTCTGCAGCCGCTGCAGGGGGTTGGCGTTCATGTCGCGTCCCTCTTGCGGTCCCACAGGTAGAAGAAGCCGGGGCCGGTGCCCGCCTCCTCGTTGATGCGGAAGTGCTGGTTGCGCGCCAGCAGCTGCGACACGTTGCTGTCCGGATCCTCGATGTCGCCGAACGCCAGCGCCTCGGCGATGCAGGCGTTGACGCAGGCCGGCGTGGCCTCGGGGTGCACGCCCGGCTTCAGGCCCTTGTCCAGGCCGCTGTCGATGCGTTCGACGCAGAAGGTGCACTTGGTGGCGACCTCGCGCCGGGCCTCGTCCTCGCGGAAGGCCTCGTTCTCGGTCGGCTGGTCGCCGTAGGCGAACTGTCCGAGCGGGGTCTTGAAGCGCGCCTGGTAGGGGCAGGCGACCACGCAGTAGGTGCAGCCGATGCACAGGTCGTAGTCGATGGTGACGATGCCGTCGGTGCGCTTGCGGGTGGCGGTGGTGGGGCACACGGCCACGCAGGCCGGCTCGTCGCAGTGCTGGCAGCCCATCGGGACGAAGGCGCGCTGCACGTCGGGGAACTCGCCCACCTCGATGTCCAGCACGCGGCGCCACTGCACGCCCGGCGGCGTGGCATTGGCGTGCTTGCAGGCGGCCGTGCAGGTCTGGCAGCCGACGCAGCGCCGCAGGTCCGCGACCATGGCCCAGCGCGTCATGCGGCCTCCTTCAGGCGGCGCAGCGAGACCCGCACGATGTCGGCGCCGGAGCCGGTGGCGTCGGTCAGCTCCAGCTTCATGGAGGTCAGCGTGTTCATGCTGGGGACGCCGAAGTCCCTGGCCAGCGGCGTGTTCCAGTGGCCGAACTGCCCGATGGCCAGCAGCGTGTCGGGCCGGATGCCCTGGCGCAGCACGGCGCGGCCGCTGACGCGGCGCTGCGGCGTGGCGATCTCCACCGGGTCGCCCTCGGCGATGCCCAGCCGCTGCGCAACCCGCGTGTTGATGATCAGGCCCTTGTGGCCGGCGATGTTGTCGGCCACTTCCTTGATCATCTGCAGGCCGACGTTGCCGCCCCAGGCGTACTGCATGCTGCGCGCGGTGAGCAGCCAGAACGGGAAGTCCTCCGGCGTGCCGCCGTCGGCGCGCAGGGACGCGATCCAGGGCGCGCCGAAGTCCTTGCAGGGCGGCAGCGCCTGGTATTCCTTCAGCTGCTCGTCCCACCAGTGCATGCCGTTCTCGTGCAGCCGGCGGCCGAGCTCGGCGCCGACGCGCGCGAGCCGTTCCTGGTAGGGCAGTTCGAAGCGCAGCCCGCGCTCGCCCAGGGTCGGGTAGAGGTACCACTCGCGGCGCGGGAACGGCTTGGTGGCCAGCCCGTGTTCCTTCCACCAGTCGAGGCCGTGGATCTCCCGGCCCTCGGTGAGTTCGGCGCTGGCGGCGCGGCACACGGCGTCCCAGATGACCTCCAGCTCGGGCACCCGGTCGGCCGGCAGCGAGAAGTCGCCGTGCGGGTTCTTCAGCGGCACCCCGGCCGCGCCCTTGTTGATGGCTGCCACGTACCGGTCGGTCAGCCCGGTGCGCGCGGCCAGCTCGGTAGCGATGTCGGTGAAATCGCGCGCCTGGCCGCGCGGGGCCACCGCCGGCTGGCGCAGCGCGAAGCCCTGGTGCTCCCAGAACTGCTCGATGAACTTGGTGGTGCCGATGCGGATCAGCTGCAGGCTCTCCAGGTCCATCGCGTCCGGCAGCAGGACGTCGGCGAAGTGGTTGGTCTCGTCGTGCGTGTAGGCGAACGCCACCACGAAGGGGAAGCGCGCGATCTTCTGCGCCAGCGACGCCGTGTCCCAGAACGAGATCGCCGGGTTGGTGCGGTAGAAGAACCAGACCTCCGGCAGCGTCACGCGCGGCAGCCCCTGGGGCGTCTGGTCCAGGAACATCCACGAGAAGTGCGTCGGCCCGAGCGCCTGGCTCCAGGGGCCGTCGCTGGCCAGCGGCACCATGGTGCGGTAGGCGTTGCGGATGTTGGGCCTGGCCGACCAGTTCTGCTTGTCGGTCGGGTTCAGGCCGAAGTGCATGAAGCCGTCCGGGCCGGGCTTGACGCTCTCCAGCCGCTGCGCCATCGGGCGCGCCAGCCGCACGGTGGTGCCGATGGTGCCGCCGGGCACTTCCAGCGCGCCGACCAGGGTGGCCAGCATGGTGCGGGCCCAGCAGCATTCGTAGCCGCCCCAGCCGTTGTTGACGGTCTTGCCGAGCGTGACCGCCACCGGGCGGTAGGGCATCACCTGGCCGTCGATCTCGATGGTCTGGCCGATGCAGGCGTGGTCCAGGTACTCGTGGGCGATCTGGCGGATCGTGGCGGCGTCGACATCGCACACGCCCGCGGCCCACTCGGGCGTGTAGGGCCGCATGTGCTCGACCATCCGGCCGAAGGCGGTCTGGCCCTCCAGCAGGCCCTCGGCCAGCAGGTCGCCGTCGGGACCGGTCTCGACCGCGTCCACCGTGTAGCGGCCTTCCAGCGCTTCGCGGATGCCGGGCGTGTCATGGGCGCAGGCGGCTCCGCGCAGCGTGTCCCACACCAGCGGCTTGCTCGTCTCGCGCTCGCGCAGGAAGTAGCCGTTGGGCCCGACCAGGTAGGGCGAGCCGGTGCGCCGGCACAGGAACTCGACGTCCAGCTGCTCGCGCCGGGCCTCGTGCAGCATCACCTGGATCAGGGCGTACAGGAAGGCGGCGTCGGTCTTGGGCTTGATCGGCACCCACTGCGCCGAGCAGGCGCCGGTGATCGACAGGTGCGGCTCGACCTGTACCCGCTTCATGCCGCGCACGCGGGCGCGCGAATGGCGCCAGATCCCGGCGACGCCGCTGGAGGCCTCCATGTTGGTGCCGCAGGAGATCAGGTAGTTGCACAGCGGGGTGTCGGGCGCGACGATGAAGGCGCGGTGCCAGAACTCGCCGTACAGGTGTTCGGAGTGGTAGCACTTGACGCCCTGGCCCGAGCCGAAGCCCATGTCCACCGGCCCCCAGGCCGACAGGAAGGCCGGGAAGGTGCCCATGTACGACTGCGGGGTGCCGCCGCCGCCGAAGCTGGCCGCGACCTTGGGGTAGCCCGATTCGTCGGTCAGGCCCTCCTCGCGCACCTGGTTGAGCTTGCCGGCGATCAGCGCCATCGCCTCGTCCCAGGCGATCGGCACGAAGCCCGGATCCTCGTCGCGCCCCTTCTTCGGGTTGGTGCGCTTCATGGGCGTGAGCACCCGGTTCGGGTTGTAGGTCTTCTGGATCAGCCCGAAGGCCTTGACGCAGACCTTGCCGCCGCCCGGGTGCACCTCGGCGGCGCAGAAGTTGGGCTCGACCTCGGTCGCCACGCCGCCCTGCACCTTGACGGTGAGCAGGTCCGGCCCGGCCACGCACTGGTAGCAGTACGTGGGGACCTTGCGGGTGGCGGCCTGAGCCGTCATGGGAAGACCTCCGTGCTTCGCACTGCGGTGCGAGCGTCTTGGGGCGGCCCGGCGACGCTCATGCCAATCCTGCTTTGGCCGCCTTGGCGGCCAGCCGCTGCTCGGTGGTGCAGACGTCGACGATGAAGCGGTGGTGGGTGGCGCGGCAGATCGGCTCGACGCTGTCGCTGCCGGTGATGCTGAAGGTGGCGGCCCGGCCCTTGAGCGCGGTGAGTTCCACCTCCAGCGTGACCGCCATGCCCTGCAGCGTGGCGGCGGTGTGGTCCAGCTCGATGCGGGTGCCGACCGAGTCCTCGCCCGCGTCCAGGTGCGGCAGCAGCAGCTCGCGGCAGGCGACCTCGACGTCGCGCACCAGCATCGGCGTGGCATAGACGCGGGCCTTCTCGCCCATGAAGTCGATGGTGCGCTCGCGCGTGACCTCGAAGCGGGCGGTGTGGCGCAGGCCGGGTTGCAGGCTGGGTTTCATGGTTCCTTCTCTTTCCGTGGGGTTCAGGCGGCGGCGCCGAGGTAGGCCTGCTGCACCGCGCGGTCGGCCAGCAGGTCGCGGGCGGCGCCGGCCAGCACGATGCGGCCGGTTTCCATCACGTAGCCCCGGTCGGCGACGCCGAGCGCGGCGCGGGCGTTCTGGTCCACCAGCAGGATGGTGGTGCCCAGCTTTCGCAGGGCGGCGATGCGCGCGAAGATCTCCGCCACCAGGCGCGGCGCCAGCCCCATGCCGGGCTCGTCCAGCAGCAGCAGGCGCGGCCGGGCCATCAGCGCGCGGCCGATCGCCAGCATCTGCTGCTGGCCGCCCGACAGGTTGCCGGCCGCCTGCCGCCGCTTGTCGCGCAGCACCGGGAACAGGGCGTAGACCGGCTCCAGCTCGTCGGCCTTGCCGCGGGCGAAGGCGCCGAGCCTGAGGTTGTCTTCCACCGACAGCGGGCCGAACACCTGCCGGCCCTCGGGCACCTGCACGATGCCCAGCTGCACGCGCTGGCGGGCATGGCGCCGCGCCAGGTCCTGGCCGTCGAAACGGATCGATCCGCCGCTGGCCGGCTGCACGCCGGAGATGGCGCGCAGCAGCGTGGTCTTGCCGGCGCCGTTGGCGCCGACCAGCGCGACCAGCTCGCCGGCGTCCACGCGCAGGCTGACGCCGCCCAGCGCGGGGATGCGGCCGTAGTGCGACCGGAGCTGCTCGACTTCAAGCATCGGCCGCCTCCGCTTGCGCTGCGGGCGCGGTCTCGCTGCCCAGGTAGGCCTCGATCACGCGCGCATCGCGCGAGACCTCGGCCGGCGTGCCCTCGGCCAGCTTGCGGCCGTGGTCCATCACGAACACGTGGTCGGACACCTCCATCACCAGCGCCATGTTGTGCTCGACCAGCACGATGGTGGTGCCGCCCTCGGCCAGGCGCTGGATCAGGGCGTCGATCTCGCGCGCCTCGGTGGCGTTCAGGCCGGCGGCCGGTTCGTCCAGCAGCAGCAGCTTGGGCTGGGCCGCCAGGGCGCGGGCGATCTCCAGCCGCTTGAGCGCGCCGTAGGGCATGGCGTCGGAGGGCGAGTCCTCGAAGCCGGCCAGGCCGACCTGGCGCAGCAGGTCGCGGGCGACGGCGCGGCACTCGGCCTCGGCCCGCACCAGGGCGCGCGTGCGCAGCAGCGAGGCGGCCAGCGAGCAGCGCTCGCGCAGGTGCCGCCCGGTCATCACGTTCTCCAGCGCCGTCATGTTGAAGAACACCTGCAGGTTCTGGAAGGTGCGGCCGATGCCGCCGGCGGCGAAGCGGTGCACCGGCTGGCCGGCCAGCTCGATCCCGTCGAGGCGGATCGAGCCGGCGCTGGGGCGGTACACGCCGCTGAGCATGTTGATCAGGGTGGTCTTGCCGGCCCCGTTGGGGCCGATCACCGAATGCACCGCGCCCGGGGCGATGCGCATCTCGACGTCGGCGACCGCGTGCACGCCGCCGAAAGCCTTGGACAGGCCGCTGACGTGCAACAGGCACGGGGCGGCGGTCATGGTTTTCTCCCGGCCCAGCGGCGCGCGATGCCGGGCACCAGGCCCTCGGGGAACAGCACCATGGTGGCCACCAGCACGGCGCCGAAGACCATCATCTCGTAGTCCTTCAGCACCGTGAGCACCTGCGGCAGCATGGTCAGCACGGCGGCGCCGATCACGGCGCCGAACACCGAGGCCATGCCGCCGAACACCACCATGATCACCAGCTCGACCGAGTGCAGGAAGGACGACTTGGCCGGCGTGATGAAGCCGGCGTAGTGCGCCGCCAGCGCGCCGGCCAGCGCCGCCAGCACCGCCGACAGCGTGAACACCTGCAGCTTGAAGCGGGCGCTGTCGATGCCCAGCGTCTGCGAGGCGACCTCGGAGCCGTGCAGCGCGCGCAGCGCGCGCCCATTGGGCGAGTCGATCAGGTTCAGCGCCAGCCACACCGTGGCGACCAGCAGCGCGCCGGCGATCCAGTACCAGACCTTCTCGCCCTGCACGATGAGGCCGAACAGCACCAGCGGCGGCACCGGCATGCCGTCGGGGCCGCCGGTGATGCGGTCCTCGGTGGTCAGGCCGATCGAGATGATCACGCCCAGCCCCAGCGTCGCCATCGCCAGCGTGTGGCCCTTCAGCCGCAGGGTGGGGCGGCCGATCACGTAGGCCAGCGCGCCGACCGCGGCGCAGGCGCCCGGCAGCGCCAGCCACACCGGCACGCCCCAGCGCGAAGCCGCGATGGCGCTGGCGTAGCCGCCCAGGGCGAAGAAGCCGGCATGGCCCAGGCTGATCTGGCCGGCATAGCCGATCAGCAGGTTCAGCCCGACGCAGACGATGCCGTTGAGCGCCACCTGGATGGCGACGTCCCAGGCGTAGTTGTTGGGCAGCGCCAGCGGCAGCAGGGCGACGATGGCCGCCAGCAGCAGCGTGCCCCCGCTGCGCGGGTGCGCGGCCCAGTGGCGCGGCGCCACGGGTTCAGACACGGTCGCTGTGGCGTGCACCGAGCAGCCCTCCAGGCAGGAAGAACAGGACGGCCAGGATCACCACGAAGGCGATCGCGTCCTTGTAGGCGGATGAGACGAAGCCGGCGCCCAGGCCTTCGAGCAGGCCCAGCACGACGCCGCCGAGCACGGCGCCGGCGAAGCTGCCCAGGCCGCCGAGCATGGCGGCGGCGAAGCCCTTGAGGCCCAGCATGATCCCGGCGTCGTAGGAGGTGAAGGCGATCGGCGCGATCAGCACGCCGCCGATGGCGCCCAGCGCCGCCGCCAGGCCGAAGCTGGCGAACAGCACGGCGCGGGTGTTGATGCCCACCAGCTGCGCGGCCAGCTTGTTGTAGCTGGTGGCCAGCATCGCCTTGCCCGCCAGGGTGCGGCCGTAGAAGGCGCCCAGCGCCAGCACCGCCAGCGCGGCGCCGCCCATCACCCATAGGCTCTGCGGCAGCAGGGTGGCGCCGAAGAAGGCGATCGGCTCCTCGCCGGAGAAGCCGGGCAGGCGGAACACGCCCTTGCCCCAGACCAGCTGGGCCAGCCCGCGCAGGAACAGCGCCACGCCGATGGTGATGATGATCAGCGTGACGGTGCCGGCGTTGCGCGCCGGCGAGACCGCGACGCGCTCGATCAGCAGCGCCACGACCACCGAGGCGGCCACCGCCAGCGCGATGGCCAGCGGCAGCGGCACGCCCATGGCGAGGAAGCTCACCGCGCTCATGCCGCCGACCATCACGAACTCGCCCTGGGCGAAGTTGATCGCGCCGCTGGCGTTGAACACGATGGCGAAGCCGAGCGCCACCAGGGCGTAGATCGCCCCGGCGGTCAATCCGCTGGCGATGAACTGGAGCCAGGCGGAAGTCACTTGATCACCTCCGTGCTGCGCACTGCGGTGCGAGCGCCTTCGGGCGGCCGTGCGGCGCTCATTGCCGGGGTCCTCGGGGGGCGGGACGGGCCTACTTGACCAGCGACCAGTTGCCGTCCTTGACCTCGAGCATGCGGAACGCGCTCAGGTCCAGGCCCATGTGGTCGGCGGCCGACATGTTGACCACGCCGCCGGTGCCGACGTAGCCCTTGGTCGCCTCGATCGCGTCGCGCAGCCTGGCCTTGTCGGTGGACCTGGCTGCCTTGATGGCGTTCACGGCGATCATCAGGCCGTCGTACGCATGGCCGCCGAAGGTGGAGACGTCGGACTTGAACTTGTCCTCGTAGGCCTTGCGGTAGGCCACCACCACGGGCTTCTGCGCGTCCTCGGCCGGCAGGATGTCGGACACCAGCAGCGCGGCGGCGGGCAGGCGCACGCCCTCGGCGGCCGGGCCGGACAGCTTGATGTACTCGCGCGAGGCGACGCCGTGCGACTGGTACAGCGGCAGCGCCAGGCCGACCTGGCGGTAGTTTCGGGTGACGATCGCCGGGCCCTGGCCGAAGCCGGCGTTGAGCACCGCCTGCGCGCCGCTGCCCTTGATCTTGGTGAGCTGCGCGGTCATGTCGGTGTCGGTGGCGCCGTAGGTCTCGTCGGCCACCAGGTCCATGCCGTACTTGGGCGCGACCTTCACGCACTCGGCGCGCATCGACTTGTCGAAGCCGCCGCTGCCGGAGATCAGCGCGACCTTGGACAGGTTGCGCGCCTTGATGTCGACGAAGATCTTCTCGCACGCCATGCGGTCGGTGTGCGGGGTCTTGAACACCCACTTCTTGACCGGCTCGATGATGGTCACGGCGCCGGCCAGCGAGATGAAGGGCGTGGACGACTGCTCGGCCAGCGGCATCGCGGCCATGGTGGTGCCGGTGGTGGAGCCGCCGACGATCACGTCGACCTTGTCCTGCTCGATCAGGCGCTTGGCGAAGGTGCGCGCCTTCTCGGCGTCACCGGCGTCGTCGTAGGAGAACAGCTGCAGCTTGCGGCCCAGCAGGCCGCCTTCGGCGTTGATGCGATCGACGTACAGCTCGAGCGTCTTGAGCTCGGGGTCGCCCAGGAAGGCCGCCGGCCCGGTGACCGAGAGGAAGGCGCCGATGCGGATCGGCTGCTCCTGCGCGCCGGCGCTGCCGAAGCCCGCCACGCCGCACACGGCGAGCGCAGCGCCCGCCACCTGCCGGGCCAGCGCCCGGTTGAACCTGAACATGCCCATGCCGTTGTCTCCTGTGTTCGTTGCCCGCGGCTGAATGGAGTTCGCCGCAGTGCAGGGCATTCTGGTAGCCTGATGCCGTAATTCCTTGATCTGGCATAAGCTTTCCCGGAGTCCCGCCATCGCCATCCGCCACGCCCCCCCGGCCGCTGCGCGCGCCACCGCGCGGCGCCCCGCGCCGCCGCCGATACCGCCGAGCTCGGGAGCCGTCACCGTGCGCGCCGTGCGCCGCGCCGACCTCGACCAGGTGATCGCGCTCGACGCCACCGTCACCGGGGTGGAAAAGCGCAGCTACTGGGAGCGCGTGTACCGCCGCTACGGCCATGCGCCGCGCGGCGAGCAGCGCTGGTTCCTGGTCGCGGTGGCCGGCCGCGACGTGGTGGGCTTCCTGATCGGCGAGGTGCGCGACTGGGAGTTCGGCTCGCCGCCCTGCGGCTGGGTGTTCGCCATCGACATCGACCCGCGCGTGCGGCAGGCCGGCATCGGCACGCGCCTGCTCGGCGCCCTGTGCGATGCGCTGCGCGCCGCCGGGGTGCGGCAGCTGCGCACGCTGCTGGCCAGCGACAACACGCTGATCCTGTCGTTCTTCCGCAGCCAGGGCATGATGGCCGCGCCGATGATCCCGCTGGAGATGGACGTGCAGCCGGCACCGAGGGCGCGCCGGTGAAGCTGCAGGTCAACACCCTGCTGGCGTTGTACAGCGTGCTGGAGTTCGCGGCCGACCCGCAGCGGCACATCCCGGCCTCGGAGATCGCCGCCAAGTACGGCGTGTCGGCGCACCACCTGGCCAAGGTGCTGGCCGAGCTGGCGCGCGCCGGCGTGGTCGAGTCGGTGCGCGGTGTCGGCGGCGGCTACCGCTTCGCCGCCAATGCGAAACGGCTGACGCTGATGGACGTGATCGGGCAGTTCGAGGACATCTCGTCGGTGCCGCACCGGGGCGCCGGCGAGGCGGTGGCTCCGGCCGACCGGGCCATCTCGCAGGTGCTGTCCGAGATCGACCAGATCGCGCGCGCCACGTTCAGCTCGATCACCATCGCGACGATGCTCAAGCTGGTGCAGAAGGCGGGTTGACGCCGCATCGGCGACAGCCATGGACATCGTCGTTCCGCGAGGAGGGATCCAGCGCAACGCGCTGGCGGAAACCGGCGTTACGTCCGGGGCGCGCGGCGGACGGCGCCTGCCGCTGCCTCATGGTGTGACGGCCCTGCACGCTTCGCTCGCAGGGCTTCCCGCGAAATTTCTCCGGCCCGGGGCGGGCGGCATAACTCGCTGCGCTCCTTCGTCGCGCTGCTCAAACAGATGCCGCCAGTCAGATCACGATCGCGCGCCTGCGGCGCGCGGCCCCAGGCCGGAGAAATTTCACGGCGCCCCACAAATCGGCCCCGTCAGGCACCGTCCGCCGCGGAGACCGCAGCGCGGGTGCAAGAACCCATTCGGCTGGGTGGCCTGGAAAGCGGGCGGGCTCATGACACAGGCTTGAGATACCTCACGGCGCCACCTGCCCTTCGTCCGGCTGCGCCAGCCGCAGCAGCCAGCGCCAGCCCTCGTCCACCTCCGCCTGCAACGCGTCGATGTCGGCCTGCGACATGCCGCGGTAGCGCTTCTGCACGGCCAGGTAGTCCGCCACCGGCCGGTTGCGCGCCGTGTGGTTCAGGGTGTAGCGGTGGCCGTCCTCGACCTCGTACAGCGGGAAGGCGCCGCACTCGACCGCATGGCGTGCCGCGCGCAGGCCGGCGTCGTCGTCCAGGCCCCAGCCGTCGACGCAGGGCACCAGCAGCGTGAGGATGCGGAAACCGCGGATCGCCTTGGCCTTGTCCACCTTGCGCAGCAGGTCGGGCAGGAAGCCGATGCTGGCGGTGGCGGCGTAGGGCACGCCGTGCGCGGCCATGATGGCCGTCAGGTTCTTCTTGCGGGTGGGCTTGCCGACCGGCGTGGAGCTGGTGCGGGCGTAGCGCGGCGTCGACGACGACTTCTGCGCCCCGGTGTTCATGTAGCCCTCGTTGTCCAGGCACACGTACAGGATGTTCTCGTTGCGCTCGGCGGCCGACGACAGGCACTGCAGGCCGATGTCGTAGGTGCCGCCGTCGCCGGCCAGCACCAGCACGTGGGTGTCGTGCTTGCCCTGCGCGTCGAGGGCGCGGCGCAGCCCGGACGCGGCGGCGGCGCTGGCTTCCAGCGTCGGTTGGTAGACCGGGATCTTCAGCGAGCTGTAGGGCTGCGGCCCGGCGATGATCGCCATGCACGACGGCGGGATCACCGCGACGGCGTTGGTGCCGATGCGGGCCAGCACGTGGCGCACCGACAGGGCGTCCATGCAGCCCGGGCAGGCGGCATGGCCGGAGCACAGCATCGGGTCGGCAGCGGGTGCGAGGGCGTGCATGGTGGTCATCCCCAGGTCGATTCGAAGGCCGGCGCGCGGCCGATCGCCGCCCGCACCAGCTCGCAGATGCGCTGCGGCGGCACGTTGACGCCGCCGACGCCGGCCAGCAGGCCGTGCACGCGCGGCGCGCGCTCCAGGCCGTACAGGGCGCCGCGGATCTCCTGGTGCAGGATGCCGCCCAGCCCGGGCGAGTGGTCGCGGTCCAGCACCAGCACGTCGGGCACGCCGGCCAGCGCGGCGCGCAGCGCGGCCTGCGGCAGCGGACGCAGCAGCCGCAGCTTGAGCAGGCCGGCCGCGATGCCTTCGGCGCGCAGCGCATCGATGGCCTCGCGGGTGGTGCCGCACAGGCTGCCGAGCGCCACCAGCACCACCCGCGCGCCTTCGCAGCGGTAGCGCTCCAGGATGCCCCAGGCCCGGCCGGTCAGCCGCGCCCATTCGAGGTCGGCCTCCTGCGCCGCCGCCAGCGCGCGCGCCATCGCCTCGTCCATCGCCTGGCGGTGCCGGTAGTACATGTCCTGGCTCACGACGTTGCCCCAGGACGAACCGAGCTCGGGCGACAGCCGCTGCGCCGGCGCGTAGGGCGGCAGGAACCCGTCCACGGTCGCCTGCGCCGGCACCTGCACCGGCTCGAGCGAATGCGAGACGTAGAAGGCGTCGTGGTTGACCATGGCCGGCAGCCCGACCTGCTCGGCCACCCGGAACGCCTGCAGCACCGAGTCGAGCGACTCCTGCGGGCTCTCGCTGTAGTACTGCAGCCAGCCGGTGTCGCGCTGCGCCAGGCTGTCGGTCTGGTCGGGCCAGAAGGCCCAGGGCGAGGCGACGGTGCGGTTGACGTTGGCCATCACGATCGGCGCCCGGGCGCCGGCCGCGTAGTGCAGCACCTCGTGCATCAGCAGCAGGCCCTGCGAGGCGGTGGCGGTGAACACCCGCGCACCGGCCAGCGAGGCCGGCACGCAGGCGGCCAGCACCGAGTGCTCGGACTCCGGCGTGAGGATCTCGGCGTCCATCTCGCCGTTGGCGTGGAACTCGGTGATCAGCTCCAGGATCGGCGTCTGCGGCGTGATCGGGTAGACCGGCACCACCTGCGGCCGCGCCAGCCGGGCGGCCCAGGAGACGGCATGGTTGCCGTCCAGCAGCAGGGTCTGGGACTGGTTCATTTCGTCTCCTCGCGGATCAGCATCGATCCGGTCGGGCATTCGCGCACGCACAGCCCGCAGCCCTTGCAGTAGTCGGCCAGCACCGCGTAGCCGCCGTCGACGTGGGTGATGGCCAGGTCGGGGCAGAACTGGAAGCAGTTGTCGCAACTGGTGCAGGTGCCGCAGGAGAAGCAGCGCGACGCCTCGGCCGCGACTTCCTGCGGCGTCAGCGCCAGCTGCACCTCGGCGCCGTCGGCCAGGCGCTGCCCGGGCGGCAGCCGCCGCTCGCCCGGCCGGCGCGCTGGCGGGTAGTACCAGGTGGCGATGTCGGCCAGCGTGGTGCGCGGCGGCAGCACCGGCCGCACGCGCGGCAGTTCGCGCAGGGCGCGGTCGATGTCCAGCGCCGCGCGCTTGCCCATGCCCACTGCCTCGGTCACGAAGCGGGCCAGGCTGGCGACGTCGCCGCCGGCCCAGATGCGCGGGTTCGAGGTGGACTGGCCGGCATCGACCTTCAGCAGTCTGCCGGCCGATTCCAGCGCGCCGAACGGCTGCAGGTCGGCCTGCTGGCCGATCGCCACCAGCACGGCGTCGGCCTCCAGCGTGAAGCTGCTGTCCTCGACCGGCGTGATGCGCGGCGCTTCGCCGCGCACGGCCGATTCCATCCGCACCCCGATGCAGCCCAGCGACAGGGGCTGGCCGGCATCGCCGACCACCGTGCGCAGCAGGGTGGCGTCGTGCAGCACCACGCCTTCCTCCAGCGCCTCCTGCAGTTCCTCGCGCTGCGCCGGCAGGCGCTCGCGCGGCTCCAGCGCCAGCAGCAGCACCTCGCAGCCGGCCCGGCGCGCGCTGCGCGCCACGTCCATGGCGGCGCTGCCGCCGCCGATCACGGCGACCCGCCGGCCGAGGCGCGGCGGCTTGCCGGCATTGGACAGCGCCAGGTAGTCGCTGCCCTGCATCAGCCAGGGGGCGTCGGCCGGGAACTGCGGCAGCGGCCGGCTGATCGCCGCGCCGGTGGCCAGGTAGACGGCGTCGTGGCGGGCGGCCAGCTGCTCCAGGTCGCCGGGGCCGGCCAGCGCGCGGTTCACGTGCACCTGCACGCCGAGCCGGACGATGCGTTCGATCTCGCCGTCGAGCACCGCGCGCGACAGCCGATACGGCGGGATGCCGTAGCGCATCAGCCCGCCCAGTTCAGCCCGCGCTTCGTACAGGCTGACGCGCCAGCCGCGCCGGCGCAACTGGTAGGCCGCCGACAGCCCCGAGGGGCCGCCGCCGACGACGGCGATGTGGCCGGGCCGTTCCTCTTCGGGCGGCGCGTACTGCCAATCGGCGGCCAGCGCGGCGTCGCCGGCGGCCCGCTCCAGCCGGCAGATCGACAGCGCCTCGTCGTAGGCGCCGCGGTTGCAGGCGGTCTCGCACGGGTGGTGGCAGATGCGCCCGGCGATCGCCGGGAACGGGTTGTGGAGGGTGAGCACTTCCCAGGCGCGGCGCAGGTCGCCGTCGCGCGCGTGGCCGATCCACTGCGCGATGTCGCCGTTGACCGGGCAGGCCTGCTGGCAGGGCGAGGGCCGCATCACGTGCTCGGGCAGCAGCGCGCGCCAGGTGCCGGTCTTGAAGACCTCGGTGCTGCCGGTGGTCCAGGCGGTGGGGGTCAGTGCCGCGTTCATGCTCATGCCTTCACGTCCTGCAGCCGTGCACCGGCCGCTTCCCAGCCCAGCGCACAGGCGGCGGCGTTTTCCTCGGGCTTGGTCGGCGATTGCGCCAGCAGCAGCTGCTGCAGCACCGGCAGGGCGGGTGATCCGAGCACCCGCGCGAAGGCCCCGATCAGGGCCGAGTTGACGATGCGCCCCATGCCCTGGCTGCGCGCGATCGCCAGCGCGTCCACCGGCACCACGCGATGGCCCGGCAGCTCGGCCGCGAACGCGGAGGGCGGCCGCGCCGAATTCACCACGACCAGCGTCCTGGCGTCGGCGCGCGACAGCAGCGGCGGCGCCAGCAGGCTGGCATCGAAGCACAGGATGGCGCCGGCGCGCTCGATGTCGCAGCGCAGCCGGATCGGCCGGTCCGCCACGCGCAGGAAGGAACTGACCGGCGTGCCGCGCCGGGCGCCGCCGTAGCTGGCGAAGGCCTGCACCTGCCGGCCCGAGGCGAAGAACGCGCGCGCCAGCAGTTGGCCCGCGGTCTGCGCGCCCTGGCCGCCGCGGCCCTGCACGATGATCTCCAGCATCGCTTCGGCGCTGCGCCCGCCGTCGGCGGCCGCGGCTTCGGTGCGCGCGCCGGCCTTCTCTTCGACCTTCATCGGACGGGTCCTCCGCTCGGGGATTTCTTGAAGGAGTTCAAGGCCGGCGCGACGCGCCTGCCTACGATGGCCCGCAACCGGAGGCCGCCATGCTCGATGTCGCCAACCTGCACAGCTACTACGGCGAGAGCCACATCCTGCACGGCGTGGACCTGCAGTTGCCGGCCGGCTGCGCGCTGGGCCTGCTGGGGCGCAACGGCATGGGCAAGACCACGCTGATCAAGACCCTGCTGGGCCTGGTGCGCGCGCGCGAAGGGCGCGTGCGCGTCGCCGGCGTGGATGTCACGCGCCGCACGCCGTTCGAGATCGCCCGCCTGGGCATCGGCTACGTGCCCGAGGGCCGCGGCATCTTCGCCAACCTGTCGGTGCGCGAGAACCTGCTGATGGCGCAGCGCCCCGGCCCCGACGGCCGCTGCGACTGGACCTGCGAGCGGGTGCTGGAGACCTTCCCGCGGCTGAAGGAGCGGCTGGACACCGGCGGCCAGCAGGTCTCGGGCGGCGAGCAGCAGATGGCGGCGATCGGCCGCGCGCTGATGACCAACCCGCGTTTGATGATCCTGGACGAGGCCACCGAAGGCCTCGCCCCGCGCATCGTCGAGCACATCTGGCAGGTGATTGCGCAGATCCGCGCCAGCGGCATCAGCACCCTCATCGTCGATCGCAACTACCGCTCGGTGCTGCGCCACACCGATCGCGCGCTGGTGCTGCGCAAGGGCCGGGTGGCGCTGGCCGGCCCCTCGGCCCAGCTGGCCGCCGACGAGCCGGCGCTGCAGGCCTTGCTGGGCGTGTGAGCTCATGATGCGGCGGGCAGCACCGCCGTCGCCTCCAGCTCGATGAGGCCGGGCCGGTCCAGCAGGTCCGACACGAAGATCATGCTCATGGCCGGGTAGTGGCGGCCCATGCGGGCGCGCCAGATCGCGCCCAGTTCCGCGCGCGCGGCCAGGTAGGCCGGCTTGTCGCAGCAGTAGGCGGTCATGCGGCAGATGTGGTGCGGCTCGCCGCCGGCCTGCGCCAGCACCGCCAGCACGTTGTCCAGCGCCTGGGCGAACTGCGGCGCGATCTGTTCCGACTGGAAGCGTTGCTGCGCATCCCAGCCCACCTGCCCCGCGATGAACACGATGCGGCCGGCCGGCACCTCGATGCCGTTGGCGTAACCCTGCGGCGGGGTCCAGCCTTCGGGCAGCAAGACACGCATGTCAGTTCTCCACCATGCGCCGTGCGGCACGCAGCGCACGCAAACGCACGGCCAAACCCAGTGCCATCGCGGAACCGGCTTTGCCGGGCCGCTCGCGGCGCCCCCTTGAGGGGTGAGCGCCGAAGGCGCTTCGGGGGTGTTTCATGTCAGTCGGTATAGCGAGGCGGGTCGGGATCCTGGTCCCAGTCGGGCGCAGGCTCGGGCACGCGCCGCAGCCAGGACTGCAGCAGGGCGATGTGTTCCTTCTCCTCGGCCTGCAGGTCGGTGGCGGCGCGGCGCAGCTCGGGGTCGTCGCAGGACTGGGCCAGCCAGGCGAAGAAGTCGTGCGCCTGCTGCTCGGCCTGCAGCGCGATCGTCAGCGCATGCCAGGGCTGCATCAGGTAGTGGGCCTCCTCCAGCGGCGGCGCCTCGGGCGCGGCGACCGTGGCCGCGGCGTCCGGCGGGCGCGCCCAGCCCATGCGCTTGTGGATGTGGTCGGCGTGGGCCGCCTCCTGCGCCGCCAGCGAGCGGAACAGGTCGGCCACCTCGCGGTTGTTGTGGGTCTCCATCACCTCGGCGAACTCGGTGTAGCGCTGCGTCGCCTCCTGCTCCAGCAGCCAGGCGCGCGCCATCAGCTCGTCGATGCTGCGCGGCGGGGACAGCAGGGCGGCCTTCACAGCGCGAACTCCTCGCCGATCTCCTCGGGCGTGCGCGTGGCAGGCACCGGCCCGCCGCCGTAGGGCGCGCGGTGGCCGGCGTACAGGATGCCGATGTTGAAGCCGTCGTCGGTCATGATGCGCTTGGCCGCGCGCGCCGGATCGTCGGTCGGCGCCACGCTGGCCGGGTGCACCAGGTCCTTCCAGCCGCGCTGCTCGGGCCGGAAGGTCACGCAGGGGCTGAGGATCTCGATGAAGGAGAAGCCGGGGTGGCGGATGCCGGCCGCGATGATCTCGGCGGTGGTGTTCTGGTCGCCCGAGAAGCAGCGCGCCACGAAGTTGGCGCCCGAGGCCAGCGCGATCACCAGCGGATGGAACGAGCGCACGCCGGTGCCGCCGGGCGACAGCTTGCTGTCCCAGTCGGGCTCGGTGGTGGGCGAGGGTTGGCCCTTGGTCATGCCGTACACGTGGTTGTCCATCACGATGTAGGTCAGGTCCACGTTGCGCCGGCAGGCGTGCAGGAAGTGGTTGCCGCCGATCGAATAGCCGTCGCCGTCGCCGCTGGCCACGAGCACGGTGAGGTCGGGGCGCGCCACCTTCAGGCCGGTGGCCGCCGCCAGCGCGCGGCCGTGCACGCCGTGGAAGCCGTAGCAGGCGGTGTAGGCCGGGATGCGCGAGGAGCAGCCGATGCCCGAGACCACGGCCACCTCGTGCGGCGGGCGCTGCACGATCGACAGCGCCCTGGTCACCGAGTTGAGCACCGTGTAGTCGCCGCAGCCGGGACACCAGATCGGCTTGTAGTCGGACTTGTAGTCCCTGGCGGCGAAGGGTTCGGCCGCGGCCGCCAGGGCCGGGGGTTGGCACATGTCGTTCATGCGGTCTGCTCCTGGCGCGCGGCCCACTCCACCAGGGCGGCGCAGATCTCGGCGGGCCGCAGCGGCAGCGGTCCGGGCTTGTGGAAACTGTGCGGGTGGGGCAGGTCGGCGATGCCCCGCAGGTAGCGCAGCAGCTGGGCGCCGTGGTTCTGCTCGACCACCATCACGCGCTCGACCCCGGCCAGCGCCTGCGCCAGCAGCTCGGGCTCGAGCGGCGCCAGCAGCCGCAGCGTGACGCGCTTGAGCGGCACGCCCTGGGCGGCGGCGCGCCGGGCCGCCTCGTGCACCGGGCCGCTGGCCGAGCCGAAGGTGATCACGGCCAGCGGGCCGTCGCCCTCGATGTCGGCCCAGCGCGCGCCGTAGTCGTGGCCGGTGAGCTTGCGCAGCCGCTTGTCGAGCTGCCGGGCGTGGTCGCGCGCCTGGCTGCTGGGAATCGCGGCCTCGGTGTGCTCCAGGCCGTCGGCCGTGTAGGTGGTGCCGGGCGCGCCGGGAATGGCCATGGGCGAGACGCCGCTGGGGGTGTCGCGGTAGCGCTTGTAGTCGGGGGCATGCGGCTCGGCCAGCAGGCGCCGGGCGGCCGGTGGCGGCAGCTCGGGCGCCGCCACGATGGCGCGCGACTGGCCCATGAACTGGTCGGACAGCACGATCGCCGGCGCCTGCAGCGCCTCGGCCAGCTCGACCGCCCACTGGGTGGTGGCGGCGCAATCGGAGATCGAGGTCGGCGCCAGCACCAGCCGCGGCGCGTCGCCGTGCAGGCCGCCGACGGCGAACGACAGGTCGCTTTGCTCGCTCTTGGCCGGGATGCCGGTGGAGGGGCCGCCGCGCATCACGTCGACCACCACGATCGGCACCTCGGCCGCGACCGCCAGGCCGATGCCCTCGGTCATCAGCGCCAGCCCGGGGCCGGCGGTGGCGGTGAGCGAGGGCACGCCGCCGAAGGAGGCGCCGATGATCATGTTGATCGAGGCCAGCTCGTCCTCGGCCTGCAGCAGGCAGCCGCCGGCCTGGGCCAGCGCCGGCGCCATCCACTCGAGCAGCTCGGTGGCCGGCGTGATCGGGTAGGCGGCGACGAAGCGCACGCCGCCGCGCAGCGCGCCGAAGCCGGCCGCCTCGTTGCCGCTGAGCAGCCAGCGGCGCTGGCTGGGCGGGGCCGGCGGGCGCTGGACCAGCGCGTGCGCGGCCACCGCCTCGGCGCCGGCGCGCAGGGCGCGCAGGTTGGCCTGCAGCACCTCGCCGTCGCGCTTCCAGCCGGCGCGCACGGCGTCCTCCAGCGGCTCGATCGCCAGCCCGGCCAGCGTGCCGGTGATGCCCAGCGCCAGCATGTTGATCCAGCTGCCGGGGTGCGCCTTGGCCATCTTCTTGAGCGGCAGGGCGATCACCTTCGCGCCGGTGGCGCGGAAGACCTCGGGCACTTCGCCGGCGTCGGCGTCGCACACCAGCAGCCCGTCGGCGCGCAGCGGGATCTCGTCGGCGAAGCGGTGCACGTTCTGCCAGTCGATCGCCAGCAGCACGTCGAAGGCGTCGTCCAGCGACTCGAGCTGGGCCGTGCCCAGCCGCAGCAGCGCGGCCGCCTCGCCGCCGCGGATCTGCGGGCCGCTGGTGCGCACCATCAGGCCGTACAGGCCGCTGCGGGCGGCGGCGTCCAGCAGCCAGGTGCCGGCGGTCATGACGCCGCTGCCGCCGCTGCCGGCGATGGCCAGCGACACGCTGTCGAGTCGGTGGGCCGGCGCGGCGCGGGCCGGCTGTTCGGTGGTGATGCTCGCATCCACAGGGCTTGTCTCCTCGGGTTCGTGGAGTGGGAGTAAACCGCCCGCGATGCGTCGGCGGCCTTGAACCAGATCAAGGATTGGCCGGGAACGGCTGCCCAGAATGCCCTAAATCGGCAATCGAGTACCAATTTACCGTTTGCCCCCGGACAAACCCGCATCCGCGAGCTGAGCGGAAGCAAACGAGAGATGGAGACGCAATGGGCATCGACGCATACCGCTGGGTGATGACGCAGCCGAAGGCCCCGATGGAGCGGCGCGGCTTCCGGGCCGCGCCGGCCGCCGGCGAGGTGGTGGTGGAAGTGGCCGGCTGCGGCGTCTGCCACACCGACCTGGGCTACTTCTACGACGGCGTGCGCACCAACCAGCCGCTGCCACTGGCGCTGGGCCACGAGGTCAGCGGCCGGGTGGCGGCGGCGGGCGAGGGCGCGCAAGCCTGGCTCGGCAAGGCCGTCATCGTGCCGGCCGTGCTGCCCTGCGGCGAGTGCGACCTGTGCCGGCGCGGGCTGGGCACCATCTGCCGCGGCCAGAAGATGCCCGGCAACGACATCCAGGGCGGCTTCGCCTCGCACATCGTGGTGCCGGCGCGCGGCCTGTGCGAGGTCGACGAGCAGCGGCTGGCGGCCGCCGGCCTGCAGCTGTGGCAGGTGTCGGTGGTGGCCGATGCCCTGACCACGCCCTACCAGGCGGTGCGCCGCGCCGGCGTCACGCCCGGCAGCCTGGCGGTGGTGATCGGTGCCGGCGGCGTCGGCGGCTACTGCGTGCAGGTCGCCAACGCCTTCGGCGCCGGCGTGCTGGCGATCGACGTCGACGACCGCAAGCTGGAAGCGATCTCGGGCTTCGGTGCCGCCCAGACGCTCAACAGCCGCGGCCTGGATGCCAAGGCCGTCAAGCAGGCGGTCGCCGCCTTCGCCAAGGAACGCGGCCTGCGCGCCACCGAGTGGTTCATCTTCGAGTGCTCGGGCACCGCCGCCGGCCAGCAGTCGGCCTGGAACCTGCTGGTGCACGGCGCCACCCTGAGCGTGGTCGGCTTCACCATGGACAAGGTCGAGTTGCGCCTGTCCAACCTGATGGCGTTCGATGCGCGCGCGCTCGGCAACTGGGGCTGCCCGCCCGAGCAGTACCCGGCCGCGCTGGAGCTGGTGCTGGCCGGCAAGGTGCAGGTCGCGCCCTTCGTCGAGGCCCACCGGCTGGACGACATCAACCCCGTATTCGAAGCCGTGCACCGCCACGAGATCCGCGCCCGCGTGGTGCTGCAACCGAACTGACCCCCGAAGGAGACAAAGCCATGAACGCCCCCGATCGCCTGCTGCCCCGACTGGATTTCAAGGACCACGACCTGGCGCCGCAACCGGGCACGCCCGGCGTGCGCTACGACAAGCGCCCCGCGCGCCTGCCCGACGGCACCGAGGTGCCCGGGCTGTACAACGCCTGGATCACGCTGGACAACCCGGCCCAGTACAACTCGTACACCACCGACATGGTGAAGGCGGTGATCCTGGCGTTCCGCGCCGCGTCCAATGCGCGCGACGTCAACTGCATCGTCTTCACCGGCGCCGGCGACAAGGCCTTCTGCACCGGCGGCAACACCAGGGAGTACGCCGAGTACTACGCCGGCCAGCCGCAGGAGTACCGCCAGTACATGCGGCTGTTCAACGACATGGTCAGCGCCATCCTGGCGGCCGACAAGCCGGTGATCTGCCGCGTCAACGGCATGCGCATCGGCGGCGGCCAGGAGATCGGCATGGCCTGCGACTTCACGGTGGCGCAGGACCTGGCCCGGTTCGGCCAGGCCGGCCCCAAGCACGGCTCGGCCCCGATCGGCGGTGCCACCGACTTCCTGCCGGTGATCATCGGCGCCGAGCGCGCCATGGCGGCCTGCGTGCTGTGCGAGCCGTTCTCGGCGCACAAGGCCTACCAGATGGGAATGATCACCGGCGTGGTGCCGGCGCTGAAGGTCGATGGGCAGTTCGTGGCCAACCCGCTGGTGGAAACGCAGCGCGCATTCGACGAGTTCGGCCGCTACGCCTTCGGCGAGTTCAAGACCGGCGCCGCCGCCAAGGAAGCCAAGGCGCTGCTGGCGCGCGGCACGGTCGACCTGTCGATGCTGGACGAAGCAGTCGAGGCCCTGTGCGCCAAGATCCTGCTGACCTTCCCCGAGTGCACGCTCAAGACGCTGGAGGAGCTGCGCAAGCCCAAGCTGGACGCCTGGACCCGCAACAAGGAGAACTCGCGCGCCTGGCTGGCGCTGAACATGATGACCGAGGCCCGCTCGGGCTTCACCGCCTTCAACGACGGGCCGAAGGACGACCGCGAGGTCGACTTCATCGCGCTGCGGCAGAAGCTGGCGGCGGGGCAGAGCTGGATCGGCTCGCTCCACGACGAGATCCAGCCGAAGGGGGCCTGACATGGACGCCGGTGCTTCTCCCCTGAAAGCCTGGCTCGAGCGCGACGGCGCCCTGCTGCGGCTGCGCCTGTCGCGTCCCAAGGCCAACCTGGTCGACGCGGCCATGATCGCCGCCCTCGGCAACGCGCTGGCGCAGTACCGCCGCCACGTGATGCTGCGCGCCGTGCTGGTCGACGCCGAGGGCCCGCACTTCAGCTTCGGCGCCAGCGTCGAGGAGCACCTGCCGGCGTGCTGTGCCGGCATGCTGCAGTCGCTGCACGCCGTGCTGCTGCAGGTGCTGGAGTTCCCGGTGCCGGTGCTGGTCGCCGTGCAGGGCCAGTGCCTGGGCGGCGGGCTGGAGCTGGCGCTGGCCTGCGGCCGCATCTTCGCCCACCCCAACGCGCAGTTCGGCCAGCCGGAGATCAAGCTGGGCGTGTTCGCTCCGGCGGCCTCGGCCCTGCTGCCCTTCCGCGTCAACCAGCCCGACGCCGAGGACCTGCTGCTCACCGGCCGCAGCATCGGCGCCCTCGAGGCGCACCGCATCGGCCTGGTGCAGCAGGTCGAGCAGGACCCCACCCAGGCCGCGCTGGCCTGGTTCGAACAGCACCTGCTGGGCAAGAGCGCCGCGGCCCTGGCCTGCGCCACCGTGGCCGCGCGCGGCCCGATGCAGCGCCAGGTGCGCGCGCGCCTGGCCGAACTGGAGCGCCTCTACCTCGACTGGCTGATGCGCACGCACGACGCCAACGAGGGCCTGGCCGCCTTCCTCGAGAAGCGCCAGCCCGCCTGGACCCACCAATGAAAGGAGCGATCACGATGACCCTTACTCCCGTGCAGCGCATCGTCGAGCGCTGCCAGAACCTGTTCGACGACCTGGACTTCACCGCCGTGAAGGAATGGAAGGCGGCCGCACCCGGCCGCAAGGCGATCGGCTACATGCCGGTCTACGTGCCGCGCGAGCTGGTGCATGCCGCCGGCTACCTGCCGGTGGGCATCCTGGGTGGCGGCGACAACCTGGAGGTGATCCAGGGCGACGCCTACTACCAGAGCTACATCTGCCGCATCCCGCGCTCGACGCTGGAGCTGGGGCTGACCGGCCGGCTCGACTGCCTGGACGGCATGCTGTTCCCCTCGATCTGCGACGTGATCCGCAACCTCTCGGGCATGTGGCAGATCCTCTTCCCGGACAAGTACGTCAAGTACTTCGACGTGCCGCAGAACTACCAGGACGAGGTCGGCGGCAACTTCTACGTGCACGAGATGCAGGACCTGCGCGAGGCGCTCGGCAACCTGCGCGGCTCGCCGATCACCGACGCGGAGTTGAACGCCTCGATCCGCGTCTACAACGACAACCGCGCCGCGGTGCGCGACCTCTACGCCTACCGCTCGGCCCAGCCCTGGCAGGCGCCGACCTCGGAGGTCTACCTGGTGCTGCGCGCCGGCATGGTGCTGCCGCCGGAAGAACACACCGCGCTGATCCGCGAGTACCTGACCGAGACCGACAAGGTGCCGCGCCCGCGCCGCGACAACGCGCGGGTGGTGATGACCGGCTCGTTCTGCGAGCAGCCGCCGCTGGCGCTGATCAAGTCGGTCGAGATGGCCGGCTGCTACGTGGTCGACGACGACTTCATGCTGGTCACGCGCTGGCTGCTGGGCGAGGTGCCCACTGACGGCGACCCGCTGCAGGAGCTGTCCAAGGCCTTCCTGCACCAGTCGGCCTCCACCGCCGCCAAGTACGACGCCACCCGCGCCGAGAAGGGCGTGTTCCTGCTCAAGCAGGTCAAGACCCGCGGCGCCGAGGGCGTGGTGTTCGCCGCGCCGTCGTTCTGCGACCCGGCGCTGCTGGAGCGGCCGATGCTGCAGGACGTGCTGGCCAAGCACGGCATTCCGTACACCGCCTTCAAGTACGCGGAGAACACCGGCCAGATGGCGCCGATCCGCGAACAGGCCGGCACCTTCGCCGATTCCATCAAGCTCTGGAGCGACGCCGCATGAACACCGTGACCCCCCTGTCCGCCGCGCGCAAGGCCAAGCCGGCCGCGATCAAGGACGACGCGATGAACCTCCAGAAGGAGCTCATCAACCGCAATTACGCCGAACTGGCCGCGGCGCGCGCCAACAACCGCAAGGTCGCCGCCACCTTCGTGCCCGGCAACCTGAACGAGCTGCTGATGTGCTTCGACTTCGCGCGCAGCCTGCCCGAGACCAACGCGCTGCAGAACGGCATGCGCAAGAAGTCGGGCAAGTTCATCATGGACGCCGAGCGCGACGGCCACTCCGAGGACGTCTGCACCTACGTCAAGGCCGACCTCGGGATGATGCTGGGCGGCGAAGTCGGCCCCACCGGCGACCCGCTGCCCACGCCCGACGTGCTGCTGCTGTCGTACACCGGCTGCTTCACCTTCATGAAGTGGTTCGAGCTGATCCGCCACAAGTACGGCACCGAGACCCTGATGCTGCACGTGCCCTACCAGGGCAAGGGGCAGATCGACCCGGCCATGCGCAACTACGTGGTCAAGCAGCTCAAGGAAACCATCATCCCCGGGCTGGAGAAGGTGTCGGGCGTGAAGTTCGACATCGACCGCCTGCGCCAGTACATGAAGGAGTCGGTCAAGGCCGAGGACGACCTGGTGGCGGTGCTGCAGTCGGCCAAGCACCGGCCTTCGCCGATCGACGGCTACTTCGGCGCGGTGTACTACATCGGCCCGATCTTCACCGCCTTCCGCGGCACGCCCGAGGCCACCGAGTACTACCGGGTGCTGCGCGCCGAGATCGAGCAGCGCATCCGCGAAGGCAAGGGGCCGGTCACGCCGGAAGGCGACATGGGCGAGGAGAAGTACCGGCTGATCGTCGAGGGCCCACCCAACTGGACCAGCTTCCGGGACTTCTGGAAGATGTTCTACGACGAGGGCGCGGTGGTGGTCTCGTCCACCTACGCCAAGGTCGGCGGGCTGTACGACTTCGGCTTCCGCCACGACCCCGACCGGCCGCTGGAATCGCTGGCCGACTACTGCCTGGGCTGCTACACCAACCTGAACCTGCCCTCGCGGATCGACATGATCTGCCGGTACATCGAGGAGTACCAGGCCGACGGCCTGCTGATCAACTCGATCAAGAGCTGCAACAGCTTCTCCGCCGGCCAGCTGCTGATCCTGCGCGAGGTCGAGAAGCGCACCGGCAAGCCGGCCGCCTTCATCGAGACCGACCTGGTCGACCCGCGCTACTTCTCGGCGGCCAACGTCAAGAACCGGCTGGAGAGCTACTTCCAGATGGTCAAGCAAAAGCGCGCCACCGGAGTCGGCGCGGGCGCGCTGCCGCTGGTGGCCTGAGAGCGAAGGAGACGACCATGCGCTGCTTCATCGGCATCGACCTCGGCTCCACCACCACCAAGGCGGTGGTGGTGGACGAGAACCGCAACATCCTCGGGCGCGGCATCACCAACTCGCGCTCCAACTACGACACCGCCGCCGCCGTGGCGCGCACCGAGGCGCTGCTCAACGGCCGCTTCTACCTGTTCCGCCAGGCGCTGGCCGGCACCGGCGCCTTGAATGGTTCGCTGGACGGCTTCATCGAGCAGCTCGAGCGCGACTTCCGCGCCGAGCAGTACATGGAGCAGCTGGAGGACCTGCACGAGACCTGCGTGCGCAACCTGGTCACCGCCCACTTCGGCGCCGACACGCCGGCCGTCGGCGAGGCGCTGGAGGAGGTGTTCCGCCGGCTCAAGGCCGAAGCGCCCTCGCTGTTCGCGCCGGGCGCGCGCCGCAAGAGCGACTTCTTCCGCGACATCGCCGGCAGCCAGTACCTGGCGATCGGCGAGCAGGTCGCCAAGGAGGCGAACACCCGCTACGACTACCTGCTGAACCTGTTCGACCGCTCGATCATCGAGGTGGAGAACCGCGTCTATGCCGACTCGGTGCGGCGCCACCTGCTCAACGCGCTGGAACGCACCTTCATCGCCCTGCCCGAGAGCAGTGCCCGCCGCGCCCAGGTGGAAGCGCCAATCAAGGGCGTGCTGGACACCGAGATGGAGGACACCTACACCGTGGGCACCGGCTACGGCCGCGCGCGGCTGCCGTTCTCCAAGGAGCACATCCGCAGCGAGATCCTGTGCCACGGCCTGGGCGCGCACGTGATGTACCCGGGCACGGCCACCGTGCTGGACATCGGCGGCCAGGACACCAAGGCGATCCAGGTCGACCCCAAGGGCATCGTCGAGAGCTTCCAGATGAACGACCGCTGCGCCGCCGGCTGCGGACGCTACCTGGGCTACATCGCCGACGAGATGAACATGGGCCTGCACGAGCTGGGCCCGATGGCCATGAAGTCGACCAAGGCGGTGAAGATCAACTCGACCTGCACCGTGTTCGCCGGCGCCGAGCTGCGCGACCGCCTGAGCCTGGGCGACAAGCGCGAGGACATCATGGCCGGCCTGCACCGCGCCATCATCCTGCGCGCCATGTCGATCCTGGCGCGCTCGGGCGGCATCCGCAACCAGTTCACCTTCACCGGCGGGGTGGCCAAGAACGAGGCCGCCGTCAAGGCGCTGAAGGAACTGGTGCACGAGAACTACGGCGACCTGGACCTGAACATCGACCCGGACTCGATCTACACCGGGGCGCTGGGCGCCGCCACCTTCGCGTGGCGCGCCGTGCTGGAAGACGGCAAGACGGCCGAACGGAGGGAATGACCATGACGCACACCATTGGCATCGACATCGGCTCGGGCGCCGTCAAGAGCACGCTGTTCCGCGTCGACGAGGGCGGCGGCATCCACTGGCTGGCCAAGCGCTGCGAGCGCATCCGCCGGCGCGACCCGATGACGCTGGCGCACGAGGGCCGCGACGCGGTGCTGGCCGACGCCGGCCTGGCCGCCAACGACATCGACTACATCGCCACCACCGGCGAGGGCGAGAACGTCAGGTTCGCCACCGGCCACTTCTATTCGATGACCACGCACGCGCGCGGCGGGGTGTACCTGCAGCCGGGCATCGCCGCGGTGGTCGACGTGGGTGCGCTCAACGGCCGCGCGATCTACGTCGACGAGCGCGGCAAGGTGCTGGCCTACAAGATGACCAGCCAGTGCGCCTCGGGCTCCGGCCAGTTCCTGGAGAACATCGCGCGCTACCTGGGCGTGGCGGTGGAGGAGATCGGGTCGCTCTCGAGAAGCTCGCAGGACCCCGAGAAGGTCAGCTCGATCTGCGCGGTGCTGGCCGAGACCGACGTGATCAACATGGTCAGCCGCGGCATCTCGACCCCCGACATCCTCAAGGGCATCCACGTGTCGATGGCCTCGCGCATCGTCAAGCTGCTCAAGGTCACCGGCATCAAGAGCGGCACCGCTCTGCTGACCGGCGGGCTGGCGCTCGACACCGGCCTGCTGGCCGCGGTGCAGGAGGAGATGGTGGCCGAGAAGGTGCCGGTGGAGGTGGCCAGCCACCCGGACTCCATCTACGCCGGCGCGATCGGCGCGGCCCTGTGGGGCGCCTACCGGCACGACAAGCTGCAGGAACTGCAGCGGCAGGCCGCCGCCTGATTGCCCGTTATTCCAAGCCGTACCCCAAGGAGAAGGACCATGGCCCTGACCATCGTCGAAGGCTGCACGGCGTGCGACGCCTGCCGCCCGGTCTGCCCCAATGAAGCGATCAGCGTGGGCGAGGAGATCTACGTGATCGACCCGCTGCGCTGCACCGAGTGCGTCGGTGCCGAGGACGAGCCCCAGTGCAAGCTGGTGTGTCCGGCCGACTGCATCATCCAGCACCCCGACTTCGTCGAGACGCCCGAGGAGTTGCAGGCGAAGTACGAGAGCCTGCACGGCTGATCGCGCCGCGGTGCCCCGCGCAGGGGGGCATCCAGCGCCACGCGCCCATGCTCTTCGCCTACGAAGGCCCCGCCGGCGAGCTGGCGCCGATCCGGCGCGCGCTCGCCGCCGTGACCGATCCGCTGGAAGGCACCCACCTGCTGCAGCGCCGCGCGGTGCGGCACGCGAGCCTGCGCGACGGCCGCGCACGGGTGGTTCTGGAACTGGCGCCCGGCATGCTGCGCCAACTGCTGGTCGAAGATCTCGAGGCCGAACTGTTCGACCACCTGCAAGGCCGCTGGCGCATCGAGGTGGTGGTCATCGAGCCGCCGCGGGCCGCCGCCCGGCGGCGGGCGGCACCGGCATGACCCGCCGACCCGCGCTACTTCGGCGTGTCGGTCGTACCCATGACGCGCTCGACGCCCATGTGATCGCCGCATTGGCTGGTGCTCGAGACCCAGGCGCCGTCCCTGCACATGACGTTGGTCGCCGGGCGGCTCGCGCCCATGGTCGAGGTACCGGAGCGCATTTGCGCGCAGCCGGCGAGCAGGGCCAGGGCCAGCAGCGAAACCGGGATGGCAAGGATTCTCATGATGACCTCCGATGCAGGTGGAACGGGTCGCCAGTAGCGCCTGTGCCGCGCCCGACCGGTAGCCGGCGCCGGCCGATATCGGTGTAGGAGGGGTCAGCCGTCCAGCAGCGCCGCGGTGGTGGTCAGCAGCACGGCCGCGATGACGTTGTGGACCAGCGCCACGGCCAGCGGCAGCCCGGCGGAGACCAGCAGCACGCCGGCGGCGATCTGGGCCGGCGGCAGCACCACCAGCAGCGCCCCGGCCCAGCGGCGCCGGCCGCGCCAGGCCGCCAGCCCGAGCGCCACCAGCACCAGCGACACCACCAGCCCGCCGAGCCGGTGCGCCATGTGCACCAGCGCGCCGGCCGGGTTCAGCGGCTGGGCCGGATCGCCGGCGGCGTGGAAGGGGTTGAACAAGGCCCACGAACCCGCGTCGAGCGAACAGGCGGCCAGCGCCGGACAGCTCAGCCCCGCATGGGCCGAGCTGACCAGCCCGCCCAGCGCCATCTGCACCAGCAGCAGGACGGCGGCCGCCCAGGCCCACAGGCGCAGGCGCCGGGAAGCGGCCGGTGGTCCGTCGTCGCGGGTCGCCCGCACGAAGGCGCAGGCGACCGCGAACAGGGCCATGCCCGCCAGCAGGTTGCCCAGCGTCACCGCGGGCAGCAGCGAATCGGCCGTGGCGCGGCCGAACGCCGCCAGGAAGGCGGCCAGCCCCAGCAGCCCCAGCACCAGCCGCCCCGGCCGCCACAGCGCCGGGTTGCGCGCCAGCGAGATCATCAGCGCCGCGATGATCGCCACCAGCACCGCACTGGCGCTGATGCGGTGCGCGATGCGCGCGAAGCCGATGGCGACGCTGTCCAGGGAGGCCGTGCGCAGCGCCTCCGACACGTAGCAGGCCGGCCAGGGCTGGCAGCCCAGTCCGGTGCGCGACAGGCGGATGTAGGCACTGAGCGTGGTGATGGCGATGACCAGCGCCGCGCAGCTCCACGCGAGGGCGCGCAACGTCTGCAGGCGGCGATGGAGGGCGGTCATGCAGCCGATGCTAGTGCGCTTGCGCCCGCGCGCAAAAGCGCCGCCGATCGGACATTTTTAAAACTTGTTCCAGATCAATGTCCGACTGCGGCACTCGGAGAACCATGGCGTCCGCGAACAACACGTGAGGAGCGCCATGAGCCACGAGGAAACCGACGACGGCAAGGTCCCGCTGATGCAGCAGCTGCTGGACAACCCCTTCCTGCTGCTGTTCCTGGGGGTGCTGATCCCCATGGTCGTCTACACGCTGTGGGGCGTGATCGACATCCTGACCATCCCGGTCGCCAAGTAGGAGCACGCCGATGACCGCCATCCTCCCGCCGGCCGAGCGCCTCTGGTGGAAGCATCCGCTGGACCGCGTCGAAGGCACCTGGATCGCCATTGCCTTCGTGTGGTGCATGGTGATGTTCTTCATGATGGTCTACTGGCACGCCTACGGAAAGCAGAACCTTTCCACCGAGACGTACAAGACCAGCCCCGACAAGTTCGCCGCCAAGGCCGAGGCCTTCGCCGCCAAGTACACCGTCCGCACCGAGACCGAGCAGAAAATCCCGGTGGTGGCGCCGCCGCCCGACAGCGACGTCTACCTGATCGCCCGCCTGTGGTCCTGGTGGCCGATCCTGGAGCTGGAGAAGGGCAAGACCTACAAGCTGCACCTGACCGCCATGGACTACAACCACGGCTTCTCGCTGCAGCCGAGCAACATCAACATCCAGGTCGTCCCCGGCTACGAGCACGTGATCAAGGTCACGCCCAACCAGTCGGGCACGTACTCGATCGTCTGCAACGAATACTGCGGCATCAACCACCACCAGATGGTGGGTCGCCTCTACGTCAAGTAAGGAGGCGCCCATGTCCGCAACCCTTCCCCTGTCCGGCAGCTTCGGCGGCACCACCTACCGCACCTGCCCGCGCACCGGCCTGCAGTTCGAGGCCCAGGCCGAGCGCCTGATGATCGTCAACGCCGTGGTCGCGGTGGTGGCCCTGCTGGTGGGCGGCCTGCTCGCCATCGGCGTGGTGCTCACCCGCTGGCCCGCGGTGCACTGGCTGGCGCCCGACACCTTCTACATGGTGCTCACCGCGCACGGCATCGACATGCTGATCTTCTGGATCATCTTCTTCGAGGTCGCGGTGCTGTACTTCTGCTCCTCGACCCTGCTGCGCTGCCGGATCGCGACGCCGAAGATCGCCTGGCTGGCCTTCGCGCTGATGCTGATCGGCGCCGTCGTCAACAACGTGGCCGTCTTCCAGGGCGGCTCCAGCGTGATGATGACGTCGTACGTGCCGATGATGGCGGCGCCGTCGTTCTACGTCGGCCTGATCCTGTTCGCCGTCGGCGCGCTGATCGCCTGCTTCGTGTTCTTCGGCACCCTGGTGGTGGCCAAGCGCGAGAAGACCTACGAGGGCTCGGTGCCGCTGGTGACCTTCGGCGCCATCACGGCGGCCATCATCGCGGTGTTCACCATCACCTCCGGCGCGATCATCCTGATCCCGACCTTCCTGATGTCGATCGGGCTGGTCAAGGAGGTCGATCCGCTGATCTACCGCACCATCTGGTGGGCCTTCGGCCACTCCTCGCAGCAGATCAACGTGGCCGCCCACATCTCGATCTGGTATGCGGTCGCCGCCATCGCCTTCGGCGCCAAGCCGATGAGCGAGCGGGTCAGCCGCGGCGCCTTCCTGCTGTACATCCTGTTCCTGCAGCTGGCGAGCGCGCACCACCTGCTGGCCGACCCCGGCATGTCCACCGGCTGGAAGGTGGTCAACACCAGCTACTTCATGTACTTCGCGGTGCTGGCCTCGATGATCCACGGCCTGACGATTCCCGGCGCGATGGAAGTCGCGCAGCGCCAGAAGGGCTACACCCGCGGCCTGTTCGAGTGGCTGCGCAAGGCGCCCTGGGGCAACCCGGTGTTCTCCAGCGTGGCGCTGTCGCTGGTGGGCTTCGGCTTCCTGGGCGGCATCTCGGGCGTGATGATGGGCACGGAGCAGCTGAACATGCTGATCCACAACACCATCTACGTGCCGGGGCACTTCCACGCCACGGTGGTGATCGGCACCACGCTGACCTTCATGGGGATGACCTACTTCCTGATCCCCGCGCTGTTCAAGCGCGAAATGATCTGGCCCCAGCTGGCCAGGCTGCAGCCCTACCTGTTCGGCCTGTCGATGTACTTCTTCACCCTGGTGATGATGGGCGCGGGCACGCTGGGGGTGTCGCGCCGGCACTGGGACATGGCCTTCCAGGGCGCCGCCCAGGCCTACGAGTGGCCGGGCGCCGCCTACCTGATGATGGGCCTGGTCGGCATCTCCGGCGTGGCCGCCATCGCCGGCGGCGGGCTGTACATCGCGATCACGGTCGGCTCGCTGCTGTGGGGCAGGAAGCTCGATGCCGGCAAGCCGAGCGCGGTCGGCACGCCGGTGCCGCGGGCGGCGCCCAGCGTGGCGGTGCAGACCTACGGGTCGGCCGGCTTCGCGGCGCCGGGCACCTTCATGCTCGCCATGCTGTTCCTGGTGGCCTTCGTCCTGTACTACTTCATCAACTGGAAGTACCTGGGCCAGCTCTGGGGCCTGAGCTAGGAGGCCGGCGATGGGCACCCCCCCGCTCGCCGCCGGCCCGGGCCTCCTGGCCCGGGCCCGGCTGGTGATCTCGCTGTTCAAGCTGCGCATCGGCACGCTGATCATGGTCACCGCGCTGGTCGGGCTGGCCGTGACGCCGGGCGCGTCGCTGGCGGCCTGGCAGGTGGCGGTGCTGGCGCTGTCGGTGCTGCTGGCCTCGGCCAGCGCCGGCGCCTTCAACCAGTACGCCGAGCACGAGGCCGACCGCCTGATGGGCCGCACCCGCGGCCGTGCCTTCGCCACCGGCGCGATCGAGCGGCACCCGCGCTGGCTGTGGGTGATGGCGCTGCTGCTGGTCGGCGCCGTGGCCGCGGCGGCAGCGGCGCTCAATGCCGCGGCCGCCGCCTACGTGTTCCTGGGCGCGTTCTTCTACGGCGTGGTCTACACGCTGTGGCTCAAGCGCCGCACGCCCTGGAACATCGTCGTCGGCGGCCTGGCCGGCAGTTTCGCGGTGCTGGCCGGCGCCGCCGCCGCCAACCCGGTGCCCGGCGCGCAGGCCTGGCTGCTGGCGCTGGTGCTGTTCCTGTGGACGCCACCGCACTTCTGGGCGCTGGCGATCGCCAACCGGCCCGAGTACGAGCGCGCCGGCGTGCCGATGCTGCCGGTGGTGGTGGGCGACGCCCGCGCCGCCCGGATCGTGTTCGCCAGCACGGTGCTGCTGGTGGCCGCTTCGCTGCTGCCGCTGTTCGCCTGCGGCGCCGGCGGCGTCTATGCCGCGGGCGCCATCGGCGGCGGCGGCTGGTTCCTGCTCAAGACCTGGCAGTTGGCGCGCCGGCCTTCGCGCGCCACCGCCATGCCGGCGTTCTTCGCCTCGCTGATCCAGCTGAGCGCGCTGCTGGTGGCGGCCACGCTGGACGCTTTGCTGTAGTCCGATGTCCGATGTTGCCCTTCGCCTGATCCCGGTCCTGGCCCGCCGGTTGTTCGCCACCGTGCTGGCCGCGTGCGCCGCGCTCGCCGCGGCGCAGGAAGTGCCCAAGCTGGATCCGCGCGAGGCGCAGCTGGCCAGCCAGGCCGTGGTCGGGCAGCTGGCCCCGGACGCCGTGCTGCTCGATCGCAAGCGCCGGCCGGTGCGCCTGTCGTCCTACCGCGGCAAGCCGCTGATGGTCAGCTTCATCTACACCGGCTGCTTCGAGGTCTGCCCGGCCACCACGCGCTCGCTGCTGGAGGCGGTCGATGCGCTGGGCACCCGTTTCGGCGACCACCGCTTCAACGTGGTCAGCATCGGCTTCAACCAGCCGGCCGATTCGCCCGAGGCGATGCGCGCCTTCGCCGCCCAGCACCGCATCAGCCGCGACAACTGGGAGTTCCTCAGCGCCCCGGCCGCCGCGCTGCCGGCGCTGACCAGCGGCTTCGGCTTCCGCTACGCGATGACACCGGCGGGCTTCGACCACGTGCTGCAGGTCACCCTGCTGGATGCCGAAGGCCGCATCGTGCGCCAGGTCTATGGCGACCGCCCGGCGGTGGACACGCTGGGCGCGGCGCTGACGGCGCTGGTGGCGGGGCAGCCGGTGCCGCAGCAGGGCCTGCTGGAGGAGCTGTGGGACCAGATCCGCATCGTCTGCACGGTGTACGACCCGGACACCGGCACCTACCGGGTGGACTACAGCCTGCTCTGGGAGATCGCGGGCGGGCTGACGTTCATCCTGGCCATGCTGCTGTACATGCTCAACGAATGGCGGCAGCGGCGCCGGCAACGGCGGAAGGAGCGCCCGCATGCGCCGCTGGGTCACCAGGCTTGAGCACGGCTTCGACGCCGCATTCGGCGCCGCCGGCAACCCGCTCAAGCAGCTCGGCGCGCTGGCCTTCCTGCTGCTGTGGCTGCTGGCGGCCAGCGGGGTGGTCCTCTACATCGTGCTGGACACCTCGGCCCAGGGGGCGTACCGCTCGATCGAGGCGCTGGCGCAGCTGCCGCTCGCGTCCGGCACGCTGCTGCGCGGGCTGCACCGCTACGGCGCCGATGCCTTCGCCATCGTGCTGCTGCTGCACCTGCTGCGCGAAGCGGCGCTGGGCCGCTTCCGGCACTACCGCCGCTACGCCTGGCTGACCGGCGTGCCGCTGCTGCCGCTGGCCTATGCCTGCGCCATCGGCGGCTTCTGGCTCAACTGGGACCGCCTCGGGCAGTACTCGGCCATCGCCACCGCCGAATGGCTGGACGCGCTGCCGTTCCTCGCCTCGCCGCTGGCGCGCAATTTCCTCGGCGGCGCGGTGGGCGACCGGCTGTTCTCGCTGTTCGTGTTCGTGCACATCGGGTTGCCGCTGCTGCTGGTGTTCGGCAGCTGGGCCCACATCCAGCGCACCGGCCATGCCGCGGTGTTCCCGCGCCGGGGGCTGGCCGCCGGCACCGTGCTGCTGCTGGCCGGCCTGTCGCTGGTATTGCCGGTGCAAAGCCAGGGTCCGGCCGAACTCGGAACGGTGCCGCAGCGGCTCGCGCTCGACGGGCTGCTGCTGTTCCTGCATCCGCTGGTGGATGCCACCTCGGCGCAGGCCGGCTGGGTGCTGCTCGCGGGCGTGCTGGCCGCCCTGTCCGCGCTGCCGTTCCTGTCGCGCAAGCCGCGGCCGCCGGTGGCGGTGGTCGATCCGGACCACTGCAGCGGTTGCGGCCGCTGCGTCGACGACTGTCCATTCGGCGCCATCGCGCTGGCGCCGCATCCGGACGGCCGGGCCGGCAAGCAGGTGGCGGTGGTGCGGGCGGCGGCCTGCGCCGGCTGCGGCATCTGCGCCGGCGCCTGTCCCTCGTCCACCCCGTTCCGCCAGGCGCAGCCGCTGCGCACGGGCATCGACCTGCCGGCCTCCACCGTGGCGCAGTTGCGCGAGCGGCTGCGGGCCGGGCTGGAGCAAGGCGCGGCGCAGGTGGTGTTCAGCTGCGCCTGCGGCGCCGATGCGCAGGCGGTGGCCGGGCCCGGCGTGCTGGTGCTGGAGCTGGGCTGCACGGCGCAACTGCCGCCCGCCTTCGTCGAGTACGCGCTGCGCGCAGGCGCGGCCGGCGTGCTGGTGGCCGGTTGCCGCGAGGGCGGCTGCGAGTACCGGCTGGGCCCGGAGTGGATGCAGGCGCGGTTGGCCGGCACGCGCGAGCCGTACCTGCGCGGCGACGGGCCGTCCGGGCGCTGGCGCAGCGTCTGGGCCGATGCCGGCGAAGAACATCGACTGGCGCAGGCGCTGCGCAGCCCGCGGCCAGCGGAGGGATCGATCGCATGAACCACCGGAACACCTGGAAGACCTGGCTCGGGCAGGGCTTGCTGTACGGCCTGTTCGCCGCCTTCGTGGCGCTGTTCTCGCATGGGCCGACCTACCACCCGCTGGGGCCGGAGGAGGCGGTGCTGAAGGTCAGCTTCATCCACCATGGCGAGCGGGTCGCGCCCTGCCGGCCCTACACGCCCGAGGAGCTGGCCCGGCTGCCGCCCAACATGCGCACGCCGCTGAAGTGCGAGCGCGAGCGGGTGCCGGTGGCCATCGAGGTGGAGCTGGACGGGCGCACCATCCTCAGCCAGGTCGCGCCGCCGTCCGGCCTGAGCCGCGACGGCGCCTCCGCGGTCTACCACCGCCTGGACCTGCCGGCCGGCGAGCACCGCATCGTGGTGCGCCTGCGCGACAAGCCAGGCGACGCCTTCAACCACACCCGCGAAGCCACGCTCAGGCTCAAGCCGGCGCAGGTGCTGGTGATCGATTTCGACGCCGAGAAGGGCGGCATCACGTTCACATGAAGAACAGGACCACCCCGAAGCGCCTTCGGCGCTCCCCCTCAAGGGGCGCCACCAGCGGCCCGGCAAAGCCGGTTCCGCGGTGGCGCTGGAACAGGCATTGCGCTTTTGATCGACCGGCGACGTGAGTACCCTGCATCTTCCTGTGTCCGTCCGTTCGGACCGCGCCACCGGCGGTGGCACGATCTATGGCCTTTCGGTCCCCACCGACGCCCGCCTCGCGCTGGCGCGCGGCTGGCTCTGGCTGGGCATGGCGGCGCTGGTCGGCTCCGGCCTGTTCTCCATCCTGCTGGTGGTCTCGCGCACGCCCGGCGTCAACCGGCTGCTGCCGGCCGCCGACTTCTTCCACGTGGCGCTGGTGGCGCACGTCGACCTGTCGGTGCTGGTGTGGTTCGTCGCCCTGGCTGGCATGCTGTGGAGCCTGAATGCCGCGCCGCGCGCGCTGGGCTGGGCCTGGGCGGCGCTGGCGCTGGCCGGCGCCGGTACCGTGGCGATGGCGTTGGCGCCCTTTACCGGCGCCGGCCAGGCCATCATGGCCAACTACATCCCGATGCTGACGGCGCCGCTGTTCGTGATCGGGCTGCTGCTGTTCGGCGCCGGCAGTGCGCTGCTGGTGGGCCGCACCCTGCTGCAGGCGCGCGGCACCGGCGCCAGGCTGGATGCCGCCGGCGCGCTGGGTTTCGGTCTCAATGCCGCCGCGGTGGCCACCGCCGTCGCGCTGCTGGCGTTCGCCTGGTCGTGGGTTGTCGTGCCGACCTCGCTGGAAGGCAAGGCCTACTACGAGATCCTGTTCTGGGGCGGCGGCCATGCGCTGCAGTTCACCTGGACGCTGCTGATGCTGGTGGCCTGGCTGTGGCTGTCCGGGGCGTGCGGCGCCAAGCTGCCGCTGAGCCCACGGGTGGCGGTGCTGATGTTCTGGCTGGCGCTGGCGGCGGTGTTCGCCACCCCGGTGGCCTACCTGGCCTACGACGTGGCCTCGGTCGAGCACCGCGCCATCCTGACCTGGGCGATGCGCCTGGGCGGCGGCCCGGCGATCCTGCCGGTGGCGCTGGCGGCGGTGGTCGGCCTGCTGGCGACCGGGCCGCTGCCGGCGCCGGCCCGGCCCTGGCGCGCCGCGCTGCTGTCCTCGGTGCTGCTGTTCGGCGCCGGCGGGCTGATCGGCGTGTTCATCACCGGCAGCAACGTGCGCATCCCGGCGCACTACCACGGCTGCATCGTCGGCGTGACGCTGGCGCTGATGGGCGTGGTGTACCGGGTGCTGCCGGCGCTGGGCCATGCCGCGCCGCAAGGCCGGCTGGCCACGGCGCAGCCCTGGATCTACGGCATCGGCCAGCTGATGCACATCGTCGGCCTGGTCTGGTCGGGCGGCTATGGCGTGCAGCGCAAGGTGGCGGGCGCCGGGCAGGTGCTGCGCTCGGGCGGCGAGATCGCCGGCATGGGCCTGATGGGGCTGGGCGGGGCGATCGCCATCGTCGGCGGCCTGCTGTTCGTGGTGGTGGTGCTGCGCGCGATGCGCGGCGCCGGTGCGCCCTCGGCGGCGCTGGGGGCGGTGCACTGATGCGAAAGATCCAGGCCGGGCTGCGCTGGCTGTTCCTGCGCTTGGAGGGGCTGTTCGATGCCGCCTTCGGCGACCGCGTCAACCCGCTGTACCACCTGGGCTCGCTGACCTTCTACCTGTTCTGGGTGGTGGCGGCCAGCGGCCTGTACCTGTACGCCTTCTTCGAGACCGGGGTCGATGCGGCGCACGACTCGGTCGAGGCGATCACCCATGGCCAGTGGTTCGCCGGCGGCATCCTGCGCAGCCTGCACCGCTATGCCTCCGACGCGCTGGTGGTGACCATGCTGCTGCACCTGCTGCGGCACTTCGCCTTCGAGCGCTTCAACGGCTACCGCTGGTTCTCCTGGGTCACCGGCGTGGTGCTGGTCTGGGGCGTGTACGCCTCCGGCATCAACGGCTACATGCTGCCCTGGGACCGGCTGGCCCAGTTCACCATCGTCACCAGCTTCGAGTGGCTGGAGTGGCTGCCCACCCTGCAGGGCACGCTGATGCGCAACTTCATCTACAGCACCAGCGTGGGCGACCGCTTCTTCTCGCTGCTGTCGTTCCTGCACATCGGGCTGCCGCTGGTGGTGCTGCTGCTGATGTGGGTGCATGTGCAGCGGGTGCCGCGCGCGCGCACCACGCCGCCGAAGCCGATCGCCATCGGCGTGGTGGCCGCGCTGCTGCTGCTGTCGCTGGCGCTGCCGGTGCTCAGCCAGGGCGGGGCGGCCGACCTGTCGACCGCGGTGGCGCAGGTCCGGCTCGACTGGTTCTACCTGGCGCTGCTGCCCTGGATGGCGCAGGGGGCCCATGCCCAGGTGTGGGCGCTCACCGTGCTCGCGACCGGGCTGATGGTGGCGCTGCCCTGGCTGCTGCGGCCGGCCGGCGGCAAGCAGGCCGAGCACCGCATGGTGGTGCTGGACGCCGGCGGCGCGTCGGCCCAGGTGACGGTGCGCGCCGGCGAGACGCTGCTCGATGCCGGCCTGCGCGAGGGCCTGGCGCTGCCCTACGAATGCCGCAACGGCGCCTGCGGGCTGTGCCTGTGCACGGTGGAGCAGGGCGCGGTCGACCACCGGCCGGCGCAGCAGGCGGCGCTGTCGGACGCCATGAAGGCGCAGGGCCAGGCGCTGATGTGCTGCGCCACCGCGCGCGAGGACCTGTGCATCCAGGTCGAGCGGGCGGTCGAGGGCGCCCAACCGCTGGGCAGCCATCGCGGCCGCGTGCTGCAGATGGAGCGGCTGGCGCCCGACGTGATGCGGCTGTGGCTGGACGTGGAGGGCGGCCCGGTGCCGTTCGCCGCCGGCCAGTACATCAACATCGTGCTGCCCGACGGCGGCCGGCGCGCGTTTTCGTTCGCCAACCCGCCGCACCGCAACGACCGGCTCGAGCTGCACGTGCGGCTGGTGCCGGGCGGGCGCTTCACCACCCATGTGTTCGAGCAGATGCGCCCCGGCGACCTGGTGGATTTCGAGGGCCCGCTGGGGCAGTTCCAGCTCAAGGATGGTGAGCGCCCGCTCCTGTTCGTGGCCGGCGCCACCGGGTTCGCGCCGGTCAAGAGCATCGTCGAGGAGGCGTTCCACCAGGGGCTGAAGCGGCCGATGCACCTGTACTGGGGCGTGCGCCGGCCGCAGGACCTGTACCTGCTCGAGCAGGCGCTGCAGTGGCAGGCCGGGCACCCCGGCTTCCAGGTGATCCCGGTGGTGTCCGAGCCGCAGCCCGGCGACCACTGGAGCGGCCGCACGGGCCTGGTGCACGAGGCGCTGCTGGCCGATTTCCCGGACCTGGGCGCGCACGAGGTGTACGTCTGCGGCTCGGTGCGGATGGTCGACACCGCCGTGCAGGCCTTCCTGTCGCGCGGCCTGGACGAGCAGGCCTGCTTTTCCGACGCCTTCGCCCCGGCCGTGCAGCCGGCTTGACCGAGCGCAAACCGCCGGCCGGCCAGGCACCCACACTTGCGCCACGGGCCGCGCTTGGCCGGACCGTGGAAGGCTGCCGCGATGGACACCCCGAGCCGACCCGCTTTCGACCTGCCGCGCTACCTGTCGGCCCTGCCGCTGTTCCACGACGTGGCCCCGCCCGAGCTGTCCCGGCTGGCGGGCGGCTGCACGCTGCGCCGCTTCAGCCGAGGCCAGACCGTCTTCCGCGTCGGCGACCCCTGCGAGGAGTTCCACGTCACCGTCATGGGGCAGGTCAAGCTGTTCGCCCTGTCGTCCAACGGCCAGGAGAAGGTGATCGAGATCATCGGCCCGGGCGGCACCTTCGCCGAGGCGCTGATGTTCACCGGCCGGCCCTACATCGTCACCGCGCAGGCGCTGACCGATGCGCTGGTGCTGAGCGTGGCCAAGGCGGCGGTGATGTCCGAGATCGAGAACGACCCGCGCTTTTGCCTGCGCATGCTGGCCGGCATCTCGCGCCGCCTGCACGGGCTGGTGCGCGACGTCGAGGACTACACGCTGTGCAGCGGCGCCCAGCGCATCATCGGCTACCTGCTGCGGGACGTCGGCGAGGCGGCCGAGAAGCACGGCGGCGTGACCGTGTCGCTGCCGGTGAGCAAGGCGACCATCGCGTCAAGGCTGTCGCTCACGCCCGAATACTTCTCGCGCGTGCTGCACGAGCTGGAGGAGGAGGGCCTGATCGAGATCGACCGCAGGGAGATCCGGATCAGCGATCCGAAGAAGCTGGCGCAGTACCAGTTGCAGTAGCGGGCCTGCGGTCCAGCAGACCGTCCACTGGTGCGAGCCTGGCGGCAGGATCGGCGCCGCGGGCGTTCCGCCCGGAAACGGGCATCACCGGCGCCGGGTGACTCCGGCGTCGCACCGAGCGAGGACCACTGACCATGTATGGATTCCACGTCGACATTCCCGGACCCTTCGAACAGGCGATCGAGAAGGTGCTTGCCGCCCTGAAGGCCGAGGGCTTCGGGGTACTCAGCGACATCGACATCCAGAAGGCGATGAAGGACAAGCTGGGCCAGGACATGCCCGCCTACCGCATCCTGGGCGCCTGCAACCCGCCGCTGGCCCACCAGGCACTGCAGGCCGAACCGGACATCGGCTTGCTGCTGCCCTGCAACGTGACGCTGCGGCAGCTGGATGGCGGCCGGGTCTCGGTGGGCTTCCTGGATCCGCAGACGATGGTCCAGCTCACCGGCAACCCGGGCGTGACCGGCGTGGCCGATGAAGCCGGGCAACGCCTGCAGCGGGTGCGCGCGGCACTGCAGGCGGGCGCCTGATCCCGGGAAGGCCTCGTCGTGCGGGTCGGCCCTCCGCAGGGCAGCGGCGGCGTCAGTGCGACGTCCCCTCCGACCTTCCCACCTTGTTCCCGACGTTGTACTTGCCCACCGGCTTGCTCATGGGCAGGCGCTTGACTTCGGTCAGCGTCGCGGCGTCGTAGACGATCAGCGCGCCGTCGCGCTCCCACAGGCTGGCCAGGGCGTAGCGGCCGTCCTTGCTGAACTCGATGTGCGCCAGGGTCCGGCCCGGCTCGGGCCGCAGCGACTTCACCGGCTCGAGCGTGCGCTTGTCGATCACCGTGAGCGTGTCGCGCGCCGACGGGCTCATCATCGAGTCGATCCAGGCGTAGGGCGTGTTCTCGTGGCTGCGCATGAAGAAGCCCGGGCCGGGCGTGGCGATGCGCCTGACCGGCTTCCAGCCGTTCATGTCGATCACCGTCACCAGCCCTTCGCGCAGGTCGGGCGTGGCCAGCACGCGGGTGCCGTTCCAGGCGAAGGTGATGCCGGAGCCGAGGTGCGGCAGCGCGCCGAGCGGCAGCTGGGCGATGCGCCGGCGCGCGTCCAGGTGGACCACCTGGCCCGAGCCCGGCTGCCCCGGCTTCGGCCGCGCGGCGCCGATCGCGTGCCGGTATTCCGGATCGAAGAAGAAGTCGTCCAGCGGCTCGTCCAGCGGCGTGCGGCGCACGCCCAGGAAGCCGGGCTTGCCCAGCGCCTCGCCCAGGCGGTGGTCGTGCACCAGGCCGTCGTACACCGGCGGCGCCTTCTCGTCGTACGAGATCTCCCACAGTTCCGGGATGTCCTTGAGCGCGACCACGAAACTGCGCCGCGGCGCCGCGTCGTACACCGCCGACACGCGCGAGGTCTGCTGGCCGTCCAGGCGGGCCGCCGCGTAGGTGCGCACCAGGTTGAGGTCGGCGTCGAACAGCGCCAGCGAATGCGGCAGGTAGTTGGCCGCCAGCACCCAGCGGCCGTCGCTGCTGACGGCGACGTTGCGCATGTTCAGGCCGGCGCGCACCTCGGCCACCACCGCCAGGTTCCACAGGTCGTACTTGGTGATCCAGCCGTCGCGCGAGCCGAAGTACACGTAGCGGCCATCGGGCGTGAACTTGGGGCCGCCGTGCAGCGCGAAGCGCGAGGCGAAGCGGTGGATCGGCTCCAGCCGGTCGCCATCGACCAGCGACACGTGGTGGTCGCCGCCTTCCACCACCACGAACAGGTTCATCGGGTCGCCGCTCCAGCGCGGCCTGGCCGGCCAGGTCGTCGATGCGGAGTCGAACACGCGCGAGGCGCGGATGTCGGCCTCTTCCCAGCGCGGCGCCGGCAGCACCGGGGTGTAGATCCAGGCCGCGAGCGCCGCCACCTCGTCCTTCGACAGCTGCGGGCCGAAGGCCGGCATCTGGGTGGCGGCGCGGCCGTCGCGGATCACCTGCGTGGCTTCCACCGGCTTGAGCCGCTCCAGGCTTTGCGGCAGCAGCGCGGGACCCATGCCGCCCAGGCGCTGCTCGCCGTGGCAGGACGCGCAATGGGTGCGATACAGCGTGACCGGGTCGGGCACGGGAGTCTGCGCCTGCGCAAGCACATGCGCCAGCAGGAGCATGCCAGCGGCCACCGCGGAACCGGCTTTGCCGGGCCGCTGGTGGCGCCCCTTGAGGGGGGAGCGCCCGGGAGGGCGCTTCGGGGGTGGGCCAATGCTTCAGGCCAGCGCATGGTCGGTCCTTTCGCCGGCGATGCCCAGTTCGCCGTCATCGAGGTAGCAGCCGGGGTCCTCCGCCCACGGGTTGCCGGTGAGCTGCTGGGCCCGCACGCGGGTGTTGCCGCCGCAGATGTCGGCCTGGGGGCACGCCGCGCAGCGGTCTTCGAGCGGACGCGGCCGGCGCTTGAGGCCGTCCATCAGCGCGTCGCTGCGGTCCTCCCAGATCGCGGAGAACGGCCGCTCGCGCACGCTGCCCAGGTCGTGGTGCCACCACATCGTGTCCGGATGCACGTGGCCCAGGTTGTCGATGTTGGCCACCGCCACGCCGCTGGCGTTGCCGCCCCAGGCGACCAGCCGCTCGCGCAGCGCCGGCGCCCAGCGTGGCCAGGACGCCTGCACCCAGCGCAGCAGGTACACGCCGTCGGCGTCGTTGTTGCCGCTGACGAAGTCGGCCGCCTCGCCCCGGGCCGCTGCCTGCCAGGCGGTCTCGAGCAGCAGGTCCATCGCCGCCCGGGTGGCGGCGAACTGCGCGTCGCGCGCGCGGTGGATGTTGCCCCGGCCGGCGTAGTTCAGGTGCGAGAAATAGAACTTGCCGATGCGCTCCTGCCGCATCAGCTCGAGCAGCGGTGCGAAGTCGAGCGCATTCATCGCCGTCAGCGTGTAGCGCATGCCGATGTTCACGCCGCGCTCGCGCAGCAGGCGCAGCGCCGCCAGCGAGCTGTCGAAGGCGCCGGGCAGCCGGCGGAAGCGGTCGTGCGTCTCGCGCAGGCCGTCCAGGCTGATGCCCACGTAGTCGAAGCCGTGCGCCGCGATGCGGTCGGCCATGGCGGCGTCGATCAGCGTGCCGTTGGTCGACAGGCCCAGGTGGAAGCCCAGCTCGCGCGCACGCGCCGCCACCGCCCACAGGTGCGGCGACAGCAGCGGCTCGCCGCCGGAGAGGATCAGCGCCGGCACGCCGTAGGCCTTGAGGTCGTCCAGCACGGCCCGCATTTGCGCCTCGTCCAGCTCGCCGGGGTACGCGTGGTCGGCCGACAGCGCGTAGCAGTGCTTGCAGGTCAGGTTGCAGCGGCGCGTGAGGTTCCAGATCACCACCGGCCGCACCGGGCCGCGGCGGCGCGCCGGCGGTGGGGCCGGGTAGCGGCCGGTGCGCTCGGCTTCGGCCACTTCGCGCAGGTATTGGGAAATGCGCAGCATGCGCGGCTACTCCTTCGGCTGTCCGCCGCCAGGCAGGCGGACCCCGGTTTTCTTCAGCAGCTGGGTGCTGTACAGGATGGCGCGGTCGCGGCAGGCATCGCCCAGCAGATCGCGCACCGTGAGCGCCTGCCGCTCGACCTCGACGCGCGAGCGGCCGTGCAGCATGACGAACAGGTTGTAGGGCCAGTCGGGCAGGGCGCGGCGGCGGCGGTAGCAGTGGGTGACGCCGGGCAGTTGCGCGATGCGCTCGCCCAGCTCGTCGACCCGCGCGTCGTCCACGTCCCAGACCGTCATGCCGTTGGCGACGTAGCCCAGCCGGTAGTGGTTGGGCACGGCGCCGATGCGGCGGATGACGCCGCGCGCCAGCAGCGAGGCCAGCGCGTCCTGCACCTCGCGCGCCGGCACGCCCAGCAGCGCGCCCACCGCCTCGTAGGGCTGCGGCACCAGCGGCAGGCCGCCCTGGGTGGCGGCGACCAGCTGGCGCTCGAAGGGGCTCAGGACGGGCGCGTCCACAGGGCTGCCCGGGAGCGGTCCGGCGGCGCTCATGTCGGCTCCGGCGCCAGCGCCCGCAGGCGCAGCTCGACGCGGTACTCGCGCTCGCGCACGAAGCAGTGCACCGGCAGGCCGGTCTCGGCCTCGATCGCCGCCACGCAGCGGTCCACCGCCGACGGCGACTCGCCGGCCACCACGAACCACATGTTGAGGCGGTGGCCGCGCCGGTAGTTGTGCGCCACTTCCACGTGGGCGTTGACCTGCGCGGCGACCTCGTCGAAGCGGCCGGCCGGCACCTGCAAGGCGGCCAGCAGGTAGGCGCCGCCGGCGCGTTCGATCTGGTAGAGCGGCCCGAAGCGGCTGAGCACGCCGGTCGCCAGCAGCTTCTGCAGGCGGTCGATCACTTCCTCCTCGCCCAGGTCGAGCGCGGCGCCGATCTCGGCGAACGGCCGGTCGGACAGCGGGAAGCCCTCGTGCAGGTGGTCGATCAGCGCTGCGTCGATGCGGTCGGAATGGGTGTGGACGTCGAAGGCGTTCATGCGGCCTCCAGGTTGCCGTCATCCTGCGCGGAAACCGGCGAGTCCCGATTGACCAAGCGCAGGGCGGAGCGATCGTGCAGGCGGACGCCGACTCGCGTTTCGCACAGTGCCCCCGTCATCACCACCAGCAGCGCCGCCGCGCCAGCGGTGTGCGCCACCGCCGCCAGCAAGGGCCAGCCGAGCACGATGTTGGACAGGCCGGTGAGCAACTGCGCCAGCAGCAGCGCGCCCAGCCAGCGCGCCGGGCGGCGCAGGTTGGCGCGGTGCAGCCGCCAGGCCAGCACGCCCAGCACCGCGAGCACGACATAGGCGGCCAGCCGGTGCACGTAGTGGATGGCGGTGAGGGCGGCGAACTCGATCGGTTGACCCGCCGAGGTCAGCCCGAGCTCGCGCCACAGCTCGAAGCCTTGCCGTGCGTCCATCGCCGGCCACCACGAGCCCTGGCACTGCGGGAAGTCGCTGCAGGCCAGCACCGCGTAGTTGGTGCTGACCCAGCCGCCGAGCGCCACCTGCAGCCACAACAGGCCGAAGCCGGCCCACAGCAGCCGGCGCAGCCCGGCGCCGATGCCGACGGCTGGGTGCCCGTCCAGCGCGAACGCGTAGTCCGCCGCCTGCCGGCGCAGCAGCACCAGCAGCAGCACGCCGCCCAGCAGGTGCAGCGAGACGATGGCCGGGAACAGCTTCATGGTCACGGTGAGCGCGCCGAACGCGCCCTGCACGCAGACCCAGGCGAAGGTGGCGATCGCCCAGGCCGGGTGCACCGGCACCCCGCGGCGCCGCTGCGACCAGGTGCCGATGGCCAGCGCCGTGATCAGCACGCCCACGGTGGTGGCCAGGTAGCGGTGGATCATCTCGATCCAGGCCTTGCCGTGCGTCACCGGCCCGGTCGGCAGCTGCGCCTGCGCCGCGCTGATCTCGGCGTGGGCGCCCAGCGGGCTGGCGCTGGCGTAGCAGCCGGGCCAGTCGGGGCAGCCCAGGCCGGAGTCGGTCAGGCGGGTGAAGGCGCCGAACACCACCAGGTCGAAGGTGAGGAACAGCGTGAGCAGCGTCAGCGCGCGCAGCCGCCGCGCCGGCCCGGCGCCGGCGTGGCGCAGCCAGACCCAGGCCAGCGGGCCGGCCGCCAGCGCCAACCCCATCGACGCCAGCCGCAGGCCCGGCGACAGGTCGTAGAGCGGCGTCGCGTCCATCAGGCGGGGCAGGCGACCGGCGCCGCGTCGGTGAAGTAGCGCCCGCCGGTCTGCTTGAAGCGGCGGCCGCTGAACAGGGTGGCGTGCGGATGGCGGTGGGCGCCGCTGCGCGCCAGCGCCTGCGCGATGAGGTGTTGCACGACGGCGCGTTCGCGGCCATGCACCATGAAGTACAGGTTGTAGGGCCAGCCGGTGTCGGGCACGCGCTGGTAGGCCAGGGTGACGCCGGGCTGGGCCGCCAGCGCGGCACCGAGCGAATCGACTTGCGCGGCCGGCGCCTGCACCACGGTCATGGCGTTGGCGCCGAAGCCGGCCTCGTGGTGGCGCACCACGGCGCCGAAGCGGCGCAGGGTGCCGCCGGCCTGCCAGCGTCGCAGCAGTTGCAGCACGGCTTCGAGCGGCCAGCCCAGTTCGGCCGCCCACAGGTCGTAGGGGCGCGGCACCAGCGCCAGGCCCTGTTCGGCCAGCGCCGCCAGCGGCCGCTCGGCCGCGGCCACCGGCGTGCCGCGCGGCTGGACGAACGGCGCCGCCAGCGCCGGCGCATGCGTGCCGCACAAATCGAAGCCGAGGTCGATGCGGTAGGCCCGCACCATCGGCAGGAACAGCGACGGCGTGCCGGCCTGTTGCGCCAGCCGCGCCGCGGTCTCGCGCACCCGCCGCGCGTCGCCGGCGGTGAGCACGTACCACAGGCTCCAGTCGTGCTCACGCTCGTAGTTGTGGTTGACGGTGGGCTCGTCGCTCACCAGCTGGGCGACTTCGGCCAGGCGAGCCGGCGGCACGGCCAGCGCGCAGAGCGCCGCGGCACCGCCCGCACCCGGATTCCAGACCGCGCCGATGCGCCCGAGCACGCCGCGCTGGCGCAGGCCGCGCAGCCGCTCGATCGCCTGCGATTCGCCCAGGCCGAGCGATGCGGCCACCGCCTTGAACGGCTGCGGCTCGAACGGGAAATCGCGCTGCAGCCGGTTGAGCAACTGCAGCGAAGCGCCTTGCAGGACCACCGGGCGCACCATCCGCCGCTCCTAGAGCCCGATGCGCGCGGCGCGCGAGGTGAAGAAGATGCCGCTGGGCTGCTCCACCGGCAGCCGGGCCAGGGTGTCGAAGCGGGCGGTGTCGATCACGCTGACGTGGTTGGCGTCGCGCGAGCTGATCCAGACCGCTTCGCCGCGCGGCGTGAACTCCATGTGCAACACCGCCTTGCCCGGCTCCAGGGTGCGCACCACCTGCCGGCTGACGGTGTCGACCACCTGCACCTTGTGGTAGTCGGGCACCGCGAAGTTGACCCAGACCTGGCGGCCGTCGGGGCGCGCCATCACGAACACCGGCTGGCCGGCGACCGGCACCCGGCCCACTTCTTCCCAGGTGGCGGTGTCCACCACCAGCAGCTCGTGGCGGCCGATGGCCGGCAGCCAGGCGTGGCGCCCGGCCACCGCCCAGCCGCGCAGGTGCGGCATCTTGTAGACGGGCAGCGGCTGCTGGCCGCGGCCGTAGCCGGCCAGGATGCGGCGCGCGCGCGGCTGCGGCGACCAGAAGTCGATCATCGCCAGGCCGTCCTCGCCGAACAAACCCGCCAGGTAGTGGCGGCCATCGGGCGTGAGCAGCGCGTCGTAGGGCTGGCGGCCGATGCCTTCGAACTTCGTGATCTTCGGTTGCGCGGCATCGGAGAGATCGGCGACCCAGACCTGGTCGGCGTCGAACAGGCTGAAGACGAAGCGGCGGCCCGGCAGGTCGGCCAGGCCGACCACGCGCGAGCGCTGCTGCGAGCCGTCGGCCGCGGTGTAGGTGGCCGGGATGTCGGCGATCGGCGCCAGGGTGCGGGCGTCGAACACGCGCACGCCGCCGGGGGCGTAGTTCTGCGCGGCGACCAGGGTGCCGTCCTGCGAGATCGCGCCGCCGATGCTGTTGCCGGCCTGCATCAGCCGGGCCAGCACGCGGCGGCTGGGCAGGTGCACCTGGCTCATGGCGCCGTCGCGGCCGAACACGAAGGCATGGGCGCCGTCGCGCGCATAGACCACGCTGGCATGCGACAGGTCGCCCAGGCCGTCGATGGTGCCCAGGATGCGGCGTTCGGTGGTGTCGACCACGGCCAGCTGGCCGGTGGCGCGGGCCACCACCACGCCCAGGTCGCCGGTGCCGCGGGCCGGCGCGCTGCCGGGCCAGGACGCGCAGCCGGCCAGCAGGGCGCCGCCGCCGGCCGCGAGCAGCGTGCGCCGCTTCATCTTGCCTCCGAGGGGAAACCTTGCCGCAGCTGCTGCGCGATCCAGGTCGCGTCGGCTTCGGACAAGAGGGCGGACCAGCCCGGCATCGGCGTGCCGGGGCGGCCCTTGTAGATGGTGGCCACCAGCGAATCCAGCGGCCAGTCGGCCAGCCGCTGCGCATCGAGCGCAGGGCCGAGCCCGCCGGTCAGGCGCATGCCGTGGCAGGACCCGCAGTCCTGCCGCACCAGGCGCACCAGCTCGCGCTGGCGGGCCGCGTCGGGCGCCGGCTCGGCCTGCGCCGCGGCGGCGGCGAGCGCCAGCGCGGACAGCCAGCAAGCGACTGACGCGGGCTTCATGGCTTCAGCTCTTGAGGATGAACTCGACGGCCGCCTTCAGGTCGGCGTCGTTGATCTGGGCCGGCGTGTTGGGCGCCATCGGCACCGGGCCGAAGACACCGCTGCCGCCCTTGCGGACCTTGTCCATCAGCCTGGCGACCACGTCCTGGCCCTTGTACTTGGCCGCGATGTCCTTGAAGGACGGGCCCACGAGCCTCTTGTCCTTCGAGTGGCAGGCCATGCAGCCGGCCTTGTTCATGGCGGCCTCGGGATTGGCCCAGGCCCCGGCCGAGAACGCGGTGGCGACGGCCAGCAGGGCCAGGTGCTTGTTCATCAGTTTCATCTGTCGACTCCTTCGATGGCGGATCAGTACACGTCGTGCTGGGTGTTGTGCACGTTGAAGTGCCCGGTGGGCGTGACCAGGCGCGGGTCCTTGATCACGGCCTTGGGCTTGAGGGTCTTGTCGTCGATCACGACGATGGCCGACTGCTTGTCCTTGGCCGACCAGACCGACAGCCAGACTTCGTCGCCGGCCTTGTTGAACTCGGGCTGCAGCACGCGCATGGCACCGCCGTCCTTGATGCCGGCCCACTCGCCCACCGGCAGCACCTGGTAGCCCTTGTCCAGGTTCTTGATGTCGAACACCGCCAGCGTCTGCGAGACCTTGGGGTCCGGATTCAGCGGCGTGTCGACGTACAGGCGCTGCGACTTGGGGTGGCTCTTGAGGAACAGCGAGCCGCCGCCCTGGCCCTTGAGCGTCTGCACCACCTTCCAGGCGTTCGCCTTGTTCTTCACCGGATCGGTGCCGATCAGCGAGATGGTCTCGTCGCCCAGGTGCCCGGTGGCCCACACCGGGCCGAACTTCGGGTGCGTGAAGTTGGCGCCGCGGCCCGGGTGCGGGATCTTGCCGACCTCGGTGATCGCGGCCAGCTTGCCTTCCTTCAGGTCCATGGCGGCGATCTTGTTGCTCTGGTTGGCCGCCACCATGAAGTAGCGCTTGCTGGCGTCCAGGCCGCCGTCGTGCAGGAACGGGGCGCTGCCGATCTCGGTGATCTTGAGCGCGTCGAGGTTGCTGTAGTCCACCAGCAGCGTCTTGCCGGTTTCCTTGACGTTGACCACGAACTCCGGCTTGAAGTGGCTGCCGACGATGGAGGCCACGCGCGGCTCGGGGTGGTACTCCTGCGCGCCCACGGTCATGCCGCGGGTGGCCACGATCTTCAGCGGCTCCAGCGTGTCGCCGTTCATGATCACGAACTGGGGCGGCCAGTAGGCGCCGGCGATGGCCAGCTTGTCCTGGTAGCCCTTGTACTTGCTGGTCTCGACCGAGCGCGCCTCCAGGCCGATGCGCAGCTCCGCCACGTTGTCGGGCGTGGGCATCCACAGGTCGATCATGTTGATCTTGGCGTCGCGCCCGATCACGAACAGGTAGCGTCCGGAAGCCGACATGCGCGAGATGTGCACCGCGTAGCCGGTCTTGACGATGTTGATGATCTTCTTGCTGTCGCCGTCGATCAGGGCGATTTCGCCGGTGTCGCGCAGGGTGGTCGAGAAGATGTTGTCGATGTTGTAGTTGTTCATCTTCTTCTTCGGGCGCTTCTCCGGCGGCACGATCACCTTCCAGGTCTGCTTCATCTGCTCCATGCCGAACTCGGGCGGCTGGGGCGGGTCCTGCTGGATGTAGCGCGCCATCACGTCGACGGTCTTCTCGTCCATCTCGCCCGAGGTCAGCCAGTTGGGCATGCCCGCCGGCGAGCCGTAGCCGATGAACACCTTCAGGTAGTCGGTGCCCTTGGGCAGCGTGACGTCCGGCGTCAGCGGCTTGCCGGTGGCGCCCTTGCGCAGCACCCCGTGGCAGCCGGCGCAGCGCTCGAAGTACACCTTGCGGCCCAGGTCGAACTCGGCCTGCGTCATCGGCGGCGCCTTCGGGTTGGTGCTCTGGTACATCGGCTCCTTGGCCAGCGGCGAGGTGCCGGCCTGGTAGGCGGATTCGGCCGGGGACACCGGCTTGTGGGTGTCGGGCTGCTGGGCCATCGCGCCGGCGGCCGCGGCGGCGGCGGCGAGGGCGAGGACGGCCGCGCGGAACGCGGGTCGGGACATGGCTTTTTCTCCTTCGGGTTGCTAAGTGGTTGCGCTGGATGATCCGGAGCAACCCTGCGCATGTCCTTGACTTGGTTCAAGGTCGCGGCGGCGCCCGGCGGCCACCATGCGGGCCATGACGTTCGAACGCGATGCCGTCGTGGCACCCCTGGGACGCGCCGCCGCCGCAGGGCGGCCCGGCAAGGTCTGGCTGGTGGGCGCGGGCCCGGGCGATGCGGACCTGCTCACGCTGAAGGCCGCGCGCCTGTTGTCCCGTGCCCGGGTGGTGCTGTACGACCACCTGGTCGGCGAGGACGTGATGGCGCTGCTGCCCGCGCAAGCGCGCCGCATCTGCGTGGGCAAGCGCAACCGCAACCACTCGCTGCCGCAGGAGGAGACCAACGCGCTGCTGGTGCGGCTGGCGGGCGAGGGCCTGGACGTGGTGCGCCTCAAGGGCGGCGACCCCTACGTCTTCGGCCGCGGCGCGGAGGAGGCGATGGCGCTCGCGCAGGCCGGGATTCCGTTCGAGGTGGTGCCGGGCATCACCTCGGCCCAGGGCATGGCGGCGTATGCCGGCATTCCGCTCACGCACCGCGGCCTGGCCTCCAGCGTGGTGTTCGCCACCGGCCACTGCCGTGACGGCGGCGAGGAGCCGGACTGGGCCGCTCTGGCGCGCCCGAACCAGACCGCGGTGATCTACATGGGGCTGGCGCGGCTGGACACGATCTGCCGCGAGCTGATGGCCCACGGCCTGCCGCCGGCGACGCCGGCGGCGCTGGTGGAGCAGGCCACCGCGCCGCGCCAGCGCGTGATCGAGGGCGCGCTCGGCGGTCTGCCGGCACTGGCGGCGCAGCACCGCGTGGCGGCGCCGGCGCTGATCGTGGTCGGCGACGTCGTGCGGCTGCACGGCGAGCTGGGCTGGTTCGCGCCGGCGCCGCCGGCGCGGGCGCGCGAGACGCAGTTCGCCTGAGGACCGGGCCGCGCCCCGGCAGCGCCCGCGCACCGCTTCCTTCCAGCTTGGCTCCCGTCGGCTTGCTGCGAAAACGTTTCCAGATTTCCGGGCGGTGTGGCGAAGCCGGTTGCGCCCCACCCAGGGAACGCTCGCCTGCACCGCCTTCCCCGGTTTCTCCTGGAGGGATCGGCTCTTGACCGGAACTCGACTTCTTGGCCGAGGGTGTTGACACGAAGGGGTTCTACGGTCATAGTTCGTGAAAACGTTTTCTAGCAAATCACAGGAGAACCGATGGGAACCCGAATGAGGCTGGCCACCCTGCCCACCCAGCCGACGATGAACGAGAACCACCGCCTGGTGCGCACCGTGTTCCGCCGCGCGGACCTGCTGGCCAGCAGCGTGCTGGCCGTGGAGCAGTCCACGTACTTCGCCGGGGGCAAGTCGCCGGTCCATGCGGAGGGTGATTCCGAGGAGGTGATCTATTTCCGGCGCGGCCGCGGCAAGGTGCTGCGCGGCGCCGAGTACGTCGAGGTCGGTCCCGGCTCCGCCGTGACCATCCCGGGCGGGATCGCGCACCACGTGGTGAACACGGGCGAGGACGTGCTCGAGCACATCCTCATCAGCGCCGACCTGTCGCATCCCGCGCCGGCCGCGCAAGCGCTGCCGGACACCGGCGACTACCTGGTGCCCCACGGCGCCGACGGCCTGCAACGGCTGGCCTGCCGGAAATTCACCGTCGCGGCCGGCGAGCAGTCGCCCTCGTGGACCCATGACGACCGGGAAGTCGTCTACGCGATCTCCGGCGGCTTCGCCATCGTGCACGTGGGCCTGCCGGGCGGCGAGTACGAGTGGCAGTACGCCATGGACGGCTCCAACTGCTTCTGGCTGCCGCCGGGGCGGCCGCACTTCTTCCGCAACGTGGGTGACAGCCCGCTGACCGTGGTCGGCCTGCTGTGCCTGTCCGACGCGCCGCCCCTGTAAACCCGCTGGAGCCATTTCGATGCTGATCAAGCAAGTGACGGCGGTCGCCGTCTCCGTGCCGCTGGAGATCGTCACCAGCATGTCGAGCCGCACGGTGCATGCGCGCGAGTACGTGATCGTCACCGTCGAGGACGAGGACGGGAGCACCGGCACCGGCTACACCTATGCCGGCACCACCGGCGGGCGGGCGGTGCGCGATACCGTGCTGCAGTCGCTGCTGCCGGTGCTGCGCGGGCGGCCGGTGCACGACATCGAGGGTGCCTGGAAGGACATGTACCAGGAGGCCCTGCTGATCGGGCGGCGCGGCGCGGTGCTGCGCTCGATGTCGGCGATCGACATCGCGCTGTTCGACCTCGTCTCGCGCAAGGCCGGCCTGCCGCTGGCCAAGTTCCTGGGCGGCTGGAAGGACAAGGTGCCGGCCTATGCGTCCGGCGGCTACTACCGGGCGGGCGATCCGTTCGAGCAGCTCGAGCGCGAGATCCGCGGCAACCAGGCGCTGGGCTTCACCGACCACAAGATCAAGGTGGGCGGCCGCACGGTGCGCGAGGATGCCGCCCGCGTGAAGCTGGCGCGCGAGCTGGTCGGCCCCGAGGGTCGGCTCTCGCTCGATGCCAACAACGCCTACCGCCATGCGGCCGAGGCGATCGAGGCCGGTCGGGCCTTCGAGCGTGCCGCCGGCCCGCTGGGGCTGTGGTGGTTCGAGGAGCCGCTGTCGCCGGAAGACGTGGCCGGCCATGCGCGGGTCGCGGCGGCGCTGGAAACCCCGGTCGCCACCGGCGAGATCCACCAGACGCGCTGGGATTTCCGCGCGCTGATGGAGCAGGGCGCCGCCGCGATCGTCCAGGCCGACGCGGCCGTGGTGGGCGGCATCAGCGAGTGGCGCCGGATCGCGGCCCTGTGCGCCTCGTTCGACGTGCCGATGGCGCCCCACTGGCACCACAACCTGCACGTGCACCTGGCCGCATCCACGCCCAACTGCATGGTCGTCGAGCACTTCGACCTGGCCAAGGACGTGTTCAACTTCGAGCGGCTGCTGACCCCGGCGTCGCGGGCGCGGCCCGAGGGCGGCTGCCTGGCGGTCCCGGATGTCCCCGGCCTCGGGGTCGAGTTCGATCCGCAGGCGGTCGAGCAGTTCAGGCTCGCGTGAGGCGCACGGGCATGTATCACGACCTGCACGGCAAGGTGGCGGTGGTCACCGGGAGCGCCCAGGGGATCGGCCGCGGCATCGCCCAGCGGCTGGCGCGCGAGGGCTGCAAGCTGGTGCTCAACGACATCGCCGAGGAGGCGCTGGCGCTCACGGCCGGCGAGCTGAGGGAGCAGGGCGCGCAGGTGCTGTCGATCGTCGCCGACGTGGGCAGCCGCCCGCAGGTGGAGGCGATGTTCGCGCAGGCCGAGGCCTGGCAGGGCGGCGTCGACGTGCTGGTGAACAACGCGGGCTGGTCGGTGCCGGTGTCGCACCTGCTGGAGATGACCGAGTCGCACTGGGACGACGTCCTGCGCACCAACCTCAAGAGCATGTTCCTGTGCACCCAGACGGCGGCGCGCTCCATGGTGGAGGCGGGCCGCGACGGCTCGATCGTCTGCCTCAGCTCGTTCGGCGCCACCCGGGCCCATCGCGCGATGGCCGCCTACGACGCCTCCAAGGGCGGCGTGGAAGGCTTCACCCGCGCGGCGGCGCTCGACCTGGCGCCGTTCGGCGTGCGCGTCAATGCGATCGGCCCGGGCGCGATCCACACCGAGTTCTTCGACCACGAGGGGCTGGAGGGCCAGCGGACGCGGGCCCGGCCCGTACCGCTCGGACGGGTCGGACAGGTCCAGGACATCGCGAGCGGCGCGGCGTTCCTCGCCTCATCCGACGCGTCGTACATTACCGGCCAGGTGCTCTACATTGACGGCGGCATGCACGCCCAGCTGCGTCCGCCGGAGATGGACCGGCCCTTGCCCGATGCGCTCGGACGGTTCCGGCGCGCCGCCCACGCCCACCTGCAAGACCAATGAAGTCCAGCAGTCCGCTCGCCAACCTGCCAGAACCCGTCGGCATCCGCGAGATCGCCCGGGAAAGCGGCGTCTCCATCGCCACCGTGTCGCGCGTGCTGCAGGGCAATGCCCGCGTCTCCGGCGACCTCAAGGCGAAGGTGGAGGAGGTGGTGAGGCGGCTGAACTACCGGCCGAACTTCTCGGCCCGCACGCTGCGGATGCAGAAGTCCCACACCGTGGGGGTGGTGGTGCCGCACATCGGCAACGCCCACTTCAGCGACGCCGTGCGAGCGATCCAGGACGTCGCCAGCGACGAGGGCTACACCGCCCTGGTCGTCAACTCGGACGGCGAGCCGGCGCAGGAGGTCGCGGCCCTGCGCACGCTGGAAGAGCGCCAGGTGGACGGCATCGTCCTCGTGTCGTCGTCGCCCACCGCGACGAAGGCGCTCTCGTCGACGATCGAGCGGGGCGTGCCCGTGCTGGCGATGGACCGCGCCATCCGCGGCGCCGGCATGGACCAGGTGCTGGTCAACACCCGCGCCGGCACGCGCGAGGCCGTGCTGCACCTGGCGGCCAACCGCTGCCGCCGGATCGCCCTGCTGGCAGGCCCCTCGGGCCTGTGGACCGCCTCCGAGAAGTTCAAGGGCTACCTGGAGGGGCTGAAGGAAGCCGGGCTGGAATTCGATCCGGACCTGGTGCTGCCCGGCGACTACAGCTTCGAGAGCGGCGAGAACCAGGCGCTGGCGCTGCTCGACCTCAAGCCGCGGCCGGACGGGCTGATCGTCGCCAACAACCTGATGACGCTCGGGGCGATGCGGGTCTTCCTGCGCCACCGCGTCGACATCCCCGACGAGCTCGCACTGGTGGGCTATGACGACGCCCTCTGGACCGATGTGGTCCGCCCCGCGGTCACGGTCGTTTCCCAGCCGACCTACGAGCTGGGCGCGTCCTCGATCCGGACGCTGCTCGCCCGCCTGGCCAACCGTTCGGCCGAGCCGAAACGGGTGCTGCTCGACACCCGGCTGATCGTGCGCGAGTCGAGCGCGCGCGTGTCCGGCAAACCCTGAATCCCGCATTGACAGAGCCCGCTTGCGCGCTAACATGAAAACGTTTTCTCAGCCGGAGATGACCCTCCCCCACTTCCTGGAAACATGATGTCCGACCCGAATTCCTTCGCCAGCCTGCTTGTCAGCCCGCGGGCCGACAAGCCCCGCATCGCGGGCTCCACGTGGATCACGCTGTTCGGGGAGGGCCCCCGCCAGCTCGAGGCGCTGCTCGAGACCTCGAGCGAGTTCATCGACCGCGCCAAGCTGGCCTACGGCTCGGCGCTGCTGGCCAAGCCGGCGCTGCTGAAAACCATCACCGGCATGCTGCGCGAGCGCGGCATCGAGCCCTATCCGGGCGGGACGATCCTGGAGATGGCGATCCGCCTGGGCCAGGTGCCGGCCTTCTACGACTGGGCCCAGGAGATGGGCTTCACCGGCATCGAGATCTGCGACGGCGTGGTGGAGATGACGCGCGAGGAGCGCTCCGGCTACATCCGCATGGGCGTGGAGCGCGGCCTGAACGTCACCACCGTCGTGCAGGAGGCGATCCGCAAGCCGGTGATCGAGATCGTCCCGCTGAACGACCGGATCGCGCGCGCCAAGGCGGATTTCGAGGCCGGCGCCACCCAGGCCCACTTCATCTACCAGGCCATGGCCCGGGGCGAGACCCCGGCCGACGTCGTCGGTCCGATCAAGTTCGAGCAGGTCAAGCGGGTGATCGCCGAGATCGGCAGCGAGCGCATGGTGTGCGAAGCGCTGTCGGCCGACGACCAGCTGAAGTACCTGCGCGTCTTCGGCCCGGACATCAGCCTGGGCCACATCGACCCGCGCACGGTCGTGCAGCTGGAGGCGCAGCGCCGCCGGCTCGGCTACGAGACGTTCTGGTCGGCCGTGTGGGGCCGCCCGCACTGGAGCTGAGCGGGCCATGTTCAATCCCTTCGGCCCCGTCGAGCGCATCCCCGCCCGGGTGTGGTCGCGCATGCCGGCGAAGTACCGCCGCGGCAAGCGCAGCACCTGGGCCGATGCCAACCGCGGCGGCGAGCTGCTGGACTGCTTCCTGGAGGGGCCCAGCTTCGACCGCCAGGGCCGGCTGTGGCTGGTGGACGTGCCGTTCGGCCGCGTCTTCCGGATCGATCCGGACGGCGCCTGGGAGCTGGTCACCGAATACGACGGCTGGCCGAACGGGCTGAAGATCCACCGCGACGGCCGCGTCTTCATCTGCGACTACCGCCGCGGCCTGCTGGGCCTGGACGCCGCCTCCGGCGCGGTCGAGCCGGTGCTGGAGACGGTGCACAGCGAAGGCTTCAAGGGGTTGAACGACCTGCACTTCGCGCCGAACGGCGACCTCTACTTCACCGACCAGGGACAGACCGGCGTGGCCGACCCGTCCGGGCGGCTCTACCGGCTGCGCGCCGATGGCGCACTGGACAAGCTGCTGGACTGCATCCCCAGCCCGAACGGCGTGACCCTCGCCGGAGGCGGCCGCCACTGCTACGTCGCGGCCACCCGCAGCCAGCAGGTCTGGCGCGTGCCGCTGATGGCCGACGGCGGCGTCTCCAAGGTGGGCGTCGCGATCCAGTTGTCCGGCGGGACCGCGGGGCCGGATGGCATCGAGGCGGACGCCGAGGACGGGCTGCTCGTTTGCCACCTCGGCGTGGGCGTGTGGCGATTCGACGCGCGCATGCTGCCGACGCACCTGGTGCAGCCGGCCGCCGACGAGACCCACCTCACCAACCTGGCCTTCGACCCGCGCGAGCCGCGCGACCTGTACATGACCGCCTCGCTCACCGGCACCGTGCAAATCGCCCGCATGCCCGTGCCGGGACGGCCGCTTTTTGCCCATTCGCAAGCGTCCGGGCCGCTCTAGCCCGAAAACATGACCAAAGGAGATAAGTGATGCGCATGACACCCTCATCCATGCCGCGCGCGGTGATCGCTGCCGCGCTGGGCATCAGTTTCGCGATCGGCGCCGCCTCGGTCCACGCGCAGCAGCCCGCCGGCGGCGAGCTGAAGATCGGCACCCTGCTGCCGATGACCGGCCCGGCCGCGCAGTTCGGCCCGCCGATGGCCGCCGCGGTCGAACTGGCGGCCAAGGACGTCAACGACGCCGGCGGCGTGCTGGGCCGCAAGCTCACGCTGGTGCATGCCGACGAGGCGGGTGACGCCAACATCGCCTCGCAGGCGCTGGACCGCCTGCTCAGCCAGAACGTGCGCGCCGTCATGGGAACCGGATCGACTTCGGTGACGTTGTCGCTGCTGGACAAGGTCGTGCGGGCCCGCGCCTCGATGTGCTCGGGCGCGAACACGGGTCCCCAGCTGACCGCCTATCCGCACCAGGGCTACTTCGCGCGGACTTCCTACTCGCAGGTGCTGCAGGGCCCGGTCTACGCGCAACTGGCGATCGAGGACGGCCACAGCAAGATCGCCATCCTGGCGCGCGGCGACGCCTTTGGCAAAGGCCTGGCCGAGGCCATCGAACAGGCCTTCAAGGCGGCCGGCGGCGAGGTGCTGGCCACGATCGTCTACGACCCGGCCCAGACCAGCTTCGACTCCGAGGTCCAGCGCATTGCCGGCCTGCGCCCCGAGGGCGTGGCGGTGATCGGCTACGACGAGCGCGGCAAGATCTTCCGCTCCATGATCGAGCGCGGCCTGGGGCCGCGCAACATCGGCGTGTACACCACCGGCGTGCTGGGCCCCGACTTCTGGAAGGGCGTGAACCCGGCCGATGCCTCGGTGCTGGAGAAGGTCAAGCAGGGCGGCTCGGTGCTGACCATCCGCGGCAACGACTTCGGCCCGCGGCTGGCGGCCCATGCGCCGGGCCTGCGCACCAACCAGTTCGCGCCCGAACAGTACGACTGCCTGGTGATCACGGCGCTGGCGATGACCGCGGCCAAGTCGACCGATCCCAGCATCTACAAGAGCCAGGTGCCCCTGGTCACCAAGGGCGAGGTCGAGTGCACCAACTACCGTGACTGCGTGCGTTCGCTGTCGGCGGGCAAGACCATCGCCTACGTCGGCCCGACCGGACCGACCCGGCTGACGGACAAGGGCGACCCCACCACCGCGCGCTTCCAGATCTACGCGGTGGACGCCAAGGGCGTGTCGCAGCCGGTGCGCCAAGTGCAAGTGAAGGCGCCATGACGGCTTTCAGGCTCCTGATCGCCTGCTTCCTGACGGCAGCCGGGCTGCTGGCCGCCGCCGTCCCGGCGCAGGCCGGCACGGCGATCGGCGGAACGCTGCGCGTGAAATCCGCCGATGCACCCGCGCCCGTCGCGGGCGTCGAGCTGGCGGTGCAGTCCACCCAGGGCGGCGAGACCGTGCGCGGCCGCTCCGGGCCGGACGGCCGTTTCGAGATTCCGCTGCCCGCGGCCGGGCCGTACCGCGTCACCCTGGAGGCGAAGACCCTGCCGGACGGCGTGGTGCTGCCGGCGGGCCGCTCGCCGACCCTGACGGTGGACGTGCAGGAAGGGCAGAGCAAGCTGGTGCTGTTCCCGCTCGAGCGCGCCGGCGCCGTGCAGCAGCGCCAGGGGCCTTCGGTGGCGACGCGGGTGCTGCAGGTGGTGCTGGACGGAACCGTGTTCGGCCTGATCATCGCGATGGCGGCCGTGGGGCTCTCGCTGATCTACAGCGTGTCGCGGATCATCAACTTCGCGCACGGCGAGTTCATGACGCTGGGGGCCCTGCTGGCCTTCCTGCTCAGCACCATGGCCGGCGGCCCGCAGTGGCCGCTGATCGCGGCCGCGGTCGTGGCCGTGCTGGCGGTCGGTGCGCTTGGGGGCGCGCTCGGAACCGGGCTGCTGCGGCCGCTGGAGTCGCGCGCCAAGGAGCACTTCTCGATCCTGGTGTTCACCATCGGGCTGTCGTTCGCCATGCGCTACCTGCTGCTGGCGCTGTTCGAATCGAACACCCAGCCGTACCGCGAGTACGCGCTGCAGGAGCCGCTGCGCTTCGCCGGCCTGGCCATCACGCCGCGCGACCTGGTGGTCTGCACGGTGGCGGTACTGGCGCTGCTCGGGCTGGGCGTGCTGCTGCTGCGCACCCGCCTCGGGCGCGCCATGCGCGCGGTGGCGGGCGATCCCGGCCTGGCCGAGGCCACCGGCATCGACGTCAACCGGATCAAGCGCGACATCTGGATCGTGGGTTCGGCCCTGGCCGCCACCGGCGGCGTGCTGATGGCGGTGAGCCACCAGGTGCGCTGGGACATGGGCTACCAGACGCTGATGTTCGTCTTCGCCGCCGTCATCCTCGGCGGCATCGGGACCGCCTTCGGGACGATCGCCGGCGGCGTCGTGCTGGGGATCTGCATGGAGCTGGGCACGCTGGTGTTCCCGGTCGAGCTCAAGACGGCGCTCGCGATGCTGGCGCTGGCCGCCGTGCTGCTGGTGCGCCCGCAGGGCCTGTTCAATCGCGCGCAGCGCGTGGGGTAGATCGACGTGGATTTCCTGGAGCTTCTCTCCCTCACGGCGCGTGCCGCCGTGTCGCCCGAGGCGGCCGTGCTGGCGCTGGCCGCGGTCGGCCTGAACCTGCACTACGGCTACACGGGCCTGCTGAACTTCGGCCAGGCCGGGTTCATGATGATGGGCGCCTACGGCCTGGCCATCGGGGTGCTGTCCCTCGGCCTGGGGTTCGCCGGTGCGCTGGCGATGGCGCTGGCCTTCGCCGCCGTCCTGGCGCTGCTGATGGGCCTGCCGACCCTGCGGCTGCGGGCCGACTACTTCGCGATCGTCTCGCTGGCCGTCACCGAGTCGCTGCGGCTGCTGTTCCGCAGCACCTGGATGGAACCCGTCACCGGGGGCGTCCAGGGCCTGCAGCGCTTCGGCGACGGCTTCTTCGCGCTGAACCCGATCCCGCCCGGCGACTATGTCCTCGGTCCGCTGCACTGGAACGAGGCGCAGCTGTTCCTGTGCCTGGTCGCGTGGGTGACCGTGGTCGCCACCATCCTGCTGGTGCGGATGCTGGTCGCCTCGCCCTGGGGCCGCGTGATCCGTGCGATCCGCGACAACGAGCCGGGGCCGACCTCGCTGGGCAAGCCGGTGTTCCGCTACAAGATGCAGAGCCTGGTGCTGGGCGGGCTGATCGGCGCCCTGGCCGGCGTCCTGCTGGCCCTCAGCCACCAGGACGTGAACCCCGAGACCTACCTGCCGACGCTGACCTTCTTTGCCTACACCGGGCTGGTCCTGGGTGGCATGGGCAAGGCGTGGGGACCGGTGTTCGGGGTGGCGGTCTTCTGGATGATCGTGGCGGTGACCGACGGCCTGCTGGCCGGCGCCAGCGACACGCTCTCCTGGCTGGGGCCGCAGCAGGTCAGTGCCGCACGCTTCGTGCTGCTCGGCGCAGGCCTGATGCTGCTCGTCATGTACCGGCCCGACGGCCTGTTCGCAAAGCGGGGGCAACGTCGTGCCGCATGATCCTGTCATCCTGAAGGCGCAAGGCGTGGTGCGCCGCTTCGGCGCATTCACCGCGGTGGACGTCGACCAGTTCGCGATCGCGCGCGGCGCCATCACCTCGCTGATCGGCCCCAACGGGGCCGGCAAGAGCACCTTCTTCAACGTGCTGTCCGGCTTCATGCGGCCCTCGGCCGGGAGCTGGAGCTTCGATTCGACCGAGATCTCGCAGCTGGGCGCGCACCGCGTCGCCCGGCTCGGGCTGGTGCGGACCTTCCAGCACACGGCCGTGGCCGCGCGCCTGTCGGTGCTGGAGAACGTCATGCTCGGCGCCAAGGACCCCGCGGGCGAGACCCTGCTGTCGGCGCTGTGGCCGGCGCGCTGGCGGCCGGCGGAACGGCGCCTGGCCGAACGCGCCACCGAGGTGCTGGAGCGCTTCAAGCTCGTGCACCTGCGCGACCAGCCGGCCAGCGTGCTGTCCGGCGGGCAGCGCAAGCTGCTGGAGATGGCCCGGGCCCTGATGGCCGAGCCCAAGCTGCTGATGCTGGACGAGCCGATGGCCGGGGTGAACCCGGCGCTGCGCGATTCATTGCTCGAGCACATCGTGGCGCTCAATCGCCAGGGCACCAGCGTCCTGATCATCGAGCACGACATGGAGCTGGTGCGGCGCATCAGCGACCACGTAGTGTGCATGGCCGAGGGACGCATCATCGCCGAGGGGCAGGCCGCGCAGGTGGCCGCCGACCCGGCCGTCATCGAGGCCTACCTCGGTGCGCGCCGCGCCGGCGCCGCCCCCGCCCGGCCGCAGCCGCAGCCGCGGCCGGCCGAAGGCCAGGCACCGATCCTGTCGGTGCAGGACCTGGTGGCCGGCTACCTGCCGGGGGTCGACGTGCTGCGGGGCTGCTCGCTCGAGCTGCATCCGGGCGAGATCGTCGGCATCTTCGGGCCCAACGGCGCCGGCAAGTCGACCCTGCTCAAGTCGGTGTTCGGCATCGCGCGCACCCGCGTCGGGACCATCCACCACGAGGGCCAGGACATCACGGGATCGGCCGGCCACCGGCTGGTCGCGCGCGGCATCGGCTACGTGCCGCAGCTGGAGAACGTGTTCGCCCAGCTGACGGTGCTGGAGAACCTGCAGACCGGCGTGTTCATCGCCCCGGACCGCTGGAGCGACGGCTTCGACTACGTGCGCGGGCTGTTCCCGCCGCTGGAGCGGTTGCTGCACAAGCGCGCCGGCGACCTGTCGGGCGGCGAGCGGCAGATCGTCGCGCTGGCCCGGGCCCTGATGCTGCGCCCCTCGCTGCTGCTGCTCGACGAGCCCTCGGCCGGCCTGTCGCCGCTGATGCAGGAGCAGGTGTTCGAGTTCATCGCGGCGATCCGCTTGCAGGGGGTCGCCGTGCTCATCGTCGAGCAGAACGCCCGGCGCTGCCTGGAGATCTGCGACCGCGGCTACGTGCTCGACCAGGGACGCAACGCCTACACCGGCACCGGCGCGCAACTGCTCAACGACGAGCGCGTCGAGCACCTCTACCTCGGCGCGCGCCCGGCGCAGGACGACGGCGAAGCGGCCGAAGGCGCCCAGCCACCCGTGTTTTCACCCATCCATGGAGCAATGAATGTCACAGCAACGGCACGCCCCCTTCCTCATTGACGGCAAGGCGGTCGAAGCGCTGGAAGGCGGCACGATCGACGTGCGCAACCCGGCCAATGGAAGCATCGTCGGCACCACCGCCTGGGGCACCGCGGCCGACGCCGACCGCGCGCTCGCGGCGGCGCAGGCCGCCTTCCCGGGCTGGGCGGCGACCGACGTCGAGATCCGGGCCAAGCTGCTGCGCCGCACCGGCGAGCTGATCCGCGAGCGCCGGATGGAGATCGCGCAGGCGCTGACCAGCGAGCAGGGCAAGCCGATCGTCGACAGCCTGCGCGAGATCGACTACACGGCGCGCGTGTTCGAGTTCTACGCGGACATGGCGCCGCTGCGCGCCGACGCCTGGAAGCACCCGCAGGAGAACGCCATCTCCAAGGAACTGCGGGTGCTGGTGATCCACCAGCCGCTGGGCGTGGTGGTCACCATGGTGCCCTGGAACTACCCGGTCGACATCTTCGCCTGGAAGGTCGCGCCGGCGCTGGCGGCCGGCTGCACGGTGGTCAACAAGCCGTCGCCGCTGACGCCGCTGTCGACCGCGCTGACGGTGCAGTGCCTGGTGGACGCGGGCATCCCCGCCGGTGTCATCAACAACGTCGTCGGCAGCAACGAGGGCCTATCGATGAAGCTGATCCGCGATCCGCGCTCGCGCCTGGTCACCCTGACCGGCTCGATCGAGACCGGCCAGATGGTGATGCGGGAAGCCGCCACCGAGCTCAAGCGGATCGTGCTGGAGCTGGGCGGCCAGTGCCCCATGATCGTGATGCCCGACGCCGACCTCGACCTGGCGGTCGCGGCCGCCGTGCAGCGCTCGTACACCAACATGGGCCAGATCTGCCTGTCGGTCAACCGCATCTACGTGGCCGAGAAGATCCGCGGCCGCTTCCTCGATGCCTTCGTCGAGGCGACCCGGGCGGTCCGGCCGATGGACGGCGCCGCGCCCGGCGCGCTGTTCGGGCCGATGATCAACGACGCGCAGATCGAGCGCGTCCAGCGCCACGTGCAGGATGCCGTGGCGCGCGGCGGCAAGCTGCTTGCGGGCGGCCAGCGGCTCACCGGCGAGGGCTATGACGGCGGCAGCTTCTATGCGCCCACGGTGCTGGCCGACACGCCGGATGACGCCCTGGTCATGTGCGAGGAGACCTTCGGGCCGGTGGCGCCGGTGGTCGGCTACGCCTCGACCGAGGAAGTCATCCGCCGCGCCAACGCCACCCGCTTCGGCCTGGCCGGCTACATCTACAGCCAGGACATCGGGCAGGCATTGCAGCTGGCCGAGCGGCTCGAGTTCGGCGGCGTCGGCATCAACGTCAACGACGTGTGCGAGCTGCAGGCACCGTTCGGCGGCTGGAAGCACAGCGGGGTCGGGCGCGAGCTCGGCAGCGAGGGCTTGCTCGCCTACATGGAGGCCAAGCACATCCGCATGCGCCTGCCGGCGCTGGCCTGAGGGCAGCGGAGACCGCCATGAGTGCCGCCGTTTTCCCCGCCTTCGATTTCGAGCTGGAGCTGCCGGCCGCGCTGATCGTGATCGACATGCAGCCGGTCGGCGTCTCGCCCGGCGTCGGGCTGGTCAGGTCGATGGAGAGCAGCTCGCCCGGCTACACCGACTACCTGGTCGGCCGGGTCCGCAACGAGGTGGTGCCGGCGATCACCCGGCTGCGCCAGGCCTTCCGCGGCGCCGGACAGGACATGGTGTTCATGCTGTTCGGCTCGGTCGTGGGCGACGGCTCGGACATCCGCACCTCCACCATCCGCTACCGCAGCGAGCAGCGCCGCAAGGCGACCGGCTCCTCGGTGCTGACCTCGCGCGCGGATCCGTCCAGCGACGTCATCGCCGAGCTGAGCCCGGAGCCGGGCGACATCGTTCTGAGCAAGACCTCGATGGACAGCTTCGTGTCCACCCAGCTGCACGAGCACCTGCAGCAGCGGGGCATCCGCTCGGTCGTGGTGACCGGGGTCTACACCGACGCCTGCGTCGAGAGCACCGCCCGCAACGCGGCGGAGCTGGGCTACCGGGTCTTCGTCGCGTCGGATGGCTGCTGCGCCTGGCGGCCGGAGTTCCACGAGCAGAGCCTGGCCAACCTGGCGCGCTACTTCGCCCGGGTCGAAAGCGCGGCGACGCTGGCGGACCTGGTGGAACGGGCCGCTGGCCGCCAGCCATGACCGGCGCACCGATTGGCGGCGGCGCGACGCAACGCCGCGCCGCCGACCGCCTCCTGCCGTCTACCGACGCATCGCCGCGCGCGTCGCGCGGCGATCTGGTGCGGCGCCTGCTCCTGCTTTCCAGGCTCCGATCCTCGGCCGCCGCGCAGGCGGGCGAACTTCCATCCCCCCAGCCGTCCGGTGCGCCGGATGGCCCGTGGCCTTCACCGAAATGACGACTTCCAAGCAAGACCTGAGTGGCGTGCTCTCGCCGGTCCTCACCCCTTTCAACGCCGACTACAGCCCGGATCCCGACCGGCTGATCCGGCATTGCCGCTGGCTGCTGGAGCAGGAGGTCGGGCTGGCCGTGTTCGGCACCAACTCCGAAGCCAACTCGCTGGCGCTGGCCGAGAAGCGCCGGCTGCTGGATGCGCTGCTCGAAGCGGGCCTGCCGGCTTCGCGCATGATGCCGGGGACCGGCTGCTGCGCACTGCCCGAGACCATCGAGCTGACCCGGGCCGCCGTAGCGGCGGGCTGCGCCGGCGTGCTGATGCTGCCGCCGTTCTTCTACAAGAACGTCTCGGAGGAGGGCCTGTACCGGGCGTTCTCGACCGTGATCGAAGCGGTCGCCGACGAGCGCCTGCGGCTGTACCTGTACCACATCCCGCCCGTTTCGCAGGTGCCGATCACGCACGGCCTGGTGGCGCGGCTGCTGGACCGCTACCCGGGCTGCGTGGCCGGCATGAAGGACAGCTCCGGCGACTGGAACAACACGCGCAGCATGATCGAGGCGTTCGGCCCGCGCGGGTTCCAGGTGTTCGCCGGCAGCGAGACCTACCTGCTGGCCACGATGGAGGCGGGTGGAGCCGGCTGCATCACGGCCACCGGCAACGTGAACCCCGGCCCCATCCTGGACCTCTACAAGTCCTGGCAGGCGCCCGATGCACAGCAGCAGCAGGACCGGCTGGACGCGACGCGCGCCGCGTTCGCCAAATTCCCGATGATCCCGGCCATGAAGGCGGCGATCGCCTGGAAGTCGGGCCGCCGCGACTGGCTGACGGTCAGGCCGCCGCTGGTGGACCTTTCGCCTGCCGAGGAAGCCGAACTCCACCAGCGGCTGGACGCCGTGCGGTTCGAGCTGCCGCGCGCCGAGCAGCTGGCCTGACGCCGGCGATGGCGGCATCACTCGACGGCATCCGGGTGCTGGACCTGTCGCGGGTCCTCGCCGGCCCCTGGTGCACCCAGAACCTGGCCGATCTCGGCGCCGAGGTCATCAAGATCGAGCGGCCCGGCACGGGCGACGACACCCGGGCCTGGGGCCCGCCCTTCCTGCGCGACGACGAGGGCGGCGAAACGCGCGAATCCGCCTATTTCCTCGGCGCCAACCGCAACAAGCGCTCCGTCACCTGCGACATCTCGACCCCGCAGGGGCAGGAGATCGTCCGCGCGCTGGCGGCGCGCTCGCAGGTGTTCGTGGAGAACTTCAAGGTCGGCGACCTGGCGCGCTACGGCCTGGATTACGAGTCCCTGAAGCGGATCAACCCCGCACTGGTCTACTGCAGCATCACCGGCTTCGGCCAGACCGGGCCGTACCGCGACCGGGCCGGCTACGACTACGTGGTGCAGGGCATGGGCGGGCTCATGAGCGTGACGGGCGAGCGCGACGATCTCGGCGGTGGCCCGCAGAAGGTCGGCGTCGCCGTCGCCGACCTCTTCACCGGCCTGTATGCGACCGTGGCCATCCTGGCGGCGTTGCGCCATGCCGAGCGCACCGGCGAGGGCCAGCAGGTGGACATGGCCTTGCTGGACACGCAGGTGGCGATGCTCGCCAACCTCGGATCCGGCTATCTGGTCAGCGGCAAGGCGCCGCGCCGGGCCGGCAACGCCCACCTGAACATCGTCCCCTACCAGGTGATCGAGGTGGCGCCGCGCGCCGACGGCGAGCGCGACTTCATCATCCTGGCGGTCGGCAACGACGCCCAGTTCGGCCGCCTCTGCGAAGCGGCAGGTTGTCCGCAACTGGCATCGGACGAGCGCTTCGCCACCAATCGCGCGCGCGTCACCCACCGGGAGGTCCTGGTGCCGCTGCTCGAGGAGGTGTTCCGGACGCGGCGCAAGACCGAGTGGCTCGCGCTGCTGGAAAGCCTCAAGGTGCCTTGCGGGGCCATCAACGACCTCTCCGAAGTGTTCGCGGACGAGCAGGTGCTGGCACGGGGCATGGTGACCGAGTGGCCGCATCCGCATGCCCGGCGGCTGCGGCTGGTGGCCAGTCCGATGAAGCTCGGCGGCACGCCGGTGCGCCAGGACAGCGCGCCGCCGCTACTCGGACAGCACACGCGCGAGGTGCTGGCATCGGTCCTGGACCTGTCGCCGGGACAGATGGACGACTTGCAGGCTGGCCACATCATCTAGGCAGCGGCGCCCCGCACCGCCCACGCGCGCGCATTCAGCCGGATCGCCCGCGGGGTCGTGGACGGGGGCGCGCCGGCGCAGGTGGCCTGAGCAACCCCGGCGCCGCCAAGGCGGCTGGCCTGCAACGCGGCGCGCCGGTGGCAAGATGCCGCGCGCCACCTCCGTGAACGTCCTGCAGCGCGCGCTGGCGGTCGCGGCCGCGGTGTTCGGCGTCGCCACCGTGTTCGCCGGCGGCCGCGTGCTGCTCGGCGCCGACCCGGGCTACGTCGTGTACCGCCCGCTGCTGGTGTTCAATACCGCGATGGGGGCGGCGTACCTGCTCACCGGCGTGCTCGGCTGGCTCGATGCCCGGCGCGGGCGAACCGGTGCCGCGGCGATCGCCCTGCTCAACCTGCTGGTGCTCGGGGCCGTCGCTGCCCTGTTCCTCGCCGGCCCCGGCACCGTGGCCCGCGAGAGCATCGCCGCCATGACCTTCCGCACCGTCGTGTGGCTGCTGCTCTGGGCCGGCTTCGCCAGGGCCGCGCGCCGGTAATTGGGGTCAGATTCCAATTTCCAGTCGCCTCCCCGAAGTCGGAGGAGTGCGGCTTGGCCGCCGGCCCTCCGCCCCGCATTGCGTACAGTTGCCCGCCATGATTTCGACGCGAGCCATGACCGAGGCCGACCTGGGCGCCGTGCTGGCCATCCAGGCCGAGTGCTATGGACCGGCAATGAACGAGACGCGGGAGACGGTGCTGGCGCGACTGCGCGCCTTCCCGCACACGGCCTGGGTGGCGCACGACACCCAAGGCGCCTGCGCCTACCTGGTTGCTTACGAATCCCGCCTGGGCCGGGTAACGGCGCTGGGCGGCGACTTCCGGCGGAGCGAGCGGGCCGACAGCCTGTACCTGCACGATCTGGCCGTGTCGCCGCGAGCCAAGGGCCGGGGCGCTGGCCGCTTGCTGGTCGAGCAGGCGCTGCAGCAGGCCAGGCACGCGGGCCTGGCCCACTCCTGCCTCGTCTCCGTGCAGGACTCGCAGGCGTTCTGGCGCTCGTTCGGCTACGAACCCCGGCTGGAACTTCCGGCCGAATCGCAACCGGCGCTGCAGACCTACGGCCCGGGCGCCTGCTACATGGCCAGGGCCATCGCCTGAGTTCCGAAGTAGTTGGAGTCAGATTCCAATTTCGGCCGGGCCCGCAAAGCAAGGGATCCACGCTGCGCTGCTCGCGTGCGCTCGGCTTATCACGCGATCCCCGGCGAGGCGCCCCGCACCGCCCACGCGCGCGCATTCAGCCGGATCGAACCGTCGCCACCCGCCGCCAGCCGTTCCTGCAGGGCGTTCCTCAGCGTGATGCGCTGCGATTCCGGCAGGCCGCTGGCGTAGGTCGGCGCGGGACCCTGGCCGCCGAGGAAGGGCTGCCAGTAGTCGTCGAAACTGGCGAAGGCAGCGACCCCATCGAGGGGCACGACCTCGACGCCAGCCAGCCCGGCCTGCTCGAACGCCGCCTTCAGCGCGTGCGGATGGCAAAGCGGGAAGCGCGCGCCTTCGTGCAGCCGCGCGGCCTCGGCGTCGAGGGAGACCGCCTCTTCCCAGAACAGCCGGATCACCTCCATGCGGTCCGCGTAGTCCCAGACATAGGCGGCAATGGTTCCGCCCGGCGCGACGACTCGCCGCATCTGCGCCAGCGCAGCGGCCACGTCGGGCACGAAGTTCAGGACCAGGCCGGAGACCGCCACGTCGCACGAGGCGTCGCCCAGCGGCAGTGCCTCGGCGCTGCCCGGCAGCACGCGGGCGCGGGGTCCGAGTTGCTCGATGGCGAGCGCACGAAAGCCGTCGGAAGGCTCCACGCCGGTCACGCCGGCAGGCGCACAGCGCTCGAGGATTGCCGCCGACAGGGCGCCGGTGCCGCAGCCCACGTCCAGCCAGCGCCGGCCCGGCGGGATGTCCAGCCAGGCCAGGAACAGCGGCGCCACCTGCCGGCTCCAGCGGCCGATGTAGCGTTCATAGGCATCACCCTGCTGCCAGTTGACGGGTGCGGACTGCTCGTTCATGGCACGACCCTCCGTGCGATGGGGCCGGGCTCAGCCGGCGCTGACGACCGAGGCCCTGGCTGCATGGTAGGCGCGCTGTGCCCCATCCGGGACGGCTGTTTCGGTGCGCGCGGTCGAGCTGCGCCTTCAGGCCGCCTCGTTGATGCGGTCCAGCCGCAAGCGGTGCCGCGCGTCGGTGACGCGCCAGCTGGCGGCCATCACCGCCGCAGCGGCGCCGAAGCCGGTGGCGCCGGCCAGCAGGAACAGCACGAAGATCTGGTACTTGGCGGCTTCGAACGGCGACATGCCGGCCAGGATCTGCCCGGTCATCATGCCCGGCAGGGTGATGATGCCGGCCGCCGACATCTGGTTGATGAGCGGGATCAGGCCGCTGCGCAGCGCGTCGGTGCGCACGCCGGCCAGGGCCTGCTGCCGGGTCGCGCCCAGCGCCAGCCGCGCCTCGATGCCGCGCCGCTCGCGCAGCGCCGCGGTGTTGAAGGCGTTCAGCGTCACGCTGATGCCGCTCATGGCGCTGCCGAGCACGATGCCGAGCAGGGGGATGGAAAAGCGCGGATCGAACCACGGGTCGGGCCGCAGCAGCACGATGGACAAGGCCGTCACCGGCAGCGTCGCCACCGAGATCGTGCCGGCGCCGAGCGAGAAGCCCCAGTGGCCGGCAAAGCGGCGCTTCTGCCGCGAGCGGGTCTCCCAGGCCGCACTGGTCAGCATGGCCACGGCGACACCGGCCACCAGCCAGGGCGAGCCCAGTTCGAACACGGTCCTGAGCACCAGCCCGACGAACACCAGTTGCACCGCGGTGCGCGCGCCGGCGACCAGCAGCGCGCGCCCCATGCCCAGCCCCAGCCAGAGCGACAGCGCGGCGTTGGCCACGACCAGCAGCGAGGCCGCGGCCAGGGCCCAGTAACCAAGGGTCGGCTCGTTCACGGCGGGACTTCGCGCAGGCGGCCGTCGTCCATGGCGAAGCGCCGATGGCCCAGGCGCGCCGCGAGCCCGGGGTCGTGCGTGACCAGCACGATGCCGGTGCCTGCCGCCAGCTGTTCGCGCAGCAGGGACTCGATGCCGTCGCGGCTTTCCGGGTCCAGCCCCGAGGTCGGCTCATCCAGCAGCAGCACGCGGTTGTCCGGCGTGATCGCGCGCAAGAGCGCCAGCCGCTGGCTCTCGCCGGTGGACAGGCGCGCCACCGGCCAGTCGAGCGCGTCGTCCGGCAGGCCCACGCGCCCCAGCAGCGGGCGCGTCTGCGCCGGCGCCGGGAAGTGCGCCGCCACGTCGGCCGACCACCAGCCCGAATCCGCGGCGACGTAGGTGACCTGCCGCCGCCACGCCGGCGCCGGCATGGCCGAGCAGTGCGCGCCGTCCAGCGCGCAATCGCCGGCGTGCGGATCCAGGTCCGCGATCATGCGCAAGAGGATCGACTTGCCCGACCCCGAGCGGCCCTGGATGCCGATGCATTCGCCGGCCTGGATCCGCAGCCCGACCGGGCCGACGTGCAGGCGGGCGAGGGCGAGGAGGTCGAGCATGAGGGCACGATAGCAGCGTGCCCGGCCGCCGTGCGGGCGCCCGTCCGTCCGCTCCGCGCCGCAGGGCGCTCAGGTGGAATCCTGCGCTCGCGGCCGGCCTGGTGCGCGGATTTCGTGGGGGTCGGCGGGAGCCGGGCGGGGTCCAGGCGGCCGCAGCCTCAGCCCAGCAGTTCCTTCATGAATGGCGGCAAGGGCCGCCCGGCTGCCAGCAGCCAGGCCGCCATGGCTCCCGCGACCTGGCGGACCGGCTCACGGTCCGACATGCGATCGCGCCACGTCCTGAGGCGCGGGGTGGCTTCGGTCAGTGTCGCGCCCTGGCGTTCGCCGAAAAGCGCAGCCATGTAGAACGCAATGTCGGCATAGGTGAATTCCCCCGACAGCCACGCGCGGCCATCGGCGAGCTGCGCTTCCAGCGACTCGTGGAAGGCACGGGCGGCAACGATGGCGGCTTGCGCAGGCGGCTCCTGCAGGTGGTCCTGCAGGCCCATGAGGCGCACCACATGCGGGAAGTACACCTCGTCCGACTGCAGTTCCAGCAGCCGTGCGCGGGCTCGATCGCGCGCGTCGCGCGGCCACAGTGGGGGCGACGGCTGCATGTCCTCGAAGTACTCGAAGATCTGGGTCGAATCGAACAGTTCGAGGTCGCCATGCACCAGCACCGGAACCTGGCCCTTCGGGTTGATCCGCAGCACTTGCGGGTGTTTCGGCGCGTAGAGCGCGTGGAAATCGAATGGCACCATCACCAGGTCGAACTCGATGCCTTTCTCGAGCGCGGCAATCTGCACTTTCGCGCCGAACATGCTCAGAGGTCCCGAGTAGAGGGTGATGCGTTCCGTGGTCATGCACGAACACTAGCACCCAGGCCAGCCACTCTGCTTCACTTCCGGGACATGGCCGGCATGCCCGGCTCCCTCCGCCGTGTGTCGCCGGGGCTGGGTACTGCGGCCGATCCCCGGTCTTGCCGGTGCCGTTCACCCCATCACAAGGGGCGCGCGCCACGCAGGCGCAGCGCGCTGAACAGGGCCGCGACTCCCGCCAACACGGCCGCGGCCGCGAGCGCGATGAAGGGCCCACGCCCATCGTGAACGCCCACCAGGCCGAAGATCACCCCCACCATCACCGCGCCGGTCGACTGGCCGGTCAGGCGGGCGGAGCCCAGCATGCCGCTGGCGGCGCCGGCTCGCGCGAGCGGGGCGCTGGTGATGATGGTGTGGTTGTTGGGTGACTGGAAGAGCCCGAATCCCGCGCCGCAGAGCACCAATCGCCAGGCCATGTCCAGGGCCGAAGCCTGCGCGGGCAGGGTGGCCAGGGCGGCCAGCCCCAGCGACATCAAGCCGAGCCCGACGCCGCCCAGCAACCCGCCCGGATAGCGTGCGATCAGGCGCCCGGCCAGCGGCGCCAGGCAGACGGTGGCCAGCGGCCAGGCCGTGATCACCAGGCCGGCCTGGAGGTGGCTGCGCCCCTGGGCTTCGAGCAGCAGGAACGGCAAGGCCACGAAGGCCAGGGTCTGCGCCGCGAAGGCTGTGACCGAGGTGCACATCGACAGCGCGAACACCCGGATGCGCAGCAAGTCCACGGGAAACAGCGGGCGAGGCTGGTCCAGCTGCCGGCGCACATAGAAGACGCCGACACCGATGCCGGCTGCGAGCAGCGCAATCCCGACCGAGGCGGGCGCGGCGTGTTCCGCTCCACTGCGCGCCCCCACCGCGTCGGCGCCCAGGAACAGCAGCGAGAACATCAGGATGTTGAGGCCCGCGTCGGCCAGCCGCAGCGGGCCCGCCGCGTGCCGGGGACTGTGCGGCAGGGATCGCCGGGCCAGCCAGAGTACCGTCAGGCACAGCGGGAGGTTGACCGCGAACAGCCACTGCCAGGACGCGACCGACAGCACGGCCGCAGCGATGGTGGGACCGGCGACGGACGATGTCGCCACCACCACGGAATTGAGGGCGATGCCGCGCCCGAGCCTGTCGGCCGGATAGATCAGCCGCACCAGTGCCGCGTTGACGGCCATCATGCCGGCCGCACCGATCCCCTGGACGGCCCGTGCCGCCGCCAGCATCGGGAGGTTCACCGCAGTGACGCAGCCGAGGGAGGCGATCGTGAACAGCCCCAGGCCGCACAGATAGACGCGGCGGTAGCCGAGCCGCTCGCCGAGACTCGCGAAGGGCAGCAACAGGCCCAGGGTGGCGAGCTGGTAGGCCGTCACGACCCAGACCGACGCCGAGGCGGACGCGCCCAGGTCGCGCGTGATGTCGGGCAGTGCGAGGTTGACGATGCTGCCGTCGACCACGGAAACCGCGATGCCCAGCAGGCTCGCCGCCATGGCCCAGTAGCGATCCGGAACCGGCAGCCCGTCGGGCACCGCGGGCCTGCGCGCAGAGGCCTCCCCTCCGCTCTCGTTGTCTTGACTCACTGGCCAAGTCTAAGCCGCGGCAGCAGCGGCGCTGCGTGCTCGGTTGCAGGCGCGGCCCGCAACCGAGCGCCGTGCCGTCGCGCTGGCGAACGGCCGGTTGAGCGCAGCGGCTGCACGGGCCGCCATTGCAGCTGCCGCAGGGGCTGGCGCTTGCCTAGAATCGCGCGTACCTCGGATGTCCGAGGCATCAACAACACGGATGTACATGGCAACCGCAAAGAAGGCCAAGCCGGCCGCCCCCAAGAAGGCCAAGACCACCAGCGCGAAGGCGCCCAAGGCTGCTGCGAAGGCGCCCAAGGCTGCCGCGAAGGCACCGAAGGCTGCTGCGAAGGCGCCCAAGGCCGCCGCGAAGCCGGCAGCCGGCACGATGAAGCCGATCAAGGAAACGTTGAACAAGACGGGCCTGGTGAGCCACCTGGCCGAGGCCTCGGGCGTCGAGCCCAAGGCGGTCAAGGCCGTCCTGGCAGCCCTGGAAGGCACGATGGCGGCGTCCATCAACAAGAAGGGCGCCGGTGCGTTCGTGCTGCCCGGCCTGCTGAAGGTGACCGCAGTGGCCGTGCCGGCCCGCAAAGCCCGCAAGGGCATCAACCCCTTCACCAAGGAAGAGACGGTCTTCAAGGCCAAGCCCGCCACGGTGAAGCTCAAGGTGCGTCCGCTCAAGAAGCTGAAGGACGCGGTGCTCTGACGCTTTCGGGCGCAGCAGGGAACGGCCGCCGCGAGCGGCCGTTTTCGTCTCCGGCGCGAGAGGGCACCAGGCCGGGCCGATCAACCCGGCAACCCGGCGGCGTGCCGGGACCTTGGCGGTGGCGCGCCACACGGTCGGCGTGGCGCGTTGGCAGCCGGCTCAGTCGAGCTTGGTGCCGGACACCTCGATGGCTTTCTTCCACCGTGCAATGTCGGCGCGCAGGAACGCGGCGAACTCGGCCGGCGTGTTCTTGCCGAATTCCGAACCATTGCCGCCCAGCTTGGCGGCCACCTCGGGCCGCGGCAGGATCCTGGCCACGGCCTCGTTGACGCGGCGCACGATGGCCTCGGGCGTGCCGCGCGGCGCCAGCAACCCGCTCCAGCCCACGGCGGCAAAGCCGGGAACGCCGGCCTCGCTCACGGTGGGCAGTTCGGGCAGTTCTGGCAGGCGCCGTTCGCTGGTCACCGCCAGGCCGCGCAGCTTGCCGGACTTCAGGTGCGGGGCGCCGGCGATCGCATCGACGAACATCATCGAGACATGGCCGCCGATCAGGTCGGTCATGGCGGGGCCGGTGCCCTTGTACGGGATGTGCACCATGTTCACGCCGGCCTGGGCCTTGAGCAGCTCGACGGCCAGGTGCGAGGTGGCGCCGGTGCCCACGCTGGCGAAGGAGAGCGTGCCGGGCCGGGCCTTGGCCTGTGCCAGCAGCTGCTGCAGCGTCTGCGCCGGCGACGCTGCCGGCACGCAAACGATGAACACCGTCGACGCCACGCGCACGACCGGCTCGAAATCCTTCTCGGGATCGAACTTGAGCGCCGGGTAGAGCGACACGTTGATCGCACCCGGTCCGGCGGCCGTCATGATGAAAGTGGTGCCGTCGGCGGGCGCGCGGGCCACCTGTTCCATGGCGATGTTGCCGCCGGCACCGGGGCGGTTCTCGACGATCACCGGCATGCCCAGGGCCTCCGAGATGGCATCGCTGACCGTGCGGGCCGCGGCATCGACGCCACCGCCGGGCGGGTAGGGCACGACGATCCGCGCGGTGCGCCCCTGCGCCCAGCCGGCGGTCGGGATGATGGCGGCCGCCATGCCCAGCGTGGCGGCGCCACGGATCCAGTTTCTTCTCTTAATCAACGCGAAGGCTCCTTGCAAAAAGGTGGATGGAGGATGGGTCAGGCGGCAGTGGCCGCGGCGGGCGCGCGCAGGCCTTCGAGGTAGGCGACGGCGGCATTGCAGTCGATGACTTCCGCGTACTTCTGGTGCATGTCGAACAGGTTGATCCAGTGCGAGGCCTCGGTGCGGTCGTAGCAGCAGTCGCCCACCACGCCGACGCGGTAGCGCTCGGTCTGGGCGTCCACCACCGACGCACGCACGCAGCCGCTGGTGGTTTCTCCGCACACCAGCACAGTGTCGGCGTCGCACAGGCGCAGGTAATGCGCCAGGGGGGTGCCGGCAAAGGCGCTGGGGGCGGCCTTCTCGATGACCAGTTCACCTTCGCGCGGGGCGACCTCGGCCACGATCTCGTTGGCGCGGGCGCGCACCTCGGGCGGCAGGCTGGGGCTGGGGGTGCGCGGGCGGGCGCCGCGCTCGGCCACGCGCAGCGGGTCGCTGGGAAAGCGCGCGTTGTTGCGCACATAGACCACCGGCACGCCCTGCGCGCGCGCCGCGGCAATCAGGGGAACCATGCGGTCGATGGCGGCCCAGCCTTCCAGTCCGCAGCTCATGGGCCATTGCTGCACCGACTCCAGCAGGGGCAGCCGCTCGTGCCCCACGGACGCGTAGTACACGTCGATCACCACCAGCACGGGCTTGCGCCCCAACGGGTCGGCCGAGGCCTTGCCCCAGCTCTGGAGGTGTTGTCGATCGCGCTCGGTCAAGAACCGGTTCCAGCCTGCTTCCATGTCGGTCTCCATCAGGTGCGAGGGCCGCACCCCGTGGCGATGGATGCGGCTGCCTATGTTCTATAGAATAGAACTGTGTTCGTTTTCATTGTACCCAGCAATTTCGCGGAAGCCCGGGGTGCCGCGGCTGGACCGGTCAGGCCATGCGGCTCGAGAGCGTGCGCGCGGCCTGCACCACCAGCCGGATGAAGCCTTCGTGATAGCGGTGCACGGGCATGGTCAGGGTCAGGGCCGCGGCCAGCTGGCCGTTGGCATGGAACACGGGCGCGGAGATGCCCGCCAGCTCGGCCAGCCGGTCGCCGACCGCCATGCAGTAGCCCTGCTCGCGGATCTGGGCGTAGCGCTTGCGATCGGCGGCGCTGGCCGACTGGCTGCGCGTCGGGTCGAACGCGATCAGCACCCGTGCGCCCGTGCCCTTGTCGGGGGGCAGGATGTCGCCGGCCCTGATGTGGTCGCGCACCGGGTGCGGCGAGTCGACCCGGTACAGGCACAGGCGCGCATCGCCCTGGCGCACGTGGTAGGCCGCGCTCTCCCCGGTTTGCGCCACCAGGCTGCGCAGCACCGGCATGACCGTGCGGTCCAGCGTGAAGGAGGCGGCATAGATGCCGTGCAGCCGCGCGATCTCGCTGCTCAGCGCATAGCGCCCGTCATCCAGTTTCTGCAGCAGGCGGCCGTGCTCCAGCGAGGCGATCAGCCGCAGCGCGGTGCTCTTGTACAGCTGCGTGCGAGCCGACAGCTCGGTCAGCGACAGGGCGGTGTCGCCGGACTGGAAGGCGGCGAGCAAGGTCAACGCGCGGTCGACGGCGGCCACCCCTCCGGGCGCGGCATCGCCATCGGCGAGGGAGTCTTGGCGGGCTTTGCGGGGCATGGTGGTTCTCCGGCGGGTGGCAAGCCATGTCGGCTCAGGTATCATTCGTATAGTAGAACGATATTCCCCAAGATAGAACACCGGTGTCGAAAATTTCCTCCGTTTTGATCAGCGAAGTCGGCCCGCGCGATGGCCTGCAGTCGGTCTCGGCGACCATGCCCACCGCTGCCAAGCTGCGCTGGATCGATGCGCTCTACGCGGCGGGCGTGCGCGAGATCGAGGTCGGCTCGTTCGTGCCCGCCGATCGCCTGCCCCAGCTGGCCGACACCGCCGAGGTGGTGCGCCATGCCCGCACCCACCCGGGGCTGGTCGTGATGGCGCTGGCGCCCAACCTGCGCGGCGCCCAGGCGGCGTTCGACGCCGGGGTGCACAAGCTCACCCTGCCGGTCTCGGCCAGTGCAGCCCATTCGATGGCCAACGTGCGCAAGACGCCGCAGCAGATGGTGGAGGAGGTCCGGCGCATCGTGGAGCTGCGCAACGCGGTGGCGCCGGCAACGCATCTGGAGGCCGGCCTGTCGACGGCGTTTGGCTGCACGATCCAGGGGGCCGTGCCCGAAGACGACGTGCTGCCCCTGGCGGTGGCGCTGGCGGGGGCCGGCGTCGATGAAGTGGGGCTGTCCGACACCACCGGCATGGCCAACCCGGCGCAGGTGCGGCGACTGTTCACGGGCCTGGCGCGCGAGATCGGCGCCCGCGCCGGTGCGGCGCACATGCACAACACGCGCGGGCTGGGGCTGGCCAACTGCCTGGCCGCCTACGAAGCAGGGGTGCGCACCTTCGACAGTTCGCTGGGCGGGCTGGGCGGCTGCCCCTATGCGCCCGGGGCCTCCGGCAACGTCGTGACCGAGGACCTGGTGTTCATGTTCGAGGCCATGGGCATCTCCACCGGCGTGCAGCTGGAAGGGCTGCTGGCGGCGCGTGCGGTGCTGGCGCAAGGGCTGCCGGACGAGCCGCTCTACGGCATGCTGCCGCCGGCCGGCCTGCCCAAGGGCTGGACACAAGGAGCGCAACATGGCTGAGCACGCACTGCCTGCGCAGTCGCCGCGGGCCCTGCCTTATGCCGGCCTGCGCGTGGTGGAGTTCACCCACATGGTCATGGGCCCCACCTGCGGGATGATCCTGGCCGACCTGGGCGCCGAGGTGATCAAGGTCGAACCCCCGGCGGGCGACAACACGCGCCGCCTGCTGGGATCGGGCGCGGGGTTCTTTCCCCTGTTCAACCGCAACAAGAAGAGCGTCACGCTGGACCTCAAGCAGCCGGCCGGCATGGAGGCCGCGCTGCGCCTGGTCGCCACGGCCGACGTGGTGAGCGAGAACTTCAAGCCCGGCACCATGCGCAAGCTCGGCCTGGACTATGCGGCGCTCAGCCGTCTCAACGAGCGGCTGATCTACGTGAGCCACAAGGGCTTCCTGCCCGGGCCCTACGACCACCGGACCGCCCTCGACGAAGTGGTGCAGATGATGGGCGGGCTGGCCTACATGACCGGGCGCCTGGGGGATCCGCTGCGCGCGGGCGCCAGCGTGAACGACATCATGGGCGGCATGTTCGGCGCCATCGGCGTGATGGCGGCGCTGGCCCAGCGCGAGCGCACCGGGCGCGGGCAGGAGGTGCAGAGCGCGCTGTTCGAGAACAACGTCTTCCTGGTGGCCCAGCACATGATGCAGTTCGCGGTCACCGGGCGCGCCGCCGACCCGATGCCGGCCCGCATTTCCGCCTGGGGCATCTACGACGTGTTCACGGCCGGCGATGGCCAGCAGATCTTCCTGGCCGTGGTCAGCGATACCCAGTGGGCGATCTTCTGCGACGCCTTCGGCCTGCAGGAGCTTCGCAGCGACCCGGAGCTGGCCACCAACAACGGCCGGGTGCGCGCCAGGGCGCGCCTGCTGCCGCTGCTGCGCGAACGGCTGGGGGCGCTGCCGGCCGCCGAGCTCGCGGCGCGCTTCGAGCAGCATGGCCTGCCCTTCGCGCCGATTGCCCGCCCGCACGACCTGTTCGACGATCCGCACCTCTGCGCCACCGGCGGCCTGGCCCGCACCGAGTTGCCCGATGGCAGTCCCACGCGCATGCCGCTGTTGCCGCTGGCCCTGGACGGCCAGCGCCTGCCGGTGCGATCGCCGCCGCCGCGCCTGGGCGCCCACACGGCGGAGGTGCTGGGCGCGCTGGGCTACGGCCCGGAAGAGGTTGAACGCACGCAGGGTCCGCCCCCGGCCTGATTTCCGGGGGCCCCCCGGCGGTGCCGCGCTGAGCACCGATGCACAAATTCACGCGAATCTTTCGGCTGTCGAGTTCGCGCGTGCCGCCGTCGCGGCACCATCGCAGATCGAGACAGGAGGTTCCCCTTGAGCACGAATCGTCGCGTCTTTCTCCTCCAGGTCATTGCCGGGACCGGCGCAGTGGCAGTCGGAAGCGGTGCACAGGCCCAGCAGAAGCTCGACCCCAAGGACCCGCAGGCCACCGCCCTCGGCTACGTGGAAGACACCACCCAGGCCGACAGCAAGAAATTCCCCAAGCACGCCAACGACCAGAAGTGCGACGGCTGCCAGCTGTACTCGGGGGCCGCCAACGCCAAGGAAGGCCCGTGCGCGTTGTTCGGCGGCAAGCTGGTCACGGCCAACGGCTGGTGCAGTTCCTGGGTCAAGAAGCCCTGAGGTCTGCGCAATCCCCTGCGCCCACCCGCTTTCAGTGGCGCGGCGAGTCGATGGCGGTCGCGTCGCGCGGCTCGCTGTGCTTCGCCGAGGTCCCGCCAGGTGGCACCACGTAGCTTGCCGGGTTCTGTCGGCGGATCAACAGATTCCGCAGCTCCCACTGCTGGCTGGGCACCAGTTCCTGCAGGAAGCGGATCTCGCCGCCGCTCTGCGTGGCGATCGGCACCCCGCCTTCGAACAGCAGCCGGTTGCCCGGCAGCCGCGGCACCTTCTCGCCGGGCGTGAGGATGCCCGCCAGGTTCAGCGGATCGACCGCCGAGAGGGCCACGCGCTCGTGGCCCGGTGACTTCGCCGCCGTGCGCAGGGCCGCGGCCGCCGCGGGCAGCGCGAACTGCTCGCCGGAGAAGCCGCTGACGAAGCGGCCGCCGTGCACTTCGCCGCGTGCCTCCAGCCGGCGCAGCACGTAGTACAGCTCGCGCCAGGGGGGCAGGCCTTCCTCGCGCTCCAGGAGCTTGCGGAACACCACGCCGTAGCGGCGCAGCAGCACGCGCGCAACGTGCTCGACGTGCGGCGCCGCCAGCGCGCCGGGCGCCGGTTCGTGCGGCCGCTGCCGTCGCGTGAGCGACCAGCGGCCGGCATCGTCGATCGGGTCGCGGTGCCGGCGCCGCAGCTTGTTGCGCTTGTCCGCCGGCATCACCAGCGCCCGCAGGCCGGCGAACGAATCGCTGGAGACCCGCCCGTGCGCGACCAGCTCGGCCAGCGCCTCCTCGGCCTGGGCGCCGAGCAGGTGCGCGTCGCGCTGCAGGTCGGCGATGAAGCTGGCGCCGTGTTCGCGCAGCAGCGCGAGCACGAGCCGGGCGCGGCCCGACAGCGTCTCCTCGTCCGTTGGCGCCGCGCCGGCCGCCTGCTGCCAATGCACCATCGCCTCGCGCTCGCACAGGAGGACCGGCGTGCCACGGATCGGCCCCGACTTGCGGCCCGCCGGGTCCCCGGCTTCCACGGATCGCCACCATGCGACGCGGCCCACGGCACACAGCTTGTCCAGCATGGACGGCTGGTAGTCGGACAGGCGCAACGGCAGCAGGTCCTCCTCCCAGGCCGAAGCCGGGGCGGCGCAGCCTTCCAGTTGCCGCAGCACGTCGGCCAGCCCGGCTTCGCCCTGCCGGCACTCGTCGCCTCCGCTGCCGGCCAGCTGGTGCCAGCGGAACAGGAAGCGCATGAATTGCGCCGGCGGCACGGGCTGGAATTCGGCGCGCCGCCGGTCGCGCGTCAGGCGGTGGATGCGGGCCAGCAGCCGGCGGTCGCACCATTCGGCCGCACCGGGGGCCGTGAACGCGCCGCGCATCACGGCGCCTTCGGCTTCCAGCGCCACCAGCGTAGCCAGCACCGCGTCCCCGGAAAGACCCAGCGGCGCGCCGAGCGTTTCCGCGGTGGCGGGGCCGGACAGCTCCAGGCGTCCGCGCAGGATTTCGCGCAAGGCGTCCTCGAAAGCCGGACGTTCCCCGGAGACCGGGGCGATCGCCGGGGCCAGCGCCGCATCGGGAACGACCGCCCGCAGCTCGTGCAGGCGCTCGGCCGCCACCAGCAGCTCGCGGCCGCCGGGCGTGCGCAACCGCGCCGCGCGGCGTTGCTGCGCCAGCTCGCCGAGCCACGCGGGATGGGGCGCTTCCGCCGGCGCCAGAAAGCCGTGCACCACCAGCGCGTCGTGCAGCTCCTCGGCGTTGCCGATCGCGGGCCAGGCCTCCTCGCGCACCCGGGCGATCGCCTGCGGGTCGAGCCGCCCGACGTCGTCCGCGGTCTGCAGCTCCGCGATGGGCTGGGTGCGGACCGTCCGGGTGCGCCGCTCCTCCGCCGCGCCGCCGTCGAGGAAAGCGTAGGGACGGGCGTTCAGGATGGCCTGCGCCAGCGGCGAGGGCGACGCCAGGTCGCGCGTCACCACCTCCACTTCGCCCGACTCGATGCGCGCCAGCAGCGCCACGAAGCCGTCGGCGTCCATGCTGTCCTGCAGGCAGTCCTTCAGCGTCTGCGCCACCAGCGGATGGTCCGGGATCTCGCGTTCGCCGGGCAGGTTCTCGGCGCACGCGATCTGGTCCGGGAACACGACGCTCAGCAGGTCCTGCGCATCGGAGCGCTGGAACTGCGGCGGCACCTTGCGGCCGCCGTTCATGCGGCGCACGGCCAGGGACGCCGTGGCGTTCCAGCGCCAGCGCGTGCCGAACATCGGCGCGTCCAGCAGCGCCTGCACCAGCACGTCGCGCGCACTGGATGACTTCAGCCAGTGCGGCACCTCCTCCAGCGCAAAGCTGTGGGTGGGTCCCAGCGACAGCACGATGCTGTCTTCCAGCGCGCTGGCCTGCAGCTCGAAATTGAACTTGCGGCACATGCGCTTGCGCAGTGCCAGCCCCCAGGCCTTGTTGATGCGAGAGCCATGGGGGGAGTGGATCACCAGGTGCGTGTCGCCGACCTCGTCGAAGAAGCGCTCGAGCACGATGCGCCGGTGGCTGGGCAGCGCGCCCAGGGCTGCCCTGGCATGGGCCAGGTACAGTGCCAGCTGCCGGGCCGCCGGTTCGGCCAGGCGCAGGCCCTGCTGCAGCCACGTGGCGCAGGCCGCCGCGCCTTCGCTTCCCAGCAGCGTGTCGGCGGCGTCCAGCAGCCGCGAGACCGCATCGCACAGCTCGTCGCTGCGGCCCAACGCCTCGCCGAGCCAGAACGGCATCGTCGGCGGCTGCCCGCGGGCGTCCTCCACCAGCACCTTGCCGGTTTCCACCTTGGCGATGCGGTACGACGCATTGCCCAGCTGGAAGATGTCGCCGGCCAGGCTCTCGAAGGCGAAATCCTCGTTGAGCGTGCCGACGCGGTGGCCTTCGGGCTGCAGCACCACCTCGTAGTCGAACTGGTCGGGGATCACGCCCGCATTGGTGACGGCGGCCAGCCGGGCGCCGCGGCGTGGCCGCAGCATGCGATGGACGGCGTCGTAGTGCAGGTAGGCGCCGCGCCGGCCGCGGCGGGTGCTGTAGCCGTCCGCCAGCATCTGCACGACCTGCTCGAACTCGTGCAGGGCGAGCGCCCGGTAAGGCTGCGCGCGGCGCAGGCAGGCGTGCAGGGCATCGAGCGGCCACTCGCGGCAGGCCGTCTCGGCGACGATGTGCTGCGCCAGCGCGTCCAGCGGCTTGTCGGGAACGCGGATGCGGTCCAGCTCGCCGCGCTCCACCGCATCGAGCAGCGCGACGCATTCCAGCAGGTCGTCGAGGGACAGCGGGAACAGCCGGCCCTTGGGCACCGCGCCGATGGCATGGCCGGCCCGGCCGACCCGCTGCAGCAGGGGATTGAGGCCGCGCGGCGAGCCGAGCTGGCAGACCAGGTCGATGTCGCCGATGTCGATGCCCAGCTCCAGCGAGCTGGTCGCCACCAGCGCCTTGAGCGCGCCCTGCTTGAGCCGCTGTTCGGCCTGCAGCCGGTGCTCGCGCGCCAGGCTGCCGTGGTGCGCGGTGACATGCGCCTCGCCCACGCGCTCGGCCAAGTGGCGCGCCACGCGTTCGGCGGTGCGGCGCTGGTTGACGAAGACGAGCGTGGTGCGGTGCTCGTGCACGAGGCCGGCCAGCCGGTCGTACACCTCGTCCCAAACCTCGTTGGCCATCACGGCGCCCAGGGGCGAGCGGGGCACCTCGATCGCAAGGTCGCGCTCGCGCACGTGGCCGGCATCGATGATCTTGACAGCCTCGTCGCGCTGCCCGACCAGGAAGCGCGCCATGTCGTCCAGCGGCTTGACGGTGGCGGACAGTCCGATGCGCACCGGCGGGCGCGCGCACAGCGCTTGCAGCCGCTCCAGCGACAGCATCAGGTGCGCGCCGCGCTTGCTGCCGGCCACGGCATGCAGCTCGTCGACGATCACGCTGCGGACCGAAGCGAGCATCGCCCGGCCGGAGTCCGAGCCCAGCAGGATGTACAGCGATTCGGGCGTCGTCACCAGGATGTGCGGCGGCTGGCGGCGCATGCGCTCGCGCTCGGCCGCCGGCGTGTCGCCGGTGCGCACCGCCGCGCGGATGCCGACGTCGGGCAAGCCCATCGTGGCCAGCCGCTCGCGGATGCCGGCCAGCGGCTCCTGCAGGTTCTTGCGGATGTCGTTGGACAGCGCCTTCAGCGGCGACACGTAGAGCACGCACACCTCGTCCGCAAGTCCGCCGGCCAGGCCCTCGCGGACCCGTTCGTCGATGGCGGACAGGAAGGCGGCGAGCGTCTTGCCCGATCCGGTGGGCGCGGCGACCAGCGCATGGCGCCCGCGCGAGGTGACCGCCCACGCCCGGGCCTGGACATCGGTGGGTTGCCCGAAGCGGTCTTCCAGCCAGCTGGAAACAGCCGGGTGGAAGGGCAATGACGAAGCCATGGCCCCCATTTTCGAGGGCATGCCCAAGCCGAGGTTTCACTCGGGTAAACCCTTACACTTCGACATGATCGACAACGCGATGCGTCTTGCGACCGGGACGGCCGACGCGACTTCCAGCCTGTCCTGGCCTGCGCCCCACCACTTCCGCCTGATCGACGCCGGCCCGGCCGGCGAGCCGGAGCGAGCGCTCCTGACCTTCGCCCACGGCGACAAGCTGCTGGGCACCGTGCTGGCCATCGACTTCGAGCAGCAGCAGCTGCAGTTCCGGCCCGAGCAGGGCCCGCTGCGGCAACTCGGGTTCGCCGATTTCCGCAGCCTGTTCCTCTCGCGCTCGGTGGAACTCGAGCCGGTGCCCCTGCAGGCCCCGCCGGGGGCCGTGCTGACGCGATCCAAGCGCGCCAAGCGCGCCTGTACCGTGCAGCTGAAGGACGGCGCGGAACTGAAGGTGGACGTGGCCGCCGTGCTGCCCCGGCGCGCCGGCCTGTTTCTCTATGTCGTCAATTACGCCGACGCGGTGCTGCGCTGGTTCGTGCCGGCGCAGGCGCTCGTCCACTACCACGTGGGCGGCCAGGCCGGCCCCACGCCGCTGGAATCGGCGCAGCTGCACGCCGGGCCCGCCGCCAACGTCGCCGAGTTCTTCGCGCGAGGCAACGAGAGCCGCGAGCAGGTGGAGCAGGCGATGCAGCGGCGCAAGCTCGCCTCCCGCGACCTGGGCGACGTGCTGGTGCAGGAGGGCCTGATCTCCCCGCAGCAGCGCGACGCGGCGATTGCACGGCAGGAGGCCGAGGGGCGCCCGCTGCACGAGCTGCTGGGCGAGATGGGCGCCGTCAGCCGGGAGGTGATCCGGCAGGCCATGGTCAGCCAGCTGGGCGTGCCCGCCGTGCAGCTCGCGCGCTTCCCGTTCGAGGCGAACGCACTGCGGGCGATCACGCCGGAGCTGGCGCGCAAGCACCGCGCCATGCCCCTGTTCAGCAGCGCCAAGCGCATCGCGGTGGCGCTGGAGAACCCGCTGTCCTGGGAGGCGCTGCGCGAGCTGGAGTTCTTCACGGGGCTCAAGGTCGACCCCTGCCTGGCCGCGCCGGCCGAGCTGGACGCCGCCATCGAGGAGTACTACGGCGACGCCCGGGCCGCCGGCGAGAAGGTGGGCGAGCTGTTGCGGGAGCTCGGCGCCGACGACGAGACTGCGGCGGCCGCGGCTTCGCGCGAGCCCGTCACGGAATCGGACAACACGCTGGTGCGCCTGGTCAACAAGATGATCGTGGACGCCTACGACCAGGGCGCCTCGGACATCCACATCGAGACGCGCGGTGACGACCGGCCCAGCCGGGTGCGCTTCCGCCAGGACGGCGTGCTGGCGCCCTACATCGAGGTGCCGCCGAACTTCCGCGCCGCCTTCATCGCCCGCATCAAGATCATGGCGGAGCTGGACATCGCCGAGCGCCGCCGGCCGCAGGACGGCCGCATCGTGTTCCACCACTTCGGCCCGCGCCAGATCGAGCTGCGCGTGCTCACCATCCCGACCGCGCGCGGCGCGGAGGACGTGGTGATGCGCATCCTGGCGGCGCCGCGGGTGATGTCGCTGGACAAGCTGGCGCTGCCGCCGCGCGAGCTGGCCCGGCTGAAGGAAGGCGCGAGCCGTTCCTACGGCCTGCTGCTGGTGTGCGGCCCCACCGGTTCCGGCAAGACCACCACGCTGCACGCGCTGCTGGCGCACATCAACACGCCCGAGCGCAAGATCTGGACGGTGGAGGATCCGGTGGAGATCACGCAGGAAGGCCTGTGCCAGGTGCAGGTCAACGCCAAGCTCGGCCTGACCTTCCCGGCGGTGCTGCGCAGCTTCCTGCGGGCCGACCCGGACGTGATCATGGTGGGCGAGACGCGCGACGCGGAAACCGCGCGCACCGTGACGGCCGCCGCGCTCACCGGGCACCTGGTGCTGTCCACCATGCACACCAACAGCGCGGTGGAGAGCGTGGTCCGGCTGGTGGACCTGGAGGTGGATCCCTTCAACTTCTCCGACGCTCTGGTGGCAGTGGTCGGCCAGCGGCTCGTGCGGCGGCTGTGCCAGTGCAAGCGGCCCTATGCCGCGAACCGCGAGGAAATCCAGGCGCTGGCGCACGAGAGTTGCCGCGAGACCGGCCAGGATCCGTCGGAGCTGGCCGCGCGCTGGCGCACCCGCTACGGCGATGCCGATGGCGCGATCACGCTGCACGCGGCGCAGGGCTGCCCGGACTGCGACCACAGCGGCTACAAGGGTCGCCTGGGCGTGTACGAGCTGCTGGTGAACTCGCCGGCGATCAAGAAGGCCATCCAGCGCCGCGCCGGCGCGGGCGAGCTGCTGCAGCTGGCGGTGCAGGAGGGCATGGCGACCCTGGAGCAGGATGCGATCGCCAAGATCCTGCAGGGCCACCTCGATTTCAAGCAGGTGCTCGCCAGCTGCCGCTGAAGCAGCGTGGAAGCCTGGGGGTGCCGGTTTGCCGGCTGCTCGCTTTAGCTGCTGTAGAGTCGGCAAGCGGGGAGGGTTTATGAAGATGAAGATTCTTGGGCTCCTGCTATTGCTGCCGGCGGCAGCGGCGCACTCGGGTTCGATCTACTTGTGCAAGGCGTACAGCGGCGGAACGTTCTGGGCGCAGGCGCACTGCAATCAACACAACGCGCTCATCGAAAGCATCGTGAGCGTTCCGGATGGCCTTCCCTGGGACCAGCAGGTTGCGTTGGCGGAGCAGCAGAGGAACGGGAGTCACCAGCAGCATCGCGTGATCTCCACCGAGACAAGCAGCCATGCTGCCCGCCAGGGTGAATGCAAGGCGCTCGATGCGCGCATCACGCACCTGGATGCCATGGCCCGCCAGCCCCAAGGTGCCCAGACGCACGACTGGATCCGCTCGGAGCGCAAGGCAGCTCGCGACCCGCAGTTTGCGCTGCGCTGCCAGTGATGGTTGCGCGGATCGGTGGAGCAAGGCCGCGAAGGCCAGGACTGTCCCGGCGCAGTCAGCGCCACCGGTCAGGGATGAAGCGGATCTGAACCGTGGCGGACACGGGTCCTTAGGTTTGCTCCGGGTCGTGTTCGCCATCGACCGAAAGCAGATCAAGCCGTGACGACTGCTTCCGGCTACCGATGCGACCGGAAAAGTGCTGAATGAAGTGCGCGTCTCGTCCGGCTTCTGGCTGGCGCGCACGCCATCACTCGCATCCCGAATGCAAACGGCCGGTTGCTGAAGACGTGCCGCAGTCCACCGTGGGCGGGGATGACGCAATCTTCCTCCTTGGCCTCAAAGTGCCTGATATCATGACTTTGTGACCAGCCACATTTCAGTGTTCCAGAAGAGCCGGGTTCCCCTGTACCTTCAGGTGGCCCACCTGATGCGCCAGAAGATCGAGCGCCAGGAGTGGCCGGTGGACGCGCAGATCCCGACGCTCAACGAGCTGGAGCGGGAATTCCAGGTTTCCAGGATCACCCTGCGCGAGTCGCTCGCGCGCCTGGAGGAGGAGGGCTTGATCCGGCGCACCCGCGGGCGCGGCACGTTCGTCATGAAAGACTTGTCCCAGCAGCGCTGGTTCAAGTTGGCGACCAGCTTCGAAGAGCTGGTACGCACCGTGTCGGAGCTGAAGATCCGGCTGATCGCCATCGACGAGGACGACCATCCGCTGGTGCCGCATTTCGCCGCGGGCGAGGTCGCAGGGCCCTACCGCCGGCTGCGCCGGGTGCACTACCGCGATGATCGTCCGTACTGCCTGATCGAGATCTACCTGGCGCAGGATGTCTTCGCGCTGGATCCGCGGGGCTTCAGCGGCTCACCCGTCATCCCGAAGCTGGCCGCGCTGCCCCAGGTGCGCATCGCGGCCGCACGCCAGATCATGCGGGTCACCGTTTCCGACGAGGACACGGCGGAGCACCTGGACATCGGCGTGGCCGACCCCATCGCCGACGTGTGCCGCTCGCTGCAGGACGCGCAGGGGCGCATCGTCTACTACGCGCACATCCAGTACCCCGCGCAGATGATCCAGGTGGAGCTGGACCTGTTTGCCGGACAACATCAACCCAGCCCGCCCGCCAGCAAGAAGCGATGACCAACCTTCCGGGCCACGCGCCCAGCCTCCCTGCACCCGTCCGGCTTGCCAGGCTGCAAGCTTTCGTCTTCCGGGTGCCGATCGACGAGCCCGTCCAGACCTCCTTCGGCATCATGCATGACCGGCCCGCGGTGCTGGTTCGGGCCGAGGACGGCGATGGTGCGGTGGGCTGGGGCGAGATCTGGTGCAACTTCCCCAGCGTGGGTGCCGAGCACCGCGCGCGCCTGCTCGAGTCCGCTGTCGCGCCCATCTTCCTGGAACGTGAATGGGTCTCGCCCGAGGAGGCGTTCCGTGAGGCGACACGTCGCCTGCACATCCTCGGCCTCCAATGCGGCGAGCCGGGTACCGTGGCCCAGGCCATTGCCGGTGCCGACATGGCGCTGTGGGACCTGGCAGGCCGGCGGCTGGGCCAGCCGTTGTGGCGCCTGTTCGGCGGCACCAGCAGAATCGCGACTTATGCGTCGGGGCTGAGCCCGACGCACCCCGAAAAGCTCGCCGCGGCCAAGCGGGACGAAGGCTTCCGTGCTTTCAAGCTCAAGGTCGGCTTCGGGGCCGAGCGCGACCTCGCGAACCTGCGGGCGTTGCGCGAGCTGTTGGGCCCCGATGCAACGCTGATGGTCGACGCCAACCAGGCCTGGAGTCTGGAGGAGTCCATCGGGATGAGCCGCCGCATCGCGGAGTTCCGGCTGCAGTGGCTGGAAGAACCGCTGGCGGCTGACCGGCCGTCGTCCGAATGGATGCGGCTCGCCGCCGAATCCCCGCTGCCGCTCGCGGCCGGAGAGAACATGCGCGGCGCCAGCCAGTTCGCCGAAGCGCTGGCCAGCAAGGCGTTCGCCGTGGTGCAGCCGGATCTGGGCAAGTGGGGCGGATTCAGCGGCTGCCTGCCCGTGGCGCGCGACGTGCTGGCAGCCGGCCGCATGTTCTGCCCGCATTGGCTGGGTGGAGGCATCGGTCTGGTGGCCTCCATGCACCTGAAGGCCGCCGTGGGCGGCGCGGGTTACGTGGAAGTGGACTCCAACTTCAATCCGCTGCGCGAGCTGCTGGGCGCACCGCACCCGCGGGTGGTCGAGGGCGTGGTCACACTTTCGGAGGAACCGGGCCTCGGTGTCGCCCCCGACATGGACGCGCTCCGCGGATTCCGCGTGGGCCACCAGTGGCAATGACGGCCCGGCAGACCATGCCCGGGCGCATCGTCATCTCGGAATTCATGGACGAGGCAGCGGTCTCGGCACTGCGCGAAACCTTCGAGGTCCTCTACGCCTCCGACCTGGTGGAGCGGCCGGCCGAGCTCGCCGAGGCGCTGCGCGATGCCGACGCGTTGATCGTGCGCAACCGGACGCGGGTGAATGGCGAGCTGCTGGCCAGCGCGGGCCGCCTCGTTGCGGTCGGGCGGCTCGGGGTCGGCCTGGACAACATCGACCAGGCGTATTGCGCAGGCCGCGGCATCGCCGTGCTTCCCGCCGTCGGCGCCAACGCCTCGGCCGTAGCCGAGTACGTGGTCGGCCTGGCCATGGCCCTGCTGCGCGGCTTCCTGTTCTCCTCCCACCAAGTGGCTTCGGGCGAATGGCCGCGTGCCCGGCTTGCCTGCGGACGCGAGATCGCCGGCAAGACGCTGGGACTGGTGGGCTATGGCTCCGTGGGTCAGCGCGTAGGCGAGCTGGCGCGGGCGGTGGGCATGCGTGTGATGGCCTTCGACCCCGTGCTGCCGCCAGCGCACCCCGCGTGGCGCGGCGCGACGCGCTGCGAAGAGCTGGACGACCTGTTTCGCGCAGCGGACGTCGTGAGCCTGCACGTTCCCTACACGCCGCAGAACGCCAGCCTGGTGGACGAGCGGCGACTGGGCCTGATGAAGACGGGCGCCGTGCTGGTGAACACCGCGCGCGGAGGCATCGTCGATGAGGCCGCGCTGGCCAGGGCGTTGCGGTCCGGGGCGCTCGCCGGTGCCGCCGTGGATGTGTTTGAAAACGAGCCGCTGCCGGCCGGATCCGCGCTGGCCGGTGTCCCCAACCTGTTCCTGACGCCGCACATCGCGGGCGTCACGCACGAATCGAACGAGCGCGTATCGGCCCTGATCGCGCAGCGTATCGCCGAAATCCTCCGCCCGACGTGATCCGGCGCAGGACCCTTTTCATTCCCCAAGGAGACATGATGAAAGCATGGAAGTTGCTCGCCGCCTGCGTTGCGGTCCTCGGTTGCGTGGCCGGCGCGAGTGCGCAGGAGTGGCCGCAGAAACCGGTGAAGATCGTGGTGCCCTACCCGGCGGGCGCCGGCGTCGACCCGGTGGCGCGCCTGGTGGGCCAGAAGCTCGCCGATCGCTGGAAGCAGAACGTGATCGTGGACAACAAGCCGGGCGGCAGCGGCACGATCGGCGCGACCTCCGTCGCGCGTGCGCCAGCGGACGGGCTGACCATCATGATGTCGGCCACGGCCGAAGTGGTGATCAACCAGTTCATCATGGAAAAGATGCAGTACGACCCGGAGACCGACCTGGTACCGGTCACGCTCGCGGTGCGGCTGCCATTCATCCTGGTCACGCACCCGTCCAGCCCGTACTCCAGCGTCGCCGAACTGGTGGCGTTCGCGAAGAAGAACCCGGGCAAGGTGACCTACGCGTCCTCCGGACCGGGGACGCCCCAGCACCTGGCCGCCGTGCTGCTGGAGCAACTGGGCGGCGTGCAGTTGGTGCACGTGCCGTACAAGGGGGTCGCACCGTCGATCACCGACCTGCTGGCCAACCACGTATCGATCGGCTTCGCCGGACTTCCCGCGGGGCTGCCCCACGTGCAGAAGGGTGCGCTGAAGCCGCTGGCCGTGTCGTCCAAGGTATCGTCGCCCGCGGCGCCCCAGGTGCCGCCGGTTGCTGCCACCCCTGGGCTGGAGCAGTTCGAACTGAACCAGTGGTTCGGCATCTGGGTTCCCAAGGGGACGCCGGAGCCCATCGTCGCCCAGATCCAGCGTGACATCGCCGCGGTGCTGCAGATGCCGGAGGTCAAGGACACGCTCGAGAAGCAGGGCGCGCAGCCGAGCGGCATGCCGACAGCGGAGTTCGCCAAGTTCGTCCGGGGCGAGCGCAAGAAGTTTGAGGCGATCGTCAAGCACGCCAAGCTCGATTAGTCCAGCGCCGGCGTTCCGTCAGTTCGAGGCCTCTCTACGCCGAAGCCCCGCTCCGCGGGGCTTCTTGCTTGTGTCCTAGACATGGCTTGCGGCGGCCTCGCCACGGTCGAGCGGCGTTTCAAGATGTCCCCGCCCATGCGTTGCTTTTTTTGAGTGGACGCAACCCAGGGCGGCGCCCTATGCCTAAGCTGGTCGTTCCACAGCAAGGAGACCGCATGGACATCTTCCCCAAGATCCTCCTGGCCTGCAGTCCGCTGCTTCTGGCCTGTCCCGGCGCCATGGCGCAGCAAGCCGGTGACACCATCGTCGGCGCAGGGCTGGCGGTGCTCTCGCCGCGCGAATCGCTGGGCCCGCTGAGCTCCACCGGGCCCGGGGCCGCTGCGCTCAATGCGGCGACCGCCGGCGCAACCGCGGATATCGACACCGTGGCGACGCTGTCGTTGAGCGTGCTGCACATGTTCACGGACAACCTCGCCGCGGAGCTCACGCTGGGCGTGCCGCCGAAGCTGAAAGTCGACGTGCACCTGCGCAGCGGATCGCACATCGACGCGGCCAGCGCGCGCGAGATCACGCCCGCGCTGGTCGGCAAGTACCTGTTCATGCGGCCGGGCGACCGTTGGCGGCCTTACCTGGGCCTGGGCGTGGCCTACACGAAGTTCGACCAGGTGCGGATCAATCGCTCGGATCCGCTGGTGGTCGGCCTCGCCGGGACGTCCGCGTCCCTCAGCTCCGAGTGGTCTCCCGTCGTCGCCGCCGGCTTCATCTACAACATCGACGACCGTTGGTCGGTGAACGCCTCGGTTTCCCACCTGCGGCTCAAGACCACGGCGACGCTGGTCGGGGCAGGTGGCACAACAACCGGGGAGCTGAAGCTCAATCCCGTGGATTACGTGGTTCGGCTCGGATACCGGTTCTGAACAGGCTCGATCAGGGCCGTGCCGCGGGATGCCGGCGCGCGATGGCGACGTACAGCACCGCGCCGAACACCAGCAGTCCGGCGGCGATCCAGAGCGAGGCACTGAAGCCCTCGGCCGGGTTCCCGCTGCGTGCCACCATCCAGGCGGCAAGCGGCGGTCCCACGATCTGTCCGAGCCCGTAGGATGCAGTGAGCAGGCCCATGGCGCTGGTCGCGTGCAGGGGCCGCACGCGGCGCACCTCCTGCATGGCGAAGAAGGTGATGGCGGTGAAAGGCAGTCCGAGCAACAGGCTGCCGGCCGCGAAACCCGCGAGCGTCGGGCTCACGAGGCTCGCGGCCACGCCCGCGGCCTGCAGCACGTAGCACCCCGCCAGCCGCAGCCGCAGGTCGACGTGCGGGCTCAGGCGCGAAGCGCCGATGGCGCCGAGCATGACGCCCACGCCGAACAGGGGCCAGAACAGGTCCAGCCAAGGCGATCCCGGCAAGGCCCCGCGGGCGATCACGGGCAGGAAGGTGGCGGTGATGATGTAGCCGATGCCGGCGAGTCCGTAGGCCAGCGTGAGCAGGCCCAGCTCGCCCGCGCCGGCGCAGTCCTGCGGCGCCGCCTGCGCGGCCTGCCGTGCGACCGGATCGGGCGCACCGAGGGTCCGGCGCCCATCGAGTACCGGCCACACCAGGGCGGTCAGCAGCGCGGCCAGCAGCCCGAAAGACAGCCAGCCCATGGCCGCGGGCGCATGCAACTGCACCAGCACGGTCGCCGCCAGGCCACTGGCGACGATGCCGAGGCCTGGCCCGATGTAGATCAGGGCGCCCATCGAGGGCACCCCGCGACGCGCGAGCTGCTCGAGGCAGAAGCCCGACGTGTAGACGAAGACGACGGCGCTCGCGACACCGGCCGCGAACCGCAGCGGCCCCCAGGCAGCCGGGACGTAGAACGCCATGCCCAGCGTGAGCAGGGTGGTGGCGACCAGCCCGGCCCGGACCAGCCTGGGTCCGTTCACGCCGCTGGACCACCCGGCGCGACGCCATATCCAGGGCTGGAACGTGCAGGCCACGGCGCCAACGAGGTAGCCCAGGTAGTTTGCGCTGGCCAGCAGGCTGGCGCCGGTGAGGTTCACCGAGCGCTCCGCCAGCATCATGGGCAGGAGCGGCGTGAACGCGAAGCGGCCGATGCCCATGGCCACCGCGAGGGCGACGAGACCCGCCAGGGCGGTCTTCAGGGGCGTCAATGGCCGGGAGCTCGTCATGCCGGGGCGAGTGTCGCAGACCCGGCATTCATCGGCGCGGCGCGACAATCAAGCCATGGACCCATTCGAAGCAGGCACCGAACAACAAGCGATCCGCGAGCCGCGCCTCTGGCGCGACAACGGCTGGACGGCCCGCGTCATCAAGAACGAGGATGACGACGGCTGGGCCGTCGCCATGACTCCTGACGGGCAGGTCGAGCCGGCGCTGGTCGGCCCATGGACCATGGGGCGCGACAAGAAATCCCCCAAGCCCCTGGATACCTCCGCGTTCAACACGCTGGTGAAGACCGCTGCCGAGTTCGTGCGCCGGCACGAGCAGCAAGTGCATGCAGCCCTGCACCGGCAGGTCGACATACCCCGCGACGGCGGGCGCGTGAGCGTCACGCTGGACGTCGAGCCGGACGAGGAAAACCCCTCGGCCGTGCTGCGCGCTACCGATGCGGCCGGGGAAGTGCTGGGTGAAGTGCGCGTCTCGCCCGGGTTCCGGCTGACGCGCACGAGTGCGAACGCGTGGGCAGAGGCGGAGTTCAGCGCGCAAGCCCTCCGATGAAATCGGAACCTGGACGCCGGGGTGCATTTCGTGAAGCCGCGACGGACGATTTGAACCAGATCGAAGTACCGCCTTCGTTCGTCGCCCTCTACACCGCACCGTCGGGCCATCGCCTAACCGAGCCGATGGCGACGGTGCGCCAGCGCTATGAGCTGTGCGAGGACCTCGCGCAGATGCTCACCGAGCAGGGGGCGACCATCAAGTTCAAGTCGGATGCCCCGGAGAGCGAAGTGCTGGAGTCCATCCAGGCGGGCCTGTCGGGAACGGACTCGCCCGTGCAGCCTGGCGAAGCTGCATGGGTGGTCAGGCGTCTGGCTGAACTGCTCGACTGGCCGTCGCCCCGGGACCCGTCGAGCCGTTGACTCGGCTCGCACTGAAGGCACGATGCCGATTGAGAGCGCTGGGAAGTGACGCTCCGGTCACTGGGCGGCCGCCAACGTCATGCGGGTGCGCTCGGCTGCTGACCATGTGTTGGTGGTTCGGGGCGGAGCCCTTGTGCATTGAACTTCCTGTGCCGAAATCGATCAGCTTCGCTTTGTCCCCGGTTTCGGTTACCATGGCCTTGCTGACGTTTCGCAAGAGTCCGCATCTCAAGGTTTCTCTTCCCCTGCTCCCGCCGCGCGCGGCGAGTCGTAGTCGAATCTCCCCCGATGGTTTCTTGGCGTTCGCACGGCGCGGTGAAGTGCTGCGCCGGAGAAACTTTTTCAAGGATCGACATGACGACCAACCAGAGCGGAACCGTGAAGTGGTTCAACGAGAGCAAGGGCTACGGCTTCATCACGCCGGATTCCGGCGGCAAGGACCTTTTCGCGCATTTCCGCGAAATCCAGGGCGGTGACGCCTTCAGGACGCTCGCGGAAAATGCACGCGTGCATTTCGATGTGACCGAAGGGCCCAAGGGGCTGCAGGCGTCCAACATTCGCCCCGCCGCCTGAGCAGAGCCTGCGCCGCGAAGGTCGTCCCGTTTCGGCCCACCGGCAGCTCGCGGCCCTCAGGCTGCACCGGACCCATTCGTCCAACCCTGGTCGGCGCCCTGTGCGCGCGCCGACGAGCAGCCATCCACGGCGCTCCACAGGCCACCCCAGCACCCCTTTTTTTTTGGAGTTGCCATGCAATTTCGCTTCTCGAACACAGGCCCGGCCGTTCCCGGCAGCAGTGCCGCCGAAGGCGCGCCGGCCAGCCAGCGGGCTTCCACGGAACCCCGCACGGTCGGCAAGTACGTCGTCTCTCCCTTGATCAAGTCGCTGGACGACGGCTGGTTCGCCTCTTCCGTGTCCATCCGCTCCGGCTCGGGCCGCGGCATGACCGATCGCATCCTCCGTCTCAAGCAGCAGTTTCGCTGCGCGAATGAAGCGGCGGCGTTCGCCCACAGTGAAGCCATGCAGTGGATCAGTGCTTCGCGCCAGCCGCTCGCGGCTTGAGGAGAGCTTCGATGAGCAAAGAGGATTTGATCGAAATGCGGGGAAGAGTGGCCGAGGTGCTGCCCGACTCGCGCTTCAAGGTTACGCTCGACAACGGGCATGAGCTCGTTGCGTATGCCGGAGGCAAGATGCGCAAGCACCGGATCCGCGTGATCGCCGGCGATGACGTCACGCTCGAGCTGTCTCCGTATGACTTGAACAAGGGCCGGATCATGTTCCGCCACCTGCCACAGCGGCAGGCAGGCGCCGGAGCGCCCCGTCCAGCGCCGCGGAGGCGCTGAGCCCCCGTGAGGGCCGCTCCGGCCGTGGCGCCGGAGCGAGCATAGGCCCTGCGAGCCTGCTTGGGGGCCACTAATGCGAATCCGCGGCCTTCTCAGCGCAACCAAGCCACGAGTTTGGCGGCCACGGATGGATCGCTCAGGAGATCCAGGTAGTTAACGCCAGGCGCCACTCAGGTCCGGGCGCGAGGAATGCGCAGCGCATGGCTGTGCCGTGCGTGCCGGCCGAGCGCGCTGTCCCCCGACACGAGGCCATCCCTCCATGACTGGCCCGTATCGGCGGGCCCGAGCGCGCCGGCCTTGCGTACTTGCAGAGCAGTCCCAGCAGCCTTGTGGAAGCGCTGGGCCGCCGCATCGGATCCCAGTCCTCTCGCGCTGCAGCCCAGCGAACGTCCGACTCAAGCGGGCCGTGGCTGGGGGCTTCACCACGCCTACTGGGCCGATACCAGAACGGGCTGCTCGCGGTACAGCTGCGGCAGGGCCGACTTGAAGTTGGCGATCTTCGGCAGGTCGTAGCTGGCGATGTACGGCGAGCCGGGGTGAAGCGTCGCGTAGTCCTGGTGGTAGGCCTCGGCGGGAAAGAAGCCGGTGAGCGGGCGGACTTCGGTCACGATCCTGGCGGGGAACACCCGGGCCGCGTCCAGCTTCTCGATGTAACTCTCCGTCACCCGCTTCTGGTCCGCATTGCGATAGAACACCGCGGATCGGTACTGCGACCCGACGTCCGGACCTTGCCGGTTCAGCGTGGTCGGGTCATGCGCGACCGAGAAGTAGATCTGCAGCAGCGTCCCGAAGGACACCTGCTTCGGGTCGTACGTGACCTGGACCGACTCGGCGTGCCCGGTGAGGCCCGTGCCCACCAGCTCACCGGGCGGTGCGCTGGTCACCCCCGGCGTAGCCCGCTGTGCTTGCCCCGGCATCGTTTCATGAGCACCGGAACGGCATTTCATGTTGCATCGCAACACGGGGGCAGGCATTCTCACCATAATCAGTTGTCGCCGCGCCTGCACCGCGTGCTCCGGTTTGCCAACCTTGGAGTCACCATGTCCTCCATCCTGATCCTCGGAGCGTCGTACGGGTCGTTGCTGGCAACGCGCCTGTCCATGGCGGGTCACAACGTGTGCCTCGTCTGCACCGCTCCTACGGCGGAGCTGATCAACCGCGACGGAACGCGCGCGCGGTTTCCCGTCGAGGGGCGCGATCAGCTGGTGGAGGTCGACAGCCGCAAGCTCCCGGGCACCATCGCCGCGGCAGCCACCGGCGATGCCCAGCCAGCCGGCTTCGACCTGGCCATCCTTGCCATGCAGGAGCCCCACTATGGTGAGGATGGCGTGCGACAGCTGATGGAACGCCTGGCTCGTGCGGCGATTCCGTGCCTGGCGGTCATGAACATGCCTCCGCCGCCGTACCTGCGCCGGATCCCGGGCCTGCAGGTCGACCCGCTCGCACCATGCTTCGCCGACCTTCGGCTGTGGGACGGCTTCGAGCCGGGGCTCGTCTCGCTCGCCAGTCCTGACCCTCAGGCATTCCGCCCTGCCGGGGAACCGAAGAACGTGCTGCAGGTCGGCCTGCCCACCAACTTCAAGTGCGCCCCGTTCGAGAGCGACACCCACACCGCGCTGCTGCGCCGGCTGTCAGCCGACATCGAGAACGCACGTTACGAGGCGCAGGGAGAGTCCCTGCAACTCCCCGTCAAGCTCAAGGCGCACCAGTCGATGTTCGTGCCGCTGGCGAAGTGGCCGATGCTCATGGCCGGCAACTACCGCTGCATCGGGGAGGACGGCATTGTTCCGATCGCCAATGCCGTGTACGACGACCCTGATCGCTCGCGTGCGATCTACAACTGGGTGGAGGATCTCTGTCTTGCCCTCGGAGCGCAACGAGATGACCTGGTGCCCTTCCAAAAATACGCGGCAGCCGCGGCTTCTCTGAAGAAGCCGTCTTCGGTTGCACGCTCCCTTGCAGCCGGCGCGGAGAAGATCGAGCGGGTCGATCTTCTCGTGCAATGCATCAGCGCCCAGAGGGGTCTCTCACACCCTGACGTGGATGCCATCGTGGGTCGCGTGAACGAGGCTCTGCGCCATAACAGGGCGGCGGCCGGACACTTGGCCGTCTGATATCAGCCTCTACCCACCCCCTGTTGCAGTGAACTCGCCGGCAAGACCATTGCTTGAGCCAGGCCATGGTCTCCACGCAACGTCTGCAGGCTTCCAGGTCGGCTTCAGGGCCAAGCTTAGATGGCTGCTTCCGGCCAGAAAGAGCGCTCACGAACACGTCCGACATAATTTCCCCATGTCTGGCTCGCTGCCTCCAATCGACGTCCGCCCGGCCAGCGTCGGCGACGTTTCCCTCATCCTTCGATTCATCAAGGAGCTGGCCGCATACGAAAGAGCGGAGCAGCAGGTCGTCGCTACCGAGGCGAGTCTCAGGGCATCGTTGTTCGGGGAAGGGGCCCGTGCACACGCCCTGATCTGCCGCGTGGCGGGTGCGGACGCTGGATTCGCCGTCTACTTCTTCAATTACTCCACTTGGCAGGGCAGGCAAGGTCTCTACCTCGAAGACCTGTACGTGTCGCCTGCTTACCGAAATGCTGGCGCGGGCAAGAAAATGCTGCAGCACTTGGCGCGCATGGCGGTGACGAAAGGGTGCGGCCGCTTCGAGTGGAGCGTGCTGGACTGGAACGAGCCTGCGGTGGCGTTCTACGAATCCATCGGCGCGGTCGCCATGACCGAATGGGTGCGGTACCGATTGGAGGGCGAGGGACTGGCCCAGCTCGCCAAAGATAGCGGTGCAGGGTCTACCGCCTAGCCCCGCTCGGAAGGCGACCGCGATCGGGAAACGGCAGGCCGTCGGGCTCGCCCGGCCTGCGCGCTGCGACCTGGGCAGTCGGCCCGATGCGCCTGCTTCGGCTCAATGGGCGAAGACCGACCCCACCATCTAGCGGTCCGCCGCCACGCGCGCGAGGAAGGCGGCGATGGCCAGCAGCCGCGCGTCGTCGCCATGCGCGCCGATGGCCTGCACGCCGATCGGCAGCCCCTGCGGTCCGCGGGTGACCGGGAAGGAGACGCAGGGCACGTGCAGCAGGCTCCATAGCGCGCCGAACCTCGGCGAACCGGAGTCGGCCAGGCCGGCATCGGCCTCGCCTTGCGCCGGCGGATAGAGCAGGGCGTCGACACCGTCGAACAGCGATGCCAGCTGCGCGCGCGCCAGTGCGGCCCGGCGCCGCATCGTGAGGTACTCGTCCGGCGTGATGCCCAGGCCACCGGCCAGGCGCTGCTTCAGCCGCTCGCTGAACTTGTCGCTGTCGTGGAGCCGTTCGTGCGCCAGGGACTGGCGTGCCTCGAAAGCGAACAGGCGTGCCTGCAGGTCGTACAGGTCTTCGATCTCGCGCGGCAGCGTGATCGTGCGCACGACCGCGCCGTGACGCTGCGCCTCGCGGGCGACCCGTTCGACCGCGTCGATCATCTCGGGCCTGGCATGTTCCCATTGCCCGGAGCGGCAGATCGCCAGCCGCGGAGAAAGGTCATCCCGGTCGGCGACCCTGGCGCCGTGCAGGCCGAAGGCGAAGAAGGCGGCGTCTTCCACCGTGCGCGTGAGCAGCCCGATCGTGTCCTGCGTCGGGCTCAGTGGCTTGAGGCCTGCCGTCCCGATGAACCCGAACGTCGGCTTGTAGCCGACGACGCCGCAGTAGGAGGCGGGCCGCACGATGGAAGCCGTGGTCTGGGTGCCGAAGGCCACCGGCACCATGCAGTCGGCGACGGCGGCGGCCGATCCGCTGGAAGACCCGCCAGGGGTGTGGCGCAAGTCGTGCGGGTTGCGCGTGTTGCTCGGGGTCTGCGTGGCGAACTCGCTCGTCGCGACCTTGCCGAGGAGCACCGCCCCGTTCTCGCATGCCCGGGCCACGCTCCCGGCGTCGACCCGAGGCCGGTGCCCCAGGTAGATCGGCGATCCGTACGCCGTTTCGTAGTCGCGGGTTTCGATCACGTCCTTGACCGCGAAGGGGATGCCCCTCAGCACGCCACCGGTCTGCTGGTCCGCGTGCCGGGCATGGCGCAAGGCGAGCTCGTGGTCCGTTGCGGTGAAGGCGAGCACGTCCAGGTTGCGCTCCGCTATCCGGTCCAGGCAAGCCCGGACCAGGGCTTCGCTGGTCAGCGTACCCGCTTCGATGGCCCGGGCCGCCTCGAGCGCGCTGAGCTGATTGGGAGACTTCATTCGGCCGGCTTCCCCCGCGTTCACTGCAGCGTGATGTGGGCGTCCTGGATGATCTTGGCCCAACGGTCATGCTCTTTCTTCACGAAGGCGGCGAACTCCTCCGACGAACTCGCCGCCGGCTCGGCACCTTGTGCCAGCAGCTGCTCCTTGACCTTGGGCTCGCTGAGGATCTTCACGACCTCCGCGTTCAGCCGCTGCAGGATCGGCTTGGGCACGGCTGCCGGCGCGAACAGGCCGAACCAACCTTCCACCGAGTAGCCCGGCACGCCGGCTTCAGCGATCGTGGGGACCTCGGCCAGCAGCGGCGATCGCTTGGGTGAAGTGACGCCCAGCGCCGTCAGCTTGCCGGCACGAATGTGCTGAAGGCAGAGCGGCAGGTTGCAGAACATGCCCGTCACGCGGCCCGCCATGACGTCCGTGACGGGGGCGCTGCCGCCCTTGTACGGGATGTGCAGCAGGTCCGGCGTGCGCGTGCTTGCCTTGAACAGCTCTCCGGACAGGTGCATGCTGCCGCCGGCGCCGCTGGAGGCGAAGCTGAGCTTCTGCGTGCGCGCGGCCTCGATGAATTCCTTCACGTTGCGCACGGGGACCTGCGGCCCCACCACCAGCACGTTCGGCACGGTGGCGACGTTGGTGATCGGCGCAAAGTCGCGCAGCGGATCGAAGCGCAGGTTCTTGTGCAGGCTGGGATTGATGGCGTTGGTGCTGGCCGCGCCCATCAGGAGCGTGTAGCCGTCCGCAGGGGCGGCCGCCGCGAAAGCGGCGCCTATGTTGCCATCCGCGCCGGGCTTGTTGTCGACGATGACGTTCTGGCCCAGGGCTTCGCCCAGTCGCTGCGCGACGATGCGCGCCAGGATGTCGGTGACGCTGCCGGCGGCGAACGGCACGACCATCTGGATCGGCTTGCTCGGGTAGGCCGCGGGCGCTTGCGCGAAGGCGGCGCCGGCCGTCCCAAGAAGGCAGATTGCGGTGCCCAGGATCAGGCGGCGAGAGGTCTTGATGGCCATCGATGACTCCAGTTCTTGAGTTGGCCGGGAGTGTAGGAACCGGCCGTTTGTTCCGTCCAATATAAAATTTGTCTTGATTGATCTGATAATCGACTTAATGGCCCTGGTTTCGCGCGCGCTCGGCGCCTTCGTCGTGGTTGCCGAAGAATTGCACTTCGGCCGGGCCGCGCGGCGCTTGCACATGAGCCAGCCGCCCCTCAGCCAGCAGATCCGGCAGCTCGAAGAGGACGTCGGCGCGACCCTGTTCACGCGCACCACCCGGTCGGTGCAGCTGACGCCGGCGGGGCGGCTGTTGCTCGATCGCGCGCGGCGGCTGGCAGCGGATGCCGATGCAGCGGTCAAGGCGGTGGGGCGCCTCGCCCGTGGCGAGGAAGGCAGCCTGACCCTGGGGTTCACGCACAGCACGGTCTACCGGGTCCTGCCCCAGGTGCTGGAGGCGTTCCGGGCCCGGCTTCCCAACGTCGAGCTGGAACTCAAGCAGTTCACCTCCGGCCTGCTGGTCGAAGGGGTTCGTACGGGACGGGTCGACGTCGCCCTGGTCAGGCTCTCGCCTTCCATGCTGGATACCGAGCTGCGGGCGCAAGAGATCGTGCGCGACCGGATGATGTTGCTCATGCCGGCCGATCACCCGCTCGCGCGGCTGGACGCCGTTCCCGTGAAGGCCCTGGAGGGACTTCCGTTCGTGGCCTATTCCGCCGAGGACTCCCGCTACTTCCACGAGGTGGTGGAGCGCGTGTTCGCTCGCCACGAGGTTCGGCCCCGCATCGTGCACGAGAGCTTCCTGCCGACGATGGTGGCGCTCGTCGAAGCGCGCATGGGTCTTGCCCTGGTGCCGGCCCCCGCGGTGGCGCAGCGGGAGGGCGTGCTCACTGTCCGGCCGCTCGCGGGCGTGGAGGACGGTCTCGACCTGGCCAGTCTTCATTGCGTCTGGCGGCGAGATGCCTCGAATCCAGTGGTGCGGGCATTCGTCGAGGTGCTGCTGCAGCAGAACACGGCGCCGGGGTGAGCACCGCGCGCCACGTTAGACGAACAACCAACAGCAGACCCATGAAGATCGATTTCGACGGCGTGCAGGCCTTCGTTGTCGTCGCCGAACTCGGTGGATTCAACCGAGCCGCGCGCGAACTGCACATCTCCCAGACGGCGCTGACGCGGCGGATCCAGAAACTGGAGAGCTACCTGGGGCTCAAGCTGCTCGATCGGACGACGCGGCGCGTCGAACTGACGGCCGTCGGACGCGACTTCCTGCCGCAGGCGCGCGCCATGGTGCAGGAGATGACCACGGCGGTGGAGCGGCTGAAGGACATGTCGCTGCACGGGCGCGGCAGCTTCACGCTCGCCTGCATCCCGTCCATGACATCGCACGTGCTGCCCCGCGTCATGCGGCAGTACGCGCAGCAATACCCGGCGAACCGCATGCGCCTGCTCGATGGCGCCGACAGCGAGGTGCGCGACGCGGTACTGACGGGCCAGGCGGAACTGGGCATCGCGATCCAGACGGAGAAGCATCCGGACCTGATGGAGGCGCCGCTGTTCTCCGATCCGCTCGCGTTCATCTGCCTGGTGCCGCATCCGCTGCAGGACCGCAAGAGCGTGACCTGGTCCGACATGCGCGAAGTCGACCTGATCGGTGTCAGCAGCTTCGTGGCCACGCGCATCTTCATGGACTACCAGCTGGCCCGGCGCGGCATCCGCCTGCTCGCCCGCTACGAGGTGCAGCACCACGCCACGGCCGTGAACCTGGTGGCGGCCGGCGTCGGCAGCGCGATCCTGCCGTCGTCCACGTTCAAGGAAGGCGACCGCCCCGGCGTGCGCAAGATCCCGCTGAAGAACCCCGAAGTCCGCCGCAAGGTCGTCCTGCTGCGGCACCGGCGCTCCAGCCTGTCGCCGGCGGCCGAAGCCTTCCACGCGCTCCTGCGCGGGATGCGGCTCGAGCATTGATGCGCCGATCGCAATAGTCGCGACCACTTTTTCATTTCCCACGAGGGTTGCGTGCGACCACAATCCGCCCCGGCGAATTCTCGAAGAACGGACGGCGGGACACCATGGGCACGGACGTGCTGGTCATCGGCGGCGGCAACGCCGCCTTGTGCGCCGCCTTGATGGCGGCGGAGGCGGGCGCGAGCGTCCTGCTGCTGGAGGCCGCACCGCGCCCCTGGCGCGGCGGCAACTCGGCCCATACGCGCAACCTGCGGTGCATGCACGATGCGCCGCAGGACGTGCTGGTGGACGCCTACCCGGAAGAGGAGTTCTGGCAGGACCTGCTGAAGGTGACGGGCGGGCTCACCGACGAACACCTCGCACGCCTGACCATCCGCGCCTCCGCCACCTGCCGCGACTGGATGCGCAGCCACGGCGTGCGCTTCCAGCCGCCCTTGTCGGGCGCGCTGCACGTGGCCCGCACCAACGCCTTCTTCATGGGCGGCGGCAAGGCGCTGGTCAATGCCTACTACCGCAGCGCGGAACGGCTGGGGGTGCGGGTCCGCTACGAGGCGCCGGTCGACCGCATCGAGATCGCCGACGGCCGTTTCGTCGCGGCCTGGGTCGGCGGCGAGCGCATCGAGGCCAGGGCCTGCGTGCTGGCGGCCGGCGGCTTCGAGTCCAACCGCGAGTGGCTGCGCGCAGCCTGGGGCCGCAATGAGCGCGGCGAGTGGCCGGCCGACAACTTCCTGATCCGCGGCACGCGCTTCAACCAGGGCGTGCTGCTGCGCCACCTGCTCGAGGACCACGGCGCCGATCGCATCGGCGACCCGACCCAGGCCCACATGGTGGCGATCGACGCCCGCGCGCCGCTTTATGACGGCGGCATCTGCACGCGCATCGACTGCGTCTCGCTCGGGGTGGTCGTCAATCGCGAGGCGCGCCGCTTCTACGACGAGGGCGAGGACTTCTGGCCCAAGCGCTATGCCATCTGGGGCCGGCTGGTCGCGCAGCAGCCGGGGCAGATCGCCTGGTCGATCATCGACGCCAAGGCGGTGGGGCGCTTCATGCCGCCGGTGTTCCCGGGTGTCCAGGCCGACAGCCTGGCGGAACTCGCGCGCGGCATCGGGCTGGATTCCGACGCGTTCGAGCAGACCCTGCGCGAGTACAACGCCGCCTGCCGCGGCGACAGGTTCGACCACACGCGGCTGGATGACTGCCGCACCGACGGCCTAGTGCCGCCCAAGACGCACTGGGCGAGGCCGATCGACACGCCTCCCTTCTATGCCTACGCCGTGCGTCCCGGCATCACCTTCACCTACCTCGGATTGCGCACCGACGAGACCGCCGCCGTGCGCTTCGGCGACGTGCCGAGTCCCAACCTGTTCGTCGCCGGCGAGATGATGGCCGGCAACGTGCTGGGGCAGGGCTACACGGCCGGCGTGGGCATGTCCATCGGCACGGCTTTCGGCCGCATCGCCGGCAGCCATGCAGCGCGAGCCGCCCTCAGCCAGAAGACGCCTTCCCATGCAATCGCTTGAAGCCCTGACCCGCGACGCGCGCGCGCTGGCGGCGGGCCAGTTCGTCGCTGCCTCCAGCCCCACCGTGTCCAGCCCCGACGAGGCCGAGGTGGCCCGCCAGCTGCAGATCTGCAACGCCTGCCGCTACTGCGAGGGCTTCTGCGCGGTGTTTCCGGCGATGACCCGGCGTCTGAGTTTCGCCAACGCCGACATCCACTACCTGGCCAACCTGTGCCACAACTGCGGCGCCTGCCTGCATGCCTGCCAGTACGCGCCGCCGCACGAGTTCGCCGTCAACGTGCCGCAGTCGATGGCCCGCGTGCGCCGGCAGACCTATGCGGACTTCGCCTGGCCGCCCGCATTGGGCGCGCTCTACCACCGCAACGGACTGGCGGTGTCGGTCGCACTCGCGCTGGGGCTGGCCCTGTTCCTCGCACTGGGGGTGGCAGCCAAGGGAAGCCTGTGGGACGCAGTGCCGGGCGGCCACTTCTACGACCTGTTCCCGCACAACCTGATGGTCGGGCTGTTCGCGCCGGTGTTCCTGTTCGCCGTGCTGGCGCTCGGCATGGCGGTGCGCCGCTTCTGGCGCGAGGTGACGCCGGCCACCGGCGGCGCCCCCGTTGGCGCTGCCGCCGCCGCGGAGGCCACGCAGGACGCGCTGCGCCTGAAGTACCTGGACGGCGGCCACGGCGAAGGCTGTTCGAACGAGGACGACGCCTACACCCTCTGGAGGCGCCGCTTCCACCACTTCACGTTCTATGGCTTCGGGCTCTGTTTCGCCGCGACGAGCGTGGCCACGCTCTACCACTACCTGCTGGGATGGCAGGCGCCCTACGACCTTCCGTCGCTGCCCAAGCTGCTGGGAGCCGCCGGCGGCGTGAGCCTGCTGGTGGGGACGGCCGGACTGTGGCGGCTGCACCGGCGCCGGCACCCGTTGCACGGCGATGCCGGCCAGAAGCCGATGGACCTGGGCTTCATCGCGCTGCTGTTCCTGATCAGCGCCAGCGGCCTCGTCCTGTGGCTGGCGCGCGGCACGCCGGCGCTGGCGCTGCTGCTGTGCCTGCACCTGGGGGCGGTGATGGCGCTGTTCGCCACGCTGCCCTATGGCAAGTTCGCGCACGCCGTCTTCCGCGCCGCGGCGCTGCTGCGATACGCAGTGGAAAGGCGCCAACCCAACCCCATCGGCCTGGGTGCCGATTGACCCGAGTCCAAACGACAAAGAGGAGACAGCCATGAACAAACGCAAGTTGCTGCACTTGGGCGCGCTCGCCGCCGCCGCCCTGCTGGCCCCCGGGCTGGCATCGGCCCAGGAGTTCCCGCCCCGCAAGAGCGTGACGATCGTGGTCGGCTTCGCCGCTGGCGGGGCGGCCGACGCATCGGCGCGGCTCATTGGCAAGAAGCTCGGGGAGAACCTGGGCATCTCGGTAGTGATCGACAACCGGCCGGGTGCGGGCGGCAACATCGCCCACCAGTTCGTGGCCAGCCAGGCGCCCACCGACGGCAGCGTGCTGCTGTTCGGGTCGGTCGGGCCGCTGACCATCGCGCCGCACCTCATGAAGCTGCCCTACGACCCGGTGAAGGACCTGGCGCCCATCACCATGGGGGTGAACTTCCCCAACATCCTGGTCGTGCACGCCGACCTGAAGATCAGGACCTTCGCCGAATTCGTCGCGTATGCGAAGGCGAACCCGGGCAAGCTCGAATACGCCTCCACAGGGCTCGGCTCGGCCTCGCACCTCGCCGGCGAACTGCTGGACGACATGGCCAGGATCAACACGGTGCACGTCCCGTACAAGGGCGGTGCGCCCGCGATGCAGGACCTGGTGGCCGGCCGCGTGGCCTCGTACTACTCGACGTTCAACACCGCGCAGCCGTTCATCGAGAGCGGCAAGCTGATTCCTCTGGCAAGCACCGGCCCCAGCCGGCTTGCGGCCGCGCCGAATGTGCCGACCATCGCCGAGTCGGGCTACCCGGGGTACAGCGCGACCAACTGGTACGCCTTCGTCGCATCCTCCAAGGTGCCCAAGGCGGTGCTGGATCGCTGGAACACGGAACTGGTGAAGGTGCTGAAGTCGCCCGACGTGGCCGAGGCGCTCAACCGCCACGGCATGCCGGCGCAGCCGGGCACCCGGGAGGAACTGGCACGGGAGATCGAGCGGGAGACGGCCATGTGGGGCCGCGTGATCCGCGACCGGAAGATCACGGTCCAGTGAGCGGCCGCGTGACGAGTGCCATCGGCGCCGGCGTGCCGGCGCCGGGCCGCCCGGCGGACCTGTTCTGGGCGTTCTCCTGGCTCTCGCTGCAGGGATTCGGCGGCGTCCTCGCCGTCGTGCAGCGCGAGCTGGTGGAGCGGCGGCGCTGGCTGACCAACGCGCAGTTCGTCGAAGACTGGGCCGTGGCCCAGGTGCTGCCCGGGCCCAACGTGTGCAACCTGGCGCTGATGTTCGGCGATCGCCACTTCGGCTGGCGCGGCGCCGCCGCGGCGCTGGGCGGGCTGCTGGCCTTCCCCTTGCTGCTGCTGCTCCTGCTCGGGACGCTGTATGCCCAGCACGCCGACCATCCGGCCATGGCGGGCGCCCTGCGCGGCATGGGGGCCGTGGCCGCAGGTTTGATCGCGGGCACCGGCTTGAAGCTGCTGGCCGGCCTGCGCAGCCATGCCCTGGGGCTGCCGCTGGCGGCCGGGGCAAGCGCCGCGGCATTTGCCGGTGCGGTGGTCCTGCGCTGGCCGCTGGCCGCCATCGTCCTGGTGCTGGGCGGCAGCACTTGCCTGCTGACCGCCATGTACTTGCGCCGCAGGCCGCCGCCATGAGCGCCGGCGATTGGCTTCAGCTGCTGGCCTTCCACCTGTCCGTGTCGCTGCTCGCCGTCGGCGGCGCGGTCACGCTGGCGCCGGACCTGCACCGCTTCCTGGTGGACGGGCGCGGCTGGCTGAGCGAAACCCAGTTCGGCACCTCGCTGACGCTCGCGCAGGTGGCGCCCGGCCCCAACGTCCTGTTCATTGCGCTGGCGGGCTGGAACGTGGGGGTCAATGCGGGGGCCGGACAGCCCGACGCCATCCGGCTGGCGCTGGCCGCCTTCGGCATGGCCACTTCCGTGTTCGGCGTGCTGGCGCCGAGCTCGCTGCTGGCATTGGTTGCCACGCGATGGAGCCACCGCCATCGCGAACGGCTCGCCATCCGCGCTTTCCGCCAAGGCATGGCGCCGATCGTGGTCGGCCTGCTGCTGTCGACCGCGTGGTTGCTGGCCCAGGCTGCGAGCGCCGGCGCCGCGGGCTGGCGGCCCTGGGCGCTCACCGCCGTGTGCACGCTGCTGGTGTGGCGCACGCGACTGCATCTGGTCTGGATGCTGGCCATGGGGGCGGCGCTGGGGGCGGCCGGCTGGGTCTGAAGGCCCATACGCAGGAACGATCCGGCGGCTTCTCTCAGTCCTGCCGGGCGTCCTCCAGCCACCAGCCCACGGCATCGAAGTAAGACTCCCACACACAGCCGGCACAACCCCGCCCGCAGCAAGTCGTGGGTGTCGGGGGCGGCTGGTGCAAGGAGATGCCCGACGCGGTAGCACGATCCTGTGCCGCCGCGATGGCAAGCATCGCGTCTTCCAGCGTCCTGGGGAGCCTTGAACTCATGGGCCCCGAGCATACGGCGCGCGCAGGGACCTGGACGTCCCGATGCCCGTGATGGCCGGAACGGGACGAAACCGACCTGGGTGTCTCGCCCGCGCCACGCCGCTCGGCGAAGCTTTCAGGGCCGGCTGGTGCTGCTCACGAAAGAGGCAGGTTGCTGGAACCCGCGCCAATTCAGCGGCCGGAGAGTAACTCCCGCGGTTTTCCACAGCCTTCTCCACGCGAGCTGTGAACTTGCCATGCCTGCACCTGTGATAGGGCGGCCTGCGGGCACGGTCGACCCTGGCTCGCAACGCGGGGAGGCCCATGCCGAAGGGTGATCGGCAGGGCCCGGCTTGCTCGCCGCCCGGTTCAATCCGCACGTGCTCGCCGCGAGTGCGGCGCGGCCTGAACGGGCGACAATGCCGCGGCGCGCATTTGAATTCGACGCCGTGCGCACGTGAATCCGGAAGCCGTTTTTGCAGTTCCTCGACTACCACCCCGACGACATCGACGTCCGCATTTCCGAACTACTGGTCGCGACGAGCGACGCCGCCGATCCGCTGGTCCACCCCAAGGTCAAGGAGGCGCTCCGCGTGGTGCGCGATCACCTGGACATGGACGTGGTGTTCGTCTCCCAGCTCCAGCAGAACCGGCGCACGTTCCGGGTCGTCGACGCGAAGCCCGGCATCACCGTGGTGAAGGTGGGGCACTCGGACCCGGTCGAGGAAAGCTGGTGCCACCATGTGGTGAATGGCCGCCTGCCGCAGTTCATCCCCGATGCGCAACCGCTGATCGAGCGCGGCGTGGCGCCCGCCACGTCGATCCAGATCGGCACCCACCTGAGCGCGCCCATCCTGCTGAAAGGCGGCGGCGTCTACGGCACGATCTGCTGCTTCAGCCACCAGGTGGACGATCGCATCGGCGTGAAGGATTTGCAGCGGCTCCAGGCCATGGCGCGCATCCTGGCGGTCAACCTGGACGACTCCGGTGCCGGGGAACTGCAGCTGCAGCCCAAGGAATCGCGAGAGCGGTGAGCGTTCTCGCGCCTCGATGCCAGGGATCAGCGGACGTGGAAACGGGGTTGACCGCGACAGCCAACCCCGTTGTTCATTGTGGTGCCGGAGAGAGGAATCGAACCCCCGACCTTCTCATTACGAATGAGCTGCTCTACCGACTGAGCTACTCCGGCACGTGAGCCGACGATTATAGCGGGCGGCTCCGCCGCCTCTGCGGTTGCGAGGTGCCTATTGAAGGGACGCCGGCCGGTAGGGCGGCGATCCGGAACGCCGCGTGGTCAGGCGGCGATCAGCTCGCGCAGCGCGCTCTCGATCGAGCGGATGCTGCGGAACACGTCGCGCCGGATCATCGGTTCGGGGAACTCCACTTCGAACTCGCCTTCGAGCGCGAACATCACGTTCAGGCGGGCATGGGCGGTCAGGCCGGCCTGGGCCAGGTCGGCGTCGGCGGCCAGGCGGTCCGCGTCGACCGCCAGCCGACCGTGTTCGCGCAGCACCCGCCGGATCGTGTCTTGCGCGTGGGGCAGGCTTGTCATGCGGCCATCTTGGGCCACCTCGGCCGTGGCGCGCTGTCGGACGGCGCCGCAACCACAGCCGCCGCGGGTTATCGGCAGGGCCCGAAAGGACTAACCGTCGCCGCGCGGCGACACCCGAAGTCCCCCGAGGGACGTGGTCCTTGCCCCCGACGCGCTCCCGCGAGCCGGGAAGGAGCCTGCCGAACCCCAGTGGACTACTTGTTGGCCTCGAGGTGGTAGCGCGTCACCCGCTCCACCTCGTTCCTGCTGCCCAGGATCACGCTCACGCGCTCGTGCAGCTTCTTCGGCTCGATGTCGAGGATGCGCTCGCGGCCGTTGGTGGCGGCGCCGCCGGCCTGCTCGACCAGCCAGCCCATGGGGTTGGCCTCGTACATCAGGCGCAGCTTGCCCGGCTTTTCGGGCTCGCGCTTGTCCCAGGGGTACATGAAGATGCCGCCGCGCGTCAGGATTCGGTGCACGTCGGCCACCATGGAGGCGACCCAGCGCATGTTGAAGTCCTTGCCGCGCGGGCCTTCCTTGCCCGCCAGGCACTCGTCGATGTAGCGCTTCACCGGCGCGTCCCAGTGCCGCATGTTGGACATGTTGATCGCGAATTCCTTGGTGTCCTCGGGAATGCGCACGTCCTCCTGGGTCAGCACGAAGGAGCCCTGCTCGCGATCGAGCGTGAACATGGCCACGCCGTCGCCCACCGTCAGCACCAGCGTGGTCTGGGGGCCGTAGATGCAGTAGCCGGCCGCGACCTGCTTGTGCCCGCACTGCAGGAAGTCGCCTTCGTCGACCCCGCGGTCGTCCTCCGGCATGCGCAGGACGCTGAAGATGGTGCCGATGCTGACGTTGACGTCGATGTTGGACGAGCCGTCCAGCGGGTCGAACAGCAGCAGGTACTCGCCCTTGGGAAAGCGGTTGGGCACCACGTAGATGGCTTCCATCTCCTCGCTGGCCATGCCGGCCAGGTGGCCGCCCCATTCGTTGGCCTCGATCAGCACCTCGTTGGCGATGATGTCCAGCTTCTTCTGGATCTCGCCCTGCACGTTGCCGGTGCCGGCCGTGCCCAGCACGTCGCCCAGCGCGCCCTTGTTGACGTGGTGGCTGATGCGCTTGCAGGCGCGGGCCACCACCTCGATCAGCAGCCGCAGCTGGCCGGGGATGTGGCCGTGCGTGCGCTGCTGCTCGACGAGGTAGCGGGTCAGGGATACGTTGTTGGTCATAAGGCTTTCTTCCTCCTCACTCCGCCAGCGCGCGGGTCACCACCTCGCGCACGTCATTCGACAAGTCGGCCTTGGCCGCCACCCGCGCGATCGCCTCGCGGGCGCCGCTGCGCTGGGGCTCGGCCAGCTTGCGCCAGCGGTCCAGCGCGCGCGCCAGCCGGGCCGCCACCTGCGGGTTGATCGCGTCCAGCTCGATCACGCGCTCGCTCCAGAACACGTAGCCGGCGGCATCGGGCCGGTGGAACGCGCCCGGGTTGGCGCTGCAGTAGCTGAAGACCAGGCTGCGCGCGCGGTTCGGGTTGCGGATGTTGAAGTCCGGGTGCTGCATCAGCTGGCGCACCGCCGGCAGGATGTTGCCGCCGCGGTCGGGCGCGCCGGCCTGCAGCGAGAACCACTTGTCCAGCACCAGCGGCTCGTCCTTGAACATGGCGTGGAAGCGCTCCAGCGCGGACCGTGCCAGCTCGTGCCCGCTGATCACCAGCGCCGCCAGCGCGTTGAAGCGGTCGGTCATGTTCGAGGCGTCCTTGAAGCGCTGGTAGGCCTTGCCCGGCCACACCGGGTCGTGCGTGCGGCGCGCCGCGATGCACAGGTGGGTCAGCGCCAACCCGGCCAGCGCGCGCCGGCCGGCGGACACCGGATCGGGCCGGTAGGCGCCGCAGTCCTTGTGCGCCTCGTAGGCCCAGGCCCAGTCGTGCAGCAGCGCGGCGGCCAGCTGCTCGCGCATCGACTCGCGCACCGCATGCACGCGCTGCGGGTCGACCACGTCCAGTTGCTCGGCGATGTAGGTCTCGGCCGGCAGCGTGAGCACCAGCTCCTTGAAGGCGGCGTCCAGCGTCGGGTGGCGCAGGATGCTGCGCATGGCCTCGATGAAGGGGGCGTCCAGGTGGAGCGCGGCCCCGGCCTCGCCGCGGATGGCGGCCAGCGCGCGGTTGACGGCCAGCCGCTGCCCGGCCTCCCAGCGGTTGAACGGGTCGGTGTCGTGCGCCAGCAGCGCCAGCAGCTGCTCGTCGCTGTAGTCGAACTCCAGGATCACCGGCGCGCTGAAGCCGCGCAGGATCGAGGGCACCGGCTCGGCCGCCAGGCCCTCGACCGCCAGCGTCTCGCTGGCCTGCGTGAGCACGTGCAGGCCGTGCGCGACCTCGCGGCCGTCCGGGCCCAGCAGCCCCCAGGCCACCGGGATCACGAACGGCGCCTTGTCGGCCTGGCCCGGCGTGGGCGGGCAGCTCTGTGACAGCGTCAGGCGGTAGGTGCCCGTGGCCGCATCCCACTGCGACGTGGCCTTCACGCGCGGCGTGCCGGCCTGGCTGTACCAGCGCTTGAACTGCGGCAGCAGCTCGTGCAGCTTGCTTTGCGGGTTGGCGTCGGCGATGGCCTGCGCGAACTCGTCGCAGGTGACCGCCTGGCCGTCGTGCCGCTCGAAGTACAGCTTCAGGCCGCGGGCGAAGCCGTCGCGGCCCACCAGGGTCTGCATCATGCGCACGACCTCGGCGCCCTTCTCGTAGATCGTGACCGTGTAGAAGTTGTTGATCTCGAGGTACTGGTCGGGCCGCACCGGGTGCGCCATCGGGCCGGCGTCCTCCGGGAACTGGGCGGTGCGCAGCACCCGCACGTCCTCGATGCGCTTGACGGCGCGGGCCGAGGCCTCACCGGCCAGGTCCTGGCTGAACTCCTGGTCGCGGAACACCGTCAGGCCTTCCTTGAGCGAGAGCTGGAACCAGTCGCGGCAGGTGATCCGGTTGCCGGTCCAGTTGTGGAAGTACTCGTGGCCGACCACCGATTCGATGTTGGCGAAATCGGTGTCGGTGGCGGTGGCCTGGCTGGCCAGCACGTACTTCGTGTTGAAGATGTTCAGCCCCTTGTTCTCCATCGCGCCCATGTTGAAGTCGCTGGTGGCGACGACCATGAAGCGCTCCAGGTCCAGCGGCAGGCCGAAGCGCGCCTCGTCCCAGGCGACCGAGGCCATCAGCGAGTGCATCGCGTGCTCGGTCTTGTCCAGGTCGCCGGCGCGCACGTAGACCTGCAGCAGGTGTTCCTTGCCGCCGCGCGACAGCACCTTCTGCTCGCGGCACACCAGCTGGCCGGCCACCAGCGCGAACAGGTAACTGGGCTTGCGGTGCGGATCGACCCAGCGCGCCCAGTGGCGGCCGTCGTCCAGCTCGCCCGCGCCGACCCGGTTGCCGTTGGACAGCAGCACCGGGTACAGGCGCTTGTCGGCGCGCAGCGTGACGGTGTAGCTGGCCATCACGTCGGGCCGGTCCAGGAAGTAGGTGATGCGGCGAAAGCCCTCGGCCTCGCACTGGGTGAAGAACGAGCCGTTGCTGACGTACAGGCCCATGAGCTGGGTGTTCTTGGCCGGCGCGCAGGTGGTGAAGATCTCCAGCTCGAACGGCTCGTGGCCCTCGGGCAGGTTCTCCAGCACCAGCCGGCCGCCTTCCAGCTTGAACGAGGTGCCCTGGCCGTTGACCAGCACGCGCGCCAGGTTCAGCTCCTCGCCGTCGAGCTTGAGGGGCTGGGCCGGCAGGTCCGGGTTGCGCCGCACCTTCATGCGGTTGAGCACCCGGGTCTTGGCCGGGTCGAGATCGAACACCAGTTCGACCGCGTCGATCCAGTACGGCGGGGGTTGGTAGTCGGCGCGGTAGATCACCGCGTTCTGGCCTTCACGCATGGTGGCTCCTTAGACGCCCTGTTTCAGCGACGCCTCGATGAAAGGATCGAGGTCGCCGTCCAGGACTTTCTGGGTGTTGGAGATCTCGACGTTGGTGCGCAGGTCCTTGATCCGGCTCTGGTCCAGCACGTAGCTGCGGATCTGGTGGCCCCAGCCGACGTCGGTCTTGGTGTCCTCCAGCTTCTGCTGCTCTTCCATCCGCTTGCGCATCTCGTGGTCGTACAGGCGCGAGCGCAGGCGCTGCCAGGCCAGGTCGCGGTTGCTGTGCTGGCTGCGGCTGTCCTGCGACTGCACCACGATGCCGGTGGGAACGTGCGTCAGCCGCACCGCCGAGTCGGTCTTGTTGATGTGCTGGCCGCCGGCGCCGGAGGCGCGGTAGGTGTCCACCCGCACGTCGGCCGGGTTGATGGTGATCTCCACCGAGTCGTCGATCTCGGGGTAGACGAACACGCTGGCGAAGCTGGTGTGGCGACCGCCCGACGAGTCGAACGGCGACTTGCGCACCAGCCGGTGCACGCCGGTCTCGGTGCGCAGCAGCCCGTAGGCGTACTCGCCCTCGATCTTGAGGGTGGCGCCCTTGATGCCGGCCACGTCGCCCGCGGTCTCGTCTTCCACCACGGCCTTGAAGCCCTTGCGCTCGGCATAGCGCAGGTACTGGCGCATCAGCATGCCGGCCCAGTCGCAGGCCTCGGTGCCGCCGGCGCCGGCCTGGATGTCCAGGAAGGCGTTCATCGGGTCGGCCGGCTTGTCGAACATGCGCCGGAACTCCAGCGCCTCGACGGTCTCGGTGAGCTTGCGCGTCTCGGCCTCGAGGGTGAGCAGGCCGGCTTCATCGTCGTCGTCGCGGCTCATCTCGAACAACTCCAGGTTGTCCGCGAGTTCGCGGTCGAGCTGCTGCAGGGTGACGACCACGTCGTCGAGCTGCTTCTTCTCCTTGCCCAGCTCCTGGGCCTTCTTCGGATCGTTCCAGACCGCGGGGTCTTCCAGCGCGGCGTTGACGGTCCTCAGGCGTTCCGACTTGGCATCGTAGTCAAAGATACCTCCGGAGATCGGCGCAGCGCGACTGCAGGTCTTCCAGGGTGCTGCCGATGAGGTTGGTGCGTTCTGCGTCCATGGTTTCGTGTCTCCGGGGGGAAAAACCGGTGATTTTCTCATGCGGGCTGCGCCTGCAGCGGCAGGCGCAGCGTGAACTCGGCGCCGTGCCCCGGCCGGCTGCGCACGTCCAGCCGCCCGCCATGGGCCTCGGCGATCTGCCGGCTGATGTACAGGCCCAGGCCCAGCCCGGGCACCTGGCGCCCCGAGGCGCCGCGCTCGAACTGCCGGAAGATGCGTTCCTGGTCGGCCGGGTCGATGCCCGGGCCCTCGTCGCGCACCGACAGCACCGCTTCGCCGCCGGCCGGCTCCAGCCGCACCGTCACCGGCTGGCGGGCGCCGTAGCGCAGGGCATTGGTCAGCAGGTTCATCACCACCTGCTCGATGCGGAACTCGTCGGCCACCACCGGCAGCGTCTCGGGCACCGCCAGCGTCAGCGCCACCCCGGCCGTGCGGGCCTGCTCGCGCACGCCGTCCGCCGCGCGGCGCACGAGCTCGGCCAGGTTCATGGGCGCGGGCGACATCGCCAGCCGCCCGGTGCGCGCGCGCGAAACGTCGAGCATGTCGTCCAGCAGGCGGATCATGGCGCGGATCTGATGCTCGTCGCGTGCCGCCAGGCGCTGGAATTCATCGACCGGCGGCAGCTTGCCCTGCGCGGCCATGCGCCCGCGCAGTTGCGCCTGCAGGTACAGCGCATTGAGCGGGTTGCGCAGCTCGTGCGAGACCATGGACATGAAGTCGTCGCGCACCCGCACCGCCTGCCCGAGCTCGGCCTGCATGCGCAGCAGGTCCTGCTGCTGGCGGAACAGGTCCACGAATACGTTGACCTTGCTGCGCACGGCATGCGGGTCCAGCGGCTTGTAGAGGACATCGACGGCGCCGGCCTCGTAGCCGCGGAACGCGTAGTTCAGCTCGTGACCGGCGGCGGTGACGAACACGATCGGGATGTGGCGGGTGCGCTCGGTGCCGCGCATCAGCTCGGCCAGCTCGAACCCGTCCATCTCGGGCATCTGCACGTCGATGATGGCCAACGCGAAGCGCTGCTCGAGCATCAGCGACAGCGCCTGCTCGCCGCTGCGGGCGGTGAACACCCGCCGGCCGGGGCCGCGCACCAGCGGCTCCAGCGCGAACAGGTTCTCCGGCAGGTCGTCGACCAGCAGCAGGCAAACGTCGGTGGAGGGGTCCTGGCTCATGGGGTCAGCAGGCCCTGCAGCAGGGCTTTCAGTTCGGCCAGCGGCAGCACCGCGTCGGGATCGGCTGCCGCGATGGCGGCGCCGGGCATCAGGGGGTGGGCCGCCTCGTCCGGATCCTGCGCCAGGGCCAGCCCGCCCGCCGCCTTGACGGCGGCCAGCCCGCGGGCGCCGTCTTCGCTGGCGCCGGTCAGCACCAGCGCGGCCAGCGCGGCCCCGTAGGCGTCGGCGCACGACTCCAGCAGGACGTCGATCGAGGGCCGGGAGAACAGCACCGGCGGATCGCAACTGAGGGCGAAGGTCCGGCTCTGCTCCACCAGCAGGTGGTAGCCGGGCGGCGCCAAATAGAGCCGCCCCGGTGCCACTGGGGCGCCGGGCCGGGCTTCCTCGACATGGCCGCCCAGGCGCTGGCCGAGCACCTCGGGCAGCCGGCTGTCGCGGTCTGCGGCCAGGTGCAGCACGACGACCACGGCGGCGCGCCAGGGCGGGGCCAGGCCGCCCAGCAGCGCCAGCAGCGCATCGATGCCGCCGGCGGAGGCGCCGATGGCGATCGCGTCCACCGGTGCGGGCGTCTGCACAAGTTCGCGTCTCATGGTTCGAGCCTGCGGTAGATGCGCTCGGTGCGGTCGACGGCCTCGAAGCGCTGCGCGTAGGCCGAGAAGTCCAGCGTCTCCTTCGAACCCAGGCCGAGGAAGCCGCGGCGCGAGAGCGATTCGTGGAACAGGCCGAGCGCGCGGTCCTGCAGGCGCCGGTTGAAGTAGATCAGCACGTTGCGGCAGGACACCAGCTGCGTCTCGGCGAACACCGCATCGGTGGCCAGGCTGTGGTCGGCGAAGGTGATGGCCTCGCGCAGCCGGCGGTCGAACAGCGCGCCGCCATAGGCCGCGGTGTAGTAGTCGCTGAAGCTGGCGCTGCCGCCGGCCTGCTGGTAGTTGCGCGTGAAGTCCTCCATTCGCTCGAGCGGAAAGATGCCCCGGCGCGCCTTGTCCAGCGAGCCGTGGTTGATGTCGGTGGCGTAGAAGATGGTGCGCTCCAGCAGCCCTTCCTCGTGCAGCAGGATCGCCAGCGAGTAGGGCTCCTCGCCGGTGCTGCAGCCGGCCACCCAGACCTTGACCGAGGGGTAGGTGCGAAGCACAGGCACCACCTGCCGGCGCAGGGCCAGGAAGTACGCGGGGTCGCGGAACATTTCGCTGACCGGCACCGTCAGGTGCGACAGCAGCGCCGAGAAGGCCGCGGCATCCCGCAGCACCCGCTCCTGCAGTGCCGAGACGGTCTCGGCGCCCATCTCGCGCTGTGCCTGCAGCACCCGGCGCCTGAGCGAGGCCGGCGCGTAGTCACGGAAGTCATGGCCATAGCGCAGGAACACGGCCTCGACCAGCAGTCGGACCTCGATGTCCACCAGGCCCATCAGAGCCGCTCCAGCTTCGGCATCCAGATCCTCATGAGGGAGAACAGCCGCTCCAGCTCGATCGGCTTGGACAGGTAGTCGCTGGCGCCCGCGTCCAGGCAGCGCTGCTGGTCTTCCTTCATCGCCTTGGCGGTGACGGCGATCACCGGCAGCCGGGCGAAGCGCGGGTCCCTGCGGATCTCGCGGGTCGCGGCGTAGCCGTCCATCCCCGGCATCATGATGTCCATCAGCACCAGGTCAACCTCGTCCGTGGCGTTGCGCAGGCGCTCCAGCGCCTCCTGGCCATTGCGCGCCGTCTCGACCACCGCGCCCTTGTGCTCCAGCGCGCTGGTGAGGGCGAACACGTTGCGCATGTCGTCGTCGACCACCAGGATGCGCCGGCCCTCGAACGCCTTGTCGCGGCTGCGCGCCGCGCGCAGCATCTTCTGGCGCTCGGGCGACAGCCGGTTCTCCACCTGGTGCAGGAACAGCGTCACCTCGTCGAGCAGCCGCTCGGGCGAGCGCGCGCCCTTGATGATGATGGAGTGCGAGTAGCGCCGCAGCTCGGCTTCCTCGTCGCGGCTGAGGTTGTGGCCGGTGTAGACGATCACCGGCGGGTAGGAACCCCCTTCGCCGGCGGCCATGCGGCGCAGCAGCTCCTGGCCGCTCATGTCGGGCAGCTTCAGGTCGATCACCATTACGTCGAACACCGACGCGGCCAATGCCTGCAGCGCCTCGTGGCCCTGCGCCACCCCCGTGATCTCGACGTCCTCGCCGCCGATCAGCCGGGCAATGCTCTCCTGCTGGCGCGGGTCGTCCTCCACCACCAGCACGCGCTTGACCTCCTGGTCGAGCTTGGCTTCCATCCGGGCGAACACGTCCTGCAACTGCTCGCGCGTGGCCGGCTTGCGGGCGTAGCCGATGGCGCCCAGCTGCAGCGCCGGCTCGGACCGGTCTTCCACCGAGATCACGTGCACCGGCAGGTGGCGGGTGCGCGGGTCGTCCTTCAGGCGCTGCAGCACCGTCAGGCCCGAGTCGCCGGACAGGCGCATGTCCAGCAGCACGGCGTCGGGCGCATGGGCGAAGGCCAGCTCGACCCCGGCCTCCGCCTGGTGCGCCACCAGGCAGCGGTAGCCCTGCTGGTGCGCCAGGTCGTACAGGATGCGGGCGAAGGTGACGTCGTCTTCGACCACCAGCACGGTGCGGCGACCTTCGGCCGGCGCGTCGCGGTCGTCCGGGAAGGCCGGCCCGGTGGGTGGCGGCGCCGGGGTGGCCGCCGGCGCGGGCGGGGCCGGCGCGGCGCTGGTGACCGGCGACGGGGTCGCAGCCGGGGCCGGCATCGATGCGGCCGCCCGGTACTCCAGCGGCAGCGTCACGGTGAAGGTGCTGCCGGCGCCGGGCGGGCTGGCCAGCGCGATATCGCCGCCCAGCATCCGGGCGAGGTCGCGCGAAATGGCCAGGCCCAGGCCGGTGCCGCCGAAGCGCCGGCTGATCGTGCCGTCGGCCTGGCGAAAGGCCTCGAAGATCAGTTGCTGCTGCGCCGGCTCGATGCCGATGCCGGTGTCCTGCACTTCGAAGGCGATGCGGTCGCCCTCGCGGCGCTGCGCGCGCAAGCTGACGCGGCCCTGCGCGGTGAACTTGACGGCGTTGGCCAGCAGGTTGCGCAGGATCTGCTCGAGCCGCTGGCGGTCGGTGTAGAGCGTGGCCGGCACGTCGGGCGCGATCGCCAGCTCCAGTGCCAGCCCCTTGCGCACGCACAGCGGCTGGAACAGGCCGCGCAGGCCCTCGGCGACGGCCGCGACCGGCGTCACCTCGGGGCGCACCTCCAGTCTGCCGGCCTCGACCTTGGCGATGTCGAGGATGTCGTTGATCAGGTTCAGCAGTTCGTTGCCGGCCGAGGTGATGGCCCCGGCGAACTCCACCTGCTCGGGCGTGAGGTTGCCCTCGGGGTTGTCTGCCAGCAGCCTGGACAGGATCAGCGAGCTGTTCAGCGGCGTGCGCAGCTCGTGCGACATGTTGGCCAGGAACTCCGACTTGTAGCGGCTGGCCCGCTGCAGCTCGGCCGCGCGCTCCTCCAGCGCCTGCCTCGCCTGGCGCAACTCGTCGCGCTGCTCTTCCAGCCGCCGGGCCTGGTCGGTCAGCTGCGCGTTGCTCTGCTGCAGCTCGGCCTGCTGGCTCTCCAGCCGGCTCTGCGATTCGCGCAGCGCCCGGGCGTGCTCTTCCAGCTCCTCGTTCGTGGTGCGCAGTTCCTCCTGCTGCACCTGCAGTTCCTCGTTGAGCTGCTGGCTCTCCTCCAGCGATGCCTGCAGGCGTTGCCGGTAGCTGGCCGCTTCCAGCGAGGCGCCGAACAGGCTGCTGGCGGCCGCCACGAGTTCGTGGTCGCGCGGCTGCAGCGGGCGCAGGAAGCCGACCTCCAGCACCCCGACCAGCCGGCCCTCGTGTTCGATCGGCGACAGCAGCACCGAGCCGGCGGTCGCCTGGCCGAGTGCCGAAGTGACCTTCAGGTATCCCGGCGGCACGTCGTCCAGCGCGATCGGGCGGCGCTGCGCCGCGCACTCGGCCAGCAGCGACCGGCCGGGCTCGACGCGCGCGTCGGCGCCATCGGCGCCGGGCGCCCAGCCCCACGTCGCCACCCGCGCCCAGGCGCCCCCGGGCTCGGCCGCGTACACCGCGCCGACGGCCACGCCGATGGCGCCGGCCAGCGCATCCAGCCCGGCATGGCCGACGGCGCCCAGCTCCTGCTCCCGGGCGATGCGCTCGGCCACCTGCGAGCGCGCCTCCTGCAGCCAGGCCTGGGCCTGCAGCGCCTGGGCCTGCCGCGCCTGCTCGTCGAGCGCCGCATTGAAGGCGCCCGACAGGGCCAGCAATTCGCTGCGGCCGCGCCAGGCGACCAGCGCCCCGATGCCCAGCATCAGGAGGACGAAGGCCGCGCCCAGCATCAGGGTGTTGCGCCTGGCGGCGTCCACCCGATCGAGGCGGGACCGGCGTTCGTGTTCGATGAAGCCGTCGAACTGCTCGCGCAGTGCGGCTTTCAGCCGCACGCCTTCCATGATGGCGTCACCGATGTGGTAGCCGGGATTGGTGCGCCGGGCCCGGATGTGCCGGTCGGCATAGGCGTTCCACTGCGCCTGCAGCAGCTCGATGCGCTCGAGCCGCTCCTGTTGCTGGGGTGAGGTCACGAGGGCGTGCAGCCGCGCCTTTTCATCGGCCAGCTGCGTGCGGGTGATTTCGAAGGTCTCCAGGAAGCGCTCTTCGCCATCGAGCAGGTAGCCGCGCAGGCTCGACTCCAGGGCCAGGTCCATCTTCTGCAGCGCGAAGGCGCGCGTGATGACCCGGTCGGTCGCCTCGATGGTCGCGTTCGCCTGCAGGAGGTAGGCGATCACGCCGATGAACAGCAGGGCGCTGGCTGCCGTCAGTACGAGCGGCAGTGCGACGTTGCGGGCGAGGATCTGGCGAAAGGTCGATGGATCGTGCGGCACGGGCGTAGGCAGGCCCGAAACGGCACACGGGCAACCCTCAGTTTGCCGCAAGCACGCGTTGTGCGCTGCCTTCGCGCCACGGTGGCGCGGTGCCCGCGCGACTCATCCGCGCCGGGTGCAGGCCGAGCCTAGCGCCCTGGCGTGCCCGGCCCGGCCAGGTAGGACTGCGCGCGGCGGTTGCCGGCGCTGGCGGCGCGCTCGAACCAGCTGAGCGCCTGCCTCTGGTCGGCCGCCACGGTGGCGCCCTCGAAGTAGGCGACGCCGAGGAAGTAGCTCATCTCCGAGCGGCCGTGGCGGATGCCGTCCTCGGTCGATTTGCCCGAGCGCTTGACGATGGCCGGGATGTCGCCGCGGCCGGCCGCGTAGGCCTGCATCTGCTCGACGGTGGCCGCGTAGAAGCGGTCGCGCGACTGCTGGGCGGCGATGCGGTCGGCCTCGGGCAGGCTGGCGATGAGTTCGTCCGACAGCACCGGCAGTGCCTCGAACGGCGTCATGCCGCCCTTCATGCGCGGCGAGTACCAGGCGCGCAGCATCACGCGGTCCAGCGGCGTCAGGCCGTCGACCTTCTTCGGGAAGTAGCTCAGCACGGTGTCGCCGCCGGGATGGCCGCGCACGCCCATCAGGTGCATGGCTTCGTGATAGGCGCAGCGCCAGGTATCGCGGCTGCGCATCTGGATGCTGGCCGTGTCGACCTTGGCTTCGGTGCGGAAATCGAGAAAGGTGACGCAGGGCTGGTTGTCCTGCAGCGCCGTGTCGGAAACGATCTCCACCGTCAGGTTGGCGGCTTCGCCGGGCTGGTCGGTCACGTCGATGAGCCTGACGCCCGCTTCGTCGGTGACGGCGCGCAGAGCGCTGGTGACGTACTCGCGGTGGCGCGGGAGGTCCACGCCGGTCATGCGCATGCGGATGTCGTTCTCCCAGCGCACCACGCGCGTCGGCGTGCCGCTCTGGTGCCACAGCACTTCCCAGAGCGTGGCCAGCCCCTGCTGGGTCTCGTCCGCGGCCGCGGCACAGGGGGCGAGCATCGCTGCCAGGCACAGCGACCAGAACCTTCTGCTCATCCGAGTCACCTCATCTACGATGGGTGACGAGTCTATGGGTAGGAGGTCTCCTACGCCACGGTCGGGCAGGAAACTGACACTCTTGTAGGAGAAATGCGGATTTTTACCGGCGGTCGAGGCTCACGCGCCTCATCTGGGCGGCGATAACTCAGCCGTCGAGGAAGTCTTCGATCAGCCGGGCCAGCACCGCCGGCTGGTCGTGGTGGAACATGTGGCCGGCATCGTCCACCCGGGCCTTGCGCAGGTTCGGCACCGAAGCCAGCCGCTGGTGGAACTCGGCCAGCGTGAAGCGGTCCTGCCACCACTGGGCCAGGCTGTCGTCGCCGGCTTCCACCCACAGCGCGGGACAGCTGATGAGCCGGTACAGCTCCAGCGCTTCCTCGACCCGGAACAGCTGGGCATTGGTGATCTTGTGGGCCGGGTCGCCCAGGATGTGCCAGCGGCCGTCGGCGCCTTCGCGCGCCCAGTGCCGCGCCAGCCATTCGGCCTTGTCGCGCGGCAGCCGCCGGTTGGTCTTCATCAGCCGCGCCGCCACGCCTTCGGCCGAGTCGTAGCTCTTGAGGTCCAGCTCGCCGCGATGGAAGGCCTTGAGCTCGTCCATCCACTTGGCATAGCGCTTCGGCGCCTGCTGCGGGCGGGTGGCGGGCATGCCGAAGCCTTCCAGGTTGACCAGCCGGCGCACGCGCTGCGGCCGCGCGCCGGTGTAGAGCATGGCGATGTTGCCGCCCATGCTGTGGCCGACCAGGTCCACCGGCTGCCCGCCGCCGTAGTGGTCGAGCAGGAAGTCCAGGTCCGCCAGGTAGTCGGGGAACCAGTAGTTGTCGGCCGGGGGCGATTCGGTCAGGCCGTAGCCGCGCCAGTCGGGCGCGATGACGAGGCGGTCGCAGGCGAACGCATCGACCACGAACTGGTACGACGCCGACACGTCCATCCAGCCGTGCACCATCACCAGCGGCACCCGGCCGGGTTGCGGTTCGCCCCAGATGCGCACGTGGTAGCGCGAGCGGCGGATCGGGACAAACTCGCTGCGCGACGTTCGATGGGGTTGGTACATTGGCGCGAATCATAGGAGGGCGTCCGATGGCGGTCAGTCAAGGCAGCGACAAGGACCACTGGCAGCGCATGCACGGGCAGTTCCGCTGGGCGGTGCCGCCGCACTTCAACATCGCGCAGGCGTGCTGCACGCGCTGGGCCCAGGGCGAGGACGGCGAGCGGCGCATCGCGATCCGCGCGCATGGCGCCGAGGGTGCAGCGGCCACGCTGACGTTCGGCACGCTGCAGGCGCAGGCCAACCGCCTGTCCCGGGTGCTGGCCGGACTCGGCGTGCAGCGCGGCGACCGCGTCGCGCTGGTGATGCCGCAGCGCTTCGAGACGGCCGTCACCTACATGGCGATCTTCCAGCTGGGCGCCGTCGCGATGCCGCTGTCGATGCTGTTCGGCCCGGAGGCCCTGGAGTACCGCCTGCAGGACAGCGGCGCGGTCGTCGCGGTGTGCGACGAGAGCTCGGTCGCCAACCTGCTGGCGGTGCGCGCGGCCTGCCCGGCGCTGCGCACCATGGTCGGCGTGGGTGCGGCGGCGCTGCAGGCCGACCTGGACTGGGGCGTGGAACTGGCCAAGCAGCCGCCCGCGTTCGATGCCGTGCGCACCAAGGCCGACGAGGGCGCCGTGCTGATCTACACCAGCGGCACCACCGGGCCGCCCAAGGGCGCCCTGGTGCCGCACCGGGCCCTGATCGGCAACCTGCCGGGCTTCGTCTGCAGCCAGAACTGGTTCGGTTTCCAGCCCAATGCCGAACTGCCAGCAGAGCCCTCCCCCGCGAGGGGGAGGGGCGGGGAGGGGGCGGTCCCGGACAGGCAAGCGCCCAGCGCTGGCGACAGCCAGAACACGGCCGTGTTCTGGTCGCCAGCCGACTGGGCCTGGACCGGCGGATTGATGGATGCGCTGCTGCCGTCCCTCTACTTCGGGCGGCCCATCGTCGCCTACAACGGCCGCTTCAGCCCGGACACCGCGTTCGCGCTGATGCAGGAGCACGGCGTCACCCACACCTTCCTGTTCCCGACCGCGCTCAAGGCCATGATGAAGGCCTACCCGCAGCCGCGGCGGCAGTTCCGGCTGAAGCTGCAGGCCATCATGAGCGCCGGCGAAGCCGTGGGCGATGCGGTGTTCGCGTACTGCCGCGACCAACTGGGCGTGGTGGTCAACGAGATGTTCGGCCAGACCGAGATCAACTACGTGGTCGGCAACTGCAGCATGAACGGCCGCACCGAAGGCGGCGTCGGCTGGCCGGCGCGCCCGGGCAGCATGGGGCGGCCCTACCCGGGGCACCGGGTGGCGGTGATCGACGACGACGGCAACGAGGTGGCCGATGGCGTGCCCGGCGACGTGGCCGTGAACCGCTACGACGTGCACGGCGACCCCGACCCGATCTTCTTCCTCGGCTACTGGGGCAACGAGCGCGCCACCCGCGGCAAGTACACCGGCGACTGGTGCCGCACCGGCGACCTGGCCACGCGCGACGCCGACGGCTACCTCTGGTACCAGGGCCGCGCCGACGACGTGTTCAAGGCCGCCGGCTACCGCATCGGCCCGAGCGAGATCGAGAACTGCCTGGTCAAGCACCCGGCGGTGGCCAATGCTGCCGTGGTGCCCAAGCCGGACGCCGAGCGCGGCGCGCTGGTCAAGGCCTACGTGGTGCTGGCGCCCGGCCACACGCCCGGCGACACGCTGGTGGCGCAACTGCAGCAGCACGTGCGCGGCAAGCTCGCGCCCTACGAGTACCCCAAGGAGATCGAGTTCATCGACGCCCTGCCCATGACCACCACCGGCAAGGTGCAGCGGCGCGTGCTGCGGCTGCAGGAGGAGGAGCGGGCCCGCAAGGCGGCGTGAGCCTTGCCGTATCCTGCGAACCTCCGACCGATCCCTTCAGTGCTTGCGATGAACCTCGTTTCCCTCGGCGCCAGCGACCTGCGCGTCACGCCCGTCTGCCTGGGCACCATGACCTTCGGCGAGCAGGTCGCCGAATTGCAGGCCCACGCCATCCTCTCGCGCGCCGTCGAGCGCGGCATCAACTTCATCGACACGGCCGAGATGTACGCGGTGCCGGCGCGCCAGGAGACCTTCGGCGCGACGGAAACCATCATCGGCAACTGGCTGGCCGCGAACCCCGCCCTGCGCGGCAGGCTCGTGCTGGCCACCAAGGTGGCCGGCCCCTCGCGCGGCATGCCCTGGATCCGCGAAGGCCAGGGCCTCACCGCGGCCGACATCCAGGCCTCCTGCGAGGGTTCGCTCAAGCGCCTGCGCACCGACGTGATCGACCTGTACCAGATCCATTGGCCCGAGCGCAACACGCCGATGTTCGGCTCGATGTACTACGACCCGCGCAAGGAGCGCACGCAGACTTCGATCCACGAACAGCTGGAGGCGCTGGCACGGCTGGTGCGCGAGGGCAAGGTGCGCCACGTCGGCCTGTCGAACGAGACCCCGTACGGGGTTCACGAGTTCGTGCGGCTGGCCGAGCAGCACGGCCTGCCGCGCATCGCCACCGTGCAGAACCCGTACTGCCTGCTCAACCGCAGCGTGGAGAACGGGCTGGACGAAAGCCTGCACCGGCTGGGCGTGTCGCTGCTGGCGTATTCGCCGCTGGGCTTCGGGCTGCTGACCGGCAAGTACGACGCGGGCGGCTTCGCCGGCGACCAGGCGCCGGCCGGCGCGCGCATCGCGAAATTCGAGTCGGTGCGCCAGGGCCGCTGGGGCCGAGCCGAGGCACTGGACGCCGCGCGCCGATACAACGCACTGGCGCGCGAGCACGGCCTGGCGCCCACCCGGATGGCGCTGGCCTTCTGCTTCACCAAGTGGCAGGTGGCCAGCACCATCATCGGCGTCACCTCGCTGGCGCAGCTGGACGAGAACCTCGACGCCTGGGGCACGCAGCTCGCGCCGGAACTGCTGGCCGCGATCGATCGCCTCCGCTGGGATACGCGCGACCCCGCCATCTGAACCGCGCGCCATGGCGAAGAAGGACCACGTCAGCGAAACGCCGGCGACGGCGCTGCTCAGGGCCCATGGCGTGGCCTTCACCGAGCACCCCTACGAGTACCTCGAGCACGGCGGCGCCACCCACAGCGCGCAGGTGCTGGGGTTCGACCCGTTCACCGTGGTCAAGACGCTGGTGATGCAGGACGAGAAGGCGCGCCCGCTGCTCGTGCTGATGCACGGCAACCGCAAGGTGTCGACCAAGAACCTGGCGCGCCAGATCGGCGCCAAGTCGGTCGAGCCGTGCGCGCCGGAAGTCGCCAACCGCCACAGCGGCTACCTGGTGGGCGGCACTTCGCCATTCGGCACGCGGCGGGAGATGCCGGTGTACATCGAGGAGACCATCCTTGGGCTGCCGCGCATCGCCATCAACGGCGGCCGGCGCGGCTACCTGGTCGGCATCGATCCGCAGGTGTGCGTGCAACTGCTCGGCGCCAGGCCGGTGCGCTGCGCGCTGGAAGAGTGAGGGTCGGCGCTGGCAGAATCGGCGCCCGATGGACACCCTGTATCCCCTGCTCGCCGCGCTCGCGGCCTACCTGGTGGGCTCGCTCGCCTTCGCCGTGATCGTCAGCCGCGCCATGGGGCTGGCGGACCCGCGCACCTTCGGCAGCAAGAATCCCGGCGCCACCAACGTGCTGCGCTCGGGCAGCAAGCCCGCGGCCGTCGTGACGCTGCTGCTGGACGCGATGAAGGGGCTGGTGCCGGTGCTGCTGGTGCGCCTTTACGGCAAGGCCTGGGGGCTGGAGGACGGCACGGTGGCGCTGGTGGCGCTGGGCGCCTTCCTCGGCCACCTGTACCCGGTGTACTTCCGATTCCAGGGCGGCAAGGGCGTGGCGACCTTCATCGGCGCGGTGTTCGGCATCGATTGGCTGCTGGGCATCGCCACCGGCCTAACCTGGCTGATCATCGCCTACTTCTTCCGCTACTCCTCGCTGGCCTCGCTGCTGGCGGCGGTGTTCGCGCCGGTCTACTACCTGCTGGGCGACCGCATCCAGTGGTACGCCGAGAAGCCGGTGGTATTCGCCCTGTTCGCCATGGCCGCGCTGCTGGCCTGGCGGCACCGCGAGAACATCCAGCGCCTGGCGGCGGGCACGGAGTCGCGGCTGGGGGCGAAGAAGAAGGCTTGAAAGGCGCGGGCGTGACGACCCGGGGGCGTGCCCGTCGGGGCGCCCCCCCGCTACTCCCGCTCGATCACGTACCGCATCACCCGCGGCGGCTCCTCGCCCAGGTGGAACGACAGCCGGCGGTCGCGCAGCTGGGCGTCGGCCGCGGTGATGCGGTCGAAGCGGCGCAGGTGCTCGATCCAGGACTCGTCGGTGATCTGCTCGATGTAGCAGCTCGGGTCGCTCAGGTCGTGCACCAGCTGCCAGTTGAGCGCACCCTGGCGCAGCCGGCTGCGCCGGCTTTCCTCCATGACGGCCATGAACTCCTGCGAGCGCGCCGGGTCGATGCGGTACTCGACGCAGACCTGGATGCGGCCGCCGTGCGCCGGCCCGGCCATCTGCGGCACCTTGAGCACCTGCGAGGGGGTCAGGTCCTCCTCGGTGCCGCGGTCGCGCGTCAGCCGCTGCACCACCGCCATCAGGATCACGCCGGCGACGGAGGCCGCGGCCAGGCTCGTGGGCACGCTGGTCCAGGTGGCGACCTGGCCCCACAGGGCGGCGCCCGCGGCCATCGATCCCATCAGGCACATCTGGTAGATCGACATGCCGCGCGCCCGCACCCAGTCGGGCAGCGCCATCTGGGCCGCCACTGTCAGCGAGTTGGCCACCGTGATCCAGGCCATGCCGGAAATCACCATGGCCGGCACCGCGATGGCGATGTTGGGCGCGTAGGCCATGACCAGCGTACCCAGCGCCTGCAGCGCCGTGCCGACGAACACCAGCCGCTGCAGCGGCATCCAGGCGCGCAGCCGGGGCATCTGCAGGGCCGCGAAGATCGCCCCCGCGCCCATCGAGGCCAGCAGCACCGTGAAGGTGCCGGCGGCGCCGCCCGGCAGGCCGCGCGCCACCAGCGGCAGCAGCGCCATCTGGGCGGTGGAGTGCAGGAAGAACACCGAGATGCGCAGCAGGATGCCGCGCATGCGGCCGGACTGGCGCACGAACTGCATGCCCACCCGCATGGCGCTGGACAGGCGCTCGCGCCCGAGCGGGCTTTCCTTGTGCTCGCGCCGCCAGCGCATGATGACGAAGCCGGCAGCCACCGACAGGATGGCATTGAGCACGAACACCCAGGCGCTGCCCAGGCTGGCGATCAGCGCGCCGGCCACCAGCGGGCCGACGATGCGCGATCCGTTCATCGCCACGCCGTTCAGGGCCAGCGCCTGCGCCAGGTGGTGGCGCGGCACCACCTCGGGGATGATGGCCGCGAACACCGGCCAGCGCATCGCCAGCCCGACGCCGTTGGCGAAGGTCAGCGCCAGCAGCAGCTCGGGGGTCATCCAGCCGAGCAGGATCACGCCGCACAGCACGGCGGCGACCCCGGCCACCCAGAACTGGGTGATCATGAAATAGCGGCGCCGATCCAGGATGTCGGCCAGGGCACCGCTTGGAAGGCCGAGGAAGAATACGGGCAGGGTGGAGGCGGACTGCACCAGCGCCACCCACAGCGGCGACGGCGCGATCGACGTCATCAGCCAGGCGGCCGCGACGTCGTTCATCCACATGCAGGTGTTGGCCGCGAACCAGGTGAACCAGAGCATCCGGAACACCCGGTTGCCCAGTGGACCCAGGGCGGTGACCTGCGGCTGCAGCGGCGGCGGTTCGAGGGTGGCGCGCTCGGGATCGGCCATCAGTAGCGCCGCTCGAGCACCATCTGGTCGTTCTCCCGCTTCATCTGGAAGCGGTTGAGGAAACTGTTGCCCAGCAGGATGTAGGGCATGGGCTGCTGGCCCACGACGGCCTCGACGTCCCGCACCTCCACCTCGCGGATGCGCACCGAGGCCAGCATGACGCGCCAGCCCAGCGCCACGCCGTTGGCCGTTCCCATGCGCACCGGCTGGCCGGACTTGTAGTCGATGCCCAGGCGCTCGGCCTCGGCGGCGCCCAGGCCGATGCTGGTGGCGCCGGTGTCCACCATGAAGTAGGCGGCGCGGCCGTTGATCCGGCCTTCGCTGAGGAAGTGGCCGCCGCTGCTGGCCGTCAGCACGATCCGGTCGCCCCCGGGTGCGCCGCCGCTGCCGCCCACGCTGGCCGGCGCCTCGCCCACGCGCAGCGTGTGGCGCTTGCCGCCGACCTCCACCACCGCCTGGTCGCCCGCGGTGGACACCACCTTGACGCCCTTGAACGTGTCGCCCGGCGCCACCGTCTTGGGTGGCGAGCCGTCGACGATCAGCAGCGCCCGGTTGCCGAGCATGCCCTGGAGGGCGACCGACTGGCCGAAAGCGGGCGCGCAGGCCAGCAGGACGGCGGCAAGGCAGGCAGCGCGCATGGGATCAGTCGCGAAAGTTGTTGAAGGACAGCGGCAGGTCGGCGACCTCCTTGCGGATCAGCGCCATCGCGGCCTGCAGGTCGTCGCGCTTGGCGCCGGTGACGCGCACCGCGTCGCCCTGGATCGAGGCCTGCAGCTTCAGCTTGCTGTCCTTGACCAGCCGCTGGATCTTCTTGGCCGCCTCGGATTCGATGCCGCTGCGCACCTTGACCACCTGCTTGACCTTGTCGCCACCGATCTTCTCGACCTTGCCCTTGTCCAGGAAGCGCACGTCGACGTTGCGCTTGGCCAGCTTGTTGGTCAGGATGTCGTGCACCTGACCGAGCTGGAAATCGGCGTCGCCGAAGACCGTGATTTCCTTTTCCTTGATCTCGATGGCGGCCGACGTGCCCTTGAAATCGAAGCGGGTGCCGATCTCCTTGGCGGTGTTGTCGACGGCATTCTTCACCTCGACCAGATTGGGCTCGCAGACTGTATCGAAAGACGGCATTTCAGCTCCCCGGCGCCCGACGCGCATGGGTCACAATTCTCCCATGATCGTGGAGCAGAACGTCGCACTGGCGCCGCACAACAGCTTCGGCATCGTCGCCAAGGCGCGCGAACTGGTGCGCGTGCGCAGCGAGGCCGACGTGGTGCAGCTGCTGGCCGACCCGCGGCTGGCGGCCAGCCCGAAGTTCGTGCTGGGCGGGGGCAGCAACATCGTGCTCACCGGCGACGTGCGCTCGCTGGTACTCAAGGTGGAGATCGCCGGCCGCCGGGTGATCGAGGACGGCCCCCGGGCCGCGGTGATCGAGGCCGGGGCCGGCGAGAACTGGCACGAGCTGGTGGACTGGACCCTGGCCCAGGGCTTCGGCGGGCTGGAGAACCTGGCGCTGATCCCGGGCACGGTGGGCGCCGCGCCGGTGCAGAACATCGGCGCCTACGGCGTGGAGCTGCAGGACCGTTTCGAGTCGCTCGACGCGGTCGACCTGCGCAGCGGACGCGTGTTCACGCTCGATGCCCGCCAATGCGCCTTCGGCTACCGCGATTCGGTGTTCAAGCACGCGGCGCCGCAAGGCGAAGCCGGCCGCGGCATGGGCCTGGCCGGGCGGGCGCTGATCCTGCGCGTGCGCCTGCGGCTGCCCAAGCCCTGGCGGCCGGAGCTGGGCTACATGGACCTGGAGCGCAAGCGCGCCGAAGCGGGCGCGGAGCGGCCGACGGCGCGCCAGGTGTTCGACTGGGTCTGTGCCATCCGCCGCGCCAAGCTGCCCGACCCGCGCGTGCTGGGCAACGCCGGCAGCTTCTTCAAGAACCCCACGGTGACGCCCGAGCAGTGCACCGACATCATCGCCCGCGAGCCCGGCATCGTGCACTACCCGATGCCCGACGGCTCGGTCAAGCTGGCCGCCGGCTGGCTGATCGACGCCTGCGGCTGGAAGGGCAAGTCGGTCGGCAATGCCGGCGTCTACGAGAAGCAGGCGCTGGTGCTGGTCAACCGTGGCGGCGCCACCGGCGGCGAGGTGGTGACCCTGGCCCGGGCCATCCAGACCAGCGTCTACGAGCGCTTCGGCATCCGGCTGGAGCCGGAGCCGGTGGTCGTCTGACGCCACCCCCAACCGCCGCGCCTGTCGGCATGGGCCTACACGGCCGAGCTGGCAGCCTCTTCATAGTGGAGAGCCTGCCCGACCCAGGGCGACCTGGACGCTCCCCGAACCCGACATGAAGCCCGGACTGCGCGCGCGCGCCCTGCGCTGGTGGATCGGCGCCCTCGGCGCCGGGCTGCTGGCCGCCGCCGCCTTCGCGCAGCAGGGGCCGGCGCGGCCGGCGTTCAACCTCGACGTGCGCGCGCCCGGACCGGTCAAGGAACTGCTGGAGCGCCACCTGGAGCTGCAGCGCTACCGGCAGGTGGCGGACCTCGACGATGCCGAGCTGGCCCGGCTGCTGCGGCTGGCCGAGCGCGATGCGCGCGAACTGCTGGCCACGCTGGGCTACTTCGCGCCCCGGCTGGACATCCGGCGCGAGCCGGCCGCGGCCGGCGGCGTGCCGCTGGTGGTGCTGGCGGTCGAGCCCGGGCCGCCGACCACCATCGCCGAGGTGGACATTGCCTTCCAGGGCGACATCGCCACCTCCACCGACCCCGATGCGGTCCTGCAGCGCGGGCAGATCCGCGAGCGCTGGAGCCTGCCCGCGGGCAGCCGCTTCACCCAGGAGGGCTGGGCCGATGCCAAGTCCGGCGCGCAGCGCGAGCTGGTGGCGCGCCGCTACCCGGCCGGCCGGATCGGCTTCAGCCGCGCCGACATCGACGCCGCCACCCAGCGCGCCCGGCTGGGCCTGCGGCTGGATTCGGGCCCGCTGTTCCGGCTCGGCCCCATGCAGGTGTCCGGCGTCGAGCGCTACGACCCGGTGCTGGCGCCGCGGCTGGCGCGGCTGCCGCCCGGCACGGTCTACGACCAGGACCGGATCCAGCGCGCCCAGTTGCGGCTGGCCGGCAGCGGCTACTTCGACTCGGCCTTCATCTACGTCGATCCGGCCGGCGACCCGGCCGCCGCGCCGGTGCAGGTCAACGTGCGCGAGGCGCCGCTGAAGAAACTGGTGCTGGGGCTGGGCCTGTCCACCGACACCGGCCCGCGCGCCTCGGTGGAATACACCCACAACCGCCTGCCGGGGCTGGGCTGGCGCGCCGTCAACAAGCTGCAGCTGGACCGCAAGGCGCCCTTCGTCAGCAGCGAGCTGTCCGCCATCCCGGGCGAGGACGGCTGGCGCTGGGGCGTGTCGGCGCGCGCCGAACGGCTCGACGACGACCAGCTGGTCACCCACAGCCAGACCCTGCGCGTCGGGCGCACCCGCAGCGAGGACCACATCGAGCGCAACGTCTACCTGCAGTTCGACCGCTCCAGCGTGCGCGCCGAAGTCGGCGCGCCACCGCCGGTGGACACCGGCGACGGCACCGCCCTGAGCGCCAACTACATCTGGCGCGGGCGCTACTTCGACCAGGAGCCGTATCCGAGCCGCGGCTACGCGATCGGGGCCGAGCTGGGCGCCGGCGTCACGCTGGTGGGCAGCCGCAGCCCGTTCCAGCGCACCGTGCTGCGCTGGCTGCAGATCCACCCGCTGGAGCGGGGTCGCCTGCAGTGGCGGGCCGAAGGCGGCGCAGTGCTGGCCAGCGCGCAGGCCCGGGTGCCTTCCACCCAGCTGTTCCGCACCGGCGGCGACACCTCGGTGCGCGGCTACGGCTTTCGCGACATCGGGGTGCAGCAGCCCGGCGGCCTGGTCGGGCCCGGGCGCCTGCTCGCGGTCGGCAGCCTGGAGTGGCAGCGGCCGATCCGCCGCGGCGACGTGCCGACCGACTTCGAGGGCGTGCTGTTCGTCGATGCCGGCGCCGTGGCCGACCACGTCAGCGACCTCAAGCCCGCGGTCGGCGTCGGCGCCGGCGTGCGCTACCGCAGCCCGCTCGGGCCGCTGCAGGTGGACCTGGCGTATGGCGTGGACGCCCGGCGCCTGCGCCTGCACATCAACATCGCCAGCACGTTCTGATGAAAGCCGCTCCGGGCATGAAGGCACTGCGATGGATGGGAAGGGGCCTGGTCCTCCTGCTGGTGCTGGCGGTGGCCGCCGCCGCCGTGCTGTGGTGGTGGGCCGGGCGCGAGGGCTCGGCGCAATGGGCGCTGGAGCAGGCCGCGCGCCGGCTGCCGGGCCTGCAAGCCGGGGGCGTGACCGGCTCGCTGCGCCATGGCCTGCGTGTGCAGCAGCTGGCATGGCGACAGGGCGGGCTGGACGTCCAGGCGCAGCAGCTGGAGCTGGCCTGGGAGCCGCTCGCCCTGCTGCAGGGACGGCTGGCGCTGGATTACCTGCGCGCCGCGCGCGTGCGCGTCGAGGATCGGCGGCCCGATACCGGCCAGCGCCCGCAACCGCCGGCCAGCCTGGCGCTGCCGCTGCAGGTGTCGGTGGACGACCTCGCCGTCGGCCGGCTGGAGTGGGCGGGGCCGCCGGCGCTGGTGCTGGGCGAACTGGCGGCGCGCTATGCCTACGACGGCGCCTGGCACCGGCTGGACCTGCGCAACCTGCGCGCGCTGGACGGCCACTACCGCGGCGAGCTGCGGGTGGCGGCGCAGGCGCCGTTCGATCTCGCCGTGCACCTGCAGGGCCGCGTCGAGACGCCGGTGCCGGGCGCGGAGGCGTCGCTGCCGCTGCTGTTCCAGGCGCGCGCCGACGGCCGGCTGGCCGACTTCGACCTGCAGGCCAAGGTGCAGGCCGAGCCCGGCGGCAGCGGTGCTGCGCAAGCCACGCTGGTCGCCCGCGTCACGCCCTGGGCGGCGCTGCCGCTGGCGCGGGCGCGGGCCGACTTCCAGGACTTCGATGCCGGCGCGCTCTGGCGCGAGGCGCCGGACACCCTGCTGTCGGGGCGGATCGCGCTGGAGCCGCGCGACGCATCGACCTGGGCCGTCAAGGCCGACCTGCACAACGGCCTGGCCGGCCCCTGGGACCGCCAGCGGGTTCCGGCGGCGCGGGTGCAGCTGGAAGGCGACTGGCGCCTGCCCGCCCATGCCTTCGTCCGCCAGCTCGACGCCGACGTGGGCGGCGGCAAGGTGCAGGCGCGCGGCGAGTGGGCCAGCGAGCAGGACTGGCGCATCGAAGGCACGCTGGCCGGCGTGAACCCCGCCGCCGTGCACAGCGCGATGGCGCCGCTGCCGCTGGGCGGCCGCGCCAGCGTGCGGGCCGAAGGCGAAGCGATGCTGTTCGACGCCGAACTGAAGGCGGCCGGCGCGCTGCAGCCGGCACCCGCCGGCGGCGCCAGCAACGAAGTCGCCGCGGCGGTGGGCGCGCTGGAGCTGCGCTCGCTGCAGGCGCGCGGGCGCTGGGCCGGCCAGCAGTTGTCGCTGCCCCTGCTGCTGGTGACCACGGCCGATGCGCGGCTGGATGCCGCCATCGACCTGCAGCCGGCCGCCCGCTTCGGGCGCGGCCGCGCCGAGCTGCAGGCGCCGGGCCTGCGCCTGCGGGCGGTCGGCTCGCTGGGGCGCACGCGCGGCGGCGGCAACGCCAAGGCCTCGCTGGACGACGTGGCCCGGGCCCAGCAATGGCTGCAGAAGCTGCCGGGCGTGCCGCGGGCCCTGTCGTCGCCGCTGCTGGCCGGGCGCGCCCAGGCGCAGTTCGCCTGGCAGGGCGGCTGGGACGACCCCGAGGTGAAGGGCACGCTGTCGGTGCCGCAACTGCAGCCCGTCGCGGCGGCCGGCGAAGCCGCGCCGTGGGCGCTGCGCGAGGCCACGCTGGCTCTCGATGGCCGGCTGGCCGATGCGCGTATCGAGCTGCGCGCGCAGGCGCTGCAGGGCGAACGCCGGCTCGCGCTGGAATTGGCTGGCCGCGCCGGGCGCAGGCCGCAGGGCGCCTGGCAGGGGCAGGTGGCTTCACTGCAGGCGCAGGCGCGCGACCCGGCGCTCGGGCCCGGCCCGTGGCGGCTGGCGCTGCAGCGGCCGGTGCCGCTGTCGTGGTCGGGCGGGCGGCTGGAGGCGGGCGCCTCGCAGGCCGCGCTGGCGCCGCCGCCGGTCGCCGGCCGCGCGGTTTCTTCCGCCGTCCTGGCCTGGGACCCGGTGACCTGGGCCGCGGGCGAGTTGCACACGGCCGGCCGCATCACCGGCCTGCCGATGGCCTGGATGGAACTGTTGGGGGGGCCGCAATTGGCCGGCTCGGCCTTGTCCGGCGACCTGGTGTTCGAGGGGCAGTGGGATGCGCAGCTGGGCGAGCAGCTGCGCCTGCGCGCCGCACTGGCGCGCAGCAGCGGCGACGTCTCGGTGCTGGCCGAGACCGTGGAGGGCGGCTCGGCGCGCGTGCAGGCCGGCGTGCGGCAGGCGCGGCTGACGCTCGAAGGCGAGGGCGAGGCGCTGACGGCGGCGCTGGTGTGGGATTCGGAGCGGGCCGGCACGGCGCAGGCGAAGCTGGTGTCGCGGCTGTCGCGCGAGGGCGGCGGCTGGAGCTGGCCGGCGGACGCGCCGCTGACAGGCGCCATCCAGGCGCAGTTGCCGCGGCTGGGCGTGTGGTCGCTGCTGGCGCCGCCGGGCTGGCGCCTGCGCGGCTCGGTGCAGGCCGACATCGCGGTGTCCGGCACCCGGGCCGATCCGCAACTGGCCGGCAGCCTGGCGGCCGACGACCTCGCGCTGCGCTCGGTGGTGGACGGCGTCGCGCTGCGCGACGGCCGCTTGCGCGCGCGGCTGCAAGGCCGCCAGCTGCTGATCGAGGAGTTCGTGCTGCTCGGCGCCGGCCCGGAGGGCGGCCGGATCGGCGGCACCGGCCAGGCGGGCTGGCTCGAGCAGGGCCTGCAGGCCCGGCTGTCGGTGCAGATCGAGCGCCTGCGGGCGAGCACGCGCAACGATCGCGAGCTGACGCTCTCAGGGCAGCTCAGCGCCAGCCTGACGCCGGCGGCGCTGGAGGTGCGCGGCGCGCTGCAGGTCGATCGCGCCCGCATCGTGCTGCCCGACGAGACGGCGCCGCAACTGGGCAACGACGTCGTGGTGCGCAACCTGCCGCCGGGCGTGGCGCTGGGCCGTGAGCCGGTGGCCAAGGAGGGCGGCCGGACGGGGCGGCGCCCGCTCGCGCTGGCCGTGACGCTGGACCTGGGCAACGACTTCCGGGTGCAGGGACGCGGCATCCAGACCCGGCTGGCCGGCGCGCTGACCGTGTCCGGCCAATCGGTGACCGAGCCGCGGCTGGCCGGCGTGATCCGCACCGTGGGCGGCGAATACCAGGCCTACGGCCAGCGGCTGGACATCGAGCGCGGCGTGCTGCGCTTCACCGGGGCGATCGACAACCCGGCGCTCGACATCCTGGCGATCCGGCCGCGGCTGGCGCAGCGGGTCGGCGTGCAGATCACCGGCACGGCGCAGGCGCCGTTCGTGCGCCTGTACGCGGAGCCCGACCTGCCCGAATCGGAGAAGCTGGCCTGGCTGGTGCTGGGCCGGCCGTCGGCGGCGGGCGGGGCGGAGACGGCCCTGCTGCAATCGGCCGCCGTGGCGCTGCTGCAAAGCCGCGCCGGTGCCGGCGGTGGTGGCGGCAAGGGCCCGGCGGCCTTGCTGGGGCTGGACGAACTGGGCTTCCGCCGCGACGGCGCCGAGGGCCCGGCGGTGACGCTCGGCAAGCGCCTGGGCCGCGACCTCTATGCGTCCTACGAGCGCAGCCTGGCCGGCACGCTGGGCACGCTGTACGTCTTCTACGACCTGTCGCAGAGATTCACGGTGCGGCTGCAGGCCGGCGACCGGGTGGCGGTGGACCTGATCATGACGTTCGCGTACGACTGACGTTCACATCGAAAACGCTGCGCGTTTCCGATGTGGTTACGATCGGTCGAGCGAGGCCGCCGGGGTCGACCCGGCATCCATCGCCCGCGACTTACTTCTTCGCTTCCCCCAGCTGCGGCAGCGCCGCGCCGGCGCCGAGCGACAGCAGGCCGGCCTTGCTGTACACGCCCAGCTTGTCGCGCGTGTCGACGATGTCGAGGTTGCGCATGGTCAGCTGGCCGATGCGGTCGCGAGGGGAGAACATCGACTCGCCCTTTTCCATGGTCAGCCGCTCGGGCTGGTAGGTCAGGTTGGGCGACTCGGTGTTCAGCAGCGAGTAGTCGTTGCCGCGGCGCAGCTCCAGCGTCACTTCGCCGGTGATGGCGCGCGCCACCCAGCGCTGCGCGGTCTCGCGCAGCATGATGGCCTGCGGGTCGAACCAGCGGCCCTGGTACAGCAGGCGGCCCAGGCGCCGGCCGTTCTCGCGGTACTGCTCGATCGTGTCCTCGTTGTGGATGCCGGTGACCAGCCGCTCGTAGGCGATGAACAGCAGCGCCAGGCCCGGGGCCTCGTAGATGCCGCGGCTCTTGGCCTCGATGATGCGGTTCTCGATCTGGTCGCTCATGCCCAGGCCGTGGCGGCCGCCGATGCGGTTGGCCTCCAGGATCAGCGCCACCGGGTCGTCGAAGGACTGGCCGTTCAACGCCACCGGCTGGCCCTCCTCGAAGCGCACCCGCACTTCCTCGGCCTTGACCGGCACGTCGTCGCGCCAGAAGGCCACGCCCATGATCGGGTTGACGATGCGGATGCCGGAGTTCAGGTGCTCCAGGTCCTTGGCCTCGTGCGTCGCGCCCAGCATGTTGCTGTCGGTGCTGTAGGCCTTCTCGGCCGACATCTTGTAGGCGAAGCCGGCCTTCTGCATGAACGCGCTCATCTCGGCGCGGCCGCCCAGCTCGTCGATGAAGGCCTGGTCCAGCCAGGGCTTGTAGACCTTCAGCGCCGGGTTGGTGAGCAGCCCGTAGCGGTAGAAGCGCTCGATGTCGTTGCCCTTGAAGGTGCTGCCGTCGCCCCAGATGTTGACGTCGTCTTCCTTCATGGCCGCCACCAGCATGGTGCCGGTGACCGCGCGCCCGAGCGGCGTGGTGTTGAAGTAGGTCAGGCCGGCGGTGGAGATGTGGAAGGCGCCGGCCTGCAGTGCCGCGATGCCTTCCTGCGCCAGCTGCTTGCGGCAGTCGATCAGCCGGGCCTGCTCGGCGCCGTACTGCATGGCCTTGCGCGGGATCTCGTCGTAGTCCGGTTCGTCGGGCTGGCCGAGGTTGGCGGTGTAGGCGTAGGGGATGGCGCCCTTCAGGCGCATCCAGTGCAGCGCGGCGCTGGTGTCCAGGCCGCCGGAAAAGGCGATGCCGACCTTCTGGCCGGCGGGCAGGTGTTCAAGGATGGTGCTCATGGGGGCCCAGGGCTAGGAGAGGGCGCTGCGCCAGCGCAGGACACACCCGGGCGCGGCTCGCGGCAAAGCGGGGGATTTTAGAGTGCGCGCGCCGCCGGCCCTGCCGGAGCGGCGGCGCGCGCCACCGCAGGTCAGCGCCAGTGCCGGTGGCCGTGCCCGCCGCTGCGGTGCACGTAGCCGATGCTCAGCGACACCGGCGGGTAGTAGTACGGATAGGGCCGCTGGTAGTACACGGGGTAGGCCGGCGCCACCACCACCTGCGGCGGCGCCACCACCAGCGGCGCGCTGTACACCGGCGCGGCCGGTGCGTTGTAGACCGGCGCCGCCGGCTCGGGCGCCATCGAGGTGGGCGGCGGCATGCCCACCGGCGTGACCTGCAACTGCACGGTGGGACCGGGGTCGTTGGGCATGTTCACCGAGTACTGGCGCCCGGCGTACTCGTACACCACGTTGTAGCTGACCGCGCGGTTCTCGTAATACGTCTGGGTGGCGCACTGCTGCACCGTCTGGATCTCGGTGCCGGGCCGCTCGATCTGGTTGCCCAGCAGCGCGCCCCCCATCAGGCCGATGGCGGTGGCCGCCGCGCGGCCGCTGCCGCCGCCGATGGCATTGCCGGCGGCCCCGCCGGCAATGGCCCCGAGCACGGCGCCGGCGCCACTGGGCTGCTGCTGCACCGCCACCGGCTGCTGCGTGCAGACCTGGCGCGGCACGGCCACCTGCTGGACGACCGGCGTGCTGGAGATCACCCGACCGACTTCCTGCGCCTGGGCGACGCCTGCCGCGGCCACAGCCGCCAGGGGAAGAATCAGGTACTGCTTCATGGGAGCCTCGCTTGCGTTGCCGGCATGGCCAAAATTCTAGGCAGCCGGTGCGCGGCTGGCTCGGCCGCAGTGGTAAACGCTGGGTAAAAGTTCAGGCGTCAGCGCGCCTCGGCCAGCGCCTGCCAGGCGGCGGCGTCGAATCCGACCGTGATGCGGCCGCCCGGCCACTCGACCACCGGCCGCTTGATCACGCTGGGCTCGGCCCGCATCAGCTCGGCCGCCGAGGCGGCATCGTGCACCGCAGCCTGGCGCGCAGGGTCGAGCTTGCGCCAGGTCGTTCCCTGCCGGTTGAGGAGCTTCTCCCAGCCGACCGCCGCGCTCCAGTCGCCCAGGCGCTCGGCCGGCACGCCGGCCTTCTTGAAGTCGTGGAAGCGGTAGGCCAGCCCGCGCCCGTCCAGCCAGGCGCGCGCCTTCTTCACCGTGTCGCAGTTCGGGATGCCATGGACCGTGATGCTCATGGGCCGATCCTAATGCGCGGACAATCGGCAGCCATGCAGAGCAGGCAAACCTTGCAGGACTGGCTGGCGCATTGCGAGCACCTGCACCCGAAAGCGATCGAACTGGGCCTGGACCGGGTGCGCGAAGTGGCGCAGCGCCTGGGGCTGGCGTTCGCCGGCCCGGTGATCACGGTGGCGGGCACCAATGGCAAGGGATCGACCTGCGCCCTGTTGGAAGCCATCCTGCTGCAGGCGGGCTGGCGCACCGGCGTCTACACCTCGCCGCACCTGGTGCATTTCGAGGAGCGCTGCCGCATCGGCGGCGAAGCCGTCAAGGCGGACGCGCTGGTGCCCCATTTCGAGCGGGTCGAGCAGGCGCGCCAGGGCGTTCAGCTGACCTACTTCGAGTTCACCACGCTGGCCATCCTCGACCTGATGGCCGCCAGCGGGCTGGACGTGGCGATCCTGGAAGTGGGCCTGGGCGGGCGGCTGGACGCGGTCAACGTGATCGACACCGACTGCGCCATCGTCACCAGCATCGACCTGGACCACCAGGAGTTCCTGGGCAACGACCGCGAGGCGATCGGCCGCGAGAAGGCCGGCATCCTGCGCGCCGGCAAACCGGCCATCGTCAGCGACCCGGTGCCGCCGGCCAGCCTGGTGGCAGCGGCCGAGGCGATCGGCGCCGACCTTTGGCTGCACGGGCGCGACTACAACTTCACCGGCGACAAGCAGCAGTGGGGCTGGGCCGGGCGTGGACGGCGCTACGCCGGGCTGGCCTATCCGGCGCTGCGTGGCGCCAACCAGCTGCTCAATGCCTCGGGGGTGCTGGCCGCACTGACGGCGCTGCGCGAGCGCATCCCGGTCACTGCGCAGGCGGTGCGCGCCGGCCTCGGGCTGGTGGAGCTGCCCGGCCGCTTCCAGATCGTGCCGGGCGAGCCGACGCTGGTGCTGGACGTGGCGCACAACCCGCATTCGGTGGCGGCGCTCGCCGCCAACCTGGATGCGATGGGCTTCTACCCGGCCACCCGCGCCGTGTTCGGCGCCATGGCCGACAAGGACCTGGCCGCCATGCTGCGCCGGATGGACCCGCTGGTGGACCGCTGGTACTTCACCGGCCTGGACACGCCGCGGGCGGCCTCGGCGCAGGATCTGCAGGCGCAGTGGAAGGCCGTGACGGTGTGCCACGACGTCGACGCCAGCACCCACGCCAACCCGCGCGAAGCGCTCGAAAGCGCGCTGGCCGAAGCGAACCCCACTGATAGAATCCTGGTCTTCGGATCGTTCTACACGGTGGGCGCTGTCCTCAAGGACGGCTTGCCCCGCCTGAAGGCCCGGCACCTGGCCCCCTGAACCCCAAGGCGACACGCTCCATGGCCTTTTTCAAGTTCCGCAAGGCAGCCGCCGACAAGCCGGCCGCGCCGGCGCAAACCGAAAGCGTGGAGACCCTGCGGCGCCGCGCGCGGCATCGCCTGATCGGCGCGGCCGTGCTGGTGCTGATGGGCGTGCTCGGCTTCCCCCTGCTGTTCGACTCCCAGCCGCGGCCCGTGGCAGTGGACATCCCGATCGAGATTCCCGACCGCAACAAGGCCAAGCCGTTGCCGCTGCCGGTGTCCGCCGCGCCGAAAGCCGAGGTCGAAGCCGCCGCCAGCGAGCCTGCGCCGGCGGCCGTTGCCGCCAGGCCGTCCGCATCGTCGGCGCCGGCGCGCCCGATCGCCTCGGGCGCCGTGACGTCGGCCGCCACCGAACCCAAACCCGAGCCGAAGCCCGAAGCGAAGGCGGAAGCGAAACCCGACCCCAAGTCTCCCGCCATGCCGGCCGAGAGCAAGGACGCGCCCAAGGCCGTGGCGGCTCCCAGCAAGCCGCAGCCGGCCGCGCCCGTGCAGGCCGCCGCGGCCCGGCCGGCGGCCGATGCCGATTCGGCCCGGGCCCGCGCGCTGCTGGAAGGCAAGCCGGTGCCGGTCGCCGACAAGCCGGTCGCCGAGCCGCCCGCGACCGCCGAAGGCCGCTTCGTCGTGCAGGTGGGCGCCTTTTCCGATCCGGCCAAGGCGCGCGAGACCCGCCTCAAGGTCGAGCGTGCCGGCCTGAAGACCTACACGCACGTGGCCGATACCAAGGATGGCAAGCGCACCCGGGTGCGGGTCGGGCCGTTCGCCACGCGCGCCGAGGCCGACAAGGCGGCCGGCAAGATCAAGGCACTGGATTTGCCCGCGGCCATCCTCACCTTGTGAGGGCCGGCTGCGGATGGTGACGCTCGACTGGGTGTTCCTCGGGGTGCTGGCGTTTTCGCTGCTGCTGGGCGCGCTGCGCGGCCTGGTCTACGAGGTGCTGTCGGTGCTGAGCTGGTTCGCGGCCTTCGTGCTGGCCCAATGGCTGGCGCCGCTGGTGGCACCCTGGCTGCCGATGGGGGGCGCGGTCGAGCCGCTGAGGTACGCGGCCGGGTTCGCCATCGTGTTCGTGCTGGCGGTGTTCGTCGGCGGACTGCTGGCCTGGGCCAGCCGCAAGCTGATCGAGGCCGTCGGGTTGCGGCCGGTCGATCGCACGCTGGGTGCCGCCTTCGGGCTGGTGCGCGGTATGGTGCTGCTGCTGGTGCTGGCCGTGGTGGTGAACATGACGCCGCTGCGCAGCGCGCCGTGGTGGACTGAATCGATGGGCGCCGGCGCCTCGAGCGCGGCGCTCAGGGGATTGAAGCCGGTGCTGCCGGGCGAATTCGGGCAGTACCTGCCCGGCTAGAAAGATAGTTTTATGTGTGGAATCGTCGGCGTCGTCAGCGCCGCTCCCGTCAACCAGCTGATCTACGACGCGCTGCTGCTGCTGCAGCACCGCGGCCAGGACGCGGCCGGCATCGCGACCCAGCAGGGCCGCAAGTTCTTCATGCACAAGGCCAAGGGGATGGTGCGCGACGTGTTCCGCACCCGCAACATGCGTGCCCTGCCGGGCAACGCGGGCCTGGGCCAGGTGCGCTACCCGACGGCCGGCAATGCCTACAGCGAGGAGGAGGCCCAGCCGTTCTACGTGAACGCGCCGTTCGGCATCGTGCTGGTGCACAACGGCAACCTGACCAACGCGAAGGCGCTCAAGGCCGAGCTGTTCTCCAGCGACCACCGCCACATCAACACCGAGAGCGACTCGGAGGTGCTGCTCAACGTGTTCGCGCACGAACTGGAGAAGGCCACGCGCGGCGGGCCGCTGCAGCCGGACGACGTGTTCACCGCGGTGCGCAACGTGCACCGGCGGGTGCGTGGCTCCTATGCCGTGATCGCGCTGATTGCCGGCCATGGCGTGCTGGCGTTCCGCGATCCGTTCGGCATCCGCCCGCTGTCGCTCGGCCGCGGCGCCGACGGCACGGTGATGGTGGCCAGCGAATCGGTGGCGCTGGAGGGCTCGGGCCAGGCCTTCGAGCGCCACGTCGCCCCGGGCGAGGCGGTGTTCATCGACCTGCAGGGCCGGCTGCATGCGCAGCCCTGCGCCGACGACCCCAAGCTGTATCCGTGCATCTTCGAATACGTGTACCTGGCGCGGCCCGACTCGGTGCTGGACGGCATCTCGGTCTACCAGGCGCGGCTGAACATGGGCGAGACCCTGGCCAAGCGGGTCATCTCCACCGTGCCGCCCAACGAGATCGACGTGATCATCCCGATTCCGGAATCCAGCCGCCCCAGCGCAACGCAACTTGCCCACCTGCTGGGCATCCCCTACCGCGAGGGCTTCGTCAAGAACCGCTACGTCGGCCGCACCTTCATCATGCCGGGGCAGGGCGTGCGCAAGAAGTCGGTGCGCCAGAAGCTCAACGTGATCGGCAGCGAGTTCCGCGGCCGCAACGTGCTGCTGGTGGACGACTCCATCGTGCGCGGCACCACCAGCCGCGAGATCGTGCAGATGGCGCGCGACGCCGGTGCGAAGAAGGTGTACCTGGCCAGTGCCGCGCCGCCGGTGCGCTTTCCCAACGTCTACGGCATCGACATGCCCACCGCCAGCGAGCTGGTGGCGCACGGCCGCAGCGTGGAGGAGGTGCGCCAGATCATCGGCTGCGACGCGCTGATCTACCAGGACGTCGAGCCGATGAAGCGCGCGGTGGCGGCCGCGGCCGGGCCCGGCGCGCCGAAGCTGGACGGCTTCGATGCCTCCTGCTTCGACGGCGTGTACGTCACCGGCGACATCAACCCGGACGACATCGCCAGGATCAACGAGGCCCGCCTCGGCCAGGAAGACCCGCTGGAGGAGACCACCTCGCGGCTGGTGCTGCCCAACGCACAGGACGCCTGATGGCCGGCGATCGCAAACTGCCCGATGGCCTGCGGCCCGAGACGCTGGCCGTGCGTGCCGCCGTCGACAAGAGCCAGTACGGCGAGAACTCCGAGGCGCTGTACCTCACCTCCAGCTTCACCCAGCCCGACAGCGAGCTGGCGGCGCGCCGCTTCGCCGGCGAGGAAGAGGGTTTCATCTACTCGCGCTTTTCCAACCCGACCGTCGCCAGCATGGAGATGCGGCTGGCCGCGATGGAAGGCATGGAGGCGGCGGTGGGCACGGCCAGCGGCATGGGTGCCATCCTGCTGCTGTGCCTGTCGCTGCTCAAGGCCGGCGACCACATCGTCTGCTCGCGCTCGGTGTTCGGCTCCACCCTCAAGCTGCTGGGTACCGAGTTCGCCAAGTTCGGCGTCGAAACCAGCTTCGTCTCGCAGACCGACCTGGCCGAGTGGAAAGCGGCAATCCGGCCGACCACCAAGCTGCTGTTCGCCGAGACGCCGACCAACCCGCTGGCCGACGTCTGCGACATCCGCGCGCTGGCCGACCTCGCGCACGAGGCCGGTGCGCTGCTGGCCGTGGACAACTGCTTCTGCTCGCCGGCGCTGCAGCAGCCGGCGAAGTTCGGCGCCGACATCGTGGTGCACTCGGGCACCAAGTACCTCGACGGCCAGGGCCGGGTCATCGCCGGCGCGCTGTGCGCCAGCCAGGAGCTGGTCACCGGCAAGTTCGTGCCTGTGATGCGCAGCGCCGGCATCAGCCTGTCGCCCTTCAACGCCTGGGTGGTGCTCAAGGGACTGGAGACGCTGGGCATCCGGATGGAGGCGCAGTCGCAGCGCGCGCTGGAGCTGGCACGCTGGCTGGAGGCCCACCCGAAGGTCGAGCGCGTCTACTACCCGGGGCTGACCAGCCATCCGCAGCACGAGTTGGCCATGGCCCAGCAGTCGGGCCGCGGCGGCGCCGTGCTGGGCTTCGACGTCAAGGCGGTCGACGCCGACGAGGCCCGCCGCAATGCCTTCCACGTGATCGACTCGACCCGGCTGCTGTCGGTGACGGCCAACCTGGGCGACGTCAAGAGCATCGTCACCCATCCGGCCAGCACCTCGCACGGCCGCCTGACCGAAGCCCAGCGCCAAGCCGCCGGTATCCGCCAGAACCTGGTGCGCGTGGCGGTCGGGCTGGAGCACGTCGAGGACCTCAAGGACGACCTGGAGCGCGGGCTCGGCACGCTCTGACCCTCTCGTCATCCCCCGTCGCCGCCTTCCGCGAAGGCAGGCTCCAGCGGGGGATCCAGCGCAACGCGCAACCCCGCCGGCCCCGCAACAGCGGGTGTCGCTGCCACAATCCCGCCCCATGTCCACCCGCACCCGGTTCGCCCCTTCGCCCACGGGCTTCATCCACCTCGGCAACATCCGCTCGGCCCTGTATCCCTGGGCCTTCGCCCGCTCCACCGGCGGCACCTTCATCCTGCGCATCGAGGACACCGACCTCGAGCGCTCCTCGCAGGCGGCGGTCGACGTCATCCTGGAAGGCATGGCCTGGCTGGGCCTGGACCCGGACGAGGGCCCGTACTACCAGATGCAGCGCATGGACCGCTACAAGGAAGCGCTGCGCCAAATGCAGGACCAGGGCCTGGTCTACCCCTGCTACATGAGCGTGGCCGAGCTCGACGCCCTGCGCGAGCGCCAGATGGCCAACAAGGAAAAGCCTCGCTATGACGGCACCTGGCGGCCCGAGCCCGGCAAGGCGCTGCCGCCGGTGCCCGAAGGCGTGCAGCCGGTGCTGCGCTTCCGCAACCCGCTGGCCGGCGTGGTGGCCTGGGACGACAAGGTCAAGGGCCGCATCGAGATCCGCAACGAGGAGCTCGACGACCTGGTGATCGCGCGCCCCGACGGCACGCCCACCTACAACTTCTGCGTGGTGATCGACGACATCGACATGCGCATCACCCACGTGATCCGCGGCGACGACCACGTGAACAACACGCCGCGCCAGATCAACATCTTCCGCGCGCTCGGCAAGGAGCCGCCGGTGTACGCGCACCTGCCGACGGTGCTGCAGCCGGTGGTCGGCGAGGATGGCAGCGTGCGCGTCGAGAAGATGAGCAAGCGGCACGGCGCCAAGCCGGTCACCCAGTACCGCGACGAGGGCTTCCTGCCCGAGGCCATGGTCAACTACCTGGCGCGCCTGGGCTGGTCGCACGGCGACGACGAGATCTTCAGCCGCGAGCAGTTCCTGCAGTGGTTCGACCTCGACCACCTGGGCAAGAGCGCGGCGCAGTTCGACGAAGCCAAGCTGCGCTGGGTGAACGCCCAGCACATGAAGGCCATGCCCGACGAGCCGCTGGCGATGCTGGTGGGCGAGCAGTTGAAGAAGCGCGGCATCGCCCCCGATGCGCGCCTGCCGCGCCTGTGCGGCCTGCTCAAGGACCGCAGCGACACCACCGTGGCGCTGGCCGACTGGGCCCAGCGCTTCTACCAGGAGGTGCAGCCCAGCGCCGAGGACGTTGCCAAGCACATCACCGAGGGCGTGCGCCCGGCCATCGGCCTGCTGGCCAAGATGCTCGAGGGCGTGCCCTGGGACAAGGCGGCGATTGCCGAAAGCCTGAAGGAAGTGCTGCGCGCCACCGGCCTGAAGATGCCCCAGCTGGCCATGCCGGTGCGGGTGTTGGTGCTCGGAACGCCCCAGTCGCCCTCGCTCGACGCGGTGCTGGAACTGCTTCCTCGCGATATTGTGTTGAAGAGGCTGGCGAACGTTTGAAATTTCAGTGTAGAATCTGGGGCTCGACACCAAGCGGGGGTATAGCTCAGCTGGGAGAGCGCTTGCATGGCATGCAAGAGGTCAGCGGTTCGATCCCGCTTACCTCCACCAAATGCAAGGTGTCGGGAGTTCCAAGGTTTCGACCCTATCGTCTAGAGGCCTAGGACATCACCCTTTCACGGTGAGTACCGGGGTTCGAATCCCCGTAGGGTCGCCAAGATTTCCCCGGTAACGGGGGCATCAGGCAACAAGTGGCAGGCACTTGCCCCGCATCGTCGGGGGAACACCTGCACCGACGCGGAGTGGTAGTTCAGTCGGTTAGAATACCGGCCTGTCACGCCGGGGGTCGCGGGTTCGAGTCCCGTCCACTCCGCCAAGATCCAGCCTCCAGAGGGAAACCTCTGGAGGCTTTGTCTTTTTCCGGACCTTTTCCCCTTCGAACACCTGCTGCTCGGCGTACCGTACGCAGGGCGACGGTGTCGCGTGCTCCACGGTCCCGCGCATCGTGGCGGCCTGCCCAGCGCAGCCCGCCCCCCTGGCCCGGGCCCGGTCTCCACACCTTGCAGCCCTCAATCATTTCGACTATTCTCGAAACATGGAAGAGAATGACGTCGTCCGGGCGCTGGCCGCGCTGGCCCATCCGGCCCGCATCCAGGTGTTCCGGGCCCTGGTGGTGGTCGGGCGGGACGGCCTGACGCCGGGCACCATCGCCGAGGCGCTGTCCATGCCCGCCGCGACCCTCTCGTTCCACCTCAAGGAGCTGGCGCACGCGGGGCTGGTCACGCAGGAGCGGGCCGGCCGGAACCTCGTCTACCGCGCCGCCTACGACCGCATGAACGACGTGCTCGGCTACCTCACGGCGCACTGCTGCCAAGGCGCCGAGTGCCTCGACCCCGCCGCGGCCGCGTGCAAGTGCTGAAGGAGTACCCATGAAGCAAGTCTCGAAGACGGCCAAGCTGCTGACCGAATGAGCATGACCGACACCCCGATCTTGAACGTCCTGTTCCTCTGCACCCACAACTCGGCCCGCAGCATCCTCGCGGAAGCCGTCCTCAACCACATCGGCAAGGGGCGCTTCAAGGCCTTCTCCGCCGGCAGCAGCCCGCGCGACAGCCAGCAGCCGAATCCGCTGGCGCTGGCCGTGCTGCGAGAGGCGGGTCTCAGCACGGACGGCTTGCGGAGCAAGTCGTGGGACGAGTTCGCCGGCGCCAGCGCCCCGCCGATGGACCTGGTCATCACGGTCTGCGACAACGCGGCCGGCGAGGCCTGCCCGTTCTGGCCCGGCCATCCGGCGACGGCGCATTGGGGCTACGCGGACCCTTCCGATGCGCCGGGCAACGAGGAGCAGCGCCGGGCCGCCTTCCGCGGCACCTTGCAGGCCATCCGCAACCGCCTGGAGCTGCTGGTCAGCCTGCCGCCCGAGCGGCTGGGAAAGCTGCGGCTCCAGCAGACCGCCCGCGAGCTGGGCGCGAAGTGAGCGGTCAACCGCTGCATCGCCGATTGCTGGCGGAATTCATCGGGACGTTGCTGCTGCTCACCGCCGTCATCGGCTCGGGCATCATGGCCGAACGGCTGGCGCAGGGGAACGCCGCCGTAACCCTGCTGGCGAACACGATGGCAACCGTGTTCGCCCTGTTCGTCCTCATCGAGGTCTTCGCCCCGATCAGCGGGGCGCACTTCAACCCGGTCGTGACCATTGCCTTCGGCCGGTCCTCGGGCCTGGCGCATGGCGAACAAGCCCTTTACGTGATCGCGCAACTCGCGGGCGCCGCCGCCGGAGCGGCGCTGGCCAACGCCATGTTCGAGCTGCCGGTTTTGCAGTGGGCCGGGAAGGCGCGGGGCGGGGCGGGGCAGTGGCTGGCAGAGGTGGTGGCGACCGCCGGTCTGGTGCTCGTCATCGCTCGCGCCGGTGCGGGACGTGCCCCTGCGCTGGTGGCCGCGTACATCGGTGCCGCCTACTGGTTCACCTCCTCGACCTCATTCGCCAACCCGGCAGCGGCCTTCGGGCGGATGTTCAGCGACACCTTCGCGGGAATCGCGCCGGCGTCCTTGACCGCCTTCGTCGCGTCGCAAGCGGTGGGCGGCGCCCTCGGCCTGGCCTTGGCAAGGCGGCTGGGCCAACGGGAGTAATCCTTGCGGCGCCGCCGCATCCAGGAAATTCGGGGTTGGCACGCGAGCCAACCCTTCTTGCTCATGGACGCGCCGGCGGCGGACCGCCGCTCTGGCGGTCCGCCGCTGGTGGAGCGGCGCCTGCGCCGCTATCGCCCGTCCCGGTCCGAGTCGCCCGGGATGGCGCGTTCGGCCGCGTTGCTCACGCGGTCCCAAGCGTCGCGCGATGCGTGTTTGGCGCGTTCCCATTCGAGGCTGGAGCTGCCGCGCGAGCTGTCCCAGTCGCGGCCCAGGTCGGGCTCCAGCTCGTCGAACCGGCGGCTGGGATTGCGCGAGTAGGCGTCGACCCCGTAGCGGTAGGCCGGGCCGTAGTCGTCGTAGGTCGAGCCGCTGGCGATGTACGGCCGGCTCGAGTAGTTGTCGCGCCAGTACTTGTCTTCCGCTGCCGGGTCGATCGCCTTGGCAATGCCCTTGCCGGCCAGCGCGCCGGCCACCGCCCCGGCGGCCGCGCCCACAGCCGCGCCGACCGGGCCGGTCATGCCGCCCACAGCCGCGCCTGCGGCCGCACCACCGGCCACGCCCCCGGCGGCGCCGCCCACCACGGCACCGGTGCCGGTGGCTGCCTTGTGCATGCCGGTCTTGTCCTTGGCCACGGGCTTTTCGCTTCGATCTGTCATGCGAGGTTCCTTTCGAATCAACGATGGGATGGAACACTCAGCGTAGGGCCGGGGCAGGTCACAGGCCATCCCTGTGCGGCTCGCAGGCATGACAGCAGGAGCCGAATAGGCTGTCGGACATTCCGCACGACGGGCGGGGCGATCCCTCTTCGACACCCGATCATGTCCTTGAGGCTGTCCTTGAGGTCGTCCTGGATGAACAGGTAGCCGTCGGCACCGCGATCTGGCGCAGCCGCAACTGCTCGAGCAGCTGTGGCGCACGACCCGGGAGCAGCTCGCCATTGACAACTCTCGGTACCGCTGACGCAGCGAGCCCAGCGCCCGGGCGCCGGACGGAAGCGGCCTTTCCTAGCGGCGTCCTGCGCCTGGATTCAAGCGCGCGAGCCCGCTTCGGCGGGTTCCTGCCCCGTGGCGATCTGCGCGAACATGGGCGCGGGCGTGAGCTTCGCGGCGATGGCGTTCACGTCGGATGCGCAGGACCGGATCGCGCGGCTCACGGCGGAGGGGACCTGCGAACCCGGCAGGCGCGCTGCGTCGAAGGACCGGTGCACCAGGGCTTCGAGCCAGGCCAGGCCCGCATCCAGAGCCTCCCGGTGCGCCGCAACGGCCTGGGGCGCGGTAGCCAGGTTCGCGCACACCTCGGGCAGGGCCGGCCGGCCGGACCGCCAGCCCAAGGCTGCGAGTTCCTGCTCCAGGGTCCGGAGCCGGTCGACTTGCCGTGCCATCGGCGCCAGCGAGCTGTCCGCATGAAGCAGCAGGTGCCGGAGCATGTAGATGACGCCGTAGACCTGTCCCCGTGCGAAGGTGTCGTCGAGCTTGGGCAGGACGTGCTCACGCAAGGCGCCTTCCATCGCCTCGACGTCGCGGGCCAGCCGATCGCTCACGTTTGCCCCCCGATCAGGCGATCCAGCTGGCGGGTCATGACCGCGATCTGCGTCGCCATGGAAGTCATCCGCATGTCGTTGTAGCCGCGACGCTGCGCGGAGTACTGGGCGGCCACGGTGATCGCAATCGACTTGTACAGGGCGAGGCATTCGAAGTAGTGAAGGTCGGCGTCGGCCACCCGGATCCCCGACACGGTGGCGTACCGGTCCAGGGCCGCTTCGCGCTCCAGTTCGCCGAAGAGCCGGCGAGAGCCCTTGTTGAAAGTGGCCGAGAACAGCCATCCCAGGTCCTCGAGCGGATGCCCGACATGGACCATCTCCCAATCGAGCACGGCGCTCACCCGCGTATCGTCGGCCAGGAAGTTTCCGAGGCGGAAATCGCCGTGGACGATGCACAGCCGCGGCGCGGCGCGAACGTTCGAGCGCAACCAGCGTTCGGACCAGGACAGCAGCGGCAACGGCTTGCACGCCCACTCCCGCAGCCGCTGCGACCAGTGGTCGATCTCGAGCTCCACGGCGTTCTCCGGGGTGACGGGCTGAGCGTCCGACTGCAGCGCCCCGACGGGCGTTCCGGGTGCGTGGAGATGGCCCAGGATCTCGACGAAGGCCTCGGCCAGCCGGGCACGCCGGCCGGGGTCGATGGACTGGAGCCGCCACGGCTCGATCACTTCGCCCGCCACCTTCTCGCAGATGAAGAAGGGCGCGCCGAGAATGGCGGGATCGTCCGACCAGGCGACCAGGGCGGCCACCGGCACGCGGCTGTCCTTCAGGCTTGCCAGGGCCAGGGCCTGCGGCCGCGCCGAGTAGGGCGCGAACATGCCCGTCGGGGGGCCGATCTGGACGATCAGTTCCTGCGCAGGGCGGCCGATCCAGCGGGCGCTGAACCCGAAAGTGATCCAGGAGAATCCGGACGAGTACCGCTTCAGGGGCCCGACCGCCAGTTCGGCCTGGAACGAAGATCGCAGGAACTGCCGCAGGCGATCCTGCAGGCCTTCCCCATGCAGATCCGGCGCCACCTCCGAGGGGGCGCTGAGGGCCGACGCTGCGCTCATCGTGCCTGGCCGCGCGCGCGGCGCTCGGTGCGCCGCACCCACGATCGGAGGCTGCCCGCGATGCCCGTGGGCATCAGGTACATCGCCAGGATGACGCACACGCCGTAGATCGCGGTCGATGCCGACTGGGAGGCGCGCTCGGTCAGCAGGGGCAGGAACTGCACGATGAGGGCGCCGAACACCGCACCCGGCAAGGAGTTCAGTCCACCGATCACGGCGCCCACCAGGAAGGTGATCGACAACATCGCTCCGAAGCTGTCGGCGGACACGTAGAGCACCGACACGGCACTGAGTCCGCCGGCCAGGCCGGTGAACAGCGACGAGATGGCGAACGTCATCGTCTTGACCGACCCGGTGTCGATGCCCATTGCGGTGGCTGCGATCGGGTGGTCGCGCACGGCGACGATCGCGCGGCCCATGCGGCTGTCCAGCAGATTCGAGGCGATCCAGTACACGGCGGCCAGCGTGAGCACCGCCAGCAGGTACATCCACTGGTCGCCGCTCAGGGACAGGCCGAAGGGCGGATCCGGCCGCACCAGCGTAAGGCCCTGGAATCCGCCGGTCCAGGGGTCGAAGCCCTTGAAGCGCAGCAGCTGCGGGACCGCCACCGCCAAGCCGAAGGTGGCCAGTGCCAGGTGGTGGCCCGGCAGCTTCAGCGCCGGCAGGCCGAACAGGTAGCCCAGGACGAAGCAGCTTGCCGCCCCCAGCAACGGGGCCATCCAGTAAGACACGCCGAAGCTGTTCATGACGATCGCCGTGGTGTACGCGCCCACCGCGAAGATGGCGCCATGGCCCAGCGAGACCTGGCCGCCGAACCCGGTCAGCAGGATCAGCCCGAGCAGCGCCAGGCCGTAGACGGCCACGGTGGTGAACTGCGTCAGGCGGAAGTCGCTCAGCAGCAAGGGCGGCAGGACGAGGACCAGCAGGACGATGGCCGGAAAGACGCCGCGGCGCCAGCCGCGCCGGGGGGCGAAGCCGACATCGGTGGCGGCCAGCGCGGGGTTGGTGGGGGTCATGCTCATACGCGGGTCACGATGGTTTTGCCGAGAAGGCCCTGTGGCCGCAGGAGCAGCACGGCGACCAGCACCAGCAGCGCGAAGGTCATCTTCAGCTCGGAGCCGATCAGGTAGGCGCCGAGCAGGTTCTCGCCGACGCCCATGAGGATGCCGCCGAGCAGGGCGCCCCAGGGGTTGGTAATGCCGCCGAGCAGGGCGCCTGCGAACGCATAGAGCAGCACGCCACTCATCATGTGCGTGTCGAGGAACACGACCGGCGCAACCATCATGCCCGCCACCGCGCCGACGGCCGCGGCGCCGCCCCAGCCGAGGGAGTACATGAGCGGCACCGGAATGCCGCAAAGCATGCTGGACGCGGGGTTGACGGCGGCCGCCCGCATCGCCAGGCCGTATCGCGTGTGGGCGAAGAAGCCGTAGATGCCGGCCAGCAGGAGCAGGCAAACCAGAATGCTGCCCAGCCGGTGGGCCGAGATGATGCCGTTCTGCAGCCAGGCCGTGCCCTGGAACGGGCTGGGGAACTCCCGCATCGTGTGCCCGAACAGCAGGCCGGCCAGGCTGTTGAACACCAGCATCAGGCCGATGAAGACGATCACGACGGAGAGCACCGGGGCCTTTGCCATGCCGCGAATGACGAACCGCTCGATCAGCGCGCCCAGCGCGAAGGAGCCAGCGATGGTGGCCGAGAAGGCGACCCAGTACGGAAGCCCGGCCTGGATCATGGCCCAGGCGGAGAAGGTCGAGAACATCGCCATCTCGCCCTGGGCGAAGTTGATCTTCTCGGTGGCCTGGTAGATGACGACCAGCGCCAGCGCGACCAGGCCGTAGATCACGCCGGTGGCGACGCCGCCGCCCACCTGCTGGATGAGGATGGCGACCGAGTTCATGCTTCTGCTCCCAGGTACGCGCGGCGCACCGCGTCGTCTTGCGCCAGGGCCGATGCGGGCCCGTGCAGGGTGATGCGGCCTGACTCCAGCAGGTAGGCGTCGTCCGAGAAGCCCAGGGCCAGGCTGGCGTTCTGCTCGATCAGCAGGATACTCAGTCCGTGGGCCGTGATGATGTCCCGCAGGATCCGGAAGATGAGCTGGACGACCAGCGGCGCGATGCCGAACGAGGGCTCGTCCAGCAGCAGCAGGCTCGGGCGCGGCATCAAGGCCCGGGCGATCGCCAGCATCTGCTGTTCGCCGCCGGAGAGCGTGCCGGCCTGCTGGTGCTGCCTTTGCTTGAGGACCGGAAAGAAGCCGAACATGGCCTCCATCTGGGCCTGGAGTTCACGGCGGCTGCGAATCAGGTAGCCGCCGACGCGCAGGTTCTCCTCGACGCTCAGCTCCGCCAGGGTGCCGCGGCCATCCGGAACATGGCCTACCCGGCGCGACGCGATGGCGTGGGGGGACAGGCCGGTCACCGGCTGGCCGTCGATCAGCACCTGGCCGGACGCGGGCTTGAGCAATCCCGAGATGACCCGCAGCGTGGTCGTCTTGCCCGCGCCGTTGGCGCCGAGCAGCGTCGTCACGCCGCCGCGCCGGACCGCGAGGTTGACGTCGCGCAGCACCTGCGTCGCACCGTAGCCGGCGCAGACGTTGCGCACTTCGAGGTGAAGGGGTGGTGTGTGCTGGCCGGACGTCATGCCGCCTTCCCCAGGTAGGCCTCGATCACATCCGGGTGGTTCTGGATGTCGGCGGGGGAGCCCTCCGCGATCTTGCGGCCGAAGTTGAGCACCACCACGTGCGAACAGATGCTCATCACCAGGCCCATGTGGTGCTCCACCAGCAGCACCGCCGTGCCCATCTCGTCGCGTGCCTTGCGGATCATCTGCTTGAGGGATTCGAGCTCTTCATGGTTGAGGCCGGCAGCGGGTTCATCGAGCAGGAGCAACTTGGGACGCGCCGCCATGGCCCGCGCCAGCTCGACCCGCTTGCGCACGCCGAAGGGAAGCTCCCCGGCCAGCCGCAACGCATAGGGCTCGAGCTGAAACGCGCTCACCATCTGCGCGGCGCGGTCCCGGATGCCGGCTTCCTCGGCGCGTTCGGCCGCCGGCTTGAAGCAGGCCGACACGAAGCCGCTGCGGGTGCGGCTGTGAACGCCGATCTTCACGTTGTCGAGCACGGTCAGCGTGTCGAACAGGGCGGCGTGCTGGAAAGTCCGCGCGATGCCGTGGGCAGCGATGTCGCCGGCCTCGATCGCCAGCAACGAAGTGCCCTCGATCTGCAGGTTGCCGGCTTGCGGCGTGAAGAGCCGGTTCAGGCAGTTGAAGAGGGTCGTCTTGCCCGCGCCGTTGGGCCCGATGAGGCCGCAGATCTGCTGGCGCTGGACGCTGAACGACACGTCGCTGAGCGCCTGGATGCCGCCGAACGACATCGACAGTCCGCTGACTTGCAGCAAGGCCGGGCCCGCGCTGCCTGGGCTTCCTGGCGCCGCCGGCGGCGGCGACAAGGGTGCTTTGCTCATTTGATGCTTCCTTCGACGGCCGAGTGGCCGCACCGCCCGTCGAGCAGGTGGCCGACATAAACCGTCGCGTCGGTCGATTGTAGGAGAGGTTTTCCAAACCGCCAGTCGGCAACCGTATTGGTGAAAACACTGAGTCGCGACAAGATAATACGACCGACGCGACGGTTTAATATCGCGCGGCCTGATCGTCGGACACCCAGTCCGTGCCCCGGAGCGAGATCGGTCACCCTCACTGTCGATCGGGCTCGGGTGGCTGCACAAGAGACCCGGGCGCGGCCTGAACGGAGACATATCCATGAAGAGAAGAGTCGCTGCAGCCATCGTGGCCACGGCCGCCGCCTTCGCTCTCGTGCCTGCAATGGCGCAGAAGAACGCACCCGGCATTTCGGACACCGAGATCAGGATCGGGCAGACCTTTGCCTATAGCGGTCCCGTCAGTTCCTTCAGTGCCATCCCCAAGGCCGAACTGGCCTACTTCAAGATGGTCAACGAGCGCGGGGGCGTGAACGGCCGCAAGATCAACCTGATCAGCGTGGACGATGGCTACCAGCCTTCCCGGGCGCTGGAGCAGACGCGCAAGCTGGTGGAACAGGAGGGCGTCGCCTTCATCTACGGCAGCCTGGGCACGGGCCTGAACATGGCGCTGCGGCCCTACCTGAACGGCCGCAAGGTGCCGCACCTGTTCATCGCCTCGCCGCTGGTGGAGTTCGGCGATCCGGCCAAGTTCCCCTGGACCATGGGCTGGCAGGCCACGAACGAACTCGATGGCGTGGCGACCGGCCGCTACATCCTGCAGAACAAGCCGGACGCGAAGATCGGCATCCTGTACCAGAACGACGATTTCGGTAAGGGCTTCATCCGCGGCGTGCGCAACGCCCTGGGCGACAAGGCCGACCGGATGATCGTCGCGCAGGCGTCGTACGAGACGACCGACGCCACGATCGATTCGCAGATCACGACGCTGCGGGCGGCGGGCGCCGACACGTTCATCAACATCGCCATTCCGAAGTTCGCTGCGCAAGCCATCCGGATCGCCCACGACTCGGGATGGAAGCCCTTGCAGTTCCTCACCTACTCGTCCAACTCCATCAGCCTCACGCTCAAGCCGGCTGGGTTGGACAAGTCGACCGGCATCCTCTCGACCCAGTTCTACAAGGACCCGACCGATCCGGATTGGGACAAGGATCCGGGCATGGCCGAATGGCGGGCCTGGCAGAAGAAGTACTACCCCGATGCGGACCCGGCCGACGCGAACATCGTCTTCGGCTACACGCGGGCGCAGACGCTGGTCCATGTCCTCAAGCAGTGCGGCGATGACCTTTCGCGCGAGAACATCATGCGGCAGGCCGCCAACATCAAGAACCTGGAGCTGCCGCTGCTGTTTCCCGGCATCCGGTTGAACACCTCGCCGACGAACTTCCATCCGGTGCAGCAGCTGCAGATGCGCCGGTTCGACGGCACCCGCTGGCAGAGCGTCGGTTCGCTGATGAAGGCGGCCTGACGTCCGCCGTTTCGACGGCTCGCCGGATGGCAGCTGCCCGCCCAGCGGGAGCTGCAAGAATGGCGGGCCCGACGATCCGAAGCACGATGACCCGATCCCTTGCGAGCGACCATGGCGTGAAGCGCCAGACGATCATGGAGAACGCTGCCGCGCTTTTCGCCCGAGCGGGCTTCGAAAGCGCCAGGCTCCAGGACCTCGCGACGGCGTGCGGGACGTCCAAGTCGAACCTGTACCACTACTTCCCGCGCAAGGAAGATCTGCTCCATGCCATCATCAGCGAGCACATTGCCAGCACGGCTGGGGAGCTCGATGAGATCGCGAATGGCGAAGGTACCGCCAAGGAACGGCTGGTCCGCTTTGTCCGCGCCTTCGTCCAGCGCGCCGCGGACAAGCGCAACGAGCACCTGGTCCTGACCAACGACCTGAAGTTCCTGTCGGAACTGCAGCAGCAGGAGATCAGGCTGGTCCAGGCCCAGGCCGTGGACCTGCTGGTCGAACTCCTGAACGAGATCAATCCCCGGATCATGCGATCGAAGCGCGTCCGCGCGTCCTACGCACTGCTGCTCTTCGGGACCATGATCTGGACATTCACCTGGTACAGCAAGGAGGGCGGCATGACACCGCAGGAGTTGGCCGACCGGCTGGCCGATGTGTTCCTGCATGGCTTCGAAGACGCCGATCATCCGCCCGCGTACCGCTGATTCCCATTAGGACGGACATGGCATCCCTCCCCATCAATCCCTTCCTGCAGCACGACGCCCTCCAGGTCACCGCTCGCGACGCCGTACCCGGCTGGTTCGACCGGTTCTACTTCAATGCGCACCGGGGAGCCACCGGCCCCTGCTTGCTGATGGGTGCCGGCGTCTACCCGGTCGAAGGGGTCGTCGACGGCTACGTGATCGCGGTGGCGAACGACGCGCAGGTCAACCTGAGGGTGTCCGACGTGCACCCGGGATCGGCATCCGCGTGCGCGGTGGGGCCGCTGTCGTGGGAGATCCTCAAGCCCATGCAGCGCTGGCGGGTCCGGCTGGCGCCCAATCCGTCGCGCATCGCCTTCGACCTGACCTGGTCCGCCGCATCCTCGTTCTGGCCGTGCGCGCCGATGCATCTCGACGATGGAAGAGGCCGGACCGCGGCCTTCGACCATGGCTTCCAGTCCGGGCGGCACGAAGGCTGGATCGAGATCGAAGGCGAGCGCTTCGACGTCAGCGGCTGGTCGGGCCAGCGCGACCGCTCGCGGGGCACGCGCCTGCCGGGTGCGCGCCAGGGGGTCCACATGTGGATCCAGGCCCAGTTCGAAGACGCGTGCATCGGCTGCAACCTCGACCTGGACCGCGGCAACCGTCCCACGCTGCTCGATGGTGCCTGGATGGGGCGCGACGGCAGCCTCGACCCGATCGAGCGGGTCGAGCACGACCTGGTGTTCGATGACGACCTGGAGTTGTTGCGGGCGCGGTTCCAGATCCGGACGGCCAGCGGGCGCGAGTTCGGCATGGACGCCGACCTGACCGCCACCCGGGGCGGTTACATGGCAGGGGGCGGCTATGGCGGGTGGCATGGACAGGCTCGTGGCGCGAACGTGATCGAGCATGAGCGCTGGAGCCTGGCCGAGAAGGCACGCCTGAGAAGCCTGTCGACGCCGCTGACGGACCGCCTGGCCCGGTTCACCCGGCGCGATGGCGGCACCGCGCCGGCCGTCGAGGGCGCCGGTGTCTTCGAGTTCGCCCATTCGCGCAGCCCCGAGTTCCGGTACGCGGCCTCCTTGCGGTAACACGGCGCCCAGCCGTGCAAGGCTGTCGCCCGCGGCGCTCGCTCCGTCGAACGGCCGCCCGCTAAGCCGCCTGCTGCGGCCGCTTGCGGTGCACCACCACCGGCTTGCCGCCGTACTGCCGCTTGCACAGCCAGGCCGCCAGCGCCGAGTCCAGGTAGTCGGCGTGGCCCGGAAACCAGCGCGCCAGTTCGGCGACGAAGGAGGGCGCCGCGCGGCAGTCGCCGGCGCGGGCCAGCGCGAGCACCTCGCCGGACGACCGCAGCACCGCCGCGTGCTCGTCGATGTGGCAGTCGCGCGGCGGGAAATCGGTTTCGCGCATCCAGCGGTCCTCGGCCTCGAAGTGCGCCTGCAGGTGGGCGTCCAGGGCGGCCAGCAGTTCGACCCAGTCGCCCTCGAACGGCGCCTCGGCGCGCGCCAGCAGTTCGTCCAGTTCCGCATGGATGCGGTCCATCGGGGCATAGCCCAGTTCGGCGACGTGGGTGGCAGCGGGCGGGGCCAGGGGGTCGTGCTTGCGGTCCATCTTCAGGCGGCTGGAAAAATCCGGGGCGGTGGGCGCATAATAAACCGACGCGCCGGTCTATAAATGGGCGCAGGAATCACCATGCAGACCCTGATTGTCTACGCCCATCCGGAGCCCCGTTCGTTCAACCGGGCGCTGCTGGACCGCTCGGTCCAGGTGCTTACCGGGCAAGGCCACGAAGTCGTGGTCTCCGACCTGTACGCGATGGGGTTCAACCCGGTCGCGAGTGCCGCCGACTTCAGCGAGCGGCGCTTCCCCGACGCGCTGCAGTACGACCGCGAGCAGAAGCACGCGCACGAGCACCAGGCCTTTGCGCCGGACATCCAGGCGGAGATCGACAAGCTGCGGGCGTGCGACCTGCTGATCCTGCAGTTCCCGCTGTGGTGGTTCTCCGTGCCGGCCATCCTCAAGGGCTGGATCGACCGCGTCTTCGTCAACGGGGTGGTCTACGGGAAGGGGCGGCGATTCGACACCGGCGGCCTGCGCGGCAAGCGCGCCCTGGTGTGCACCAGCACCGCCTGCTATCCGGAGATGGTGGCGCCGGACGGCCTGCTGGCCGCGCTGGACATCAACCTGTGGCACCTGCAGCACGGCACCCTGGGGTACGCCGGCTGCGACGTGCTGCGGCCGTTCGCGGCCTGGTCCATCCACTACACCACACCCGAAGCGCGCGCCGGCTACCTGGATGCGTACGAGCAGCGGCTTCGCCAGATCGAACAGGAGGAACCCATGCCCATGCACAGGCTGGAGGAGTTCGGCGCCGACTGGCGCCTGCGGCCGGGCATCGAGCCGCGCACGGCGGGCCACCGCCGCCCCGCGGCGGAGGGCGCCCGATGAATGCGCAGGCCGGGCACCTGACGGGCGCCGAGCCCTTGTCGCTGGCCGAGCGCCTAACGCTGGATGCGGTCGGGCCGCGCCACTGGCGCAGCCGGCACGGGGAAGCCAACCAGAACGGGCGCTCCTACGGCGGCCAGCTGCTGGGCCAGGCCATGCAGGCCGCCCTGCTGGAGGCGCCGCCCGAGCGGCCCGCCAGCATGATGCAGTTCCTGTTCCTGCAGGGCGCCATGCCCGACCAGCCGATCGACTTCAAGGTGCGGCCGCTGCAGGAAGGCAAGCGCTTCACGTCCCTGCACGTGCGTGGCACGCAGGGGGACCGCACGGTGCTGGACGCGCAGGTCAGCTGCGCCCTGAGCCTGCCCGGGCCCGAGCACCACACGGCGACCACGGCGCCGGCTGGCGAGCAAGCGACCGACTGGCCGGATCTCTCATCGCTGCCGCCGGGCCTGCTCGACCGGGTGAACCGGATGGGCGGCTACGGGCTGGACTTCAACGACTCGATCGCCTTTCGCATCCCCGAGCCGCAGCGGCAGCTGGCGGAAGACGGCGTCAACGGCCCGTTCCGCTACTGGATGAAGGTGCCGCATGCGCTCGCGCCGGACGCCCGGCTGCACACCGCCGCCTTCGCCTACCTGTCGGACTGGTGGCTCAATTTCTGTGCCTTGCGGCCGCACATCGCACGCGCCCGCGAGCACGCGATGTACATCTCGAGCCTGAACCACGCCCTGTGGCTGCACCGGATCCCGCGTGCCGACGAATGGCTGCACGTGGAGGCGATCAGCGTCCATGCCGGCGCCGGCCGCGGGCTGGCCGTGGGCAACTTCCACGACGCGCAGGGGCGGCACGTGGCCACTGCGACGCAGGATTGCCTGATCGCCTACGTCGATTGACGCGCCCGGCGCTGCAGCGCCGCCGGGCCGAACTGCACCGCCGCGACACCGGCCACCGCCATGCCGGCCCCCAGCAGCTTGAGGCTGCCGAAGGCTTCGCCCAGCGTGGCCCAGGAGATGAGCCCCGCCACCGGCGGCAGCAGGTAGAGCAGCGGGGCGCTGCGCGGCACGCCGAGTTCCGCATTGAGCCAGCCCCAGATGAGCCAGCCGGCGAACGAGGCGAAGGCCACCGACCAGACCAGGGCCAGCCAGGCCGCCGGCGGCAACCCCGACCACGCCACCTGCAGCGCGACCGGGGCGTTCATGGCCAGGAGGGGCACGCTGGCCAGCAGGGTGCTGTAGGCCATCACCAGCAGCACGCCGTGCCGCTCGATCACGGCCTTGGCGGCCACCGTGTGGGAAGCGAACAGCACCGTGGCCAGCAGCAGCAGCAGGTCGCCCAGGCCCTGCGCGCGCGGGTCGGCCAGCTTGTCCGACAGGAAGACCAGGACGCCGGCCATGGCCAGCACCACGCCGACCAGCTGTACGCGCAGCAGGCGCTGGTTCCACAGCAGGCGCACGATCAGCAGGGTGAACACCGGGCCGCAGGCCGAGATGAGCGCGCTGGAGAACGGCGTCGACAGGTGCATGGCATGGGTCATCACGCTCACGTGGGCCACGTGCCCGACGAGGGCCAGGCCGGCCAGCGCCGCCCAGTCGCCGCGGCCCAGGCGCGGCCAGGCCAGGCCGTAGCGCCACAGGAGCACCGCCAGGGCGCAGGCCGGGGTGAGGACGTAGCGGATGAAGATCATGGCCTGCGGCCCGATCTGGGCGAGCAGGGCCTTCTGCACGCTGTAGTTGCTGCCCCAGGCCAGCACCAGCACCAGGGCCAGCAGCAGGGCCCACGGCTTGCGGGCGGCCGCGTTCACGTGCCGCTCAATCGCGCCACTGCAGGGATTCGGCCAGTGCGGCGCGGGCGGTCCGGAAGCCGTTGGCGGGATGCGCGGCATCCGCGTAGCCGAACGAGATGCCGCACAGCACCTGGCGCTCGGGCGCGATGCCCAGGACCTCGCGCACCAAATCGGGCCAGGAGGCCAGGGCGGCCTGCGCGATGGTGGCGACCCCCAGGGACTGCGCGGCCAGCATGAACTGCGACACATAGGCGCCGCAATCGAGCGCGCCGTACGGCCCCAGCGGTTCCGCCGTGGTGACGATGGCCACGTGCGGGGCGCCGAACAGGCGGAAGTTCTCTCGCGCCTGGCGGGCCGAGGCGACGCGGTCGCCCCGGGCCACCCCGACCGACTCGTACAGCGCGAAGCCGCAGGCGCGGCGCCGCTCGCCGTAGACGCCGGGGTATTCGCGCGGCCAGGCGACGTCCGGGGCCACCGGGCGCTGCGCATCGGCGGCCGCCAGCAGCGCGGCGCGGAAGCGCTCGGTGGCGCTGCCGGACGCCACGAACACCTGCCAGGGTTGGGCGTTGCACCAGGAAGCGGTGCGCTGCGCCAGGGCGGCGATGCGCTCGATGGTGGCGCGCGGCACGGGCTCGGGCCGGAAGGCGCGGCAACTGTGGCGCTGCGCCAGCAGGGATTCCAGCGCCGCGGCTTCGCCGCCGAGGGTTGCGGCCGGCTGCGTCATGCGTTCCCTTCCGCTGCAAAGCCTGCCGCCAGCCGGCGCGCCCGGGCCAGCACGGGCGCGTCCACCATCGCGCCCTCGAACCGGAAGGCGCCGCCGGCGTGGGCCTCGGCCGCCGCGAGCACGCGCAGGGCCCAGTCGCGCTCCTGCGGCGTCGGACCCAGCCAGCGGTTGACCGCCTCGACCTGCGAAGGATGGATGCACAGCTTGGCGCCGAAGCCGAAGCGGCGGGCGCGCCGGCAGTCCTGCTGCAGGCGTTCCGCGTCCTGCAGGGCGGTGGTCACGCCGTCCACCGGCGGCGGCAGGCCGGCCCGGCGCGAGGCCAGCACCAGGGCCAGGCGCACGGGGGCCAGTTCGGCTTCGTCCTCGCCGACCTCCATGCCCAGGTCGGCCTGGAAGTCCAGGTGGCCGAACGCCAGCCGCAGCACGCCCGCGGCGCCGGCGATCGCATCGGCCGCGGCCAGTCCTTCGGCCGATTCGACCAGCGGCAGCACCGGCACGCCCGGCAAGGCCGCGGCCAAAACGGCCAGGTCGGCCGCGCCTTCGGCCTTGGGCAGCATGAGGCCGCCCAGGCCGACCAGGTCGCCGAGCAGCCGGACGTCGTCGGCATGCCAGGGTGTCCCGAGCGCGTTGATGCGCACCAGCAGTCGGGCCCGGGCCGCCGCGTCGAGCGCCGGCCACCGCTCGGCCAGCGCCTGCCGCGCCTGCGGCTTGCGCTCGGGCGACACCGCGTCCTCGAAATCGACGATCACCGCGTCGGCGCCGCTGGCCAGTGCCTTGGCCAGGCGCTCCGGGCGGTCGGCCGGCACGAACAGGAAGGAGCGGGCTGCGGCGAGGCGGCCGGGCCCGGTCGGCGCCGGCGCCATCAGACCTGCTCGTCCGGCAGCTGCACGCGGATGCCTGCCAGCTCCGCGTTCATGCGGATCTGGCAGCACAGGCGGCTGTTGTCGCGCAGGTCAGGCACGCCTTCGAGCATGAACACCTCGGTCTCCGAACGCGGCGGCAGCCGGTCGAGGAAGGCAGGGTCGACATAGCCGTGGCAGGTGGCGCAGCTGCAGGCGCCGCCGCAGTCGCCCAGGATGCCGGGCACGGAATGGTCGAGCGCGGCCTGCATCAGGCTCTTGCCGACGGGTGCGTCGACTGCGTGCTCGGCGCCTTGGGGATCGATGAAGTGAACGGTGGGCATGCGGGGGTTCCCTTGGAGAACAGGCTTCGGGCCATGCGTTGACATAGTCCGTCTCGTCGGACTATTATTCCACTGCGTTTGACATTCGACAACATCCGCGAACGATTCATGGAGGCCCTTTCTTGGATACCTGTGCCCATGTGATGCCCACCGCTGCCGCCGCGCCCGGCGTGCAGCGGCGCTGGGACGAGCTCGTGCGCCCGGAGCACGTGCATGGCTCGCTCTACACGGACCCGGCCATCTTCCAGGCCGAACTCGAGAAGATCTGGTTCCGCACCTGGGTCTACGTCGGCCACGAAAGCGAGGTGCCCAACGCCAACGACTTCGTGATGAAGTCGATCGGCCCGGAGCCCATCATCATGACCCGCGACCGCAGCGGCCAGGTGCACCTGCTGCACAACCGCTGCTCGCACCGCGGCAACCGCGTGTGCATGACCGAGCGCGGCAACGCGCGCTCCTTCACCTGCCCCTACCACGGCTGGACCTTCTCCAACGACGGCGCGCTCAAGGGCTGGCCCTTCCCCTCGGGCTACGAAGGCGTGGACCGTTCGGAGTATGGCCTGGGCAAGGTGGCCCGGGTCGCCAGCTACCGCGGCTTCGTGTTCGGCTCGATGGCGGCCGAAGGCCCCAGCCTGGAAGAACACCTGGGCGCGGCCATGAAGTCGATCGACGCGCTGTGCGACACCTCGCCCGAGGGCGAGGTGGAGATCACCGCCGGCTTCCTCAAGCACAAGGTCAAGGCCAACTGGAAATTCCTGGTGGAGAACGAGACCGACGGCTACCACCCGTCGTTCGTGCACGCCTCGATCTTCGAGGTGGCGCAAAGCGGGATCGGCGAGCTGTACAGCGCCGAGTCCACCGCCGTCTCGCGCGATTTCGGCAACGGCCACACCGAGAACGACCTGCGTCCGGAGTTCCGCAAGCGCGACGTGCCGATGTCCTGGTTCGGCACCACGGCCGACAGGCTGCCCGAGTACACGGCCAGGATGAACGCCGCCTACGGCGAGGAGAAGGCGCGCAAGATCATGATCGACGGCACGCCGCACATCATGATCTATCCGAACCTGTTCATCGCGGAAATCCAGATCTTCGTGATCCAGCCGCTCGCCGTGAACGAGTCGGTGCAGCACGTCACCGCGCTGCAGTTCAAGGGCGCCCCCGACCTGAACCGGCGCATGCGCCAGCAGACCATGGGCTCGGTCGGCCCGGCCGGCTTCCTGCTGGCCGACGACGCCGAAATGTACGAGCGCACCCAGATGGGCGTGCAGATGCGCAACCCGGAGTGGCTGTTCCTGGGCCGCGGCAAGCACCGCGAGCGCCGCGACGAGGACGGGTTCCTGATCGGCGACAACACCGACGAGGTGCCCACCCGCGGCATCTGGCGCCACTACCGCTCGCTGATGGAGGCCGAGTGATGCCCATGACCCCCGAACAACGCGACGCGCTGGAAGACGTCACCCGCTTCATCTACCGCGAGGCGCGGCTGCAGGACGAGCACCGCTACGACGACTGGGAGGCGCTCTGGACCGACGACGGCGTCTACTGGGTGCCCGCCAACGGCGACGACGGCGACCCGGAGAAGGTGATGTCGATCCTCTACGACAACCGCTCCCGCATCGCCCTGCGCATCCGCCAGTTCCACACCGGCAAGCGCTTCAGCCAGACGCCCAAGTCGCGGCTGCGCCGGCTGGTCTCCAACATCGAGGTGCTGGACGACCGCGGCGCCGAGCTCGACGTGGCGTGCAACATGATGCTGTTCGAGTCGCAGACCCGCGGCGAAGTGGTCTGGGCGATGCGCACCGAGTACAAGCTGCGCCGCATCGATGGCGAGCTGCGCATGTCGCTCAAGAAGGTCAACCTGGTGAACAACGCCGAGGCGCTGTACTCCATGGCCTTCCTCATCTAACCGAAGCAACCGGAGAACAGCCAATGAGCCAGGAGACGAAACCCGAGGTGCTGGTCGCGGACGGCCCGGTGCGGCTGGAGCTGCACGCCGGCGGCGTGGCGCACCTGCGCCTGAACCGGCCGGAGTCGGCCAATGGCCTGAACGTCGAACTGCTGCGCGCGCTGCACGAGGCGGTGCTGCGCATCCACGGCGACGGCCGGGTGCGCGCCGTGCTGCTGACCGGCGAGGGCAAGAACTTCTGCGCTGGCGGCGACGTCCACACCTTCCTGTCCAAGGGCGAGGCGCTGCCGGACTACATCCGGGTGGCGACTTCGCTGCTGCAGCTGGCGGCATCGGCCCTGATCCGCCTCAACCCGCCGGTGGTCTCGGCGGTGCATGGGTTCGCCGCCGGCGGCGGTGGCATGGGCCTGGTCTGCTCGTCCGACTTCATCGTCGCCGGCGAATCCACCCGCTTCCTGGCCGGTGCCACGCGGGTGGCGATGGTGCCGGATGCCGGCGTGTCGGTCACGCTGACCCAGCTGGTCGGCTTCCGCCGCGCCATGGAGATCCTGATGCTCAACCCGGTGATCACCGCCGCCGAGGCCAAGGAGATGGGCCTGGTCACGCGCGTGGTCCCGGACGCCCAGCTGCTCGACGAGGCCTGGTCGCTGGCGCGGCAGCTCGCGGCCGGCGCCCCGGCCGCGCTGGCCAATACCAAGCGGCTGCTGTGGAACGGCATCGGCCAGGGCGTGGAAGCCGCGATGCCGCAGGAGAACCACGCGCAGGCCTTCCTGTCGGGCACGGCCGATGCGCGCGAGGGCCTGGCGGCCGTGATCGACAAGCGCGCGCCGCGCTTCACGGGGCGCTGAAGTGGCGGGCGGCGCAAGCGCGCAGCGGCGCGCCCTCGTCACCGGCGGCGCCAGCGGCATCGGCGCGGCCATCGTGCGGCGGCTGGCGGCCGATGGCCTGGCCGTGGTGTGCGCGGACCTGCAGGGCGAGGCCGCACGCCGGCTGGCCGACGAATGCGGTGCCGATGCGGTGCAACTGGACGTCTGCGACTACGAGCGCGTACACGCGGTGGTGCAGCAGTTCGGCCCGTTCGACGTGCTGGTGAACTGCGCCGGCGTCGACCAGCACGAGTTCTTCACCAGGACCACGCCGCAGGACTGGCGGCGCCTGCTCGGTGTCAATCTGGAATCGGTGCTCAACACCACGCATGCCGTGCTGCCCGCCATGCAGCAGGCCGGCTACGGGCGCATCGTCAACGTCGCTTCCGAAGCGGGCCGGCTGGGTTCGCGCGGCGGCTCGGTGTACGCGGCCGCCAAGGGCGGCGTGATCGCGTTCACGCGCTCGATTGCACGCGAGAACGGACGCAAGGGCATCACCGCCAACGTGGTGGCGCCCGGACCGATCGACACACCCCTGCTGCGGCAGGCGGTGCAGCAGGGCGGCGGCAAGCTGATGGACGCGATGACCGGCGCCACGCTGGCCGGCCGGCTGGGCACCAGCGACGAGGTGGCCGCGGCCGTGGCTTTCCTCGCGTCGGAAGCGGCCGGCTACGTCACCGGCGAAGTGCTGGGCGTGTCTGGCGGCATGGGGTGCGGCGCATGAGCGAGCACGTCGATGCCGTCATCGCCCGCGTCCGCTCGGTCTATGGCCGCTGGCGCCGCGACACCACCGTTGCACAGATGCGCGCCGACTGGGATGCCTTGTTCAACGCCACCGGCGACGCCTCGTTCGAGCCGGTGCAGGCCGGCGGCGTGCCCAGCGCCTGGATCGCCGCGCCCGGCGTGCGCAGCGACCAGGCCATCGTCTACTTCCACGGCGGCGGCTTCCAGGTCGGCTCGCTGCATTCGCATCGCGAGCTGATGGCGCGGCTGTCCGCTGCCGCCGGCGTGCGCGTGCTGGGGGTGGCTTACCGGCTGGCGCCGGAACACCGCCATCCCGCGCCGCTGCAGGACGCGCTGGCAGTGCTGCAATGGCTGCGCGGCCAGGGCTTCGCCGCGAAGGACATCGCGCTGGCAGGCGACTCCGCCGGCGGCGGCCTGGCCCTGGGCACGATGCTGGCCCTGTACGGCCGCGGCGATGCGCTGCCGGCCGCAGCCTTCCTGATGTCGGCCTGGACCGACCTGGCGGCGACCGGCGAGAGCTACGAGACGCGCGCCGCCGCCGACCCGATCCACCAGCGGCCGATGATCCAGGCGATGGCGCGCAACTTCCTCGGCCCCGACGCCGACCCGCGCGATCCGCTCGCCTCGCCGCTGTACGCGAGCGACGCCCAGCTGGCCGCGCTGCCCCCGCTGCTGCTGCAGGTGGGCGACCGCGAGACGGTGCTGAGCGACTCCGAGGCGTTCGCCCGTCGCGTGCGTGCCGCCGGCGGGCAGGCCGAAAGCCAGGCCTGGCCGGGCATGATCCACGTGTTCCAGCAATTTCCCGGCGAGTTGCCCGAGGCGCGCGAAGCGCTGCTCGCGGGCGGCCGCTTCCTTGCGTCCCACCTGGGCCGCGCTCCTTCCGGAGAGCCTTCAACATGATCGGAATCACCGCATACGGCGGCTACGTGCCGCGCCTGCGCCTGTCGCGCCAGGCGGCCGGACAGGCCAACGCCTGGTACGCGCCGCAGTTCGCGTCGCGCAAGGGCACCCGCGCCTTCGCCAACTGGGACGAAGACAGCATCACCCTGGCCGTCGCCGCCGCGCGCGACTGCCTGGGCCCGGCGGAAGACCGCAGCCGCGTGCGCGGGCTGCTGCTCGCCTCCGACACGCTGCCGTTCGCCGAGCGCCTCAATGCCGCCGTGGTGGCCGGGGCGCTGACGCTCGACGACGGGATCGAGGCGATGGACATGGGCGGCACGCAGCGCGCCGCGCTGTCGGCCTTCACCCAGGCCATCGCGCGCGTGCAGGCCGGCGGCGGCGACACGCTGGTGCTGGCCGCCGACAACCGCCGCACCCGCGCGGCCAGCGCGCAGGAGCTGGAGTACGGTGACGCCGCCGCGGCCGTGCTGGTCGGCCGCGACAAGGTCCTGGCCGAGTACCTGGGCGGCAGCACCGTGACGGCCGACTTTGTCGACCACTTCCGCGCCGCCGGCGAGGAGGTGGACTACCACTGGGAAGAGCGCTGGGTGCGCGACGAAGGCATCGCCAAGCTGGTGCCGCGCGCCGTCAAGGCGGCGCTGGCGCAGGCGGGCGTGGCGGCGGCGGAAGTGGACCACTTCATCTTCCCGACCACCTTCGCCAAGATGGACCAGCAGCTCGCCAAGGCTTGCGGCCTGGGCCCCGAATCCGTGGTCGGCAACCTGGCCGAGTCGGTGGGTGACACCGGCGTGCCGCACGGCCTGCTGCTGCTGGCGCAGGTGCTGGAGCGGGCCCGTCCCGGCCAGACCATCGTGCTGGCCCAGTTCGGCAGCGGCGCGCAGGCGCTGGTGTTCCGCGTGACCGACGCCATCGACGGCTTCAAGCCCGCGCGCGGCGTCAGCCAGTGGCTGGCGCGCGGCGTCGAGGAGCGCAACTACACCCGCTTCCTGTCGTTCAAGGGCCAGCTCGCGCTGGAGCGCGGCATGCGCGGCGAGCAGGACAAGAAGACGGCGCTGTCCACCGCCTGGCGCCACCACGAGGCGCTGCTGGGCCTGGTGGCCGGCCGCTGCGAGGTGACGGGCAGCGTGCACTTCCCGCCCTCGCGCCTGAGCTACGACGCCAAGCCGCTGCAGGACACGCAAAAGCCGCACAAGCTGGCCGACCGTCCGGCCAGGATCCTCAGCTGGTCGGCCGAGTACCTGTCCTGGCACCCGGCGCCGCCGCACCACTACGGGCAGATCGATTTCGAAGGGGGCGGCCGCATCCTGATGGACTTCACCGACCTGGAAGTCGGCGAAGTGGATGCCGGCACGCCGATGGAGATGGTGTTCCGCATCAAGGACATCGACGAGCGCCGCGGCTTCACGCGGTACTTCTGGAAGGCCACGCCGGTGCGCGGCGCGCAAGGCTAAGGAGACGACCATGGCACAAGGCATCAAGGACAAGGTGGCCATCCTCGGCATGGGCTGCAGCAAGTTCGGCGAGCGCTGGGACGCCAGCCCGGAAGACCTCATGCTCGAGGCCTACAACGAGGCGATGGCCGACGCGGGGATCTCGCCCGACCAGCTCGGCGCCGCCTGGTTCTCCACCCACATGGACGACGTCGGCACCGGCCGCGGCGGCACGCCCATGGGCATCGCGCTGCGCCTGCCCAACATCGGCGTGACGCGGGTGGAGAACTTCTGCGCCGGCGGCTCCGAGGCGATCCGCGCCGCGGTGTACGCGGTGGCCGCCGGCGCCTGCGACATCGCGCTCGCGCTGGGCGTGGAAAAGCTCAAGGACACCGGCTACGGCGGCCTGCCGATGGCCACCGTCGGCACCTACATCCCGCAGTGGTACCCGAATGCGGTGGCGCCGGCCAACTTCGCCCAGCTCGCCAGCGCCTACCGCGCCAGGCACGGCATCGACGCCGCGCTGCTCAAGCGTGCGATCGCGCACGTCTCGGTGAAGAGCCATGCCAACGGCGCGAAGAACCCGAAGGCGCACTTCCAGAAAGCCGTCAGCGAGGAGACGGTGCTCAAGGCACCGATCATCGCCGAGCCGCTGGGCCTGTTCGACTGCGCTGGCGTCTCCGATGGCGCGGCGGCGGTGATCGTGACCACGCCCGACATCGCGCGCGGGCTGGGCAAGAAGGACCTGGTCACCGTCAAGGCGCTGCAGGTCGCGGTGTCCAACGGCTGGGAACTGCAGTCCAGCGAATGGGACGGCAGCTACGTGCACACCGCGCGCATCGCGGCGAAGAGGGCCTACGAGGAAGCCGGCATCCGCAACCCCCGCGAGGAGCTGAGCATGACCGAGGTGCACGACTGCTTCTCGATCACCGAGCTGGTGACCATGGAAGACCTGGGCCTGTCGGACGACGGCAAGGCCGTGCAGGACGTGCTCGATGGCGCCTTCGACGCCGACGGCCGCGTGCCCTGCCAGATCGACGGCGGCCTCAAGTGCTTCGGCCACCCGGTGGGCGCCAGCGGCATCCGCATGCTGTACGAGATCTACCTGCAGCTGCAGGGCCGCGCCGGCCCGCGCCAGCTCGCCAACCCCAAGACCGGGCTGATCCACAACCTGGGCGGCCAGCCCTCGCAGAACGTCTGCTCCGTCTCCATCGTCGGACTGGAAGGTGCCTGACGTGGCGCAGCCCGTCGTCCTCCTCGACCACCCGGCGCCGCACGTGGCCCGGCTGCGGATCAACCGGCCGGACAAGCGCAACGCGATCGACTACGACGTGCGCCAGGGCTTCATCGACCACCTGCAGGCGCTGCTGGCCGATGGCCGGACGAGGGCGCTGGTGTTCGGCGGGGTCGAGGGCGTGTTTTCCGCCGGCGGCGACGTGCCGAGCATGGTGGGCCTGAGCGAGGCGCAGGCGCGCGAGCGCATGCGCCACATCCACGTGCTGTGCCGGCTGGTCGCGCAGGCGCGAATCCCGGTGGTCAGCGCGATGGAAGGCGTGACGGCCGGTGCCGCCGTCGGCCTGGCGCTGCTGGGCGACCGCATCGTGATCGGCCGCAACGCGCGTGTGCTGTTCCCCTTCCTCAAGCTCGGCCTGGCGCCCGACTGGGGACAGCTGCTCACGCTGCCGCGGCGGGTCGGCCTGCCGGCGGCGCACCGGTTGCTGAGCGACGGACGGCCCGTCCTGGGCGAGGAGGCGCTGCGCATCGGGCTGGCGGACGCCCTGGCCGAGGACGCGGAGGTCATGGCCACCGCCGTGCGCGTGGCTTCCGAGCTGGCCCTGCTGCCGGCCGAGGCCTTCGGCCGGATGAAGGATCGTTTGCACCATCCCTCGGCCAGCCTGGAAGAGGAGCTGGCGCGGGAAGAGACCGACCAGGCCGCCTGCCTGCTGGGCGAGGACTTCCTGGAAGGCTTCGACGCTTTCCGCCGCAAGCGAACCGCCGATTTCATCGAACGCCCCGGAGCCCGCAAGTGAGCGAGACAGTGCCGACCGCCCCCGTGCTGGTGAGCCGCGAAGGCGCCGTGGGCGTGCTCACGCTCAACCGGCCCGACAAGCGCAACGCGCTGGACCTCACCATGCGCGGCGCCATCGCCGAGGCCGTCCGCGGCCTCGAAGCCGACCCCGAGGTCAAGGCCATCGTCATCACCGGCAGCGACACCGTGTTCGCCGCCGGCGCGGACCTGAACCTGCTGGTGGACAAGGGCGCCCAGCAGGTCGCCGAGATCGACCTGGGCCAGTACTGGGCGCCGGTGGCCGGCGCCCGCAAACCGGTGATCGCGGCCGTGAGCGGCTTCGCGCTGGGCGCCGGCTGCGAGCTGGCGCTGATGTGCGACTTCATCGTGGCCGACCCGACGGCGCGCCTGGGCCAGCCCGAACTGGCGGTGGGCATCATGCCCGGCGCCGGTGGCACCCAGCGGCTAGTGCGCAGCGTCGGCAAGCAGGTCGCCAGCCTGATGCTGATGACCGGCGAGCCGCTGACCGGCGAGCGCGCGTTCCAGCTCGGCCTGGTGGCCGAGCTCGCGCCGGAGGGCCAGGCGCTGGCCCGCGCGCTGGAGCTGGCGCGCAAGGCAGCCCGCATGCCGCCCAAGGCGCTGGACGCCACCAAGCGGGTGCTGCGCCAGGGCGCGGACCTGCCGCTGGACGCGGCGCTGGCGCTGGAGAACCGCGAGTTCCTGCTGCTGTTCGACACCGAGGACAAGACCGAAGGCATGCGCGCGTTCCTGGACAAGCGCAAGCCCGCATTCACCGGCCGCTGAACGCGGCCCCGTTTAAATTTTTCCTTTGATGGCCAAGATCTCCCCCACCACCATCGGCGTCGTCGGTGCCGGCACCATGGGCCGCGGCATCGTGCAGCTGTTCGCCCAGGCCGGCCACACCGTGCGCTGCCACGACGCGCAGCCGGGCGCCGCCGCCCAGGCGGTGGACTACGTCGCCGGGATGCTCGCGCGCACCGTGGAGAAGGGTCGCATGACCCAGGCGGAATACGAGCAGGCGCGCGGCCGCATCCACGCCTGCAACGGCCTGGCCGACCTGGCCGACTGCGAAGTCGTTGTAGAAGCCATCGTCGAGGACCTGGAGGTCAAGCGCGCGCTGTTCCGCGAACTGGAGGGCCTGCTGGGCGAGGACGCGATCCTGGCCAGCAACACCTCCTCGCTGACGGTATCGGAGATCGCCGCCGCGTGCCGCCGCCCGCAGCGCGTCGCCGGCCTGCACTTCTTCAACCCGGTGCCGCTGATGAAGGTGGCCGAGGTGATCGCCGCGGTGCGCACCGCGCCGGCCGTGGTCGAGCGCCTGCGCGCGCTCACCCAAGGCGCCGGCCACCGGGCGGTCGTGACCGCCGACCAGCCCGGCTTCCTGATCAACCACGCCGGCCGCGGCCTCTACACCGAGGGTCTGCGCATCGTCGAGGAGCAGGTGGCCACGCCGGCCGACGTCGACGACGTGCTGCGTGAGGCCATGGGCTTTCGCATGGGGCCGTTCGAGCTGCTCGACCTGACCGGGCTGGACGTGTCCTCGCGCGTGATGGCCTCGATCTACGAGCAGTTCCAGCAGGAGCCGCGCTTCCGCCCCTCGTCGCTGGTGCCGCCGCGGGTCGCCGCCGGCCTGTTCGGCCGCAAGAGCGGCGAAGGCTGGTACCGCTACGAGGATGGCAAGAAGCTGACCGCGCCGGCCCGGCCGGTGCCGACGCTGCCGCCCGGGCTGGCCGTGTGGATCGATCCTGCGGCCAGCGGCGCGGCCGGACTGCGCGAGCTGGCGCAGGCGGCCGGCGCCCGGCTGGTCGAGCGGGCCGCCGACGCCCGGCTCGCGCTGGTCCAGCCCTGGGGCCAGGACGCGACCTCGACCGCGCTCGCACTGCAACTGGATCCGGCGCGCTGCGTCGCGGTCGACCCGCTGCCGCCGCTGGCGCTGCGGCGCACGCTCATGTTGACGGCCGTCACCGCGCCCGAGGCCCGCGACGCCGCCCACGCGCTGCTGGCGCAGGACGGCACCGCCGTCACCGTCATCAACGACAGCCCGGGCTTCATCGCGCAGCGCGTCATGGCCACCATCGTCAACATCGCCGCCAACATCGCCCAGCGTGGCATCGCCGGGGTGCAGGACCTCGAGGACGCCGTGCAATTGGGCCTGGGCTATCCGCACGGACCGCTGGGTTGGGGCGACCAGCTCGGCGCCGCCCGAATCCTGGCCATCCTGCAGGCGCAGCTCGCCGCCACCGGCGACCCGCGCTACCGCCCCAGCCCCTGGCTGGCGCGTCGCGTGGCACTGGGCCTGCCGCTGACCACGCCGGAGGCGGCCCGATGAGCGCCGCGCCGATCGACCTCGACCACCTGCGCCAGTGGGTGGGCCGCGCCAGCAGCGCCGAGCAGTTCCTCGATCCGTTCCCGGCGCGCGCGCTGGCCGGGCTGCTCGATCGCGCCGAGGCACCGGGCGAAGGCGACGCGCTGCCGCTGCCCTGGCACTGGCTGTACTTCCTCGATGCGCCCAGCCGCGCGGCCACGGGCGCGGACGGCCACCCCCAACGCGGCGGCTTCCTGCCGCCGGTGCCGCTGCCGCGCCGAATGTGGGCGGCCGGCGAGATGACGGTGCAGCAGCCGCTGCGCCTGGGGCGGCCGGCGCGCAAGACCTCCACCGTGCGCAGCGTGGACCTGAAGCAGGGCAAGGCCGGCTCGCTGGTGTTCGTCACCGTCGCCCACGAGCTGGAACAGGACGGGCAGGCCTGCATTTCGGAGCTGCAGCACATCGTCTATCGCGAGGCGCCGACCGCGCCGGCGCCGCTGCCGGCCGGCGAGGCCGCGCCACAAGAGGCCGCCTGGTCGCGCGAACTGCAGCCCGATCCGGTGCTGCTGTTCCGCTTTTCCGCGCTCACCTACAACGGCCACCGCATCCACTACGACCGCGACTACGCCACGCGCGAGGAGTTCTATCCGGCGCTGGTGGTGCACGGCCCGCTGATCGCCACCCTGCTGCTGGACCTGGCGGCGCGCGAGCGGCCGGGCGCGCAGCCGGCGCAGTTCCGCTTCCGCGCCCAGCGCCCCGCCTTCGACACCGACCCGCTGCGCCTGTGCGGCCGCCCGGAGGAGGGCGGCGCCGCGCTCTGGACGTCCGATCCCGCCGGCTTCCTCGGCATGACCGCCTCGGTGCGGTTCCGCTGAGGCCGCGCCCCCATCCCACAGGAGACTCCCATGACCCATCCCTACTATGACGCCGTCGTGATCGGCGCCGGCGCCGGCGGCATGAGCGCCGCGGCCCGCCTGGTGGCGGCCGGCAAGAAGGTGCTGCTGACCGAACGCCTGGGCCGCCTGGGCGGCCGTGCCTCGAGCGAGGCCATCGACGGCCACATCGTGAACATCGGCGCCATCGCCATCGAGCGCGGCGGCGTGTTCGAGGAGACCTTCGACCTGCTGGGCGTGCCGCTCGACATCCGCGAGCCCAACCCCGCCACCGTCTTCTACATCGACGGCAAGGTGATCAACGTGGCCAAGGGCGGCTGGGGCATGTTGCTGGGCACCTTCACCAAGCAGGCCGCCAAGATCGGCGCCAAGTTCGCCGACGCGCGCGCCGGCGACCTGCCGGAGGCGAAGATGAGCACCAAGGAGTGGCTGTCGCAGTACACCTCCAACGAGACGGTCCACGCCATCTTCCGCAACCTGTGCGCGGCGATCTTCGCGGCCAACAGCGACGAACTGCCGGCGCGCGCCTTCCTCACCTACTTCGCGATCAAGGGCGCGTTCAAGCGCTTCGGCTTCTGCCCGCGCGGCACCGTGGGCCTGTGGAACGACCTGGGCGACGGCATCCGGCGGCACGGCGGCGAGATCTGGCTGGATGCGCCGGTGACGGCGCTGCACACCGCCGACGGCCGCGTCACGGCCCTGGACATCGAGCACGAAGGCGCCATCCGCCGTGTGCAGGCCGGCGTGGTGATCGGCAACATCGGCCCCGCCGCCACCGTGGCGCTGCCCGGCGCCGAGGCCTTCGGTGCGGACTACGTGGCCCGTGCGCGCAGCACGCCCAAGCCGGCCGCCAACATCGTGATCAACTTCGCCACCCGCGAGCGCCTGCTCGACGTGCCCGGCCTGGTCACCTTCGGCAAGACCCGCCGGCTGTGCAACATGGGCGAGCTGACCGCCACCTGCCCGGAGCTGGCGCCGGCCGGCTGGTACCAGTACGTGGCCTACGCCGTGCCGCGCCCGGCCACCGGCGACTTCGACGAGCAGGCCGAGATCGAGGAATCGCTGGCCGACCTGCGCGAGCTGTTCCCCGGGTTCAAGGACGCGAAGATGCTGTCGGTGCGCGTGATGCGGAACGACTGGCCGGCGCAGCGCTCGTGCGCCGGCTTCGACATGCCGCAGGACACGCCGCTGGCCAACTTCTGGCACGTCGGCGATGCGGTCAAGGAGTACGGCGACGGCGGCACCCAGGCCTGCGCCTACACTGGCCGCGAAGCGGCAAGCAAAGCGCTGGCAGCGCTCGAGATGGCCGCGGCCTGAGGACGAAACACATGGACGACTCGATGCAGCAGCAGGTGCGGCTGGCCGGCGAAGTGCTGGCCCGGATGCGCCAGGCCTTCGACGCCGCGGTCGCGGCGCTCGCGCAAGGCTGCCTGGACAACGGCCGGCTGGATGCGGCCCGGCTGGACGCCCGGCAGGTCGCCGCCTTCGAGATGGCCTGGGGCGGGGCGGAGCTGCTGGCGGCCGAAACCTCGGTGGCCGCACTCACGGCGCAGGCTGAACCGCTGCAGGGGCAGCTCGCGCTGGTGTTCGCCGTCGATGCGGTGGTCGCGGTGCTGGACCGGCTGGACGTGATGTACGCCGAGGCGGGGCTGGACCTGGCGCCGCTGCACGCGCTGCGCACCGACCGCGCCTGGCTCGAGTTGCGCGCAGGGTCGGGCAGCGCCGCCGCGCTGCAAGCGGCTGGCCGCGCCGTGGCCGAAGCGCAGGGCATCGCCGGCGAGGTCGCGCTGGACGACCAGCATGCCATGGCGCAGGACGCGTTCCGGCGCTTCGCCGAGGAGGTGGTGGCGCCGCAGGCCGAGGCCATCCACCGGCACGACCTCACCGTCCCCGAGTCGCTGCTGCAGCCGATGCGCGAGATGGGCGTGTTCGGGCTGGCCATTCCCGAGCAGTACGGCGGCAGTGCCCCCGACGACCGCGACGACACCCTGCTGATGGTGGTGGTGACCGAGGCCCTGTCGGAGGGATCGCTGGCCGCCGCCGGCAGCCTGATCACGCGGCCGGAGATCCTCACCCGCGCCCTCATGGCCGGCGGCACGGCGCAGCAGAAGGCGCGCTGGCTGCCCCAGCTGGCCGCCGGTGACCCGCTGTGCGCGATCGCGATGACCGAGCCCGACTACGGATCCGACCTGGCCGCGTGTTCGCTCAAGGGCACGCGGGTGGATGGCGGCTGGCTGCTCAACGGCGCCAAGACCTGGTGCACCTTCGCCGGCAAGGCAGGGGTGCTGATGGTGGTGACGCGCACCGACCCGGACCGCTCACTCGGCCACAAGGGCCTGTCGGTGCTGCTGGCGGAAAAGCCCTCGTACGACACCCACGAGTTCGCCTACACGCAGGACGGCGGCGGCAAGCTGATCGGCCGCGCCATCCCGACCATCGGCTACCGCGGCATGCACTCGTTCGACCTCTCGTTCGAGGACTTCTTCGTGCCCGACGAGAACGTGGTCGGCGGCGAAGCCGGCCTGGGCAAGGGCTTCTACTACACGCTGGCCGGCATGGTGGGCGGGCGCATGCAGACCTCGGCGCGCGCCTGCGGGGTGATGCGCGCGGCCTTGCGCGCCACCGTCCGCTACACCCAGGACCGCAAGGTGTTCGGCGCGCCGCTGGCGGACCTGCCGCTCACCCAGGCCAAGCTGGCGCGGATGGGCGCACGGCTGGCGGCCTGCCGCCGCCTGGCCTACACGGTGGCCGGCATCGTCGACAGCGGCAACGGCCGCATGGAGGCCAGCCTGGTCAAGCTGCTGGCCTGCCGCTCGGCCGAACTGGTCACGCGCGAGGCGCTGCAACTTCACGGGGGCATGGGCTACGCGGAGGAGACGCCGGTGAGCCGGTACTTCGTGGATGCGCGCGTGCTGTCGATCTTCGAGGGCGCCGAGGAAACGCTGGCGCTGAAGGTGGTGGCGCGCAGCCTGATGGAACGCGCTGTCGGCCTGGCGCCGAGCGGGAGCTGAACGATGGCGGTGCAAGGCATCCTGGCCGGCCTGCGGGTGGTGGAGGCGGCGGCGTTCGTCGCGGCGCCGCTGGGCGGCATGACGCTGGCGCAGATGGGCGCGGACGTGATCCGCATCGACGCGCTGGGCGGCGGCCTCGACTACCGGCGCTGGCCGGTGACCGACGACAACACCAGCCTGTTCTGGTGCGGCCTCAACAAGTCCAAGCGCTCGGTGGCGCTGGACCTGGCTTCGCCCGAGGGGCGCGAGCTGGCCATGGCCATCGCCTGCGCGCCGGGCGACGACGCCGGTCTGTTCCTGACCAATTTTCCGCCGCGCGGCTGGCTCGATCACGACAAGCTCAAGGCACGGCGGCCGGACCTGATCCAGCTCACGCTGCAGGGCGACCGGCACGGCGGCTCCGCGGTCGACTACACCGTCAATCCGCGCCTGGGACTGCCGTACATGACCGGTCCGGTCGACGGCGAAGGCGCGGTCAACCACGTGCTGCCGGCCTGGGACGTGATCACCGGCCAGATGGTCGCGGTGGGCCTGCTGGCCGCCGAGCGCCACCGGCGCCGCACCGGGCAGGGCCAGCACGTCAAGCTGGCGCTGGAGGACGTGGGGCTGGCCGTCATGGGGCACCTCGGCTTCATCGCCGAGGCGCAGCTCGGCCGCCCGCGCGAGCGGCACGGCAACGAGCTGTTCGGCGCGTTCGGGCGCGACTTCCTCACCGCCGACGGCCAGCGCGTGATGGTGGTGGGACTGACGCCGCGGCAGTGGCGGGCAATCTGCGAAGCCACGCAGCTGCAGTCGGCGATGGATGCACTTGGCGCGAAGCTGGGCCTGGACCTGGCGCGGGAGGGTGACCGCTTCCGCGCGCGCGCGGAGATCGCGCAACGGGTCGGCGCCTGGATCGCCGCCCGGCCGCTGGCGGAAGTGGCCGAAGCCTTCGACCGCGACGGCGTCTGCTGGAGCCGCTACCAGGGCATCGCGCAACTGGTGCGCGACGACCCGGAGTGCTCCACGGCCAACCCGATGTTCAGCGCGATCGAGCAGCCCGGCGTCGGGCCGCTGCTGGCGCCCGGCATTCCGCTGGATTTCGGCGGGCTGCAACGCCTGCCGGCCCAGCCGGCGCCGCGGCTGGGCGAGCACACCGAGCAGGTGCTGGCCGAGCTGCTGGGCGTCGACGCCGCGCAGTTCGGGCGCTTGCACGACAAGGGCGTGGTCCGCACCGCTGCGGACTGAGGCGCCCCGCCATCCGGAAAGGCCGACGAACAGGTCAGGTCTTTTCCCGATTTGTTAGACCGTCACGTCGGACTATTATCAAATGGCGGATGGCGACCGCGTGTCGACGCCATCCCGACCCCCTTCACATGCAACAGGAGACCCCGCAAATGATGTCCCGTACCCGCCGCCTCGTCGGCGCACTCGCGCTGCTCGGGGGCTTCGCCGCCTTCGCGCCGGCCACCGCCCAGACCACCGTGCTGAAGTACTCGAACTGGCTGCCCGCCGGCCAGGCGATGCGCGTGGAAGTCATCGAGCCGTGGATCGCCGAGGTGGAGAAGGCCACGCAAGGCCGCGTGAAGATCGACACCCTGCCCAAGGTGGTGGGCACGCTGCCCGCGCAGTTCGACGTGGCGCGCGACGGCCAGGCCGACCTGGTGGTGTTCATCCCGGGCTACACGCCCAACCGCTTCGACATCCTCGAAGTGCTGCAGATGCCCTTCATCAGCGACAACCCCGAGGTGCTGGCGCCGATCGCGGACCGCTTCTACCGCAAGCACCTGGCCAGCTACGGGGAGTTCAAGGGCGTCCACCCGCTGTCGGTCTACGTGGTCTCGCCCGGCCAGCTGTTCAACGCCAAGCGGCCGCTGCGCAGCATCGCCGACTTCAAGGGCCTGAAGTTCCGCAGCCCGCAACCCAGCGCCACCCAGGCCCTGACCCTGCTGGGCGCCGTGCCGGTCAACAAGCCGGTGAGCGAAACCTACGAACTGCTGTCTTCGGGTGTCCTGGACGGAACGCTGATGCCGCCCGAGTCCATCCCGGCCTTCAAGCTGAACGATCAGGTCAACTACGCCACCATCGTGCCGGGCGCCATCTACAACACCGTGCTCGTGCTCGGCATCAACGAGGACAAGTGGAAGTCGCTGCGCGCCGAGGACCGCGACGCCATCATGCGCATCAGCGGCGAAGCCTTCGCCGCCAGGATCGGCCAGGCCTACGCCAAGGGTGACCGGGCGGCCTTCGATGGCCTGCGCAAGGCCGGCAAGACGGTCGAGGTGCTGCCGGAGCCGGCGCTGGCCGAGATGAAGAAGGTGCTGCAGCCGGTGGAGAAGGACTGGATCGAGAAGGCCCGCAAGAAGGGCGTCGCCGATCCGCAGAAGCTGCTGGCGCAGGTGCGCGCCGAGGTGGCCGCGGCCAACGGCGGGAAGTAATCGATGGGCGGCACTCGGAACAGGGTGGAGCGCACCCTGACGGCGGCCGGCTCGGTGAGCTTGCTGGTCCTCATGGCCATCGTGTTTGTCGACGTCGCCGCCCGCAACTTGTTCAACAGTCCGCTGCCCTGGGGCACGGAAGTGCTGGAGGTGGTGCTCGGCGCGATGGTCTTCGTCCTGTACCCGGTGCTGGCGCTGCGGCAGGGGCGGGGACAAGGGCACATCGTCGTCGACCTGGTGCCGGTGCCGCGCGCGACCCGCGCGGCGCAGCGCGTGCTCGCCGGCGCCGTGAGCGCCGCGCTGTTCGGCGTCATCGCCTGGGCCTGCGGGCGCCAGGCACTGCGCTCGGCCAGCTACGGCGACGCCTCCGCCATCCTCGGCATTCCCACGGCCTGGGTGCTGTGGGTGGTGGCGGCGCTGTCGGCGCTCAGCGCGCTGGTCTTCGTCGCGCATGCGGCCGGGCTGCTGCGCAGCGACGGCGCCGAAACCACCGGCGGCGATTCCGCAGCCGTCCTGTACGGGAGCTGACATGCTGGCCCTGTCTCTCGGCTTCCTGATCGCCTTCGGGCTGATCCTGCTGCAAGTGCCCATCGCGACCGCCCTCGGCCTGATCGGCTTCGGCGGCGTGGTGGCGCTCAATGGCCTGACGCCCGCGATCAGCATGGTGGCGGCCATCACCCGCGAAAGCACGCTGGCCTACACGCTGATCGTGCTGCCGCTGTTCGTGCTGATGGGCAACCTGGTCGCGGGCGCCGGCGTCTCCGGCGACCTGTTCCGGGTCGCCCAGGCCCTCATCGGCCGCCGCCGCGGCGGCGTCGCCATGGCCACCGTCGCGGCTTGCGGCGCCTTCGGCGCGATCTGCGGCTCCAGCGTGGCCACCGCGGCCACCATGGGCAAGGTCGCGATACCCGAGATGCGGCGCCTGGGCTACGGCGACCGGCTGGCGGCCGCGGCGGTCGCGGCCGGCGGCACGCTCGGCATCCTGATCCCGCCGTCGGTGATCCTGGTGGTGTACGGCGTGGCGACGCAGACCCACATCGGCGAGCTGTTCGCCGCGGGCATCGTACCCGGCCTGGTGGCGATCGTCGGCTACATGCTGGCCGTGCGCTTCATGGTCTGGCGCGACCCGGCGCAGGCGCCGCTGGCGGCCGCGGCCGAGAAGCTGGTGCCGGCGCAGCTGATCTCGCTGTGGCCCGTGGCCGCCATCTTCGGCATCGTCATGGGCGGCATCTACGGCGGCCTGTTCACCTCGGTGGAGGCGTCCGGCATCGGCGCCGCCGCGGCGCTGCTGTATGCGCTGACGCGGCACAACCTGACGCTGCGGCAAATCGGCGAGATCTTCGCGGACAGCGCGCGCACCTCGGCGATGATGTTCGCCATCATCCTCGGGGCGGCGCTGTTCGGCGAGTTCGTCAACATCACCGGCGTGCACGAGGGCCTGCTGGCGCTGGTCAAGGAAAGCGGGCTGCCGCCGTTCGGCGTGATCATGGTGATGGTCGCGATCTACCTCCTGCTCGGCTGCGTGCTGGAGAGCCTGTCGATGATCCTGCTGACGGTCCCGATCTTCTTCCCGATCGTCACCTCGCTGGGCTACGACCCGGTGTGGTTCGGCATCCTGGTCGTGGTGGTGGTGGAGATCGGCCTGATCACCCCGCCGATCGGCGTCAACCTGTTCGTGATCCGCTCGGTCACGCCCGACATCGGCATGTCGGCCATCGTGCGCGGCGTGCTGCCCTTCATCGTGGCCGACCTCGCGCGCGTGCTGCTGATCGCGGCCATTCCCGCCCTGAGCCTCTGGCTCCCCACTCTGCTGTTCAGAACGCCCGCTGGATGACTGATCGCACCCTGGACCTTTCACCCGCCACCCTGGAATCCCGGCTCGGCAGCTTCCTGGCCGAGCGCTGGCAACGGCCCGTGCGGCTGGATGGCTGGCGGCGCTTCCCCGCCGGCTTCTCGTGGATCACCATCGGCTTTCGCGCGAGCCCGCCGGCTGGCGAGGGCGAGCCGCAGGACCTGATCCTGCGCATCGGCGACCCGATGGGTCTGCTCGCCCCCTACCGGGCCGAACCGGAGTACCGGGCCCTCGAAGCCCTGCAAGGCTTGCCGGCGCTGCCGGTGCCGCGCGTGCATGCCTTCAGCGACGATGGCTCGATCATCGGCGCGCCCTTCCTGGTGACCGGCCGGGTCGAAGGCGACACGCCCATGCCCTGGAAGGGCGCGGCCGAACGGCGCGGCGCCGAGCAGAACGCCAGCCTGGCGCGCGACTTCACCGACGCCCTGGCGACGCTGCACGGCGTCGACTGGCAGCGCACCGGACTCGGCCAGCTGTGGGGGTCGGTGGACCCGCACGGCGTGGCACGCGACCAGGCCCTGGCCTGGTGGCGCCATGCCGGCTTCGACACCGGCGCTGCCGGCGCGCCGCCGCAAATGCAGTACGCCATGCGCTGGCTGCTGCGCCACGCGCCGGCCGCCCCGCGCGCTGCCATCGTGCACGGCGACTACCGGGTCGGCAACTTCCTGCAGCAGGACGGGCGGATCACGGCCGTGCTGGACTGGGAGCTGGTCCACCCCGGCGACCCGCATGAAGACCTGGCCTGGGCCGCGCTGCGCATCTTCTCGGGCGGCACCGGCCGCGTGGGTGGCCTGGTGGAGCGCGACGAGTTCTTCCGCCGCTACGCGCAGCAAGCCGGCTTCACGCCGGACCCGGCGGTGCTGCGCTACTACGAGGTGCTGGGGCTGTTCAAGAGCGCTTCCATGCTCCTGAGTGCCGCCCAGCGCATCGAAACCGGGCGCGCGCGCGACATCCGCATGGCATCGATGGGGTTCCAGGTCGCCTCCACGCTGCTCGAACTCAACCGACTGATCGCGGAGGCCTCATGAGCACCGAGCTGCCGCAACTGATCGAGGCGATGCGCCGCACCCTGCGCGAGGCCGTCGCCCCCGAGGTCGCCAGCGACCACGCGCGCGGCCAGCTGGCCGCGATCGACGACATCCTGGGCAAGCTGGCCGGCATGACCGTCTGGTCACCGCAGGCCGAGCAGGAGCAGGCGCAGGCGCTGCGCACCGGCATCGAGCGCTTCCGCGCGCACGTGGCCGGCGCGGGGCCCGCCCCCGAGCTGCCGCCCCCGGCGGCGGATGACGGGGTGGCGGGCCTGCCAGCCGCCGAGAGCGAGATACGCGCCCTGGTGGACTGGCTGGACCGCGCCCGGGATTCGCTCGCGCCCGCGGGCTTTGCCGAGCTGGACGCCATCCTGCGCCAGGCGCTGCGCGAGCAGCTGCTGGTGCAGCGCAAGCGCATCCCGCTCACCGATTTCGGCGCCATGACGGCTGCCGCCACCGAACCCTGAGGATCGACATGCTGACTCCCCAAGACGACCTGCTCGGCCACCAGACGCCGGGCACCTTCGCCGTCGCCGGCAACGGCGACCCGCGCTTCACCGAGCGCTACTGGTACACCGCCCATCCGCTGGACGGCCGTGCGTTCCTGATCGACGTCGGCTTCGGCTACTACCCCAACCGGGGCGTGATGGACGCGTTCGCCGGCGTCACCATCGGCCGCACGCAGCACAACTTCCGCGCCTCGCGCCGCCTGGCCGGCAACCCGCTGGAGACCACGGTCGGCCCGTTGCGGCTGGAGGTGGTCAAGGGCCATGCGACCCACCGCCTGGTGCTGCAGGACAACGGATCCGGCATCGCCTTCGACCTCACGTTCGAGGCGTGCTTCCCGGCCGCGCAGGAAAAGCAGAGCCGGCGCGAGCGCAACGGCGAACTGGAAGAGGACCTGGCACGGGTCGCGCAGTTCGGGCGCTGGCACGGCTGGATCGAAGTCGCCGGCGAGCGCCACACGCTCGAGCCGTCGACCTGGTGGGGCCAGCGCGACCGCTCCTGGGGCATCCGCTCCGAGATGCGCACCGACTGGGCCAGGCCGCCGATGCAGACGCACCGCAACTTCTTCTGGACCTGGTCGATGCTGCAGACCCAGAACCTTGGCGTGTCGGTCTTCATGAAGGAGCGCGAGCCCGGCAAGCCGTACTACCTGTCGGGTGCCGAGTTCCAGCGCCGGCCGGACGGCAGCGTGCACAAGCGCGAGATCACCGGCTTCGAGCACGAGATCACCTGGGCCGACGATCCGCTGGGGCAGACCATCGCGTCGGCGGAGTTCCAGCTGTCGTTCGAAGAAGGTTCGCCGCGGCTGGTCCGGCTGGAGGCACTGCCGGCGCGCTACTACCTCAAGGGCGGGCTCTACGGCGGCTGGGACGGCTGGAACCATGGCGACGACCGCGGCGCCTATGCCGAGGCGTTCGACGCCTGGGACCTGGACGACCCGGTCACGCGCGAGCGCGCCCGCACGCTGGGCGACCACGTGCTGCGGGTGCAGATCGATGGCGAAAGCGGCATCGGCATCAGCGAGTACGGCGTGGCGGCGGGCTACCCCAGGTACCCGGGTCCGCAGAAGCACGCGGCCCTGTGAGCCCGGCCACAACGAGGACGACATGCAACTGACACAGGCACTCACGCGGGCGGTGCAGACCCGCGCCACGTCCACCGCCACGATCTACAAGGACCGCAAGCGCAGCTGGAAGGAAGTCGGCGAGCGGGTGCCGCGCCTGGCCGCCGGCCTGCGCGGGCTGGGGCTCAAGCCCGGCGACCGGCTGGCCGTGCTGGCTTTCAACAGCGACAACTACATCGAGCTGTTCTTCGCCGCCGCCTGGGCCAACCTGGTGCTGGTGCCGCTGAACACCCGCTGGGCGGTGCCCGAGAACCTCTACAGCCTGCGCGATGCCGAGTGCTCGGGCCTGCTGCTGGACGACGCGTTCGCGCCGCAGGGCGCGGAACTGCTGGCCGGCCACCCGATGGCGCACGTCGTCCACATGGGCGACGCGCCGACGCCGCCGGGCATGCACGCCTACGAGGCGCTGATCGCTGGCAGCAAGCCGATGCCCGACGAATGCGGCCGCAACGACGAGCTGTGCGGCATCTGCTACACGGGGGGCACCACGGGCGACCCGAAGGGCGTGATGCTGTCGCACACCAACTTCATCACCGCCTCGATCAACTGGATCGCGACGCTGCACTTCTCGGACCAGACGGTGTACCTACATTCGGCCGGGCTGTTCCACCTGGCCGGTTCGTCCCCGGCCTTCGCCCTGACGCTGGCCGGCGGCACCCACGTGTGCCTGCCCAAGTTCGATGCCGTGCTGGCGTTCGAGGCGATCCAGAAGCACCGGATCAACTACGTGCTGTTCGTGCCGACGATGATCAACATGATGTTGAACCATCCGGACTTCGACAAGTACGACCTGACCAGCGTGCGCTACTGCGAGTACGGCGCCTCGCCGATGCCCGATGCGGTGCTGGCCGCTGCCATCGAGAAGCTGCCGACGTGGGAGTTCATCCAGGGCTACGGCATGACCGAGACGGCGGCGCTGACGGTCAGCCTGCCCTGGCGCTACCACTTCGACGGCGAGCACGGCAAGGCCAAGCGGCAGGCGGCCGGTCGCGCCTCGTACGGCGTGGACGTGCGCATCGTGGATGAGGAAGGCCGGGAAGTGCCGCGCGGCACCCCGGGCGAGATCGCGGTGCGCGGTGCCCAGGTGATGCTGGGCTACTGGAAGAAGCCCGAGGCCACGGCGGCGGCCATCCGCAACGGCTGGATGCACACCGGCGACGGCGCCTGGATGGACGAGGACGGCTTCATCTACATCGTCGACCGCGTCAAGGACATGATCATCAGCGGCGGCGAGAACATCTACTCCAAGGAAGTCGAGAACGCGGTCCATGCGCACCCGTCGGTGCGCGAGTGCGCCGTGATCGGCGTGCCGGACGAGAAGTGGGGCGAGGCGGTGCTGGCGGTGGTGGCTCTGAAGGACGGCAAGACCGCGACGGCCGAGGAGATCATCGCCCACTGCCACAAGCTGATCGCCAACTACAAGTGCCCGCGCCAGGTCGCGTTCGTGGACGCGCTGCCGCTGTCGGGCGCCGGCAAGGTCCTGAAGAACGTGCTGCGCGACCCCTACTGGAAGGGCAAAAAGCGGTCGGTGAACTGAAGCGGCGGGGCTGCCGCCGCACCGGCGGCGGTCCCGACGATCGGCGCGAAGGCCCCTAGGTCCGCGAGCGGACCGCTTTCGCCGGTGTCCCGGCTGCCAGCTGCAGCGGCGGCGCCTTGAACCCGTGCACGAACAGGTGGGCGATGCGCTCGGCCAGCTCCTGCGGGCCGATGTCGCCCGTGCGGCGGTACCAGCTGAAGGTCCAGATCATCATCCCGTACAGCAGCAGGGCGTAGGGCTTGCGCACCCGCTGGGCCTGCATGAGCTCGGGGTTCAGCTCGGACAGCAGGCCCTCCAGCAACTCGGTCATGCGCACTTCGAGCGCCCGGATCTCGCGCAGCTGGGCGCGCTGCAGGTACTTCAGGTCGTTCATCAGGATGATGTGCTCGTCGCGCTCGCGCGCGGCGCCGCGCACGAAGCTCTCGATGAACTGGTTGAAGCGATCCTCGGCGGGCTGCGGGGTCTGCACGATCCGCACCAGCTCGGCGGCCTGCCGCGTGATGTGGTCGTGCACGATGGCGTACAGCAGGTCTTCCTTGCTCGGGAAGTAGTGGTAGATGTGCGACTTGGAGGCGCCGCAGGCGTTGGCGACGTCCAGCATGGTCGCCTGGTCGAAGCCCTTGCGCGCGATCAGCGCCGCGGCCTTGTCGAGGATGGCCTTCTTCTTGGCCTCGTAGTCGTCGGCCCTTACGCGTGTCATGTCACTCCTTCTTGTTCCTGCCCTTCGTCCGTGTTGCGCCACTGCGCAATCGGCCTTATAGTTAGTCCGACCTGTCGGACTATATAACGGGTGGATGGTCCGCCCATCAGGGTAAGCATGGAGACTGAAGGCAAGCAACTGGTGATCGTGGGCGCGGGCCATGCGGGCAGCGAGCTGGCCGTGGCCGCGCGGCAGGCCGGCTGGGCCGGCGGCATCACGCTGCTGGGCGCCGAGGACGCGCTTCCGTACCAGCGGCCGCCGCTGTCCAAGGCCTGGCTGGCCGGCAAGGTCGACGCCGAGGGCCTGCTGCTGCGGCCGCGGACGGCCTACGAGAGTGCAAGGGTGAGCTTGCGCACCGGCGTCCGGATGGAGGCGATCGACCGCGCCGGGCGCCGCATCGAGCTGGACGATGGCAGCCGGCTCGACTACGACCAGCTCGCGCTGTGCACGGGCGGACGCCCGCGCCCGCTGGCCTGTCCGGGGCTGGAACCGGACCAGCCGTGCGCCAACCTGCATTACCTGCGCACCATGGCCGATGCCGAAGCCATCCGCGCCCAGCTGGTCCCGGGCGTGCGCCTGGTGGTGATCGGCGGCGGCTACGTGGGGCTGGAGGTTGCGGCCTCGGCGCGCCGCCTCGGCGCCCGCGTCACGCTGCTGGAGGCGCAGCCGCGCGTGCTGGCCCGGGTGGCCGGCGAGCAGGTGTCGCGCTTCTACCAGGACGTGCACCGCAGCGAGGGGGTCGACCTGCGCACCGGCGTCCAGCTGGAAAGCGTCGAGGTCGAGGGCGGCCGGATCCAGGCCCTGCGCTGCAGCGACGGTGAGCGCATTCCGTCCGACCTGGTGGTGGCCGGCCTCGGCATGCTGGTCAACGTCGAAGCCGCCCGCGCCGCAGGATTGGCGGAGGCCGAGGGCATTCCGGTCGACGAGCTGTCGCGCACCCGGGACCCGGCCATCCTCGCAGCGGGCGACTGCACGCTGCAGTTCAGCGCCATCTACGCCCGGCAGCTGCGGATCGAGTCGGTGCCCAACGCCCTGGAGCAGGCGCGCGCCGCTGCCTCCTGGCTGGGTGGCAAGCCCAAGCCGAACCGCGCCGTGCCCTGGTTCTGGTCCGACCAGTACGAGCTCAAGCTGCAGATGGCCGGGCTTTCGCAAGGGCACGACCGCTGCGTGCTGCGCGGTGATCCGGCCGCGCGCTCGTTCAGCGCGTTCTACCTTGCCGGCGAGCGGCTGCTGGCGATCGATGCCGTCAACCGCCCGGCGGACTTCATGCTGGCCAAGCGCCTGCTGGCGCAACCCTGCCGGGCGGATGTCGGGCGGCTGGGCGACGAGTCGGTGCCGCTCAAGGAGTTGCTGACGCAGGCTGACGACGCGGCTGTTACGGGAAATCCCCGAGAAGTGCCGGTTGTCGCAACTCCATAATTTGACATTAATCAAAGACCGACGCGACGGACTAAAAATGGCTGCCAGCCGGCTGCAACGCCCGGGCCGCGCAGCGCTCCCAGAACCCATGACTTCAACGACAACGGCAAGCGCCGCGCCGCCCCCGGCGCTGGCGATCCACAACATCCAGGTCGTGTACGGTGGTGCCATCGAGGCCGTACGCGACGTCTCGCTCGAGGTGCGGCCCGGGCAGATCGTGGCGCTGCTCGGCTCCAACGGCGCCGGCAAGTCCACCGTGCTCAAGGCCGTTTCCGGCGTCCTCGATGCCGAGGACGGCGAGATCGAGAAGGGCACGATCCTGCTCAACGGCCGTGCCGTGGAGAAGGCGCCCGCGCCGGCGATCGTGCGCGAGGGCATGGTCCAGGTGCCCGAGGGCCGGCGTCTGTTCCAGACGCTGACGGTGGAAGAGAACCTGATCACCGGTGCCCACCTGCGCGACGCCGCCAGCCTGGCGCGGGCGCGCGAACAGGTGTTCGCGCTGTTCCCGCGGCTGAAGGACCTGCGCCAGACCACCGCCGGCTACCTGTCGGGCGGCGAGCAGCAGATGGTGGCCATCGGCCGCGCGCTCATGAGCCAGCCGAAGATCCTGGCACTGGACGAACCTTCGCTGGGGCTGGCGCCGCTGATCGTCACCGAGATCTTCCGCACCATCCAGAAGCTGCGCGACACCACCGGGCTGACCATCCTGCTGGTCGAACAGAACGCCAGCCGCGCGCTGGCCATTGCCGACTACGCCTACATCATGGAGAACGGCCGCGTGGTGCTGGACGGCACCAGCGAGCAGCTGCGCCGCAACGCCGACGTGCGCGAGTTCTATCTGGGCCTGAGCTCCCAGCAGGGGCGCACCAACATGAAAGACGTGAAGCATTACAAGCGCCGCAAGAGGTGGCTGTCATGAGCCTGGCGACCACCCCTCCCGTGCTCGACGCCCAGCGGGCGGCGGCTTCGCCGCAGCAGCACCCGGCGCCCGGCGCCGCCAGCCACCCCGCCGCCAGTGCCGCCGGCCAGCCGGTGCCCGTGCTGGAGGCGCGCCGCATCTCCAAGCGCTTCGGCGGCGTCAAGGCCGTCAATGACGTGAGCCTGAAGGTCATGCCGGGCGAGATCGTCAGCCTGATCGGACCCAACGGCGCCGGCAAGACCACCACCTTCAACCTGGTGAGCGGCGTGCTGCCGCCGTCCGAAGGCCAGATCCTGTTCCAGGGCCAGGACACCGCGCGGCTGAAGTCCTCGCAGTTCGCCCGCCTGGGCATCGGCCGCACCTTCCAGAACCTGGCGCTGTTCCGCCATGGCACGGTGGTGGAGAACCTGCTGGTGGGCCGGCACATCCACTTCCGGTATTCGGTGCTGGAGTCGCTCGCGTTCTGGGGCCGCCCGCGGCGCGAGGAGATCGCCGCGCGCGAGAAGGTCGAGCAGATCATCGAGTTCCTCGAGATCGAGGAGCTGCGCGACAAGCCGGTCAGCCAGCTGGCCTACGGCCAGCAAAAGCGGGTGGAGCTGGGGCGGGCGCTGGCCTGCGAGCCCAGCCTGCTGCTGCTCGACGAGATCGTCGCGGGCATGAACCGCGAGGAGAAGGAGGACATCGCCCGCTTCACCCTGGACATCCGCGACGAGTTCGGGATCGCGGTGCTGATGATCGAACACGACATGCAAGTGGTGATGGACCTGTCGGACCGTGTCTATGTGCTGGACTTCGGCTGCCTGATCGCCGAGGGCACGCCCGCCGAAGTGGCGGCCAACCCGGCCGTGCTGGCGGCCTACCTGGGCGAGGAGGGCGGCCATGCTTGACCACGATCGCCTGATCATCGGCGACGCCACGCTGCCCGGGCTGCTGCGCCTGCGCGCCCAGGAGCGCGGCGGCCAGGTGGCGCTGCGCGAGAAGGTGCAGGGCGTCTGGCGCGGCCGCAGCTGGAACGACTACTACCAGTCGGCCCGGCGCGCGGCGCTCGGGCTCATGAGCCTGGGCCTGCAGCGCGGCGACCGCCTGATCATCGCCTCGGAGGACGTGCCCGAGTGGTTCTACGCCGACCTGGGCGCGCAGATGATCGGCGTGCAGGTGGTCGGCATCTACCCGACCAACCCCTGGCCCGAGGTCCAGTACATCGCCGGCCACTGCCAGGCCAAGGTCGCGATCACCGGCGACCAGGAGCAGACCGACAAGGTGCTCGACGCCATGGCCAACGGGAATGGCTTGCCGCACCTGGAACACATCTTCTGCGTGGACATGAAGGGCTTGCGCCGCTACGAGCCGGGGCGCCCCCATGCCTTCGAGCACCTGCTGGAGCTGGGCGACCGGCTGGCGGCCGAGGATCCGCAGGCCGTGCGCCGGCTCGACGACAGCATCGACAGCCTGGTGCCGGACGACACCAACATCCTCGTCTACACCTCCGGCACCACGGGGCCGCCGAAGGGCGCGATGCTGACGCACCGCAACTTCGTCTACGGCGCGTACGCCTATGCCGTCAGCCGCGGCATGGTCGGCCGGCGCTTCGAGTCGGTGTGCTACCTGCCGCTGTGCCACGTGGCCGAGCGCGGCTATTCGACGGTGCTGCACCTGCTGACCGGCGGCATCGTCAACTTCGCCGAGTCGATCGACACGGTGGCCACCAACATCCGGGAGATCGCGCCCACCTTCTTCCTGGGCGTGCCGCGGATCTGGGAGAAGCTGCAGCAGGGCTTCGAGTTCCGCATGAAGGACAGCGGCCGCGTGCAGCGCGCGATCTACCGCGCCGGCATGAAGCGCGGCCGCGTGCTGTCGGACCGCCGCGCCGAGCACGGGCGGCTGGTGCGCTGGCAGGACCGGGTCGAGTTCGCCTTCTGGTGGCTGCTGCTATTCCGCAACATGCAGCGCCACATGGGGCTGAACCGCACCCACACGCGCATGTGCGGCGGCGCCTCGGTGTCACCCGAGACGCTGAAGTTCTTCGACATCATCGGCGTGCCGGTCGGCCAGGGCTACGGCCTGACCGAAGCGGGCGGGCTCGGCTTCGTGCAGGTGCCGGGGCGCCCGTTCATCGCCGGCAGCTGCGGCCCGGCGATGCCGGGTACCGAATGGCGGCTGGGCGAGGACGGCGAGATCTTCGTGCGCTCGCCCGGCGTGTTCCGCGGCTACCTGTTCGACGACAAGGGCACCGCCGACATCCTGGCCGCCGACGGCTGGCTGGCCACCGGCGACATCGTGGAAGTGCGCGGCGGCGACGAGATCGCGGTGGTCGACCGCAAGAAGGCCATCATCATCACCGCCGGCGGCAAGAACATCGCGCCGTCGGAGATCGAGAACGCGCTCAAGGACAGCCCCTACATCCGCGAGGCGATCGTGGTGGGCGAGGGCAAGAAGTTCCTGGGCGGGCTGATCCAGATCGACTTCGACACGGTCGGCCGCTGGGCCGCCGACCGCAACCTGCCCTACACGACCTTCAAGTCGCTGACGCAGATGGACGAGGTCAGGCAGCTGATCCAGCAGGCGGTCGACGAAGTGAACTCGCGCTTCGCCCGGGTCGAGAACGTGCGCAAGTTCGTCCTGCTCGAGAAGGAACTGGACCACGACGACGGCGAGCTGACGGCGACGCAGAAGGTGCGCCGCGGCCTCATCAACAAGAAGTTCGCGCGCGAGCTCGAACTGATCTACGGCAACGCGTCATGAGCTACTTCATCGAACTGGTCGCCTCCGGGCTGGCCATCGGCGCCATCTACGGCCTGGTGGCCATGAGCTTCGCCGTGATCTACAAGGCCACCGGCATCGTCAACTTCGCCCAGGGCGAGATGGGGATGCTGACCGCCTACACCTCCTGGACCATCGCCACGACGCTGGGCACCGATGCGGTGACCACGGTGCTGGTGGCGGTGGTCGCCGGCGCCATCCTGGGCCTGGTCTGCGAGCGCCTGATCATGCGCCCGATGCTGGGCGAGCCGGTGCTGTCGGTGGTGCTGGTCACCGTCGGCCTGGCCGTCGTGCTGCGCTCGCTGGTGACCATGATCTGGGGCGCGGCGCCGCACAAGTTCGCCATCGGCGGCGCCGACACCATCCTGCAGATCGGCGGCATCGGCGTGCGGGCCAGCCAGTTGACGGTGATCGCCGTGCTGCTGCTCGCGATCGCCGGTTTCTGGTTCTTCCTGCAGCACAGCCGCTTCGGCGTGGCCATGCGGGCCGTCGCGGCGGACGAGAAGACGGCCCGGCTGATGGGGATCTCCACGGCGCGCGTGCAGGCGGTGGCTTGGGCGGCAGCCTCCGGCCTGGCCGGTCTGGCGGGCGCCTTCTTCGCCGTCATCTACGGGCTGGCGCCCACCATCTTCGAGATCGGGCTGAAGGCCTTCCCGGCCACCGTGCTGGGCGGCTTCGACTCAGTGCTCGGCTCGGCGGCCAGCGGCCTGATCATCGGCGTGCTGGAGAACCTCGTCGGCGGCTACCTGCCCAGCACGCTCAAGGAGATCGCCGGGTTCGTGCTGATCCTGGTGGTGCTGATGGTCCGGCCCTTCGGGCTGTTCGGTGAAAAACGGATCGAGAGGGTCTGATGCGAAGCGGGTATTTCAAGCAAGGCTATGGCGAACTGGTCGGCCTGACCGACTCGCCGGCCGTCAAGGGCTGGACGGCGGCACTGCTGGCCGCCCTGGTGGTGGCGCCACTGGTGCTCAGCAGCTACCTGCTGTCGCACGTCACCATCATCCTGTTCACGCTGGTGGGGGCGCTGGGGCTGATGGTGCTCACCGGCTTTACCGGGCTCATCTCGCTCGGGCACGTGGGCTTCCTGATGCTGGGCGGCTATGCCTATGCGATCGGGGTCACCCGGTTCGGCCTGCCGCCCGAGCTGGCGCTGCTGATGTCGGCGGTGGTGCCGGCCCTGTTCGGGCTGGTCGTCGGCATTCCCTCGCTGCGGCTGCACGGCCTGTACCTGGCGATCACCACGCTGGCCTTCGCGCACATCGTGAGCGCCGGCATCCTGGGCGGCGGCCAGTTCACCGGCGCCGGCAGCGGCATCATGGTGGAGCGGCCGGTGATGTTCGGCATGGACCTGTCGAGCGACCGCGCCTTCTACTGGTTCTGCCTGGCCATGTGCGTGCTGGCGGTGCTGGTGGCGCTCAACCTGCGCCGCACCTACATCGGCCGCGCCCTGATCGCCATCCGCGACAACGACATCGCGGCGCGCACCATGGGCATCAGCCTGGTGCGCTACAAGCTGCTCGCCTTCCTGGTCAGCGCCGCCCTGACCGGCGTCGCCGGTGCGCTGATGGGCATCTACATGAGCATCGTCTCGGTGGAAGGCTACCCCTTCCTGCTGAGCATCGAGGCGCTCGCCATCATCATCGTCGGCGGCATCGGCTCGGTGCTGGGCGCGGTATTCGGCACCGTGTTCATCGTCACCATGCCCGAGCTGTTCGCCACCCTGATGTCGATGGTGGGCGGACGCTGGGCCGACACCCTGACGACCGCCGCCCACGAGGTCAAGACCATCCTGTACGGGGTGGCGATCATCGCCTTCCTGCGCTTCGACCCGCGCGGCCTGCGCGGCATCTGGCACGACGTCCGGCACGCCTGGGTGTTCTGGCCGCTGCGTTACTGAACCCGTCCGTTTTTCCAACGTTGGCTTTGGCCATTTCCTCCAAAGGAGACATTGCATGAACCTCAGACTCACCGCTGTCGCCCTCGGCCTGCTGGCCCTGGGCGCATCCCTGCCGGCTGCCGCGCAGCAGGGCGTGACCGACACCGAGATCGTGATCGGCGACATCCTGCCGCTGACCGGCCCGCCCGCCCTGCTGGGCGTGGCCCACAACGTCGGCGTGAAGGCGGCGGTGGCCGAGGCCAATGCCGCCGGCGGCATCAACGGCCGCAAGCTGCGCCTGATCTCCGAGGACGACGGCTACGTGCCCTCGCGCACCATCCAGGGCGTGCGCAAGCTGGTCAACAGCGACAAGATCTTCGCCTTCACCTCGATCTCCGGCACCGCGCAGGCGCAGGCCGCGATGCAGCTGATCAGGCAGTCCGGCCTGCCGGCGATGGCGCCGATCACCACCTACGAGGGCCTGTACAAGCCGACCATCAAGAACGTGTTCGCGGTCGGCTACGACATGCGCGAAGCCGTCTACGAGATGATCGTCCAGATGGCCGACCGCTACCCCGGCAAGAAGTGGGCGGTGATCTCGCAGGACGACGACTACGGCCAGAACGTGCGCGACGGCTTCGAGCGCGCCGCCAAGGAAAAGAAGCTGCAGGTCGTCTCCAGCCAGGTCTTCAAGAAAGGCCAGTCGGATTTCTCGTCCGAGATCCTGAAGGTCAAGCAGTCCGGCGCCGAGGCGCTGATGGCGGGCGGCGTGCTCGGCGAGAACGTCACCATGGTCAAGGAGCTGGAGCGCATCGGCCACAAGATCCCGGTGGGCGTGACCTATGTGTCGCGCGTGCCTGCCAGCGCCAAGATGATGGGTACGGCCGGCGAGAACGTCTACACGGTGGACTACGTGTACCTGGAGACCTCGCCCGAGGCCAAGGACTTCATGGCCAAGCTGGACAAGCACCTGTCGCCCGAGGAGCGCGGCAAGGTGAACCGCTACACGTTCACCGGCTACTCGGCGGCGCGGGCGCTGTTCGCGGCCATGGACAAGTGCGGCAAGGCGCTCACCGCGGCCTGCACGATCGCCGAGCTGGAAAAGCTGAAGAACCTCGAGACCGGCGCGATGACGCCGGTGAGCTTCAGCGCGAACGACCACCTGGCCGCGCCCAAGCTGTTCCTGATGAAGGCGGACCCCGCGTCGGTCAGCTACAAGCTGGTGAAGTGACGGGTCGGGCGGGGCCCGCCCCGCCCGCTTCAGCCCTTCTCGGCCAGGAAGCCCTTCAGGAACAGGCGCGACATCCGGTCGCACAGTTCCTGGGGCTTGACGGCGCCGGAGGGCCGGTACCAGAAGTCGGCCCAGTTCAGCATCCCGACCAGCATCATGGTGTAGGGCTTGTAGACCTCGTCGGGCAGCGCGGGGTTGAGCTCGCGCAGCAGCTGGGCCACCCGGTCGGTCAGCTGCCGCTGCAGCTCGATCAGCGGCGCCTGCATGGCCTTGGGCAGGAACTTCACGTCGTTCATCGCCACCACGTGGCGGCGCCGGGACTGGGTGGATTTCTGGGTGTAGGCCTCCACCAGCAGCTGCAGCCGCTCGCGCGGCGTGCCGCCGGCCCCGATCGCCTCGTCCACCCCCTGGATCACCCGCTGCAGGTGCTCCTGCAGCATCGCGAACAGCAGGTCGTCCTTGGTCGGGAAGTAGTGGTACAGCATCGACTTGGTCGCGCCGCAGGCCTTGGCCACGTCCTGCATCTTGGCCGTGGGGTAGCCCTCCTTGGCGAACAGTGCCGCCGCGCAATCCATGATCGCCTGGCTCTTCGCTTCGTAGTCGTCCGAACGTACGCGTGGCATGCACTCCTCCTGCAGGGCGGCGGAAGTGTAACAAGCACCCATCTTGCGCCAGCCCGCCGCCCGCCCATAAAATAAACCGACACGCCGGACTATAAATGGCGATACCGGACGGCCGATTGCGCCGCATCAACTCCCATCGACATGACTGAATTCGAATTCCTGGAACCCGACTTCCTCGACGAGGACCTGCGCATGGTGCGCGAGCAGGTGCGCCGCTTCGTGCGGGAGCGCATCGTGCCCCACGCCGACGCCTGGGAAGAATCGGGCGAGATCCCGCGCGAGCTGTTCCGCGAGCTGGGCGGCCTCGGGTTCCTCGGCATGCGGCATCCGGTGGAGTACGGCGGCGGCGGCATGGGGTCGCTGGCTTCGGTCGTGCTCGGCGAGGAACTGGCCCGCTCCGGCTACGGCGGCGTCGCCTCCGCCCTGACCGTGCACAGCGACATGTCGATCAGCCACATCGCCCACCGCGGCACGCACGAGCAGAAGCAGAAGTACCTGCCGGCCGCCTGTGCCGGCGAGAAGGTGGGGGCGGTCTGCGTGACCGAGCCGGGCGCCGGGTCGGACGTCGCCGGGCTGCGCACGCGCGCCGTGCGGGCCGCCGACGGCAGCTGGGTGATCAACGGCTCCAAGACCTTCATCACCAACGGCATCTACGGCGACATCTACATCGTGGCCGCGCGCACCGATCCCGAAGCCAAGGGCAGCCGCGGCATCTCGCTGTTCATCGTCGACAAGGACAACCCCGGCCTGAAGATCACCCGCAAGTTCGAGAAGCACGGCTGGCGTTCGTCGGACACGGCGGAGCTGTTCTTCGACGACCTGCGGCTGCCGGCCGACGCGCTGCTGGGCGAGGAGGGCAAGGGCTTCTACTACATCGTCAGCACCTTCCAGAACGAGCGCCTGGTGGTGGGCGCGCTCTCGTCGGGCACTTGCGCCCGCGCGATCGAGCTCACGGTGGACTACGTGCGCCAGCGCCAGGCCTTCGGCAAGACGCTGTGGGACCAGCAGGTGGTGCGCAACAAGATCGCCTGGATGGCGTCAAAGGCGGCCGCGGTGCGCGCGCTGACCTACCAGTGCGCCCAGATGATCGACGAGGGCAAGGACACCGTGCGCGAGGTCTCCATGCTCAAGGCCTTCGCCGCCGAGACCCTGCAGGAGGTGGTGCACACCTGCCTGCAGCTGCACGGCGGCACCGGCTTCATCATCGGCACGCCGGTCGAGCGAATGGCGCGCGATGCCCGCATCCTCACCATCGGCGGCGGCGCCACCGAGGTGATGCTGGAGGAAGTGGCCAAGCGCATGTGAGCGCGCCCGCCCGCGCCCGCCGCCGCCCTCATCGAAAGTACCCATGCCAGGACCGCTGTCCCACCTCACCGTCATCGAACTCGCCGGCATCGGCCCCGGTCCCTTCGCCTGCATGATGCTGGCCGACCTGGGCGCCACCGTGATCCGCATCGACCGCCTGCCCGGCCCGCCCTCGCGCGGCGGCCTGGAAGACCTGATGCGCAACGACAGCATCGTCGATCGCGGCCGGCGCTCGGTGTCCGTGAACCTGAAGGACCCGCGCGGCGTCGAGGCCGTCCTGCGGCTGGTCGAGCGGGCCGACATCCTGGTCGAGGGCTTCCGCCCGGGCGTGGCCGAGAAGCTCGGCCTGGGTCCGCAACCATGCCAGGCGCGCAACCCGCGCCTGGTCTATGGCCGCATGACGGGCTGGGGCCAGCACGGCCCGCTGGCGCACACCGCCGGCCATGACATCAACTACATCTCGCTGTCCGGCGCGCTGCATGCGATGGGCCCTGCCGATCGCTCGCCGGCGCCGCCGCTCAACCTGGTCGGCGACTACGGCGGCGGCGGCATGCTGATGGTGGTGGGCGTGCTGGCCGCCTGGGCCGAGGCGCAGCGCTCCGGCCAGGGCCAGGTCGTGGACACCGCCATGACCGACGGCGCGGCGCTGCTGATGGCCGCCCAATACGGCCTGATGGCCAAGGGCTTCTGGCAGGACCGGCGCGAGAGCAACTTCCTGGACGGCGCGGCCCACTTCTACGGGACCTACGCCTGTGCCGACGGGCGCTTCGTGTCGGTCGGCGCGATCGAGCCCCAGTTCTATCGCCAGCTGCTGGAGCTCTGCGGCATCGCCGATCCGCACTTCCAGCGCCAGTGGGAAGCCGGCGAGTGGCCCGCGCTGCGCGCCAAGCTGGCCGAGGTGTTCCGCAGCCGCAGCCGCGACGAATGGTGCCGGCTGCTGGAAGGCACGGACGCCTGCTTCGCGCCGGTGCTGTCGATGGAGGAAGCGCCGGCGCATCCGCACAACGCGGCGCGCGGCACCTTCGTCACCGAAGGAGGCGTCACGCAACCGGCGCCGGCGCCGCGCTTCGATCGCACGCCGACGGCGCTGCCGCCGAAGGCGCCGGTGCCAGGCCGCGACACGGCGCAGCTGCTGGCGCAATGCGGCTTCAGCGCCGCCGACATCCAGGCCCTGCGCGACGCCGGCGTGGTGCACCTGGCGGAGGGCGCATGAGCCGGATGGAGGAGGGCCGGCCCGGCCGGCGCCCGCTGCACCTGCGCCGAATCCACTGCGAGGGCTTCGAGCGCGACGACGGCCTGATCGACCTGGAAGGCACGCTGATCGACACCAAGCCCGAGCCGCTGAAGCTGGTCAACCGGGTCGTGCCGGCCGGCGAGCCGATCCACCAGATGCGGGTGCGCCTGACGATCGACCGCGAGCGGCGGATCGTGGACGCGCGCGCCTTCAGCGAGGAAACGCCGTACCCGGACTGCCAGCAGGTCGAGGCCGCCTACCGCCAGCTGGTCGGGCTGTGCATCGAGCCCGGCTTCACCCAGCAGGTCAAGCAGCTGTTCCGCGGCACCGCCGGCTGCACCCACATGACCGAATTGCTGCCGGCGCTGGCCAGCACCGCCTTCCAGGTGCTGTGGGCCAACGGCAATTTCGAGGGCGCCGACGCACCCGGCAGCGCCCGCCGCACCTCGCCGCTGGGCGGCTGCCACGCCCTGCGGCTGGATGGCCAGGTGGTGCGCACCTACTTCGCCGATGTCGCCAGGGAGAATGCCGCATGACCCACGCCACCCTCTTCGACGTCCAGGACGGCATCGCCACCCTGACCCTCAATGAACCGGAGCGCCTGAACCCGCTGACGCCGCAGCTGCAGGAGGGCGTGCTGGCCGCCCTGCAGCGGGTGCGCGAGGACACCTCGATCCGCGCGCTGCTGCTCACGGCCCGGGGCCGGGGCTTCTGCGTCGGCGCGGACCTGGGCGAGTTCGGCCGGCGCGCGGCCGCCCCCGGCGACGAATCGCTGGGCCGCTACGTCGGCCGCATGATGGAGGCGACCGGCAACCCGATGATCGCCGGGCTGCGGTCGCTGCCGGTGCCGGTGGTGTGCGCCATCAACGGCGTGGCCGCCGGCGGTGGCGCAGGCCTGGCACTGGCCGGCGACATGGTGGTCGCGGCCCGCTCGGCCTACTTCTACCTGCCCTTCGTGCCCGCGCTCGGGCTGGTGCCGGACATGGGCGCCAGCTGGGTGCTGCCGCGCGCCGTCGGCCGCGCCCGTGCGCTCGGGCTGGCGCTGACCGGCGAGAAGCTGTCGGCGGAGAAAGCGGCCGAATGGGGCCTGATCTGGTCGTGCGTCGACGACGCCGAGCTGCAGCCGGCGGCGCGCGCGCTGGCGACCCGGCTGGCCGCGCTGCCGGCCCAGGCCATCGTCGAAGCCCGTGCGGTGTTCGCCGCGAGCGAGCGCAACGACCTGGACCAGCAACTCGCGCTGGAGCGCGAGCGCCAGGAGGTGCTGATCGACCAGCCCTCCTTCGGCGAAGGCGTGCGCGCCTTCGCCGAGCGCCGCCCGCCGGTGTTCCGCGGCCGCGGCTGAGCGTCCGCCCGGCGCAGCCGGCCGGCCCTGACGGGTCCGGCCGGACGCTTCCTATATCAGGAAGCTCAGGGTCACCAGCGAGGTGTCGTTGTTGACCAGGTTCACCTGCTTGCGGGCCATGCGCCAGCCATCGGGCGTGCGGCGCAGCAGGTACTGGTTGCGGGCCGCCCAGGTGACCTGCCCGCGCCGGTGCGACTCGTACACCAGCATGTTGGCCCCGACGCGCACCTCGTCGCCGTCTTCGCCGAGCACTTCCACGTTGCCGATGACGCGGCGCAGCCGCGACGTGGGCGTCTGGCTGAACCGCTTGCCGGTCAGGAACTGCCGCACCCGCACGCCGATGCGCGAGCGGTTGTCGTAGATGATCGACATCACCTGCTCCGGGTCACCTCCTTCGCCGTTGGCGGGCACCCAGTAAATGGCGTCGTCGGTCCACAGGCGCTCCCACTCCTCGTAGCGGTGCTCGTCCTGCAGGCGGGCTTCGCGGAACAGGAACTGGCTGATCTCGTGGTGGCGGACGACTTCGGCCAAACCGGTCGTCATCAGGTGGTCGGCGGCGCCCATCAGTTGGCCTCCATCAGCGAGCGGTGGAACTGCCACATGCCGCGCGAAGGCACCTCGTCGGTCACGTTGCCGACGACGTAGCCGTCGGCATCGCGCTGCTCGCGGTGCGTGCCGCGGCCCAGGAAGACCCACTCCGGGTTGAGCTCCTGCACCCCCAGGTGCGAGCGCTCGTACATCTCGGCGTCGTCGGCCAGCAGGAAGCCGGCCGGGCCGACCGAGCCCATGGTCTGCTGGCGCATGCGCCGGTTCAGGTCGGGGGCGCCCTTGAACTGCAGCGCCGTCACGTGCTGCACCGTCTCATCGACCGACAGCGGCTGGATCACGAACAGCTGGATCTCCGCGATGAACAGGTTCGGGAAGATCATGATGTGCGGCGTGCCGTCGATCATGATCTCGCGCGCCTTGTCGGGCCCGTAGGCCGCTTCCATCCGGCGCGTGTAGTCGGGCAGCTTGTCGGCGGTGGTGCCGAACCAGGACATCGGCACGTCGCGCCGGCGGAACTCGGGACGCAGGTCGACCTCGCTGTGGCCGTTGCCCAGGTAGCGGGCGAGCGCGGTGGACTCGCCCGAGTAGAGCGAGCCGATCTTGCTGTCGGCCACCTCGAAGATGGAGGCGTGGGTGAACGACGGGTGGTAGCCGTCGGTCTCGTTCTCCACCACGAACTTCCAGTTGGCCATGACCTTGTGCTGCAGGAATCCGGCCGTGAGCTCCACTTCGCCTTCGGGCGAGGTGCGGCACAGGGCGTCGATGGCCTCGCGGGCGCCGCCCAGGTGCTCTTCCAGGCTGGGGCCCTCGGCCGCCAGCGAGCCGAACACGAAGCCCTTGTAGATGCCGATGCGCGGCACGCGGCCGAGGCCCAGGTCCTTGCGCCTGTCCTCGGCGTAGCCGGAGGGGAAGGGGTAGCCGCGCAGCTTGCCGTCGATGCCGAAGTTCCAGCCGTGGTAGCTGCAGGTCAGCGTGCGGGCATTGCCGCGCGGCTCCTCGCAGACCTGCTTGCCGCGGTGCGGGCAGCGGTTGTGCAGCAGGTGGATCCGGCCGTCCTTGTCGCGCGTCATCAGGATCGGATCCGGCCCGATCGACTTCATCACGAAGTCGTGCGGGTCCGGCACCTCGCTGACGTGCCCGACGTAGACCCAGGTGCGGCGCCAGATCTTGCGCAGCTCTTCCTGGAAGATCTGCGGGTCGGTGTACATCGATCCATGCACCCGTTCCTGCTGGATCAGGTGCTCCCAGTCCACGCGGCGCACGGCGGCCGCTTCGGCGATGGCTTCGTTCATGGGTCTCCTTCCGGCGCGCAACTGGCGCGGGCGAGAGCATCATATAAACCGACGCGTCGGACTATCAATGGGGCAGAGCCGGGAACTGCGCGACGTTTGATCCAGGTCAAGGAAGGCGGGGCGGCCGGTCGCTGCCAGTCAGTCAGCCGGTCCCGGCTGCCGGGTTGGCCCTCAGTCCGCGCCCACGCCGATCGGCGCCGGTGCGTGCATGACGATGCGGCTGAACAGCTCGTCGTAGGCCGCCTCGCGCCGGCCGCCGGCCAGCGGGTCGCGCGCCGCCTCGAAGGCGGCATCGAGCGCGGCCTGCTCGCTGCGCCCCAGCCGCTCGAACGCCACCGGCAACAGCTGCCGCTCCTCGACCTGCATGTGCTGCAGGTAGAAGCGGATGTACTCGTCCAGTGCGGTTGCGAACTCGCTGCGCCTGGACTCGCCCAGGAACTCCCAGGCGGCGAGCAGGTGCTGCAGCCGCCGCACCCGCACTTCGCCGCTCACATGGTCCACCTCGAGCGCTTCGATCACGGGCCTGAGCTCCGGCGCGACGCGCAGCAGGGCCGGGAACAGCAGCGTCGATTCCGTCGGGTGGTGCCGGCGCTCGGGGAACTCGTCGATGTAGAAGAGCATGCCGCGCACCGACTCGAAGAACCGGTGCGCCGGCTCCTGCGGACCCCGGGCGACCAGCAGCGACAGCGAGCGCAGCATGGCGGCAACGGCCGCGTGTTCCGAGCGGATGATGTTCAGGAAGGATGGGGTGGGCATGCGGTGGACCTCGGTGCGGCAAGGATGCGCGGCCGAAGGCCGGCCATGGTTGACTCACGTCAATGGCAGTCGCCCGGGACGACTCCCCATCGGCGTGGTGCCGGCAGCAGCACCGACCGAACGCGTCGATAGCCTGCCCGCGAGCCGGACCATGGCGGCAAGGCGGCCCGGGTTTGTCCCGAGTGACGCTGGAAACCACGCCCGGCAGACTGACAGTTGAAACAAGCAACTATTGAGTTCGGCAACCTTTCCCATGCGCGAACCCCTGGACGTCAAGCTGGACTACCTCACGCTGACGCTCGACCTGGTGAACAACATCGCCAAGGACGCGGCGTCGCGCGCCTACGAGCAGGAGTGCGGGGCCTCCTTGCGCGACCTGCGGCTGCTGCGCTTCATCGGCTCCGAGCCCGGTCTCACGCTGACGCGCCTGATCGAGCTCGCCTCGCTGGAAAAGACGCTTGCGTCCAAGGCGATTTCGACGCTGGTCGCGCGCGGCTGGGTGACGCGCGCGGTCGGCGCGCGTGACGCCCGCCACATCAGCCTGGAGCTGACCGACAAGGGCGAGGCGGTGGTGCTGTGCGCCGAGCCCATCGGGCGGTTCATGGAGCGCAAGCTCCTGAGCCGCATCACCCGCGACGAACTGGCCGTGCTGCGGCGCTGCCTCGACAAGCTGGTCGCCACGGGCACCGAGATGAGCGGCTCGATCGAACAACTGCTCGCACAGATGGAGGCGCAAGCGTCCGCCTGAAGGGCCGGCGCCCGCCTGCACCCCGTTCCCATCCCCGACACGCAAAGAAAGGCGGTCACCATGTTCCGTACCCCGTTCGCCCGCGCCACCTGCGCCGCGCTGCTGGCGCTGGCTGCCGTGACCGCATCGGCCCAGGACAACGCCAAGGTCCTGCGCATGGTGCCGCAGACCGACCTGAAGATCCTGGACCCGATCTGGACCACGGCCTTCGTCACCCGCGACCACGGCTACATGGTCTACGACACGCTGTTCGGCGTGGACGTGACCGGCAAGCCGCAGCCGCAGATGGTCGACAAGTACAGCGCCTCGGCCGACGCCAAGGTCTGGAACTTCACCCTGCGCAAGGGGCTGGTGTTCCACGACGGCAAGCCGGTGACGGCGGCCGACGTGGTCGCCTCAATCAACCGCTGGGGCAAGCGCGACAGCCTGGGCCAGCGCATGCTGGCGGTCATGGACAAGCTGGAGGCGGTCGGCGACAACGCCTTCCGGATGACCTTCAAGCAGCCGTTCGGGCTGGTGCTCGAAGCCCTGTCCAAGCCCTCCGGCAGCCCGGCCTTCATCATGCCCAAGCGGGTGGCCGACACGCCGGCCGACAAGCAGATCGACGACTACACCGGCTCAGGCCCCTACGTCTTCCAGAAGGACCAGTTCCGCCCCGGCGAGAAGGTGGTGTACCTGAAGCACAAGGGCTATGTGCCGCGCACCGATACGCCCTCGGGCACCGCCGGCGGCAAGCACGTCTACGTCGACCGGGTCGAGTGGATCATCCTGAAGGACGCGCAGACTCAGTCGAATGCCATCACCAGCGGCGAAGTCGACATGCTGTCCTGGATGCCGCCCGAGCACTACTCGACGCTGCGCACCAACCCCAAGCTGGAGACCGTCAACCCGACCTTCGCCGGCTCCTACTACCTGCACCTGAACCACCACATCCCGCCCTTCGACAACCCGAAGATCGCCAAGGCGGCCGTGCTGGCGGTCAACCAGGAGGCGCTGCTGCGCGGCCAGATGGTGTTCCGCGACCTGTACCGCACCTGCGCCTCGATCTACCCGTGCGGCTCGCCGCTGGCGACGGATAAGACCGGCTGGTTCACCGGCAAGCCGAACTTCGAGGAAGCCAAGCGCCTGCTCAAGGAAGCCGGCTACGACGGCACGCCGATCGTGCTGATGCACCCGGCCGACTTCACCCTGCTCAACAAGCTGCCGCCGATGATGGCGCAGCTGCTGCAGCAGGCCGGCTTCAAGGTCGACATGCAGTCGATGGACTGGCCGACCCTGCTGATGCGCCGCGCCAAGAAGGACCCGGCGGACAAGGGCGGCTGGAACGCCTTCATGACCGGCTGGGGCGGCAGCGACACGCTCAACCCGATGTTCTTCGCGCCCCTGACCGGCAACGGCGAGAAGGGCTGGTTCGGCTGGAACAAGGACGACAAGCTCGAGGAGCTCAAGGGCGAGTTCGCGGCCACCACCGACCCGGCCGCGCGCAAGAAGCTGGCGGCGCAGATCCAGGAACGGGCGCTGGAGACCGGCCTGTTCGCCCCGCTGGGCGAGACCAACAACCTGTCGGTCATCCGCCGCGGCGTCGTCAGCGGCGTGCTGCTGGCGCCGGTCAACGTGTTCTGGAACATCAAGAAGAACTGAGCGGCGCGCCGGGCAGCGGCTCTCGCAGGAGGGCCGCCGCCCCGGCCTCCATCGGGCGGTCCGCACGGCGGCCGCCCACCGGCCCCCACTTGCAGTACCCATGCCCTTCTTCCTGATCCGACGCATCGCGGCCACCCTGCCGGTGCTGGTCATCGTCGCCCTGATCGTCTTCCTGATGCTGCGCCTCGCGCCGGGCGACCCGGCCGCGGCCATCCTCGGCGACAACGCGTCGAGCGAGGCGATGAAGAACGTGCGCACCCAGCTCGGGCTGGAGCAGTCGATCCCCGTGCAGTTCTTCCAGTGGTCGGCGCGGCTGCTCTCGGGTGACCTGGGCGAGTCCTACTTCCTCAAGCAGAGCGTGACCGGCCTGATCGCCCAGCGCATCGAACCGACGCTGTCGCTGGCTGCGCTGACGCTGGTCGTCACGGTGCTGATCGCGGTGCCGCTGGGCGTGCTCGCCGCCTGGCGCCACGGCGGTTGGCTGGACCGGGCCCTGATGGGGTTCTCGGTGCTGGGCTTTTCCATTCCCGCCTTCGTCATCGGCTACGTGCTGATCTGGGCGGTGTCGCTCAAGCTCGGCTGGCTGCCGGTGCAGGGCTATGCGCGGCTGGAGCAGGGCCTGCTCCCCTGGCTGCGCCACCTGATCCTGCCGGCCGTCACGCTGTCGATCATCTACGTCGCCCTGATCGCCCGCGTCACCCGGGCCGCGGTGGCCGAGGCGCTGACCGAGGACTACGTGCGCACCGCCCGCGCCAAGGGCATCAGCGAGGCCCGCGTGCTGGTGCGGCACGCGCTGGTGAACGCCGCCGTGCCGATCGTCACCGTGATCGGCATCGGCATCGCCCTGCTGATCGGCGGCGTGGTGGTCACCGAAACGGTGTTCGCGATCCCGGGCCTGGGGCAGCTCACGGTCGATGCCGTGCTGTCGCGCGACTACCCGCTGATCCAGGCCATCACGCTGTTCTTCTCCTTCCTGTACGTGCTGATCAACCTGCTGGTGGACCTGAGCTACCTGCTGCTGGACCCGCGCATCCGCTACTGAAGCCGGCACCGACATGATCCGCAAGCTCCAGACCGCATCCCCCGCCGGCGCCGCCCTCGACGCCGAGCCGGCGCCCGGCCGCAAACCGGTTCCCCTGTACCGGCGCGCGCTGCGCAGCGGCCCCGTCCAGCTGGGCGGCGGCGCCCTCATCGTGCTGGTCCTGGTGGCGCTGTTCGCCCCCTGGCTGGGCACCATCGACCCGACGGCCATCGACCCGGCCAGCAGCAACCTGCTGCCCGGCACGAGCGCCGAGTTCATGAGCCTGGCCGGCGACAGCTTCCAGCACCTGTTCCTGATGGGCAGCGACAGCCTGGGCCGCGACGTCTGGAGTCGTGTCCTCTACGGCACCCGGGTGTCGCTCACCGTCGGCATCGCGGTGGCGGTGCTGGCGCTGGCGGGCGGCATCGTGGTCGGCCTGGCGGCCGGCTATTTCCGCCGCATCGACGGCCTGCTGATGCGGCTGATGGACGGCGTGATGGCCATCCCCGGCATCCTGTTCGCCATCACCCTGGTGGCGGCCTGGGGCGCCAGCGTGGTGACGCTGGTGGTGGCGATCGCGATCCCCGAGATCCCGCGCGTGGCGCGCCTGCTGCGCTCGGTGGTGCTGACCATCCGCGAGGAGCCCTACGTGGAAGCGGCGATCGCGCTGGACACGCCGCCGCTGAAGGTGCTGCTGCGCCACATCCTGCCGAATGCGATCGCGCCGCTGATCGTGCAGGGCACCTATATCTGCGCCGCAGCGATCCTGGTGGAAGCCATCCTGTCGTTCCTGGGCGTCGGCATGCCGGTGGACATCCCGACCTGGGGCAACATCATGGCCGAGGGTCGCATCCAGTTCACCCAGTACCCGCACAACGTGCTGTTCCCCGGCGCCTTCCTGGCCGCCACGGTGCTGGCGGTCAACATCCTGGGCGACGGCCTGCGCGACACGCTGGATCCGAAGTTCAGCAAGCGAGGCGCCTGAGCGATGACCTCCCCCGACCACGTGCCGGCGCCCGTCCTCTCGGTGCGCGGCTTGACCATCGCGCTGCCGCCCGGCGCCGACCGCGCCAACGCCGTACAGAACGTCGGTTTCGACGTGCACGCCGGCCGCACCGTCTGCCTGCTGGGCGAGTCCGGCTCGGGCAAGTCGGTGATTGCACACACCATCATGGGCCTGCTGGCGTCGGGCCTGCGCCCCACCGCCGGCCGGGTCGAACTGCAGGGCGAGGACTTGCTGCAGGCCTCGCCGGCGCGCCTGCGCCAGCTGCGCGGCGTCGCCATGGGCATGGTGTTCCAGGAGCCGATGACGGCACTGAACCCGGTGCTGCGCTGCGGCGAGCAGGTCGACGAGATGCTGCGCCAGCACACGAAGCTGCCGGCCGCCGAGCGCCGCCGCCGGGTGCTGGAGGTGTTCGAGCGCGTGCACCTGCCCGAGCCCGAGCGCATCTACGCCTCGTACCCGCACCAGCTGTCGGGCGGCCAGCGCCAGCGCATCGTGATCGCCATCGCGCTGATCCTGCGTCCGGCGCTGCTGATCTGCGACGAGCCGACCACCGCGCTGGACGTCACCACCCAGGCCGAGATCCTCAAGCTGATCCAGGAGCTGCAGCAGCGCAACGGCACCGCCGTCCTGTTCATCACCCACGACTTCGGCGTGGTCGCCGACATCGCCGACGAGGTGGTGGTGCTGCAGCTGGGCGACCTGGTCGAACAGGGCCCGCGCCTGCAGGTGCTGCAACAGCCCCGCCAGGACTACACCCGGATGCTGCTGGCGGCCGTGCCCGGCCTCGGCCCGCGCGAGCGCCCGCCGGTGGCGCCGGCCGAGCCGCTGCTGGATGCGCGGGCCGTGAGCAAGACCTACGTCAGCGGCCATTGGCCGAAGCGGCGCACGGTCCACGCCGCGCACGACGTGTCGCTGGCGCTGCGTCCGCGCGAGACGGTGGGCATCGTCGGCGAGTCGGGCTCCGGCAAATCGACCGTGGCGCGCTGCATCGCCCGACTGATCGATCCGAGCAGCGGCGACATCCTGGCGGGCGGCCGCTCGGTGGCCACGGCGACCGGCAAGGCGCTGTCGCCGTTCCGCCGCCAGGTGCAGGTGGTGTTCCAGGATCCGTACCGCTCGCTCAACCCGCGCCAGACCGTGGGCGCCTCCATCATCGAAGGACCGCTGAACTTCGGCGTGCCGCGCGAGCAGGCCTGGGCCCGCGCCGAGGAGCTGATGGCGCTGGTGCGCCTGACGCCGCAGGCGCTGCGCCGCTACCCGAGCGAGTTCTCCGGCGGCCAGCGCCAGCGCATCTCGATCGCCCGCGCGCTGGCCTGCGAGCCGCAGGTGCTGATCGCCGACGAGGCGGTGTCCGCGCTCGACGTCTCGGTGCAGGCGCAGATCCTGGACCTGCTGAACGACATCCAGCAGCGCCTGGGCATCGCCATCCTGTTCATCACCCACGACCTGCGGGTGGCCAGCCAGATCTGCGACCGCGTGATCGTGATGCAGCGCGGCCGCATCGTCGAGCAGGGCGCCATCGGCGACGTGTTCTTCGCGCCGCAGCACCCCTACACGCAGGCGCTGCTGGCGGCGGCACCGGGCCGGGGCTTCCGCTTCGGCGCCGCCCCCGGCGATGCCGACGCTCCATCCCAGCCGATGGCCATGGCCTGAACTGGCGTTTCGCCCCGACCGTTTCCAGACCCAGCTTTCCCGCATGACCACCGCAACCGCCGTCCCTGCACTGCATGATTTCGAGCGCCTCGCCGACGAATTCATCGCCATCCGCCGCCGCATCCACAGGCACCCCGAACTGGCTTTCGAGGAATTCCAGACCAGCGACCTGGTTGCCGGGCAGCTCGCGCAGTGGGGCTACCGGGTGGAGCGCGGGCTGGGTGGCACCGGGGTGGTCGGGCAACTGAAGAGGGGCGAGGGCGGCAAGCGCCTGGGCCTGCGGGCCGACATGGACGCCTTGCCGATCGAGGAGGCGACCGGCCTGCCCTATGCGAGCGGCCGCCCCGGCGTCATGCACGCCTGCGGCCACGACGGCCACACCGCCATGCTGCTGGCCGCGGCGCGCTACCTGGCGGAGCAGGGCGATTTCAACGGCACGCTGAACCTGATCTTCCAGCCGGCCGAGGAGGGCGGCGGCGGCGCGCTGCGCATGATGGAGGACGGCCTGTTCGAGCGCTACCCCTGCGACGCGGTGTTCGCCATGCACAACGCGCCCGGCACGCCGCAGGGCCAGCTGGTGTTCCGCACCGGCCCGATGATGGCCTCGTCGGACTACGTCACCATCACCCTGCGCGGCGTCGGCGGCCATGGCGCCGAGCCGCACCGCACGGCCGACAGCATCGTCGCCGCGGCCGGCATCGTCAGCGCGCTGCAGACCATCGTCGCGCGCAACGTACCGCCGCTGGAGATGGGCATCGTCACGGTCGGCGCGCTGCACGCCGGCAAGGCCAACAACGTCATCCCCGACAGCGCGGTGCTGGAGCTCACAGTGCGCGCGCTGACGCGCGAGGTGCGCGAGCTGCTGGAGCGGCGCATCAAGGCGCTGGTGGCGGCGCAGGCCGAGAGCTTCGGCGTGCGCGCCGAGATCGACTACCGGCGCGGCTACGCGGTGCTGGTCAATTCGCCGGCCGAGACCGCCTTCGCGCGCCAGGTGGCGCTGGAGCTGGTGGGCGCCGACCGGGTGGTCGAGCCGGGCCCGCAACTGACCGCCAGCGAGGATTTCTCCTTCATGCTGGAGCAGGTGCCCGGCTGCTACCTCCTGATCGGCAATGGCGACGGCGAACTGGGCTGCAACGTCCACAACCCGGGCTACGACTTCAACGACGACAACGTGGCGATCGGCGCCGCCTACTGGGCCCGGCTGGCCGAACGCTTCCTGGCCTGAGGCGCTGCGCGCTTCAGCGCTCGTAGGTCGCCGTCAGCTTCGCTTCGCCGAGCTTGGCGAAATGGATCATGAAGCCGACCATCGCGGCCGAGGCGTCGGCCGGCACGTCGAGCTTGTCGGTGTTCAGCGCGTACAGCGTGAAGATGTAGCGGTGTGGTCCATGCCCGGGCGGCGGTGCGGCTCCGCCGTATTCCTTGCTGCCGAAATCGGTGCGGCCCAGGCGGGCGCCGGACGGCAGCTGCGCACCGCCGGCCGCGCCCGCGCCGCGCGGCAGCTGGGTGGCATCGGCCGGGATGTCGTACACCACCCAGTGCCACCAGCCCGAGCCGGTGGGCGCATCGGGGTCGTACATCGTCAGCGCGAAGCTCTTCGTGCCCGGCGGTGCGTCTTCCCACTGCAGGGCGGGCGAGACGTTCTGGCCGCCGGCGCCCATCGCGCTGTGCACGAAGTCCATGGGCAGCTTGGCCTGGTCGGCGAAATCGGGGCTGCGTAGAACGAAGGTCATGGGGGCTCCTGTCCTCGGGTCGGGAGCCAAATTATCGGCAGCATCGGCGCCGCGCGGGGCGCTTGCGACCCGAACGCCGCCCGTGCGGGCTCAGTCGGCAGGAGGTGGATCCCGGCTTGCGCCGGGGATGACCGATAGATGCCTCAGCCGATCCCGCCGGCCCTGCGGATCTCGTTCTCGCCCTGGGCCGAACCGGCGCCAGGCACCATGTCGCCGGCGCGGTCGGAGATCGCCTCGAAGCGCTGGGCGACCCGCTCGGGCGCGTCCGGGCCGGTGCCGATGTGCACGCCCTGGGTCAGGGTGATGTGGGCGCGCTCGAAGGTGCCGGCGCCGGCGCACAGGATGGCGCGGGTCGGCGCGTCCTCGCTGGCCAGGTAGAGCAGGGCGGGCGTCACCGAGGCGGGCTTGAGCTTGTCCAGCACCGCCGGCGGCATCAGGCCCTCGGTCATCTGCGTGTGCGCGGTCGGGGCCAGGCAGTTGACACGGATGCCGTACTTCTCGCCTTCCAGCGCCAGCGTCTGCATCAGCCCGACCAGCGCCATCTTGGCCGCGCCGTAGTTGGATTGGCCGAAGTTGCCGTACAGGCCGGTGGACGAGGTGGTCATCACCAGGCGGCCGTACTTCTGCTCGCGCATCAGGTCCCACACCGCCTTGCTGCAATGGACCGAGCCCATGAGGTGCACGTCCAGCACCAGGCGGAAATCCGCCAGGTCCATCTTGGCAAAGGTCTTGTCGCGCAGGATGCCGGCGTTGTTGACCACGATGTCGACGCGGCCCCAGGCGTCCACCGCCTGCGCGACCATGGCCTGCACCGCGGCGAAGTCGGTCACCGAGGCGTCGCTGGCGATGGCCTCGCCGCCCGCCGCGCGGATCTCGGCCACCACGCGCTCGGCGGCCGACAGGTCGTTGACCACGACCTTGGCGCCGCGCGCGGCCAGCGCCAGCGCGTGCTCGCGGCCCAGGCCGCCACCGGCGCCGGTGACGATCGCGACGCGGCCTTCGAAACGAATGGACATGACAGGGAACCTCCGGTGACTGTGGTTGGAAGCAGGCGGCGGCGGGCGGGCGATTCGGGCCGGCCGCAGGTCTGCGGACTCAGCCATTGTCGCTGCTCGGCCGCGCCGCCCTGGTCGGCCGCAGGACAGCTCGGCCGGGCTGCCGCGGCGGCCGTGCGGGCCCGGCGGCACCGATTTGCATATGTCGATAAGCAAGTGAAAAGTCGGTCGTTCCATCGGGCGCGACCGACTTCCAGAATGGCCCATCGACTCAGGAGGTGACTTTCCAGCAGTCGCACGGCGGCTCGGGCAAGCAGGCCCGCTCGATCATCGACGGGCTGGAGGGCGACGTGGCGCGGTCGCCGTGGTCGACAAGGTCGCGGGCAGGAAGGGCACCCGCGCGGTGGCCGAGGCGTACCTGCAGTACCTGTATTCCGAAGAAGGCCAGGACATCGCCGGCAAGCACTTCTATCGCCCGGCCGCTTCGCAGAAAGCCCAGGCCAGGTACGCGAAACAGTTCCCGAGGCTGGACCTGTTCACCATCGACCAGGCCTTCGGCGGCTGGGATGGCCGCGAAGCAGCACTTCGCCGACGGCGGCAGCTTCGACCAGATCTACAGCCGCAAGTGAGCGGCGACTGCGCCGCAGGGAATATGCATTCGCGTTTTTGTTCGTTCCCTTTCACGCCGGTCCTGGCCACAATGCCATGCATGAGCTTCGCTCGACTTTCCTTCCCCCGAATGCGCCCCGGCGCGCGATGTAGCGGCTGAGCGCGCTCCCGCGCCCGCCCGCTTCTTCCTTTCTCCCTGCAAACCCCAGCGCCCGCCGCCGCGAGGACGGCGCGGGCGAGGTGCGGCTGCGTCCGCACTGCAACCGAGCGAACATGATCCATCTGCAAGGCATCACCCAGGCCTACGGCGCGCACGAGGCGCTGCGAGGCATCGACCTGAACATCGCGCCCGGCGAGGTGTTCGGCATCATCGGCCGCAGCGGCGCCGGCAAGAGCTCGCTGGTGCGCACCATCAACCTGCTGAACCGACCGAAGGCGGGACGGGTGATCGTCGGCGGCCGCGAGCTCACGGCGCTGGGCGAGCGCGAGCTGCGCGCCGCCCGGCGCGAGATCGGCCTGATCTTCCAGCACTTCAACCTGCTGTCCTCGCGCACCGTGGCGCAGAACGTCGCGCTGCCGCTGGAGCTGGCCGGCGTGGCGCCCGCGGAGATCCGCCGCCGGGTCGACGAGCTGCTCGACCTGGTGGGACTGGCCGCGATGCGCGATCGCCACCCGGCGCAGATCAGCGGCGGGCAGAAGCAGCGCGTGGGCATCGCCCGCGCACTGGCCAACCGGCCCAAGGTGCTGCTGTCCGACGAGGCGACTTCGGCGCTGGACCCCGAGACCACGCGCTCCATCCTGGGCCTGCTCAAGCAGATCAACCGCGAGTTCGGCCTCACCATCGTGCTGATCACCCACCAGATGCAGGTGATCAAGCAGGTGGCCGACCGGGTGGCGGTGATCGACGCCGGCCGCATCGTGGAGCAGGGCCCGGTGCTCGACGTGTTCACCCGTCCGCAGCACGCGACCACCCGCAGCCTGATCGAGGAGATCGTGCCGCAGGCGCTGCCCGAGGGCGTGCTGGCGCGCATCCGCGCGCTGATGACCGCGCAGCCGGCCGACGAGAGCCGGCTTCTGCGCCTGGCCTTCGCCGGCGCCAACGCCGACCGGCCGCTGCTGTCGGACATGGTGCGCGACCATGGCATCGAGCTGAACATCGTGCACGGCCAGGTCGACGAGGTGCAGGGCCAGCCCTTCGCCTCGCTGGCGGTGTTCGCGCGCGGCGCGCGCGAGAAGCTGAATGCGGCTGCGGCGCAGCTGCGCGGCGCCGGCGTGGTGGTGGAGGAGGTGGCCCATGTGGGATAACTTCACCCCCGCGATGCTGGAGCTGTTCGCCACCTCGCTGTGGGAGACGCTGGTGATGGTCGGCATCTCCGGCATCGCCGGCTCCGTGATCGGCATCCCGCTGGGCGTGCTGCTGCGCCTGACCGACCGCGGCGGCGTGCTGCAGAACGGGGCCGTCAACCGCGTGATGGGCGGCATCGTCAATGCGGTGCGCTCCACGCCCTTCATCATCCTGCTGGTCGCCATCATCCCGTTCACGCGCTTCATCACGGGCTCGTCGATCGGCACGGCCGCGGCGGTGGTGCCGCTCACCCTGGCCGCCGCGCCCTTCATCGCGCGGCTGGTGGAGACCTCGCTGCGCGAGGTCGACCACGGCCTGATCGAGGCGGCGCAGGCGATGGGCGCCAGCACCTCGCAGATCGTTCTCAAGGTGCTGCTGCCCGAGGCGCTGCCCGGCATCGTGGCCGGCTTCACCATCACCCTGGTCAGCCTGACGGGCTATTCGGCGATGGCCGGCGCCATCGGCGGCGGCGGCCTGGGCGACCTGGGCATCCGCTACGGCTACCAGCGCTTCCTGCCGGAAATCATGCTGGCGGTCGTCGTCGTCCTGATCGTCTTCGTGCAGGCCGTGCAGAGCCTGGGCGACTGGGCGGTGCGGCGCCTGAGCCACAAGTGAATCCAGTTCCCTCTCTTCCATATCCAAGGAAAAAGCCAATGAACAAGCGCAAGCTGCTCCAATCCACCCTGGCCTTCGCGGTCAGCGCAACCCTGGCCGGCGGTGCCCTGGCGCAGGACAAGCCGATCAAGATCGGCGTCACCGCCGGTCCCCACGCCCAGATCTTCGAGCAGGTCAGGAAAGTGGCCGAGCGCGACGGCCTGAAGATCCAGGTGATCGAGTTCAGCGACTACGTGCAGCCGAATGCCGCGCTCGCGTCCGGCGACCTGGACGCGAACAGCTACCAGCACAAGCCCTACCTGGACCAGCAGGTCAAGGACCGGGGCTACAAGTTCATCTCGGTCGGCTACACCGTCAACTTCCCGATCGGCATCTACTCGAAGAAGGTCCGCGACCTGAAGGACCTGAAGAACGGGGCGCGCGTCGGCATCCCCAACGATCCCACCAACGGCGGCCGCGCGTTGCTGGTGCTGCAGGACCAGGGCCTGGTCAAGCTCAAGGCCGGCGCTGGCCTGAAGGCCACGCCGCTGGACGTGGTGGAGAACCCGAAGAAGCTGAAGTTCGTGGAGCTCGATGCGGCGCAGCTGCCGCGCTCGCTGGACGACCTGGACGCCTCCGCCGTCAACACCAACTACGCCATCCCGGCCGGGCTGCACCCGGGCAAGGACGCCATCGCGCGCGAAAGCGCCAACAGCCCCTACGCCAACCTGATCGCCGTGCGCGAGCAGGACAAGGACAAGCCCTGGGTGGCCAAGCTGGTGAAGGCCTACCAGTCCGAGGAGATCCGCAAGTTCATCCAGGCCGAGTTCAAGGGCGCGGTGATCCCGGGGTTCTGATGTCCCGGTATAAGGAGCGGCTGCGGGCCGCACCGGATGCTTGCGCTGGGCGGCACGCACACCGAGATCCTGCAGGAACAACCGGCCCATGAACCTCACCCACGACATCGTCGCCGCCTTCGCGCCCACCGGGCGGCTGCGCGCCTCCATCAACACCGGCAATCCGATCCTGGCCGCGCCGGATCCGTCCACCGGCTCGGCGCGGGGCGTTTCGGTGGACCTCGCCCACGCTTTTGCCGAGCGCCTGGGCGTGGCGCTGGAACTGGTGGTGTTCGACACCGCCGGCAAGTCGGTCGATGCCGTCACCGGCGAGCAGGCGGACATCGGCTTCTTCGCCATCGACCCCAAGCGCGGCGAAGGCATCCGCTTCACCGCGCCCTACGTGCTGATCGAGGGTTGCTACGCGGTGCGGGCCGATTCGCCGGTCACCTCGATGGACGAGGTGGACCGCAGCGGCGTGCAGGTGGTGGTGGGTCGGGGCAGCGCCTACGACCTGTACCTGACGCGGGAGCTGAAGCACGCCGGCATCGTGCGCGCGACCAGTTCGCCCGCGGTGGTCGAGCACTTCCTGGCGCACGGTGGCGATGTTGCGGCCGGCGTCCGGCAGCAACTGGAAGCTGACGCCGCGCGCCTGGGCGGGCTGCGCCTGCTGCCGGGGCGCTTCATGGTGATCCGGCAGGCGATGGGATGCCCGCGCGGGCGCGGGGATGACGCGGCGCGCTGCCTCGCCGAGTTCGTCGAGGAGATGAAGGCGAGCGGGTTCGTGGCCGCCGCGTTGCAGCGGCATGGGATCACGGGGGCGGCGGTGGCGCCGGCAGGGGCCTAGCGCGCCTGCCGCTTGCGCGCCAGGCGCGGATTACCCTGGCAACCTGAAGACGTTCGCAGGTTCGGTGTCCGCGGGCACGCGCTCCATGAGCTCACGCCGCAGTTCCCGTTGCCGCAGCAGCGTGCGCTGCAAAAAGGGCAGGTCGCCTGCAGGCACCGTGATGCCCAGGCGCTGCAGCGCGGCCAGGGCGTCGTCCTTGTTCGGTGCCGCTTCCATGCCCTGGGCCTGCGCGCTCAATCGAGCTGGAGGTTGGCGTTCTTGGCCAGCTCGCGGAAGCGCACGAGTTCCCGGTTGAGCTGCTTCGCATGGGCCGCGGGGCTGCGCTGGTCGGCCGGGAACAGATCGGTTCCCATGTCCGACAGGCGCTTCTGGACGTCGGGATCCGCCAGCGCCACCTGGAGCGCCGCGTTCACCTGCTGCACGATGGCCGCGGGCGTCCCCTTCGGGGCATAGAGGCCGTGCCAGACGGCCACGTCCACCTGCGGGGCGCCGAGCTCCCGGGTGGTGGGAACGTCGGGCAGCTTCGCGCTGCGTTGCGGCGAGGTGATCGCAAAGACCTTGATCTTGTTGGCCGCATGGTGCGGCAGCGCGTTCGTGGTCTGGTCGCACATCACGTGGACGTGGCCGGCGATGACGTCCTGGAGCGCCAGGTTGGTGCTCTTGTAGGGGATGAGGTTCGGCTGCACGCCCAGGGCCTGCGACAGCATGATGGCGCACAGGTGCGAGCCCGTGCCGACGCCCGCGTTCGCGAAGGCGACCTTGTTGCCGTCGGACTTGAGGATGGCGAAGAAATCCTTCGCGTCCGTGGCGCGGAACTTGGGATTGCCGGCGAACACGTAGGGACCCGTGTTCACCATGCCGATCGGCTCGAATGCCGTGGCGGTGTCGTAGCTGAGGTTCTTGTAGAGCGCGGCGGAAAGGGCGATCGTGGTGTGGATCAGCAGCGTCTGGCCGTCCGGTTGCGCGCGGGCGACGCGGGCGGCGGCGATGGTGCCGCTGGCGCCCGCCACGTTCTCCATGACGATGGGCTGGCCCAGCTTCTCCGACATCCGAAGCCCGATCAGGCGGGCGACCGCGTCCGTGGCGCTGCCGGCGGGGAACGGCACGACCATGGTGATCGGCTTGCTCGGATAGGTCTGCGCTTGCGCCGCGGAGAAGGTGAAGCTGGCCGCGGCAACGACGCAGGCGCTCTTCAAAAACTGGTTGAACTGAAATTTCATCGGTCGGGTCCTCGGGTGGTGGAAGGGGGGCATTCGCACGGCGTCCTGGCCTTGGGCTCAGGCCGGCTGGCGGTCCGGGTGGGGTCGCTGCTCGACGAACCAGCCATGGATCTGGTCGCCGTTCCAGAACTGGACGCCTTCGCGGCCCGCGAACAGGTCCAGCATCTCCTCGAAATACCGGATCCGGTGCGCGGCGCCCGTAACGTACGGATGAACGCCGAAGGCCATGATGCGGACCGACTCCTCGCCTTCCGCGTAGAGCCGCTCAAAGGCATCGCGGGCGCGGCGCAGCAAGGCGTCCGACTCGTGCTGGCCGCTCACCATGACGGTGATGTCGTTGATCTCGACCGTGTACGGAATGGAGACGAGCGGCCGGGTCGCCGTCTTCACCCACAGCGGCTGGTCGTCGAGGATCCAGTCGCCGAACCAGTCCAGGCCGCTCGCGGCCACATGCTCGAGCGTGTCGAGCGTCTGGGTCCGCCCCGGGCCCAGCCAGCCGCGCGGGCGATGGCCCAGGAAGCGCTCCAGCGTGTCGAGGGACTGGCCGATCATGGCCGGCTGGTCCTCGATCTTGTGGATCGGCATCTGCACGTAGCAGTGCGCCATGAACTCCCAGCCTGCGTCGCGTGCGGCCTCGGCCACGCGCGGGCTGGTCTCGCACACCTTGGCGTTGATGGACATGGTCGGGCGGATGCCGCGTTTGTCGAAGGCCTCGAGCAGGCGCCAGAAGCCCACGCGCATGCCGTACTCGTGCCAGGTCCAGTTGGGCATGTCGGGCACGGCGCCGGTCACCCCGCCGGGCGGCGGCGATGCGTGCCGCGGCATCGGCCGCTCGATCTCCCACTCCTCGACGTTCACGACGGGCCAGATGATCAGGCGGGTGCCATCGGCGATTCGCAGGGGCGGCCGATGGAAGGGAGACGAGTATTCGATTCGATCGCGGGGATGCATGCCGGATGGTCCTTGTTGAGTGGGGCGGGTGCTCACGGCCTGGCGCCGAGAGCCTCCAGGTCGGGGCGGCGGCGGTGCCAGTCGGTGGCCGCCTCGTAGGCGTGGGCCACGCGGAACACCATCGCCTCGTCGAAGGCGTTGCCCACCACCTGCAGGCCGATCGGCAGGCCGCCTTGCGAGAACCCCATGGGAACCGAAATGGCCGGGGTCCCGGTCAGGTTGAATGGCGTGCGGGCCTGCCGGTCGTAGGTCCGGTCCACCTCGGCCTCGTCGTCGATCCGGCAAGGCAGCTCGAGGCTGGAGACGCACAAGGCCGCATCGACGCCGGCCATCGCCGCCTGGAATTCCCGAACGAGCAGGGTGCGCAGTTGCTGGGCCCGGATGTAGTCGCTCGCACCCAGGAAGGCACCCGGAAGCAGCCGGGTGCGGCCGCGCATGCCGTAGTCGCCCGGGCGCGTCCGCAACCAGTGCTCGTGCACGGCGAAGCCTTCGGCCTGCAGGATGAGCCGGCCGCAGCCGACGTAGGTGTCGAGCGGGGACAGGCGGATGGGCACGAGCTGGGCGCCCATCTGCTCCACGACGCGGCAGGCCTGCTCGAACGCGCCCAGGATCTCCGGCGCAGCACCTGCGCCGAACCCCTCGATGACCCCGATCCGCAGTCCCCGCATGCCGAGTGCGAGCGAGGCTTCCATGTCGGGGGCGGGGTGCTCGACGCTGGAGGGGTCGGCGGGATCCTTGCCGAACAGCGCCTGCAGGACGAGCGCGTTGTCGCGGACGGTGCGGGTGAGGGGGCCGACATGGTCCAGCGAGAAGGCCAGCGGGAACACCCCGGCCCGGCTGACGGTGCCGTACGTGGGCTTCATGCCGGTCACTCCGCACACGGTGGCGGGATGGCGGACCGACCCTCCGGTGTCGGTTCCCAGGGCCACCGGCACCAGTCCCGCCGCGACCGCCGCGCCCGATCCGCTCGAGGAGCCGCCGGGGTGGTGGCTGCACTTCCACGGATTGCGCGCGGGCGGCCATGGCAGGTCGAATGACGGCCCGCCGGTGGCGAATTCGTGCAGGGCCGTCTTGCCGACCAGGATGGCGCCGGCCTGGCGCAGCTTGCCGACCACGAAGGCGTCGGCGCCGGCCACGTGGTCCATGCGCACCCTGGAATGGTTGGAGGTGCGCTGGCCTGCGACGTCGAAGATGTCCTTGAGCGCCACCGGCACGCCATGGAGCGGGCCGCGCCAATGGCCATCGGCGATCTCGCGCTCCGCCAGGCGTGCGCCGCGCATCGCGCCTTCACGGTCGACGCTGATGAAGGCGTTGAGGTTCGGGTCGTATCGCTCGATGCGCTGCAAGCACGCCTGGACATAGTCGACGGGCGACAGCTGGCGCTCGCGCAGGAGTTCGGCGGCGGCGCTCAGGGAAAGATCCGTCAGATCCACGGTGATGGCGGGTGTCGGGCAGGTGGAATGGCGTCGACTCAATTATTCCATTATGGAATTTCATGTCAATCACTATTCCATTCCACTCCGCGGCGCCCGGGTTCGCCGCGGACCCCCGCGCCGGCCGGTGCTAGGCGCGCGAGCGGGCCCGCCGTGCAGCCGCCACCGGCTTGGTCAGGTCTTGCAGCTTGGCGATCAGTGCCATCGCCGGTTCGGACAGCGGCGAGGACCGCCGGCGGATCAGGCCGGTCATGTCGGAGGGCAGCAGGTGGTCCAGGCCGACGACGGACAGGCGGATCCACGATTCCGCACGCCGGGCCCCCCTCAGCCCGATCGCCAGCCCGACGCCCAGCTCCACGTAGCGCTCGAGCAGTTCGATGCTGTCCAGCTCGACCACGATGTCGTAGGGGATCCTGAGGCGGCGAAATTCGCTCTCCAGCAGCGCGCGGGTCTGCGTCTGGTGCCGCGGCAGGATCAGTGGGTAGCGCGCGATCTCCTCGAGCGATGCGGGCGCTTGCTTGGCCAGCGGATGGTCGCGTGGCGCGATCAGGACCCGTTCGGACGGAAACAGCGGGGTGAAGTCCAGGCTGCGCGATGGCCCCGGATCGGGTGCCACGGCGAAGTCCAGGAGCCCTGCCTGCACCATTTCATAGAGCTCCTCCTTGGTGCCGGTGAGGATGCGCGCCCGGGCCATCGGGAAGGCGCTGCGCAACCCGAGGACGGCCTCGGGCAGGATGGAGCCGATGAACCCATGCGGAACCCCGACCGCAACAGGGGTGGTCGCCGCGAGCGGCGAGTGTTGGCTGAGCGTGTCGAGGCCTTCCACCAAAGGCTCGGCCATGCGAAGCAGGTTGCTTCCCGCGGCGGTGAGCCTCAGGGGGCGCATGTTGCGCTCGAACAGGGAGCGGCCGAGTTCCGACTCCAGGCGCTGGACGTGCTTGGTGACGGCGGGCTGGCCCAGATTCAGCGCTGCGGAGGCCTTCGAAAAGGTCCCGAGCTTGGCCACCATGCAGAAGCTCCTGAGTTCCTTGATATCCAAGGCGGGGCTCCTCACTGCTCCAGCGCACCGGCAGCCGCCAGCGCCGTCGGCGTGCGGGAGTCGGGTGCGTCGCCGCGGGCGCCTTCACCCCGGCGCGTCCTGGCGACAAGGAATTCCTGGAGGCGGATGCCGGCTTGCTGCATGCGGACTGTTCGATGACGGGACGGGTCGGAATGGATTCTCACACGCCGCCCGATGCCGTCCCCGCAGAGGAAATGCGCAAGTGCGGGGGCAGGCCGAACACGGCACGGCATCGCGCCCGCCACGACAATCGTCGCCATGAGCTTCAAGACCGCCGATCTTTGCGACGCTTGCCCTGAGGCGCAGGTGTGCGAGCTGCCCTTCGCGGGTTTCGGCCGCCGGCGCACCTTTGCCGGCGCCGTCCGCACCGTGCGCTGCGTGAACGGCATCGGCGTGCTGCGCGACCTGGTCAACCAGCCCGGCCACGGGCAGGTGCTGGTCGTCGATGGCGCAGCCCTGGCCTGGCATGCGCTGTTCGGCGACGTCATGGCCGGCCTGGCAGTGCGCAACGGCTGGGCCGGGGTGGTGGTGAACGGCTGGATCCGGGACAGCGCCGAGATCGACGCGATGGACCTCGGGGTCAAGGCGCTCGGCACGGTGCCGCGCCGGGCGGGCCTTGGCAGCGGCGGCGAGGTCGACGTGCCGGTGCACTTCGGCGGCATCACTTTCACGCCCGGTGCCCGCCTGGTCGCCGACGCCGACGGCGTGATCGTGCTGCCGGCGGGCCAGACGGAATCGACCATCGCCGTGGCCGACGTCGTTGCGGCGACGGCTGCGTACGCGGCCGGCAACGCTGCCCGCTAGGCCTCGCCGGGCCGCTCCTGGCTGCTGCGGCGGCCGTTCCCGCAGGCGGACTGCGATCAGCGGTCCGCCGACCAGCGCATGCTTGCCTTGCCGTCGCGTGCTCCAGCGCCGAAGCGATGGCCGATTGCGCATCGACCCGCTTGCAGCGATTGCACCGCCTGAACGTCGCGCGAGAGGCGGACTGCGCGCGCAGCTGCGGCTCTCAACCAAACGTTAAGGATTTGCTGGTTGAGCCCGCACACCGATTCACTGATCATCGCGCAGCCTTGATCTATGTCAAAGAAGGAATCATGGGATCGCATATGGAAATCGAGAAGTGCACCGGCCGCGCGGTGAACAAGGACTGGGACTGGAATGCGTTCACCACCGAGTCGAACAACCCCGAGCTGGTGCGGGGCCAGATGCGGTTCGTCGGCAGCGGCGGTTCGTCGAAGGTGAGCGATCCCAACACGCTGCCCACGCGATCGTTCACCGTGAGCCTGGTGCACACGCCGGTCGGGCGCTACGCGCCGGCCCATTCCCACGAGTGCGTCGAGCACTTCATGGTGCTGGAGGGCTACATGACCGTGGGCTGGGTGTACGGCGACGAGGTCATCGAAGCCAGGCTCGGCCCGGGCGACCTCGTGCTGAACAAGATCGGACGCCCGCACGGATTCCGCAATGACGGGCCCGATCCCGCGCTGATGACGATCACGGTCGGCAGCGGCAAACCCCTTCCGCCGGCCTACACGTTCGACCCCGAAGGCAAGGATCCGGCGCAGGCGCGTGCCTTCGGCGCGGCGCCGGGCAAGACGGTCCGGCTGGACGAGCACTCCAGCGACCCGCGGCACCAGGAGTTCGCGCGCAACATCATGCGCGCGCGCAACCTGGCGTTCGTCCGCTCCGACGAAGGCTGGCTGAAGGCCGACTACGTGGGCGGCGACGGCATCAAGCCGGGCGGCTATACCGTGGAGATGGTGAAGGTGCCGGCGGGCGCTGCCTCGTCGGCGAACGCGATCGGTGCCGAAGACGTGTTCTTCGTGCTGGAAGGCGCGCTGCGGGTGTTCTGGGACGGTGCCGATGGCGCCCAGGCCACTTCGCTCGGGATCAGGGAGCTCGTGTTCAATCCGCCGGGACAGCGCAAGCGTTTCGAGAATGCGTCGGCCGGCGACGTGACCTTCCTGCGCTACGTCGGAACCGCTGACTGAAGCAGGCAAGACAGGGCGCATCGCCGCGGGTCGATGCGTCCTTTTCAACAAGGAGACTACCCCAATGAATCGTTTGGCAGTTGTCGCGCTGGGTCTGGGCCTTCTGGGCCCGGCCGCCATGGCGCAGGAAAAGATCAGCCTTCGCCTGGACTGGGCGGCCGGTGGCTGGCAAGCGCCGATCCTGCTGGCGCACGCCAAGGGCCTGTACAAGAGCGCCGGTCTCAACGTCGAGATCAACGAGGGCAAGGGTTCGTTGAACACGCTGCAGCTGGTGGGGCGGGGCAATGACCAGATCGGCCACGTCGACGGCTCCTCGGTCCTGCGCGGCGCTGCCAATGGCGTGCCGGTGACTGCCGTGGCGGTCCTGTACCGGAAGAACCTGATGAGCATCGCGGTCCGCGAGGACGCGAAGGTGAACAGCCCGCAGGAGCTCGCCGGCAAGTCGCTCACCACGACGGCGGGGGATGCGCAGTCGGCCATGCTGCCGGCCTACCTGGCGCACTACAAGCTGGACGGCGGCAAGGTCAAGGTCAATGCGGTGGACGGCGGCGCCAAGTACCGCATGGTCATCGCCGGCAACGCCGACGGCGTCGCCACCTTCGGCGGGCTCGGCGTGCCGCTGATGCAAGGCATGAAGGGCGGTGCCGAAGTCCGCTACAAGTCCTTCGACTTCGCCGATGCGGGCATCAACCTGCCGGGCTTCTGCCTGATCGTCAACAACAGCTTCCTGGAGAAGAACGGCGAACAGGTCCGCAAGTTCGTCCTGGCGACGGCCGAGGCCTGGAAGAGCCTGCAGGCCAACCCCGAGCAGGCGGTCGACGAGATCGTCCAGGGCAACGAACTCCTGCGCGCCCGCCGCAGCGAGTTCGTCGAGACGGTCCGCAACCTGAATGCCTACGTCCACACGGCGCGTTCCAACGGAAAGCCGTTCGGCTGGATGGCGCCGGAAGACTGGCGCGATGCCGAACAGACGGCGACCCGCGTGCTGGACCTGAAGTTCACCGGCAAACCGTACTACACGAACCGCTTCGTCGAATAAGCGCGATGAATTCCGATTTGATTGGACGCAGCGTCAAGCGGGTCGAGGATCCCCGGTTCGTCACCGGGACGGGCCGGTACACGGACGACGTGAAGATCCCCGGCTGCCTGCATGCGGTGTTCGTGCGCAGCCCGTACGCGCACGCCCGCGTGCGGGGCGTCGACAAGTCGGCCGCGCTGGCACTCGAGGGGGTGCATGCCGTGCTGGGCCCGGAGGACCTGCCGCAGTTCGATGCGCATGTTCCCGAACTCATGGAGCCGGGTTCGCTCGCCAACCCCTACTGCGACTTCAACCGGACGCCGCCCCACGCCGTCCTCGGCCGGGAGGTCAAGTTCGTCGGGCAGCCGGTGGCCGTGGTGGTGGCAAGCGATGCCTACATCGCCGCCGATGCGGCGGCCGAAGTGCTGGTGGACTACGAGGAGCTCGAGCCCATCGCCGACATGATGAAGGCCTTCGCCGCGCCGGACGGGGCGGTGCACGAGGGCTACCGCAACGTGGTCGCCCATCTGCAACACGCGTTCGGCGCCGTCGACGAGGCGTTCGCCCGCGCCGAGGTCGTGGTCGAGGACAGGCTGGTGATGCAGAGCCTCAAGTCGATGTCGATCGAGTGCCGCGCCGTCGTCAGCCAGTTCGACGCGAACACCGGCGAGATCCAGATGTGGTCGACGACCCAGCTGCCCTACAGCGTGCGCAGGGCCGTGGCCGACGTGCTGGACATGGAGCCCAGCGCCGTCCGCGTGATCTCCCGCGATGTCGGCGGCGGCTTCGGCCACAAGGCGCCCTGCTATGCCGAGGACCTGGTCGTTCCCGTGCTGGCCTGGCACCTGCGCAAGCCCGTGCGGTGGGCCGAGACGCGCAGCGAGTACATGCTCGCCTGCAACCAGTCGGGCGAGCAGATCCACGAGGTGCGCCTGGCTGCGGGCGCGGATGGAACCATCCGGGGCATCGACATCAAGGTCTACAAGGACGTGGGTGCCTTCAACCATTTCGAGATGGTGTGCCCCACCAACACGATCAACCACCTGCTGATCCACTACAAGGTGCCGGCCTTGCGCGCCGAAGCCTGGTCGATCTCCACCCACAAGACGCCGTCCAGCCCCTACCGCGGGGCGGGCCGGCTCGAGGCGACGTTCACGATGGACCGGATGATCGATCTGCTGGCCGGCCGCCTCGGCCTTTCGCCGCTCGAGGTCCGGCGCCGGAACCTGATCCAGCCCGACGAGATGCCCTACGAGAGCGGGCTGATCTACCGCGACGGCGTGCCCGTGCGCTACGACGTCGGCGACTACCCCGCCATGCTGGAGGCGGCAGTCCGGATGTCGGACTACGACGGCTTCGAGCAGCGCCGCGCGCAAGCGGCCCAGGCCGGCAAGCTGCGCGGCATGGCGATCTCCAGCTATGTCGAGGCCGGCGGCATCGGCCCCTGCGAAGGCGCCACGGTCTCGATCAGCGAGAAGGGCCTGGTCCACGTCTCGATCGGCGTGAACTCGCAGGGCCAGAGCCACGAGACGACCTTCGCGCAGGTGTGTGCCGCGACGCTGGAAGTCCCGTTCGAGATGGTGAAGGTCTCGGGCGGCGACACCAGCCTGATCCGCGAGGGCTTCGGCACTGGCGCGAGCCGGGTCGGGGTGAACACCAGCAACGCGGTGCACCTGGCGTGCCTGAGCCTGATCGACAAGCTCAGGAAGCTGGGCGCCGCCTTGTTCCACTGTGCGGCCGACGAAGTCAGCGTGTCGGGTGGCTGCATTGCAGCCGGCGCAGGCCGGGACCGAAAGGAGGTGTCGTTCGTCGAACTGGCGCACCTGTCCGGCCGCAGCGCGCTCATGAAGGACCTCGGTGGTCCCAACCTGACGGCGACCGAGTACTTCTATCCGCGCACGGTCACCTGGTCGGGCGGATTCCACATCGCCGAGGTCGAACTCGACCCCGAAACCGCCGACGTGCAGATCGTGAAGTACTCGATCACGCACGATTGCGGCACCCCCCTGAACGCGATGGTCGTCGACGGACAGATCCACGGCGGGTTCGCGCAAGGCCTGGGGGCTGCGCTCGGCGAAGAGATGGTCTACGACGAGAACGGCCAGGTGCTGTCCGGCTCCCTGATGGACTACTACATGCCGCGGGCCGAGGACGTGCCCAACCTGGACATCGAGCACTTCGTGTTTCCGACCGTCGAGAACCCGCTGGGGGTGCGCGCCATCGGCGAAAGCGGGCCGATCTCGCCGCCCGCCGTCCTGCCCGCCGCCATCGAGAACGCGATCGGGGGCGACTGCCGGATCTCGCGCATTCCCGTGCGCCGGTCCGACATCGTGGAGATGCTGGCACGCAGGAACGACAACAAGGCCAGGAATGGGCAGGCGAACTGATGCGCAATCCGATGAAAGTGACAGACGACCGGGCCGTGGTCGCCGACCCCCCGGCCATCGACCTGCAAGCGGTCACCAAGAGTTTCGTCTTCAAGGGCCAGCGGGTCGACGCGCTGGCACCGACCACCTTGCAGCTCGAAGCGGGCAGCTTCGTTTCCATCGTCGGCCCCAGCGGCTGCGGCAAGACCACGCTGATGCAGATGTGCGGCGGGTTTTCCCAGCCGACCAGCGGGACGCTCGCCATCCACGGCAAGCGCCTGACCGGCCCGCTGACCGACCTGGGCATCGTGTTCCAGAAGGACGTCCTGTTCGACTGGAAGACCGTGCTGGAGAACGTGCTGCTGCAGGCCCGCATCCGGGGCCTTCCACTGGCCCAGATGACCGATCGCGCGCGCGAGCTGCTCGCGAGTGTCGGCCTCGCCGGCTTCGAGAATTCCTACCCCTGGCAGCTGTCCGGCGGCATGCGCCAGCGCGTGGCCTTGTGCCGCGCGATGGTGCACGACGCCAACCTGCTGATGTTCGACGAACCCTTCGGTGCGCTGGACTCGCTGACCCGGGACCAGATGCTGCTGGACCTGCAGAAGATCTGGAACAGCACGCGAAAGAAGACCGCCTTGTTCATCACGCACGACATCTCGGAGGCGGTGTTCCTGTCGGACCGCGTGCTCGTCATGTCGCCCCGGCCGGGGCGGGTGGCGCAGGACATCCGCATCGAGCTGCCGCGGCCGCGGACGCTGGAGCTGCGCGAGACCCCGGAGTTCCTGCACTACCAGCGCTGGATCCGCGACGTGTTCCGTGAACTGAAGGTGATCTGATGAAGCGCGCGCATGTCATTTCGGCCGTCCTGGCGATCCTGGTCCTGGTGGCCTGGGAGGTCCTGTCGCGCAGCGGCAGCATCCCCGGCTACATCATGCCGTCGCCCAGCGACATCCTCGCGACCCTGGTGGACAAGCGCGAGCTGCTGATGCAGCACACGATGGTGACCACCCTCGAGATCGCCGGCTCCTTCGTGCTGTCCGTCGTGGTCGGCGTCGTGCTGGCGGCGATCCTGGTGCAACTGCCGCTGGTCGATGCCGTGCTGTACCCGTGGCTGCTCACCTCGCAGGTGCTGCCCAAGGTTGCGGTGGCGCCGCTGCTGATCATGTGGATGGGCTTCGGGCTGATGCCGATCATGCTGATCTCGGTGCTGGTGGCGTTCTTCCCGGTGCTCGTCAACACCATGAGCGGCCTGCGCTCCGTCGAGCGCGAGCCGATGATGCTGATGAACTCGATGGGCGCTTCGGCCTGGCAGCGCTTCGTGCACCTTCGCCTGCCGGTCGCACTGCCCTCCGTGGTGAGCTCCATGAAGATCGCCATGACCCTGGCGGCCGTCGGCGCCGTGGTCGGCGAGTTCGTGGGATCCAACCAGGGCCTGGGCTACCTGCTGCTCTACGCCAACGGCGCGCTGGATGCCAAGCTCATGTTCGCGGCACTGATCCTGCTGTCGGCGCTGACCATGGTTCTGTACGGCCTGGTCGCGCTCTCGGAAAAGCGGCTCCTCAGCTGGCACGTGTCGCAGCGGCACGCCTGAACCCCAAGCTCCCCATCATTCGAGGTAGTGCAGTGAACGAACGCACCATCAGCATCGACGTCAACGGCGAGCAGCGCCGCGTGACGGTCGAGCCGCGCACCCTGCTGGTCCACCTGCTGCGCGAGCAGCTGGGCCTGACCGGCACCCACATCGGCTGCGACACCAGCCAGTGCGGTGCCTGCACCGTGGAACTGGATGGCAGTGCCGTCAAGTCCTGCACCGTGCTCGCCGTGCAGTGCGAAGGCGCCCGCGTCAGGACGGTGGAGTCGCTGGCCAAGGACGGTGCGCTGAGCGCGCTGCAGCAGGCCTTCATGGACAACCACGCGCTCCAGTGCGGCTTCTGCACGCCCGGGATGCTGATGTCCTCGCAGGAGATCCTGCGCCGGCATCCCGAGCCCACCGAGGCCCAGGTCCGGGAGCTCCTGGACGGCAACATCTGCCGCTGCACCGGCTACCAGAACATCGTCAAGGCCGTCCAGGATGCCGCATCCCGGATCGCCGGTGCGCCTCGCACGGTGGAGTGACCCATGTATTCACCCCGGTTTGACTACCACCGCGCGGAGAGCATCGACCACGCCCTTCGCCTGCTCTCGTCCCTGGACGGCGATGTCAAGCTGCTGGCCGGAGGCCACAGCCTGGTGCCGGCGCTGAAGCTGCGGCTGGCGAGCCCTTCGCACCTGATCGACATTTCCGCTTGCAGCGAGCTCAAGGGCGTGCGGGAAGAGGACGGGCGTGTCCTTATCGGCGCAGCCACCAGCTACCGCGAATTGGAGAGCGACCCCTTGCTCGCGGCACGGGTGCCGCTGGTCCCCGTCGTTGCCGGGCAGGTGGCCGACATGCTCGTGCGCAACCGGGGAACCATCGGTGGCTCGCTTTGCAACAGCGATCCGAACGCCGACTTCCCGGTCTGCGTGCTGGCGCTCGACGCCCGCCTGCATGTGCGCTCCCTCGGGGAAGAGCGTGCCATCGCGGTGTCGGACTGGTTCGACGGGCTGATGTCCACCGCGCTGCGGCCGGACGAGGTCCTCGAGTCCATCTCGGTGGCAGCGCCGCGCCAGCAGGTGCGCTGCGGCTACGTCAAGGTCAAGCACGCCGCCTCGCGTTTCGGCGTCGCCTGCGCCGCGGCCAACCTGGGAGTGTCGGGCGACGGCCGCGTCGCGAGCGCCGCCATCGCGCTCGGCGGGCTGGCCGACCACCCGGTCCGCCTGGCCGGCCTGGAGGCGTCGCTGGTGGGCAGGGAGGCGCACGACCTGGCGCAGGGCCTGCAGATCCAGGAGCAACTGGCTGCCGCCATCCCCGACCTGCCGCCGCCCAGGCAATGGCTGCTGCACGTGGCCGCGGGTGCGATCCGCAAGGCGCTGGGCCAGTGCACGAGCGCGGCGTGAGCATCGTATGACCCCGTCCTACACCCACATCGAGGGCCTTTACGGCTCGGAGTACTTCGATGAGGGCTCCGGCCCGGTCATCGTCTTCCTGCATGGCATCGGCTCGTCGTTCGATTCCTTCAGCCGCCAGATCGAGCACCTGTCGGGCAGCTTCCGCGTGATCTCCTGGGGGCTGCCCGGGTACGGGATGAGCGCCGCCCTGGACTGCGAGCAACCCGAGCTGCCGGACTACGTCGACCGCCTGCAGCAGTTCGTCGACTGGCTGGCCCTGGATTCCTTCCACCTGGTGGGCCATTCGCTCGGCGCGCTGATCGGCGCAGGGTTCGCGGCCCGCTGCCCCGAGCGGCTGCTGTCGCTTTCCCTGTGTAGCGTGCCGCAAGGCTTCGGCGCGATGCCCAAAGAGGTGCAGCAGGAGCGCTTCATCGACCGGATCTACTCGCTGTGCGCCCTGGGTCCGGCGGGAATGGCCGAACGCCGCGGCCCGCGGCTGGTGACGCCGAACGCCGATCCGGAAGTGGTCAGCCGCATCGTGGCCACCATGTCCAAGGTGCGCTACGACGGTTACGCCCACGCCTCCCACATGCTCGCGCGCGCCGACGTGCGGCCGTTCGCCGAGCAGATCCCCGACTGGCTGCCGGTGCTGCTGTACGTGGGTTCCGAGGACCACATCACGCCGCCGAGCGACAGCGAGGTGGTGCTCGGCTGCCTGAAGCACGCCGTTTTCGAAATCCTGCCCGGAGCCGGCCATGCCATCTACCTCGAGCGTCCGCTCGAGTTCTCCGCCTGCATCCAGAAGTTCGTCGAGAAACTGGGGCGCACCAGGCCGCTGATCGCCGGCCAGCGGGAATGCAGCGTCGACTGAGCGTCCTGGTCGCATCGTCGAACGGGATGGCCTGGCGGATCTGCGGCTTTGCCTGCGAGTTCCTGCGCACCGAGTTCGCGGACATCGAGATGCTCGACGCCGGCTCGACGCCGGCCACCGCCCTGGCGCAGCGCGGCCGTTTCCTGCTGGTGGTGAGCAGCACCTTCGGCCGCGGCGAACTGCCGAGGGCGGCGCAGCCCCTGCAAGCCAGCCTGCGCGAGCGCCGGGTGGACCTGTCCGGCATCGTGTTCGGCGTCGTCTGCCTGGGCGACCGCAGTTTCCGCGAGACCTTCTGCGGCGCCGCCGCGCGCTGGAAGGAGCTGCTGGGTTTCGGTGGCGCCCGCTTCGCCGGCCCGGAACTGAAGCTGGACATGTGCGAGCGCCGGATCGAGCTGCCGCGCCTGCATGCGTGGTCGCGCGCATGGCTGGCCTCGCTCGGCCGTACATCATTGGCCGAATGACCAAGCCCGAACGAAGCCCCGACTCCAGCCGCATGCTGTCCTCGGCGCAGATGCAGGCCTTCCAGGCCATGATGCTGTGCCGAAACATGACCGAGGCCGCCGACCGGCTCGGCATCTCCGAGGCGGCGGTCAGCAAGCTCAAGGCCGCGCTGGAGCAGGAGCTGGGCGTGCAGCTGTTCACCCGGGTGTCGGGCAAGCTGGTGCCGACCCAGGAGGCCAAGACGCTGCTGCCCTACGTGCAAAGGGCCGTCAACAGCATCCACGCGGCCAAGAGCGCCGCCGCCGCGTTGCGGCAGACCAGCTTCTCGCGGCTGAACATCGTCTGTGCCGGCCCGGCCGTGTTCCATCCGGTGCCGGCAGCCATCAAGCGCATCTCCGAATCGTTCCCGGATGCGCAGATGCAGCTGGACATCGACAGCCTGCGGGGCGTGCTGGAGAAGGTCGCCTACAACATCGCGGACGTGGGCATCGGCCCTGCCGGCGGGCGTGAAGTGGACCCGCGCGTGGTCGGCATGTGCGACGTGGAAGTGCTCAGCCGCGATGCGCTGGTGGTGGTGCTGCCCAAGGGCCACCGGCTCGCCCGCGCCTCCATCGTCCGGCCGGAGGACCTGGCGGGCGAAACCCTCGTTTCGCTGGACAGCACCTCGACCACGGCCGAGATGATCTCGTCCGTCCTGTTCCAGAGCGGCGTGCCCTTCCGGCGGACCGTGACGGCCGCCAATGGCGTGGGCGTCTGCGCGCTGGTGGCCTCGGGGGTGGGCGTCGGCTTCCTCAACCCGAACTTCTTCCATTCCGCCGTCGAATGGAACGTGGTCAAGCGGCCGTTCAGCCCGCGCATCGAGCTGCGGACCTGCATCTACCGGTCCAAGCTGAGCAAGAGCACGCCGGTGATGGACCGCTTCGTCGAGGAATTGAAGCGCGCGCTGCCCGAAATCGAGCAGTGAGCCGGACGGAGCCGGCCGGAATCGGCGAGCTCCAAGCGAAACAAGGAGATGCGACAGCCATGAAGATGAACGGAGAGAAGACCCTGCCCTTGTCGCAGCAGGTCGTATGGGAAGCCCTGAATGACCCCGAGGTCCTGAAAGGGTGCATCCCGGGATGCGAGACGGTCGTGCAGACCGCCGATGGATACGAAGTCGTGCTGGTGGCCTCGATCGGGCCGGTGAAGGCGCGGTTCAAGGGGCAGATCGTCCTGAAGGACGTGCAGGCCCCGGATCGCTACACGCTCGTGTTCAGTGGCCAGGGCGGCGTGGCCGGCCATGGGAAGGGCGAGGCCTCGGTGGCACTGTCCTCGCCGGCCGTGGACAGCACCCTCATCCAGTACACGGCGCAAGCGAGTGTCGGCGGCAAGCTGGCGCAGATCGGCTCGCGCCTGGTGGACATGGCGGCGCAGAAGATGGCCGAGGACTTCTTCGCGGCCTTCGTGCAGCAATTGCAGCAGCGCCACGCGCCGGTCGCGCCAGCGCCAGCCCAGCCGGCTGGCAGTGGGCGCGGCGGCCTGCTTGAATCGCTGCTGGCCTGGTTCTCCCGCGTCTTGCGGGGCCGCCCGGCCGTGGGCCGGCAAGACCGGTAGCGCTGGACGCAGGGGGAACCAGGATGCTGAAGATTGCAGTGATCGGGTGCGGCGCCATCAGCCAGGCGGTGCTGCAGGAACTCGCGCGCGATGGCGCGGTGGAGGTGGCCGCCGTGGTGGTGCGCCCGGAAAGCCTGGCCGAAGCGCGCGCCAAGGTGCGCGACTTGGCGCCGCGCGCCGAGGTCTGCACGGAGTTGCCGCAGCGGCCTTTCGACCTCGTGGTCGAGGCTGCCGGCCACGCGGCCATCGAGCAGCACGTCGTGCCGGCGCTGTCGCGGGGCGTGCCCTGCGTGATCGTGTCGATCGGCGCGCTCGCCGCGCCCGGCGTCGCCGAGCGGCTGGAGCGCGCGGCGCGCGCGGGGTCGGCCCAGGTGCGCCTGATTTCCGGGGCCATCGGCGCGCTGGATGCCCTGGCAGCGGCGCGCCAGGGCGGGCTCGACACCGTCACCTACACCGGTTGCAAGCCGCCCCACGCCTGGGAGGGCCTGCCGGCGGCGAATCTGCCCCGGCTGGCGGACCTGCGCGAACCCGAGACGATCTTCGAGGGCAGCGCGCGCGAGGCCTGCGCGCTGTTCCCGAAGAACGCCAACGTGGCCGCGGCGATCTCGATTGCGGGCGTCGGCATGGAGGCCACCCGGGTGCGGCTGGTGGCCGATCCCTCCATCCGCGAGAACGCCCACAAGGTGCATGCCTGCGGAGACTTCGGCGAGCTCGAGCTGGTCATGCGCAACAAGGCGCTGGCCTCGAACCCGAAAACCTCGTTGCTGACCGTGTTTAGCGTGCTGCGGGCCGTCCGCAGCCGGCTGGATCCGGTGCTGATCTGACGATCGCCGGTGCAGAACCTCGGCGTCCGGCTCGCCGCCAAGGCCCGTCGGCTTGGCCGACTGATCCGGTCGGTGCGAGGCCGGTACTCGCGCGCCGATCAGCCGTGGGCGGGCAACGGGAGCGCCGTTTTGTAGCGCACCTGCTTGAGCGCGAAGCTCGAGCGGATCTTCTCGATCCCCGGGATGGGCGTGAGCTGGTCCAGGATGAAACGCTCCAGCGCCGCGATATCGGAAACCGCCACACGGATCAGGTAGTCGCTGTCGCCGGTCATGAGGTAGCACTCCATGACCTCGTCGTGCTCGGCGATGCGCTGTTCGAAGGCGGCCAGCGCCTCCTTGGACTGTGCCTTCAGGCTGATGTTGATGAAGACGTTGAGGCCCAGCCCCAGGGACTTGCCGTTCACCAGGGCGACGTAACGTTCGATCACGCCGGCCGCTTGCAGGGCCTTGACCCTCGCCAGGCAGGGCGAAGGCGACAGGTGCACACGGCGGGCCAGTTCCACGTTGGTCAGGGAGCCGTCGTGCTGCAGCGCGTCCAGGATACGAAGGTCGATGGTGTCGAGCTGCATGGCGGCGGCATTCTATGCTGCGGCGGTCGAGCTGCGCGCGATATTCGGTAGCTTCTGCTGTGCCCCCGCGCCTACAGTGGAAGGCATGACGGACCTCGGCACCACCCGCTACCTCGCTGACCCGGGCGGCGACTTCGACCCGGTCGAGACGGCCGAATGGCGCGACGCCTTCCTGGCGGTGGTCGCCACCCACGGGCCGTCGCGTGCCCGCTTTCTCCTCGACCAGCTGGCGGTGCTGGCCCGCCAGCCGGGCGTGGCGTGGTCGCCGGAGCTGGCCACGCCCTACGTCAACACCGTGCCGGTCGAGGCGCAGCCGGAGTTCCCGGGCGACCTGGCCATCGAGGAGAAGCTGGCTTCCCTGATGCGGTGGAACGCGCTGGCCATGGTGGTCCGCGCGAACACCGCGTATGGCGAGCTGGGCGGGCACATCGCCAGCTACGCCAGCGCCGCCGACCTGTTCGAAGTCGGCTTCAACCACTTCTTCCGTGCCCGCAACGACCAGCAGGGTGGCGACCTGGTGTTCTTCCAGCCGCACAGCGCGCCAGGCGTGTACGCCCGTGCGCTCCTCGAAGGGCGCCTGTCCGAGCACGACCTGGCGCACTACCGCCAGGAGATCACGGCGCCGCAGCAGGGCGCGCGCGGCCTCTCGAGCTATCCGCACCCCTGGCTGATGCCGGAGTTCTGGCAGTTCCCGACCGGCTCCATGGGCATCGGCCCGATCAGCTCGATCTACCACGCGCGCTTCATGCGCTACCTCACGCACCGCGGCCTGCTGGACACCGAAGGCCGCAAGGTGTGGGGCGTGTTCGGCGACGGCGAGATGGACGAGCCCGAGAGCATGAGTGCGCTGACGCTGGCCTCGCGCGAGAAGCTGGACAACCTGGTCTGGGTGGTCAACTGCAACCTGCAGCGCCTGGACGGGCCGGTGCGTGGCAACGGCCGGATCGTCGACGAACTCGAAAAACTGTTCCGCGGCGCCGGCTGGAACGTGGTCAAGCTGCTGTGGGGCAGCGACTGGGACGGGCTGTTCGCGCGCGACACGACCCAGGCGCTGGTGCGTGCCTTCGCCGGCACGGTGGACGGGCAGATGCAGACCTTCGCCGCCAAGGACGGCCGCTTCAACCGCGACAACTTCTTCGGCCAGGACGGGGAGCTGGTCCGGCTGGCGCAGGGCATGACCGACGAGCAGATCGATCGCTTGAAGCGCGGCGGCCACGATCTGGTGAAGATCCATGCGGCCTACGAGCGGGCGGCGAGGCACCGCGGCCAGCCCACGGTGATCCTGGCCCACACCAAGAAGGGCTTCGGCATGGGCGCGGCCGGCCAGGGCCGGATGACCACTCACAGCCAGAAGAAGCTGGACGAGGCGGCCCTGCTGGCGTTCCGCAACCGCTTCGAGCTGCCGCTCTCGGACGAGCAGGCCCGGACGCTGGCGTTCCACAAGCCCGCGCCGGACAGCCCGGAACTGCGCTACCTGCACGAGCGCCGCCGCGCGCTGGGCGGCTACCTGCCGCGGCGCGAGTCGCAGGCGCCGGCGCTGCCGGTGCCGCCGCTGGCCTCGTATGGGCAGTTCGCCGTGCAGGCGGGCGGCAAGGAGATGTCGACCACCATGGCCTTCGTGCGCCTGCTGGGCAACCTGCTGAAGGACCCGCAGCTGGGGCCCCGCATCGTGCCGATCGTGGCCGACGAGGCGCGCACCTTCGGCATGGCCAACCTGTTCAAGCAGGTGGGCATCTATTCCAGCGTGGGCCAGAAGTACGAACCGGAGGACATCGGCTCGGTGCTGTCGTACCGCGAGGCGCTGGACGGGCAGATCCTGGAGGAGGGCATCAGCGAGGCGGGCGCCATTGCCAGCTGGACCGCCGCGGCCACCAGCTACAGCGTGCACGGCCTGCCGATGCTGCCGTTCTACATCTACTACTCGATGTTCGGCTTCCAGCGCGTGGGCGACGCGATCTGGGCGGCCGCCGACCAGCGCGCCCGCGGCTTCCTGCTGGGCGCCACCTCCGGCCGCACCACGCTGGCCGGCGAGGGCCTGCAGCACCAGGACGGCAGCAGCCACCTGGTCGCCGCGACCCTTCCCAACTGCAAGGCCTACGACCCGGCCTTCGCCGGCGAGATGGCGGTGCTGGTGGACCACGGCATGCGCGAGATGCTGGTGGAGCAGCGCGACGTCTTCTACTACCTGACGCTGATGAACGAGAACTACGCGCAGCCGGACCTGCCGGAGAGCGCGCGCGAGGGGGTCATCCGTGGCGGCTACCGCCATTCGAGCTTCGCGGACGGATCGGCACCGGCGCGCGTCACCTTGCTCGGATCGGGCGCGATCCTTCCCGAAGTGCTGAAGGCCGCCGGGCAGCTCGCGGGCGAGGGCATCGGCGTCGAGGTGGTCAGCATCACCAGCTGGAGCGAGCTGGCCCGCGACGGGCTGGCCTGCGAGCGCAAGGCGATGGCGGGCGAGGGCGGGACCGAGCCCTACCTGCAGCAACTGCTGGCGGGCTCGGGCCCGGTGATCGCCGCGAGCGACTATGTGCGGGCGGTGCCGGAAAGCATTCGCGCCTACGTGCCGCCGGGCCGCCGCTACCTCACGCTGGGCACGGACGGGTTCGGTCGCAGCGACACGCGGGCGGCGCTGCGGGCCTTCTTCGGGGTCGATGCGGCCAGCATCGCCGCGGCCGCCCGGTTCGCGCTGTCCTGAGATCGATTCGTGCGGCGCCCTCGTGTGGAGGGCAAGACACAGCCGGAGCGGGTAGCGCGGCCAAGCTGACCGCGCTCGGCGGTTGATCGAGGCTCCCCTTTGCCTGTCGAGCATGATCAACGGTTGTGCTACGCCAGCGCGCTTTCGAGGCGTCAACGGCCCGCACGGCCCTAACGCCATCCTGATGCCGCCGGTGCTACCTTCACCGGCATGAGCACCGCAGCCCGCTCCTCCGGGCCGCCGGACGCCCGCAAGGTGCGCGACGGCTGGGTCGGCTGCGGGCTGCTCGTGGCGGCGACCGTGCTCAACCTGCTGCTGGACCGCCACGTCAGCGTGACCAGCGAAGCGATGGTCTACGTGCTGGCCCTGGTGCTGGCCTCCTACACGCTCGGCCGGGTGGCTTCGCTGTGCTGCGCCATCGGGGCCGTCACGCTCCTCAACTTCTTCTTCGTCTCGCCCCGGTACAGCTTCCGGGTGGACGCGCAGGAGAACCTGTTCGCCCTGTTCGCCCTGCTGGCGGTCGCCCTGGTCATCAGCCACCTGGGCACGGGCTTGCGGCGCGAGACGGAAGCCGCGCGCCTGAACGAGCGGCGCGCGCGCCAGCTGCAGGAGATGGCCGTCGAGCTCGCGGTCGCCGCGTTGCCGGCCGAGGTCCTGGCGATCGCGCACCGCAACCTGAACCGCGCCTTCCCGGGGCCCTGCACCGTCGCCCTGCTCGACGCGCAGGGCGACCTGCACTTGCGGGCGGAGCAGGCGCCGCTGCGCGACGGCCTGCAGGCCTGCATCCGCGAGGCGGCGACGCTCGGCCCGGGCACGGGGCGCTGGCCGGGCCTGCAGGCCTGGTACCTGCCGTTGCGCACCGAGAGCCATACGGGCGGGGCGGCCTGCGTGCAGAACGTATCGGCGTCCGACAACGGCGGCCGGGAGCACGCCCAGGCGATCTGCGCGCTTGCGGGCCAGGCGCTCTGGCGCATCCGGCTGGCGGCGGCGATGCGCGACGCCCAGGAACAGTCGCAATGGCATCGCGCGCAAAGCACCCTGCTGGCGGCCATCTCGCACGACTTCCGCACGCCGCTGGCGGCCATCATGGGCGCCGCCTCGTCGCTGCAGACGCAGGGTGAACGGCTGCCGCCGCTGCAGCGCCAGCGCATGCTCGCCACCATCCTGGGCGAGTCGCGGCACCTGGCGACGCTGACGGACAACACCCTGCAACTGGTGCGGCTCGATCACGCCGGCGAGATCCCCATGGATTGGGAGTCGGTCGAGGAGATCGTCGGCGCCGTGCTGGCCCGGGTGCGCCAGCGCGACGCGGCGCACCGCATCCAGTCGCAGGTGCCGGCGCGCTTGCCGCTGATCAGGGCCGACCCGGTGCTGCTCGCCCAGCTGCTCGAGAACCTGCTGGACAACGCGCTCAAGTACAGCGCGGGCCGGATCGACCTCGACGTGCGGCAGCGGGACCATCGCATCGAGCTGGCCGTGCTCGACCGGGGCGACGGCATTCCCGCCGGCGAGGAAGCGGCCATCTTCGAGCCCTGGCACCGCAGCGACCGGTCCGGCCAGCGCGGCGACGGGCTGGGCCTGGCCGTCGGCCGTGCGATCGCCCGCGCCCACCACGGCGAGCTGTCGGTGCGCCGGCGCGAAGGCGGCGGCAGCGCCTTCGTGCTGGTGCTCCCGGTCGAGGCGGCGCAGCCGGTGATGGAGCCCGCATGACGCTGCGGCTGCTGGTGGTCGAAGACGACCCGGCGATCCGGACCATGCTGCAGTCGAGCCTGGCCGTCGAAGGCTTCGACGTCCGCACGGCGGTGAGCATCAGCGAGGCGCGCGCGCTGCTGCGCCATGCAGCGCCGGACGTCGTGCTGCTGGACCTGGGCCTGCCGGACGGCGACGGCAGCGACCTGGTGCGGGATGCGCGCCAGCAGCATGCGATACCCGTGCTCGTCGTCTCGGCCCGGCACCAGGAGGCGGAGAAGGTCAGGCTGCTGGATGCCGGCGCTGACGACTACCTGACCAAGCCGTTCAGCGTCGGCGAGCTGCTGGCCCGCATCCGGGTGGCCCTGCGCCACCGTGGAACGTCCTTGCCGGCGGCGCTCACCGTGTACGAGTCGGACGGCTTGCGCGTGGACCTCGGGGCGCGGCGGGTCGAGGCGCGGGGCCATCCGGTGCACCTGACGCCCACCGAGTACCAGCTGCTCGCGCGGCTGGTGCGCAGTGCCGGCAAGGTGGTCACGCACCGGCAACTGCTGACGGAGGTCTGGGGGCCGGAGTTCGCCCAGCACACGCACTACCTGCGCCTCTACATGGCGCAGCTGCGCGCGAAGATCGAGGAGAGGCCCGAGGAGCCGCGCTACCTGCTCACCGAGACGGGTGTCGGCTACCGCCTCGCCGCAGCCTGAAGGGGGTGCCGACATGCAGGCAGGACACGCACGGCGGCAGGGCGGCGGATCCGTCCGCCTGCCCATCGCAGCGGCGGGAACCGCCGGACGGGAGAGCCGGGCCGCGCTCACCCTGGGTGCGCTGGGCGTCGTGTTCGGCGACATCGGCACCAGCCCGCTGTACACCGTGCGGGAAATCTTCAACCCCGAGCACCGGTTGCCGTTGGACGCCGCCAACCTCATCGGCTCCGTCTCGGTCGTGCTGTGGGGCCTGCTCTTCATCGTCACCCTGAAATACGTCGTGCTGATCCTGCGCGCGGACAACCGGGGCGAGGGCGGCATCATGGCGCTGACCGCCCTGGCCGCACAGGCGGCGGGCCGGACGGCCCGCCGCCGGCACGTGCTGCTGCTGGTCGGCGTGTTCGGAGCGGCGCTGTTCTACGGCGACAGCATCATCACCCCGGCCATCTCCGTGCTCAGTGCGGTGGAAGGCCTGGAAGTAGCCACGCCGGCCTTGAAGCCCTACGTGCTGCCGATCTCCCTGGGGGTGCTGGTCGCGCTGTTCGCCGTCCAGCGCTTCGGCACGGGCGTGGTCGGCAAGCTGTTCGGCCCGGTCATCGGCCTGTGGTTCGTGGTGATCGCCGTCGCCGGCCTGCTGCATGTCGTGCGCGAGCCGCTCATCCTCCAGGCGCTCAATCCGCTGCATGCGCTCGCCTTCGCCGGCCGGCAGGGCTGGCACTTCTTCGTCATCCTGGGCGCCATCGTGCTGGCCTTCACCGGCTCGGAGGCGCTGTACGCCGACCTGGGCCACTTCGGCAAGCGACCGATCCGGATCGCCTGGAGCAGCCTGGTGCTGCCATCGCTGGCCCTGAACTACATGGGGCAGGCGGCGCTGCTGATGCGCGAACCGGCGGCCCTGGAAAATCCGTTCTTCCGGCTGTTCCCGTCCGCGCTGCTGCTTCCCGCGGTGGTGCTGGCCACCGTGGCGACCATCATCGCGTCGCAGGCCGTGATCACCGGGGCCTACTCGCTCACCCAGCAGGCGATCCAGCTGGGCTTGCTGCCGCGCATGCAGATGATGCATACCTCCGAGAAGGAGATGGGCCAGATCTACCTGCCCCTGGTGAACTGGCTGCTGCTTGCGGCCGTCGTGCTGGCCGTCCTCGGATTCGGAAGCTCGTCGGCGCTGGCCTCGGCCTACGGCATCGCCGTGACCTTGACGATGCTGGCCACGACCCTCCTGACGTTCTTCGTGGTGCGCCATGCGTGGCGCTACCCGCTGCCGGTCACGGTGGGCGCGACGGCCCTGTTCCTCGGGGTCGATGCCGTCCTGGTGGCCGCGTGCTCGCTGAAGTTCGCCCAGGGCGGCTGGTTCCCGCTGGCGCTCGGGCTCGCGCTGTTCACGGTCATGGCGAGCTGGCGCCGCGGCCGCGAACTGCTGATGGGCAGCATCAGCCAGGGCGACCCCGAGCTGCTGCCTTTCCTGCAGGCGCTCGCGCTGGACGAGATGCCGCGCGCGATGCGCACGGCCGTCTATGCGGTGGCCAGCCCGGACACCGTGCCGCAGGCGCTGCTGCACAACCTCAAGCACAACCAGGTCCTGCACGAACGCAACCTGATCCTGGTCGTGCGGTTCCAGGACGTGCCGTGGGTGGCGCCGGCCGACCGCGTCGCGGTGCAGCCGCTGGTGCCGGGCTTCTGGCGGGTGCAGGTGAACTATGGCTTCAAGGACATCCCCGACATTCCGCAGGCACTTGCCCTGTGCCGCACGGCGGAACTGCCGATCGACGTGGACGAGGTCAGCTATTTCCTGAGCCGGGAGACCATCGTTCCGGTCCGCGCGGCCGGCATGCTGCGCTGGCGCGCGGGGCTGTTCGCCTTCATGTCGCGCAACGCTGGCAGCGTGGCCGACTTCCTGCGGCTGCCGAACAACTGCGTGATCGAGCTCGGCACGCGCGTGCAGATCTAGCGGGCGGGGCGGGCCGCCGGTTACGGACCTGCAACAACGCCGTGCGCAGGGGCCGGATGTCCCGCAGAATCGCTGCCTGTCGGCGTCAACCGGGCAAGGAGCAAACCTATGGAAATCCAGGAACTGCACCGCGGCCGCCTCATCGACCACATCCAGCTGGTGGTGCGCGACTTTCCTGCCGCGCAGGCCTTCTATGCGTCGATCTTCGACGTGCTGGGCATTCCGCTGGGCGGCAGCGGCGACGGTTTCTTCTGGGCGGACGAGCTGGTCGTTTCGACCCGCGAGAGCCCGGCCGCGCAGGGTGAGCTCACCGGCCGCCAGCACCTGGCGTTCCAGGCGCAGAGCCGGGCCATGGTGGACGCCTTCCACCGGGCTGCCCTGGCCCACGGCGGCAAGGACAACGGCGCGCCCGGCGTGCGGCCCTACCACCCCGACTACTACGCTGCCTTCGTGCTCGACCCGGACGGCAACAACATCGAGGCCGTGTACCACGGCGAGGCGCAGCGCAGCGCGGCGTCGGTGAAAGTCACGTTCTAGCGACAGGGGTCGGGGGCTTCACTGCCGGCACCGGCCGGGCCGACCCGCCGCCGATATTTCACATCTTCGCGATGGGCCGCAGCTTCCGGCTTGTGCGGACACCCTGCAGCGACCCACGATACGGATTTCCAGCAGGCTTCGACAGGACCCTCGATGCCGTTCGAACCGGTTGATCCCAGGCTGGCGCTGGTGGAGCGCTTCTTCCAGGGCACGGGCCACAGCTACGACCACATGGTCGGTGCCGCCACATTCGGCATCGACCGCCTGTGGAAGCGGCGGATCTGCCGCCTCATTCCGCCGCAAGCGCGCCGGGTGGCCGATCTCGCCTGCGGGACGGGTATCTCCACCCTGGCGATCGCCCGCCACCTGCCGGATTGCCAAGTGGTGGGTGTCGAACTTCGAGAGGAGTACCTGGCGATCGCGCGGGAGAAGGTGCGACGGCAAGGGGTTGGCAACGTCGAGCTGGTCCTCGGCCGCGCCGAGGACTACCGCTCGCAGCTGCCCTTCGACTGCATCAGCTCCTCCTACCTGGCGAAGTACGCCGACCTGCCGCGGCTGGTCGGCAACGCCTGGGACATGCTCGAACCTGGCGGCCTGCTCCTGATGCATGACTTCACCTATCCGCCCAGGCCTCTTCTCGTCGCGCTCTGGCGCCTGTACTTCAAGGCCCTGCAGCGGCTAGGCACGCCGCTGTTTCCCGCCTGGCGCGAGATCTTCCATGGACTGCCGCAGCTGATCGAACAGACCCGGTGGCCGCAGGAGCTGCAGGCCGCCTTGCAGCAACGCGGTTTCGTCGAGATCCGCCGGCTGGACCTGACCCTGCATGGTTCGGCCATCGTCACGGCGCGCCGGCCGCCATAGCCGCGACGATGTGATCGGGCGCGGTTGCGAGCAGCCCATCGAGAAAACCGCCGGGAAGCTGGCTGGCAGCGGCCCTTGCCTGCTGCAGGCGGGCTTCGATGCCCGCCGCCATGGCGCTGCGCAGCACCAGCCGCAGCCGTGCCGCATGATCCGGCCCGGGCGGGGAAGGCGCCTGGGCCAGGTCAGGGCAGAAATGCCAGGCGGCCGGGGCGAGCAGGGCCAGCTGCGCCGCCGTAGCAGGGCGACCCGGTGGCCGCCCGACCAGATCCTGCAGGTCGTCGGCCATCTGGTAGGCCTCGCCGGTCCGGGCGCCGTACTCGAACGCGTGCGCCGCGACGGATGCGGACGCACCGGCGGCCAGCGCGCCCATGCGGCACGCCGTACCGAACAGGACGCCCGTCTTGAGGTAAATGAGCTCGGGGTAGGGCATGCCTTCGCCGCCAGGCGAGTGCAGCGTGTCGGTGGGCTCCAGCGGCTCCTGGAACGCCCCCGCGGCCATGGTGGCGATGGCCTGCGCCAGTGCGAGCCCATCGTCCCGGCCCAGTTCCACCATCCGCTGCAGCGCCGTGGCGAACATCAGGTCGGCCAGCAGTACGGCCCGGCGCGGGCCTTCGGTGGCCCAGGTGGCGGGACGGTTGCGGCGCGAGGCGTCGCCGTCGACCAGGTCATCGTGGATCAGGGAAGCCGCATGCACGCACTCAACGGCCATGGCCCGCGGGACAGCCGCCGCCGGGTCTCCGCCCAGTGCATCGTTCAACAGGCACACGAGGCTGCCGCGCAGCCGCTTGCCACCGGCCAGCACCGTGCGGACGGTGGACAGATGGCCTGCCGGAAGCCGGTCGAAGAAGTGCGGGAGGGCGCGCTCGAACCCCTCTTCCAGCCGCTCGCGAGTGGCTTGCCAGTACGCCTCGAAGGCAGGCACGGAGGTGGCCACCTCGCTGTCCCCTCTCAGCCAGGCCAGCGCCAGGCCGCCAGCCCTGCGCCCAGCAGCATCACCCCGAGGCTCACGGCCTTGAGGATGGACTCAAATTGCTGCTGGCAGATGCGCTCCCGGGCGGACGGTGGCTCGAGGCCCGTGGCCCGCTTGAGGAGCTTGTAGGGCCGGGAGGCCTTGATCTCGACCAGCGCCAGCAGGGCCGCCGCGCTGGCGACCAGTAGGGCCGCCCAGGAAAGCCGGTTGGTCTGCAGGATATGGCCGGCCCCTACAGGCAGGGCGCCCCAGGCCAGCGCGAACCAGCCGTCCGTGTGGAAGCGGCCGCGGAACCACTCGAGGTTGTAGGCGAGCAGGAAGAGGCCCTCGGCCGCGGCGATCCACCACAGCATGGGGGCATCGCGCAGCATGTAAGGGATGGCTATCGCGTAGGCGAGGGCGATCGAGCTGGCCGCCACCAGCCAGAGCTGCCGCCGCGAGAAGACACTGCCCCAGGGCTTGGTGCCCCGGCTGCCCACGGCATCCAGCGCGTGGGCGCCGATGCCCAGGGCCAAAAAGTAGATCGCCACGAGGGCCGCGACGCGATCCCAGTGGACGGTGTCCGCCAGCACCGAGCCGATCACGGTGAATGCCAGGACCATGCCCGTGTAGGGCAGGAACAGCAGGCCGACCGCGATCCGGAAGCGCAGCGGACCGAATCCCGGGACGAACCATTCGTCCAGCCTTGCCCCGTCTTGCGGACGATCCATGACGCTCTCCTTGGCGGGCACCAGCCTGTCCACTCGATGTTCACAGGATTCGAGCGTGGCGGGTGATACCGAACGTGGAGGCGAGCAGCGCACAACGGAGCGGGACGATCGTGCTCGGATGAGCTGATGTCCCCTCGACCTTGCTCGTGCCCGCGACCGGCGTCCGCTGGCGCCCCTACACCTGCGCCACCGGTGAGGAAATGCCTCTTCCACTAGATTCGGTCGCATGAACCCGGCCGGCCCCGACCTCGTCGTCCTGCATGAGCACCCCGAATGGCAGAGGCCCCTGTTTGCCGCGCTGGAGCGGCGCGGCGTGCGCTTTGCGCCGTTCGACGTGACGCGCGCCGCGTTCGTCAATACCGAGGTGCCCGGCGCGAGGCTCTACTTCAATCAGGCAAGTCCCAGCGCCTACCTTCGCGGGAACACGCGCGCGGTGCCGCTCGCCCTGGCATACATGCGCACGCTCGAGCGGCTGGGTGCCCGGGTCCTCAACGGCGCGGGTGCCTTCGCGCTGGAGTTGAGCAAGAGCGCGCAGGCGGCGCTGCTGCATTCGCTCGGCATCGACACGCCGAAGTCGATCACGTTCAATGACCCCGGTGCGCTGCGGCACTTCGCCGCCGGCATCCGGTGGCCGGCCGTGCTCAAGCCCGACCAGGGCGGCAGCGGCGCGCGCATCCAGGTGGTGGACTCGATCGAGCAGGTCGAGGAGATCTTCCGGCGCGACCCGGCGTACTGGCTGCCGGACAACCTGTTCCTGCTGCAGGAATACCTGCCGCACGATCCCGGGCAGGGCATCGTGCGCCTCGAGTTCCTCGGCGGCCGCCTCCTGTATGCGATGCGGGTGAAGACGCACGGCCGCTTCAACCTGTGCCCCTCGCCCGTCTGCAACCCGGACGACGGGGAAGGCCTGTGCGAGCTGCCTGCGGCCGGGCCGGAGGCCCCGCCGGTCGAGTTCCATTCGTATCCGGAAGTGCCCGACGAAGCGGTTGCCGTCGCCACCCGCATCGTGCAGGCCGGGCGCCTGGACGTCGGTGGCATCGAGTACCTGGAAACGCCGGACGGCCGGCGCGTGTTCTACGACGTGAACGCGAACTCGAACCTGCGGCCCTCGGTGGCGCAGGCTTGGGGCTTCGATCCGTTCGAGCGGGTGGTCGACTACCTCTGCGCGCAGCTGGACAAAGCTTGCACCTGACGCACGCGCAGGGCCCGAGGTCCCCGACGAGTGGCACCGAACCAACGCAACGTTCTTTCGCCCGCACAGGTGCATGGGCGGCACGAGTCCGCCGAACGTGGTGATGGAGCGCCCTTCTGGACTGTGCCGCACCGGCGGACGCTCTTGCGTCCTACAAGGCTCGTGCGTGGGAAGTTCGACCATGGGCCGCGATGCAGGAACGAGCGGTACATGCACGAGCCGGCGAGAGGCCGGGTCGCTGCCGATTGGAGCATCCGAACATCGCTGCGGATCGCCGGAAGGGACACGATGCAGAGCCGGCAGTTGCCGGCAATCCGTCCGCCGATGACGAGGGCGAGCGCCTGGACGAGATGCTGGCGCGGGTCGGCAGGCTGCCCCTCTTCCAGGGCCTGGCACTGGCCGCCCAGTTGCTCAGCGCGCTCGCGCACGCCCATGGCCATGGCGTGGTGCACCTGGCGCTTCGCCCGCAGGGCTTGCGCGTCAGCCGTTGTGGACGCCTGCAGGTCACGGGGTTCGATGGCGAGGCGCTCGACGGGCCGGGGGCGCCAGTCGATGCTGACGCCGATGTGCCAGGGTGCATGGCACCGGAGCAGATCGTCGGCCTGCCGGCGGACCACCGCGCGGACATCTATGCGGCCGCCGTCATCGCCTACGAGTTGCTGACGGGCGCGTCGCCGTTCCAGGTTCGGGCGATAGCGGCCGGCGCAGCCGGCCCGCAACCGAGGCGGAACGGCTGGCCCCTGCGGACGCTGCAACCCGATCTGCCGGTGGCGCTCGACGCCGTCTTCATGCGGGCGCTGGCCCAGGATCCCGACCTGCGCCACGGTTCGGCGGCCGAGTTTTTGGGCGCCTTGCTGGCAGCAGCGGGCAGGCCGGCCTGGGAGCGGCCAAGCCCAGCCCCCGGCCGCGCACGCATCGCGCGGGCACGACGGCGGCGCTCGCACGTGGCGGCGGCTGTCGTCGCTGCTGTCCTGCTGGTGGCCGGCCTGGCAACCCGGTCGCTGTCCCGTGATGAGGCGCCAGAGGTCGCCGCGACCCGAAACTCGCTGGTGGCGCATGGGCCTGGAGGAGGCGAGCGGGAAGCCGCATTGCCGGACCCGGCGGTCGTCACCCCGTTCGCCGCGACGATGTCCGAGCCGCCAGCCACCGAGGCAGTGGAAGAGGGTGCTGGTGCCGGGCGCACGCCGCGGCGCGTGCACGTGGCGACACCGCCAGCCGCGGACGCCCCGACGCAAGCCCCACCGCGGCCCAGCGCCCGTGCGGCGCGCGCGAGCGACTCGAAGGGCAGGACGCCGGCGCCCGGTCGACGAGAGCCCCGGACCGCGTCGCTCCCCGGCTGCCGAAGCGAGCCGGGGATCGCGCGCGACTTCTGCGTTGCCCTGCGCTGCGCCACGGCCGAATTCCGCAGGCATCCCGTGTGCGTCCGCATGCATGCGCAGGCCCATGCCCGCATCCAGCTCGCCGGCCCGCCGGATGGTCCCTGAGTCGATGCCAACGGCTTTCGCCGGCGCGGTAGGCACAATGCCGGCGATGACAGGAAATGACGTGCAATGAGCGGCATCGCTTCGATCCGCGTGGCCGCCTTCGTGGCGCTCGGCTATTCAATGTGGGTGCTGGCCGGAGGGGCTGTCCAGATCGGCGCCGCCGCCCAAGCCATGACGCTGCGCCTGAGCGTGGCGCAGCCCGTGACCTGGCTGGTCGGGCTGCTCGCCCTGGTGGTCGCTTGGGGACTGTGGATGCGCTATGCGTGGGCGTGGTGGCTCGGACTGGCCGCCGCCCTGTTCCAGGCCTGGCGCATGGCCTGGCCGCTGTTCGCCGGCGCGGGCGCACCGAGGCTGCCCGGCATGACCACCCTGCTGGTGCTGGCGCTGCTGCTGGTCTTCGTGGTCCTGCTGTTCATGCCCAAGGCGCGGGCTGCATGCAACCGGTGAGGGGGCGCGCAGCCGGAATGCCCCTCCCGCCGCTGTCGCACGAGCTCCCTGCGGCTGCGCTGCGCGTCCTCTCCCGGGCCACGGCGATCGAAACCGTCCATGGGGCCACCCGGACGGTCTGGCATGCCTGGGGTGACGCCGGTTCGGAGCCGCTCGTCCTCCTGCATGGCGGCAGCGGAAGCTGGACGCACTGGCTGCGCAACGTGGAGGCTCTCGCGGCGAGCGGCCGCCGTGTCATCGTCCCGGACTTGCCGGGTTTCGGCGACTCCGCGGCTGCCGGGAGCATCGTCGACGCCGATGGAATGGTCGAGCCCGTCTCCGCCGGGCTGCGCGAGGTGGTGGGCGGAAGCGGCGCCGGCGTCGTGGGGTTCTCGTTCGGCGGCCTGCTGGCGGGGCTCATCGCAGCTGCGTACCCGGAACTCGTGCGCCGCCTGGTGCTTGCGGGTGCCCCGGCGCTGGGCATCCGGGCGGCGGACCTGCAGCTGAAAGACTGGCGCCACCTGCAGGAGCGTGACGCGCGCGACCAGGTGCACCGGGACAACCTGCGCGTGCTGATGCTGCACGACCCCGCGAGCATCGACGACTTCACGGTGCGCCTGCATGCGGCCAACCTGGCCCGCGATCGCGTGCGCCGCAGGCGAATGGCAAGGACGGACGTTCTCGCGCGGACGCTGTCCACGCTGCGCTGCCGCGTGGACGGCATCTGGGGCCGGTTCGACCAGCTGTATGCCGGAAAGGTGGATGAGCTTCGCGAGCTGCTGGGCCGTGCGCCGAACTTCGGGGAACTGGTGCTCGTCCCGCACGCAGGTCACTGGGTGCAGTACGAGAACGCGGCGAGCTTCAACGAGGAACTGCTGCGGCTGCTCGCGGTGCCGACGCTGCCCTGACCCGCCGCGCTGCCCGGATGCGCTACCCGCAGGCGTTGCATGGCGCCACGCTATGGGTGGACACCTTCGGGGATGGTCGCGCAGGCCACCCTAGCGCAAGCCCGCCCACTCGCGATACAGCGCCAGGACCTCGTCGGTGTTGTTCTCCAGGCTGCTGAACACCACCATGGTGCGCGTGTTCGCGTGGTTCCACGCGATACGTTGGCCGCCGAAGCCCCAAGCCCAGTAGCTGTCGTGGTGGCGGGGGGTGTCGGTCCAGACCAGGTAGCCGTAGCCGCGGTGGACCCTGGCGGTCGCTGGGGAATGATTGCTGATCCGGGTCTGCGTCGCAGCTTTCACATAGTCGGCCATGCAGCCGGTCCCCGCCTCCAGCTGGCGCACCCAGATGGCGAAACGCACCCAATCCTCCATTGTCATCCGGGCCACCGTGGGCGCATAGGTGGTGCCGCTGCGGTCCTGCCGCAAGGCGACCGGGGAGGCGACGCCGGCTTCCTTGAGGACGGTGCCTGCCATGTACTCGGAGAGGGGCTGCTGCACTGCCGCCTGGATCATGAGACCCAGCACCAGCACGTCGATCTCCTTGTACTCGAAGGTTTCGCCCGGCGCGACGACCTTGCCGAACACGCCGGTTGTGCGCTGGTTCACCAGCGGCAGCATGTCGCGCCACTGTGCCTTCTGCGCGTAGATCTGCATGATCTTCTTGCGTGCCTGCGGCGTGCCGGCCGCGTGGTAACTCCCGTCCCTGATGCCGCTGCTCATGGTGAGCAGGTGCTCGACGTTCACGCCCTCGTACCCGGTGCCCTTCAGCTCGGGAACCAGCTCTTCGACCTTCGTGCTGCGTGCCAGTCTTCCTTCACACAGGGCGACACCCGCCGTCATCGACGTGAGCGTCTTGCCGAGGCTGTAGCCGGAAAGACGGGTCTGCGGCGTGACCGGTTCCTTGCTGGCCAGCCAGACGAGCTCGCCACCTTCGATCAGCGCAATGGCCTTGAGGCTGGTGCTGTCGAAGGTGATTCTGGCCTTCTCGATGAAGGCGGCTTCGGCGGCAGTGGCTTCGCGCCTGGCGAGCGGCTTGGGCGCCTGTGGCGGCGCGAGGTGGAAGCCTTCGGGAAAGTAAGCCTCGGTGAGTAGTCGCTCGTCGGGCGCGGCCAGGTGGCCGTTGATCCGTGTCTGCTGTGCGTGGGCGAGACCCGTGCACCCCGCAAACCATGCCAGGACCAGCGCGTACCCCGCTGTGGGAACCCCTCGCATCCTCATGCTCCTCTCCGATGAAGGCAGTGTACGGCCGGCGAGCGTGCGGGATCTCCGCCTGTCACCAGGCTCGACCCCACAACATTTCCTTGCACCAGTGACGCAACGCCGACAAGGTTACAAGCGGCGCGCTTCGGCAGGAAAGGCGGCAATGCGATATTGCGCGAGTTCGACTTCATGAGCCAACAGCAGGAGGTTCACATGCCGGATTCCGAGCCGCTCGAGACCAGCGTGATTTCCGTCGGTACGCTCTCGATCCGCTACCTGCGGGACGGAACGGCAAAGCAGGAGATGGGCAGCTTCGAGCTGACGGTTCCCGCGGGCTCGAATGTTCCGCCTCCGCACAGCCATGCGGCCAACGACGAGTTCATCTACGTTCTCGAAGGCCAGCTTCACTACCGTGTGGGAGCCGAGGAACGCGACCTCGGCCCAGGCGACTGGATGTTCACGCCGCGCGGCACGGTGCACGCGTTCAGCAACCCCCATGCCGCCCCGGCGCGGGCGCTCGTCACCAACACGCCGGATATCGGCGCGCAGTACTTCCGGGACGTGGCTGCCGTGGTGAACGCGGCAGGGCCGCCGGACAAGGCCAGGCTGCTCGAGGTGATGAGTCGCTACGGGCTCAAGCCCGGCCTCTGATGCAGGCACGACAGCCGCACGTCCCGAGGCCCCGGAGGCGCCCGCACGGCATCCGATGCCTCAGCAGGTCACCAGGTCCGTGTGGGCGAAGCCCTTCGTGTAGTCCAGCACGGAGATGACCTCGGGTTCGACACGAAAGATGGCGACTTCGTCCGGCCCCGGCATCTTCATGCTCGCGGTTTGCGGCGGCGCATCGGGGTACTTGAGCGGCAGCATCCGCAGCACCTTCTCGGCCTCGGCGCGATCGGTCACGCGGTGGGCCCGCGCGGCCATCGACAGCCCGGTGATCGCCAGCAGGTCCGGCGTGTCGTGGTCGATGGTGATGGACACCCGGTTGTCGCGCGCCAGGTTGTCCGCCTTCTGGCTCTCGCGGCCACAGAGGAACCAGAGCGTGTTTCCTTCGCTCACGTAGCCCACCGTGGTCGCCTGCGGCCAGCCATCCGGGCGCAGCGTCGCCACCGTCATGATCCGGTGCCCGTCGAGCAAGGCCAGGATCTTCTGCCTGAGTGATTCATCCATGAGAGGCTCCATGTCCGCCGGCGGCGGAGGGGAGCAGACATGGTGCTGCGAAAGCGGGGCGTTTGATGTCCGTCAGAACCGATGCCTGCCCTGGCCCAGCAGCGAGATACAGGCACGAGCAAGCACCCGCAGCCGCCTTCGGCCGCCTCAGCCTGCAAGCCGCTACCGTCGTCAGCAGCAACGGCCCACGGCGCTACCGTGGCGCTTCCTCGATCAAGGCCATGATGTTGCCCTCGCTGTCCTTGAACCAGGCCGCCTTCGCCCCGCCGGCCGTGATGGCGCCGTCTGCGCTTTTCTCACCGGGCATGTCGTAGTCCTCGAACGCCACGCCCTTCGCCTTCAATGCGCGGATCAATCCGTCGACGTCCTCGACGGACCAGAAGGCCTGGCTGGCTCTGGAGGTGCCTGCGTTGGGGGTCGGGTAAAGGAAGCAGGCAGTGCCGTTCGCGAACTCGTACACGACGCCGCCGTTGGTTTCCTCCTTGGGTCGCAGGCCCAGCCTGCCCTCGTAGAACCGGCGCGCCCTTGCCAGGTCCGATGCGGGGATGTACGCGTACATGGGAAAGTTCTGGAGCATCTTCCTTCTCCCGTGAGCTGATGGGTTGACGAAGACAGCCGGACGGCGACCGCCGCTGAGGCAGCAGGTCTTGCGCCGGCGCTGTCAAGTATGTCCGCAGGGCATGGCGCGGCACCTGGTGCCGGACTTCGTAAGCCTTTTCCTTAACTTCGGCGCGACCAAATGCCCTGTCGCGCTGCCAAGCCCATGCTATTTTCGACACTACAAGCGTTAGGAAATGCAAGCTGCAGGGCTCCCGAGCGGGGCACTCGCAGCAGTCAGGGAGAACAAGTTGAAGCCATGGGATGGAGCCGTCCTCGCCGCCGTGCTGGGCGCGGCACTCACCTCGTCTGGAGCCGCGGCGCAGCCCGCCGGCAGCACGCCCGGCACCTTGCGGGTACTGGTCAACCCGGGTGACAGCAGCGAGCAGTCGCGCTTTGCGCTGTACAGCGCCTGGCGCGCCGCGGTGGAGCAGGCCTTGCGCAAGCAGCAGGTCGCCGGCATCGACATCGTGCTGTCCAGCGATGCCACGGCGGACCTCGGCGCCACCCGCGCCGGCATTCACGACGTCTTTGTCGGCCCGGCCCACGTGGTCGGCAGCGCCGTGCGCTATGGCTACCAGCCGGTGCTGGGCCTGGACAAGCCGGTGCAGGCGGTGCTGGTCGTACCCAAGGACAGCCCGGTCAACAACCTGGCGCAGGCCCAGGGCAAGCGCCTCGGGCTGCCGCTGCAGGACAGCGTGGTGACCTACCTGATCCGCGGCGAGGTGAACGCCGCCAACACCACCATCAAGCGCCATTTCGCCTCGATCTACGACACGCGCTATCAGGACGCCCTGCTGCCCTGCCTGCAGGTGCGCCGCTGCGACGTGGTGGGCGTGGAGAAGGCGGTGTTCGACCGCTGGGTGACGGCCGGCGAGCCGATCAAGGCCATCATGGAGTCGAAGCCGGTGCCGGGCCTGAGCCTCGCGATCAAGGAGGGCGCCAGGCCGGGTGCCGAGGCGCTGCAGGTCGCGCTGGCCGAGGCCCCCCAGTTCGCCGCGCTGCTGCGCGGTGAGAGCACCAAGGCGGTGGCGCACAAGTCGGAGGACTACAAGTACGTGGCGACGCTGGGCTACTTCACGCCCCGGGCGCTGCCTGGTGCGACCGTGGTCGACGCCAAGGCCGTGGCGCAGCTGATGCAGGACGGCGCCACCTACGTCGACACCCGCACCGAGGCCGAATTCAAGGCCAGCCACGTGCCCGGCGCCGTGCTGGTGCCTTATGTCGAGAAGAGCGCGAAGGACGCCGACTTCGATGCGAAGCTGGACAAGTTCGAGGTGGCGAAGCTGGGGCCCAACAAGAACGCGCAGCTGGTATTTGCCTGCAACGGCCCCGAGTGCTGGAAGAGTTTCAAGGCCGCACACGCCGCGATCAAGTCCGGCTACACCAAGGTGTACTGGTTCCGCGGCGGCCTCCCCGAGTGGCGCAGCTCCGGTATGAAGTACGATGCCGCCGCCGCGCAATGAACTACGACAGCGCACCCAATCACAACCGAGGAGGACCACGATGAAGCCGCACTCCCCTGACCTGGCCCGCCGCGGCCTGCTGGCCGGCAGCGCAACCGCGCTGGCGAGCGTTGGCCTGGCCCGCGTGGCGCAGGCGCAGACCGCCGCCGCGCCGGCCAAGCCCCTGCCTGGCTACGTGGCATGGAAGAACCCCGATCACCTGATCATGCACACCGGCAACACGCTGGAGACGAAGCGCAGTGCCTTCGGCACCAGCGTGATCACGCCGGCCGAGCGGCTCTACGTGCGCAACAACCTGCCGGCGCCGGATGTGGCCATCGTCGCCAACCGCGACGCCTGGGCCGTCGCCATCGAAGGCGTGCGGCAGCCGCGCACGCTGAGCGTGGCGGAGCTCAAGACCCTGGGCATCGAGACGGTCGCCGCGGTGCTGCAGTGCTCCGGCAATGGCCGCGGCTATTTCGCCGGCAAGCCCAGCGGCACCAAGTGGCAGGTCGGCGCCGCCGGCTGCGTGATCTGGAGCGGCGTGCCGCTGCGCAACGTGGTCGCCGCGCTCGGCGGCCTGGCCGACGGCGCGCGTTTCATCACCGGGACCGGCGGCGAGCAGCTGCCCGCCGGCCTGGATCCGAAGGACGTGATCGTGGAGCGCTCGGTGCCGATCAAGGCGCTGGACGACGCGCTGCTGGCGTGGGAGATGAACGGCGAGCCGGTGCCGCATGCGCACGGCGGCCCGCTGCGCCTGATCGTCCCCGGCTACAGCGGCGTCAACAACATCAAGTACGTCAAGCGCCTGGCCTTCACCGCGGCGGAGACCGACGCGAAGATCCAGCGCACCGGCTACCGCATGTCGCCGCCCGGCACCAAGGGGGACCCGAGCTTCCCGGCCGTGTGGGAGATGGACGTCAAGTCCTGGATCAACGGGCCGGCGCCCGAAGCCGGGCCGGTGAAAGCCGGCTGGGTGCAGATCCACGGCGTGGCGATGGGCGGCACCCGCGCCCTGCGCCGCATCGACGTGTCGGTGGACGGCGGCCAGACCTGGAAGGAGGCCCGCTTCGTCGGCCCCGACCTGGGCCGCTTCGCCTGGCGCCAGTTCGTGCTGCCGGTCAAGCTGGAGCCGGGTCAGTATGTGCTCGCCTCGCGGGCGCAGGACACCCAGTTCAACTGGCAAGTCGAGGCGACGCCGGAGAATGCCGGCGGCTTCCTGAACAGCGGCTGGCGGGTGCACGCGCTGCCGATCACGGTGGTCTGATGGCGGGATCTTTCTGGAAGGCGGCGCCGCTGGCGCTGCTGGCCTCGCTCGCCTGCTCCGTGCAGGCCGAGGACGAGGGACGCATCCTGTTCACGAAGGTCACGCCGTCTTGCGCGCTGTGCCACACGCTCAAGGACGCAGGCGCCGAAGGCGCCGTGGGCCCTTCACTCGACGAACTGAAGCCGGACCGCGCCCGCGTGGTGCAGGCGCTGAAGACCGGCATCGGCCAGATGCCGGCGTTCACCCACCTGACGCAGGCGGAGATCGAGGCATTGGCCCGCTATGTGGAGCGGGCAACGAAGTAAGACCGGACGGCCGGGCCGGCTGCTCGCGGGCGCGAGTGGCGCAGCCCGGCCTCCGTTCGGGGTCCTACGAACCGCACTTGAGCAGGTACCAGCCTTGAACGATGAGGTACTTGTCCTTCAACTGCGACGGTAGCTCGACCCGCTCGAAGTTGTTCCTTCTCCCGAGCTCGCGCCAGTTTGGAACGAACCGGTAGGCTTGGCCACCGCGCGGCAGTTGCTCGGGAAGTTCGACGAAGGCGCTCACGGCGAGCCGGTCGTTGTCGCCGGGATCCAGGACCCTGACCCGCAGCGTCGTGCCTTCTCCCGCCTGCACGCCAGCTGGCAGCACGGCGAGGCTCTCCCACCAGCCGTCGCTCATCACCGCACAGTGCACGCCCACCACGCGACCCGCGGCCAGTTGGGCATCGCTCACGCCGGCCGACCTGATGGCGGCAAGCTCTGGCGGCTTCGCAGGAAGTGCGTTGCCGCTCTCCTGCCCGAATACCTTCCAGACCTGCACCGTGGCCACGCTGTCTTGACGGGGCATGGCACCACAGCCTGCAAGCAGAGCTGCCACGAGCGCAGTTGCCATTGTCTTTATCAGCATCGCTCCGATTGTGCAACTGAGCTGGCCGGGCGCCAGACGACGGCACTTGCTTCGGTCCGGCGGGCTTCGCGCGAACCTTCCGGGCCTGGCCGCCATCAGTTGGCGGGGGTGAGGTGCCGCGTGAGGGCCTGCCCGCCGCCGAAGCTTGTCTGGCGCGGGTCGGGGCCACCCGGCACGACCCGCACGGCGCAGTACTTGAACTCGGGAATCTTGGCAAAAGGATCCAGGGCCGGGTTCGTGAGCTTGTTCGCTGCCGCTTCGTAGTAGCAGAAAGGCACGAACACTGCGCCTTGCGGGGAACTGTCGTCCGCCCGCGCATACAGGCTCACGCTGCCGCGGCGCGACTCGATCGTGATGATGTCGCCCGGCCTGCAACCGAGCGCCTCGATGTCCAGCGGATGGACCAGCGCCACCGGGTCGGGTTCGAGGGCATCGAGCATGCTCGCCCGCCGCGTCATGCTGCCGGTGTGCCAATGCTCGAGCTGGCGGCCGGTGATGAGCACCATCGGATAGTCGGCATCGGGCCTTTCGTCGGCGGGGATGATGTCGACGGGCACGAAGCGCCCCCGGCCGTCCGGGCGCGGGAAGTCCTCGACGAAGACGACCGGCTCCCCCTCGTCGCCTTCGTTGCGACACGGGTAGGTGACGGCGTGCTCGCGCTCCAGCCGGTCCCAGGTGATGCCGCCGATGCTGGGCATGGTGCCGCGCATCTCGTCGAACACGGCGCTCACGTGCGAGTAGTTCCACGGCAGCCCCAGGCGGCGCGCGATCTCCTGGATGATCCAGAGGTCCTGCCGTGCCTCACCCGGCGGATCGATCGCCTGGCGACCGAGCTGCACCATCCGGTCCGTGTTGGTGAAGGTGCCCGTCTTCTCGGGGAATGCGCTGGCCGGGAGGATCACGTCCGCCAGGTACGCGGTCTCCGTGAAGAAGATGTCCTGCACGACCAGGTGCTCCAGCGCGGCGAGCGCCTCGCGCGCGTGGTTGGCGTCCGGATCCGACATCGCGGGGTTCTCGCCCATGATGTACATGCCGCGCACGGTGCCCGCCTTGATGGCGTCCATCACCTCCACGACCGTCAGGCCCGGCCGGGCGTCCAGGCCGCCGGGCGCCATGCCCCAGGCCTTCTCGAAGCGCTCGCGCGCGCCGGGCGCGTCGACGCGCTGGTAATCGGGGTACATCATCGGGATCAGCCCGGCGTCCGACGCACCCTGCACGTTGTTCTGCCCGCGCAGCGGATGCAGCCCGGTGCCGGGCCGGCCGATCTGCCCCGTCATCAGCGCCAGGGCGATGAGGCAGCGCGCGTTGTCCGTGCCGTGCACGTGCTGCGACACCCCCATGCCCCACAGGATCATCGAGCTCCCCGAAGTGGCATACAGGCGTGCGACCTGGCGCAGCGTCTCGGCATCGATGCCGCAGATCGGCGCCATCGCCTCGGGGCTGTAGCCGGCCACGTTCTGCTTCAGCTCTTCGAAACCGATGGTCCGGCTGGCGATGAACGCCTCGTCGACCAGGCCCTCGTGGACGATCACGTGCATCATGGCGTTGAGCATCGCGACGTCCGTGTCGGGCTTGAACTGCAGGTGGAGGTGCGCGTGTCGCGCCAGGTCCGACTTGCGCGGGTCCATCAGGATGAGCCTGGTGCCGTTCTTGATGGCGTTCTTCAGCCAGCTGGCCGCCACCGGATGGTTCACCGTCGGATTGGCGCCGATGAGGATGACCACGTCGGCCTTCGCCACGTCCATGACCGGGTTCGATACCGCGCCCGAGCCGATGCCTTCGAGCAGCGCGACGACGGATGAAGCGTGGCACAGGCGGGTGCAGTGGTCGACATTGTTGCTGCGAAAGCCCGTGCGGACCAGCTTCTGGAACAGGTAGGCCTCTTCGTTGCTGCCCTTGGCCGAACCGAAACCGGCGAGCGCCGCTGGTCCGTGCGTGTCGCGCAGTTCGCGCAGCTTGCCGCCGGCGAGTTCGAGCGCTTCCTCCCACGTCGCCTCCCGGAAGAACGCCATCATGCGTTGGGGATCGAGCTCGGCGTGGGCATCCTTGGGCACGCCGGCGCGCCGGATCAGCGGGACCGTCAAGCGCTGCGGGTGGTGCGCATAGTCGAAGCCATAGCGGCCCTTCACGCACAGGCGGCCGTGGTTGGCCGGTCCGTCGCGGCCTTCCACGTAGAGGATCCTGTTGTCCTTGACGTGGTAGGTGAGCTGGCAGCCGACCCCGCAGTAGGGGCAGACGGAAGGCACCTGCTTGTCCGGCACCTGCAGCGCGACCTCGCGTGCGGGCATCAGCGCGCCGGTGGGGCAGGCCTGCACGCACTCGCCGCAGGCGACGCAGGTGGACAGGCCCATCGGGTCGTCCATGTCGAACACGATCTTCTCGTGCTCGCCGCGAAACGCCAGGCCGATCACGTCGTTGACCTGCTCGTCGCGGCAGGCGCGCAGGCAGCGCGTGCACTGGATGCAGGCGTCCAGGTTGACGGCGATGGCCGGGTGCGAAACGTCGGCCGAAACCTGGCGGCGCGGCGTGAAACGCGGCTTGCCCACGCCCAGCCGGGCCGCCCACTGGTCGAGTTCGTTGTGGCGTGTGTACTCGCGCTCGGGCATGTCCGTGAGCAGCAGTTCCAGCACCAGCTTCTGCGATGCGACGGCGCGCTCGCTGGTGGTGCTCACTTCCATGCCGTTCGCGGGGTACCGGCAGCAGCTGGCGGCCAGCACCCGTTCGCCCTTGATCTCCACCATGCACGAGCGGCAGTTGCCCACCTGGTCCAGGCCGGGCTTGTAGCAAAGCCGCGGGATGGACACACCCATCCCGTCGGCGATCTCGATGAGGGTGCGGTTGGCCGGCGCGGTGACTTCGCGGCCATCGAGCTTGAAGGTCACGGTCGGCGCATCGACCTGGGCCCGTTCCGCGCGTGTGACGGCATTCATCCGGACTCCCCCAGTTCCTGCGGGAAATACTTCAGCACGCAATCGACCGGGTTCGGTGCGGCCTGCCCCAGGCCGCAGATCGATGCGTCGCGCATCACCTGCGACAGCTCGGCCAGCAGCGGCACGTCCCACGTCGCTTGCTCGATGAGGGCCAGTGCCTTGGCCGTGCCGGCGCGGCAGGGCGTGCACTGGCCGCAGGACTCGTGGTGGAAGAAGCGCATGAGGTTGCGCGCGGCATCGGTCGCGCGGTCGTGGTGCGACAGCACGACGACGGCCGCCGAGCCGATGAAGCAGCCGTAGGGCTGCAGCGTGTCGAAGTCCAGCGGGATGTCGTTCATCGCCGCGGGCAGGATGCCGCCCGACGCCCCGCCCGGCAGGTAGCCATAGAAGCGGTGCCCGTCGAGCATGCCGCCGCAGTACTCGTCGATCAGCTCCTGGATGGTGATGCCGGCCGGTGCGAGCTTCACGCCCGGGCTCTTCACCCGCCCGGACACGGAGAACGAGCGCAGGCCCTGGCGGCCGTTGGCGCCCTGGGAGGAAAACCACTCGGCTCCGCGCTCGAGCAAATCGCGCACCCAGTACAGGGTCTCGAAATTGTGTTCCAGCGTCGGGCGGCCGAAGAGGCCCACCTGCGCGACGTACGGTGGGCGCAGCCGCGGCATGCCCCGCTTGCCCTCGATCGATTCGATCATTGCGGACTCTTCGCCGCAGATGTACGCGCCCGCCCCGCGGCGCAACTCGATCCTGGGCAGGCCGCCCGAGGGCGGATCCGCCCGCAGACGCTCGAGCTCTTGCTGGAGCAGGGCGCGGCAGCCGTGGTACTCGTCGCGCAGGTAGATGTAGATCGCCTCGATCCCGACCGCCCACGCGGCGATCAGCATGCCTTCGAGGAAGCGGTGCGGGTCGCGCTCGAGGTACACCCGGTCCTTGAACGTGCCGGGCTCGCCTTCGTCGATGTTCACGGCCATCAGGCGCGGGGCGGGCTCGGCGCGCACGATCTTCCACTTGCGGCCGGCCGGGAAACCGGCGCCGCCCAGGCCCCGCAGGCCCGACGCTTCCAGCGTCGCAATGACGTCGTCGACCTTGCGCTGGTCCGCGACGCATTCCTCGAGCACGCGGTAGCCGCCCGACGCTCGGTACTGGGATAGCCCGATGTAGCCCTGCGGCTCATGCCTGGCCGTGCCCGCGCGCACCGTGGCCACGACCTTCTCGGCCGTCGCGCAAGGCACCGGGTACTGGCCGACCACGACGGCCGGCGCCTGCTCGCAACGGCCGACGCACGGCGCGGGGATCACCCGCACGGCGGTGCCGAGCAGCGCCGGCAGCCTGGCGAGCAGCTTCTGCGCGCCCGCGAGCTCGCAAGGCAGGCCGTCGCACACGCGCACCGTGAGTGCCGCGGGAGCGGTTTCGCCTTCCTTGACGATGTCGAAGTGGTGGTAGAAGGAAGCGACCTCGAAGACCTCGCTTTGCGCCATGCGCATCTCTTCCGCGAGTGCAGCGAGATGCCCCGCCGAGAGATGCCCGAAGCGGTCCTGCAGCCTGTGCAGGTGCTCGATCAGCAGGTCGCGGCGGCGGGGCGCATCGCCCAGTGTCTCGCGCACGTCGGCGAGCAGCTCCGGGGCCACGCGGCGGCCCTTCGGGCCGGCGCGCTTGCGCTCACGTTCGGCCTCGCTGCCCGCGACGATGGGAATGACGCGCGCCTGCACCTGCTTCTACCTGGGCCGCCAAGACCCGTCGTGGATCACAGCAGGCCGGCGGCCCGGGCCCACTGGTACTTCGCCCCGAGGATCTCCACCGGGATCTCGGTGGAGTAGGCGTAGGCGGGGATGCCGTTCTCGTACAGGTACTGCGCGGCTTCCTCGACCTCGACGTCACCGGCCAGCGAGGCGACGACCGGCTTGACCTTGCCCTTCTCCTTCATCTCGTTGACCACGGTCACCATGTTCCTGGCGAACACCATGGGCGGTGTCACGATCGTGTGCCAGTAGCCCAGGATGAGCGCGTGGATGCGGTCGTCCTCCAGGCCCAGGCGCACCGTGTTCATGTAGGTGATGGGCGGCTCGCCACCGGTGATGTCCACCGGGTTGCCGGCCGCGCCGAACGGCGGGATGAACTTGCGGAAGGCCTCGTCCAGGTCCTTGGGCATGGGCTTGAGCAGCTTCAGGCCGTTGTCGACGCAGGCGTCGGACAGCAGCACGCCCGAGCCTCCGGCGCCCGTGATGATGACCACGTTCTCGCCCTTGGGCGTGGGGAGGATGGGCACGCCGCGCGAGAAGTCGAGCAGCTGGCGCAGGCTCCTGGCGCGCACGACGCCGCTCTGGCGCAGCACGTCGTCGTAGATCCTGTCGGTGCCCGCCACGGCGCCCGTGTGCGAGCTCGCGGCCGCCGCGCCCATCGCGGTGCGGCCCGCCTTGAGCATGATCACGGGCTTCTTCTTCGACACGCGCTTGGCGACTTCGGCGAACGCGCGGCCGTCCTTCAGGTCCTCGGCGTGCTGGGCGATCACCTTGGTGTTGTCGTCCTGCTCGAAGAACAAGAGCAGGTCGTCCTCGTCGATGTCGGACTTGTTGCCCAGGCCGACGATGGCCGAGACGCCCATCTTGGCCGAGCGCGAGTAGCCGATGATGGCCATGCCGATGCCGCCGGACTGCGACGACAGGGCGGTGGAGCCCTTGTAGTCGTACGCCGTGCAGAACGTGGCGCAGAGGTTGGACGGCGTGTAGTAGAAACCGTAGATGTTCGGCCCCATCAGGCGGATGCCGTACTCGCGCCCGATGCGCTGGATCTCTTCCTGGCCCTCGACGTTGCCGGTCTCGGCGAAGCCCGAGGGGATCAGGATGGCGCCGGCGATCTTCTTCTCGCCGCACTCCTTCAGCGCAGCCGCGACCAGCTTGCCCGGGATCGCGAAGACGGCGGCGTCGATCTCGCCCGGCACGTCCTTGACGCTCTTGAAGGCCTTGATCCCCATGATCTCGTCTTCCTTGGGGTGGATCGGGTAGATCGTGCCCTGGTAGCCGCCGTTGATCAGGTTCTTCATGACCGAGTTGCCGATCTTGCCGGTCTCGTTCGACGCGCCGATCACCGCCACCGCCCTGGGTTGCATGATCCGCTTCATCGACGCGACCACGTCCTTCTCGTCGGGCCGGTAGCGCGCGGGCTTGGGCTCGAAGTTCACGACGATGCGCACGTCGGCGGCGACCGCGCCGGACTTGCTGGCGAAGACCGGATTCAGGTCCATCTCCGCGATCTCCGGGAAGTCGCTCACCAGCTGGCTCACGCGCACGATGATGTCGGTGAGCGCCTCTCGGTCGACGGCGTCGCCGCCGCGCACGCCCTTGAGCATCTCCGCGGCCTGGATCGAATCGAGCATCGAGGCCGCGTCCTCCCGGGTCGCGGGTGCGAGGCGGAAGGTGACGTCCTTGAGCACCTCGACCAGCACGCCGCCCAGGCCGAAGGCGACCAGCTTGCCGAAGCTCGGGTCCGTCATCGCGCCGACGATGACTTCCTGGCCGCCCCCGATCATCTGCTGGACCTGGACGCCGACGATCGTCGCGTCGGCCTTGTACTTCTTCGCGCTGGCGATGATCTGCTCGTACGCCGAGGCGGCTTCGTCCGCACTCTTCACGCCCACCACCACGCCGCCGGCTTCGGTCTTGTGCAGGATGTCCGGCGAGACGATCTTCATCACGACGGGAAAGCCCAGGGAATCGGCGAGCTTCGAGGCGTCCGCCGCGCTCGAGGCCACGCCTTCCTTCGGTACCCGGATGCCGTAGGCGTCGCAGATGAGCTTGCCCTGCGGCGCCGTCAGCGAATCACGGCCTGCCTTCCTGACGTCGTCGAGGACCTGGCGGACTCTGGCCTTGTCGTAGCTCATGGTTCGCTCCTTAGTCCTTAGATGACCCTGGCTTCGCGCATCTCGGCGATCTGCGATTCCGTGTAGCCGAGCTGCTTGAGGACTTGCTCGGTGTGTTCGCCCAGCAGGGGCGAGCGCTCGACTTCCGTGGGGCTGTCGGACAGCTTGATCGGGTTGCCGACGGAGAGGTACTTGCCGCGCTTGGGATGGTCGACTTCGACGACGGTGCCGGTGGCGCGCAGCGACGGTTCCTCGGCGATTTCCTTCATGGACAGGATCGGCCCGCACGGGATGTCGTACTGGTTCAGGATCTCCATCGCCTCGAACTTGTTCTTGGTCTTGGTCCACTCCTCGATGCGGGCGAAGATCGACTTCAGGTGCGGCAGGCGCGCCTTGGGCGTCGCGTAGTTCGGGTCGGTGATCCAGTGCTCCTCGCCGATCACCTTGCAGATCGACTCCCAGACCGGCGCCTGGGTGATGAAGTAGATGTAGGCATTGGGGTCCGTCTGCCAGCCCTTGCACTTCAGGATCCAGCCCGGCTGGCCGCCGCCCGAGGCATTGCCCGCGCGCGGCACGGCCTCGCCGAACGCCGTGTCGGGGTACTGCGGGTACTCCTCCAGGACGTGCCTGCGGTCCAGGCGCTGCTGGTCGCGCAGTTTCACGCGGCACAGGTTCAGCACGGCGTCCTGCATCGCGGCGAGCACGCGCTGGCCCTTGCCCGTGGTGTTGCGCTGGTACAGGGCGGTGACGATGCCGAGCGCCAGGTGAAGGCCGGTGCCCGAATCGCCGACCTGCGCGCCGGTGACCAGCGGCGGGCCATCGTCGAACCCGGTGGTGGACGCCGCGCCGCCGGCGCACTGCGCGACGTTCTCGTAGACCTTGCAGGCCTCGTAGGGGCCGGGCCCGAAACCCTTCACCGACGCCATGATCATGCGCGGGTTGAGCTGCTGGATGCGCTCCCAGCCAAAGCCCATGCGGTCGAGCGCGCCGGGCGCGAAGTTCTCGACCAGCACGTCGCACTCCCTGACCAGGCGCTCGAGCACCTCCTTGCCCTTCGGGTGCTTGGTATTGACCGTGATCGAGCGCTTGTTGTGGTTCAGCATGGTGAAGTAGAGGCTGTCCACGCCGTCGATGTCGCGCAGCTGGCCCCGCGTGGCGTCGCCTTCGCCCGCCTTCTCCACCTTGATCACGTCGGCCCCGAACCAGGCCAGCAGCTGCGTGCAGGTCGGCCCGGACTGCACGTGCGTGAAGTCGAGGATCTTCACGCCATCGAGAGCTTTGCCCATGTCTTTCCGCTCCTGTCGAAGAAAAGAACTCTGGATCCCGGCCTGCGCCGGGACTGCGCGTCAGGCCGGCTTCTTCTTGGCCGCCGAAGGGTTCAGGCTGGTGATGCGGCCGCTTTCGGTGCCGGCGTTCTCGTCGATGATGGCGTTGACCAGCGTCGGCCTGCCGCTCGCCACGGCTTCGTCGATGGCGGCGCGCAGCTCGGTGCGCGTGGCGGCTCGCACGCCGACCCCGCCGAAGGCCTGCATCATCATTTCGTACCTGGCGTCCTTCACGAAGGCGGTGGGCGCGGCTTCGGTTCCGCGCGGGTTCACGTCGGTACCGCGGTAGACGCCGTTGTTGTTGAAAACGACCACGCACACGGGCAGGTCGTAGCGGCAGATCGTCTCGACCTCCATGCCGGAGAAGCCGAACGCGCTGTCCCCGCACACCGCGATGACGGGTTTGCCGGAGACCAGCGCGGCGGCCACCGAGTAGCCCATGCCGATGCCCATGATCCCCCACGTGCCCACGTCGAGGCGCTTGCGCGGCTCGAACATGTCGACGGTGGAGCGGCAGAAGTCCAGCGTATTGGCGCCTTCGTTGACCAGGATGGCGTCCGGACGCTCCCTGACCATGTCCCGGATGACGGAGAGCGCCGTCTGGAACGTCATCGGTGACGAGTCCTTGGCTAGGGTTTCCGTCATCCTGGTGAGGTTCTTGTCCTTGCGCTCGGCGATCGCACCCGTCCACGCGGCATCCGGCCTGGACCAGCCGGAGCCGATCGCCCGGTTGAGCGCCGAGATGCAGGAGCCGATGTCGCCGATGACCGGTGCGGCCGTGGCGACGTTGCTGTCCGGCTCGATCGGGGAGATGTCGACCTGGATGATCCGGGCCCTGGCCGGTTCCTTCGGGGAGCCCGCCCCCCAGGTCTTGCCTTTTCCGTGCGAGAGCAGCCAGTTCAGCCGTGCGCCGACCAGCATCACCACGTCGGCCTCGGCGAGCACGAACGAGCGGGCCGCGGAAGCGCATTGCGGGTGCGTGTCGGGCAGCAGGCCCTTGGCCATCGACATCGGCAGGTAAGGCACGCCGGTCGCTTCGATGAACTGGCGGATCTCGGCATCGGCGCGGGCGTAGGCCGCGCCCTTGCCGAGGATCACGAGCGGCTTGCTGGCGGACTTGAGCAGGTCGATCGCGCGCTCGACGGCTTCGGGGGCGGGCAGCTGCCGGGGCGCCGGATCCACCACTTCGATCAGCGACTTGCGGGCGACTTCCGTGGAAAGGCTTTGCGCGAACAGCTTTGCCGGCAGGTCGAGGTACACGCCGCCGGGGCGCCCCGACAGCGCGGAGCGGATGGCGCGCGCCAGGCCCACCCCGATGTCCTCGGCGTGGAGCACGCGGTAGGCCGCCTTGCACAGCGGCCGGGCGATCGCCAGCTGATCCATCTCCTCGTAGTCGCCCTGCTGCAGGTCCACGATTTCCCGCTCGCTGGAACCCGATACCAGGATCATGGGGAAGCAGTTCGTCGTGGCGTTCGCGAGCGCGGTGAGGCCGTTGAGGAACCCCGGCGCCGAGACGGTGAAGCAGATGCCGGGCCTGCCGGTGAGGTAGCCGTGCGCCGCGGCGGCGTGGCCCGCGTTCTGCTCGTGCCGGAAGCAGATCACCTTCATTCCCTCGGCTTGCGCCATGCGCAGGAAGTCGGTGATCGGAATGCCGGGCAAGGCATAGATCGTGTCGATGCCATTGAGCTTGAGCGCGTCAATGACCAAGTGGAAGCCGTCGGTCGTTTCCAGGGCTTGTGCTTCGGTGCTCATGGACGTATCAGGGCTGCTTGCGGTGTGCGGGCTATGATAGGAATCGATACTTCCAACGGCTCTTGATCGCAGTCAATTTTTCGGAAATCCGGCCCGGTGGCGTCGATCGAAAACCATCCCGAGAAGAACGTCATTCGTGTGCAACTCGCGCACAACATCGTGCTGAAGGGAATGACGGCGGCGCAGATGGCTGAGCTGGAGCCGCTGCTGGTCGTGGTCGATTGCCACAAGGGCGAGGGTCTGCTGCAGCAGGGGGTGCACGAGATGGAGCAGTACTTCATCCTCGACGGCATCCTCAAGCGGGTGGTGAGCAACCAGGAAGCCAAGGAGATGATCCTTCGCTTCGCCCACGAGGGCGAGATGGAGACCAGCTACGCCGCCTGGCGCCTGGGCACGCCGGCGCCGTACAGCATCGTGTGCGTGACCAAGGCCCGGGTGGCGAAGCTGCCCTTGCGCGAATGGGTGGCTTTCATCGAGCGCCACCCCGGCCTGAAGCAGTCGTTCGAGTACGAGGTGATGCACCACATGAGCGAGATCATGGCGCACACAATCACGCTGCACCTGCTCGATGCGCCCGGGCGGTTCAGGCGCTTCATGCGCAAGCACCCGCAGCTCTTCGATCGCATTCCCAAGAAGGAACTGGCGTCGTACCTCAATCTTTCCGCGGAAACGCTTTCGCGCCTGAAGCAGCGCGGGAAGATATAGGACGGTTGCGGCAGGGCGCCGCGAGCGGCTGTGCAGCACCGGCGTTCCTAGGTCTTGGAATGCGTGAACTTGCGCGACACGGCCATGATGCGCAGCCGGTTCTCGACGCTGGACGCGCCTGCCACCGCACCGGCAACCCGCGCGGCGGCGTCCCGCTCCTGCTCGTTCAGCACCAGGCCCGTGAGCACGACCTTGCCGCCGGCAGCCTCGATGCCGATGTTGGTGCCGCTCGTAACTTCATCCGCCTTGAGCGCGGCGCGCACGCGGGCCGACAGCGCCAGGCCTTCCAGGCACGCGTGCGACGCATCGGTTTCCCGGAACTCGGGCGCCGCCGCGAGCGCCAGGATCTGGCTGGCGGCGCTGTCGACCGACACGCGTTCCGTGTTGATCACCAGGTCGTAGAGCAGGGGGTCGCCCCAGGTCACGCCGAACTGGGCGCGCATGCGGTTGGCATGGGCGTCGTCGCTGCGGCGGACCTCCGCCTGCGCCGCCTCGCGGTCGGTCGTCTCCAGGTTCTCCATCAGCCAGTCCACGCGCTGCTCGAACGGCCGCGTGATCCGCACGCACACCACGTGAGGCACCGGGCGCAGCAAGAGCGTGGCACCCCAGCCGCGCAGCACGATGTTTCCGCCCCGGGCGAGCGCGAAAACTTCCTCCGCGGTGAAGACCGCGACCTGCTGTCTGTCCGTGGAGAACCGCTCGCGCAGGCTGGCCTTGCCGCCGCGCAGCCGGTGGATCAGGCTGGTCTCCACGTGCATCCGCCCCGCCACGTTCTCGGCCACCTCGTGCCGCATGACCTGGAGTCCGGCGAGCTCGCCCAGGCGCAGCGCCACGTTCTTGGCCAGGGACCCCATTTCCTGCGTGAGTGCGATGACGGGCATGGGGACCTGCGCTTTCAGTCGACCGGCTGTTCGCGGTTGAGTTCGATCCGCTTCGGTCGACGCACCCCGGCCCAGGCCCTGGACAGCAGCGGCCAGAGCAGCAGCAGCAGCGCCAGCCCGGTGATGGAGCCGACCAGCAGGTTGGACCACATGATGGCCAGATCGCCTTGGGACACGAGCATGGCCTGCCGGAACGAGTCCTCCGCCTTGTCGCCGAGCACCAGCGCCAGCACCAGCGGCGCCAGCGGGTAGTCCAGCTTCTTGAAGACGTAGCCGATCACGCCGAACCCGAGCATGAGCCACACGTCGAGCATTGCGGTGTGCACGGTGTAGGCGCCGATCGCGCAGATCACGATGATGACGGGCGCGATGATGGAGAAGGGCACGCGCAGGATGGCCGCGAAGAGCGGCACGGTCGTCAGCACGATCAGGAGGCCGGCGATGTTGCCCAGGTACATCGAGGCGATCAGGCCCCACACGAAGTCCTTCTGCTCCACGAACAGCAGCGGCCCGGGCTGCAGGCCCCAGATCAGCAGGCCCCCCAGCAGCACGGCGGCGGTCGGCGAGCCCGGGATGCCCAGCGCCAGCATCGGCAGCAGGGCGCTCGTGCCGGCCGCGTGGGCCGCGGTTTCCGGCGCGACGACGCCTTCGACCTGGCCGGTGCCGAACTTGGCGCCGTCGCGCGACATCTTCTTGGCCAGGCCATACGACATGAACGAGGCGGGCGTGGCGCCGCCCGGCGTGACACCCATCCAGATGCCCACGGCCGCGCTGCGCAGCGAGGTCACCCAGTAGCGGGGCAACTCCTTCCAGGTCTCCAGCACCACCCGGGGATTGAGCTTGGCGGTCTTGCCGGAGAACTTCAGGCCTTCCTCCATCGACAGCAGGATCTCGCCGATGCCGAACAGGCCGATGACCGCGATCAGGAAGTCGAAGCCGCGCATCAGGTCCGGGATGCCGAACGTCAGCCGCAACTGGCCGGTCACCGTGTCCATGCCGACGGCGGCGAGCGCGAAGCCGATCGCCATTGAAGCCAGGATCTTGAAGGGCGACCCCTTGCCCATGCCGACGAAGCTGCAGAACGTGAGCAGGTAGACGGCGAAGAATTCCGGCGGCCCGAACTTCAGCGCGAACTTCGCGACCAGGGGCGCCAGGAAGGTGATCATCACCACGGCGATGAAGGCGCCGACGAAGGACGAGGTGAAGGCCGCCGCCAGCGCCTTGCCCGCCTGCCCGTTCTGGGCCATCGGGTAGCCGTCGAAGGTGGTCGCCACCGACCAGGGCTCGCCCGGGATGTTGAACAGGATGGAGGTGATGGCGCCGCCGAACAGGGCGCCCCAGTAGATGCACGACAGCATGATGATCGCCGAGGTGGGCGACATGCTGAACGTGAGCGGCAGCAGGATGGCCACCCCGTTGGCGCCGCCCAGGCCGGGCAGCACGCCGATCAGCACGCCCAGGACGATGCCGACGATCATCAGCCCCAGGTTCAGGGGGGAGAGCACGACTGCGAAGCCGTGGAACAGTGCGCCGAGTTCGTCCATGTGGCCTCAATACCCCGTGAACTGGAGCAGGTTGAACGCGCCCTTGAACAGCGGCACCTTGAACCAGACCTCGAACAGCAGGAAGAACAGCACCATGATCGCCACCGCGGCCACGGTGCTCTTCACCGGCGAGTACTTCCCCAGCAGCGCCATGAACAAGGCGATGTAGAGGGCGGACGCGATGTACAGGCCGATCAGTTGCACCGCCAGCACGTACAGTGCAGCGGGCACCAGCACGACCAGCACCTGCCGCAGCTGCTGGCCGTCCGCGAAGATGCCTTCGGGACGCTTGCGCAGGGCCTGCACTGCTATGCCGACGCCCGACACGCACATGATCAGGCTGATGTAGAAGGGGAAATAGCCGGGCCCCGGGCCGTCGCTCGTCCAGCTGGAGCCGAGCGTCCAGCTGCCGATCAGGATGGTGAGTCCCAGCGCGAACACCAGGACGGCCACCACGACTTCGACGGCGAGCATGGAGACGCCGCCCCTCGCGGCGCCTGCGCCTCGGTCCTGTTCCATCTCAGTTGGCCAGGAAGCCGGCGCTCTTCATGAGTTCACGGTGCATCTGCTCGGTCTTGGCGAGCCAGTTGAAGTACGCCTCGCCCTCCATGGAGGTCTGATTGAACGCGCCCTTTTCCATGTAGTCCTTCCATTCGGGCGTGGCGCGCACCTTCTTGAGCAGCTCCACGTAGAAGGTCTTCTGGTCCTCGGTCACGCCCGGCGGCATGAAGATCCCGCGCAGCATGGTGTAGCTCGAGTCGATGCCCGACTCCTTGCAGGTGGGGATGTCCTGCCAGGCTTGCGTGTCCGTGATCTTCGCGGGGTAGGGCATGCGCTTGTCGTCGAACACGCACAACGGCCGCAGCTGCTTGGCGCGCCATTGGGCGACGGCTTCGACGGGGTTGTTGACCGTCGAGTCGACGTGCTTGCCCACGAGCTGCACGGCGACGTCGCCGCCGCCCTTGAAGGGCACGTAGATGAACTTGGTGCCGCTGGCCTTCTCGATGCTGACGGTGATGATCTGGTCCTCCTGCTTGGAGCCCGTGCCGCCCATCTTCATCTTGTTGGGGCCCGCTGCCTTCACGGCGTCGAGGTATTCCTTGGCCGTCTTGTACGGCGTCTCGGCATTGACCCACAGCACGAAGTTGTCCAGCGCCATCATCGACACCGGCGTCATGTCGCGCCAGTTGAACGGCACGCCCGTGGCCAGCGGCGTCGTGAACAGGTTGGACAGCGTGACCACGATCTTGTGCGGATCTCCCTTGGCGTTCTTCACGTCGAGGAATCCCTCGGCGCCGGCGCCGCCCGACTTGTTGACGACCACCAGCGGCTGCTTCATGAGGTTGTGTTTGACCACCACGCCCTGGATCAGGCGCGCCATCTGGTCGGCTCCGCCGCCGGTGCCGGCGGGCACCACGAATTCGACGGGCTTGGTGGGCTCCCACGCGGCATGCGCGGGTGCCATCGCCGTGACGGCGACGGCCAGTGCGCCCGACAAGCGGGCGAACCAATGCAGGGTACTCATCGCGTTGTCTCCTGGTGGTGGAACGTGGATCCGACTGCGCAGATCGCGCGTCGCGATGCTCACTCCGACAACGAGCGAGTTCTCTTGACGCAAGTCAAGATTGAGAAAACTCAGGGTTTGTCCGGGGAGCGCGGCTCATGCGGTGGCGCGATGGCTGATGCTCTCGATCGCGCTGACAAGAAACTCCGTGTCGTAGATGCGCAGCAGGTGCGGATGCTCGCGTTCGATGTATGCGCGCAGCGGTTCCTCGCCGTCCCAGTGCCAGTCGAGCCCCAGCTCTTCGAAGGCGAGGGCGTATCGGTCATGCGGTTGCGCTTGCTGACGAGCTTGCATGGAAGACCTCCTGATCCAGCTGTCGAAGGCAATGTAGGCGCAGCGAATGATCAATGACAGTCAATGTTTTTGATCGAAACCATTCATGCCGGCTTATAGTTTGGGGATGCGCAATGCGACGCTGCGCCAGCTCAAGGTCTTCGAGGCGGTGGCGCGGCACCTGAGCTTCTCGCGCGCCGCGGAAGAGCTGCACCTGACCCAGCCCGCCGTCTCGACCCAGGTGCACAAGCTCCAGGAGCACGTGGGCCTGCCGCTCTTCGAGCAGCTCGGCAAGAAGGTCTACCTCACCCCTGCGGGGTTGCAGATGCTCGCTTCCAGCCGCGAGATCATCGACAAGTTCCATGAGGCGGAAGAGGCGCTCGCGGCATTCAGGGGCGTCGCCGGCGGCCGCCTCAACGTGAGCGTGATCAGCGCCGGCGACTACTTCTTCCCCGCGCTGCTGGTGGCGTTCATGCAGCGCAATCCGGGCGTCACGCTCAATTTCGGCGTCTGCAACCGCGAGGAGCTCCTGGGTCGGCTGGCCGAGAACCTCACCGACCTGGCGGTCATGGTGCGACCGCCGCCTGCGGCCCAGACCGACACCGTGGCCGTGCCGTTCGCGCCGCATCCCTACGTGATCGTCGCGCCGCCGTCGCACCCGCTGGCCGGCAGCAGGCGCATTCCGCTCGCGCGCATCCTGAAGGAGCCGTTCATCGTGCGCGAGAAGGGCTCGGACACCTGGAACTCCATGCGCGAAGGATTCGGCGAGGCGCTCGACGGGTTGAACATCGCCATGGAGATCAAGAGCACCGAGACCATCAAGCAGGCGGTGATCGCGGGCATGGGCATCAGCTTCCTGTCCGCGCACACGATCAGCCGGGAGCGCCAGGCCGGCAAGCTGGTCATCCTCGACGTGAAAGGCTTTCCGCTGATGCTGAACTGGTACGTGGTGCACCGGCGCACCAAGCGGCTGCCGCCGGTCGCGCAGGCGTTCCTGGGGTTCCTGCTGGACGAGGGCGCGGCGCAGATCGAGCACGCGCTCAGGCCGTCGGCGTGACCGCCGGCTTTGAGCCGAACGCGGGTTTGTGCAGCGGCGCGGACTCAGTCAAAGGGAAGCCAGGGGCAGCCCACCAGTGAAGCCGTGAGCGCGCCGATGCTTTCGGCGTCCCGGCTCATGTGCACGCCGCAGGCGCGCAGCCGGGCTACCTGCGGATGGCCGGCGCCGGCTTCGTCGATGAAGCCGACCACGGGTTTGGCCATGTGCCGGCCAATCCACTCGGCGCAGGCCTCTTCCTCGCGAGCGTCGATCGCCCCGAGCAGCAGCACGGCATCGGTGCCCCAGTGGCGCTCGAACATCTTCAGCAGCTCGAGGTGGGTCATGCCGGGCGCCGGCATGCACACCACCTTCGAAGCGCCCAGCTCGAACAGCGAGAGCTGGCGCTCGACGTCGCGTGCCAGCGTCGCCGAACGCGAGACGATGCCGATGCGGCCAGCTTCCATCACCGTTGTCTCCTTCGCCCGGGCGCACGGTCCGCGTCGGGCGTGATCGACATTCAAAAGCCCCCGCGCTCGCACGGGTCGAGGGGAAACCCGCGATTTCGACGAGGTCGGCAGGCGGGCGTCGTTGATGCAGAGCTCACCGCGCCCGGCTTGAACGGCGACGCGCACCAGGGATGCGCCGCCATGCCCTGCACCCCGGAGCGCCGATGACAAGCCCAGCGGTTAGAGGTAGCTCCACAGCATCTTCGTCGCCAGCGCGTACAGCAGGCACGCAAAGATGCGGCGCAGCGTGGCCACCGGCAGGCGGTGGGCGGCGCGGGCGCCGATCGGGGCCGTGAGCACGCTGCCGGCGACGATGCCCAGCAGGGCCGGGCCGTACACGAAGCCCAGTGCCAGGGGCGGCAGGCCCGGGACTTGCCAACCGCTGAACACATAGCCGAGCGTTCCGATCAGCGCCACCGGCAGGCCGAGTGCGGCACCCGTGCCGATCGCCGTGGTCATGGAAACGCCGCAGAACAGCATGAAGGGGACCGTCAGGAAGGCCCCGCCCGCAGAAACCAGCCCGCAAACGACCCCGAACAGCAGCCCGATCGCCATCAGCGCCGTCCTGCCGGGCAAGGTGCGCGCGGCCGACGGCTTGCGGCCGAGCAGGAGTTGCGTCGCACCCGCGTACACGATCACCGTGAACGCCAGGGCGAGCGCACGCTGCGACACCCATCCCGACAGCGCCGTCGCCAGCAGGGTTCCGATGACCATGCCCGGTCCCATTCGGCGAACCAGGGACCAGTCGACGCCGCCGAGGCGATGGTGCGCGCGGACGCTGGCGCTGGACGTGAAGACGATCGATGACATGCCGGTGCCCAGGGCAATATGAACGACATGGTCCGGGGCGAGTTGCTGCGCGGTGAACATCGACGCCAGCAAGGGGACGAGCGTCATGCCCCCGCCGATGCCAAGCAGCCCGGCGAGAAAGCCGACGAAGGCGCCGGTGGCGAAGTAGATGAGCATCCAGGTCACCGGCCCAGTATGGCTCAGCGTGGCACGGGCGGTCACGAGTTCCGGCGCAGGACAAATCCGGGACGTTTGTCCGCTTCCAATCTCGCGTCCGGCGAGTCAAATGGTTCTCGCGGCGCTTGATGAGTCCGTTCGGCCGCGGGGAGGCGAGTGGTGGAAGAGCAGATCGAGCCGTGGGAGCTGCGCTCCGGAACATGGCTTCGCGACCCGGTGGCCGAGACATGGCGCCTGGCCGCGACGCCGGACGGGACGGCGGTCGACCCCAGGCTGCCCGCGCAGGACGTCGTGCGACTGATGGGGGCCCATCGCGAGGCCGCCAGCGGCGCGTGGTTTCCGCCGGACTTCAACTACTCGCACCGGACCGGCGAACCACTGCGCCTGACCATGCCCACGGTGGAATTTCCCTGGGTGCCGCCCTTCGGCGCGTCCGCGCTGTCCCCTGTGAAAGCGCTGGCCCGAGGCATGAGGCAGACGCCCCGGCCGCTGATACTGGCGCGCACGCAGGAGCGATCGGCCGACGACCCGCCGGACAGCACCCTGCCGCCCCTGCCGCCGGGACACTACCGCTTCGTCGTCGACAGGTTCGGCCTGTCCTGCCCGACCTTGATCGCTGTCGAGCCGGAGCTGGGCCACCTCCTGGTGCTCCTGCCGGAGTCGGGGAGCTGGATGGCGCTGGAGCGGACGGCGGGCGCCAGCTGGGGCCAGAGACAGCGCAATCCGCGGGGTTGGCGGATGGAACTCGTCCATGCCCAAGGTCGGGCCACCGCCTATGGTCCGTCGGCGACCGGGCTCGCCGCCATGGCGCCGAATCCGATCGGCCTTCGCTACACCATCGAGCACACTGGAGACGGGCCGGCGCTCGGTGGTCCCGTGGCATGGGCCGGCGAGATCTGGTTGCCGGTTCTGGGAAAGGAACACCGGGTCCAGCTGCTGGGCAAGCCCCACGGGGCGGCCAGGCACATCGTCCTGCTGACGCAGGCACCCGTGCCGCAACACGGTTTCGAAGCGCCGATCGTCGATGACCGGCACGTGAACTGGCCCTGCGACGAAGGGCAGCTGGTCCTGCGGCTCGACGACCTGCGCGACAAGCAGTGCGAGTGGATCGCGTGGCCCGAGGGTGTCAGGCCGGTGTTCGCGATGGGCTGGCCCTACCGCACGCGCAGCGGCACGTTCTGGCAGCTGTGCCGCGGCGAGGGCGATGGCCGCTTTGCGTACGTCGAGATGGGAATGGCCGCGCCGCAGGTCACCCCGGCCGAGGCGCCGCGCCTGTGCGCGGGACGCGCCTGTTACCACGGCACGTTGCGCATCGAGGGCGACCCCTGGCGCGCGGCGCCGGCGGCTGATGGCGCAGCCATGCAGATCGTGGCGCCCTTGCTGGAGTCCGCGCTCGACGGCGCGGTGGTCGGTCTCAGGATGGATGCACCCCACGGCATCCTCTCGCTCCTGCATGCCGGAAACGCGCCGCGGCGCGCCGTGCTGCAAGTCGAGGTGCCGGGCGAGAACGCGGTTCCGTTCGGCACGCTCGACGTCAAGCGGCCATGGCTCGCGCAGCTGTTCGTGCACGACGCGCACCTGTGGGTGCACCATCCCGACCTGCCGCAGCCGCTCGGGTGGAAACTGGCTTCGTAGGCCGACGAGCAGCCGATGTCCGCACGCGCGCCGATGGCCGTCCACCCGCAGGCGCGCAGCCGCGTCCGCCTGATCATGGAGCCGACGATGGACACGCCGGCTGAAAGCCGCCGGGCCGTGGCGAACTGCGGCGCTTGCGGCCGGGCCTGGTTCGGGCAAGTCGCCTTCTGTCCGTACTGCGGCCATCGGTCCGAACGCGTGCCGGCCGCAAGCGCGCCAGCGCCGGCGGCCGACGGGCATGCGAAGGCGGCGCTCGCCGATGGCGCGCCGGGCAGGCCTTCGGGCAGTCGCCGGCCGGCGGCGTGGAAGCCCATCCTGGCCTTGATCGTGGCCGCGGCGCTGGTGATGGTCCCGCTCGCCCTGGAGAAACTCGCAGCTACCCCTGGCGACGAAGCAGGACTGCAAGGCGCGAGCCGCGCACCGGCCGTCAATGCTGGAGGCAAGGGCACGCCCGGGGCGAGCGATCGCGTCTCCGCGCCCCGCGGTGCCGCGGCGCCAGCCCGGGCGCCGGCGAGCGCGACCACGACCGCGACCATGGGCGCACCCCCTGCGCCGAACGGCAGCGCGTCCGCGAGCACCGCACAGGCGCCGGCGGCCGAGCCCGCGAGGCCGCGCGGCGACAGGGCGCCGCCGCTGTCGCCGGCACCGGCACCGGCGGCCGCCGCCCCCGGCCGATCGCTCTGCTCCGTCGCCAGCGAGGCGGCGGGCCTGTGCAAGCCGCAATGAGCCGACACACCGAAGGAGACACCATGCATGCATCGAGACGAGCGCTCCAAACCTGGCCGCGCTGGATGCGTCAACTGCTGCTGTTCGCGGGCCTGCTCGCCGCGGCGGCCCCGGCGCCTGCGGAAATCATCGTCACGGGCGGAAAGACGGGTACCTATTACCAGATCGGGAACAACCTCAAGGACATCGTCTCGCCGACCCTGGAGGTGCGGGACTCCAAGGGGTCGTGGGCCAACGTGGAAGACCTCAGCCAGACCAAAGGCGTGGGCCTGGCCATCGTGCAGTCCGACGTGTACGCGGCGTTCGTCTACCTGCGCGACAACCCGCAGGTGCCGCGCGAAACGCGCCGCCAGTACGCCCAGCTGCTCGCGAACCTGCGCGTGTTCATGCCGCTGTACCGGGAGGAGATCCACTTCCTCGTCCGGAAGGACAGCCCGCTCGAGTACATCCACCAGATCCGGGGCGCGCGCATCTGGATGGATGCCGAGAAGAGCGGTACCTACCTGACCGCGCTGAACATCTACAGCAAGATGTTCAACGAGCGGCCCCAGGTCGTGGCGCCCTTCATCAATCCCACCGTGACGGGCGACGATGAAGGAACGAAGATCCGGCGCTCGGCCCTGATGGTGCTGAGCGATCCCGCCTACTACAAGGACTTCCCCCAGATGGACGTGATCGTCCTGGTGGCCGGCCAGCCGCTCAAGCTGCTGGAGACGAACATTCCGGACAACCTGAAGCTCCTCAAGCTCGACCCGAACCACCCCGCGTCGGCAAGGCTCCTGCAGGAATACCGGAAGGCGGACATCCAGAAGACCAGCTACCCCTTGCTGAACATCGCCGATGCCAGCCAGCCCTCGCTGTCGGTGGACTCGTACCTGATCACCGCGAACTTCAGCGACCCGGATCGCAACCGGTTCGTGTCCGCCATGGCCGACCGCTTCTGCCAGAAGTTCGACGAACTCCAGGCGAAGGGCCACCCGAAGTGGAAGGCCCTCACCTGGAAGCCGGGCTCGCCCCTGCCCGCCCTCAACGCGGGATGGCAGTACTCGACACGGGTCCGGGAACGCCTGGGCCGTTGCGAACCGCTGGAACCAGCCCCGCCCGCACCCAGCGCGTGCAGGCCACAGGACCGGTTCACGGGCCTGTGCCGCTGATGCGGTGGCCTCGATCGGCGGTGAAGTCTGGCACCAGCGCCAGGCTGCGGGCGGGGTCGTGCTCATCCACATCGCTTTGCAGCCCGGCGACGGCGTCGAGCCGGTTGAGCTGAGGGACGGCCGCCGTCCGATTGCGACGCCGCATGCGCTGTCATAGGATGCTTCCCACTCGGGCGCGCCCGCGCTGTCGCCGCCACCCGTGCACCCAGGGAGCGAGATGAACGTCATCGTCACGGGGGTTGCCGGCTTCATCGGCATGCACGCCGCCGCGCGGCTGCTCGAAAGAGGTGATCGCGTCATCGGCGTCGACGACCTCAATCCTTATCCCGACCCTGTCCTCAAGCAGGCGCGCCTGGAGCGGTTGCAGGGCCGCGGCGGCTTCAGCTTCGAACGCACCGACATGGCCGACGCCTCGGCCATGGAATCCCTGTTCGACCGCACGGCGCCCGGGCTCGTGCTGCACCTGGCCGCCCGTCCGGGCGTGCGGGAGTCGCTCGATCATCCGCAGGCCTGCGTGACGGCCAACGTGACCGGCTTCCTGCAGGTGCTCGAGGGCTGCCGGCGCCATGGGGTCGGGCACCTGGTCTACGCCAGCAGCTCCAGCGTCTACGGGACCAACACCCGGCTGCCGTTCGAGGAGTCGCAGGCCGCCGACCACCCGGTCAGCATCTACGCCGCTACCAAGCGCGCCGACGAGCTCCTGGCGCATGCGTACAGCGAGGCGTTCCGCCTGCCCATCACGGGCGCGCGGCTGTTCACCGTCTACGGGCCCTGGGGCCGCTCCGACATGGCCGTGTACCGCTTCACCCGCGCCATCCTGGAGAACCGGCCGCTGGACATCTACAACGAAGGACAACTGGTGCGCGACTTCACCTATGTGGACGACGTGGTGGCTGCCCTGCTGGAGCTGCTGGACAAGCCCGCCACGCCGTCGCACCGCTTCGGCCGGGCGCACCCGGATCCCGCCGAAAGCGACGCGCCGCACCGTGTGTTCAACGTCGGCGGCGGCCAGGCCGTGCCGCTGCTCGAATTCGTCGCGCTGCTCGAGCAGGTGCTGGGCCGTGCCGCCCGGCGCCGCTACCTGCCCATGCAGTCGGGCGACGTCCACGCGACACAGGCCTGCTGCGACCGGCTGCACAGCTGGACCGGATGGCAGCCGCAGACGACTCTCGAGGACGGGCTGCGCCGTTTCGCCGAGTGGTTTTGCGATTACCACGGGGTGGCGCGGTGAAGCTGGGGGTGCTGGCCGCCTCCGGGGCCGTGCTGGTGGCCGGGGGCGTGCTCCTGGCCTTGCTCGGCCTGGATACCCCCTTGCTGCTCGCGCTGCACCGAAGGGCGCCGGGCACGCTGCAGGTGTACCTGTGGTCGTGCGTGACGCTGGTGGGCATGGGCTGGTGCGCGCTGATCCTGGTGCTGGCCGCGGACCGGGGCGACGGCAGGCTGGCGGCCCTGCTCGCCTTCACCTTCCTCATCGGTACCTTGCTGACCCATCTGCCGAAATCGCTGCTGCACATCCCGCGGCCCGCGGGTACGGCGCTCGCCAGCCAGCTCCACGTCATCGGCGACGCCTTCCGTGGCGCGGTGGCCATGCCATCCGGGCACGCGTTGACCGCGGTCGCCACGGCGGTCCTGCTGTGGCGGGGCCTGGGCCCGCGGCGCAGCCCTGCCAGCGCGCTGTTGCTGGCCGCCGCGGCCACGCTGGTCGCGGTCTCGCGGGTGGTCGTCGGCGCGCACTGGCCGTCCGACGTGCTGGTCGGGGCGGGGCTCGGGCTGTGGGCGGTGGTCCTGGCCCTGTGGCTGGCGGACCGGGCACCCCGCCGCTTCGAGGCCTTTGCGCGCACGCTGCGCTCGCCCAGGGGTCAACTGGGCATCGCGCTGGTCGAGATCGCTGCCGCCGTCGGCCTGGCCAGCGACCGCACCGGGTACCCGGCCGGACAGCCCATAGTCGCTCTGATGGCGATCGTGGCGGTCGCGAGCGCCGCGTGCCGCATGCGTGACCTGCTTGCGTCGCGCGCTGCGCGCCGCGCGGTGTCCACCGTGGAGTCGCCGTGAGCGCACCCGCGCAGCCGGGGCAGGCCAGGGTCGCGTCGCTGGCCGCGACGGCGCGCACCGCCTGGCCGCTGCTGCGCTTGCTCGGCACGGCGGCGGTCTGCGCGCTTGCCTGGACCTGGTTGATGCGCCATGCCGACCTGCGGCTGCTGCAGGACCAGGCCGGGCGATTGCCCGCCGGTGCATGGGTCAGCGCCGCGGCCGCGCTGCTGGGCGGGCATGCGATGCGCGCGTGGCGCTTGCAGCGCGACTGGCGCGAGTCGGCGCATGCGCCTTTTTCCGAGTGCCTGCGCATCGTCCTGCTGCACAACGCGCTGGTGATCGCCCTGCCGCTGCGCTCCGGGGAGGTGGGCTACCTGGTCGCGGTGCAGCGGCGCTGGAGGGTAGGGCTGCGCGCCGCCGGCCTGGCCCTGCTGCGCTGGAGGCTGCAGGACGCGGCGGTGCTGCTGGTGCTGGCCGTCCTTCTCCTGGCGCCCCTGGCGCCGGCGCTGCGGGCTGCAGCCGCAGTAGGGTGCGCCGTGCTGCTGCACGTCGCGCTGCGCGCCGCCTGGGCTTGGCTGCTCGCGCGGGCGGGCGCGGGTGCAGGCGTGCTCCCGGCCGGCCCTTCGCCCTGGAACGGGCTGGGCGCGAGCGTGGCGAACTGGGGGCTCAAGGTGCTGGCCAACGGCGGCCTGCTGGCCGCGCTGGCGGGACTGCCCTGGCTGCCGGGATGGCAGGGCGCGCTGGGCGGTGAACTGGCGGGCGTGCAGCCGTTGCAGCCGCCGGCCGGCCTGGGCACCTACGAAGCCGGTGTCTGGCTCGCGGCGGGTGCGCCGCCGGACGCAGCGGCGCTGGTCGCCGCCGCCATCGCCGTGCACGCGTTCAGCCTGGCCGTGGCACTGGGGGCGGCTGCGCTGGTGCAGCTGGCGGTCGGCCGGCCGCGGGCAGGGGAGGGCATCCGATGAACACCCTGCTCGACGCCCCGGAGCTGGAGCAACGCCTTCACCCCCAGGCACCCCTGGCCGAGCGCCAGCCGGCGCGCGCGGGACACCGGCTCTCGGTCGTGGTGCCGGTCTACAACGAGGTGGAGAACGCGCAGCCGCTCGTCGAGGCCGTGCAGGCCGCACTGGCCGCAGCGCCCTGGCCGTGGGAGCTGATCGTGGTCGACGACGGCAGCACCGACGGCACGGGTCAGGCGCTGGACCGGTCCGCCCGTGCCACCGGCCGGCACGTGCGCGTGTTGCACCTGTCGCGCAACTTCCGGCAGACCGCCGCCCTGCAGGCCGGCATCGACGCCGCCCGCGGCGACCTGATCGCCACCCTGGACGGCGACCTGCAGAACGACCCCGCCGACATCCCGCGGCTGGTGCACAGGCTGCTGGACGAGGACCTGGACATGGTGGCCGGCTGGCGCCGCGAACGGCACGACGGCCTGCTGCTGCGCCGCCTGCCTTCGCGGCTGGCCAACCGCCTGATCCGCCGGGTCACCGGCCTGCAGTTCCAGGACCTGGGCTGCAGCCTCAAGGTGTTCCGCGCCCCCGTGCTGCGCCAGGTGCGGCTGTACGGCGAGATGCACCGGTTCATCCCGGCCTGGCTGTCCACCGTCACCAGCCCGTCGCGCATGGCGGAGGAGCCGGTGCAGCACCACCCGCGGCGGGCCGGCCAATCCAAGTACGGGCTCGGGCGCACGGTGCGCGTGCTGCTGGACCTGCTGGCGATGCACTTCTTCCTGCGCTTCGGCACCCGGCCGGGCCACTTCTTCGGCGGCATCGGCCTGCTCGTGCTGCTGGCCGGCGCCGCGTTGCTGGGGTACATGGCGGTGCTCAAGGCCATGGGCGAATCCATCGGCACCAGGCCGCTGCTGCTGCTCGGCTTCTTCCTGGTGCTGGGGGGCGTGCAGCTGCTGACCACCGGCGTGCTGTCGGAACTGCTGATGCGCGTGTACTACGGCGGCGGTCCCGCACGCCCTTACCAGCTGCGCGCGCCTTCGCCGGACCCGGCCGAGAGCGAGGCGGGCTGGCATGGCTGAATCGCGCGCCGGCACGGCGCCGGCCGCGCCGGTCATGGGCCGGACGCTGCCGCGGCTCGCCTTCGCCGTCGCGCTGGCGCTGCCGCTGCTGTGGCGGCTCGGCGCACCGCCGCTGTTCGACGTCGACGAAGGCGCCTTCGCCGAGGCCACGCGCGAGCTGGTCGCGAGCGGCGACTGGCTGCACACCACGCTGAACGGCGCCGACCGGTTCGACAAGCCGATCGGCATCTACTGGCTGCAGGCGCTGGCGGCGACGGTGTTCGGCATGGGCGAGTTCGCGGTTCGGCTGCCGTCGGCATTGGCGTGCTGGGGCCTGGCGCTTGCGCTGTCGTCCTTCGCGGCGCGGCGCTGGGGCGAGACCGCCGGCGCAGCGGCGGGCCTGGTGGCCGCCGCCAGCGTCGGCCTGCAGGCGATCGGGCGCGCGGCCACCGCCGATGGCGTGCTCAACCTGCTGCTCGTGCTCGCCGCGCTGGATGCCTGGCGCCACGTCGAGACCGGCGCGCCGGCGCCGTTGCGCCGCGCCTATGCGTGGGTGGGATTCGGGCTGCTGGTCAAGGGACCGATCGCGATGCTGGTACCGGGTGCGGCCTTCATCCTGTGGTGTGCCACGGGCCGGCAATTGGCGCTGCTGCGGCGCGCCGCCGGCGACGCCGTCGGCTGGGCGCTGCTGGCCGCCATCGCCTTGCCCTGGTACGCCTACGCGCTGCAGCGGCACGGCCTGGCCTTCGTCGAAGGCTTCCTGGTGCACCACAACCTCGAGCGGTTCGCCGGACCGCTGCAGGGGCACGGCGGCACGCCGCTCTACTACCTGGTGGTGCTGCCGCTGATGGCGATGCCCTGGGCGCCGCTGCTGGTGGCCGCAGGCGCCCGCGCGCGGGAGCACTGGCGCGACCCGCTGGGCCGCTACCTGCTGGGCTGGGCGGCCTTCGTCTTCGTGTTCTTCTCCCTGTCCGGCACCAAGCTGCCGCATTACGTGCTGTACGGCTATGCGCCGCTCGCGCTGTTGATGGCACGCACGCTGGCCGCCGACTCCACCCGGCTGCGCACGGTGGTGGCGCTTGGCCTGGTGGCCTGGTGCGTGGTCGCGGCGGCGACGCCCTGGGTGGTTTTGCGCATGGCGCCCTCGATCGGCGATCCGCTGTACCGCGCCCTGTTGGCCGGCGCGCCCGCCCCGGCCTGGTGGCCAGCGGCCTGCGCGCCCGTGCTGGTGGCGGCGCTGGCGTTCTGCCCGTGGCCGGTGCGCGACGGCGTCGCCCGGATCGGCGCGGCGGCACTGGCGCTGGCGCTGTTCTGCGCCGGCTGGCTGCTGCCGTGGTTCGGCGAGGCGCTGCAAGGTCCCGTGCGCCGTGCCGCCCAGGTAGCGGCCGGGCAGGGCGGGCCGGCGGTGCAGTGGCGGCTGCACCGGCCCAGCTTCGGCTTCTACATGTCGCGGCCTGCACCGCTGCGGGAGCCGGCGGCGAACGACATGGCGCTCACGCGCGCCGACCGGCTCTCCCCCGGCGACGAGGCCGGCCGCACGCGCCTGCTGGACGAGCGCGGCCTGGTGCTGCTGGGCCCGCGCACCGGCTCCGCCGTGGTCCCGGACCAGAAGCGGACGGCCAGGTAGAGAAGGTCGACAAGCGGCGGTTCCCGCCGGCCTGCGTCGCAAGCGGCCGACGCTCCTCGCGCGTTCGCGCTGGGCTAAGCTGGCGGCATGCCTGAAGCCGCCTTCACCACGCCCGAGTACAAGCTCTTTCCTTCGCCGCGCAACCGGCACCGCGAGGTCTTCCTGCACGAGGTGTTCGTGCCCCATCCCTACGCACTCGTCGACTTGCCCAGCTTCGACCTGCAAGGAAAGTACAGCCTGTTCGCAGCGCATCGGCTCGCCGACGCAAAGAACGGGCAGCTGGCCACTTTCGAGCTGGAGGCCGACGCGATCAAGTTTGGCTCAACGTTCAGGCCCGACTGATGCGGCGGCGGTTCGCTTCGCGTAGCCTGCATCGTCTCAGGGCAGCGGACGCGTGAGGTAGACGAGCTCGCGGCCGACGATGGCCTTGCGCGTCGGCATGAAGATCGTGCAGCCGTCGCACGGCGAGCGGATTTCGTGTCCGCCATCGGTGGCGATCATTTCCCCGCGCGCGAACGTTTCCATGCCGACCACCGGGCGCGAGAACTGCACCCGCCCATCCCGCACGACTTCAGTGGAGAGCAGCTCGTAACGCCGTGGCGGTGCGGGGGGCGCCCAGCCCGGGTCCGCGTCGATCAACCCGAAATGCGCGATGAATCGGAGGGCGACCTCGACCGCGAGCTCGCCGGTGGCTTGCAGGAAGTGCTGGCCGCATTCCGCAACGAGCGCGACACCGTCCGAGTGCGGATCGCCATGGCGGCCGTGCTGGATGACGGGCGTGCCGGTGCCGAGGCCGTCCGGCATCACGAGATGGATGGCCGGCACACCGATGGCCGAGGCGGCGCGGGCATTGCGGTCGAAGGCCGGATACACCCAGAAGGGTTCGACCGACTGCGAGGTCGAATGGAGGTCGAGGATGTGGTCCGCGGCCGCAAGCACCGGCCGCAGCGCGCGCGCGCGGCGCAGCTCGGGGCTGTTCTCGCCGCCTTCGAGCCAATCCGGCGACCAGATGCGGTTCATGTTGTGCACCAGCTGTCGGCTCGCGAACGGGTCGTCTGGCGCGAACGACTCGTACGCGTCGACATTCGCGAAGCTCACGGTGAGCACGCCGCGCAGCGGTCGCACTTCACGGTCGAGCAGATGCGTGGCGGCGACCATCCCGCAGAACTCATTGCCGTGCGTGAGCGCGTTGATCAGCACGTGTGGACCGGGGCGCCCCGAGTCGAAACGGTGCACGTAGGGGATGCCGGTATTGCCGGCCCGGTACGGGGTCAGGTCGCGTGGGAGGAGTTCGAGCGTGGTGCCAGCGTCTGTCATTCGGGGTTGTTCATTCGTGCAGAGGGGCGCTAGGAAGATCACCCCGCCGAGAACGGACGATGCATTACGTCCGAAGCGCGCCTTCCTAGGAATGGGTTGCCGGCGTCCGCGCCTTGCGGCGTGCCGCGGTCTCGCTCACGTTGCCCCAGGTTCCCAGGTTGGCGGCCTTGAGCAGGGGCGATGCATGCGCAGCGGCGGCCAGCTCCGCGGTGGCTGCCTGCAGCAAGGGCGCGAACGCCCGCATGCGCTCGTGCGTGAGCCGCGAGGACGGACCGGCGACGACGATGACGCCGGTGGCCGGCTCGCCGGGCCGGGCCACGGGCGCCGCCATCGAGCTCATGCCGGGCGCGTACACGTCCTGAATCACGCTGTAGCCGAGCTTGCGGTGCTCCTTGAGCATGGCCAGCAGTGCCTTGACGCTGGTGGGCGCATTAGGCCCGTAGTGCCGCGGGTCGCCCATGCCCTGGCGCGTGACGTATCCGATCGCGGTGTCCTCGTCCAGCGTCATCAGCCACGCATGGCCGGCGGCGCTGCACGACAGCCGCAGGTCGATCCCCATGTCCGGGTCGTACTTGAGCCCCGACTTGGCGCCCTGCGCCTTGGCCACGAGCGTCAGGCGCTCGCCGTCCACGATGGCAAGGCGGACCAGTTCCTCGGTGGCCTCCGCGAGCCGGTTGATAACGGGCTGGGCGATATCGACCACACCCGAGCGGCTCAGGTAGCTCATGCCTAGCGATACGAGCTTGGTGGTCAGCGCATAGTCACCCCGCTGCGGCAGCTGGCGCACGTAGCCGAAGCGCATCAGCTCGTGAAGGGTGCGGTGGCAGCCGCTGCGCAGCTGGTTCAGCTCGGTCGCGATCTGCACCAGCGGTGCACCGTCGGGACAACCGGCCAGGTATTCCAGGATGGCGAGCGATTTTTCGAGTGAGCCGCTCATGGTGCGCTCCCTTGGGTGAAGTCAGGCGATCTGGAGCGGGATCATAACCATTCAAAAGTTGAACGTCATATTGTTCTTGAACATCTTTCAACATTTTGGCATCATCCGCGCTTTCCTGAAACAGCCTAGAGGAGACATTGCAATGAAAACGACGAACACCTTCCGACGCGCCTTCGTGGCACTCGCCGCCGGCGCCGCGCTGCTGGGGGCGGCCTCCGTGCAATCGCAGGACATCAAGGAGCGAAACCTGCGCTTCGCCTTCAGCCTGGCCAAGGACCATCCGTTCGGCCAGGGGGCGCAGAAGTTCGCCGACGTCGTGGCGCAGAAGAGCGGCGGCAAGATGAAGGTCCAGCTGTTCCCCGGCGCCGTGCTGGGTAGCGATCCGCAGAACCTCTCGGCCATCCGCGGCGGCACGCTGGACTTCACGTCCATGGCCACCGGCATCGTCGCGTCCATCGACAAGCAGCAGATGGTGTTCGACCTGCCGTTCTTGTTCGACAACGTGCAGGAAGCGAACGCCATCGCCGACGGCCCTATCGGCCGCAAGCTGATGGACGACCTGCAGCCGCACGGCGTCGTCGGCCTCGGCGTGTGGGACCTCGGTTTCCGCCACATCACCAACAGCCGCCGTCCCATCACGAAGATCGAGGACATCCAGGGCCTGAAGCTGCGCGTGATCGGCTCGCCGGTGTATGTGGAGCTGTTCAGCGCGCTGGGCGCCAACCCGGTGCCCATGACCTTCGGCGAGGTCTACGGCGCGCTGGAATCCAAGGCCATCGACGGCCAGGACAACCCGCTGGGCGTGATCGAGTCGGCGCGCTTCCAGGAAGTGCAGAAGTACCTCTCGCTCACCCGCCACTTCTACACGGGCATGCCGCTCCTCATGAGCAAGAAGACGTGGGACGCCATGTCCGAGGCCGAGCGCCGCATCATCCGCGAAGCGTCCGAGGAGGCCAAGCAGTTCCAGCGCAAGGCGGCGCTGGCGCAGGAGGACAAGTCGATCGACACGCTGAAGAAGGCCATGCAGGTCAATGAGGTGCCGGCGGCCGAGATGGCCCGCATGCGCCAGAAGGCGCAGCCCGTGATCGACAAGTTCGCCAAGGAAGTCGGCGAGTCGGTCTACAAGCAGGTCGCGGCCGAACTGGCGCGGATCCGCGGCGCGAAATAAGCATGGCGCTGCTGGGCAAGGCGGCGCTGGCCATGTGGTGGGAGGTCGAGGCGCCGCATGGCGCCGACTTCCAGCACTGGCACTCGCACGAGCATTTCCCCGAACGCCTGGGCATCCCCGGCTTCCGGCGCGCGAGCCGCTGGCGGCAGGTCGACGGCGGCCCCGGCGTGCTGGTGACCTACGAACTGGCGGACCACTCGGTCCTGTCTTCGCAACCGTACCTGGACCGGCTGAACGCGCCTACGCCGTGGTCGACACGCATGATGCCGCTGCACCGGCACATGGTGCGCAGCCAGTGCGAGGTGCTGGAGTCCCGCGGTGCCTACGCGGCGGGCCATGTGATGTCGGTGCGCCTGTCGCCGCGCACGCCGGAAACGGCAGAGGCGCTGCGCGCCGCGTTGCGCGGCCTGGTGGAAGCACTGCCACTGCGTCCCGGGATCAACGGCGCGCACCTGCTACGCCACCGGCCGCCCGCGATCGCCGCCACCACGGAACAGAAGCTGCGCGGCGGCGACCGGGTGGCCGACTGGGTGTTGTTGGTCAGCGGCTATGACCGCGCCGTGCTGCACGCGCTGGACCAGGGGGAGCTTTCCGCACCGGCACTGGACGGCCTGGGCGCCACGGACATCGCACAGGGCCTCTACGAACTCGCGGTCTCGGCCGTGCCGCAGGACCTGCAGGACGTGAGCGGCGTCACCGACCCGCTGGGTTGCGCGCAAGCCGCTGCATGACGCCCGCTTCCCGGCCCTGCGCGCATCCGCTCGCGCTGGCGCACCTGACGGTCCTGGAATTGTCCCCGCCGGAGGTGGTGGAGACCGCCGCGGCCGCGGGCTTCGGCCTGGTGGGGCTGCGCCTGGCGCCCGCCGTGCCGGGCCAGCACGTGTTCCCGATGTTGTCCACGGCTGCCGGCCGAGCGCCGATGATGGGCGAGACGCTGGTCCGCATGGCGGACCTGGGCGTGCAGGTGCACGACGTCGAGCTGGTCGCCCTGGAGGAGGACAGCGACGTAGCGGCGTTCGAACCCTTGTTCGAGGCCGCCGCCCGGCTGGGTGCGCGCCGTGTGCTCGTTGCGGGCAATGGCGCCGACGCGTCCCGCATGGCGGAGCGACTGGCCGCCCTGTCCGAACTCGCGCAGCCGCACGGCCTGGCCCTGGGACTGGAATTCATGCCATGGCGCGGCATCGCCAACCTGGGTGCGGCGTTGCGCGTGGTGCGGAGCGCCGGCGACTTCGCCGGCTGCGGCGTCATCGTCGATGCCATCCACCTCGATCGCAGCGGTGCCTGCGCCGCCGACCTGGCGCAACTGCGCGCGGGCGACTGGTCCTACTTCCAGATCTGCGACGCCCCGGCGCGAAAACCGGCCATGCAAGACGAACTGCTGTTCCAGGCGCGCGAGGCGCGCATGGTGCCGGGAGAGGGCGGGCTGGACCTGCGCGGGATGCTGCGCCAATTGCCCGATGGCACGACGGTCAGCATCGAAGCGCCCCTGCGCCATCGCCCGCCGCCCCTCGAGCGGGCGCGCCGCCTGCGCGAGGCGACGGAGACCCTCCTGCACGAGGTGGGACGCCGTCCATTGCGTGACCTTCCAGGCGACAGGAGGGCGGCATGACGTCCCGCGACCACGCGGAGGTCGAGGCGTTTGACCTGCTCGTCGTCGGCGCCGGCTGCGCCGGGCTGTCGACAGCGCTCTTCGCCTCGCAGCTTGGCTTGAGCGTACTGGTGGTCGAGAAGAGCCCCTGGGTGGGCGGCACCAGCGCGTTGTCAGCGGGCGCCTTGTGGGTCCCGGGCACCGGGCACGCAGCGGGGACCGGCGACACGCGCGAGCAGGCAGCGCGCTATCTGCAAGCCGCGGTGGGCGACGGCAGCTCCAGCGCGCTGCGCGACGCCTTCCTGGACCTCGCGCCGCGGGCGGTCGAGGAGCTGGAGCGCGACACGGCCGTACGCCTGCGCGCTTTCGCGCACCATCCGGACTACCTGTCCAACCTGCCAGGCAGCACGGTGCGCGGTCGGGTGCTGGAGTGCCTGCCGTTCGACGGCCGCTTGCTGGGCGCGGACCTGGCGCGCGTGCGGCCACCGATCCCCGAATTCACCGTGCTCGGCGGGATGATGGTGGACCGCATCGACATCGGCCACCTGCTGAACCTGACCCGGTCCTGGGCTTCGCTGCGGTACTCGGTGCGCCTGCTGGGCCGACACGCCATCGACCGGCTGCGGCATCGCCGCGGCACGCGACTGGTGCTGGGCAATGCGCTGGTGGGCCGCTTGCTGCTGTCGCTGCGCCGCCGCGGGGTGCCGGTGTGGACGGACACGCCCGCGCTGCGCCTGGTCACCGCCGACGGCCGCGTGACCGGCCTCGCCGTGCGGCGGCAAGGGCAGGACCTCTCCCTCTCGTCCCGTTGCGGCGTGGTCATGGCGGGCGGCGGCTTCAACGACCATCCGCACTGGCGCAGCCGCTGGCTGCCCCCCATGGTCACGGACACGCCGCGGGCCGGCACCTCCGGCGGCGAACTGCTGGACGACGCCCTACGCCTCGGCGCCCGGCTGACGGACCGCAGCGCGCCGGATGGCTCGCCGGGCAGCAGCGCCTGCTGGGCGCCGGTGTCGGTGCGCAGGCGCCCGGACGGCAGCAAGGCGGTGTTCCCTCATTTCGTGCTGGACCGGGCCAAGCCCGGCACCCTGGTGGTGGACGGTCGCGGCGAGCGCTTCGTCGACGAGAGCACCTCCTACCACCTGTTCGGCGAGGCACTCCTCGCCCATGCGGCGCGGCATGGGCTGCCCGGCCATGCGTGGCTGATCGCCGACGCTGCCGCGCTGCGCCACTACGGTCTGGGCATGGTGCGGCCCGGGGGGGCAGGGCTGCGCCGCTTCCTGCGCGAGGGCTACATCGTGCGTGCCGACTCCTGTACGGCGATGGCTGCGGCCATCGGCGTTCCGGCGGCCACGCTGGAGCGCACCGTGGCCCGATTCAACGCGCTGGCCGCATCGGGCACGGACGCGGATTTCGGGCGCGGGCGCAACGCCTACCAGCGCAACCTGGGCGACCCCGCCCATGCGCCCAACCCCACCCTGCGTCCGCTGGCGGCAGGCCCCTGGTTCGCGGTGCGCCTGCAGGTGGCCGACATTGCGTGCAGCCGCGGCCTGGTGACCGATGCCAGTGCGCGCGTGCTGCATCATGCGGGCAGCTCGCTCATCCCCGGGCTGTACGCGGTCGGTAACGACATGCAATCGGTGATGGGCAGCGCCTATCCCGGCCCGGGCATCAATCTCGGCCCGGCCGTCGTGTTCGCGTATGCGGCGGCACTGGCGGCGGCGCAGTCCGCCGCCCATCCCCAATCCCCTGCACTCTCGGAGACACGCTGATGGTCACGGCACTGGTCGACTGGATCTGCCGCCTCTTCTCGCTGCTGATGGTGGCCTGCCTGGCCGCCATGGTGGCGATGGTGTTCGGCAACGTGGTGCTGCGCTACGGCTTCAACTCCGGCATCACGGTGTCGGAGGAGTTGTCGCGCTGGCTGTTCGTCTGGATGACGTTCCTCGGTTCGTTCGTGGCCTTGCGCAGCCACCGTCACCTGGGCACCAACGCGCTGACCATGCGGCTCGGGCCTGCCGCCCGGAAGGCCTGCTTCGGCGCCTCGCGCGTGCTGATGCTGGGCGTGTGCTGGCTCGTCGCCCAGGGCGGCTGGAAGCAGACCCTGCTGAACCGCCAGACCACCAGCGCCGTGACGGAGGCGCCGATGTCCCTTTTCTATGCCAGCTCGGTGCTGTTCGCCGTGCTGGCGGGGTTGGTGCTGCTGCACGAGCTCTGGCGCCTGGTTCGCGGGCGCCTGTCGCCCGCTGACCTCGTGGGTGTCGGCGAGGAAGACGACGCGCCGCACTCCACCTCCTTCGAGGCCCCCAAATGATCATCACCATCTTCCTCGTCGCCCTGCTCGGCTCCATGGCCATCGGGGTGCCGATCGGCTTCGGGCTGCTGGTCAGCGGCGCCGCGCTGATGTGGCACATGGACATGTTCGACGCGCAGATCCTGGCGCAGAACCTGGCCGAGGGCGCCAACAGCTTCCCGCTCCTGGCGGTTCCCTTCTTCATGCTGGCCGGCGAGATCATGAACGCCGGCGGCCTGTCGCGCCGCATCGTGGCCTTCGCGATGACGCTGGTCGGCCACGTCAAGGGCGGCCTCGGCTACGTGGGGATCATGGCAGCCGTGTTCATGGCGGCGCTGTCGGGATCGGCGGTGGCCGACGCGGCAGCCCTGTCGGCCCTGCTGCTGCCGATGATGAAGCGCGCCGGCTACGACCCCGCGCGCTCGGCTGGCCTGCTGTCGTCCGCGGCCATCATCGCGCCCATCATCCCGCCGTCAATCGGCTTCATCGTCTTCGGGGTGGCCGCCAACGTCTCGATCTCGCGCCTGTTCATGGCCGGCATCGCCCCCGGGCTGATGCTGGGCGCCGCGCTGTGGATCACGTGGTGGCTGCTGGTGCGCCGCGAGAAGGTGGAGGCACAGCCGCGGGCGTCCTGGCCCGAGGTGCTTTCGGCTGCACGCGACGCGCTGTTCGCGCTGGGGCTGCCGGTGATCGTGGTGGTCGGCCTGAGGTTCGGCGTGTTCACGCCCACCGAGGCCGCCGTCGTCGCTGCGATGTACGCGCTGTTCATCGCAATGGTCGTGTACCGCGAACTGAAGTGGTCGCAGCTGTTCGGGCTGTTCCTGGCCGCCGCGCAGACCACCGCCGTCATCATGTTCCTGGTAGCGGCGGCCATGGTCGCGGCCTGGATGATCACGGTGGCCAACCTGCCTGCGGAACTGATCGGCGTGCTGCAGCCCCTGCTGGACCGCCCGACGCTGCTGCTGATTGCGATGATGGTCGTGACCATCCTGGTGGGCACGGCCATGGACATGACGCCGACCATCCTGATCCTCACGCCAGTGTTCATGCCGCTGGTGCGGGCTGCCGGCATCGACCCGGTCTACTTCGGCGTGCTGTTCATGATCAACAACGCCATCGGGCTGATCACGCCGCCGGTCGGCACGGTGCTGAGCACGGTCGCCGGCGTGGGCAAGGTGAGCATGGACGCGGTGACTCGCGGCGCCTGGCCCTTCATGCTCGCGCAGTTCGCCGTGCTGTTCCTGCTAGTGTTCTTTCCCAGCCTGGTGCTGGTGCCGGCACGCTGGTTTTATGGATGAACCCGGCGCGGATCGGGGATGACCTTGAGGTGGGTCGCCCCGACGTACGGTGGCAGGTCCTGATCGTCAGTCCGCAGAAATCCGACGGTTTCGCCCACCATTGCCCGGTTCGCCCGCGTGGCGCTGATCGCTCAGGCCTAGGGCCGTTGATGCACCAGGCGAGCAAGGCCGTCCAGCTCGGGTCCGCTGATGGCCGGAAGTAGCCTCCAGCAAGCGGCCCACGGACAATACGTGCATGTCGAATGCCGCCCTGCAGTCGCTGCTCATGCAGCCTGATGCCGCCGATCCCGTGCTGGCGATGCAGCAGGCGCGCTTCAATGCCCTGATGCGAGATGTCGCGCTGTGGCGCGCCGCACTCGCCGAGTGGACGGAGAGGCTCGCGCGCTACCAGCAGGCCATCGAGCCGGTTCGCCGAGAGCTACATGCGGCCTGGCGACAATGGGTTTTCGCGCTCGACGACGCCAGCCTGCAGACCGGTCTAACGCGTGCTGAACGTGCCCAGTTGGGGGAGCTGCTTCGCGAAAGCATCGCGGCGCTCCTGGCAGTGGAGGACGACGCGGAGATTGCGGCTGTCGCGCGCCGACATGAGGAAGGTCCGTCTTCCGTGCCGTCAAGGCAGCAGGCAGAGACCGACGGGGCGCCCAGCGACGACGAACCTCTGGAGGACCTTGCGCCGGAATGGGAGCGACAGGCCGCTGCGGCCGCCGCCCAACGCGCGGAACGGGCGGCAACGCGCCGTGCAGACACTGTCTCGAAGCGGGGCAGGCAGGCGGCGCAGGACGCGTCCCAGTCGTTGCGCGACGTGTATCGCCGGCTCGCGAGCGCACTGCACCCAGACCGCGAGCGGGATGCGCGGCAGCGTGAGCGCAAGACGGAGCTCATGCAGGAAGCGAACCGGGCGTACGCCGAAGGAAACCTGCCGGCCCTGCTGGAACTCCGGCTGCAGGCCGAACAGGTCGATGCCGCGCACCTGGCTGCCGCGGATCGGCGGCGCGTGCAGCACTACGTGACCGTGCTCCAGGAGCAGCTGGTGGACCTGCAGTCGGAGACGCGGCGGCTCGAAGCCGAATTCCGCGCCGCCGCGGGCCTCGCGCCGGGGTCGGGGCTGCAGCCCCGCAAGGCTGATCGGATCATCTCGTCGGAAATCCAGAGGTTACGGGGTGAGTTGCTGCTCCTGCGTCGCCAGACCAGGGTGTTGCGGGACGTGGAGGCCCTGAAGCGTTGGCTGCGGGAGCAGCGCAAGCCTTAGGATGTGGCCTGTTGGTGCGCGTGCCACAGGCCCATCGGGGAAGCGCGTCCGGCGAATGACGGCTGCTTTCGGCCGAGGCTGTGTGGAAACACGCTGACCGGTGGTCGGCTCGGCGGATCCATACAGCATTGGCCGCCAGCAGAAACTTGTCGGAAGGGCCTCAGCCCTGCATCAGACCCATCGCTTCGATCATCTTCGGCAAACCGAGGGCAGCTTGAGGCGGCAGTGCACGAAGTCGCAACGAAGGCTCAGCAGGTGCAAAGGGGAATGGGGCGTCCTGACGCGGTCCACACCCTCTTCCGGCCAGAAATGACATTACGTCGAGGGGACGTGCGATCAACTAGGGGCGTTTGAACCTCTTGCGTGCCTCTTCCACTTGCGCTCGGGTCACGCACCCATCAGCATGGTCATTCACCAGCCCCATCGCCTGGATGAAGGCATGCATGGTGGTCGGGCCGACGAATTTCCAGCCCCGCCTTTTCAGATCCCTGGACAGGTCACGCGAAGCCCGCGAGACCGACACGGAGCGATGCGCATCGAGTTCATGCGCAGCGGGCTCGAAGCTCCAGAAATACGCGGCCAGCGTGCCCGCCTCCTGGGCCAGCTCGCACGCACGTTGCGCGTTGTTGATCACGGCTTCGATCTTGCCGCGATGGCGCACGATGCCTGCATCGGCAAGCAGGCGCCCGACGTCTACTTCGTCGAAGCTCGCGACCTCGCGGAAGTCGAATCTCTTGAACGCCGCGCGAAAGTTCTCTCGCTTGTCGAGGATCGTCCGCCAGCTCAACCCCGACTGGAATCCCTCGAGGCTGACCTTCTCGAACAGCCGATGGTCCTCAGCCACGGGGAAGCCCCACTCGTGGTCATGATAGGCGACGTAGTCGAGTGACGCGCCGGCGCACCAACTGCAACGAGGAAGTCCGTCTGGACCGGGGACCGTGGTTCTCATCCTGGGATGATGCCGTAACCCCGGGCGCCGTACTGGGAGACGTCTGCTTCCGGCCAGAAGCAGCAGCCACACGGTAACGGGTCCGTGTGTCCCGCTTGACATTCGCTCGAAGTGTAGTTAGCCTAACGGCTAATTAGCTAGATAGGAAACAATGGCAGCTTCTGCCGATCCCCTCAGCCTCACTTTCGCCGCACTGGCGGACCCTACCCGGCGGGCGCTCCTCGCGCTGCTGGCGCAAGGCGAGGCGACGGTCAATGAGTTGGCGGCCCCGTTCGACATGCGGCTTCCCTCGATCTCTAAGCACCTGAAGGTGCTCGAGCGCGCCGGGCTAGTCGTGCAAACCCGTCATTCCCAGTGGCGGCCGCGTCGGCTGGAGGCCGCTCCGCTGGGGCAGGCCGCCGGCTGGCTGGATGAGTACCGCCCGTTCTGGGAGGGCAGCTTGGATCGAATGGCCACCTACCTGGACGAACTCCAGATGAACTCGAAGGAGAGCTCCCATGACCGCAGCACTCGATCCGCACGCAAGTGAACTCGCATTGGTCCTCGAGCGCGTCGTGAAGGTGCCCAGGCTGCTCGCGTTCGAGGTATGGACTTCGCCGGAGCACCTCGCTCACTGGTGGGGGCCACGCGATGAGGAGGGGCGCGACTTCTCGATGCCCCACTGCGAGATGGATTTCCGGCCGGGGGGCCTCTTTCGCATCTGCATCCGATCCCCGGGCGGCGAGGAGTATTGGCACAGTGGGCAGTATCGGGAGATCACGCCCCCGGAGCGGTTGGCGTTCACGTTTGCCTGGGAGCGTCCGGGTGATTCTTTCCCGCAAACCCTGGTCGAGGATCAGCACCCTGGCGTTCTGCATCAGTTCGCCGTAGGTGACGACGTAGCCGAAGGTGGTGTCCTTCACCACGATGACCAGTTGTGCGACCAGTGCCGGGACGATGTAGCGCAGCGCCTGGGGAAAGACGACATGGGCGAAGGTCTGTGCTTCGGTGAGGCCCAGTGCCCGGGCCGCTTCCGTCTGCCCGCGGCGAACGGCGAGCACGCCGGCGCGGTACACCTCGGCCACGACAGCTGCAGTGCTGAGTCCCACGGGCAAGGTCAACATCCAGTAGGCACTCAACTTGATTCCGGCGGACGGAAGGACCAGGAAACACACGTAGATGAGCAGCAGGGTCGGCACGCCGCGCAGGAATTCGATGACCGCCACGGCCGGCCAGCGCAGGAGCCGCAGCCGCGACAGACGGCCGACCAGCAGCACCAGCCCGAAGACCAGCGCGATGGCCGCCGCCGCTGCCGCCGAGGCCAGCGTGCCGAGCAGGCCCTTGCCCAGGAAGGCCCAGGTCGTCCGCCAGGTGAAGAATTCCCAGAGTCGCCCCTCGAACTGACCCGCGGCATGGAAGCGGTACACAATGCCTGCGACCAGGAGGAGCAGCGCCGCGGCGGCGGTCACGCTCACGGCCCGTGTGACGGCCTGCGCCTTATGGTTCAGGTCGCCGAAGAGGACGTCTTCCAGGGCGCGGCTCATCGCAGGATCCGCGCTTTCCTGTCCAGGGCGGCGCCCGCCCAGGCGATGAGCAGGGCCGAGACCAGGTACATCGCGGCGGCCGCCGCGAACGCGGCAATCCCCGCCGCGGAGTCGTTCGCGATCTTCGCCACCAGCGCCGTGAGTTCACGGCCCGGCAGGGGCACCTGCGAAGCCAACGAAGTCGACAGCATCAGCGCGATGAGCAGCGAGGTCATCGGTTGCACGACCGATCGCAGCGCCTGCGGCAACACGATCGACGAGATGATGACCATCGGGCTCATGCCCAGGCTTCGTGCAGCGTCCACCTGGCCGCCGGCGACGGTGTTGATGCCCGTGCGCAGGTAGTCCGACGTGAAGGCGGAGCCAACCAGGGCCAAGGTCAGGATCACGCTCGGCTCGTAGTCGATCACGACCTGGAGATCGGGCAGGGCGAACACGATGAAGATCAGCAGCGCAACGCTCGGGATGTTGCGGAAGACCTCGACGTAGAGGGTCAGCACGAAACGCAGCGGCCGCAACGGCAGGAGCCGGGCCACCGTAACAACGATGCCCAGCGCAAAGCCGGCCACGAACGACAGGGCGGTGAGCTTCCAGGTGAGCAAAAGGGCTTGCCCGAACGCAGGCCCGTACTCGGCCAAAAGCCGGGAGGCACCGGCCATCGGTCAGGGAAGCGCAGGCGGCGTCGGAACGTTCTTGCTGCCGGTGCGCTGCCCGATGGTCACCGTCCAGAGCTTGGCCCAGGTGCCATCCGCCTCGATCTTCTTCAGGAAGGCATTGACGAAGGCCACGCCGTCCGAGCCCTTGGGCAGACCGACGCCGTAGGGGTCTTGCGGACCGAAGGGTGCACCCGCCAGCTGGGCGTCGCCGGAGCCGAGACTCAGGACGTTGAGCAGCAGCGTGTAGTCGGTCACGTAGGCTTCGACGCGTCCTTGGCGCAGGGCGTCGACGGCTTCCTGGTGAGTCTGGAACTCCTGCACGACCGCCTTGGGCGCGAATTGCGCCAGGATTGCGGGCCCCGTCGAGCCAGCCTGGGTGGCGGTCCTCTTGCCGGCGAGATCGTTGTAGGACTGGATTGCCTTGTTGTTCGACTTGACCAGCACCCCCGCCTGGGAGGTGTAGTACGGCCCGGCGAAGGAAATCTTCTCCGCACGAGCGGGGGTGATGGAATACGTCGCCAGCACCATGTCCACCTGGTCGTTGATGAGAACCTGCTCGCGGGTGGACGACGTGACCTGCGTGAACTTGTACTTGGACCCGTCGCCCAGGATGTAGCGCGTCAGGAGTTGGGCCAGGCCCGCATCGAACCCACGGATCTTGCCGTCCTTCTCGTTAAGTTGCGAGAACAGGTTCGACGTCTGGGTGCCGCCCAGGCGCAGCGTGCCGGCCTGCTTGATCTTGCTGGCCCACTTGTTCGACGCGATGGTCGCGGCGTCGGCCACGGGCCCTTGGGCGACCAGCGAGTCGAAGGCTGCCGCGTCGACGGGTGTGCCTTGCGCGAAGAGCGGCGCACTGGCTGCCACTGCCAGTGCCGCCACGGTGGCTTTGAGGAGGGATTGAGTCGACATGGAATTTCCCGGTTGGTGTGGACCGCCGACAAATGTATAGCAGTGTTGCGCAAGCTGATGGAGGCCCTCGAACCGCTGGGCGTGCACGATGCACATGAGTTCAGGGACCGACGTCGCCCGCTCCAATCGCAGACCGAGCAACTGAGCTGCCATGTTTTCAGTCTGCATGTTGGCGATCCGTGCACGGAAAGCCGGCATCAACTCCGTACCACCCCCGGCGTCTGCTTTGGGTCGAAAGCAGACTTAAAAAGGCTACTGCGCAGGTTGCAACCTTTCAACCCAGATGCAGCGTCGGCGAATGACCGCTTCAGACTGCTTGCAGTCAGTCAGGTGTGCAGCTTGAGTGACTCCTCTTCCCGGGACCGGTCGTTCCGTAGCGTGGCGTCGTTCAGGTCAAGCAGCTCCTCGATCAGCGCGATGGCACGTGTTGGGTCAGATTCGCCATGCCTGTCCCTCCCGTTGGTTGAGTGGCTCAAGTGCAACTTCGCATCAACGAGATTCCGACGAGACGCCAGGAAATCAAACCACTTTGCTGAAAGACCCTAACCGATATACTGAGCGCCCCCTCGGAGGAGACCGGAATGCCGACTAGGAAGCGCCTGTTTGTCAGCTTTGACTACGACAACGACGAGACCCTCAAGACATTCCTGATCGGGCAGTCGAAGCACGATGACACGCCTTTCGACGTAGCGGATGCGTCGGTCAAGGAGCACCTGACCGGCGACTGGCAGGACAAGGTCAGGGGAAGAATCAGTCGCGCAGACGTGGTCTGCGTGCTGTGTGGCACCAGGACTCACACGGCCAAGGGCGTCTCGATCGAGTACTCGATCGCCAAGCAGCTAGGCAAGCCGCTTTTCCTGTTGAAGGGGTACAGGGATGCGGACTGCACGCGCCCGAAGGGTGCTGAGAACGAGAAGATGTACAACTGGACTTGGGAGAACCTGAAGACCTTGATCCATGGTGGGCGGTGATGCCACAGGTCGATCTCGAAACGCTGTGGAACGAAATCCCAGTCAAGGAAGGCGCCGAGTACCCGCATAACGAGAAGTGGTACAGCCACCTGCTCGATCAGTACAAACTGTACGTGGAAATGGCTGATCGCATCAGCCAGCGACGGACGGCGGCGAATCAGTACTTTCTGGCAGTGAACACAGCGATCTTCGGCTTCGTCGGGTACCTAACAGTCAAGGACACGAATGAGCATCACTGGCTTATTGCGCTCGCAGGAGTCGCGCTGACGTACCTGTGGTACGTGATCATCACGTCGTACCGGAACCTGAACACCGCCAAATGGGCTGTGGTGCACGAGATTGAGAAGCGGCTGCCGATCCGCCCGTACGACGCGGAGTGGAAGTATGTTGATCGTGGAACGAACCCGGTGCTTTATCGGCCGCTGTCTCACGTCGAGTCGCTCGTGCCTTGGATTTTCATGGTCCTGCACGCCATCGTGTTCGTGAAGTCAGTGAACTGGCCCGCCGTGCAGTCGGCCATGCGCCTGTGAGCGTATGGCCCAGACGATATTCGTCAGCAGCACGTTCATCGATCTTGAGGCGCACCGGCGTCTTGTGCGCGATGCCATTGCCCGCTTGGAGCTGACCTTTAAGGCGATGGAGTTCTTCGGGGCGCTCCCTGACACGCCCAAGGCCGAGTGCCTCCGACTCGTCCGCGCCTCGAACATCTTCGTCGGAATCATTGGCATGCGGTACGGCTTCATCGACCCTGACGATGGGAAGTCGATGACTCAGCTCGAATACGAGGAAGCGCAAGCCATTCGCCTGCCAACGCTGATGTACCTGATCGACGAGGAGCACCACCCCGTGCTTCCGAAGTTTGTTGACACGGGTGCCGGCGCAGAAAAGCTACTGGCGTTCAAGGGGCAGCTTAAGAAAGCGCACGTGGTGAACGCGTTCTCGTCGCCAGAGGACCTCGCGGCAAAGGTCACTCAAGACGTCGTGCGGCTTGTCGGAGTGATGGACAAGGCGCCTGGAGCCCAGGTGTTGCCTCAGCTTGCGGCGACCGCAACGAGGATGCATCGGCTGACACCACCGCGGTTCGCATTCCTGAAAGGCAAGGTCGCCGGGGCTTGCACGCAAGATGTACCGGATTCAGTGCTGCACGAGAGTCTTGGGTTCCTGCTAGGTGGTGACAACATGGCAGCGGCGTTCACTCTCAGTCGTGGCACACCCATGTCGCTGGATGATGCGATCGACAGCCTGATGAGGATTGAGAAGATCCTGACGAAACTGGTGAAGGACGCTCAGGCGGCGCGCGAAGGTGATCCGCCGTGACGATCACATCGCCCGGGCCGATTACCCTTCCCCCTGCGCGGCATCGCAGAGACATCGCTCCCGCGGACGCCGCCCACCAGGCGGCAACCGCCCGCTCTTGCCAGAGGCGTGTGGCAGCAATAGGGCGAGTGCTCGCGCTAACCTCTCTCACGATGGTCACCCGCTTAGTGACGACGCGAACTTCGGCAGGCTGGCTCTGATCAGCCGTTTGGCTTGCGAGCGCGGATGGCCGCTCACGCTGCGAAGCAGTCACTCGAGAGCCAAGCAGTACGAATGACCGCTCCCGACCCAAAGCGGACATCACGTCGAAGCGCGACCGCCGGAGAGTGAATCCGTCATTAGTGCCCGCGGGTTGGCCACTGACCGCTGCGAGCAGTAGCGCGCACCCGACCATCGCATATGACGGCCGCACTACGCGGACGGCAGGTGAGCGCATACGGCGGAGCCGCCGCCTCGCGCGCTCAGCCAACCGAACTGGAGCCGTCAGTTGTACCCAAGCACTGCGACGCCATCGAGTTCACTGTCGCGTTCATCGTCAGCTTGGGTAAATGTCCGCGTGCTTCTCTCGTCATTGGTTTGACGCTGAAGCGGCGCTGCTTGATCGCTCACGGGCTCTTCTTGAGTTGCCATAGACTGCCTCCGTGTGGTGCCGCTAGTTCCGCGACGGGGTCGCGGACATCAGCCGCGTCACGTTGGCTTCATCCGTCTTCAGCACCTCTCCGAACTCCGAAGGGCCGGCGCCATTGCCGCGCATCTGCATCGTGTTCATCGCGTTGACGACACCGGTATCCTTCAGCGATTCCTTGAGCGCTTCCGCGATGGTACGCCGCACGCTTTCCGGGGTTCCTTTCGGCGCGAAGACGCCGACCCAGATCTGGGACGAGTCCACCTTTCCAAGTCCCGCCTCCGCGTACGTAGGCACGTCGCTGAGCGAGTCGACGCGCTGATCGCCGGCAAGGGCAAGGATGCGTGCAGATCCGGCAGCGTGCTGCTGAGAGACGTTGGCGGTACCCGTCACGAGCAGCGTCAAGTGACCGCCCACAAGATCCGCTACGGCAGCATTCCCTCCCTTGTAGCGTGCCTCGACGACCCTGTCCTGCAGTCCCAGTTTCGCCATCAGGCTTTGTCCAATCATGGAGGTCAGCAAGTCGCCACTGCCCCAGCTGCACTTCGCGTCCTGTTTTCCGCAAGTCGCCTTCAGGTCCGCAATGGACTTGATCCCGGACTTGCCGGAAGCTGCGAGCACCGACGGCCCGGCAGCGAGGAGGCTGACCGGGGCGAGTTCGGCAACGAGGTCACCCTCTTCCTTGTGGTTGTGCTTGACGAACAGGAGCGCAGGGGTGTTCACGAGCAACGTATGCCCGTCCGGCACCGCCTTCGTCACGCGCTTCGTCCCGATGATGGTGTCCGCGCCGGGAAGGTTTTCGATCACCACCGGCTGCTTCCATATCTCCGAGAGACGGCGCCCTGCAGCACGCACCAACGCGTCCGCACCGCCGCCGGCAGTGAACGGCACGACCAGCGTCACCGACTTGCTCGGGAAGTTCTGAACCTGTGCGAATGAAGGTGCGCAGACGGCAGCGGCTGCCACGGCTGCCGCAAGAATGAAGCGATGCATGATGTCTCCTGGTGGTTGGCGCTGGCACGGAAGTCAGCGGGCGGTGGCGAGACCACCCGCTGCGATGAGGGTATTGCGAAGAAGCACGGCGATCGTCATCGGCCCGACCCCGCCGGGAACGGGCGTGATCGCGCCTGCCACTCTTCTCGCCGACTCGAAATCGACGTCACCGACGAGCCGTGTCTTGCCGTCGGCCAGGACCACCCGATTGATGCCGACGTCGATGACACACGCACCCGGTTTCAGCCAATCGCCCCGCACAAAGCCTGGCCTGCCGAGAGCGGCAATCACAATGTCCGCAACTCCGCAGAGTGCTGGCAGGTCCTGCGTCCGCGAGTGGGCGATGGTCACGGTGCAGTGCTCGGCGAGCAGCAATTGCGCCATCGGCTTGCCGACGATGTTCGAGCGACCGATGACCAGCGCATGCAGGCCGGCCAACGGTCCCACCGATTCCCGTAGCAGGTGGAGGCAACCCCAGGGTGTGCACGGAACGAGACCGCGCTGACCCGTTGCCAGCATGCCGGCATTCACCGGATGAAAGCCGTCGACGTCTTTCGCAGGGTCGACGGCTCTCAGAATTGCAGTCTCGTCGATGTGAGGCGGCAGTGGAAGCTGGACGAGGATGCCGTGGACAGAGGCATCTTCGTTCAGCGTGTGGATCACGGCCAGCAGTTCCTGCTGCGAGACGTCTGCCTGGAGCCGGAACTCCCTGGAGACCATCCCGACCATGTTCGTCTGTGCCACCTTGTTGCGCACGTAAATCTGGCTGGCCGGATCGTGGCCGATGAGAACGACGGCCAGTCCTGGCGCGAAGCCGCGCAGCGTCGTGAACGCCTGAACCTCGCGCTTCACATCCTCGAGCAGCGCTGCTGCCGACGCCTTCCCATCGATGACGCGTGCGGACATGACCGGGCTACCGTGCGAGCTGCGCAGGCAGCTTGGTCAGGTCCGTCTCCCGGTTGGCGTTGCGCTTGAACGGGTAGGTGTGCACGACCGCCCGGATTTCCTTTTGCCGCTTGTGGGGCTCGCCCCAGATGACGGTCACCTCGGTTCCCGGTTCCGCAAAAGGCAGGTCGATGACGCAATGCGAGATCATCTTGCGGTAGTAGAAGCTGTAGCCTCGCGACGTAGCCACGCCGACCTCGCGGCCGTTGGCGATCACTTTGCTGGCGTAGCTGCACACCAGCAGTGACCGCGGCATGTCCATGTATTCGTACGGCTGTTCGCTGGGGCTGAAATACGAGTCGCACACGTCCTGCACGTCCTCTGCATTCCACACCAGGCTGACGATCGTGCGCTTGGGGTCCTGCAGTTCCGCTTCGAGCGCCGTGCGCCCCCAGAAGTCATGATCCAGCTTCACGTTGCGACCCCATCCGAGCTCGACGGGGCTCCGGTACCATGCGGAAACGTCGTCCCCGTCGAAACTCCCGCGGACTTTCAGCACACGGGCCACGCCGACACGCCACTCGATCGTGCCTCGGGGCGCGAGGCGCGTGTTGTACATCTCGAAGAACTCGCGCTCCGCCGCACCTGCGGTCGCCGGAAGGTAGTCCAGATTGACCGTCGGGAAACCGGCCTCGAGGTGATTGATCAACGCGGTGCGGGAACCGAGACGGCGGATGCCGAACTCCTGCCCGGCTTCCATGATCGCCGCGAGCATCGCATCGAGGTGAGACAGCGGCCCATGCAGCTCGAAGCCGATCTCCCCGGCCATGCCTTGGCGGAGAAAGGCAACGTCGCACCCGGCAAGCGGGACGATGCGGAAGCGCATGAACCGGATGTCTCGCAGGCTCTCCCTGGTCAGCTTCTCCAGCAGGTACAGCGCGTTCGGTCCCGAGACCTGCACCTTGGTCTTCTCGCGGCGCAATTGGGACTGCGCCTTGTAGTTGCCGCGTTCCAGGTTGTACTGCAGCCAGAGATTCACCGGTCCGGAGGCATTCAGCTCGAACTCCTGCTCCCCCAGGCGGGCGAGAACGCCCTCGCCGATCACCTTCCCTTCCTTGCTGCAGAAGATCGCGTGCTTGGCCTGGCCGATCTCGTGGGCGGCCATGCTGTTGACCGTGAAATCGGAGAGGAATCGCTGGGCGTCGGGACCCCAGATGTTCAGCTCGGGCAACCAGCTCCAGTCACCGACGTAGCAAGTCGTCTTCCACGACATGCTTTCGTCCATCCAGTCGGTGTATTCGTCCTTTCCCCAGGAGGTGGTGCGATCGATGTCGTGCCGTTGCGGCCGGATGGGTTCCATTGCGTCTTTCCTGTCTCTCTCTGTGTATCGCCTGTCACTTCAGCATGGCGAGCGTGGCGGTCGCTCGCGCCAGGACGTCGGCGCGTGCGTCACGCAGTTCGGCCGATGCGAACGCGAGCCGCCCCCCCGACCGATGAACCGTCGAACGCACGGTGATATCACCGGGGGGGACCGTGCGCTCGAACTGCACGCTCAATGCCGCCGTCACGGCGATGCGCGGCGCGTCCGTCATCACGGCGAATACCAGGCCGAAGTCGAGCATGGTCGTGACGATGCCGCCGTGCACTGCGCCATTTCCCTGGACGTGGCGTTCGCTCGTATGGAACGTCAGGGTCAGCGTGCGGTTCTCCGGGTCCCACGCCTGGAGAGAGGCTGCCAAGTCGACAGCGATGGGGTTCGTGTCCACCGCGACGGGCGTCGTGGGATTTTCGGCAAAGCGCCGGGTCAGGGCGTGGTCCGGGTTGGTCATGCGTTACGTGCTCAGATCTTCTTGTCCCTGCCCGCCCAATATGGAGCCCGCAGTTCGCTCTTGAGGACTTTCCCCGCTCCGGAGAGCGGGAGCCGTTCGCGACGAATCAGCACGCTGCGCGGGACCTTGTAGCTCGCGATCTTCTCCCGCGCCCACGCCTGCACCTCTTCCGGAGTGAGATCCGCGCCTTCGCGCGGAACCACGATGGCGTGGACACGCTCGCCCCATTTGTCATCCGGGACGCCGATCACCGCCACCTCCGCGACCCCCGGCATAAGCGAAATCGCGTTCTCCACCTCGGTGGAATAGATGTTCTCGCCGCCGCTGATGATCATGTCCTTCAGCCGGTCTACGATGTACACGTAGCCGTCTTCGTCCATGACCGCTGCGTCCCCGGTGTGGAACCAACCATCACGAATGGCAGCTGCGGTTTCCGCAGGTTTCTTCCAGTACCCCTGCATCACGATCGGGCCGCGCACGACGATCTCACCCGTCTTGCCCCTCGGCACTTCCTTGTCGTCGACGTCCACGATGCGAAGCTCGATGTTCGGCATGGGCTGGCCGCAGGACCGGAGCCGCTGGCCCGCAATGGCCGGCTTGCGCATCGACATCGGAAGCATCGTTCCGATGGGCGACAGCTCCGTCATCCCCCAGCCGTGAAGGAACAGGATGTCCGGCCAGATCCGGACCGCCCGCTGCAGCGTCGCCTCCGGCATCGGCGCGGACCCGAACATGAACTGCTTGAGGCTCGACAGCTGCATGTGCTCGATGCCGGGCACTTCGAGCATCATCGCGATCATGGTGGGCACGAGCGTGACGTTCGTGACCTTGTTCGCCTGGATCTGCTCCAGCACCTGCTGGGCATCGAACTTCGGAATGAAGACGTGCGTGCCCGCCGCCATCGTGATGGCCACGGTGGACATCCCGTCAGTGAGGTGGCACATCGGCGCGGCATGCAGGAAGACACTGGAGGCGTCGTACCCGATCATGCAGATCGCGTTCACCGCGTTCGCCACCAGATTGCCGTGCGACAACATGACGCCCTTGGGCCGCCCCGTGCTGCCGCCTGTGTAGAAGATTCCGGCAATGTCCTGGCTGTGGCGGTCGGCGTCTTCCATGGGTTCGCTGCGGTCGACAACAGCATCCCATGCCGTCAGGCTCACGGCACGCTCCGGGTCGTCGCCAAGGTAGATCACATGGCGCAGCTGCGGGCAGCGCTCACGCAGCCCCGGAAGCAGATGCGTGAAGCTTTCGTCGATACAGATCACGCCCGCTTCCGCGTCATTCATCATGTATTCGAGGTCCGCAGCGGTCAGCCGCGTGTTCAGGGGCAGGAGCGTTCCGCCAGCCCACGGCACGGCGAAGTACGCCTCGAAGTAGCGATCGCTGTTCATCGCGAGGATTGCAACGCGGGCGCCATCCTGCACGCCGAGAGCGCGGAGACCGGCGGCCGCCCTGGCCACCCGTTGCTCGATCTCCGACCAGGTCCGCGTGCGGCTGCCGCAGATCGTCGCCGTGCGGCGCGGGCTCACCTGCGCGGCGCGCTTGAGGCACTGTGTGAGTCGTTCGTTCATCGCTGGCCCCTCGAGGTTATCGGCCCTTGAACTTCGGCTTGCGCTTCTCTCGAAAAGCGGACACCGCTTCCATGAAATCCTCGGTTTGCACGAGCCGTGCCTGCGCGTCGCGCTCGCAATCCAGCTGCGAGGAGAAATCATTTTGCAGTGCCGCCGACATCACCTCAGGCAACGCTGCGAACGCGAGAGGAGCGCCCTGCGCCAGGCGCTCGGCGGCCGCCGTCGACACCCTCGCGAGTTCGTCGTCGTCGACGCACTGCCAGATCAAACCCCACGCGGCGGCCTGCTCGGCGGAGATCCGCTCGCCAAGCATGGCCGTCGCTACCGCGCGTGCAGGGCCCAGCCTGCGCATCAGTTGCCAGCTGCCGCCGAGGTCGGGCACGAGCCCCAGCTGGGGAGTGAACGGCTGCTGGAAATATGCGGACCGGCCGGCGAACACGATGTCGGCGATGAGCGCCAGCGATGCGCCACCGCCGACGGCCGCGCCATTCACGGCGGTGATCCTGGGCTTGCCAAGATCCGCCAGCGCGCGGGCGAGGGCGTGAATGCCGCGATCGGTCGATTCGAGGAAGCGTCGCCCCCGCTCTTCCGCCGGAAGACCGACGCCCATCATCGGGTCGCGCAGGTCGGCCCCAGCACAGAATGCACGGCCCCGGCCGGTGAGGAGAAGGACACGTGCCGACGCGGCCGTCTTCACGCGATCCACGGCGTTGAGCAGTGCATCGATCAGTGCGCCGTTCAAGGCATTCAGCACGTCGGGGCGGTTCAGCGCCAGGGTGGCCACGCCGCTTTCGGAGATCTCTATTTCCAGCATGGGCCTCACCCGATCTCGACACACACCTTGCCGAACTGCCTGCCGCTCTCGACGTGGCGCAGCGCCTCGGCCAGGTCCGCAAGCGGATAGGCGCGGTCGATCACGGGTTTGAGCCCGTTCACCGCACAGGCAGCGAGGACCTGCTCCAGGTGTTCCCGGCTGCCGACGGCGATCCCGTGGACCCGCAGGCTGCCCATGGCCACGAGCGGCAGGTTCAACTCCGCCGTCGGGCCGCTCACCATGCCGATCATCGCGATCATGCCTCCCACGCGGGTGGCGCGGATCGACTGCTTCAAGGTTGCCGCGCCTGCGGTCTCCACGACCAGGTCCACGCCACGACCGGCGGTGATCTTGCGCGCCGTCTTGCCCCACTCGGCGTCATCGCTGTAGTTGATGCCATGCTGCGCCCCGACCGCCTGCAGGCGTTCCAGCTTGCTCGCGGTCGAGGAGATTACGATCACGCGCGCACCTGCGGCGCGGGCGAACTGCAGCGCGAAGAGCGCAACGCCGCCGGATCCTTGCGTCAGCACCGTCTGCTCGGGACCCGCATTGCCGTGCACGCGCACCGCGTTCCAGGCGGTAACCGCCGCACAAGGCAAGGTGGCGGCTTCGAGATAACTCATACCCGCCGGGATGGCCACCAAGCCATCTGCCGCGAACACTCGCAGCTCGCACGCGACACCATCCTCGATCCCGCCCAGATCCTGTTGCAGGAAGCGCTCGTCCGGCGGACCCGCAAGCCAGCGAGGGAAGAAGCTGTTGACGACGCGGTCTCCGGGCTTGAAGTTGCGCACGCCCCGGCCCACCTGGACGACCTCACCGGCACCGTCCGACAGCGGGATGAGTCCCGCCTGCTTCTGGCGCGAGCCATAGCCGCCACGCAGCGCGAGGACATCCCGGAAATTGAGTGAGGCGGCGCGCAGCCGCACCAGCACTTCCCCGGGGCCGGCCTCCGGATCGGCGACCTCCTTGAGCCGCAGGTTCTCGAGCCCCGGCGCTTCCATGACCATGGCCTTCATCGGGCAGCCTCCTTCGTGGCGTAGAACGCCCCACCAGATGCCGCCATGCGCCGCAGTGTCTCCGGAGGGGTGAAGCGAGCGCCGAACCGGGCCGCGAGATCTTCGCACTCCGTGACGAATGGCGCCGCGCCGATGCGATCGATGTACCCGAAAGGGCCACCGAGCCAGCTCGGATAGCCCCAGCCGAGCACGGCCGCAACGTCGCCGTCCAGAGGCTGCGAGAGCACGCCGTCCTCGAGACAACGAACTGCTTCGAGCGACTGCACGTGGAAGAGGCGCTTGCGGATCACCTCCTCATCCGGGGGGGTACGGCCGGGGAAAACCTCGGCGAGACCGGGCCACAGGTCTCGACCCTCCGGGCCCCAGTCATACAGCCCCTTGCCGGCAGCCTTGCCAACACGGCCGAGCGACAACAGCTTGGCAACCGTCTCCTCCGCGATATTGCCGGCGTTGGCGACGCGGCGGCCATCGCCGCGCATGGATGCAAGGATGTCCTTCAGAAGCGGCAATGTGGTGAGTTCGGCCAGTGAAGCCCCACCGATGGCGAAGCCGGCATTGACCGCGGCATTGTCGATCCATTGAGGCGGGATACCTTCTCCGATCAGGTTCAGCGTTTCGCTGGAATAGGTCGTGACGATCCGACTCGTGAAGAATCCGAGACCGTCATTGACGACCACGGGCGTCTTCTGCAGCTGCTTCAGGAAATCGAGCGCCCTCGCCAGCGTGGCGTCGTCGGTCTTCCGAGCGCGGATGACTTCGACCAGCGGCATCCGGTCCACCGGCGAGAAAAAGTGCAGGCCGATGACCCGCTGCGGCTGCAGGACATGCTGCGCCAGCCCCGTGATCGGCATGGTGGACGTATTGCTCGCGATCGGAACCTCGCTGCCGAGAACCGCCGCGGCCCGCGAGAGCACGTCGCGCTTGACTTCAGCCTTCTCGAACACGGCCTCCACTGCGAAATCGCAGCCTGCCAGGGCTGCGTAGTCCGCCACCGGCTGGATTCTCGCGAGGAGCGCGTCCACGCCGATCTTCAGGCGACCCTTCTCAGCCTCCTTCGTCGCGTAGGAGCGGATTGCCTCCACGCTGCGACGCGCAGCGTCGGCATCGACTTCGAGCAGCACCACCTCGATTCCAGCGGTGGCAGCCACTTGCGCAACCCCGCGCCCCATCACGCCGCCACCCAGCACCGCCAGTCGCCTGACGGTCGACGACGGCAGTCCGGTTGGTCGCATCTTCATCGACCTGGCGCGGTTGACGCCGTGGAAGAGCGTCCGGATCTTGTTCTTTGCAGCGTTCCCGCTCGCGAGCCTCGCGAAATGACGCGTCTCGATCCCGATTCCGGCGTCAAGGCCACGTTCGAGTCCCTGCTGCAGCACGCGCAGGATGGCTTCGGCGGCCTCGTCGTTCCCGCCCGCGCTCTTCTTCGACCGCGCCCAGGCGCCCAGGAAGAACTGGCGACCTTGCTGCGACTGCACCGCAAAATCCGGGAGGACGAAGCCCTTGCGGTCCCACGGCTGGCTCGCCACGGGATTCGCCAGTGCCCACGCCTTCGCGGCCGACAGCAGCTCCTCGCCGGAAACCACTTCGTCGATGATCCCTGCGGCGACGGCGTCCTTCAAAGGCAGGCGCCTGCCCTCCAGCAGCAGCGGCGCCGCTGCGGTGATGCCGATCAATCGCGGGAGGCGCTGGGTTCCGCCGGCGCCGGGCATCAACCCCAAGGTCGCCTCCGGAAAGCCGAACCGGGCGTGCGCGTTCTCGGCGGCAATGCGGCGATGGCAGGCCAACGCAATCTCGAGACCCCCGCCAAGTGCCGTTCCCGGCAGCGCAGCGACGACCGGCTTCCCGCCCTGTTCCATGCGGCGCAGCGCCTGCAGCATGGGGATGACGATCTGCTTGATCTCTGCAGGCGTCCTCGCGGCCAGCAGTTCGTCCAGGTCCCCGCCTGCAACGAAATCACTCTTGTCCGAACCAATGACGATGCCGCGGACGGCGTCGTCCTCCAGGAGCTTCGACAGCATGTCGCCGAAGGTCCGATTGGTATTTCCGTCGAGGGTGTTCACCGCCCCCCCGCACGCGAACATCAGGGCGACGACGCCATCGCCCAGGTCTTGTTGCCGGATCATTCTTGCTCGCCCTTTGCTCAAACGCGTTCAATCAGCGTTGCCACGCCCATGCCCAGGCCCACGCAGAGGGTCACGATCCCGCGCTTCGCATCGCGCCGTTCGAGCTCGTCCAGCAGTGTTCCCACGAGAATGCCCCCGGTCGCACCGATCGGATGCCCCAGTGCAATCGCTCCGCCGTTCACGTTCACCTTCGAGTGCGGAACGCCCGTGTCGCTCATGAAACGCAGGACAACGGAGGCGAACGCTTCGTTGACTTCGAAGAGGTCGATGTCGTCGAGTGAGTACCCCCGACGCGCAGCTGCCCTCCGGGTCGCCTCCGCCGGGGCGACGAGCATCAGGCAGGGATCGCACGCGGCCGTCGCGGTCGAAGTGATCCGCGCGCGCGGTTTGAGACCGAGCTTCGCGCCCGCTTCCGCGGAGCCGATCAGCAGCGCGCTGGCGCCGTCCACGACGCCGGAGGAGTTGCCGCCGGTGTGGACGTGTCGGAGGCGGTTCACCTGCGGATAGCGTTTCTTCACCGTCTCGCCAAAGCCTCCCTTCGTAGCCATGTCTGCGAAGGCGGGTTTCAGCTTGCCGAGCGCTTCGACCGTCGTTCCGGGTCGCATGTGTTCGTCGCGCGCGAGGCAGGTCTCACTGTTGAAGTCGGTCACCGGCACGATGGACTGTTCGAAGCGGCCCTCCTCCCAGGCCCGCTCCGCCCGTGCCTGGGACTCTGCCGCGTAGGAGTCGACCAACTCTCGCGTATGTCCGTCGAGAGTGGCAAGCAAGTCGGCAGCCAGTCCGAGGGGCGTGAAGTTGGTGGTCGTATTGAAGCTGGCGTCGCTGCCCCAGGCGCCTCCGGTGCCGGCGATCGGAATGAGGGACATCATCTCGACCCCGCCGGCAACGACCAGGTCGCCGTGGCCGGCCGCCACTTTGGCTGCAGCGAGGTTCACTGCATCCAGGCCGGACGAACAGAACCGGCTGATCACCGAACCGGGCGTGCCGACGTCGAGTCCCGCATGGAGGGCCGACGCCCGTGCCAGGTTGGCGCCCTGGTCGTCGACGGCATCGCCCACACCGAAGATCACGTCTTCCACGGGAAGACGGTCGAAGCCGGTGCGCGCGCGAAGCGCCCTCAGCACGGTCGCACCAAGATCGATCGGCGCCAGCGTGTGCAGCGCGCCGCTCGGGCGACCGGAACCACGCGGCGTGCGCACCGCGTCGAAGATGAGCGCATCGGCCATCAGGAGGGCCTCCGCGGGTAGGGCTGGAAGTTCATGGTTGGCTGCTTATCACGAGGATTGCGGAAAGGTTAAGCGAGCGAGGGGATGCTGGCTGTCATCTCGAACTACGACAGCGGGCCGGTGTCGTTGTCCGATACGACACAGCGCTCGCTCGTTTTGCCCAGAATCGCTCCTGCGGGAGGTGACCTCCACCACTTCGAAGGAGACATGATGCGTTTTCCCTACCTCAAAACCCTGGCTGCCGCCATGGCATTTGCCGCCTGTGCCGCCGCAGCGCAGGAATACCCCAATAGGCCAATCAAGCTCGTCGTTGGATTTCCCCCCGGGGGTGGAGGCGACAGCGTGGCCCGCGTCCTGGCCGATCACATGTCGCGGACGCTGAAGCAGCCGATCCTCATCGAGAACAGGCCCGGTGCCGGCACGACCCTGGCGGCCTCGTTCGTTGCTTCAGCGGCGCCCGACGGGTACACGCTCCTGCTTGCGCCGGATTCTGTCTATGGGCCCGACAAGGCGATGTTCCAGCCGAACGTGAAGTACGACGAAAACAGCTTTACCATGGTTTCGAAGTTGGCCAGCACATTCTTCGTCATGGCGGCGAACCGCAACTTCGGGACCCGCAATATCGCGGAACTGAAGTCCAAGGCGACCAACAACGAGGTTTTTGTCGCTTCGACGCAGGGCCTTTACCCCGCCATCATCATGGAGAACTTCAGCCGGCTTTCCGGGCTGAAGCTCAATCAGGTGCCCTACAAGGGCGGCGCGCCGGCGGTGGTGGCTGTCGTCGGCGGCGATGTTCCCGTGACGTTCGCCGTACCGAGCTCGGTCATGCCGATGGTCAAGGACGGCAAGCTCCTTGCCATGGGTATCACGGCACCCAGGCGATCCTCCTTGGCCGAGGGCGTGCCGACCTTGGCAGAACAGGGCCTGAAGGACTTCGACGTAACCTACTGGTTCTCGCTTGCGGGGCCCGCCGGAATGCCCGCGGACGTGACGCAAAAGCTGTTCGACGCAAGCAGCAAGGCGCTCGCGGATCATGACGTGCAGGCCAAGCTGCATGCGCTGGGATACGAGCCGAGCCCGTCGCGATCGCCGGCCGAATTCCGCGCCGAGGCGATCCAGACCGGCTCGCGCAATCGCAAGCTGGTCGAGACGCTCGGCATCAAGGTAAATTGATTAGGACGGGAGCAGGTCGGTGGCTCGCTGCAAACTCTCGAGGCGTTCGATCCGCTCCGCCAGTTGCTCCGCGGCGGTGCCCGCCAGGTGCACCTGGGCGTGCGAGGCGCAGGCGAGGAACTTTTGCCGCAGTTCCGCCGAGGACATCGGATTCCGGGGGTGCCCACGGGGGTAGATCACCTCCTCCCGGAAGCACTCCCCGCTGGTCAAGCGCAGCTCCAGCGCCCCGCGCGTCGATTCGGCCTGCCCCCACTGCGGCGCGACCTCATGACTGACCAGACGCGCCAGGCGGAGCACCTCGGGATCGCGCAAGCCAGCTTCCGTGAAGTGGTCGAAGGACACGCCTCTCCGCGCCAATGCAACGGCAACGGTGAAGGGGATGCTGAATTTCGCGGTAACGCTGTTCGCCGGCCCCGTGCGGACGTCCCGCGGCTCGCACAACACGCGGAAGAAGGGGCTCACGGTCGCATGGATGCCCTCGATGCGAGAGGCGTCGATGGCATGCCGGGACGCAATCGAGAGAGCTGCTTCGATGAATGCGTGCGTTCCCCTGCAAGCCGGCCAAGGTTTGTAGCTGACGCGCTCGATCTCGTACCGCTCTCCAAGGCTGGCCAGCGCCTTGTCTGAGCTGAAGCGACCTCCCGCATACAGGGCGAAGTAGCCTGCCTCTCCTTCGAGCGGCCGGTCGAAGCCGTTGACGCCATCGTGGGCGAGCATCGCTGCCGTCACGGCAGCCCGGGCATTGAAGGCGTCACGAACACCGCGGATGTGGGACGCGCCATAGCGCTGCACCGCAGCGCTGCCGGCGATCTGGAAGAAAACGAGGGACAAGGCTTGCTCGATCCGGTCCGCGTCGCTCCGGAGCAGCCTGCCGACCGCTGCGGTGGCGCCATACGCACCCACGAAGGGCAGGAGAAGGAATCCATCACGGCGCTCAGGGTTACCCTCGAACGCCTGCCCGATGCGGCAGCTGATGTCGGCGCCTACGGCGACTGCGGCGAGCAGATCCCGGCCACTGGCGCCGATTGCTTCCGCTACGGCGAGCGCAGCCGGAAGGACCGCCGCCATTGGGTGCACGAGTGTTTCGTCATGCGTGTCTTCGTAGTCGAGCGCATGCGCCATGGCCCCGTTCGCGAACGCCGCCATCCCCATCGAAGCGCGAAACCCGCAACCGAGTACGGTGGAGCCACCGCCTCCCTCCTCACGCGCCATCCGGATGAAGGGGCGGCACTCGTCGCTCAGGCCGCTTGCCGTCAGGATCACGCCGATCTGATCGAGGATGCTCGCCTTGGTCGCGGTCACGGCAGCCTGAGGCATGGCGGCGACATCCGCCGCAGCCGCATGCTCGGCGAGCACGCGCGAGAGCCCCGCGCCTGGGGCGGCCTGCAATGGCACTGTCATTGTCGCGCGCTGCCGCCGTCGCGCCAAAGCGTGTCGAGCTGCTCCACGACGTGCGTGAAGTCCACGTTGTCGCCCAGCTTTTCCCGGGCAGCTTCGAAGATCCCGAATACGTCGCGCGGCAGGGTAGCCGCATACCCGATGTGCTCGGCCGTTTCGGCCATGATGCGTGCATCCTTGGCTGCCAGCCACATCGCGAAGTTCGCCGCAAACTTGCCGGAGAGGACCTGCTGGCGGATGACCCACTCGGTCGCAGCATTGCGGCCGTAGGACACATTCAGGATGTCGATCATCCTCTCGGGATCGAGTCCATACTTCTTTCCGACCAGGATGCCTTCCAGTGCAGCAATCATTCCCGATGCGGCGATGAAGTTGTTGATCGTCTTCATCGCATGACCGGACCCGAGCGGCCCGGTGTGGAAGATCGAGCTCCCCATTGCCCTGAGGATCGGATCGGCCCGCTTCACGAGTTCATCAGGCCCCCCGGCCATCAGGGTCAGCGTTCCTTCATTGGCGCCCTTCATCGCGCCGGAAACAGGCGCATCGATGAGACCAATGCCCAATTCAGCCAGCTCGCGGCCGAGTGCTTGTGTATCGGGAGGCGCGGAGGAACTGCAGTCGATCACCAGCGTGCCGCGCGACGCGGCACTGATCGGGACGTCGCCTCCGCCGCCGATCAACACCTTGCGCACGACCTTTCCGTCTCCAAGCATGAGAACCACGGCGTCCACCCCGGTGAAAGCATCCCGTGCCGTCTCGACGCAGGGGACGCCGGTCTCACGCTCGAATCTCTCGCGGGCTGCCGGCGCGAGGTCGAATGCGCGCACGGTGAAGCCCTTCCTTGCGAGATTGATGGCCATCCCGCCGCCCATCGACCCCATTCCGATGAAGCCGATCTTCGCAGCCGGCTGGATCGGTGCCTGAACGTTGCTGTCCATCTGTTGGTCTCCTCTGCTCAACTCAGATCCGCATGACGAAGGGGTTGGGCACGTCGGCGCCATAGTTCATCCAGACGCTCTTGGTCTGGAGGTACTCCCGAATGCTGTCCACGCCGTTCTCGCGGCCGATGCCGCTGTGCTTGTATCCGCCGAAGGGGGACATGAAGCTCGCCGCACGATACGTGTTGACCCAGACCGTTCCTGCCTCGATGCGGTTTGACACCGTGAACGCCCGCTTCATGCTCTGCGTCCATACCCCTGCAGCCAAGCCGTAGAGTGTGTCGTTCGCGATCTCGATGGCCTCTTCGTCGCTGTCGAACGGAATCACCGAGAGCACCGGCCCGAACACCTCCTCCTGCGCGATGCGCATGTGGTTGTGGACGCCGGTGAAGATCGTCGGCTCGACGAAAAGCCCTTCGCCCGCAATGCGGTTACCACCGAGAACACACTTCGCTCCCTCCTGCTTCGCGATCTCGATGTAGCCGAGCACCCGGTCGTACTGCTGCGCAGTAGTGATTGGCCCCACCTGCGTATCCATGCTCGCGGGATCGCCGATGCGCGCCTGTCGGGCGAACGTGAGCAGTTTCTCCACGAATTCATCATGAATCCTGCGTGACAGCAGCAGCCGGGAACCGGCGATGCACGTCTGCCCGGAAGCGGCGAAGATGCCGGAGATCGCCCCCTTGACCGCGTCGTCGATGATGGCGTCGTCGAATACGATGTTCGGCGACTTGCCACCGAGCTCGAGCGTCACGCTCTTGAAATCTCTGGCGGCGAGCTGGCTGATGGCTCTTCCACCCACCTCGCCGCCTGTGAACGCGATCTTCGCCACCTTGGGGTGAGAAACGATCGCGTCTCCGATCTCATTGCCGAAACCCGTGATGACGTTCACCACGCCGGCCGGAATGCCGGCTCGCTCGATCAGGCGCGCGAACTCCAGCAACGACGCCGACGCGTGTTCGGACGGCTTCATCACCATGGTGCAGCCTGCTGCCAGTGCTGCGGCAAGCTTGCTCACTGCGAGCAGCAGCGGCGAATTCCACGGCGTGATCGCGGCCACGACGCCGATCGGCTCCAGCCGGGTGTAATTGAAGATGCCAGGCTTCTCGATGGGCGGCACACTGCCTTCGACCTTGTCGGCCAGCCCTGCGAAGTAGTACAGGAACTGCGGCAGGTAGCGCAGCTGCAGCGTCATCTCCGCGATCAATTTGCCGTTGTCGCGCGTTTCGGTGCGCGCAAGGCTGTCTGCTTCCGAGGCCAGCAGGTCCGCCAGCTTGCGCAGCAACGCGCCTCGCGCCGTCGCGCTCAGGCCGCCCCAGGCAGGCGACCTCAGGGCAGCGTGCGCCGCGCGCACGGCACGGTCCACGTCTTCGGGCGTTCCGCGCGGGATCAGCGCCCACGGTTTTCCCGTGGCGGGGTTCATGCTCTCGAAGCATTGCCCGGAGGCAGAGTCGACCCATTGCCCTGCAATGAGCATCTTGTACTGTTCCATGATGTCTCCTGTTTGACGAGGCGCCGGCCGGGCCTCAGGTGTCCAGCATCTTGCGAAGCAACCCGATGAACGATGTACGCTCCGCCTTGGTGAGCCTGCTGCAGATCCGGTCTTCGTGCGCCTCCACGGCCGCCTCGTACTTGGCGAGCTTTGCGTGCCCTTTCTCCGTGAGTGCCAGCGCCCCGATGCGCTTGTCGCTCGGGATAAGGTGCATCTCGACAAGGCCGAGATCGACGAGGCGGCTTACCACCTTCATGGCCGCCGGCCGGGCGATGTCCAGCACACGCGCGATGTCTACCTGCCTTACGCCCGGGTGCGCGGCGATGATCGACAACGCTGTGAAACGCGCAGGAGTGATGTCCTCGTCGCCAAGGGCCCGCAGGAAGCTTGCGTTGATGCGGCTGTCGAGGCTGCGGACCAGATACCCAAGGTACTTTTCCATGGCCGTCAGACGCACGTCGGAGGGTGCGGAATACGCCTCAAGGTCGATCACCCCGCCGTGACCGGCCCTGCCGGGTTCGTTGCTGCCCTTCTTCATAGTGTGGATATCTCCTCCCATTGGATGTTCACGCCGCCTGCAGCTGGCCAGCGCCCACCGCGCGGCGCCGCAGCATCGTGGCGAAGAGTTCCTGGCGTGAGGCGATGCCCAGTTTCTCGTACGCCCGCATGCGGTAGGTTGCGACCGTCGTCGGCCGCAGCTTCAAGTCTTCGGCAATGCGGTTCACCGTCACCCCATCGAGAATCCGCGTGAGAACCTCGCGTTCCCGATCCGTCAGTCGTGCGCCGAGCTCCGTGATCCCTTCCGTCACGTTGCCGCGTACCGATCCGAGACCATCGACGTCGCATGCGTAATGGCGTGCCACGCACCGCGTCAACAGCGATGCCACACCAACTAGGGCCTCGATGGCCTCGTCGCCGAAGCAGCCGTGTGCCTCATCGCGGTAGAGATGCACCGCCAGCCAATTGCATTCGGCCACGCGCATGAGCAGGGAGAGCCTGTCGACAAGGTGCAGGGCCTCCATGCACTCCTCGCGGTAATTGCCAATGGGCATCTCGCCGAGACGCCCCCTGGCGAGCACGACGAGGCCGACCGGACCGGCTGCAGGCTTTCGCTCGATGAGCTCGCGGACGGGATCCTGGCTCGCGAAAGCACGTGCATGCACGGCGCCGCAGCGGAACGCCACCCACGGCCCGTTGTCGTCGGCCCCCGACAGCAGCCTCGGACTGCGCTGGCCTTCATGTGCAAAGATGGTGCAATGCTGCGCAGCCGCCATTGGGCGTACCGCGTCGAGGACGGCATTTGCAATCGCCGCCGGATCGCGGCTGCCGATGGCATCGACGAGGCCTGCCATCGCGGCTGCATCGACGAAGCCGCGGACCGTGGACCCGGGAACAACCCATGTCTGCATGTGATGCCTCCTCGTTAACTTGGGTGACCGTTAATGCGGTTAACGATAGGCCAGGCAAGAACGCGGAAACACGGGGGAAACCCTAGCCCTGCTGCGATGGCTGAGCGCGTGTCCTTCCCGCGCACGACGTGGCGAACGTGTCGACCTGCCTAGGATTCGCGGCATGAACGCTTCCTACATCCTCACCTTGCAATGTCCGGACGCTCCGGGCATCGTGGCGGCGGTTGCCGGCCGCCTGTTCGAGCATGGCGGCAACATCACCGAGGCGCAGCAATTCGACGACCTGGATTCGGGCCGGTTCTTCATGCGCGTGCAGTTCGAAATCGGCTCGCCTCTGGGCGACAGCGGGCCATTGCACGGCTCGCTGGCACGAACCGCGAAGGAATTCGGCATGAGCTGGTCGCTTCGCCGGGCGGATCACCGCAAGCGGGTGCTCATCCTGGTTTCGCAGCACCAGCACTGCATGCGCGACCTGATCTACCGCTGGCGCACCGGAGAACTACCGATGGATCTGGTGGGCATCGTGTCCAACCACCCGAAGCCGGCAAACCTCCAGCACGCTGACGGCGTGCCCTTCTTCTACCTTCCCGTGACCAGGGAGACAAAGGCTACGCAGGAGGAACAGATCAAGAAGATCGTGGAAGAAGCGTCCGCCGAGCTTGTGATCCTCGCGCGGTACATGCAGATCCTGTCCGACGACCTGTCCGCTTACCTCTCGGGCCGTTGCATCAACATCCACCACAGCTTCCTGCCCGGTTTCAAGGGCGCGAAGCCTTACCATCAGGCCCACGAACGCGGTGTGAAGCTGATCGGCGCCACCGCCCACTACGTGACGGCGGATCTCGACGAGGGGCCGATCATCGAGCAGGACGTGCTGCGCGTGAAGCACACGGATTCGGCCGAAGCGCTCGTGCGCAAGGGGCGCGACATCGAGCGCAATGTCCTGAACCGGGCCGTCGGTTACCACCTGGAAGACCGGGTGATGCTCAACGGCGCCAGGACCGTGGTCTTCGCGTGATCAGACGACCTGCCAGAAGCGGAACACGGAGTGGTCCGCCTGGCGGTTCGCATTGCCGACGAACACGGTACGGTTCAACCAGTCGTGCGGCCCGACCGGGGCCTCGAAGAAGGGCGAGAGGCGCATGTAATACTCGCTCGTGTCGACCGGCTCGAGCCTTTCCATGCGTGCGGTGACCTCCGGCGTGGCAAAACGGAACCCGCGGTTCTTCACCACGATGAGCGTGCCGTCATCGGCCTGCAGCAGATATTGCGCCTTGAATTCCACCGCCCCGTTCGGCCAGTACGACGGCCAATCGCCGCCACTGTGCGGAACCACGATGCCATTGAGCTTCGGACCGGCAACCTCACCGCCGACCGCGTCGGTGAAGCCACGTGTGAACCCGCTGGGGAGCTTTCCCACTTTCGTCCTGTTTCCGAAGTTCACACGGATCGCGAAGGCAAACTCGAGGCGCGGGGCCTCGCCGGGATCGGAGTCGATGCTCATGGGTTCCTCTGGGAAAGATTGATGTGATGCCACGGCCAGCATAAATGCTCGCCGGACGCGTCCGTGTCGTGCTTCGCAATGACACTGGCCTGTCCTTCGGCGACAGGACAGTCTCCGCAGCGGGCTGTGATACGGTCGCTCACATGAACCAGCCGGCTGCTCCTTCAGGACAAGTGACCATCGAAGTCAACCAGGCCGTAGCGGTCCTGACGCTTCACTCACCCCCCATGAACAGCCTCACACGCCCGCTGATGCTGCAACTCGGTGAGCGGCTTGCGGAATGCCAGTCCCGACCGGACATTCGCGCCATAGTTGTCCAGGGCGCCGGCACGAGGGCTTTTTCCGCTGGATCCGACATTGGCGAGCTCCAGGAGCTGATCTCAAGCGGACCGGAGGCGCTTGCCGCGAAGTTCGCGCAGGACAGGGCGGTGTTCGGCGCCCTGGCCAACCTTCACAAGCCCACGGTGGCAGCGATCGAGGGGGCGGCGATCGGCGGCGGGCTCGAACTGGCGGTCTGCTGTGACTTCATCGTCGCAGCGCGAAACGCCAAGTTGCTCCTGCCTGAAATCCGGCTGGGGGTGTTTCCGGGCAGCGGCGGCACGGTGCGCGTCACCAAGCGGATCGGTGCGGCACGTGCCAAGCGGATGATGTTGCTCGGGGAGCCCGTCGACGTGGCGACGGCGGTGCAATGGGGACTTGTCGACGATGTTTCGGAAGGTCCGGCGATCGACGTTGCCATGCGCATGGCACAACGCTTGGCGGCTGGTCCTGCGCGCGCGATCCAGGGGTGCAAGGCTTCGATCCTTGCGGGAATGACCGAGGACGAAGAGTCGGCACTGGACATAGCGAAGCGTTGGGCCGTTGAACTCGGCTTCGGCAAGGACGCTGCGGAAGGCATGCGCGCATTCCAGGAGAAGCGCCAGCCAAGGTTCACGGAGCCCGCTGAGATGCAACAACATTGACAAGGAAGCGGGCCTGAAGAAGGTCAGCACAGACCGGGGGAGGTAGTCGGCTCGGCCACCCGAAGGCACATGGCGACGCCATGGAAATCAATCACGGGCTGACAGAATTGAGAAATCTGACACCGCCCGCGCCGGTCAGGGCAAGGGCCTCGTCGACCTTCGCCTCGCATCCGCCAGCTTGAGCCAGCGACGAGCCACACGACCGTGTATATCTCGAATGGGCAGATCTTCACCCTCAGCTCGGCCGACGACGCGCCTCCGATGCTGATGTGTCGGACAGTAGGAGCCAGCAGTATCGGCGGCGCAATCGACTGATTCGGCTATGCGCTTTGCCCTGCGTTTTGGCAGAGTCCCCCTTTGTAATCCCGCACGGCTGCTCCTGGCCGGAAGCGGACGTCCGACTACTTGGCGGCACACCGAAGTCGCGTGGGAACGTGGCCATGACGGGCGGGCCCGGACGGCCGCAGCGTACCCGTTACACCCTGTACACCCGCCAGTCGGGCGTGCCTTCGAGCCCAGGGTCCGGGTAGATGTTCTGTTTCAAGGGGGCGATGAGCGTCACGGGGCCGAGCGTGAAGGAAACTACTTCCACCCCTGGTGCCGGCGTCCCGATCCCAAGCTCGACGAGAGCTTCGCCCTCTGGCGGTGTCCCGCAGAGCCATCCGTCGAAGCGGGTTGTGTCATCGCACTCCAGATACCACCAAGGTGCCTGCGACGTGCCTCGAGCCACGGCCCTGGCAGGGTCATACCGGTCGTCGAGGGCGTCCTCGGGAGATTCGAAGGCAATCGCTTCAATGCCCATCTTGAGCAAGAACCGGCAGACGTTCCGCGGGTTGCGGGGCTGCGCGACAAAACGCATCACACTCTTCTTGCTCGCGTCTTTGAAGTGCGCGGCCGGCTCGAAGTGCAGCAGCCCTGGCCTCCCACCCGATTCCAAACGGCCCTCGAGCGGGTCATCGGACCAGGGTGCCTTGCGCTTCTTCGTCGGCAAAGCAAGCAGCGTTCGCAGCAGCAAGAACGGATGCTCCGCCAACGCATCCCGCTCCACTTTGGTACCGAAGTACCTTTGGCAGGCATCGCAGACAAGACCAAATGGGAGTTCTGACCAAGTGCCCCCGCCCAGCGACTCCGGCACTGCGTGCTCAAGGGTCGAAAAGGCACCATCGGTCTGCTTACACAAAATGCAGCGCATACCCTCATCCTTCTACGAAGTGGCAGAAGCTCATCCGTACTGCTAAAGTGGACTTTAAGGGAGCTCAAGGGAGTAGAGGCGATGGCTTCTTGGACGCAGCGCATTCTCATCCTATGCAAGACCTACCCCTCGCCGAGCGAGCGGTATTCAGAGACGTCGTGCGTTGCCGGCGTCACGGAGGAAGGTGTCCTCATACGCCTGTTCCCAGTGCCTTTCCGACTGGTCGCGGATGACCAGCAGTTCTCTAAGTGGCAGTGGATTCGTGCGCGAGTGGAGAAGGCCAAGGATGACCACAGACCGGAAAGCCACCGCATCTTCGTTGACGGCATTGAATGTGAACCCGCTCCGCTGGCCCCCGGAAAAGAAGGCTGGCCTCGCCGGATGCAGGCTCTCAAAGACATTCCTATCTTCAGCGACTTCGCGGCCGTGGAAGCGGCCCGCATCAAGCACGGGACGACACTTGCCCTGCTGCGTCCAAGTCGAATAACAAGGCTCGAAATCAAGCCTGCGGCAAATCCGGAGTGGACCGAACAGGAGAAGGCGAAGCTGACGCGGCTGCAGCAGCAGTCCAGTCTGTTCTCAGAAGAGGAGAGCAAGCGTGATGTCGCTCTCCTGGAGAAAATTCCGTTCGACTTTTACTACCACTATGAGTGCGAAGTCGGTGGCGAGGTCCGCTCCTACCGGCACAAGTTGGTCGACTGGGAAGCTGGCGCCCTATACCGGAAGCTGCGAAAGCAGCACGGTCCTGATGGCTGGGAAGAGCCTTTCCGTAGCAAGTTCGAGCGAGACCTACCCTCCAGAGATCTTCTTCTGTTGCTTGGGACGATTCACCGCTTCCCCGACCAGTGGCTCGCGGTCAGCGTCTTCTCGCCGCCTAGGCCGCAGCCTGAAAACCAAGATCAGGGAAGCTTGTTCTAGCAGTGAGATGAACAACCGAGGGGCCGCCCTGCCTGCAGGCCGCGCGCGCGACGTAGGTCCGGTGGCACATACCGAAGTCGGCTTCAAAGCAGACAAGACATGCCGCAGTAGCGCGTGAAAGCTTCACCAACTCAAGCACTTCGGCTCGCCTGGTCTTGAGATGGGCGAGGAATGCCTTGGTATATGCGCTCCAGTCCCGGTCGGTGCGGTACTGGTCTCGTATCGGCTTAGGGCAGCCCAGCTGGGGAGCGTGCAAATATGCCATTCCGTGCTCAGACAGGGCCGCACTGAAGGCCGTCTTCGAGTAGCCCTTCTTCCTGGAGAGCGGTAGCTCGCGGACATCGACGACAGTCTTCACGCCAGCCTCTTGCAGCAAGGCGATGAACGACGGCAGATCGAGCCCTTCGTATCCAAGCGTGAACAGAGTGCTCTTGGTAGCTGACATGACTCGAGTTTACATAGGCGTCGCCCCGCCGTCTGCATCGACGAGAGCTTGCGGAACGAGAGCCCATTGCGGCGAGCCGCAGCGACCACCTCATCGCGCACAGCGGTATGCTATGCCTGCGACCAACCTCTTGCCGTTGTTCAAGCGTCGCTGAAGGACGGCTGCTCCTAGCCGAAGCGAACATCTCACCTCAGTGGCTGACACCGTGCTGGAGAAGGCGGGCGAGCCGCTTCGTGCGTTCGAACATCTCGTCGAAGGTAATGATCTCTACGTCGTGCAGCTGTTTGCGGAACAGTTCTAACGAGAGGTGCATTCTTTCGTCTTGCCCAAGCTGCTTCCGTGCATGACCGAGCAGCACGATGCATCTAGGGCTCGACACTCGCATGTCCGACCCGTGCAGCAGGCTACGTTGTTCCGTTTGGAGGGAGTGTTTGTAGACGAGCACCTGTTGGACGGCACCGGCCAAGTCGCTGGAGGGTGAGTACACGCCCTTGCGGTACTCCGAGCCAACCAGCGACGTTGCGGGCGTCTTGATTTCTACAATGCCGACGTCGTGCGTCACCTTGTTGGCGACTAGAAAGTCCGCGACATGCCCTCCCGTGTTCGTGACGGATTTTCCACCGACATATGCCTTCTCCTGGATCACCACGATCGGTAGCGCGAAGACTTGCTCTAGAACAAAGGCCTGCTTGGAGAGCGTTGCCTGCCAGAACTCCTCGCTCGTGTTCTCCCGATTTTCGTGCCACGTTCTCAACGCGCGATGCAGGGTAGCAAGGCCCACTGCAGCGTTGAGATCTTTGAGGCTGTCTGGTTCGAGCTCTTCGAGCCGAGAGAAGAGTAAATCGAAGTTGCTGGCCTTCGCCGCCCAGCGGATCAGCCTGGCGACTGCAGAAGCGCCAAGAGATTCCGCCCCAGCCACCACCGAATGGAGTTCTTCGTCCGTCATGGTGGCGAGTGCTTGAACGGTGCCGCGCGCCCTAACGAACTTGACCTCCCCGCGGGGGATGCCGTGGTCCCGGCGAAGCTCGTACAAGTCCTGCAGTTCCGTGTACAAGCAAAGCAACTCCTCGGACTTCAATTCAAGCCTGTATTCCTCCCCGACTTTGACCTTGTTCAGGGGAGTGGGTGGCAAGTCATCCCAAGAACCGTTGCGGTTCTTCTTTGAGTAGATGAAGCAGCCTTTTACGGACGCCGAAGGATCGTTCGAGTTCTCGACGAGCATCGGGCGGAACACGAGCCGGACGAGCGGCCCCTCACGAAGGACGACATCTTCCGTCGTGGCTGTTCGTCTCGAGGTTGATCGAACGGTGCGGCTCTCCACAGTTCCCTCCCTTGAAGATCCTGCAGGAGCTTACCCTAGAGGAGGATGTCCGCTTCGACCCTATGCCCTCATCCCCGCGCTTCCCGGCAAGTGGGCTCAATGACCGCATTAGGGCCAAGACCGCGAATTCGGCGTCCGCCGCCGACCGGCTGCAACCGCTGCAAAGCAGTCTTTTCTTGCTGGCTGCTATGAGCGGCAGCTAGGCGCCGTGGCTGACCGTCCGCTTCCGGCCAGAAGCGGACCTCCCTTTGGCACCGGGTAGGGAGAGGCGCGTCGAGCAAACGAAGGACGCGGTCAGCCTAGGATCTAAGCAGCGGAGGAAATTTGCGCTAGCGCCGCGCGCGTGCTCGCGCGCAAGGACGAGCTCGAGGACGTGCTGGTCGACCTCCGGCGCGGCGACGCGCTCAAGCGTCACGCGATCGAGACCGCGCTGGCGATCGTCTACGCGCTGATGACCGGCGACATCGCGCATGCCTCGGACGTGGTCGCGCGCTAGCTGGATCGCTGGCTCGAACGAAACAAGCACCTCGCGCAGGACATCACGCGACGCCAGCGCTCGCTCGATCCGCACGATTCGAGGCGGCGTTGAGTATGCTTCTCTCGTGCAGCGCGCCGCCGCGATCATCGGTTCCGCGATCTTTCTGGTCATCGCTCCGGGCACGCTCGCCGTGTACGTCCCTTGGTACCTCACGCACTGGCACTTCGCGCCTCCGCTATTCGCGATCGCGCGCGTGCTCGGCGCCGCCCTGATCGTCGCCGGGGTGCCTATCCTGCTCGATTCATTCGCTCGCTTCGCGTTACAGGGCCTCGGCACACCGGCGCCCGTGATGCCTCCCAAGCACCTCGTCGTCACCGGGTTCTATCGCTACGTCCGCAATCCGATGTACGTTGCAGTCACGGCCTTGGTCGCCGGCCAGGGGCTCCTGTTCGGGAGCGTTACGGTGCTGGAGTACGGTGCAATCGTGTGGGCCGGATTCTTCTTGTTCGTTGTCGGCTACGAAGAGCCTGCGCTGGGCGAGCAGTTCGCCGACGAGTACAAGCGCTATCGGGCAAACGTGAGGCGATGGTTACCGCGCATCACCCCATGGCGCGGGTAGGTGGTAAGAACGCTGTGTGTGCCTCGTCGTCCTGCATCGCAGCCGCGATCACTATCCGAGATCAGCGCTGCTAAACCTTTGCGGCCCCGGGTTAACCCCGACGCCTGATGGCCTGCATCATGAGATTTGATTGGACTACCAGCGCCGTGGTGCCCGACGATCGGGGCCATCGATTCCAGATCCCGACGCATGTCTACGCATCAGCCATTCGCCGGCACGACGATCCTGGCCATCCGCCACGGCGAGACCGCCTGGAACAGCGATGGCCGCTACCAGGGCCAGGCCGATGTGGCGCTCAATGCCGCCGGCCGCGAGCAGGCCACGCGGGTTGCCCGTGCGCTGGCCCAGGAAGGGGTCGATGCCGTCTACAGCAGCGACCTGGCGCGCGCGGCGCAGACAGCACGGATGCTCGCGGAGCAGGCCGGCGTACCCTTGCGCCTGGACGCGGACCTGCGAGAGCAGCACTTCGGCGTGTTCCAGGGCCTGCTCGCCCGCGAGATCGAGGCGCGCTGGCCGGAGGCCCACCGGCGCTGGCTTCGACGCGAACCCGACTTCGGACCGCCCGACGGGGAAACCCGGCGTTGTTTCAGCGAGCGCTGCGTCGGTGCGGTCCGTCGCCTGGCCGGTGAGCACCCCGGGCAGACGCTGGCCATCGTCTGCCATGGCGGGGTTCTCGACTGCCTGTATCGGGCCGCGCAGGGCCTGTTGCTGGATGTTCCGCGCACCTGGGCGCTGGACAACGCAGCCATCAGCCGCCTGCGTTTCGATGGCCGCGGCTTGCACATCGACGAATGGGGCGCCACGTCGCACCTTCCCCGTAAAGATGCCGGCCGCGTGGCCGACCTGTTCCCGGCTCCCTGAGCCTGTTTGACGCGAACCCAGGAGACAACAATGAGCATCCATCCGAAGATCCAGGCCGTGGCCGCGGTCCTGGCCCTGTCCGCCGGCGCCATGAGCAGCGCGCTGGCCGGAACCGTGACGGTGATCACCTCCTTTCCCAAGGAGCTGACGCAGGCCTACAGGACGGCTTTCGAGAAGGCCCACCCCGGCATCAAGCTGGAGATCCTCAACAAGAACACGGTGCAGGGCATTGCCTACGTGCGCGAGCTGGCACCGGGCCAGCGCCCGGACGTGTTCTGGGCCTCGGCGCCCGACGCCTTCGAGGTGCTGGCCGGGCTGCAGTTGGTCGACAACGTCGCTGGCCTTGCCAACAAGGACGCGCCGGCCAAGGTCGGTGCCTATCCGATCAACGATCCCAAGGGGCGCTACCTTGGCCAAGCGCTGGCCGGCTACGGCTTGATGTGGAACACCCGGTACATGGCGGCCAACAAGGTGCCGGCGCCCAGGCAATGGGCCGACCTGGTCAAGCCCGTCTACTTCGGGCACGTGGCCATGAGTTCGCCGTCCCGGTCCGGGACCACGCACCTGACGGTGGAGACGCTGCTGCAGGGGGAGGGCTGGGACAAAGGCTGGCACCAGCTGCTGCAGATCGCGGGCAACTGCGCGGCGATCACCGAACGCAGCTTCGGCGTTCCCGACGGGGTCAACAACGGCCAGTTCGGCGTCGGGCTGGTGATCGACTTCTTCGGCTTGGCCGGCAAGTACTCGGGTTTCCCGGTGGAGTTTGCCTATCCCGACGTCACGGCAGTAGTCCCCGCCAACATCGCGCTGGTGGCCGGCGGCAAGAACCCCGAGGAAGCGCGCAAGTTCATCAGTTACGCAGTGTCGATGGAAGGCCAGCAGCTGCTCTATACGCCGGCCATCTCGCGCCTGCCGATCCTGCCGCCGTCGGCGATGGGAGGCAAAACGCCGGCGGGCTATCCCAACCCGTTCGACATCGCCAAGCGCGCCAAGGTGCAGTTCGACTCGGACGTGTCCGAGGCCCGCTACAACGTGGTGTCGGCGGTGTTCGACCAGACCATCACCTTCCGCATCAAGGAACTGCAGGCGGCCACCAAGGCCATCCACGCCGCTGAGGCTGCGCTGGCACGCAAGCCCAATCCCAAGGCCGCGGCGCTGCTCAAGGACGCCCGCGCGGCGGCCTTCACGCCAGTGGTCGACAGCAGCAAGGTTGCCGACAAGGAATTCCTGGCGGTGTTCGCCGCCAGCAAGAAGGACGCGGCAGTCAACAAGCGGGTGACGGCGCTGGAAGACCACTGGAACACCGAGGCGCGCGCCAACTACGAACGTGCCCGCACGCTGGCTGAACAAGCCCTGGCAGCCGCCCGCTGATCCCTGGTCGACCTCCCGGCAACCCCATGACATCCACTTCCATTCCGGCCGCGGCCACGGCCGTGCCGGGCGTGGCGCGCCGCGCCTGGGCTGTACCCCGACCGGGCGCCTGGCTGGCCGCGGCGCTGGTGCTCGCCTTCCTGCTGATGTTCCTGGTGCTGCCGGTGGGGCGGGTCTTCTACACCGCCTTCGTGGAATCGGACGGCTCGTTCACCCTGGGGCACTTCAGTGCCTTCCTGTCCCAGGGGCTGATGCGGGAGTCGTTCTTCAACAGCCTCTACGTGGCGGTACTGTCCACCGTATTCGCGGCGCTGATCGCCGTGCCACTGGCCTATTTCACCGTGCGATTCGAGTTCCGCGGCGCGCTGCTGATCCAGACGCTGGGCGTGCTGCCGCTGATCATGCCGCCCTTCGTCGGAGCCGTGGCCATGCAGCTGATCTTCGGCCGCTCGGGCTCGCTGAACCTGCTGCTCAATGAACACTTCGGTATCACGCTGCCGATCATGGACGGGCTCAACGGGGTGGTGTTCGTCGAGGCCATCCACTATTTCCCGTTCATCCTGATGAACCTCACCGTGGCGCTGCGCAACATCGACGGCGCGATGGAGGAAGCCGCGATGAACCTGGGCTGCCGCGGCTGGCGGCTGTTCTGGCGCGTGATCTTCCCGCTGGCCCTGCCGGGCTTCGTCGCCGGCGCTTCGCTGGTGTTCGTGAAGGTTTTCGACGACCTGGGCACGCCGCTGGTGTTGGGGCAGACCAACATGCTGGCGCCGCAGGCTTACCTGCGCATCACGCAGGTGGGCCTGGAGGACCCGATGGGCTATGTGATCAGCGTGATCATGATCGTGTTCTCCATCGTGGCGATGGCGATGTCGGCGCGCATCCTGCGGGGCAAGGACTACTCCACGCTGCAGAAGGGGGGCTCCAGCATCCGGCGGCGCCAGCTGCGCCCCCTGGGCGCGGTGGCGGCCTACGGCTGGATCGGTGTCGTGCTGCTGATCGTGCTGTCGCCGCACCTGGGCGTGCTGCTGCTGTCCTTCGCCAAGGTCTGGAGCTTCTCGCCGCTGCCCGACGCCTATACGCTGGCCCACTACGCCACTGTGTTCCAGGATTCGAGCAGCATGATCCGCAACACCCTGCTGTACTGCGGCCTGGCCGCTGGCCTGGACGTGATCCTGGGCGTGACGATCGCCTACCTGATGCTGCGCACCTCCTTGCCGGCGCGGCAGTGGCTGGACTGGATCGCGACCGCGTCGCTGGCGGTGCCGGGCATCGTGCTGGCGATCGGCTACCTGCGCCTGTACAAGGGCGTGACCCTGCCCGGCACCGAGGTGATGCTGACCGGCACCTGGGTCATGATCATGCTGGCCTATGCGGTGCGACGCCTGCCCTATGCCCTGCGCTCGTGCGTGGCGGCGCTGCAGCAGATGCATGTGTCCCTGGAGGAGGCGGCGGAGAGCCTGGGCGCCACCAAGATGCGGACGATACGGCGCGTGGTCGTGCCGCTGATGGCGGGCGGCATCCTGGCGGGCTTCGTCACCAGCTTCATCACCGCGGCGGTCGAATTGTCGGCCACCATCCTGTTGACGTCGGCCGAGTCGCAAGCGCCCATGAGCTACGGCATCTACCTCTACATGCAAAGCGTGGCCGGCCGCGGGCCGGGCGCTGCGCTGGGTGTCCTGGCCATCGCGGTCGTGGCGCTGGGAACCTATCTCTCCCACGTGGTGGTGGAACGCACCGGCAACCGGTTCGTCCCGCGGCCCGTGGACGACGCACTGCCGCCGATGGCGGCCCTGGCGCCATCCGGCCCCGCCCGCCCGCAACCGATCCGAGACCTGACGACGCCATGAAGAAAGTCCCTGTCCAGTGCCGCCACGTTCGCCTGTCCTTTGGCAGCACCGAGGTGCTCAAGGACGTCAACATCGATGTCGAACCCGGTGAATTCTTTGCGCTCCTGGGACCGTCGGGCTCGGGCAAGAGCACGCTGCTGCGGCTGATCGCGGGCTTCAACCAGCACCAGCACGGCGAGGTGCTGATCGGCGGCGCCGACGTGACAGGCAAGGCGCCATGGGAGCGCAATGTCGGCATGGTGTTCCAGAACTACGCACTGTGGCCCCACATGACGGTGTGGGACAACGTGGCTTTCGGCCTGGTGGAACGGCGCGTGCAGAAGTCGCAGCTGCGCTCCCGAGTCGGCGCGGCGCTGGAACTGGTGGGTTTGTCGGCCTACGCGCACCGCCGCCCCAGCCAACTTTCGGGCGGGCAGCAACAACGGGTGGCGCTGGCCCGCACGATCGTCATCGAGCCGCAGGTGCTGCTGCTCGATGAGCCCCTCTCCAACCTGGACAAGACGCTGCGCGTGCAGATGCGCCAGGAGCTGCTGGCCATGCAGCGGCGGCTGGGCCTGACGACTATCTTCGTCACCCACGACCAGGAGGAAGCCATGACCACCGCGGACCGCATGGCGGTGCTCGACAAGGGTGTCGTGCAGCAGGTGGGGGCGCCGGCCACGCTGTACGATTACCCGGTCAATGCCTTCGTGGCGGGATTCGTCGGCACGATGAACCTGCTTCCGGCCCGGGTGCGGTCACGCAGCGGCGAGAACCTCACCCTTGACATACCCGGCGTGGGCGACCTGAACTTTCCGCGGACCGTGGGCGCGCCCAGCCAGGACGATCTGTTGGTGAGCTTCCGCCCCCATTCGCTCAAGGTGGACGTGGCCGATGCGACCGGCGATGCCCGCTACATCTGGATGCCGGGGGCGATCGAGGCCAGCGAGTTCCTGGGCGAGTGCACCCGCTATCGCATCCGGGTCGGGGACCACTCGCTGGCGGTGGACCACCCCCACCACGCCGGCCTGTCCAAGTTCCCCGTGGGCGCGGCCGTCAGCCTGGGCCTGGAACCGTCCCAGGTCCGGCTGCTGGCGAACTGAGCCCCAGGGGGCAATGGAACTGCACCAGGTTCGCGCCTTCGTCACCGTGGCGCGCGTCGGCAACGTGACCAAGGCGGCGGACGTGCTATGCGTCACGCAGCCGGCGGTGACGGCGCAGATCAAGGCTTTCGAGTCCAGCCTGGGGGTGGCGCTGTTCGATCGCAGCGGCGGCCGGATGGCCCTTACGCGGATGGGCGAGCGCCTGCTGCAACAAGCAGAAGCGCTGCTGGCCGCCGTGGCGGAACTCAAGGGCTTGGCTCATGGCATGCAGGGAGAGCTGAGCGGACGCATGGACATCGGCCTGCCCGGCGAGACTCCGGAGTTCCTGCGCATCGGTGCGTTGGCGGTGGCCGTGCAGCGCGACCTTCCGTTGGTGGACCTCCACACCCGCACCGAGGCCGCCGGACACCTGCTGGACCAGGTCCGCGGCGGTGCACTCAGCGGTGCCTTCACCCTGGGAGTGAACCCGCCCCGCGACCTGCAATGGACCGCATTGCGATCGGTCTGCTACCGGATTGCCTTCCCCATGCGATTCGCCGCGCAGATGCAGCGTGGCGGCTGGCGCGTGCTGGGTGGCCTGCCCTGGGTGGACGGGCCGGTCGAGTCGCATGTGCACCAGATGTTGCGCGGCTTGTTCGAGCAGCAGGGTCTGTCGCCCAACGTGGTGCTGCGCAGCGGGGACACCAGCGCTCTGGAATCCTTCGTCCGAGCCGGCAGTGCCTGCGCGCTGCTGCGGGAGGAAGTGGCTGTGCCGGGGGTGGAGCGCGGCGACTGGGTGGTCTGGGGCCACGCCCGCGTGGACGCGCAACTCTATTTCAGCTACGCGGCCGAACGGGCCAGCGACCCGCTGGTGATCGCCCTGCTGGCCGCGGTGCACCGGGTCTGGTGCTGAACCGACTGGCAACGAGGCGGCCGCCCGCAGTTGGCGTTGCAATCTCATGGAGCGCCGCCTCCGTGAGCGGGCTCACGGGCAGCCTTGGGCCGCTTCCCGCCGGGCTCACTTGTCGGCTAGGAACGCGATAAAGGACTGCTTTCGCCAGCAGCGGCCATCCCAATCTTGGTTTCAGCCACTCGTCACCTTCTGGTGGCTCTCGGCCGGTGCTGGCGCATTCTCCGGCGGCAGCTTGCGAAGCCACACTTGGGCGAAATCAGCCTCGTTGCCGAGCGCGCCGTATTCCGTTACCAGCCCTTCACCGTGGCATCGCCAAATGCGGCCGTGCACGCTGTGATCACCGCGAAGCTGCCCCACGGTCACGCGCTTGCCGATGTTCGGTCCGGTATTGCCGAGCGACCCGCCGATGACTTCGCAGCGGTCGCCAGATTTGATCGGTTCGTTCATGCCCCAGTGTCCTCCATTACTGCGGGCAAAGCAGCTTCCTGCCAAAAGCGCAACTTCGCTAGCTCCCCGAGGCCGTTGCGCGCTGAGCAGCCCGAAGCGCCGACAAGTCGGCGCCCATGATCGCATGCAGATGCGTCGTGATGCTCTCGATGGGCCAGTCCCACCAAGTTGACATTATTCCGAGCCAATTGGCAGAGGGTCATGCCCTGAGCCCGCCTGCTTGCCAGTGGGTCCCTTTCGTGCGAAATTGAGCTTTTTCTCATCAATACAACTGCAGTCAGAGGGGGAGTCGTCGGCGCCATCGACAAGCCGACGAACAATTCGGTGCAGGTCATCTTCGACATCCGCTGACGGCGCCGTCAGCGTTGGCGCGAGCGCGTCACCCGGGCGAAAGGAGAGTGCCATGAGCCAGCAGCTGCTGCAGACCGACGAGAGAGGGATCGAGCACGCGATGAACGTGCTCACGCAGTATCTTCCGGGGCTCGATCCCGGCCTGGTTCCGATCACCGACCGTCAGGGCCTGTTGTCTGATGCGACGATGCGGGCCTTGCGCCTTTAGTACGGCGACGCCGGCCTCACCCCGATCTTGCGCCTGGCCGGCGCAGTCGACTGGCAGCGTGTCACCGAGACCGAAGCGCTCGACCTGCTCCTGCGCCGCGATCCCGCCTTGCTTCCGCCCAAGCCGGGGGCTCCGCTCGCGAATCCGCTGTGGCACCTCGACATGGTGCGGGCGCGCGACGCCTGGGGGCACTGGGGAGGCCCAGAGGGAATCGACTGGGGCACGGTGCGCGTCGGGCAGATCGACACGGGGTACACCAGCCACCCTGTGTTCGGCTTCCCCGACCACCCCTGGATCGATTCTGCCGGCGGCCAGACCATCTTCGCGCCAGGTCCCGGCGCCGGGGGGGCCGGTCCGGGCTCCGGCATCGATCCGCTGCAAGACCAGATGGACGGCCACGGCACACGGGTGGCGAGCGTGATCTGCGGGCACGATCCGGTAGGTCCGGGCAGCCCCTACCTTGGCGTCGCACCCAGGGTACCGCTGGTCCCGGTCCGCATCGCCAACCATGTGTTGATCAGCCATGCGCAGCGCGAACTGGCGTCTGCACTGGATTACCTGGTGGGCGCCGGCGTCTCGGTCATCAATCTCAGCATGGGTTTCCTGCCTCGGCTCCAGATGGGCGTGCTGGACCGGGCAATCGACCGCGCTTACGAGGCAGGCGTGATCTTCGTGTGCGCCGCTGGCCAGCCGCTGTCTTCTGTCATCTCTCCTGCGCACGGTCGTCGAACGATCGCGGTGGCCGGCTGCACTCGCGACGGCGTTCCGTGGGGAGAGAGCGCGTATGGGAGTGCTGTCGACTGGACCGCACCCGCGTCCGCCATCAGTCGCGCCCAGACGTCACCGGGCGGGCACTTCGGCTACGCCGGCACCGGCGACGGTACGTCCTACGCCGCGGCGGTGACCAGCGCGGCGGCGGCCTTGTGGCTCGCGCGCCGTGGGCTTGAAGTGAAGGCCGCCTATCCGCACCCGTGGCAGTGGGTCGAGGCCTTCAAGGTCGTGGCCAAGGCGACTGCCAAGCCTATGCCGAACCAGCGGCCGGGGTCTTTCGGCGCCGGCATCCTCGACATCGGCGCGCTGCTGGACGAAGCGCTGCCACCGGCCAGCGCGCTTGGGATCGAGGCACCGGCCTGACGTGCGCATCCTGTGCCAGTGTTGGCGCGGGTCTGTGACAGTGAGATTGCGAAGTTCGGGCGCGGCGCGGCGTAGTCCCTGCCTTGGAGCCGCAAACGGGGCTTCTTTGCTCGATGCCCTCAAGCTGTCGCGGATTCACGACCGTGTGAAGCCGGAGCGTCGTCGCCCGGGAGCTTTGCCCCGGCGACTCCAGGACATTTGAACCATTTCCTCGGGGCCGACATTGGCGCCAAATCGACCGCGCAGGAAAGGAGCTCGCCATGGCAGCGGCAAGCCCTCAGGACGTGCAATCGCAGTGGGCGAAGGCCTTCAATTCCGCAGACCTCGAGGGCCTGATGGCCCTGTACGCGCCAGATGCATGCCTCGTCCCGCAACCCGGCCAACCCGTGTGGGGGCATGACGCCATCCGCGAGGCACTGCAGAACTTGGTCGCGCTCGGCGCGAAGATCAAGCTCGATGCGGACTACGTACTGGAGAGCGAGGACACGGCATTGCTGCGCGGCCGTTGGCACCTGACCGGCAAGACCGCTGACGGACAGCCGCTGGACGCGCACGGCAGCAGCAGCGAGGTGGTGCGCAGACAGCCCGACGGCAGCTGGGTCTACATCATCGACCACCCGTACGGCGCCGATTGAGCCCGTCGGGTGCGCAACATCCCCGGAGGAAGCGCCATGGCCTGTCTTCGATCCGGCCTGCCGCGGGCGCCCTGGCGGGTGGCCGCACTGCTGTGTGTGGCCTTGGCTTCGCCCTGGGCGGCGGCACAGGCGCCCAGCAACACCAACAGGAACGCGCAACTGCTCGTGGCGGCCCGCCAATCGGATGCGGCCGCCGTTGAGCGCCTGCTGTTGCAGGGCGCGGCGCCCGACTCGCGCAACCGCTTCGGCAAGACGGCGTTGATGCTCGCGGCCGAAAAGGGCCAGGCCCAGATCGTCGAGCTGATGCTCAAGGCCGGGGCGGACGTCAACGCCGCATCGATCGAGGGCGTGACGGCGCTGATCGGGGCCAGCTATGGCGGCCACGCGGCCGTCGTGCGGCGGCTGCTCGCGGCGGGCGCGCGCATGGAGCCCGTCGACCACATGAAGAAGCCGGCCGTCGTCTACGCCGCGGCGCTCGGGCATGCGGACGCGCTGGCAGCGCTGCTCGACGGGGGTGCGGACGTCAACGCGCCGGCCGAACACGCGCTTACGCCGCTGATGTGGGCCGCGGGCCAGGGCGAAGCCGAGGCCGTGCGCCTGCTGCTCGCGCGCGGCGCCCGGCGCGACCTGCGCGACGATCGCGGGCTGACGGCGGCTGACATCGCCCGTCAGACGGGTCACGCCGACGTCGCCGCGCAGCTAGACACCGCCGCGCCCTGAGCGGCGCGCGGCAGGATCAGCGGATCGCGATGCCCCACGGCAGCTTGCCGACGGCGATATCGGCCACAGGGGCCGCCTTGTCCACGTCGATCACCGACACGCTGCCCGAGCGGCCGCAAGCCACGTACAGCTTCGCGCCGTCGGGCGTGAGCGCCATGTTCCAGGGCCGCTGGCCGACCGGGATCGTCGCGGTCACGCGGTTGCTCACCGTGTCTATGACCGACACCGTCGCGTCCCCACCGTTGGAGACGAAGACGCGCTTGCCGTCGGGGTGCACGGCGATGCCGTTGCTGCGCTTGCCCGCCGCGATCCGCGCGACCACGCGCAGACTCTCGGTGTCGATGACCGACACCTCGTCGGCGTTCTCGGCGGCCACGTAGGCACGCTTGCCGTCCGGCGAGAAGCCGATCCCGCGCGGGCGCGCGCCCACGCCCACCTGCGCGACCTGCTTGCGCTGGGCCACGTCAATGATGTCGACCGCTGCGCCTTCTTCCGCGCTCACGAACACGCGCCGGCCGTCGGGCGAGAACACCGCGTGCTCGGGGTTCTTGCCGCGCACGGTGACGACGAACGCCACCTTCGCGGCCTGCGTATCGACGAACGCGATGTCGTTGCTCTCCTCGACCGCGGCCGCCACCCAGCGCCCGTCGGGCGAGATGCCCACGCCCTCGGGCGATTCCCCGAGGGCGATCGCGCCGGCGCTTCGGCGCTGCACGAGGTCGAGCAGCACCAGGCGGTTGTTCGGCTGATCGCTCACGTACGCAGTCCGGCCGTCGGAACTGATCGCCATGCCGCGCGGCTTGGCGCCCGCCGGGATCTCGGCCACGACCTGGTCGGTGGCCGTGTCGATCACGCTCACCGTGCCCGAGCCTTCGTTGGGCACGTAGGCAAACGGCGCGGCAGCCACGGCTGGGGGCAGCGCGAGCACGCACCATGTCAGCCAGCGGGCGAACGGGCGACGAGGGTTCATGAATGCTCCTTCCGCACGGTATCGTCGATGCGCAAGCCGTCCGGCACGCCCGGCCGCCGGCGCGGCAGCATGCGCGAGAACACGGTGTCGCGGTCGACCCATGCGTGCTTGACCGCCGCGCCCACGTGCAGCACGATCAGCGCCGTGAACACGTACGCCGTCACGTCGTGCACCGCGAGGAAGAACGAGTACACCGCTGGCAGGTCGGGCCCCCAAGGTGCAAGCGCGATGCCGAAGAAGCGCACGCCGTACTTGCTGAAGTTGGAGCCCAGGTAGCCCCCCACCGGCATGATCACCATGCAGGCGCCGAGGGCCCAGTGCATCCAGTGCGCCGCGCGTTGTTGCCAGGCCGGCACGGAGGCCGGCCACGGCGGCGCCGGGTGCCTCATGCGCCACAGCAGTCGCAGGATGACGAGCACCCCGAGCACGATGCCGATCGACTTGTGCAGGTTGATCACGCCCGCGCGCGCCGGCGTGCCGCGCGGCGCGATGTCGTCGAGCAGGAAGCCGAAGGCGATCTCCGCCAGCAGCGCGATGCCGATGAACCAGTGCAGGAAGACGTCCAAGCGGCCGTAGCGAGCGTCGTTGTCCGTGGTCATCACGCCTACAGTCCGGCCAGGTAGTTCGCCAGGTTCTCAATGTCCTTCTCGTCCAGGTTACGCGACACGCTCGTCATGTTGCCAGCGTCGTTCGTGCGCTTGCCCTGCTTGAAGTCGGTGAGCTGCTTCACGATGTAGTCGTGGTGCTGGCCGGCCACGCGCGGGATCTCGTTCTGTCCGGCGAAGCCGCCCAGGTGGCACATGGTGCACAGCGTCTCGTCCGCCTTGAGCTTGCCCAGGCGCGCCTTCTCGGGGTCGGGCCTGAACCCGGTGGGTTTGGGCGTCTGTTTGGCGAACCAGTCGGCGAGCTCGCGCATCTCGTCGCGCGTCAGGCCGGCCGCCATCGGACTCATGAGCTCGTTGCTTCGCCGGCCGTCCTGGAAGTCGCGTAGCTGCAGGTACAGATAGCGCGACGTCTGCCCCGCCAGCACGGGAGTCAGTGGCGTGGTGGAGTTGCCGTCGATCCCGTGGCAGGCCGCGCAGGTCTGCGCCTTGGCCGGCGGCGCGGCGGGCTGCGCGAGCGCCGACGCGGCGGCCAGCGCCGCCGCCGCGACCTGCCAACGGCCTGCCCTAGTCATGGCAGCGAGAACACCATCACCGAGTTGCCCCGCTTGAAGTCGATCTGCGTGTTGCCGCCGGCGGCTACGGCCACATACTGTTTGCCGTTCACCATGTACGACACGGCCGGCGCGTTGACGCCGGCGCCGCACTGGAACTCCCACAGCTTGTCGCCGGTCTTCGCGTCGAACGCGCGGAACAGGCCGTTGCCCTCGCCGTTGAACACGAGCCCGCCCGCCGTGGCGAGCACGCCGCCGATCAGCGGCTGATCGGTGTCGAACTTCCAGGCGATCTTGCCGGTGTCGATGTTGACGGCGACCAGCCGGCCCGCCTGCTTCTCGGACGGGATCACCTTGAACGCGCCGCCCAGCCACAGCTTGCTGCCGCCCGGGTACTTGGCCTCTTCGACCTGGTACGTCATGGGCTGGTGCAGGTTCGCGGCGTAGGCCAGGCGCAGCTGCGGGTTGATGGCCATCGGGCTCCATTCCACGCCGCCGTTGGCTCCCGGCAGCATGCGCGCGCCTTCCTTGGTCGGGAGCACCCACATGTTCTCCTGCGGGATCATGGCCTCGCTGTAGCGGATCAGCTCGCCGGTGGCGCGATCGTGCACGTACACGTGCCCGGTCTTGCCGCCGTGGATGGCCACCTTGCGCATCCTGCCGTCCTTGCCGGCGGCCTCGGTGAGGATCACCGGCGACGCCGCGTCGAGGTCCCACACGTCGTGCGCGATGTACTGGTAATGCCACTTGTAGGCGCCCGTGTCGAGGTCGAGGGCGATCATCGAGTTGGTGTACAGGTTGTCCCCGGGGCGCTCGGCGCCGTACAGGTCCGGGCTGGGGTTGCCGGCCACGAGGAAGATGGTCCTGGTCTCGCGGTCCACCGCCGGCGCCATCCACACGCCGCCGCCCAGCGTCTTGTAGAAATCGCCGCCGCGCTCGGCAAGGGCCTTCTTCTCCGCGTTGATGTCGCGATGCATGTCGCGGCCGGTGGCGTCGTTGACCGCCCAGACGCCCTCGTGCCCGCGCTCGGGGATCGTGTAGAAGGTCCACAGCTCCTTGCCGTCGTTCGCGTTGTAGGCTTTCAGGAAGCCCCGGATCCCGTACTCGCCGCCGTTGGTGCCGATCAACACCTTGCCGTCGACCGCCACGGGTGCCATGGTTTCCGAGTAGCCGGCTTCGGGGTCCGCAATCTGCGTCGACCACAGCACCTTGCCCGTCTTGGCGTCGAAGGCCATCAGCTTCGCATCGAGCGTGGCCATGAACACGCGGTCGTTCATGACCGCCACGCCGCGGTTGTTGGGCCCGCAGCAGAAGGTGGTCACCGGACCCTGCTTGTGCTTGTAGTGCCAGAACTCCGTGCCCGTAGCCGCATCGAGCGCGTACAGGTGGTTGTAGGAGGTGGTGATGTACATGACTCCATCCACCACGATGGGCGCCGTTTCCATCGACTCGACCACCTCGGTCTGGAAGACGAACGCGGGCCTCAGGCGAGCGACGTTGGTCGTGTTGATCTGCTCCGCCGGGTAGTAGCGCGTCTGCGCGTAGTTGCCGTTGGAGAGCAGGAAGTTGGTGCCGTCGTTGCCAGCTGCGTCCAGCCGCGCCTGCGGCACGGACACGTTCGTGGGGACCGGTCCGCCGGTGGCGGTGGGGCCCTGCCCCGCCACTTCGGGCTGTCCGTGCGCGCCCCATACGAACGCCGCGAGGGCTACGCCCGCTCCCAGTGCACGCGACCGTCTCTTCCAGGCGTGCGCTCGTCTCTCGGTGCGATCCATGTCAGTCTCCTTGTCCTTCACTCGCGTTCCACCGCGCCAGGAAGGGGAGCGCGGTGCTCAAGTAACGCGGAGGGCTCGGTGGCGCGCAGGCGGTCGACAAGGGCACGGCTGCGAGAGGTCGGGTCCCGCGTTTTCCCGCTGGCAGCGACCGGACTCGCCAGTCACCGTTCGCGGAGAGCCATTTGACTCGCCGCCGCGAGAGTTCGAGCCGGGACAAATGTCCCGTTCTTGTCCGGGGTCGACGATGCGTCGCCACGCAAGCCGATGCAAGGCAACAGCTCGTGGCGCGCGTTTGAGGCGCCCCGCGTGCGGATGGGCTCGGCGTCGCGGGGTAGAAGGCGGCCTGCGGGCGCCTGCCGTTCCCGGGGCCGGCGCTGAGCTTCCGTCAAGCGCATCACGCTTGCTTCGTGGCCGAAAGCAGACGATCGCGATCCAGGTCCTCAGCCTTACCCCGGCTGGTTGCCGTGCGCGGCGCGTAATCGTAGGAACTGCGCCCGAGTCTTCGGCCCGAAGGTGAGGAAGTGCGGATCGGGATCGTAGGCGGCACGGGCACGGCCGATCTCGTCGGCGGCCGCGCGACGGGTGACTTCCTCGACATCGAGGCCGTACACCTGCGCGCCGTTGAGCCCGAAGATGCGCGCTCGCAGCAGCGGGGTCATCGCTGCGTAGCCGAACTTATCCTGGTATTCGCTCGAGATCTGGAAGGTGCGGAACGCCTGGATCTGGTCCTGCGGGGAGCCGTACCAGATGGAGTCCGAGCCCCACAGCACGTTTCCTTCGCCCAGATGCTTCACCAGCTTGCCGACGACGTGCGCCGCCTGGTCGGGGTCGCGCATCAGCATGCGCCAGGTGCTGCCGAGTTCGCCGTAGACATTGCTGCCCTTGCCGAGGCCGGCTTCCTCGACCGAGCGGATCAACCGGTCGACGCCATCGCTGCGCGTCGGGTCGTACGGCCCTTCCTTCGCGCTCTGCACGTAGCCCGCGTGATAGACCAGGAAGTTCACGTCGGGGAACATCCTCGCGATGCTGCCAATGTCGGCGCAAGTCGAATGCTCGTATGACTGGCGGCCGAAAGGCAGGCCCTTGTGCACGCAGATATTCCGGATGCCGACGCTGCGCGCCTTCTCGATCATCCGAATGCCGATGTCGTCGGTGAGATAGAAGCCGCGGCCGTCCGGCCCCCATTGCGTGTAGCACTTGAGCGCCGACACCTTCCATCGGCTGGCCAGCGCATCGATGTCCTCCATGTCGCCGGGCTGGTTCGGGTTGACGCGGCCGTGGATCAGCAGGCGCTGGCTGCGCGGCAGGCGCGACACGATCTCCTGCACCCCGGCGGCTTCCGCGATCGGCAGGTACTCGTTCTCGCGCCGCGACGGGATGAAGGAAAGAACCATCATGTCCGTGTCCGAATCGAGAAACACGTCTTTCACGAACTGGTCGACACCGCCGAGGCCGTGGCGCCCCTGCCAGTTCCTGCCGACGAAATGGCCCTGCACGTCAAAGATGAATTCGCGCGAGCCGAGCCGCTGCGACGCCTCCTCGACGTCGATCGCCGCCGTCTGCTCGATCTCGTAGAAGCCGCCGGTGCGCCCGGCTGCGGCGTAGGCCTCATTGAAGGCGAGCAGCGTGCCGGCCGCGCCTGCGGCGGAGACCAGCAGGCGTCGACGCGAGAGGCCGAGCCGCTTCGCGTTGGCGTCGGCCGCCTGGTGCGCGAGCGCGTTGGCGTGCAGGTGCACGGGCTCCAGCGGTACCGGCGCGACCTCGCCGTTAGAGGTCGAGTCCAGTTTGATGGGAAGGCGGCGGCCATCGGAATCGTGTCGCATGAGACCTCCTGGTGCCGGGGACCACTATCGTAAGCCGCACCAAGGACTTGCGCCACGCGCGCCGGAGCGACTGCGAAAGCTGACTGCGGCAACCCTTCAACTGCCAGCTGAGCGAGCGTCCCCACTTAGCACACTATCGCTTCGTCTTCGGCTTCAAGCTGCCAGAGACGATTGAAGCGGCGGAGGGTGGTACGCCTAGATTTGAATCAGAACCTCACCCTGCAACACATCCGGCGGGCCGGCGCCAGTGTCGCTCGCATTGTTCTGGATCCACTCGCGCGCTACCTTCAGGCTCACTTCGGCGGCCTCCTCTGTCTGGCAGACGGTTACCGCCGCCCCGCCATCCGCGGCACGCAGCAGCGTGTAGCTGACCAGGTCAGGCACTTGTCCGCGGCTCAGCCCTTCGATCTCATGTTTGCGTTTCTGCAGCACGTCGAACAGCTTGATCGCATACATGCTCGGCTCCTTTCGTGAGTTTCCGCGCACTGCCCGAAACGATCCCTTGGCGCCACGCACCTTAGGTTGTTGCCGCGGCTTTGCAAGCACGAGGTCACCGGTATGCGCGCCGCCATCACGCTTGCATGCAAATGTTGCAGTCCTGATCCGGGACTGACGGCGACGTGTGCTCCGGAGCCCTCGAGGCACGCGCTCAAAGCACCGAACGGCCGTTGGAACTCCCACGGTTGGCGTTGTCTTCCCAGAGTACGGGGCCCTCGAGCCATGAGACTGAGGCTGCTCTCGGCCACAAGCAGCCGCTATCGAAAGCACTGGTCGGGGCGACTTGTAAGATGAAGCCCTTCCTGATCACGTTCCAGCAACCATCGACGCTGGCCAGCTCAATGCCATTCACCCTGTCACATCCAGTGCTCGATGCCGTCCTACAGAAGAACGGAGTCAAACCCAATGACCTGGCGGGCATAGACAATTTGTTCGGAGGGGTAGATGGGTACTACTGGTATCACACGATGCGGCACCTGTGTCCCCGGACCGAAGTGATCGTCTGGGCGAATCTGGACGAGATGCGGTCTGCGCTGCAGCAGCACGAGGACGAGACTGCCGCAGATGACGAAGTCAGGCCTCAAGTGTTGAGGGAGGCGCACCTAACTGCGATTGCGAGGCTGTTGGTTACGCCAGAGTAGGCGCCCGATTCAAGCTTCACGACCAGGTCCGACAGGGCACCGAGCGCCACGTCATGACCTTGGAAGGCTTGCGCGTGAAGCGCAGTCCCTGGCGGACTGCGCCAGCACGGAAAGCGGCCAGCGACAGCGACGAGACGGCAAAGGCGAGTTGTTTCATGGGAGCCCCTTCACGCCGCCGCTCAGGAGGCCATGTCGGTCACGAACGGTACTTGACGTCGCTGCGGAGCATCCGCTCGTAGGCGGTGTCGATGTCCTGCATGGCGATGACCTCTATGTCCGAGGTGATGCCGTGCTGGCCGCAGAAATCAAGCATCTCCTGCGTCGAATGGAATGATGTGCAATAAACCAGGCGGCCGCGCGCCCCTCGCCATCCTGGTGAACAGGAATGCCCTCTCCGCGGATGTCTGCTCCTATTGCAGCTCCTGCTGCCGCTCGTGCAGCTGCTCACCCAGCGCGCTGAGGTCCAGGTCCTTGGCGGTCCTCGCCTTGGGAAATAGCTCGTCGCGCTCCTCCTTCACGTGGCGCTCGATGGCTCGGTTCAAGTCAGCTACCAGCTTGTCCATGGCGACGTCGGCTTCACCCATGGCCTCGATCCGCGAAATCATGTCTTTGGCTTGCTGGTGCTCCGCCATTGCTTCGTCCAACTGGACGGCGGTTTCGGGTGCCGCATCGCGCAGGGCCGGGTAGAAGATGTCCTCTTCAATCTGCGCATGGACCGTGAGCAGGGAGCAGATCGTCCGCGCGATCTTGCGTCGCGTTTGCCGGGTCTCCGCCGCAGCGGCGGGAGTGGCAAGGCGCGCGTACTCCACGAACAGGTGTTTGACGGCCACGTGGTCCGCGTCGAGCAGTTCGCACGCATCCTTGGTCTTGACCATGAGAGTCTTCCGGTGAGTTCAAGCTGCTTTGTCAAAGCAGCGGTGGATCCATCTCGCGGCCGAAGTGCCGGTGCTTGGCCACGGCAGCGATGAAGGCGGCCACCGCCTCGTCGGCATCGGCGGCGTCGGCCACAAGCAGGCCGGTGCCGCCCTGTGCCAGGCTCCTGTCCATGCTGGGCGGCAGGCCCGTCTTGACCAGCAGTGCCTTGGAGGCGCCCAGCGCCAGGATGGCCTTGCAATGGCGGAACTGGTCCTTGATGAACTCCAGCGTGTGGCCGTCCTGTGCAAGGGCCGCCACGGCTTCATCCCCGTCGGGCAGGAGCAGGGCGTCGAAGAGGAAGCCCGGCTCGTTTTCCAGCGAGGCATCGGCATTGAGTACATCGCCCGAAACGGTCGTCATGCGGCCGATCCGCGTTCCCACCAGCCGGGCGACGGCGCCTTGTTCGACCAAGGCGGCCTGGGCTCGGGCGAGCGATGCGCCTTCCACCCCGGGCGCGACGAGGATGGCGATCTTGCGGCCCTTGATCGAGCCGTCGCCCGGGCGCGCGAGCAGAGACAGGGCGGGCGAGCGTTCCACCTCGGGGGCTGCAGGCTCCGCCAGCGCGAGGCGCATGGGTTCCGGCAGAGGGTCGATGTCCAGACCCTTCGCGACTTTCTTGGCGAGCGGCTCCGACGCGTTGCGCAGCGACGCCACCATGCGCTCACGGATGGCCGCGATCGTCACCTTGGAGAGCTCGAAGCGGAAGGCGCTCGCAATGTGGTCCTGCTCCACCGGCGTCTGGCTGTCGAAGAAAAGACGCGCCTGGGTGTAGTGGTCCGCGAACTTCTCGGGCTTGGCGCGCACCTTGGCCTGCTCCTGCTGAGCCTCCAGGCGCGCCGGGACGCTCACAAAGCCCTGGACGGCGCCGGCCTGGAAGGGGCAGCCGCCGGCCAGCGAGTTCGGCTCATAGGACACGCGGCCGCGGGGAATCGCCTGGCGGTGCAGCCCGTCGCGCTGGTTGTTGTGCACCTGCACGACCGGCGCGTTGATCGGGATCTCGTGGAAGTTCGGCCCGCCCAGGCGGGTGATCTGGGTGTCGACATAGGAGTGGATGCGACCGGCCAGCAAGGGATCGTTGGAGAAATCAATGCCGGGCACGATGTGCGCCGTGCAGAAGGCGACTTGTTCCGTCTCGGCGAAGAAGTTGTCCGGATTGCGGTTGAGGACCATGCGGCCAACGGGGCGCAGCGGCACCAGTTCTTCGGGGATGATCTTGGTGGCGTCAAGGATGTCGAAGCTGAACGCGGCCGCCTGTTCCTCGGAGAAGACCTGCAGCGCCAGCTCGTACTCGGGATAGTTGCCCGATTCGATGCGCTCCCACAGGTCCCGCCGGTGGTAGTCGGGGTCGGCGCCGGAGATCTTCACCGCCTCATCCCACACCAGCGAATGGGTCCCTGCCATCGGCGTCCAGTGGAACTTGCAGAAGACCGACTCGCCAGCGTCGTTGACGAGGCGGAAGGTGTGCACCCCGAAACCCTGCATGGTCGCAAAGCTGCGCGGGATGGCCCGGTCACTCATCAGCCACATCAGCATGTGGGTGGACTCGGGCATCAGCGAGACGAAGTCCCAGAAGGTATCGTGGGCGCTTGCGGCCTGTGGCATCTGGTGGTGCGGCTCGGGTTTCACCGCGTGCACCAGGTCGGGGAACTTGATGGCGTCCTGGATGAAGAAGACCGGCATGTTGTTTCCCACGAGGTCCCAGTTGCCTTCGTCGGTGTAGAACTTCACCGCGAAGCCGCGTACGTCGCGCGCCGTGTCCTTGGAGCCGCGCTCGCCCTGGACGGTGGAAAAGCGCACGAACACCGGGGTGGTCTTCCCCGCCTCGCGAAACGGAGCCGCCTTGGTGATGTCGGTGAGGGGCTCGTAGCACTCGAAGAAGCCGTGGGCGCCGGAGCCGCGCGCGTGCACGATGCGCTCCGGGATGCGCTCGTGGTCGAAGTGGGTGACTTTTTCGCGCAGGATGAAGTCTTCGAGCAGCGCCGGGCCACGAACTCCGAGCTTGAGCGAGTTCTGGTTGTCGGCGACCTTGACGCCCTGGTTGGTGGTGAGCATCTGCCCCGAGGAGTCCACGCGGACACGGTCCAGCGGCTCGATGGTCGCGTTCGTGCCGGCCATGGCGGTGCTACCGGTCTTGGCGGTCCCGTGTTCCTCCGTCAGCGTACTGGCCGTGGGCAGGCGGGAGCGCGGCTCGACCGTGGCGCCTGGGACTGGGTTTACGCCATTGGAGAAACCATGCTCGGCAGGCTTGGTCGCGTTGTCCGGCATCGCGGCGGCCAGGGCCTGCGTGTCGGCCATCTTGCGGGCGGGCAGATCGTCGGCTGCGCCCGGGTCGATGCGGCTTGGGGCGCTGTCAGTGTTGCGGGCGGCAGACTTTGCCGCCGCCCCGCTCTTGGCGGGCGTCTTGGGAGTCTTGGGCATGGGGAAGGTGGTGAAGCGAAGCGGCACGATGGCCGGTTGCCCCACCGTATGGCCGCACCGCACGCTCCCATGTAGGCGCGAGCCCCCGACTCAACGCAGAAATGTCTGCAGCCGCGCTGGCTTAGTCATCTCCTGCAGCCGCGCGGCGCTGACCAAGCAAGCCACCACTGTGGTGGGCAAGTACCCTTGCACTGCCCTTAGGCACTTCTTGCCGGCTCAGGCGTGCCTGTCACGGCGGTGGGACGTGCATATTCGGGAAGACGGATCGTGAAGACGCAGCCGCTCCCGGGCACGTCCCGGACGCTCAGGCTACCTCCGGCAGCCTCGACGTTCGCTCGCGAAATGCACAAGCCCAGTCCCAGTCCACTCTTGTCCTGCTGGCCGCGGGAGAACGGCTGGAACATGGTTTCCGCGATACCTGGCGCGAGACCTCCGCAGTGATCGGTGACCTCGATAAAGACCGCACCGTTACCGCTCGCGTAGGCGTTCAAGGAGACTTCCGTTTGCGCGTGGGTGAACTTGAAGGCGTTCTGGATCAGGTTCATCAGCGCGCCCATCAGAAGCTGCCGGTCCCCCTCGATTTCAAGATCCGTGTCGATATGTCTCACGTTGAAGGAACAGCCGCGCGCATTGGCGTCCAACATCGCCGCGCTGCCGGCGTCGGCGATGAACCCTGCGAGGGAGAAGACTTGCGGCTCCCGCGAGAGGCTCGCGCTGACGCGCACCTCGTCGAGGGCGTGCTTGACCAGTGACGTCAGTGTGGCCAAGCTGCGCTTCAACACGCCTCCCGTCGCCCCTGCGACGGGTAACTGGCCGCTTTCCAACGCGGTGAGCGCGAGCTTGGCGGTCAGCAGGGAATTGCGAAGCTCGTGCAGAAGGAAACCCAGTCGCTCATTGGATTCGCTCGTGGCTCGGCGGGACTCGGCGGCATCGCGTTGAGCACTGAACTCGGTGACCGCGTCGGCAATGGCATTGTCCAGGCAGCGGTTGAGGGTTCTGAATTCGCCGACGCTGAAGGGCGCATTTCGCTCTTCGGCAAGGTCGGTGATGGCTTGGCACAAGTCACCGTAGTCATGGACGACCTGGTCCACCGTGTACCCGAGCTCCAGCAACTGCTTGCCATGCGCCGTGGCAGTGGCGCCGATCTCGGAGGGGTCACTTGACGCGCCACCCGGGGCACCGGAGATCCTGAGGCTCTCACCGGGAAGATCCTCCCTCTCCGCGCGGAGGGTCCTTATCAACTGTTCCAGAAACTGGGGAACCCCATTCTTCAATTGCTCTGGAGTGGCAGCACGCAGGGGGCGTTGAGCCACTTTGGCCTTGCAGCGCTCAACCAGTTGCTCGCGGTTGTGGGTCAAGAATTCGTCCATGGTCATCTCCTGCCTTCGGCTGCATTCGCCGGGCGGTTGATATCCAGTATGCGCGGCTCTTACGGATGAGTGCGCCCGGGTCTAACGAGGACACCAATGGCCTGCTCAGGCGGCCGCACCGACGATCGAGAGGCGCCCCCGTGGATCGCCCGGCTTCCGCTGAGCGACAAAGACAAGCCGATCGGCTAGGGGTAGGCCTCGGACTGGGAATGGCTGCATCCATGACTTGGCAGTGCAGCCTCTGCACTCAGCAGACCAGAGGCGTGGTCCTTCAAGGCAGGAACCGCTGGTCCGCTCGGCGACGTTGCCCGGCGCTGCGCAATGCTCAAGGCTTCTGGATGCTCTCGCGTGGAAGGGCGCAAGGGCGAGGATGACCAGCAGGTGCGTTTGCTGCGAGGACTGCCCGGCGACACCGCGCCGCAGCCGGCGTGAAACTGCGCTCGAGGGGGCGCACATCGCTGTTCCGGCGGCGGCCCAGTCGCCCAGTCGGCAAGGCATACGCCTTGGCTGAGCAGTTCGGCGAGCTTCGGAGAGCAGCTAGGGCGTCCTCGCGGCATCGGTGACATCGGTGGCGGCCAGTTCAGCAAGCAATTCATCTGCCCTCTGGCGAAGCTCGCCCGCCTGTCGGACGGCCGCCATGGCAGTGGCGTCCGCGCGTCGGATGGACTCGAGTGCTTCGCCCTCAAGCTTCAGCACTTCCGTCAAGACCTGGCGCCATTCGGTGATTGCACTTTCGAACTGATCGGAATCCATCGCGGTCGATCTTCGTCTGCTGGAGGCAGCGAGACACGGCGCTTCCGCCGGCTCACCTCGCGGCCCGGTGTTGCTGGCGGCCGGTGGCCGCGGCCCGGCTTAGTGGTGCTTCGTCGGCGCGCCGTTCAATGAAGCCGCGAACACCTGTTGCCACGCCTGCGCCATCGGCGCTGCGGCATTGATCGCCGCTTCCACAACCTGGGCCGCGGCGCTGGCGGCTTGGGGGGCCTCGTCCTGCTCGCGTTTCTGTGCGGCTGCACTCACGTCACCGCCGGCCCGGGTGCTGGCGACCAGGGCCTCCTGCAGGAAGCGCATGCCTTCCTGGAAGTCGTACAGCGCCAGGTTCGCCTGGACGGACAGCATCTCCCACGGAGTGGAGGCATTGCGCAGGTTCTCTGCGGCCTGCCGGTGCAGCAAGGCGGCGCGCTGCGACAGGTGCAGCTGCGCCAATTGCAGGGCTTCCGCGGCGCGGAACCAGGCCGCCAGGTTCTCGGCGCTGAAAGCCAGCTGCTCCCGGGTCAGTTCGGACGCCGAACTGAAGCTGGCGGACAGGGCCGCTTGTGCGGTCTCGTTGGCAGAACTCTGCGCCTGCGCGCGCTTTGGTCGGTTAGACATCGGTCCCTCCGGGTGAGTGGAGCAGTAGCCACTCTAGGCGCTTGAGTTGGATGTGCGAGCTGCACAATGAACTGTTGCACCCGTCCAGCTGAAGATGGCCTGCGATCGTTGCACGGTCGAGCGCGCCGCGGTTCGAAGATCCCTGCAGGGTCCGCCGGCGCCGCTTGCGCCGCTTGCGGGCCGATGAACGCGTTCGGCGCCTCGCGCCGGCTAGACTGAGTGCGTGCTGGAGGAGGAGTCCCGTCGCGGGGCTGCCTCCTCGAAAGCCAGGGAACTGGCTGCGCGCTCCGATGCGCTCACTCCATGCGCCGCCTCAGCATCATGCCGGCGAGCATCCCGAGGCCGAGTACCACCACGCCCGACGCCACCGGCCGCGAAGAGGTCATCCCGCCGAATCCGGTGTCGTATCCGCTCCGCCGCCACGCGGCATCCTTGCCTCGTTCTTCCACGTTGATGTAGGCCATGCCCGGGTCCGGGTTCCGGCGCCGCATCAACGCCGTCGTCAGCAGGCTGCTGGCGGCGAGCACGGCGCCCAGGCCGGCCCAAGGATGCGTCTCCATGCCGGAGCGTGCCATGCTGCCGTACTCCTGCGAGCGCGCCATCAGCCGCTGCGTGGCCTGGCGCATCTGAAGCGGCAAGGCATACGCTTCGCGCGCGAGGCTGGACGTTGCGGCCTTGGCGCCTGCAATCCCCGAAGCGGTGGCCATCGAGGCCTTGCCGGCCGCCTTCTCACCCGTCCTCCTGGCGCGCTGCAGGTGCGCATCCGCGGCGTCGCTCCAGCGCCGGGTGTGCTGTTCGAACACGGGGCTGGCGCCCCAGGTCGAGCGCGGGTGGACCGGCACCTCGACCACCCGCACCTTCGGCTTGCGAAGGAACAGCCGGTCGAGGAGGACGCCGGCCGCCAGCATGATGCCGACAGCCTGCAGCGCTTGTTCGTTCATCCGCGTGCGCACCCTGTCGCCGTACTGCCGGGCCTGCTCGCCGTACCGGGACTGGGTCGAGGACATGCCGCCGGCTGAGCTCAGCCGCTGCTCGATGCTGTCTATGGCCCGGTGCATCGTGCCGGTGAAGCGATGGATGCGCTCATGGCCGTTGCCGGTCCAGTCGCGCGTTTCCTTCGAGTCGGCTCCGGCCGGGGTCGTCGACACCGTGGTGCTGTCGGTCGTGAAGTCTGGATTCGTCGTCAGATTGACCACCTGTGTTTCTCCTGAAAAAGCCGCATGCCATTCTCCGGGCAGGCTTGACCCGAATGGCCTCAGCCGCGGGTATCAACTTGTCTCACCCGGACGCGGCCGAGCGCGTTCCGGCGGTCGTGCCCACCGTCCTTAAGGTTCAGAAAAAACCCGTGACGTGGCCGGGTTGCGCCTCGGGTGTGCGCGCGGCGGGTTCAGCTGCGGCTATGTGGCGGCATTGCGTATCGCCCGTAACGTGGAGGCCATCTTGCTACCGCGCGAGCCGAGCCGATTGCCATATCGGCATACAGACGCCAAGAAGTCGGAGTCTTATCGGCCCGCGCCCTACATCAGTCGCTGCTTCGAGGCCTACGCCGCGTCGGCAGCGCGTGCGCAGCGCGCTGGACGGACTACTCGCAGCCCCTAACTGCAATCACGGCTGCTTTGGGTCGAAAGCAGCCTAGATCTCGACCTGTTCCGAAATTTCGAGCGCGTCATCCACTTGCAGGGATAGGTGAGCCCCGGATCCCCGCCCTGGGAAGAGGTAGTCTCCAGGGCGCAGCTGCCGACGCAAAACCCATGCGGCCAAAGCGTCGCGCGTGGGCTCAGTGATCTCGAACTGCACTGGGCGCTGCGTCTTGCGCTGCATGACGATCGCGCGAGAAGCGGGGATGTCTCCCAAAAAGACCTCCCGCACGCGCAAGCCGGTGAGGTCACAGCCTCGTAGCTTGCCGTCCAACGCCAGGTTGAACAAAGCCAAGTCACGCGTTTGGGTTGACAGCTGGAGACGGGTCCGGATGGACCAGATCTCCTTTGGCTTCAGTGGCGGCTTCTGGCCCAGAAGACGACCCTTGTTCCAGGCGTTGTGCTGCGATTGTGCTGCGGTGCGCATGTGAGCTCCTTTGAGAGAGACTCACGATGCGCGTCATTCAAGGGCCGGTCCCGACCCCAAGCAGCCATTGTTGGCTTGCGTCGATGTGGCGCAGGCGACTTCACACTCCATCATTCACGGCGATCGCCTCGATTTCCACCTTCAGTTCCGGCTTGAACAGGCCGGACACGTAGACGAGGGTGGTTGCGGGCTTGTGGCCCTTGAGCACTTCGTCGCGCACTGCAGCGTAGGTCGGGAAGTCGGCCCGGTCAGTCAGGAATACCGTGGTCTTAACGATGTTCTCGATGCCCATGCCCGCCTCCGATAGGACTGCTTCCATATTGGACCAGGTCTGGCGGCATTGCTGCGCCACGTCGGGCGAGGCCACCCCGTTCGCGTCGACGCCGATCTGGGCGGCCACGTAGAGGGTGCTGCCGGCCAGGATGCCGTCGCTGAAGCGGGCGGATTCGCCGCCCCTAGCGGCGGGAATCACTTTGCGAAATTTCATCTGTGCGCCTTTAAGGAATTAGAGGGCTACCGAGGTCTCTGCCCGCTGCGCGTGAATGCCAATGCGCAGATCGAAGCGGCGACCGTACCACATCGATCTCTCCTGGAATCGATGCTGGCCGATCTCGCACGCTCTCAACACCCAGAGGGTGGGCGCACGGGTTTCCGGGGCAGGGGTCGAATTGCCACCAAACCGGATCGCAAGCTAGGCCGCTTTCGGCCAGAAGCAGCCCTGAACACGACTGGCTCAGGGCGGAAGAAGTGAGCCGAGGATCTATCCCTGCTTGACCAGCCACTCGTGCGCCGCGTCCGCCACCTGCTGGTGCCGGTCGGTGTAGATGTGGTCGCAGCCCCTCACCATCACGCGCTGGACCGACGGCGCATTCACCAGCGCCTCTTCCATGTCGATGGAGAAGGACAGCTGCGGCTTTTCCAGCTCGCCGGCCAGGAGGAAGGTCGGCACGCGGATCTTGTCGGCGAACGCGAGCGTCGTCGTCGCCGCCTCCGGCCCGTACTTGTTGATGTAGGTCCGGTAGCACATCAGGCCCTTCATGGCCGGCGTGTTGGTCGGCATGTCGACGTGCATCAGCTCTTCGCCCCGGCCCTGCGCCACCATCTCGCGGCAGCGCGCCAGCAACTGCTGGTGCGCCGGCCAGTCCCACACCTTGTCGTCCGGCAGGCGCGGCGACGAGAACATCGCCAGCGCCACCACGTCCTCGCCGGGAAAGTGCGCCTGCGTGTAGGCGGCCTTCAGCCCGCCCAGGCTGTGCCCCGCGATCACGATGCGGCGGTGCCCGCGCTCGCGCAGCCAGCGCTGGCCGGCCTGGAAGTCGAAGCGGCTTTCCTCCACCGTTTCGTAGGCCGCACCGATCCAGCGGCGGTCGCCCGGGTTCATGGCCACCCAGTCGTGGCCGCGGTTGTTGATCATGGCCACGCCCCAGCCGCGCGCGGCCAGCAGCTGCAGCGCCCGCCACAGGCCCGACAGCGTGAAGGTGTTGCCCACGCCGTGGGTGGCCAGCAGTACCGGCGCGGCCGGGTCGCGCGGCGGCATCCAGGCGATCTGGATCGTGACTTCGTCCTCGGTCACGAGGCGGTGGATCTCCAGGGGATGCTGCATGTCTCAGTCCGCCTTGATGCCCGCGGCCTTCACCACCTTGTTCCAGCGCGCCAGGTCGTCGCGCGTGAGCTTGGCCAGGTCTTGCGGCGTGCCGGTGAGCGGGCTCAGGCCCTGCCTCTCGAACATCGCCTTGAGCTCCGGCGAGCCCAGCAGCGCGTTCACCTCCGCGTTCAGGCGGTTCACCAGCGCCGGGGGCGTGCCGGCCGGCGCGTACATGCCGTACCAGATGTCGGCGTCGAAGTCCTTCACGCCGCTGGCTTCGGCCACCGAGGGCACGTCGGGTGTGGTCTCGGCGCGCTGCTTGCCGCCGGAGGCCAGCATCACCAGCTTGCCGGCCTGCACGTGCGGCAGTGCCACGTGGATGGGCAGGAACATCAGCTTGACCTGGCCGCCCAGCACGTCCTTCACCGCCGCCGGCGTGCTGGTGTAAGGGATGTGCGTGAGGTCCACGCCCGTGCCTTGCTTGAACAGCTCCATCGCCAGGTGGTGCGGTGTGCCGTTGGCGGGCGAGGCATAGTCGATCGCGCCCGGCTTGGCCTTGGCCATGGCGATCAGCTCCTGCACGCTCTTGACACCCAGGCTGGGGTGCGCCACCAGTGTCAGGCGCCCGATGGCCAGCGGCGCCACTGCCACGATGTCGTTGATCGGGTCGTAGTCGGCGTTGGGCTTGAGCGCCTTGTTGAGGATCAGCGTGTTGGCCGTCACCAGCAGCGTGTGGCCGTCGGGCGCCGAAGCGGCCACGAACTTGGTGCCGATCATGGAGCTGGCGCCGCTCTTGTTCTCCACCACCAGCGGCTGGCCCCACTTTTCCGAGAGCTTCTGGCCGATGGTGCGGCCCAGGATGTCCGGGCCGGTGGCCGGGCCGAAGGGCACCACGATCTTCACCGCGCCGGTGGGGAACCTGTCCTGCGCGAAGGCCGGCGCCAGCCCGCCCAGCAGCGAGGCAGCGCCGAGAGCGGCGGCCAGCTGCAGCGCGGTGCGGCGGGGGAGGGAAGCGGGGTTCTTGTGCATCATGCGTCTCCTGTGTCGTTCGGGAAGAGGGGGCTTTCGGGCGCGCGGCCCTGGGCCAGCGCCAGCACGCGGCGCGCGCTGTCGGGGGTGATGGCGGCATCTGCCGCGGCCCAGGCCACGAACTGGTCCGGCCGCACCAGCACCCAGCGTGCGGCGTAGCGCGCGGCTTCGCCAGGGGCCGGATCCTGCACCACCTGCAGCGGCAGCCCCAGCGCCGCCGCCGCATCGCGAAAGGCCTGCACGCCGGCCGCATCCGCGCCCAGTGCCAGCAGCGTGAAGCCGGGGCCGAAGGCCTCGAACACGTTGCGGCCGTCGGCCAGCGTTGCCGGGGCGATGTGGTGGCCGGCGCGCGCTTCGAACTTGTGCGCGCCCCTGGCGCTGCAGGCGCGGCCCGTGCCGGCGCCCGGCCACACCACCGGCGAGCCCTCGTAGTGCGGCTCGAAGGCATGCACCTCGCCCACCGCGCCCTGGGCGCGCGCCTGCCAGGCGGCCTCGAAGCCGGCCTTGTCGCGCGCCGGGTCGTGCGCCTCCAGGAATTGCCTGTCGTCGGCGATCGCCTTGGCGATGAAGTCGTGGATGGTGCTGGCGAACACCGGCCGCCGCTCGGCGTCGTACGAGTCCAGCAGGGCGTCGCCGCCCCAGCCCTGCAACGTGGCGGCCAGCTTCCAGCCCAGGTTGCGCGCATCCTCAAGCCCGGAGTTGACGCCGTAGCCGCCATAGGGCGGATGGCTGTGCGCGGCGTCGCCGGCTATGAACACGCGTCCTTTGCGGTAGCTGTCGGCAATCGCGAAGCGCAGGTCCCAGAAGCCGATGTGCTCGAACTCCACCTCGAAGTCCGCCCCCACCGCCTCGTTCAGGAAGTGCTTGAAGTCAAAGTTGTCGGCCGTGGTGCCGGCCGGCACCGGCGCGTGGAAGAACCAGGTACTGCCCAGGTCCACCCGGCCCAGGAACTTCCAGTAGCCCTGGAGTTCAGGCTGCAGCACGTTGTAGTAGCTCTTGCCGGGGTAGCGCTGCAGCAGCTGGTGCAACTGGCGCGACTTGAACACCAGCAGCACCATCACGCGGTCGTGGTCGGTACGGGTCTGGGTCATGCCGGCCTGCTCGCGCACGCCGGAGCGGGCGCCATCGCAGCCCACCGCATAGGCCGCGCGCAGCGTGCGGCGGCCCTCGCCCTTGCGCTCGTGGAGGGTCACCGTCACGCCGTCGGCGTCCTGCGCCACGCTCTCGGCGTTCCAGCCGTACAGCGTTTCGACGCTGGGCAGCTGCGCCGCGCGGGCGCGCAGCACCGCCTCGGTGGCGTATTGCGGCAGGCGCTCGTTGGCGGTGTAGTAGAAGGGCTTGACCAGGTCGCGCTGCAGCCAGTCGTAGTGGTAGGGGCCCAGCAACGTGCCGTAGGCGGTGAGGCCGCCGATGCCGTACTCCGGCGGGATGGTGCGCGCGGCGCGCAACTCCTGCTCGGCGCCCCAGAAGTGGAAGTGCTCCATGGTGCGCTGGGTCAGGTTCTGCCCCTTGGGGATGGGCTGCGGCTGCGGGTAGCGCTCCACCACCGTGCAGCGGATGCCGCGCTGGCCCAGCTCGATGGCGAGGCCCAGGCCGACAGGCCCACCGCCGACGATCACAACGCCGGCCTCCTGCGGGCCGGCTTCTTTCCTGTCCGTATTCATCTTTCTCCCAGGCTGGTGCGTCCGGCGCTCCCGCGCCGCGCTACTACACAATTGGAAGCGGTTCCTTGATCTGAATCAAACGGAACATTTTGATGAATTCTTCAGGAAAGCTGATGAATGTGAGCAGCCGCCAGCTGCTCACATTCCTCGAAATTTGCCGGTTGCAGAGCTTTGCCAAGGCCGCCGAAGCCATCCCGATGTCGCCCTCGGGCGTGAGCATGCTGGTCAAGGAACTGGAGGAGCAGGTGGGGGCGCGGCTCTTCGAGCGCACCACCCGCTCGGTGACGCTCACCGAGGCGGGCCGGCGTCTGCAGTCCGTGGCCGAGCGCATCGTCGGCGAGCTGCGCACCCTGCAGGCCGTGATCGGTGGCGCCCAGGCCGCCGTACGGTCGCGCCTCGACGTGGCGGCCACCCCGATGGTGGCGTCGACGCTGCTGCCGGGCGTGGTGCGCGCGTTCACAGACACCCATCCCCACGTGCGCGTGCACCTGGCCGACGTGGACGTGAACATGGTGCGCCGGCGGGTGCTCGAGGAAGAGGCGGACATCGGGCTGGGCTTTTTCATCAAGCCGGCCGCGGGCCTGCTGCGCGAGCCACTGTGTCGCTTCCGCCTGATGCGGATCAGTCCGCCCGGCACGCAGCCCCCCGGCCTGGGGCACAGCCGGCCTTGGAGCAGCCTCAAGGGCCTGCCCTTGGTGAGCCTGCCCACGGACAACCCGATCCAGGCGCTGATCGAGAAGCACCTGGTGCGGCTGGGCAGCGAGCCACAGGAGCGCCCGCGCATGAACCTGATCGGAACGCTGATCGGCATGGTGCAGGCCGGGCACGGGCATGCCATCGTTCCTTCGTTCGTGCTGGACGAGTGCCTTCGCCACGGGCTGAGCGTGGCCATGCTGGTCGAACCCGCGGCGCACCTCGACCTCTTCCTGGTGTCGCGCAGGGGAGCGGTGGCGAAGCCGGCGGCCGCGGATTTCGCGCAGGCCCTGAAGGCGGCGGCGGCCAGGATATCCAAGTAGGCGCTTCCGTCCGGTGCGGGCCGTTGCAGGTGACTTCGAGCCTCGGAAAGCAGACGCACGAGACACGTCTGCCAAGGGTCCAGAAGCAGCCGTTCTCGATCACGTGGCAGTGAGCACGTGTAGTCCAGAATGTGGACCATGGATGCGCTCAACAAGTTCCTTCCCCCACGGGCCGCCGGCGGTGCCTCGGGCACCCAGGCGGTGGCGCGCGCGGCCGCCCTGCTGCGCGCGATCGCCGGCAGCGCGCGCCGCGAGATCGGCCTGGCCGAACTCGCGCGAGCACTGGAGCTGGAGCGCCCCACCGCCCACCGCATCCTGCGGCGGCTGGTCGAGGAAGGACTGGTCCGCCAGAACCCCGCCACCCGCGGCTACCTGCTGGGCCCGCTGGTCTACGAGCTCGGGCTGGTGGCCCAGCCGCCGCTGGCGCTGTATGGCGTGAGCAGCGATGCCCTGGCCGCGGTGGCCGAAGGCAGCGGTGACACGGTCTTCGCCATCATCGGCAGCGGCCTCGACGGCGTCTGCCTCGACCGCCGCGAAGGCAGTTACCCGGTCAAGGCCTTCATGCTGGAGGTCGGCCGTCGCCGCCCGATGGGCAGCGGGGCCGGCAGCATCGCCATGCTGGCGGCCATGCCGCCCGAATCCGCCGGCCGGATCCTCGACGCCAACGCGGCGCGGTTGCGCGCGGCGGGCGAGCCGGACGTCGATGCGCTGAAGGGCATGGTGCGACAGGCGCGTCAGGCGGGCTACGCCGTCAATGCGCCGGGCGAGGCGCCCGAGATCATGTCGATCGGCATTGCGGTGCAGAACGCCTACGGCACGCCGATCATGGGGATCTCGATCTGCGCCTTGCGCTTTCGCATCGAGAAGCGCCTGGACCTGCTGGCGAACCTGTTGCGCGCCAGCAAGGCGCAGATCGAGGCGCGCCTGCAACTGGCGGCGCCCGCCTGAGCCAGTCTCGGTGCGGGTCTTGAGCGTTCCGCCATGTGGACTCTTCTATCTTCCCCGTCGCCGACTTGGCCGCTAACCTGCGTTCCATGCAGACCACCGGCTTCATCGGACTCGGCCACATGGGCGGCGCGCTCGCGCGCCGGTTGGCCGCCGCAGGATTCCCGCTGGTGGTGCACGACCTCTCGGCTGCGGCCTGCGCCAGCTTCCAGGCCTTGGGCGCCACCGTAGGCGCATCGGCCCGCGATGTGGCCGACCGCGCCGGGACCGTGTTCCTCTGCCTGCCTTCGGTGGAGGCGGCGCAGGCGGTGGCCAAGGAGCTGGCGACCGGCAGCGCCGTGCGTGTCGTGGTCGAGACCTCCACCGTCGGCCCGGCCTCCGTCCGCGACATGGCCGCCATGCTGGCGACCCGCGGCATCGCCCTGGTGGACGCTCCGGTCAGCGGCGGACCGAAGGGCGCCGAGGCCGGAACGCTCTCCGTCATGCACGCGGGTGCGGCCGAACACGTGGCGACGGTACGCCCGCAGTTGCAGGCACTGGCCGGCAAGCAGTTCGACGTCGGCGACCGGCCGGGTCTGGCGCAGGTGTGCAAGCTGGTGAACAACGCGATTTCGGCGGCGGCCATGGTCGCCTCGTGCGAAGGCGTCGTGCTGGGCGTGCAGGCCGGGCTCGATGCCGGCACCCTGGTGGCGGCCATCAATGCCGGGTCGGGCCGCAACGCCGCCACCCTCGACAAGTTTCCAAAGTCCATCCTGCCCGGCACCTTCGACTACGGTGGACCGCTCGGGCTGATGCTCAAGGATCTCTCGCTGTTCATCGACGAAGCCGGCGCGCGCGGGCTGCCTGCCGGGATGGCGCAAGCTGCCTTCGCGGGCTGGTCGCAGGCTGCCGCACGCGTCGGCCCCGAAGCCGACTACAGCGAACTGATCCGCCCTTACGAAGACGACGCCGGCGTGCAGGTGCGCTGGCGCGCCGCCTCCTCATCACTTCCAGGCAACACATGAATATCGGACTCGAGGGCAAGGCCGCCCTCATCACCGGCGGCGCCGGCGGCATCGGCTCGGCCACCGCGCGGCTGTTCGCGCAACAAGGCGTCGCGGTCGCCTTGTTCGACCGTGACGGCGACGGCGCCGAGCGCGTCGCAGCGGAACTGCGGCGCGACGGCGCCACGGCGATCGCCGGCACCATGGACGTGCGCGACCTCGAGGCCTTTGCGGCCGCCGTGGAGCGCACCGAGCGCGAACTCGGCGGCCTCGACTACGTCGTCAGCGTCGCCGGCGGCGGCACCCGCCAGACCCTGTCGACCCTGTCGATCGAAGATTGGCACGCCGTCATCGACCTGAACCTGACCGGCCCCTTCAACGCCATCAAGGCGGGCGCCCCGGCGCTGCGCCGGCGCGGCGGCGGCGCGATCGTCACCGTCGGATCGCTCGCCGGCCTGCGCATGTCGATGAACAACGGCGTGAGCTACACGGCGGCCAAAGCCGGCGTGATCGGCCTCACCCGTCATGCTGCGTACGAACTCGGGCGCGACAACATCCGGGTGAATGCCGTGCTGCCGGGCCCGGTGCTCACGCCGCAGATGAAAGCCAAGATCAGCGTGGAGACACTGGAGCGCGTGCCGCGCGAGCTGCCGCTCGGCCGCTGGGTGCAGCCCGAGGAAGTGGCGGCGCCGATCCTGTTCTTCTGCTCGCCCATGAGCAGTGCCTGCACCGGCACCCACGTGATCATCGACAGCGGGCTGCACGTGGGCGCCACCGGCCCGCGCGAAGAATACGACCGCACGCGCGACCGCGCCTGATTCCCGACCAACCGAAGATTCTCCATGTCCCAGAAACTGATCGAGATCGCCAAGGTATTCCAGACACCGCTGAAGCTCAACGCCAAGGCCGGCGACAAGGTTCTCATCATCACCGACACCGGGATGGACCCGCTGCTGTGGCAAGGCCTGGCCACTGCCGCCAACTGCCTCGACATGGAGCCGGTGGTCACGGTGATGACGCCGCGCGCGCACCACGCGGCCAACCCTGCCAGCCCGGTCGTGCACGCGGCGCGCGATCCGGAGGTCGACCTCGTCGTCTACCTCACCAGCACGGCGATGGCGCACGCGCGCATCACCGACGACCTGGTCGATGCCAACAAGAAGTTCATCCTGATGGAAGAACTCACCGTCGCCATGCTCGCTCCGGGCGGCCCCGCCTGGGCCGACTACGAGGCCATGAACCGCCTCGGGCTGAAGATCGCCCAGGTCTATACCGAAGGCAGCCAGGTGCGCGTGACCTGCCCCAACGGGACGGACCTCACCGCCAGCATCGTGGGCCGCCCCGGCCGCTCGATCGCTGGCATGCCGCTGGCGCTGCACCCCGGCAAGGGCGGCGGCTGCGCCTTCCCCGATGGCGAGGCGCACGTCTGCCCGGTGGAAGGCACGGGCGAAGGGCGGGTGGTGTTCGACCTCACGGCCCACTCGGTGGGCCTGCTCAAGGAGCCGATCATCCTGACCATCAAGAAGGGCATGGTGACCGACATCGAAGGCGGGGCCCAGGCGCAGGCCTGGCGCAAGATCCTGGAGCAGGCCAACGATCCGGCCAGCTACAACTGCCCGGCCGAGGTTTCGATCGGCCTGAACAGGAACGTGACGCCCACAGGCTCCATGCGCACCGACAAGAAGATGTACGCCACGTCGCACATCGGCGTGGGCGACACCATCGTGCTGGGCGGCACCTGCCACGCCAAGCTGCGCCTCGAAGGCGTGATCCGCCACCCGGAAATTTCCGTCGATGGCCAGACGCTCACCCGTGGCGGCCGCATCCTGCTGGACGCCTGACAGTAACCAACCTCCAAGGAGACAAGATATGGATCGCCGTTCCGCTACCGCCGCGCTGCTCGCCCTGGGTCTGGCACCGCTTGCCGCCCGGGCCCAGGCCTGGCCGGCCCGCACCATCAAGATCATCAATCCGTTTCCGCCCGGCTCGCCGGTGGACGTGGTCTCGCGCAGCGTGGCGCAGGCCCTCGAAGGCGGCCTGAAGCAGACCGTCATCGTCGACTACAAGTCGGGCGCCGGCGGCACCATCGGCGCCGGCGAAGTGGCGCGCGCGCCGGCCGACGGCTACACGCTGCTGGTCACGTCTTCGTCCACCCACGTCATCGCGCCGGCGCTGCGCCGGCAGCTGCCTTACGACGCGACCAAGGACTTCGTGCCGGTGGCGATGATCGGCTACGGCCCGACCGTGATCGTCGTGCATCCTTCGGTGCCGGTGAACACGCTGGCCGAGTTCGTGCAGTTCGTCAAGGCAAACCCGGGCAAGGTGAGCTATGCCTCGTCCGGCCCGGGCACCATCCTGCACCTCTCCGGCGAGCTGTTCGCCCACAAGACGAGCACCCAGCTGCTGCACGTGCCCTACAAGGGTGCGGTGCCCGCATCCACCGACCTGCTGGGCGGACAAGTGCAGGCAATGTTCGATTCCATCTCGAACGCCTCGCCGCAGGTACGCGCAGGCAAGCTCAAGGCGTTGGCCGTGCTGACCCCCGAGCGCACCCCGCTGCTGCCCGGCGTGCCCACCGCGATCGAGGCCGGCTTCCCGGGGCTGGACTTCCCGGCCTGGCTCGGCGTGTTCGCGCCGGCGGCCACGCCGAAGGACGTGGTGGATCGGGTCGCCGCGACGCTGCAGTCCGCCCTCGTGCAGCAAGAGGTCGCGAGCAAGCTGATGCAGTCGGGCATCACGCCCGCCTTCACCGCCGGCGATGCGTTCCGGGCCAAGCTGGCGGCCGACCAGAAGCTGGTGGCAGACCTGGTGAAGGTAGCGAACGTGCCGCAGCAGTAGAGGGATCGCGAAAGGGCCGCGGCAGCAGCGTCAGGCGGGTCGCCCGACGAAGGAGGCGCAGCTCTGTCCCTGCTGCCGTCACCCGCCGCGACGCGGGCCCGGCCCTGCGCCGCGCGCATACTGGCCACCGCGCACGCATGCGCATGGAGGCCCCCATGGAAGATGCAACGGCGGGCGATGCTTTCCAGTTCTCGGACAACCGGGAAGGGCATCGCTTCGAACTGCACGTCGGCGGCGAGCTGGCTGCCTTCGCCGAGTACAACCTGCTGAAGACCGGCGTGCTCTTCACGCATACGGAAGTGCTGCAGGCCTTCGAGGGCCGCGGCATCGGTTCGGCGATCGCGCGCTACGCCCTGGACGAGGTGCGCCGCCGCTCACTGCTGGCGATGCCGGCCTGCCCGTTCATCGCGGGCTTCCTGCGCAAGCACCCCCAGTACCACGACCTGGTCTCGCCCGAAAGCCGACGCGCCTACCGGATCTGAGCGGCAGCGACCCGCGGGCCAGGTGCGCTGCCGAAATCGCGATGCGCTGGGGCTTGGAGCCCCAGCAATGGGTCGGGCACGCGCAAGGCGTGCCTTTCCTTGCGCTGGCGCGGTGCCGCCGGTGCACCGCGCCGGGGTTCATTCGGACGTGACCTTGGCGGTGCGCATCACCTGCCCCCACACCTGGCGCTCGCGGTCCATCAGCGCGGCCAGCTCGGCGGGCGAGGAGCCGACCGCCGCGAAGTACTGCTGCTGCAGCCTGCCGGCCACGGCCTCGGAGCGGATGATCTTGACCAGTTCCTGGTTGACGCGGGTGATGACCGCCGCGGGCGTCTTGGCCGGTGCCAGCACGGCGTGCCAGGAGATCGCCTCGAAGCCGGCATAGCCCTGCTCGGCGATGGTCGGCAGGTCGGGGAGCGCGGTGGTGCGCTGCAGGGTGGACACGCCCAGGACCTGCAGCTTGCCGGCCTGCACGTGGGGCATGGCGACGCTGGGCACCGTGAACGCCACGTCGAGTTCGCCGGCCAGGATGGCGTTCATGACCTGCGGCAGGCCCTGGTAGGGCACGTGCAGGGCGTCGACGCCGGCGCGCGACTTCAGCAACTCCATCGCCAGGTGGGTCGCGCTGCCGTTGCCGATGCTGCCGTAGTTCAGGGCGCCCTTCTTCTCGCGCGCGATGCGCACGAAGTCCGCGACGCTCTTCGCGCCGAGCCGGGGGCTGGCGACCAGCACGTTCGGGGACGTCGCCACGTGCGTCACCGGTGCCAGGTCGCGCGCCGGGTCGTGGTTGAGGTTGGGCGTCAGCAGCGGCGTGGTGACCAGCGGCCCCTGCGTGGTGAACAGGAAGGTGTGGCTGTCCGCTTCCGAGCGGGCCACGAAGCCAGTGCCCAGGCTGCCGCCGGCGCCGGGCTTGTTCTCCACCACCACCGGTTGCCCCAGCACCTTGGACAGCGGCTCGGTCAGCAGGCGGGCCACCACGTCCGGCGAGCTGCCGGCCGGGAAGGTGACGACCATCCTGACGGGGCGCGCGGGCCAGGCCTGCGCAAGCGCGGGCAGGCCCACGGAGGCGGCGCCCAGCGCGCCGGCGGCCTGGAGGAAATGACGACGTTGCATGGTGATTCTTTCCTTCGAAGGGTGCGGCCGCGGCGCTCAGCGCAGCGGCGAAAACTCGGTGCCGCGCATCAGGCGCGACTCGAGATGGACGACGGCGTCCAGCTCCTTGTTCTTGCGGCCGAATTCCTGCCAGCGCGGGTCGGCCGCCATGCGGGCGCGGCGCTCGTCGCGATCGTCGGCGCTGGCGAAGGCCCACAGGTGGACCACCTGGTTGACGGTGCCGACATCGGTGGTGAAGAAGCCGACCAGCTGGCCGAGGTGTTCCAGCTGCACGGGCAGCGCCTCGGCCTGGTACAGGCGCAGCCAGTCGGCCTGGCGCGTCGGCCGCAGGGTGTAGGTGCGTAGTTCGTAGATCATGGGCGTTCCTTGGATGCGATGGAGATCAAATGGTTCGGCGCGGGTTCGTGGCCCGCTCGGCGGCGTGCGCCGCGGCGATGTAGCCGAAGGTCAGGGCCGGGCCCAGCGTGATGCCCGGCCCCGGGTAGCTGCCGTCCATCACGGAATTCATGTCGTTGCCGACGGCGTACAGGCCGTCGATCGGCTGGCCGTCGGCGGCAAGCACCGCCGCGCTGGCGTCGGTGAGCAGGCCGCGGGCCGACCCGAGGTCGCCCGGATACAGCGTCACGGCGTAGAACGGTCCGTGGCGCAGCGGGGCGAGGCAGGGGTTCGGGCGATGGTTCGGATCGCCCATCGACTGGTTATAGGAAGACGTCCCCTTGCCGAACGCCGCGTCCACGCCGGCTTCGGCGTCCTTGTTGTAGCGCGCGACCTCGGCCTCCAGCGTCGCGGGCGGCACGCCGAGGCGCGCGGCGAGTCCGGCGAGCGTGTCGGCGCGCAGCAGGTAGCCTTGCTCCAGCAGTTCCGCCTGGCTGGACGGCCCCGGCCGGGCCAGCCCGAGGCCGTAGGCCTTCAGCGTCGCGGCGTCGCAGACCAGGTGGCAGGGCACGTTGTCGCGGGGCTCGCGGTGCATGGCCTGGACGAAGCGGTGGTAGGAGTCGGCTTCATTCACGAAGCGCTTCCCCAGCCGGTTGATGGCGATGATCCCCGGCTTGGCGCGGTCGGTCACCAGGTGCGGGAACTTCTCGGTCGTTCCGTCGGCGCGCTGCAGCACCGACACCGGCGCCCAGAAGAAGTTGGAGGCCAGGCCGGCGCCGGCGGCCGCACCGATGGACTGGCCGAGCGCCAGGCCGTCGCCGGTGGCGCTGCCGGGTGACATCGTGAAGTGCGGCTGGCCGGTCGCCGGCAGGTCCTGCTCGGCCTGTGCGCCGGCGCCGTAGCCGCCGGTGGCCAGGATGACCCCGGCGCGCGCGCGGATCTCGCCGGCGCGGCCATGGCGCACGTACTGCACGCCGCGCACCTTGCCGCCTTCGGCCAGCAGGCCGGTGACCTCGGTTTGCAGCCACAGCGGCACGCCCAGTTCGAACGCCGTCGTGGCCAGCCGCGCCACCAGGGCGTTGCCGGTGGTCAGGCGCGTGCCGCGCGGGTGCTGCAGGCGATCGCGGCCGTGCCGCAGCAGCAGCTTCGCGCAGTGCCAGGCCGAGCGCGGCGATCGGCTCGCATTCAGGAAATGCTGGATGTCCACGCGGTTCACCATCATCCCGCCGAACACCATCATTCCCTCGGGCGGCCGGCGCAGGTGGCGGAACCGATCGCCCAGGCGCCGGCCGTCGTACTCCAGCACTTCCAGCGTGCGGCCGCCGTTGGAGGCCCCCTCGCGCTCGGGGTGGTAGTCGGGCGACACCGGGCGCACCCGGAATGCCAGTTCCGAGTGCGCCTCCAGGAAGCGCAGCGCCTCAGCCCCCCGCTCGAGGTAGGCGTCGACCAGCTCGGGGCGGTAGCCCGGGCCGATGACGTTGCGCAGGTAGGTGCGGGCGCGATCGAGCGAGCTGTCCAGGCCTTGCGCTACCGCGGCGTCGTTGCCGGGGATCCAGATGGCGCCGCCGGAAATGGCGGAAGCGCCGCCGAAGCTGGCGGCCTTCTCGATGACCAGGGTGCGCAGTCCGCGGCGAGCGGCGGTCACGGCGGCGGCCAGCCCCGCAGCCCCGCTTCCCAGGACCACCAGGTCGAAGCCGTCGTCGCCGTGCGCAGAGCTTGCAGTCGTCATGTCGTTGTCGTGGTTTCGAATCAGAGGAGGGCGCCTTGCGCGGCGAGGACGCGGCGCAGTTCGCCCGGGTCGTCCTGGCGCCCTTGCGCCAGCAGGGCGGCGGCGGCGCCGGCGGCATGGCCGCTCGCGAACGCCGTGCCCATCACCCGCAGCGAGCCATACAGCTGCGGGTCGCAGCCGATCACGCGGCCGGCGAGGTACAGGTTGTCGATGGCGTCGGCCCGCAGGGCGCTCGGCGCGAGGTCGAAGAAGCCTGCGCCGCCCAGCGCCATGAAGCGCACCCTACCGGGCGCCTCGTGGATTTCCAGGGGCCAGGCGGCGCGGCCGACGCCGTCGGCGCGCTGCCGTCCGGCCAGCCCGTCGTCGGCGCCCATGTCGCCGCGCGAGCGCGGCCGCCGGCTCTCGCGGATGCCCAGCTGCGGGCCGCTCGCGAGCAGGTAGGCGTGCTCGAACCCCGGCAACTGCCGGATCATGCCCAGGCTGGCATGGGCGGCCTCGCGCGCGGCGGTCTCGGCGCGGGTCTGGTCGGCCGCGGAGATGCCGTCGGTGACCAGGTCCACCGCCATCCACCAGAAGTCGCGCGACTGCGGCAGGCGCAGCAGCACGCCGCCGTCGGCGCGCTCGATCTTCCAGGGCGAACGCGCGTTGTGCTCGCGCACGAGCTCGGCGAGCCGGGCGCGGTCGGGTTCCACGTCCGGCGGCACGCCGCCCAGGCGCACCGGCAGCGAGCCCGGCTGCAGCTGGGCGCCGGGTCCGCCGGGCTGCGTGAACGGCACGCCGGCGCGGGCGCACAGGTCCGCCTCGCCGCTCGCGTCCACGAAGCTGGCCGCTTCCACCTCGCGCAGGCCGCGGTGGTCGGCCAGCGTGAGCGCCTCGATCCGGTTGCCGCTCACGGTCGCGCCGACCAGCAGCGTGTGCAGCGAAAGCTCCACCCTGCTGGCGAGCACCAGCCGGTCGAAGGCCAGCTTCAGCGGTTCGGACTCCAGCATCACGATCCAGCGCCCGCCGCGCGAGCGCACCGGGTCGGTCGCGACGCCCAGCTGGCGCAACTGTCCCAGCAGCTCGCCCCCGATCCCGTGCACGGCCTGCACCGGCTGCTCGCCACTGAGGTAGAAGCCGCAGTAGGCCAGCACCTGGGAATTGGTCGCCGCGCCGCCGAGAAAGCCATAGCGTTCGATCAGCAGCGTGCGTGCACCGCTGCGGGCGGCTGCCACCGCGGCCGCGGTGCCGCCGGCGCCGCCGCCCACCACCACCACGTCGTAGCGTTCCCGCGCCCGCGGGGTCATGCGTGCGACTCCGGCATCACGCCCATGGCCACGCCGAGGTGGCCCAGCTGCGCCTTGGCCATCTCGGGGCCGGTCTGCACGGTGCACCCCCTGGTGCGTGCCAGCTCCAGCAACGGCGTGACCACGGGCGAGGTGACGACGTCCGCCACGTGTGCGGTGGCTCCCAGGGTCTGCAGCAGCGCGGGGTCGAGCGGCAGTGCGCCGGTGTCGCCCATGCCGACCGGCGTGGCGTTCACCAGCAGGTCGACGCCTGCGAGACTGGCGCACTCGAGCTGCAGGTCCACCTCGGGAAAACCGTTGCGCAGCACCGCCGCGAGCCGGGCCTGGCGGCCGGCGTCGACGTCGAGCAGGGCGAGGCTGCCGACACCGGCTTCGCACAGCGCATAGGCGATCGCGCTGCCCACCCCGCCGGCGCCGACCACCACGGCGCGGGCGCCGGCCGGTGCGAACCCGTGGGCCTGGGCGGCGCCCAGGAAGCCGAGCCCGTCCACCATGTCGGCCACCAGGCGGCCATCGGCTTCGCGCCGCACCACGTTGACGGCGCCGAGCGCGGCGGCGCGTCGGCTGAGCGCGTCCACGCGCGTGGCAAACGCCTGTTTATAGGGGACGGTGACCACGCAGCCGCGCAGGTTCTGCCAGCCGCGCAGCAGGGCAAGGCAGGCGTCGAGCTCGCCCGCCCGCACGTCCATCGGCACCATCGCCAGGTCCGCGCCGGCAGCGTCGAACCAGGCGTTGAAGTTCTCCGGCGATTTCACCTGCGCGATCGGCGAGCCGATGATCGCGACGAGTTGGGTCGTGCCTCTGATCATGGGGCGGCAGTGTCGGCCAGCACCGGGCGGCCCCGCAAATACATTCTCGTCGGTCCTCCATAATCCATGTTTATGGAGTCCCGCCCGCCGACGCCCCGTCCCCGGCTCACCGAGCGCCAGATCGAGGTGTTCCGCACCGTGATGATCACCGGCTCGATCACCGCTGCCGCCAGGCAGCTGCACGTGGCGCAGCCGGGGCTCAGCGTCACCTTGAGCCGGTTCGAGAGCCAGCTCGGCGTGCGGCTGTTCGAGCGCATCGGCGGCCGCCTGCTGCCGACCACCGAGGCGCGGCAGATCTTCGAGGAAGTCGAGCGTGTCTACGGGCAGTTCGACAAGCTGGTCGACAGCATCCAGGCGGTGGTGCGCGGCGACGCCGGCGTCTTCCGCTTCGGCACCACGCCCAGCGTCGGCGTGAAGCTCGTGCCGCGGGCCCTGCGCCGGCTGCGCGACCGGCAGAGCGAGCGCGTCTACTACTGCGACTTCCTGGCCCAGAAGGACATCCGCGACTACCTCTGGTTCGATCGCGGCGCCTGCGTGGCGTCGATCGCCGACATGGACGACCCGACGGTGGCGTCCACCGTGGTCGCGCACGGGCGGCTGGTGTGCGTGCTGCCGCGGCGCCACCGCCTGGCCGGGCGCACCGCGCTGTCGCCGCGCGACCTCGCCGGCGAGACCCTGATCTCCTTCGAGAAGGACACCCCCCATGGCCGCCTGATCGATGCGGCCTACCAGCGGGCCGGTGCCGCGCGCGAGATCGCCGTGTTCGTGCGCTTCGTCGAGTCCGCGCTGTCCTTCGTCGCCGAAGGCATCGGCATCACCATCGTCGATGAGTTCGCGGCCATGGATTGCCGCCAGCAGGGCCTGGTCGCCGTTCCGCTCAAGGGCAGCCCGAGCGTCCCGGTCTATGTGCACTGGTGCAAGTTCCGCCCGCGCGCGCGCAGCGTGGAGGAGTTCGTGCAGGCACTGAAGGCGGTCAAGGCCGAGCTCGGGCAGGCCGCCTGAGCCCCGGGTGCCGAGCTGCTCCCGCATCGGCACGCCGTTCTTCAAGCGTCGGGTGTGGGTGCTAGGCTCCGCGCGTGATCTCCCTGGTCGACCGGTTCCGTCAGGCTGGGCTGCACCGTCCCCGGCTCCTCGCCGCTGCAGCCGCGGGAGCGATTGCCTTCTTCCTCCTGCCCCACGACTGGACATTCACGGCGCGGGTGCTCGTGGCGTGGAACCTGGGCGTGTGGCCTTACCTGGCCACCTTCGCGTGGCTGGCCCTGCGCACGAGCGCAGAAGGCGTGCGCGGCATCGCCAAGCAGGAGGACGCCAGCAGCGCCGGGTTGATGGTGGTCATGTGCGGCGCGGCGGTCCTGAGCCTGGCCGCCATCGTGGTGGAACTGGCCCGCGGCGACCGCTCGGGCGAGAGTGCGCCGTTCGTCTATGGCGTGACCGCACTGACCGTGGTGGGCTCGTGGCTCCTCATCGCCGCCCTTTATACGTTCCACTACGCGCACCTCTATTACTCCGCGGCCCCGAACCGGTTGCCCCTGGAGTTCCCGGAGGGGCTGCAGTCGCCTTCCTACGTGGACTTCATGTACTTCGCGCTCACCATTGCGGTGGCGGTCCAGACATCGGATGTCTCGGTGCGCACGACGCCGATGCGGGCCACCGTCATGGTGCAGTCGGTGCTGTGCTTTTTCTTCAACCTCGCGATCCTCGGGCTGTCGATCAACATCGCGGCTGGGTTCGCGCAAGGACGTTGACGTGCGGGATGGCGCGAGCCTGGGACCAGTCGATGCCCGCGGCTGGAGCCGGCGGGGCTGATCCTTCGCAAGCCGAAGGTGCCCCGGCCGGGGAAGGGGCTTGCGTCACGCCAGCCCCGCCTTCCTGCATTCCTCCCGCATCGCTGCGGCCAGCTGCACCGCCCGGACGCGCGGCAGCCGGGTCCGTGGCGCCAGCACGCTCATCGCGGCGTCGCTGTAGCCTTCCAGCGGAAAACCCAGGCCGACGCCGGTCACGCCGCCGGCACCGGCGTACGAGTAGCCGGCTTGCCGGGTGGCGGCCGCCCAGCGCAGCAGCCGGGACCGGCCGACTTCGTGCAAACCGTATTCCGCCGCATGCCGCGCGTAGTGCTGCGCCACCGCCTCGTCGCTCAGCCGCGCCAGCAGCGCGATGCTGCCCACCCCCAGGCCCAGCAGGCGGGTGGCGCCGACATTGAGCGGAAAGGAACGGACCTTGTTGGCGCCTTCCTCCAGGTGCAGGCACAGGCTGTGGTCGCCGTGGCGCACCACCAGGAACACGTTGTCGCCCGACAGCCGCGCCAGGGTCTTCATCACCGGCCGGCAGCGGTCGACCATGGGCGGGCGGTCCATCGCCGCCGCGCCGATCGCCATCGCACCCAGTCCCAGCCGGTACAGCCCGGACTCGTCGCGCTGGACCAGGGCCTCGCGCTGCAGGGCCGAGGCGATGCGCCAGGCGGTGGTGCGGTCCAGGCCGGTCAGCTCCACCAGCTCGCGCAGCGGCAGTCCGCGGACGTGGTGGCGGGCGACCTGCGCCAGCACCGCCGCCGCACGGCCGATCGCCTGGGCACCGGGGGGGCCGTCGGCGGAGCGGGCGGGGCTGCGGGGCATGTGCACATTGTGCACATTTCGCCTTCCCTCGATTGCACCCGCATGCACTCCATCGTTCAATCGGGCCCGTCCCGGCCGAGGACGGCGGGACTCCCGTGAACCACACCAAGGAGACAACCATGGCTACCCTCATCAGAAGACAGGTCTTGCGGGTCCTGGCCGCCGGCGCCGCGCTCGGTGCGCTCGCCGCCCACGCGCAATCCGACTACCCCACGCGGCCCGTGACGCTGATCGTGCCCTTCGCGGCGGCTGGCGCCACCGACCAGTTGCTGCGGCACATGGCGGAGATCGCCGGGCGCGAGCTGGGGCAGACCGTGGTGGTGGACAACAAGCCCGGCGCCGCCGGCGTGCTGGGCGCCAACCACCTGGTGCGCGCGACCCCGGACGGCTACACGCTGTCGATCCTGCCGGAGTCGGTGTTCCGCGTGCCGCACCTGCAGAAGACGCAGTTCGACCCGCTGAAGGACTTCACCTACGTGATCCACCTCTCCGGCTATGCACTGGGCGTGGCGTCGCGCACCGACTCCCCATACAAGGACTGGCCCGCCATCGTGGCCGAGGCCAGGAAGCGCCCGGGCCAGATCAGCTACGGCACCACCGGCGTGAACGGCACCATGCACATCACCATGGAGGAGATGGCCCAGCGCGCCGGCATCAAGCTGAACCACATCCCGTACAAGGGCGAGTCCGAGATCATCGCGGCCCTGATGGGCGGCCACGTGGACCTGGGCGTCACCGCCGGCTCCATCGGGCCCATGGTGGACGACGGCAAGGCGCGCGTGGTCGTGCTGTGGACCGAGAAGCGGGTGCCGCGCTGGCCGGACGTGCCGACGCTCAAGGACGTCGGCCTGGACATGGTCTCCAACTCGCCGTTCGGCATCGCCGGTCCCAAGGACATGCCGGCCCCGGTGGTCCGCAAGCTGCACGACGCCTTCCGCAAGGCGCTGGAGGCGCCGTCGACCAAGGCGCTGCTGGAGCGGCTGAACCAGGAGACCGCCTACCTGGGCAGCACGGACTACGCCAATTTCGCCCGGGAGCGCTACGAGCTTTCGCGCCAGCAGATGCAGCGAATGGGCCTCAAGGCCGCCAACTGACGTGGGCTACCGATCCGTCTTCCGCCCCGGGCAGTTCGACGGCCAGGTCGTGCTGGTCACCGGTGGCGGCAGCGGTATCGGCCGCTGCTGCGCGCACGAGCTGGCGGCGCTGGGTGCGAGCCTGGCGCTGCTGGGCCGCACCAGGGACAAGCTGGATGCCGTCGCGGCCGAGATCGCCCAGGCGCAGGGCTGGAGCGAGGCCACGGCCGCCCGCCGCGTCAGCCGCCACGCCTGCGACATCCGCGACGAGGCCCGCGTGCAGGCCGCGGTGGCCGAGGTGCTGGCGCACCACGGCCGCATCGACGGCCTGTTCAACAACGCCGGCGGGCAGTACCCCTCGCCACTGAAGGACACCAGCCAGAAGGGCTGGGAGGCGGTGGTGCGCAACAACCTGACCGGCGGCTTCCTGGTGGCGCGCGAGTGCTACACGCAGTGGATGGAGGCCCACGGCGGCGCCATCGTCAACGCCGTCGCCGACATGTGGAACGGCATGCCCGGCCTGGGCCACTCCGGTGCGGCCCGCGCCGGCATGGTGAACTTCACCGAGACGGCGGCCTGCGAATGGGCGGTGGCCGGCGTGCGCGTGAACGCGGTGGCGCCGGGCTGGATCGCCTCCAGCGGGCTGGACACCTATCCGGAGGACTTCAAGGCGCGCATCCGCAAGCTCGCGCGCAAGGTGCCGCTGCAGCGCCTGGGCACCGAGCCGGAGGTGTCGGCGGCCGTGGTCTTCCTGCTCAGCGAAGCGGCCGCCTTCATCACCGGCACCACGCTGCGCGTGGACGGCGGCGTACCCAACGCCAAGCACACCTGGGCGCTGCCGCCCCACGACAAGTCTCGCCCCTACACGGGCTTCCCGCTGTACCGCATGCCCGATTTCCTGCAAGAGTGATGCTGCAAGCCCCCAATCGCCGCCACTACACGGCGGACCACGAACTGTTCCGCGCCAGCGTGCGCCGCTTCTTCGAGAAGGAAGTCGCCCCCTTCGCCGACGCGTGGGACGAAGCCGGCGGCTTTCCGCGCGAGCTGTACCGCAAGGCCGCCGAGGCCGGCCTGCTGCAGCCCGGGTTTCCGGAAGCCTATGGCGGCGTGCCCTGCGATTCGTTCCACCGCGTGATCCTGTTCCAGGAGCGCGCCTGGGGCGGCTCGGGCGGGGTCGCCTCGGGCCTGTTCTCGCACACCATCGGCGCCCCGCCGATCGCTGCGGCAGGCAGCGAGGAGCTGAAGGCGCGCGTGCTGCCCGGCATCCTGGCCGGCGAGACCATCTCCGCGCTGGCCATCACCGAGCCGGGCGGCGGCTCGGACGTCGCGCAGCTCGCCACCACGGCGCGGCGCGAGGGCGACCACTACGTCGTCAACGGCAGCAAGCTGTTCATCACCTCGGGCATGCGCGCCGACTGGATCACGGTGGCCGTGCGCACCGGCGGGGAGGGCGCGGGCGGCGTGTCGCTGCTGCTGGTGCCGGGCGACGCGCCGGGCCTGACGCGCTCGGAGCTGAAGAAGATGGGCTGGTGGGCCAGCGACACGGCGGAGATCGGCTTCCACGACTGCCGCGTGCCGGCCGCCAACCTGATCGGCGAGGAGGGCCGGGGCTTTCCGATCCTGATGCGCAACTTCAACCACGAGCGGCTGCAGCTGGCGGCCGCGGCCTGCGGCTACGCGCAGGTGTGCCTGCACGATGCGGGCGACTGGGCGCGCCAGCGCCGCACCTTCGGCCGCCGCCTGGCGGACCACCAGGCGATCCGCCACAAGCTGGTGGACATGGCCACCCGCATCGAGGCCACGCGGGCGATGCTGGACGACCTGGCCGCGCGGCTGGACGAGGGCGAATCGCCGTTCGCGCAGATCGCCATGGCCAAGAACTTCGCCACCAACACCTTCCAGTTCTGCGCCGACCAGGCGGTGCAGATCCTGGGCGGCATGGGCTTCATGCGGGGCACCCGGGTGGAGCGCCTGTACCGCGAGGTGAAGGTCATGATGATCGGCGGCGGCGCCGAAGAGGTCATGAAGGACCTGATCGCCAAGAGACTGGACATCTGATGCAGCCGTTCGAAACCCGCCTCCACCCGGCCTCCGAGGCCTTCCAGGCACAGCGCGCGGGCATGCTGGCGCTGATCGAGCAGCTGCGCGGGCTGGAGCAGCGCGCGGCCGATGCTTCGGCCCGCGCCGCTGCCGCGTTCGCCCGCCGCCGCGCCCTCTTGCCGCGCGAGCGCGTGGCGCGCCTGCTGGACCCCGGCGCCCCCTTCCTGCCGATCGCCAACCTGGCCGGCTACGGCATGGACGATCCGGACCCGGACCGCTGCATCCCCGGCGGTTCGCAGATCGCCGGCATCGGCATCGTCTGCGGCGTGCGCTGCATGGTGGTCGCGACCGACTCGGGCATCGACGCGGGCGCGCTGACCGAAGCCGGCAACCAGAAGCTGATGCGCTGCCAGGACATCGCGCTGCAGAACCGGCTGCCCTTCCTGCACCTGGTGGAATCGGCCGGCGCCAACCTGCGCAAGTACCGCGTGGAGAAGTTCATCCGCGGCGGCGGCATGTTCTACAACCTGGCACGCCTGTCGGCCGCCGGGCTGCCGGTGATCACGGTGGTGCACGGCTCGTCCACCGCGGGCGGCGCCTACATGCCGGGCCTGTCCGACTACGTGGTGATGGTGCGCGGCCGCGCCAGGGCCTTCCTGGCCGGGCCGCCGCTGCTCAAGGCCGCCACCGGCGAGATCGCCACCGACGAGGAGCTGGGCGGCGCCGACATGCATGCCTCGGTCAGCGGCCTGGCCGAATACCTGGCCGAGGACGACGCGCACGGCATCGCGATCGCGCGCGACATCGTGGCGACGCTGGGCTGGGATGCGGCCACGCAGGCGCAGGGCTTCCTGCCGCCGCGGCTGGACCCGCAGGAGCTGGCCGGCGCCATGGTGCTGGAGCACCGCAAGCCCATGGACATGCGCGAGGTGATCGCGCGCCTGGTGGACGACTCGCGCTGGATGGACTTCAAGCCCGACTACGGCCTGGCCACGGTCTGCGGCCACGGGCGCATCGAAGGCTTTCCGGTCGGCTTCATCAGCAACAACGGGCCGATCGATCCGGCCGGCGCGACCAAGGCCGCCCAGTTCATCCAGGCCTGCAACCAGTCGGGCACGCCGATCGTCTTCCTGCAGAACACCACCGGCTTCATCGTCGGCCGCGCCTCGGAGGAGGCCGGCATGATCAAGCACGGCTCCAAGATGATCCAGGCGCTGGCCAACTCGCAGGTGCCGCACGTCACCATCCACTGCGGCGCCTCCTTCGGCGCCGGCAACTACGGCATGTGCGGCCGTGCGTTCCAGCCGCGCTTCTGCTTCTCCTGGCCCAACGCGCGCACCGCGGTGATGGGCGGCGAGCAGGCCGCGACCACGATGGACATCGTGGCGCGCCAGCAGGCCGGGCGCAAGGGCGTGGCGCTGGACGAGGCGCGCCTGGCCGCGCAGAAGGCCGAGATCGTCGACAACTTCGAGCGCCAGGCCGGCGCCTTCTACACCAGCGGCCACCTGCTGGACGACGGCGTGATCGACCCGCGCGACACGCGGGCCGTGCTCGCCTTCCTGCTGGCCACCTGCCGCGAAGCCGCGGCGCGCAAGCCGCGCCCGGTGCAGTTCGGCGTTGCCCGCTTCTGAATCCGTTTGACCGCACAAAAGATCCGACATGCTCTACACCAACGAACACCGCGAGCTGATGGCCAGCATCCGCCGCTTCGTCGAAAGCGAGATCGACCCCTTCGTGGACGAATGGGAGGCCGCCGAGTTCTTCCCGGCGCACGAGCTGTTCCGCAAGATGGGCCAGCTGGGTTTCCTGGGCATCACCAAGCCCGAGGCCTACGGCGGCATGGGCCTGGACTTCTCCTATGCGCTGGCCGCCGCCGAGGCAATCGGCTACGCCCGCGCGCAGGGCGTGGGCATGGGGATCGGCGTGCAGACCAACATGGCGACGCCGGCGCTGGCCGCCTTCGGCTCCGACGCGCTGCGCAGCGAGTACCTGGCGCCCAGCATCGCGGGCGAGCTGGTCGCCTCCATCGGCGTGTCCGAGCAGGGCGCGGGCTCGGACGTGGCGTCGCTGAAGACCCGCGCGCGGCGCGACGGCGACGACTACGTGATCTCCGGCTCCAAGATGTGGATCACCAACGGCACCCAGGCCGACTGGATCTGCCTGCTGTGCAACACCGCCGAGGGCGCGCCGCACAGGAACAAGTCGCTCATCGTCGTGCCGCTGAAAGAGGGCGGCAAGCGCACCCGGGGCGTGGAGATCCAGAAGATCCGGAAGTTCGGCATGTGGAGTTCCGACACCGCGCAGGTCTTCTTCGACGAGGTGCGGGTGCCGGTGCGCAACCGCATCGGCGAGGAGGGCATGGGCTTCATCTACCAGATGAAGCAGTTCCAGGAGGAGCGGCTGGACGGCGCGGCGCGCCGGCTGGGCGGCATCGCCCTGATCGACGAGACCGTGGCCTACCTGCGCCAGCGCCAGGCCTTCGGCAAGCCGCTGCTGGACAACCAGTTCATCCAGTACAAGTTCGCCGAGCTCAAGACCGAGCTGGAGGCGCTGCGCTCGCTGACCTACCGGGCGACGCTGGCCTACATCCAGGGCGAGGACGTGATCGAGCTGGCCTCCATGGCCAAGCTCAAGGCGGGGCGCCTGGGCCGCGAGATCGCCGACTGGTGCATGCAGTTCCAGGGCGGCATGGGCTACACCTGGGACAACCGCGTCTCGCGCGCCTACCGCGACTACCGGCTCGGCTCCATCGGCGGCGGCGCGGACGAAGTGATGATGATGGTGATCGCCCGCAAGATGGGCCTGATGGACATGGGGGCCTGATGCGCACGGGCGATTTCGAGACCCTGCTGGTGCAGCGCCAGGCCGACGTGCTGTTCGTGACGCTGAACGTGCCGCACACGCGCAATGCGCTGTCGCCCGAGGTGGTGGCGGAACTGGGACGGGCACTGGCGACGGCCGAAACCGACGCGGAGCTGCGTGCGCTGGTGCTGCGCGGCGCCGGCGGCTTCTTCTGCGCCGGCGGCAACATGGGCAGCTTCCAGGCGCGGCTCGATGCCGGCGCGAGCGGCCGCGCGCTGGCCGACGACCCGGTCGCCACGGCCAACCGCGAGTTCGGCCGCTTCATGCAGCGGCTGGCGTCGCTGCCGGTGCCGCTGGTGGCGGCGGTGGAAGGCGCGGCCATGGGCGGCGGCCTGGGCCTGGCCTGCGCGGCCGACCTGGTGCTGGCGACGGCCGACGCCAAGTTCGCACTCAGCGAGACCTCGCTGGGCATCGTCCCGGCCCAGATCGCGCCCTTCGTGGTGCAACGCACCGGCCGGCGCATCGCCACCCGGCTGGGACTCACGGGCGAGCGCGTGAGCGGGGAGGCGGCGGTGCGGCTCGGGCTGGTGGACGAGCTGGCCGCCGACAGCGAGGCGCTGGACGCGCTGCTGGCGCACTGGCTGGGCCGCATCGGCGCGTGCGCGCCGCACGCCAACCGCGAGCTCAAGCCGCTGCTGCGGCGCTGCGGCAACGAACCAGTCGGGCCGCTGCTGGACGACGCGGCGCTCGCGTTCTCGCGCTGCCTGCGCGACGAGGGCGCCGAAGGCATTGCGGCTTTTCGCGAGAAGCGTGCCGCGGCCTGGCTGCGCGAGCTGACGCCGCAGGCCGTGCGCGCGGCCCGCCTGCCCGCGCCGGCTGCCGGCGGGAGCGGCGCATGAGCACCGCCAAGCAGCTGCGGCCCTTCCACACCGTGCTGGTCGCCAACCGCGGCGAGATCGCGCTGCGCGTGCTGCGCACCGTGCGCCGCATGGGCTACGGCGCGGTCGCCGTGTATTCGGAAGCCGATCGCGACAGCCCGCACGTGCAGGCCGCCGACCGCGCCGTCTGCATCGGCGGCGCGGCGCCGCGCGAGAGCTACCTGGACATTGCGGCGATCGTCGCGGCCGCGCAGCGCGCCGGCGCCGACGCGATCCATCCCGGCTACGGCTTCCTGGCGGAGAACGAGGACTTCGCGGCGGCCGTGGACGCGGCCGGCCTGGTGTTCATCGGCCCCTCCGCCGATGCGATCGGTGCCATGGGCAACAAGGCGCGGGCCAAGCGGCTGATGCAGGACGCCGGCATGGCCTGCACCCCCGGCTACCAGGGCGAGGACCAGGGCGACGCGGCGTTCGCCGCCGCCGCGCGCGACATCGGCTACCCGGTGATGGTGAAGGCGGCGGCGGGCGGCGGCGGCCGGGGCATGCGGCTGGTGCACGAGCCGGGCCTGCTCGCGGCCGCGCTCGCCTCGGCCCGCTCGGAAGCGCAGCAGGCCTTCGGCTCGGGCGAGCTGATCCTGGAGCGCGCGATCCTGACGCCGCGCCACGTCGAGATCCAGCTGCTGGCCGACGCGCACGGCCACTGCATCCACCTGGGCGAGCGCGACTGCTCGGTGCAGCGCCGCCACCAGAAGCTGGTCGAGGAAGCGCCGTCGCCCGCCGTCGATGCCGACTTGCGCGAACGCATGGGCGCCGCGGCGGTGCGCGCGGCCCGCGCCATCGGCTACATCGGCGCCGGCACGATGGAGTTCCTGCTGGACCGTGACGGCCGCTTCTACTTCATGGAGATGAACACGCGGCTGCAGGTGGAGCATGCCGTGACCGAAGCCGTCACCGGGCTGGACCTGGTGGAGTGGCAGCTGCGCATCGCCGCCGGCGAGCCGCTCACGCTGCAGCAGGACGACGTCCGGCTGCGCGGCCATGCCATCGAGGTGCGGCTGACGGCCGAGGACGTGGCGGCCGGCTTCCTGCCACAGACCGGGCCGGTGCTGCGCTGGCAGCCGCCGGACGCGGCCGGCGCCGATGTGCGCGTGGACCACGCGCTGGCGGAGGGAGGCAGCGTCTCCCCCCACTACGACTCGATGGTCGCCAAGCTGGTGGCGCACGGCGCGACCCGCGACGAGGCGCGCCGCAAGCTGCTGGCAGCGCTGCGCCGCACGGTGCTGCTGGGGCTGCCGAGCAACCAGGGCTTCCTGGCCGACTGCCTCGCCGACCCGGTGCTGGCTGAAGGCAGCGGCGTGCACACCGGCTTCATCGAGGAGCGCTTCGGCGCCGCGCTGTCGCGCCGGGCCGTGCCGGAAGACCGGACGGTGGCGTTCGCGGCGCTGGCCGCGCTGGCGGATCGGCTCGATGCCTTCGACGCCTCGCAGGCGCCCCTCGCGTCCGGAGCGCCCACGCTCGCGCTGGCAGCGGCCGGCGCGCAGTGGGAGCTGCGGCTGCAGCGGGCCGGCGACGGCTGGCGGCTGGAGCTCGCGCGCGACGGCGCCGAAGCCACGCGGCTGGAGCTGCGCGCGCCGCGCCGGCAGGCCGGCGGCGCCCGGCTCGAGGCCGAGATCGACGGCCTGCGCGAGTCGGCCTGGGTGGCGGCCGAGCGCGACACCCTGCATCTCTTCCACGCCGGGCGCGCCTGGACCTTCGAGCGCATCGGCGCCCATCGCACGCGCGGCGATCAGGCGGGAGCCAGTGGCAGCGTCACGGCGCCGCTCACCGGGCGGGTGGTGGCCGTCGCCGTGGCCGCCGGCGAGAGCGTGCAGGCCGGGCAGCGCCTGGCCGTGCTGGAGGCGATGAAGATGGAGCACACGCTGGTGGCGCCGATCGCCGGCCGCGTGGCGGAACTGTGCGTCGCCGCCGGCGGCCAGGCCGCCAAGGGCGCGCTGCTGATGCGCATCGAGGAGGTGCCGGCATGAGCCGGACGGTGCGCATCGGCGGCGCCTGCGGTTTCTGGGGCGACAGCGCCACCGCCACGCCGCAACTGCTGGCCGTGCCCGGCCTGGAGTACCTCGTCTACGACTACCTGGCCGAGACCACGATGGCGATCCTCTCGCGCGCCCGCGCCAAGTCGCCGGAGCTGGGCTACGCGGCGGACTTCGTGCAGGCGGCGATGGCGCCGCACCTGCGCGCGATCCTGGCGCAGGGCGTGCGCGTGGTCAGCAACGCGGGCGGCCTGAACCCGCAGGCCTGCCGGGACGCGCTGGCGGCGATCGCCGCCCAGCAGGGGCTGAGCCCGCGCATCGCGATCGTGACCGGCGACGACCTGCTGCCGCGCTTCGAGGCGCTGCGCGCCGCCGGCGTGCGCGACCTGGCCACCGGCGAGGCGCCGCCGGCGCAGCTCGGGTCCGCCAACGCCTACGTCGGCGCGCGCGGCATCGCGCAGGCGCTCGCCATGGGCGCCGACATCGTCATCACCGGCCGCTGCGTCGACAGCGCCGTGGTGCTCGGCGTGCTGGCGCACGAGTTCGGCTGGGCCTGGGAGGGCGGTGCGCAGGACTGGGACCGCCTGGCCGCCGGCACGCTGGCCGGCCACGTGATCGAATGCGGCGCGCAGGCCACCGGCGGCCTGTTCACCGACTGGCGCGAGGTGCCCGACTGGGCCCACATCGGCTACCCCGTCATCGACGTGGCGGCGGACGGCACCTTCGTGCTGTCCAAGCCCGAGGGAACCGGCGGCCTGGTCCACCCTGGCGCCGTGGCCGAGCAGGTGCTGTACGAGATCGGCGATCCGGCCAGCTACCTGATGCCGGACGTGACCTGCGACTTCCGGCAGGTGCGCGTCGAAGCCGGCGCGCCGGGCACGGTGCGCGTGAGCGGCGCCCGCGGCCGGCCGCCGACCGCCACCTACAAGGCCAACGGCACCTATCGCGACGGCTTCCAGCTGCAGCTGATGATGGCCATCCGCGGCATCGATGCGGCGGACAAGGCGCGGCGCACCGCCGACGCACTGCTGCAGCGCACGCGCGAGCAGATGGCCGCGCAGGGCTGGGGCGACTATGCCGAGACCTGCGTCGAACTGCTGGGCGCCGAGTCGCATTACGGCCCGCATGCGCGCGCGCTGCCCACGCGCGAGGTGGTGCTGCGCATCGCCGTGCGGCACCCGGAGCGCGAGGCCCTGCAGTTGCTGCAGCGCGAGTGTTCGTCGGCCGGGACTTCGATGGGCCCCGGCACGCGCTCGACCTTCGCCGGCCGGCAGGACGTCCAGCCGGTGGTGAAGGTGTTCTCGTTTCTGGTGGCCAAGCCGGAGGTCGCGTTGCAAGTGGCGCTGGGCGATGCGCGGCAGGACGTGCCTTGTCCGCCCCTGGGCCCGGAACAAGCGGCAGTACCGTTGCCCCCGCTCCCGGCTTCGACCCCCGCGAGGCGCACGGTCGAAGTGCCGCTGGTGGCGCTGGCCTGGGCCCGCAGCGGCGACAAGGGCGACGACGAGAACATCGGCGTGATCGCCCGCCGGCCCGAATACCTGCCCGTGCTGGTGGCGGCGCTCACGCCCGAGCGCGTGCGCGGGTACTTCGCGCACCTGGTGCGCGGCGAGGTGCGGCGCTACGAGCTGCCGGGGCTGAACGCGCTGAACTTCGTCCTGGGCGGGGCCCTGAGCGGCGGCGGCGTGTGCAGCCTGCGCTCGGATCCGCTCGGCAAGTCCTACGCGCAGATGCTGCTGGACCTGCCGGTGACCGTTCCCGCGCAGCTGCTGGGCAGCTGCGCCAACCCCTCGGAGTGAGCATGCAAGCCATCCTGGAAGGCATCAAGGTGCTGGACCTGACCCGGGTCGTCGCGGGGCCGCTGTGCACGCAGGTGCTGGCGGACATGGGCGCCACCGTCTTCAAGATCGAGCGCCCCGGCCAGGGCGACGACACGCGGCGCATGGGCCCCTTCCTGGCCGATCCGCAGACCGGCGGGGACAGCAACGACTCGGCGCTGTTCCTGGCGTACAACCGCGGCAAGCGCTCGCTGACGGTGGACATCGCCGAGCCGCGCGGCGCGGCGCTGGTGCGCCGGCTCGCGGCGCGCTGCGACGTGGTGGTGGAGAACTACAAGGTGGGTACGCTGGCGCGCTACGGCCTGGACTACGCCACGCTCGCGCGGGACAACCCGCGCCTGGTCTACTGCTCCGTCACCGGCTTCGGGCAGGACGGTCCCTACGCGGCGCGCCCCGCCTATGACTTCATCCTGCAGGGGCAGGCCGGGCTGATGAGCACCTGCGGCCGGCCCGACGGCGAACCCGGCGGCGGTCCGATGCGCACGGCCATCCCGATCGCCGACGTGGTGACGGGGCTGTACGCCGGCAACGCGGTCCTGGGTGCGCTGCTGCATGTCCAGCGCACCGGCGAAGGCCAGCACCTGGATGCGGCCATGCTCGACGCCTCGGTGGCGCTGAACGGCCATCTGGCCGTCGGATACCTCATGACGGGCCGGCTGCCCTCGCGCATGGGCAACAGCAACCCGATCGCGTCGCCGTCCGAGGTGTTCGACTGCGCGGACGGGCAGCTCATCGTGGCGGTGGGCAACAACGGCCAGTTCGACGCCCTGTGCCGGCTGCTGGGCCTGGAGCAGCTGCCCGCCGATCCGCGCTTTGCCACCAACGCCTTGCGCGTCACCCACCGGCTGGCGCTGCGGGAGGAGCTGGCGCCTTGCTTTGCGCCGCGCCGCCGCGCCGAGATCGTGGCCAGCTTCGAGCCGGCCGGCATTCCCTGCGGGCCGATCAACACCATGGCCGACGTGTTCGAGGATCCGCAGAGCCGCCATCGCGAGTTGGTGCAGCGGGTGCCGCATGCGCGCGGCGGCGAGGTGGACCTGTTGCGCAGCCCGCTGCGCTTCTCGCGCACGCCGGTGCAGCACGGCAGCCCGCCCGTGCTGGGCGAGCACACGGCCGAGGTGCTGGCGGCCGAACTGGGGCTGTCCGAGGCGCAAGTGCAGGCGCTGGCCGCCGAGGGCGTAGTCTGATCCTTGGAATGCCTGGCCTGATGCAGATGGAAAACGCCGCAGCGCTCGACCTGTCGCGCTGGATCCGCCCCGGGGATCGGGTGTGCTGGGGCCAGGCGACGGCCGAGCCGCTGACGCTGACCCGGGCGCTGGTCGCCCAGGCGGACCGGCTCGGGCACTTGCGCCTGTTCGTCGGCATCGGCGCCTCCGACACGCTCGCCGCCGCGCCGGCGGCCGGCCTGGAGGTGCTCAGCTACTGCGGCGCCGGCACCCACCGGGCGCTCGCGGAAGCCGGCCGGCTGGAGATCCTGCCGGTCCACTATTCGGCGCTCCCCACGCTGATCGCGCAGGGAACGCTGCGCATCGACGTGGTGCTGCTGCAGGTGTCTGCGCCCGACGCCGATGGCCTCTACAGCCTGGGCCTGGCCAACGACTACCTGGTGCCCTGCATCCAGGCCGCGCGGGTGGTCATCGCCGAAGTCAACCCGGAAGTTCCGTTCACCTTCGGCAGCCGGCTGCTGGCCGCCGAGGACTTCGACCTGCTGGTCGAGGCCGGACATCCCCCGCTGGAGAGTGCGACGCCGCGCCGCAGCGTTACCGACGCCGAGATCGCCAGGCGGGTGGCCGGCCTGGTGGAAGACGGCGCCACCCTGCAGATCGGCATCGGCGCCATCCCGGATGCCGTGCTCGCCGCGCTGCACGGGCACCGCGATCTCGGCCTGCACACCGGTGCGGCCAGTGACGGCGTGGCCCTGCTCGCGCAGCAGGGCGTCCTGACGAATGCCCGCAAGAGCATCGACCGCGGCGTGGGTGTCGCCGGCCTGCTGATGGGTGGCGCGACGCTGCGCCGCTGGGCGAACCGCAATCCGGCGCTGCACCTGCGCGGCTGCGAGTACACGCATGCCGCCGACGTACTGGCCCGCATCGACCGCTTCGTCGCCATCAACTCCGCGATCGAAGTGGACCTCACCGGCCAGGTGAACGCGGAGGTCGCCAACGGCGTCTATGTCGGCGCGGTCGGCGGTGCGGTGGACTTCCTGCGCGCAGCGGCGCGCAGCCGCGGCGGCGTGCCGATCGTCGCGCTGCCTTCGATGGCCGGCAGCCGCAGCCGGATCGTCGCAACCCTCTCCGGACCGGTGAGCACGGCGCGCAGCGATGCCGGCATCGTCGTCACCGAGCACGGCAGCGCCGATCTGCGCGGCCAGCCGCTGTCAGCGCGCGTGCGCCGGATGATCGAGATTGCCGCTCCCGAACAACGCGAAGGGCTCGAGCGGCAGGCCCGCGAACTGCTCGCTCGCCAGGGAGCCCCGCTCTAGCAAGCCCCCGCGGGCGCCCGATGTTTCGCCGCGCCGCGCGGCGTCCCCCACAGGAGAAAACCATGGACATGGGAATCGAAGGAAAGGTCGCGATCGTGACCGGCTCGGCGCGCGGACTGGGCGCCGAAACCGCGCGTCGCCTCGCCCTGGAAGGCGCCAGGGTGGTGGTCACCGACATCAACGCCGAAGGGGCGCGCGCCACGGCCGAGGCCTTGCGCGCCGAGGGCCTGCAGGCGCACTGCGTCATCGGCGACATCACCCGCGCCGCCGACGTGGACCGGCTGGTGCAGGAGACGCTCGCGACCTTCGGCGGCATCCACATCCTGGTGAACAACGCCGGCTTCCCGCGCGACCGCTACCTGGTGAAGATGACGGAGGAAGACTGGGACCTGGTGATCCAGGTCATGCTCAAGGGCGCCTTCCTCGTCACCAAAGCCGTCATGCCCACGCTGATCGCGCAGGGCTGGGGGCGGGTGGTGAACATCAGCTCGCGCGCGCACTTCGGCAACCCGACCCAGGCCAACTACGCAGCCGCCAAAGCCGGCCTGATCGGCATGGCCAAGGCGCTGGCGCAGGAAGAGGGGCGCTACGGCATCACGGTCAACTGCGTCGCGCCCGGCTTCATGGAAACCGAGATGGTGCAGGCGCTGCCCACCTACGAGCAGATCCGCGACAAGGCGATCCAGGCGCAGCCGATCAAGCGGGTCGGCCGGCCGCAGGACGTGGCCGATGCCGTCGTGTTCCTGGCCTCCGAGCGGGCCGGCTTCATCAGCGGCGAGGTGCTGCACGTCACCGGCGGCCGCTTCGGCTGAGCACGCCACCCCCCAACAGAGTCATCGAGGAGAGCAAAGACATGATCAGGGATCCTGAAGTGCTGGACGCCTTGCTGGACAGCGTCTCGCGTTTCGTGCGCGGACGGCTGATCCCGGCCGAAGCGGAAGTGGAAGAAACCGATGCGATCCCGCCGGCGATCGTGCAGGAGATGAAGGAGCTGGGCCTGTTCGGCCTGTCGATCCCCGAGGCCTATGGCGGCCTCGGGCTGACGATGGAGGAAGAGGTCCGGGTCGTCTTCGAGCTGTGCCGGGCCTCGACCGTGTTCCGCTCCATCATCGGCACCACGGTCGGCATCGGCTCGCAGGGCATCCTGATGGACGGCACGCCGCAGCAGAAGCAGCTCTACCTGCCGCGGCTGGCCAGCGGCGAGCTGATCGCGTCGTTCGCTCTGACCGAGCCCGAGGCCGGCTCCGATGCGGCGTCGCTGCGCACCACGGCCGTGCGCGACGGCGACAGCTACGTCGTGAACGGCACCAAGCGCTACATCACCAACGCGCCGCAGGCCGGCATCTTCACCCTGATGGCCCGCACCGACCCGAAGGAGAAGGGCGCCGCCGGCGTGTCCGCGTTCATCGTCGATGCGCGCTCGCCGGGCATCGGCTTCGGCAAGAAGGACCGCAAGATGGGCCAGCGCGGCGCCCACACCTGCGACGTGATCTTCGAGAACTGCCGGGTGCCGGCCGCCAACCTGATCGGGCTGGAGGAAGGGCGCGGCTTCAAGACGGCGATGAAGGTGCTGGACAAGGGCCGCCTGCACATCGCGGCGGTGGCAGTGGGCGCGGCCCGGCGCATCCTGGACGACGCACTGCGGTATGCCGTCGAGCGCAGGCAGTTCGGCCAGCCGATCGCGCAGTTCCAGCTGGTCCAGGCCATGATCGCCGACAGCCACGCGGAGATCTATGCGGCCGAATGCATGGTGCTGGACGCGGCGCGCCGGCGCGACGAAGGCCGCAACGTGTCCACTGAGGCGTCGTGCTGCAAGATGTTCGCCACCGAGATGTGCGGGCGGGTGGCCGACCGCGCGGTCCAGATGCTGGGCGGCGCCGGCTACATGGCCGAGTACGGCATCGAACGGTTCTACCGCGACGTGCGGCTGTTCCGGCTGTACGAGGGCACGACCCAGATCCAGCAGCTGATCATCGCCCGCAACCTGCTGCGTGACCTGGCCGAGGGAACGCCGGCCGGTGGCGGCGGCGCGTTCCGGTCGGGGAAGGAAAGCTGATGGACGCGCTGACCACCCCCGACGCGTACCAGGAGATCCGCGAGGCCGTCCGCGCCCTGTGCGCCGGGTTCCCCGACGAGTACCACCGGAAGGTCGACGCGGACAAGGCCTACCCCGAGGCCTTCGTCGACGCGCTGACCCGCGCGGGCTGGCTGGCGGCGCTGATCCCCGCCGAGTACGGCGGCTCGGGCCTGGGCCTGGCCGAGGCCTCGGTGATCATGGAGGAGATCAACCGCAGCGGCGGCAACGCCGGCGCCTGCCACGGCCAGATGTACAACATGGGCACGCTGCTGCGCCACGGCTCGCCCGAGCAGAAGCGCAAGTACCTGCCGAAGATCGCCTCCGGCGAATGGCGCCTGCAGTCGATGGGCGTGACCGAGCCGACCACCGGCACCGACACCACCAAGATCAAGACCACCGCCGTGAAGAAGGGCGACCGCTACGTGGTCAACGGCCAGAAGGTGTGGATCTCGCGCGTGCAGCACTCCGATTGGATGATCCTGCTGGCGCGCACCACGCCGCTGGCCGAGGTGAAGAGGAAATCGGAAGGCATGTCGATCTTCATGGTCGACCTGCACGAGGCCGAGAAGAGCGGCCTGACCGTGCGGCCGATCGCCAACATGGTCAACCACGAGACCAACGAGCTGTTCTTCGAGAACCTGGAGATCCCGGCCGAGAACCTGATCGGCCAGGAGGGCCAGGGCTTCAGGTACATCCTGGACGGGCTCAACGCCGAACGCACGCTGATCGCGGCCGAATGCATCGGCGACGGCTGGTGGTTCCTCGACAAGGTGACGAAGTACGCCGGCGAGCGCATGGTGTTCGGCCGGCCGATCGGCCAGAACCAGGGCGTGCAGTTCCCGATCGCCGAAAGCTACATCGAGGTGGAGGCGGCCAACCTGATGCGCTTCAAGGCCTGCCGGCTGTTCGACGCCGGCCAGCCCTGCGGCGCCGAAGCCAACATGGCCAAGTACCTGGCGGCCAAGGCCAGCTGGGAGGCGGCCAACGCCTGCCTGCAGTTCCATGGCGGTTTCGGCTTCGCCCACGAATACGACGTCGAGCGCAAGTTCCGCGAGACCCGGCTGTACCAGGTGGCGCCGATCTCCACCAACCTGATCCTCAGCTACGTCGCCGAGCACCTGCTGGGGCTGCCCCGCTCGTTCTAGCCGCGCGTCATGAGCCGTCCGGCGGAACTTTCAACCACGCTATCGAGGAATGCCCATGCGCCGAGCCGCCATCGTTTCCCCCCTTCGCACCCCCGTCGGCACCTTCGGCGGCAGCCTGCGGCCGGTGCCGGTCGAGGAGCTGGCGGCCATCACGCTGCGCGAGCTGCTGGATAGGACCCGGATCGATCCGCAGCGCATCGACGATGTCGTGTTCGCCCAGTCCTACGCCAGCGGCGAAACCCCGTGCATCGGTCGCTGGGCCGCGCTGCAGGCCGGGCTGCCGGTGTCGGTGCCGGGCTTCCAGCTCGACCGCCGCTGCGGCGGCGGCCTGCAGGCGATCGTCACGGCCTGCATGATGGTGCAGAGCGGCGCCGCCGACGTCGTCGTCGCCGGCGGCGTCGAGAGCATGAGCAACGTGGAGTACTACAGCACCGACATGCGCTGGGGCGCGCGCGCCGGCAGCGTGAGGTTCCATGACCGGCTCGAGCGCGGGCGCGAGCGCTCGCAGCCGGTGGAACGCTTCGGGGCGATCTCCGGGATGATCGAGACGGCGGAGAACCTCGCCCGCGATTTCGGCATCGGCCGCGAGGAAGCGGACGCCTACGCCGTGCGCAGCCACCAGCGCGCGGCCGCGGCCTGGCGCGACGGGCGGTTCGACAGCGAAGTGGTTCCCGTGCCCGTGCCGCAGAAGAAGGGGGAGCCCCGGCTGGTCACCCGCGACGAAGGGATCCGCGAGGACGCCTCGATGGAGAGCCTGGGAGCGCTGCGCCCGCTGGTGAAGGGCGGAACGGTCACGGCCGGCAACGCGAGCCAGCAGAACGACGCCGCGGCGGCGTGCCTGGTCGTGGCCGAAGACCGGCTGGAGTCGCTCGGCCTGCAGCCCATGGCCACCCTGGTGGGCTGGGCGGCGGCAGGGTGCGAGCCCTCGCGCATGGGCATCGGGCCGGTGCCGGCCGTCGAGAAGCTGATGGCGCGCACCGGCCTGACCCTGGACCGGATGGACCTGGTCGAGCTGAACGAAGCGTTTGCCTGCCAGGTGCTGGCCGTGCTGCGCGGCTGGGGCTGGAACGACCCCGACCGGCTCAACGTCAACGGCTCGGGGATCTCGCTCGGCCATCCGATCGGCGCGACCGGCGTGCGCATCCTCGCCACCCTGCTTCATGAACTGCAGCGGCGCAAGGGCCGCTATGCCCTCGAGACCATGTGCATCGGCGGCGGCCAGGGGTTGGCCGCCGTGTTCGAGCGGGCCTGAGAGGCGTCGCGCGCCCGAGCCGGCTGCAGCCCCCGCGCCGGCTCGATGCGCCTCATCAGGCTGCTTCCCGGTGGCCGGGCGCGGCAACCGTCACCAACGGTACCGCCGGCGAGCGCGCCCGGCGCGACGTTCGCGCGCTGCTCATTCACGCGCAGGCCGGTCCGTGCCTCATTCCACCTGGTCGAGCTTGGCTTTTGGGCGAACGGCCGCTCGCCCGGCCGTGGGCAACGGTGCGTTCACAAGAATTGCAAACCGGTGCGCATCCGGCGCCCGGCCTCGTCATCGTCGAACGCGACTTCGCGGCAGTCGCGAGTGTCCCGATGGATGGAGCCCGACGATGCGGCAAGCATGGAAAGGGAAGGTCCGGCTGTCAGCCGTGCTGGCGGCCGTGTGCCTGGCCGCCTGTGGCGGCGGGGACGATAACGGGACGAGCACTGGCACGGCGGCCACCGGCACCTCGGCCGGCGGGTCGGGCGGCGCTTCGGGTGGAACGGCCAGCGCCGCAAGCCCGGTCGCGCTGGCCTGGACCCCGGCGGGAGGGCTGGTCCCGGACCAGTACCACTGGGTGGCGACGAACGAGACCGGGACCGTGATGGCCGCCACGACCATCCGCACCAACGGCGGGCAGATCTTCGTGTCGCGCAACTCGGGCGTCGAATTCACGCCCACCAGCGCGCCGTCCGCGCTGTGGATCTCGCTGGACATGACGCCGGCGGGCGACCGGATGGTGGCGGTGGGCATCGGCGGCGGCATGTTCCTGTCGACCGACTCCGGTGCGACCTGGACTCGCATCGACACGGCGATCAACCGGGCCAATGCGCTCGACTACGAGTCGGTCACGATCTCCGACGACGGCTCGCGCATCGTGGCCGTGGTGCTGAACGGTCCGGTCTGGGTGTCCACCAACGCGAACGCGTCGACTCCCACGTTCACCCAGGCGAGGCTGGCAGGCGGCGCGGCCCTGGTCGACGCCTTCCGCGGGGTGGACAGCTCGGCGGATGGCACGCGGGTGGTCGCGGTCAGCCACAACGGCATCGTGTACGTGTCGGGCGATGCCGGGCTAACGTTCGCGCCGGTTCCCGTCAGGGTCGGCGGGACGGACGTGGCCAACGGCTGGTACCGCGTGGCCATGTCCGACGACGGCTCCCGGATCGCCGTGGCCGGCAACACGGATTTCGGCATCGGCGTGCCGGCCGCAAACGCCAGCACCGGGCTCTACGTCGGCAATCTCTCCGGCTCCCAGTTGAGCTGGAGGCAAGGCAGCGCCGTGGCCGGCGCCTACACGTCGCTGTCGATGTCGGGCGACGGCGGGGTGATCGGTGCAACCTTGTCCTCGACCGTGGGCGGCGGCCCCGGGCAGGTGCTGCTGTCCACCAACGGCGGCGTCTCGTTCACGCAGGCGACCGCGCCCGCCGGAGAAACGAACTGGCGCGCGCTCGCCCTGGCGGACGACGCCAGCCGCGCCGTGCTGGCCTCCGGCACGTTCCAGCAGACGAACGGACAGGTGTTCGTGTCGCCGCTCCTTGCTGGGACGAGCACCGGCACGACCGGCACGACCGGCACGACTGTCACGACTGGCACGACTGGCACGACTGGCACGACTGGCACGACCGGCGCCGCCGGTACGACTGGCACGGCCGGCGCGACGGGCACGATTGGCGCCCCGGGAACGTTTGTCATTCCCGGGACGTTTGGAACGCCGGGAACGCTTGCGACGCCAGGAACGCCGGGGACCTTTGTCACACCGGGAACGTTCGGCTCGCCGGGGTCGATCGGCACGACCGGCACCACCGGAACGTCGGGTACGCCGGGGACGTTCGTCATACCGGGAACGTTCGGTTCGCCCGGCACGACCGGCACCACCGGAACGTCGGGTGCACCGGCAACGTTCGTCATACCGGGAACGTTTGGCTCGCCCGGAACGTTCAGCACGAGCGGCACGCCGGGCACGTTCGTCTCACCGGGCGCGTTCGGCACGACCGGCACGACCACCGACATGGCCGGCACGGCAGGAGCGGCTGGCAGCGACATCATCGGCACGATGGGGTCGGCCACGACGAGCGGCGCATCGAGGTAGTCGCACCCGAGGGGCCAACACCATCAGTCGACTGTCAGGAGATGCCATGTCCCAACACGTGTACAAGATCCTGGAAATCACCGGGTCCTCGCCCTCGGGAATCGAAGACGCCGTCAACACGGCCATTGCCAAGGCCAGCGAGACCCTCCGCAACATGAACTGGTTCGAGGTCGTGGAAACACGCGGCCATATCCAGGACGGGAAGGTGGCCCACTGGCAGGTGACGCTGAAGGTCGGTTTCACCCTCGAGTGAGGAGGCGATCGCAGAGCCGGTTGCTCGAGGCATGTCCGCCGACCCGTTTCGCCTCCAGCGCTTTGCCGACGCGCAGGCGCCCGTGTGGGACGACGTCACGGCGGAGCTGCGCGCCGGCCGGAAGCGAACGCACTGGATGTGGTTCGTCTTTCCCCAGCTGGCAGCGCTCGGCCGAAGCGGCACCGCGCGCTTCTTTGGCATCGCCGGGGCCGAGGAAGCACGGGCTTACCTCGAGCACCCGGTGCTGGGTCCGCGGCTGCTCGAGTGCTGTGACCTGTTGCTGGCGGTGCGCGATCGCTCCGCCACGGAGGTATTCGGAGAGGTGGATGCCATGAAGCTGCGTTCCTGCCTCACGCTGTTCGAAGCCGTGGCGCCCGGGTCCCGGGCCTTCTCCGAATGCCTGGAAGCCTGGTTCGGTGGCCAACGCGACCCGCTGACGACGGCGCTGCTGGCGCGCTGACCGGCCCTCAGGGAGCTGGGGATGTCCGCAGCCACTTCTCCAGCAGCACCCCGTCCACGCCGTCGCTGTACCTGCCGTGCCTGATCGCCACCTCGTGGTAGCCCAGCTCGTTGTAGAACGTCCGGGCCGGGACGTTGTCCCGCCTCGCTTCGAGGCGAATCCGGCGCGCGCCCGCGACCCGGGCTGACGCTTCCAGCCAGCGCAGCAGCGAGCGGCCGAACCCGCTGCGCTGGCTCGTTCCGCGCACGGCCAGCAGGGACAGGTAGGCATCTGCTTCCAGGTACTCCATGATGCCGAACGCAACGAGGGCGCCATCCACCCGGATGACGGCGACGTTGGTGTCGGGATCGCGGATGGCCGCCAGCACGCGGTCGCGGCGCCAGGTCCACGGCAGGCCGCGTTCGATCAGGTCGCGCGACATCGCGGCGATGTCCCCCGCATCGGCGGGCTGGGCCAGGCGAACTGGCGGGTCGGCAGTCATGGCACGGGAGAGGCAATCAAGGTCGCCGCTTTGGCACGCGATTGTCCGCGGCTGCGCACCCGCCGACCCCTGGCGCGCTTACATCTGATGGCGAAGTTTGCGTGCCGGCCATCGCGCAACGGCTCCAATGGAAGAGGATCGCGCCATGAACGTCAAGCGCATCGTCAAACGCATTGCATTCACGGCAGCAGTGTTCGGGGCAGCAGGGGTGCTGGGTGGCTGCGCTGTGTACTCGGAGCCCCCGGCCTACGCGACCTATCCCGCACCGGTGGCGTACGGCAACGCGCCACCGGTCATCGTGGCGCCGGCGCCGGTCTATGTGCCGCCGCCGGTCCATTACGGCCCGAGCGTCCGTCTCGACATCTTCGGTGGCCCCGGCTACCGCCACCGCCACCACCACCATCCCGACCGCCATCATCACCGCCGCGACCACCGTCGCTGACACGGTATCCCCGCGCATCGCTTCGGCACGTGCGCACGGGCGTTGAAGTTCTCCTGCGCAAGATCCGCAAACGGATGCAAGCAGCTGCTTCGCTCGACGGTGGACCGGACCTAGGATGGCGCGATGGAAGCGGGGTATGTCGCCCGGACATGGGCCGTGACGAGGTCGCGCTGGCGATCGAGTGGGCGGCACGGGAAGGCTGGAATCCGGGCCTGCACGACGCCGGGACCTTCCACGCCGCCGATCCGCAAGGCTTCTTCGTCGGCACGCTGCAGGGCGAGCCGGTCGTTCGAGACCGCACGCATGTACACGGGCCAACCGCCGGCCGTGAACATGCACGGCCTGTATGGGGTCACGACGTTCGAGCTGGGCTGAACGATGGCGCGGATGAGGCAGCGGCGCGCCGGCACGGCGCCGGCGTTCCCGCGAACGCCTTGCAATCCGGATCGGCCGGCCTACGATGGGTCATCGCTCAGGAGGCAGCCATGTCCACTCAGCAGGTTGTCACGGAAACCGGAACCGCCTCCGTCACCCCGGGCGGGTACCAGATCAAGCGGCCGGCGTCGCCCGGGGACGTGATCTCCATGGTCGAGAACCAGGGGATCCAGATCATCGACCTCAGGTTCACCGACCTGCCGGGGATCTGGCAGCACTTCTCGATCGCCCTGCCTGAGCTGCACGAGGGGCTCTTCAGCGACGGCATCGGCTTCGACGGCTCGTCGATCCGCGGGTTCCAGGAGATCCACGAGTCGGACATGCTGCTCAAGCCCGATCCGTCGACGGCGTTCGTCGATCCGCTGTGCGAGCTGCCGACGCTGGCCATGGTCTGCGACGTGCACGATCCCGTGCTGGGCACGCCGTACTCGCGCGATCCGCGCCATGTCGCCCGCAAGGCCGAGAACTACCTGAAGTCCACCGGCCTCGCCCAGACCTGCTATTTCGGGCCCGAGCTGGAGTTCTTCATCTTCGATTCCGTGCGCTTCGGCCAGGACGAACACTCCGGCTACTACTACATCGAGTCGGCCGAAGGCGCATGGAACTCGGGCGCGGACGAAGGCGCGTACGGTGGCGGCAACCTGGGCTACAAGTCGCGCTTCAAGGAAGGCTACTTTCCGGTGCCGCCGCAGGACACGCTGCAGGACATCCGCTCCGAGATCGTGCTGGCGCTGATGCAGGCCGGCATCCAGGTCGAGGTGCACCACCACGAAGTCGCGACCGCGGGGCAGAACGAGATCGACATGAAGTTCGCGCCCCTCACGCGGATGGCGGACAACGTGATGATCTACAAGTACATCTGCAAGAACGTCGCGCGCCGGCACGACAAGGTGGCCACCTTCATGCCCAAGCCGATCTTCGGCGACAACGCCAGCGGCATGCATTGCCACCAGAGCCTGTGGAAGGACGGGAAGAACCTCTTCTACGACGCCAATGGCTGGGCGCTGACCTCGCAGGAATGCCGCTGGTACATCGGTGGGCTGCTCAGGCACGCGCCGGCCCTGATGGCGTTCTGCGCTCCCACTACCAACTCCTACAAGCGGCTGGTGCCGGGCTACGAGGCGCCCGTCAACCTCGCCATGTCGCAGCGCAACCGTTCGGCGGCCGCGCGCATTCCGATGTACTCGAGCTCGCCGGGCGCCCGGCGCGTGGAGTTCCGCTGTCCCGACCCTTCCGCCAACGCCTACCTCGCGTTCGCCGCGATGCTGATGGCCGGCCTGGATGGCATCGCCGGCCGGATCGAGCCGGGGGAGCCGCTGGACAAGAACATCTACGACCTGCCGCCCGAGGAAGCGGGCCGGGTGCGGCAGGTTCCCGCATCGCTGCAGGAGTCGCTCGCGGCGCTGGAGGAGGACCACGCCTTCCTGATTGCCGGCGACGTCTTCACGCGCGACGTCATCGACACCTGGATCGACTACAAGCGGCGCAAGGAGATCGATCCCGTCCGGCTGCGGCCCCACCCCTGGGAGTTCCAGCTGTACTTCGACGTCTGAGCCGGTTTCAGGCGGCCGACACGACCCCTGCCGCACCCGCCAGCACCAGGCTGCCGGCCCAGGCGGCATCGAGGTTCAACCACACCCGCGACAGGAACTTCAGCCCCAGGTAGCGGTAGACGGCCCATGCGATGCACAGGCCCGCCAGCAGCATCGCGGCGGTGTGCACGGCCGCCACCGACAGGGCGGTGATGACATTGGACGTGCCCATCGCGCCCATCACCGCCGCATGGGCCGCCGACCCGCCACCCGCCTCCGGCGGCGAGCGGCACAGGCCCAGCGTGAAGGGCAGCAGCATCAGGCCGGCGCCATGGGCGGTTGCCATCCAGAAGGACCACCAGGCCAGTTGCGTGGGGCGGATGCGTGCCAGGGCGCGGGGATGCCGGCGCCGCAGCAGGCGGTAGACCCCGAACAGCAGGACCAGCCCGCCCGCGGCCAGCTGGATCGCACGGCTCCAGGACACATAGCCCACCAGCCAGGCGAACGGCAACAGCGCGGCCGACATGGCCGCCAGGTGGCCGCCGCCCAAGGGCAGCAGGGTGGCGAAGACGGCGCGGCTGCGCCGCTGGGCCAGCCCGTTCGCGACCGCCAGGGGCCAGCCCATCGCCGGATTGAGCCCGTGGTACAGGCCGAGCGCGACGACGGCCAGCCAGAGCGCCGAAGTGCTGCTCAAGCCGAGGGATAGCAGAAGGAATCGGTCGAGCAGTCGCCGCCCTGCAGGCGGACCTGGTGGGCGGCATAGCCATCGCCGAACTCGACGTAGAACCGGGGATCGAGCTCGAGCCCGCCCTGCGGTGCGACCCGGCACATCACCTGCACGCCCGGGATGCCGTCCGGGTAGAACTGGCGATCCCACGTGCTGTACAGCGAGTTGGTGAAGAACACGCGGTGGCCGTCCCGGCTGATCTCCGTCATCTGCGGCCCGCCGCCGAAGGCGCGGCCGCTGGGGTGCTGCTGGTGCGCCACGATGCCGCCGACGCGCACGCTGCCGGTCAGGGTCGGCTTGAGCGGGTCGGTCACGTCGTACTGCCGCAGTTCGCCCGTGCCCCAGCAGGCCACGTACAGGAAACGGTCGTCCATCGACAGGTCGATGTCGCTGATCAGCGGCGGCACGGCAGCGAAGCCCTTGAGCAGCTCCGGCAACCGTGCCGGATCGGCCGGCTCGGGCGGGACGGTCGCGGTCTTGCGCGCATGGAACGTTCCGCCTTCGCGCCACCAGGTCCAGATCGACGCCTCCAGGTTGGTCGTGTCGACGACCACGCCGACGAAGCCGTAGTCGCGGCTCGGGTCGTGCGCGGGCCGGACCTCCAGAGCCATCTGGTGGTTGGCGCCCAGGTCGATCGTCTGCACGTGCCGGCGGTCGCGCAGGTTCCAGAAGTGCAGGCGGTGGCCGTACTTGTTGCCGAGCAGGTCCTCGGGGACCAGGCCGTTCTCGAACTGCGGCGGCAGGCCCCACTCGCTCGACACCATGTAGTCGCGCGGCAGGTTCCACCAGAAGTCGTAGTGCAGCTCCTGCGGCCCGCGGTCGATCTCCCAGCGGCCCAGCACCTCGAAGGTCTGGCAGTCCATCAGGAAGATGCCGGGCGGGCCGAGCGTGCCGTCGGGCCCGCCGCCGCCGAGCGTGCTGACGTAGATGCCCTCGGGCCCGCAGTGCACCGTGTGCGGACGCGAATAGCCCGTCCGGCTGCGGATCTCATCCGGCTCGATGGTCTTGACCAGCCGCAGCTGGCGCGGGTCCGGCTGGGTGTCGAACACGTACATCCGCGACGAGCGGATGCCGGGCACGAGCAGGTAGCGCCGCTGCAGGAACGCGTTGCACGACAGGGGCGACAGCGCCGAGCTGCACGCGTTCCATCCGAAGTGGTGCAATTCGTCGCCGCGGTGGGGCAGCTCGGCCCGGTTCAGCACGGTGCCGTACGTGGCCGATCCCTCGTCCACGTCGACCACGGCCAGCGCGTCCGGGCGCGAACGGTCGGGCGACAGCAGGGCCGTGTAGGCGATGTGTTCCGGTTCCGCCTGCATCGCCAGGCGGGGCGATGGGTGGAATGTCGGGTCCAGTCGCACGCTTTCCATGGCACGCCTCCTGCGTTGAAAGGGGCAACAACCGTAGTTGGCGAACGCCAGAAGTCAAGGCGCGGGCGGACTGTCAAGTCGCGGGCGGACTTGCTCCGGATGCGCCGCTGCCGATGCCGGCTTTCCGAGCGGAAGGGCGCGCGATCCGCGCCCGCCGCATCAGCAGACCAGGTCCTCGATGACGAGGAAACGGTAGCGCTGCCCATAGGAGCAGTGCGTGTCCTTCAGCAGCTCCACCACGTGGTCCGACGTCAGCCTGGCATTGGCGTGCACGACGAGCGCGTAGTGGCCGTCGTGGGCGAGCTGGCGGAAATGCAGCGCCGTGTCCGCCTCGGTTCCCACCGACGGCAGCAGCAGGTCGCTGTGCTCATCGCACAAGCCCGTGATCGCGTGGTCGAATTCCTCGGGCGTCGCCAAGGACATCTCGTCCTCCGACACACCATCCTCGCGCAACAGCTTCGCCGCGAGGAGCGCGTCCTTCTCGGTGGGGAACATCATCACGATGTGCCCCCTGGGATAGAAGATGCCGCGCATGGTGGTCATGCCGGAAGAGAGGCTGAAGTGTTTCATCTGACTCTCCTTTGAAAATCCGGCCCTAAGTACTAACAGGGTAGGGCGGCGGCATGCAACTGGAAGATGTAAACGCTTCCCTTGCAGGGCAGGAGCCGTGCCTCATCGGTTGCGCAAAGCACGAGCTTCACACGCTGGCTCAGCGTGACCGGCGACGCACTGCCGAGCACCGTTGGCTTGCATGGCTGCGCCATCGGATGTACAAGTTTGGCGAAGCGCTATCGCGCGCGAGGGAGGCTTCGGTGCACGGTCCCCTGCGTTTGCGTCCTGCGGATCCGCGCACGGCACGCCGGCCGGCGGCCGCGCTTGCACGGGGCTGACCATGGCTATCGCCATCGCGCTGATCGTGCTGGCCCTCGGCTCGGTCCTCTTCCATTTCCTGAGCCCGTGGTACTTCACCCCGATCGCCTCGAACTGGGGCGCCATCGACACGACGATCGGCATCACCTTCTGGGTGACCGGGGTCGTGTTCGTGGCGGTGAACGTGTTCATGGCCGTGGCGGTGCTCCGCTACCGGCACCGGCACGACAGCCGCTCCGCCTACCAGCCCGAGAACAAGCAGCTCGAGTGGTGGCTGCTGGTCCTCACCGCGGCCGGCGTCGCGGCCATGCTGGCCCCGGGCCTGCTGGTCTGGGCGAAAGTCGTCGACGCCCCCGGGGACGCCCAGGTGGTGGAGGTGCTGGCGCGGCAATGGAACTGGAGCTATCGGCTGCCCGGCAAGGACGGCAAGCTGGGTACGGTGAACGCCCGCCTGGTCACGGACGAGAATCCGTTCGGCCTCAACCCCAGCGATCCCAATGGCCGGGACGACATCCTGGTGGCGAGCCCCGACCTGCACGTGCCGCTGGGGCATCCGGTCAAGTTGCTGCTTCGCTCCAAGGACGTGCTGCACAACTTCGGCGTGGCGCAACTGCGCGTCAAGATGGACATGGTGCCCGGCCAGGTCACCTATGCGTGGTTCACGCCCACCCGCACCGGTTCGTTCGACCTGCTGTGCGAGGAGCTGTGCGGGATCGGGCATTTCGCCATGCGCGGGCGGCTCGTGGTGGACGACCCCGCAAGCTACGAAGCCTGGCTGAACGGGCAACCGACGTTCGCCCAGGCGTCGGAGCGAGTGCCCGGCAACGCCGCAGCCGGCAAGGCCGCCTATGCCGTCTGCGCGGCCTGCCATGGCGCCAACGGCGAGGGCAACAGGGCCCTGAACGCGCCGCGGCTGGGTGGGCAGCCGGCCTGGTACCTGGAGCGCCAGCTGCGCCTGTTCAGGAGCGGCGCCCGGGGCACGCATGAGAAGGACAGCTTCGGCAAGATGATGGCGCCCATGGCCGCCACGCTGCCCGACGAGGCGGCCCTGGCCAACGTCGCCAGCTACATCGCCTCGATGCCGGACACGCCGGCGGCGCACACGGTCAGCGGCGACGTGGACAAGGGCCGCCGGCACTACGCGACCTGCGCGGCCTGCCACGGCGCCGACGGTCGCGGCATCTCGGCGACCCAGGCGCCCCGGCTGCAGGGCATGAGCGACTGGTACATGGCCCGGCAGTTGAAGAACTTCAGGGACGGCGTGCGCGGCGACCATCCGCAGGACATCCGGGGCGCCCAGATGCGGCTGGTTGCCGGGATGCTGAGCGACGACGCGGTGATCGCCGACACGCTGGCCTACATCAACTCGCGCTGACTTCCGGAAGGCCGCCATGAGCTCCCATGTTGCGCACGACGAGACCGCTTTCGCGCCGCCGGCGGAAACCGGCGAGGCCGAGCTCTACCACCCGAAGACTTTCATCGGCAAGTACGTCTGGAGCCAGGACGCGAAGGTGATCGCCATCCAGTACGCGCTGACCGCGATGGGCATCGGGCTGGTGGCGCTGGTCTTTTCCTGGCTGATGCGGCTGCAGCTCGGATTCCCGGGGCGCTTCGCCTTCATCGACCCCGCCACCTACCTGCAGCTGGTGAGCATGCACGGGATGATCATGGTGATCTACCTGCTGACGGCGCTGTTCCTGGGCGGCTTCGGCAACTACCTGATTCCGTTGATGGTCGGGGCGCGCGACATGGTGTTCCCCTACGTCAACATGCTCAGCTACTGGATCTACCTGCTCGCCGTGGTCCTGCTGGTCGCCAGCATGTTCGTGCCGGGCGGGCCCACCGGCGCGGGCTGGACCCTGTATCCGCCGCAGGCCATCCTGGAGGGCACGCCGGGCGCGCACGCCGGCATCATCCTCATGCTGGTCTCGCTCATGGTGTTCGTCATCGGCTTCACCATGGGGGGCCTGAACTACGTGGTGACCGTCCTGCAGGCCCGCACCCGGGGCATGACGCTGATGCGCATGCCGCTGACGGTGTGGGGCATCTTCATGGCCACCATCCTGGCGCTGCTGGCCTTTCCCGCGCTGTTCGTCAGCGCCGTCATGATGCTGCTGGACCAGACGCTCGGCACCAGCTTCTTCATGCCGGCGCTGGTGTCCAAGGGGCAGCAGTTGGCGTACTCGGGCGGCAACCCGCTGCTGTTCCAGCACCTGTTCTGGTTCTTCGGTCACCCCGAGGTCTACATCGTGGCGCTGCCGGCGTTCGGCATCGTCTCGGACCTGATCAGCACCCACGCGCGCAAGAACATCTTCGGCTACCGCATGATGGTCTGGGCCATCCTGGTGATCGGCGGCCTGAGCTTCGTCGTGTGGGCGCACCACATGTACGTGAGCGGCATGAATCCGCACTTCGGCTTCTTCTTCGCCACCACCACCCTGGTCATCGCGGTGCCCACCGCCATCAAGGTCTACAACTGGGTGCTGACCCTGTGGCGCGGCAACATCCGCCTGACGGTGCCGATGCTGTTCGCCATCGCGTTCATCTTCACCTTCGTCAACGGCGGCCTGACGGGCCTGTTCCTGGGCAACGTGGTGGTCGACATGCCGTTGTCGGACACCATGTTCGTCGTCGCGCACTTCCACATGGTGATGGGGATCGCCCCGGTGCTGGTGGTGTTCGGGGCGATCTACCACTGGTATCCCAAGGTCACCGGGCGGATGCTGGACGAGACGCTGGGCAAGTTCCACTTCTGGGTCACCTTCGTCGGCACCTACGCGATCTTCTACCCCATGCACTACCTCGGGTTCATGGGCGTTCCCCGCCGCTACTACGCGATCGGCGGCACGAGCTTCATTCCCGAGTCGGCCCACCTGCTCAACGCGTGGATCTCGATCGCGGCCTTCGTCGTGGGCGCCGTGCAGCTCGTGTTCCTGTACAACCTGGCGATCAGCTACTGGCGCGGCAAGCCGTCCGGCGGCAATCCCTGGGGCGCCACCACGCTGGAGTGGCAGACGCCGGACACGCCGCCGAAGCACGGCAACTTCGGCAAGGAATTGCCGGTCGTGTACCGCTGGGCCTACGACTACGGCGTTCCGGGCGTCCAGGCCGACTACATCCCCCAGAACGTTCCGCCCGCCGAGGTGCCGGCCGAAGCCTGGGTCCGCAACGAGCAACCGGCCCGAGCGTAGCGCCATGACCCTGGCCCTGGTGTTCCTGTCGCTGATGATGGCCGTCATCGTGGGCTGGCTGTTGCGGCAGACGATCAACGTGCAGCCCTGGCAGATCGCGGTTGCGGCGCCGGCTATCGCGCCCCACCGGCCCGCGGCGAAGACCGGGCTGTGGGTATTCCTCGCGGTCGCGACCTCGCTGTTCGTGCTGTTCATCAGCGCGTATGCCATGCGCCTGGGTTTTGCCGACTGGAGCCCGATCCCACGGCCCCGGCTGCTGATGCTGAACACCGCGCTGCTGGTGGCCGCGAGCCTGTCGATGGCGGGGTCCGTCCGCGGCCTGCACCGCGGCGACGGCGGCGCGCTGCGGCGGGGCCTGGTGGCGAGCGGCCTGCTGACGGCCGGCTTCCTGGCCGGCCAGCTGGTCGTCTGGAAACAGCTGAACGACGCGGACTACTTCGCCTCCAGCAGCGCGGCCGCGGCGTTCTTCTACCTGTTCACCGCGGTGCACGGCCTGCACGTGGCGGGTGGCCTGGTGGCCTGGTCGCGCGCGGTGTCGCGGGTCTGGCGCGGCTCCGACCCGTCAGCGGTTCGCCTGGGCGTGGAGCTGTGCGCCACCTACTGGCATTACCTGCTCGCCGTCTGGCTGGTGCTGTACGCGCTGCTGGTCTCCGAAAACCTCGGGCTGGCGATCTGCTCGGCGGGTCCCTTGTGAGGGGGCGGCGTGGAAATCGAGGAGCGCAGGACCATGAGTGCAATCCAGGCAGGAACGGCATCGGCAGGCGCGCCCGCCGGCGGGCGCTGGCGAAGCATCGTCGCGGACGTGTCTTCGGACCAGCGCGCCTTCAAGGCGGTGCCATGGGGCAAGCCGATGATGTGGATCTTCCTGCTCAGCGACACCTTCATCTTCGGCAGCTTCCTGATCTCGTACATGACGGTGCGGATATCGACCACCGTGCCCTGGCCCAACCCCAGCGAGGTCTTCGCGCTGACGCTGTTCGGCCGCGAGGTGCCGTTGCTGCTGATTGCGATCATGACCTTCGTCCTGATCAGCAGCAGCGGCACCATGGCGCTGGCGGTGAACTACGGCTACCGCCGTGACCGCCGGCGGACCTTTGCGCTGCTGCTGGCCACAGCGGCCCTGGGCGCCACCTTCGTGTGCATGCAGGCCTTCGAGTGGTCCAAGCTGATCGCCGAAGGGGTGCGCCCCTGGGGCAACCCCTGGGGCGCGGCCCAGTTCGGATCGGCGTTCTTCATGATCACCGGCTTCCATGGCACGCACGTGACCATCGGCGTGATCTTCCTGCTGATCGTCGCGCTGAAGGTGCGGCGCGGCGACCTCGACGCCCAGCGGCCGGGCTTCCTGACCGGGCGCCGAGGGAACTACGAGATCGTCGAGATCATGGGCCTGTACTGGCACTTCGTGGACCTGGTGTGGGTCTTCATCTTCGCGTTCTTCTATCTCTGGTAAGCCAGGAGCAGCGCATGGACCCGGCAGAGCATCCGCCAGCGGAACACCCCGCGGACCACCCCGCCGCGCACGCCCAGGGGCAGCAGCATCCGCTCGGGATCTATTTCAAGATCTGGGGCCTGCTGTTCGTGCTCAGCGCCGCGTCCTACGCCGTCGACTACTTCGAGGTCCAGGGCCTGCTGCGCTGGACCCTGATCGTCGTCTTCATGCTCCTGAAGGCCGGGTTGATCGTGTCCGTCTTCATGCACATGCTCTGGGAGCGGCTCGCGCTGGTCTACGCCATCCTGGTGCCGCCCCTGCTGCTGATCACGCTGCTCGGCATCGGGGCGCTGGAGGCCGACTACACCTTCCTGTCGCGCGGTACCTGGTTCGCATCGACGAGCGAGCAGCAGCCGGCGCCGGTGCCAGCGCCGCACCGATAGGGGCGGTAGGACCGCGGCAACACTCGAGCAGCCCGCCGGCCCATGCCATGCCCGTAGACTGGTGCGCATGAGCCCTTCCACCGATCTCGCCGGCAGCGTCCGGGTGCTGGCCTTCGACATCTTCGGCACGGTCGTCGATTGGCACGGCAGCATCGTGCGCGAGATGGCCCAGTTGCACCCTCAGGTGGACGGGGACGCGTTCGCACGTGCCTGGCGCGAAGGCTACAAGCCGGCGATGGCGCGCGTGGCGCGTGGCGAGCTCGGCTGGACGCGCATCGACGAGTTGCACCGGATGATCCTCGACGACCTCCTGCCGCGATTCGGACTCGAAGGCCTGGGCGAGGCGGATCGCGTGCACCTCAATCGCGTGTGGCACCGGCTGGACCCGTGGCCGGACAGCGTCGAGGGGCTGCGCCGGCTGAAGCGCCGCTACACCCTTTGCACGCTGTCCAACGGCAACATCGGGCTGCTCACCAACATGGCCAGGCGCGCCGGCCTGCCATGGGATTGCGTGCTGTCGGCCGAGGTGTTCCGCGCCTACAAGCCGGATCCGGCGACCTATCTCGGGGTCGCGCAAGTCTTCGACCTGCGGCCCGAGCAGGTGATGCTCGTGGCTGCGCACCACGACGATCTCGCGGGGGCGCGCGCCTGCGGCCTGCGTACCGCGTACGTGGAACGCCCGTTCGAGTTCGGCCCAGCCCATCCGAAGGACGTGGCCCCGCGGCCGGACAACGACCTGCACTGCACGAGCTTGCTGGCGCTGGCCGATGTGCTCGGGCAAGGCGAATGAACGTCCTTTCCGGGTGAGATGAACCTGGCGGCCTTCGTCCTCACCCTCGGCCTGCTGGGGGCGGCTCTCCCGGCAGCGGGGGCGGATCCGGTGGTGGTCGGCTCCAAGCGCTTCACCGAAAGCTACGTGCTGGGGGAGATCGCACGCCAGGTGCTGGTCGACGCCGGCGTGCCGGCCGTGCACCGCCAGGGGCTGGGCAACACGGCGGTGATGGAGCAGGCGCTCGCCACGGGCTCCATCGCCCTCTATCCCGAGTACACCGGCACGATCGTGCGCGAGCTGCTGAAGAAGGAGGGTGCCGAGGCCGCCGCCCCATCCCTGGAGCAGATCAATCGCTGGCTGGCCCCCAAGGGGCTGAAGGCGGCGGTGCCGCTCGGCTTCAACAACAGCTATGCGCTGGCGATGCGCGAGGACGATGCCGCGCGGCTCGGCATCGCGACGCTCTCCGACCTGGCGAAGACCGGCGCACCGCTGCGCTTCGGCCTGTCGCACGAGTTCTTGGTGCGCGCCGACGGCTGGAACGCCCTCAAGGCGGCGTACGGACTGCCGTTCACGCCGGGCAGCGGGCTGGACCACGGCCTGGCCTACCAGGCGCTCGCCCGCAAGCAGGTGGACGTGGTCGATGCGTATACGACGGATGCGCAGATCGCCCGGCTCGGGCTGCGCGTGCTGCGGGACGATCGCCACTTCTTTCCGCGCTACGACGCGGTCCTGCTGATGCGCGCGACGCTCGACGAGCGGATCCTGGCTGCGGCGCTGGCCGGCCGCATCGACGACCGCGCGATGCAGGCGATGAACGCGCAAGCGGAGATCGACGGCAGGACCTTCGAGCAGGTGGCCCGTGACTTCCTGGCCCGCAACCGGGCGGCCGGCGCAGGCGGCAGCGCCGCGGTGGCGGCCGCCCGGGCCACCCAGGGCCAGGGTTTCCTGGACCGGCTGCTGGCCCCCGACCTTCCGCGGCTGCTGCGCGAGCACCTGATACTGGTGTTCGCCTCGGTCGCGATCGCCACCGCGATCGGCATCCCGGCGGGCGTGCTGGCCGCGCGGCGCCCGCGGCTCGGCCGCCCGCTGGCGGCGCTGGTCGGCATGCTGCAGACGGTGCCTTCGCTGGCGCTGCTGGCGTTCCTGATCGCGCTGGTGGGCGCCATCGGATTCGTGCCGGCCCTGCTGGCGCTGTCGCTCTATGCGCTGCTGCCGATCGTGCGCAACACGCACGCCGGGCTGGCCTCGCTGCCGCCGGGCATGCGGCTGGCCGGGTTGGCGCTCGGGCTGCGCAGCGGGCAGGTGCTGCGCGGCATCGAGCTGCCGCTGGCCGCGCCCACCATCTTCGCCGGCATCCAGACCGCCGCGGTGCTGAACGTCGGCGTCGCCACGGTCGCCACCTTCATCGGCGCCGGCGGGCTGGGCGAGCGCATCGTCGCAGGGCTGGCGGTCAACGACACGGCCTTCATGCTGGCCGGCGCCATTCCGGCGGCGATCCTGGCGCTGTTGACGCAGTGGGCGTTCGATATCGTCGAATGGCTGCTGCTGCGCAGGCGATTCGCTAGTGCGGGCCGGGAAGGGGTCTCGCACAGGTAGCCCTGCCGCTCACGTCCTTGAGGAAGCCGATGGATGGCGGGGCGGCCGGAGGACCATGCGATGCTCGGCCCATGCGATACGACCCCATCAGCCTGCGCCTGTTCGTGGCGGTGGCACAGACCGGATCCATCAGCGCGGCCGCCGAGCGGATGAACATCGCCCTGGCGGCGGCCAGCCGGCGGATCGTGCAGCTGGAGGCCGACGTGGGGCTGCCCCTGCTGGACCGGCGCCCGCGCGGGGTGACGCTCACCGCCGCCGGCGCGGCCCTGCTGCGCCATGCGCACGAGATCCAGGGCGCGTTCGACCGGATGCACTGGGACATGTCGGAGCACGCCTGCGGCGCCAGGGGCGCCGTGCGCATCATGGCCAACAGTTCCTCGGTGCTGCAGTTCCTTCCGGAAGACCTGCCGGCCTTCCTGTCGGTGCACCGTGACCTGAGGATCGACCTGACCGAGCGGCCCAGCGGCGAGGTGCTGCGCTCCGTGCAGGACGGCACGACGGAGGTCGGCGTCTTCCACGCGCGTTCGCCCGAGGTGCCGGCGAACCTGGCGGTTGCCCCCTACCGCCGCGACGAACTGGTGCTGCTCGTTCCCGCGTCATGGCCGCTGCCCCGGCGCAAGAAGATCGGGTTCGAACAGGTCCTGGACCAGGAGTTCGTCGCCTTTCCTCCGGGGACGGCGCTGAGGACGGTCCTCGTGACGGCGGCCAACGCGCACGGGAGCCCCCTGAAGGTGAGCATCCAGGTGCGCGGCTTCGAGGCGCTGGTGCGGATGGTCGCTGCCAGGCTGGGCGTCGGCGTGCTCCCGCGTGCCGCCATGGCCAGGCCTGTCCATGCTGGCGTGCGCGTGCTCGCGCTGCAGGACGCGTGGGCGCAGCGGCAGCACTTCGTCGTCCACCGTCCCTTCGAGGTGCTGTCGCCGCCGGCGCAGCTGCTGGCGGCGTTCCTCGCGGCGCGCGGGGAGCCTTGACGAAGCGCGAAGGCTCGCTACCCCGATTGGCAATGGTGCGCGTGCGCCGCACGGGCGATCATCGCCGCCAATGAAGATTGCACGCATCCATGCCCAGCCCCTGCTGGTGCCCGCCGAGGTGAATTTCGCCGGCTTCCGCAGCACCCACAACATGTCCATCTGCCTCGTGGAGGTGGAGACGGAGGACGGGCTCAAGGGCTACGGGATCACGGCCATCACGGACGCGCGCGTCGCTGCCGCCGCCGTCAACCAGGTGCTGGCGCCCGCCCTCAAGGGCCTGGATCCCCTGCGCCACGAGTCCGTGTGGGAGCGCATGTACTGGCTGCTCTCGCCGCGCGGCCAGACCGGTTTCGCCAGCCACGCCATGGCGGCCGTTGACACGGCGCTGTGGGACATCAAGGGCAAGGCGCTCGGGCAGCCGGTCTGGCGGCTGCTGGGCGGGGCGCGCGAGCGCGTGCAGGTCTACACCACCTTCGGCTTCCCGGGCTTCGACCGCGAGCAGCTGACCGAGGCGGCCCTGCACTGGGTGGGGCAGGGCCACCGGCGGCTCAAGATGGTGGTGGGACACCAGGGCCTGCAGCAGCGTGACCGCGGCGCCACCCTCATGGACACCATCCGCGAGGACGCCCGCCGCGTGCGGGCCGTGCGCGAGGCGGTCGGGCCCGAGGTGGAGCTGTACATCGACGCGAACTGCTGCCTCGACCTGGCGCATGCCACACAGTTGGCCAAGTGGGTGTCGGACTGCGACATCGCGTTCTTCGAAGAGCCCATCACGCAGAACGACGTGGCGCAGATGGCGGAGCTGCGGCGCCGCACGGGCATGGCCGTGGCCGCTGGCCAGAACGAGGGCCTGCTGTTCCGCTTCCGCGACATGATCCAGGCCGGCGCGGTGGACTTCGTGCAGCCCAATACCGTGATCGGCGGCGGCTACACGCAGTGCCTGAAGATCGCCGCCTACGCCGATGCGCACAACCTGCCGGTGGTCAACGGCGGCGCCTGGACCTTCCACAACATGCACCTGCAAGCCGGCGTGTCCAACGGCACGATGGTGGAGTACCACCATTTCGCCGTCGTCGCCTGCGGCAGCTTCTTCCCCGGATTGCCCACACCCCAGGACGGCTGGCTGCAGCTGCCCGACCAGCCCGGGCTCGGCTTCGAGCCTGACCTGCAGGCGGCCAGGCAGTTCGCCTGCGCCTGAGGCCCATTCCAGAACGAGGAGACAACCATGGATAGACGCACCACCCTGGCCGGCCTTGGCGCCGCGCTGCTGGTCCCGCTGGCCGCGCGGGCCCAACCGGCCTGGCCGAGCCGTCCCATCCGCATCATCGTGGGCTTCTCGCCGGGCGGCGCCGTCGACGAGATGGCGCGCACCCTGGCCGATCGGCTGGCGCCGCGCCTGGGCCAGGCCCTCGTGGTGGAGAACAAACCCGGTGCGGCTTCCACCCTGGCCGCCGATTTCGTGGCCAACGCGCCAGCCGACGGCCATGTCCTGCTCCTGAGCGGCACGTCGACGCTCATCGCCCGCCACATGCAGGGCCGCGCCAGCGCGGACGTCACGCGCTTCACGCCGGTGGCCGGCATCGCCGGGAGCCCCATGGCGATCGTGGCCCATCCCGCTTTTCCCGCGCGCGACCCCGAAGGCTTCGTGCGCGAGATCAAGGCGCGGCCGGGCAAGTACTTCTACGCCACCTCGGGCGTGGGCACGCTGCACAACCTGAGCATGGAGATGCTGAAGAAGCAGCTGGGCCTGGACGTGGACCACGTTCCCTACAAGGGTGCCTCCGCGATCATGCCGGACCTTCTTTCGGGCCAGATGCCCCTGGCGGTCATCAGCGCGAGCGCCGCCGAAGAGCACGCGAAGGCCGGCAAGCTGCGCGTGATCGCCCTGCTGCATTCGGGGGGCTGGGCGGGCGAGCCTTCGTGGCGCTCCGTCTCGGAAGTGGCCCCCGGCTTCAACGTCATGTCGCGCCTGTTCCTGCTCGGGCCTGCCGGCCTGCCGCCGGCGATCGTGGCGCGCCTGGATGGCGAGCTCGCGCAGGCGCTGAAGACGCCGGAAGTGCTGCGCTCCTTCGCGTCCCAGGGCGCGGTGCCGCAGCACGCGTCGGCGGCTGCGCTTGCGGCGGAGCTGGCGCGCGAGAACGAGAACTGGAGCCAGGTCGTGAAATCGCTCGGCCTGAAGACGGGCTGAGATGGCACCCGCGCTGCACCGGGCCCAGTCCATCGCGCAGCTGCGGGCGCTGGCGCGCCGGCGCCTGCCGCGGGCCGTGTTCGACTTCTTCGACGGCGGCGCCGAGGAGGAGATCAGCCTGGGCGCCAACACGGCCGCCTTCGAGCAGGCGCGCCTGCTGCCCCGGGTGCTGACGGACGTCTCGCAGGTGGATACGGCGACGAGGCTCCTTGGCGCGCCGTCCGCCCTGCCGCTGGCCATCGCTCCCATGGGTGCGATCGGCCTCGGTTGGCGCGGCGCGGACGTCGCCGTGGCACGCGCCGCGGCGGCGGCGGGGGTGCCCTATACGCTTTCGAGCGCCGCGCACAGCACCATCGAGGAGGTCGCCCGATCGGCCGGCGGGCGGCTCTGGTTCCAGCCCTACATGCTGCGCCAGACCGAGTTCGTGCACGGTTGGGTCGAGCGTGCGCGCGCGGCCGACTACGAGGCGCTGGTCATCACGGTGGACCTGCCGGTCGGCGGCAACCGCGAGCGCGACCGCCGCAACCATTTCACGCTGCCCTTCCGGCTCACGCCCCGGAACTTCCTGGACTTCGCCTCCCGTCCGGGCTGGAGCCTGCCCATGCTGCTGCGCGGCCAGCCGGTGATGGGCAACATGGTGGGCCTGGCGGGGGGTTCCGGCAAGACGACCTCGGCGGGATCCACGGTGGGCAGCAACATGGATGCGTCCTTCGGCTGGGACGCGCTGCAGCGCATCCGCGATCACTGGCCGCGCAAGTTCATCGTCAAGGGCGTGCTGCGCGCCGGCGATGCGCAGCGCCTGGCGGCCATGGGCTGCGACGCGCTGGTGGTGTCGAACCACGGCGGGCGCCAACTCGATGGCGCCATGCCCACCTTCGATGCGCTGCCCGCCGTGGTGGCGGCGGTGCAGGGCCGCGCCGAAGTCCTGCTCGATGGCGGAGTGCGCCGCGGCCGGCATGTCGTGCAGGCCCTCGCGGCGGGTGCCAGCGGCGTGCTGGTGGGGCGCGGCGTCCTCTATGGCGTCGCGGCCGCGGGGGAGCCGGGCGCGCGGCGCGCGCTGGAGATCCTGCGCGAGGAGCTCACCCGCACCATGCGCCTGTGCGGCTGCCGGTCGGTGGGGGAGATCGATCGGGCGTTGCTCGCCGCCTAGCCGATCGCCGGGAGCGGCATCTCGCCCATCCCGCTAGCTTCTAAGCGCCCGCTGGGCGTTCTGCCGGATCAGATAGCGCAGGCTGGCGAGCCAGGGCCCCAGCGTGGAGTCGACCGGCTTGCCCCGGCTCAGGCGCCACATCTGCACCGTGTACCAGGCGATCTCTGCGAGCCCCCCCACCAGCCCGCGGGCCTTGGCACGACGAGGCCCGGAAGCGAGTACGGCCTTCGCGGCGTCGCCGGCGGCGCCGGAAAGCAGCCGGTTCGCGATGCCGGCGTCCATCACCATGGGCCGTGCCATGCCGGCCAGATCGATGACGCCGCTTGCAAGCGCAGCGTCGACCGCGGCCCCGGTCCTGAACCCGCCGGTCACCATCAGGGGCTTGCTGTAGACGAGCCTGGCGCGGCGGGCGAAGTCGAGGAAATAGCCTTCCGATCCCCTGGCGAAGGCCCCCGTCTCCGGCGCGGCCATGCCGAGCATGGCCGCGGTGTGGAAGTTGCCGCCGGAGATCTCCAGCAGGTCGACGGATGTCCGCTCCAGTGCCGAGACATGGTGCAACGCTTCATCCGGCGTCAGGCCGGACCGCGAAAAGTCCGAGGCGTTCAGCTTCACGGAGATGGGGATATGCGGTCCGACCGCTGCGCGGACGGCCTGGATCACCTCGAGGAGGAAGCGCTGCCGCCGCTGCAGGTCCCCGCCGTAGTCGTCCTGTCTCCGGTTCGCTTGCGGCGAGAGGAATTGGCTGATCAGGTAGCCGTGTGCCGCGTGGATCTGCACCCCATCGAAGCCCGCTTGAACGGCCACCTTGGCGGTGGTCGCAAAACGCTGCACCAGCGCGAGGATCTCTTCGCCCTGCAGCGCACGGGGCCGGGCGAACAAGGGTCCTGGCAGCGGCACCGCCGAAGGTGCAACCGCCCGGCGTGAAACGGAGATGGGCACCTGCCGGCCGGCGTGGTTGATCTGCATCCAGACCTGCGCGCCCTGCGCCTTGGCGGCACGGGCCCACTGCGACAGCCGGTCGAGATGACGATCGTCTTCGACCACGACTTGCCCCGGCTCGCTGATCGCGTTCCTGTCGACCATGACGTTGCCGGTCAGGAGCAGGGCTGCGCCGCCTCCGCCCCACCGCCGGTAGAGCTCGACCAGCCCGGGGCTCGGTTCGGACTGGCGTCCAGCCAACTGCTCGCTCATGGCGGCCTTGGCCAGCCGGTTTCGCAGAACCTGGCCGCAAGGCAGGGCCAGCGGATCGTTCAAGCCAACCGGGGAGTCCACGCGGTGCAGCGATGGGGCGCGGTTCTTCTCAAGATCTCGCACGGGGTCCCTCCATGTCGTGCAAAGGATGCCATAGCCCTTGCCACGTGCAGGCAGTTCGCGTACGGTGTGCCCACTTGCCCTTGACAAGCCGTCGAACCCATGTCCCTCGTGCTCTATGGCCATCCCTTCTCGTCGTACACGCAGAAGGTGCTGATCGCGCTGCACGAGAACGAAACCCCCTACGAGTTCCGCTGCATCGGGCCGGACACCCCGCAGCACGCGGCCGAGTGGCTGCGCCGATGGCCCCTGCGCAAGTTCCCGCTGCTGGTGGATGGCGATCGCGATGTCGCCGAGACCAGCATCATCATCGAGTACCTCCAGCTCACGCATCCCGGCCCGGTTCGCCTGATCCCCGAAGCACCGATGGAGGCGCTGCAGGTGCGCTTTCTCGATCGCTTCTTCGACCTGCACGTCATGAACGCGGCACAGCACGCGGTCGACGGTGCGTTGACGGGCGATCCCGTGAAGCGCCAGGAAGGCCTGGCCCTCGCCGAGGAGAAGCTGGAGCGCGCCTATGGCTGGCTCGAAGGGCAACTGGCCGGCAGGGCATGGGCCGCGGGACCGGCATTCACGCTGGCCGATTGCGCGGCCGGACCGTCCTTGTTCTATGCGGACTGGACCCATCCGATTCCCGGGGCTTTCCCGGTGCTGCGCGCCTACCGGTCACGGCTGCTGGCGCGGCCGTCGTTCGCGCGCGCCATCGAGGACGCCCGGCCGTTCCGGCCGCTGTTTCCGCTGGGCGCGCCCGACAGGGACTGAGGGGCGCTGCAGGACGCAGCGCACGATGGGGCAAGGTGCGGGCCCGGCGCGGCCGGGTTCGTTCGAGGGTGTTCGGCATGAACAAGTCCGAGGAGGTCGTCGCATGAGCATGGATCGCATCAAGCAATCGATCGGAAAGCTGTCCGCCTACCTGGGCGAGCATCCGCAGAAGGCCGTGTCGCAGGACCCGCCGGCCGTGGCCGTGCTGGAGTCCGGCTTGCGATGCCGCGCCCAGGGGCCCCGGGGTGCATCGCTCGCGACCGACATGCCGACGGCCGTCGGTGGGGAAAGCAGCGCGCCGACGCCCGGCTGGCTGCTGCGCGCGGCCCTCGCCAGCTGCGACGCCACGGTCATCGCGATGCGCGCGGCGCAGCTCGGGATCGTGCTCGACAAGCTCGAGGTGACCGTCGACAGCGAGTCGGACAACCGCGGGCTGCTGGGGCTGGCCGAGTCGGCGCCCGCGGGTCCGCTGGGCGTGCGGGTCACCGTCCGCCTCTCGGCGCCGGGCACACCGGAGGAAGCCGTGCGCGCACTGGTGGACTGGGCGGAAAAGCATTCGCCGGTCAGCGATGCCATGCGCCGCGCCCTGCCGGTCGCGACCCAGCTCATCGTCGAGTAGCCGGTCCGCTCGCGGCACTCGCCCCCTCGGCCACGTCCTGGAGTTCCGCCATGGAGATCGCCGCCACCGTGACCAGTTCGCCCGGCCGGCATTGGGCCGTGGTGCGTACCGGCAGCGCCGAGCACGAACTCGCCGTCGCGCCCAAGGCGGGTGGCGGCTGCGCCACCAACGGCGGTGAGTTCCTGATGCTCGCGCTGGCCACCTGCTACTGCAACGACCTCTACCGCGAAGCCGCCCGGCTGGGCCTGACGCTGGACGGCGTCGAGGTCGAGGCACTGGCCGAGTTTGCCGGTATCGGGCTGGCCGCTTCCCATGTCCGCTACCGCGCTTCGGTCCGGTCCCCTGCATCGCCGCAGGACATTGCCCGGTTGCTGCGCGAGACCGACGCCGTCGCCGAGGTTCACAACACCCTGCGCAAGGGGGTGGACGTCCAGTGGCTGGGCGATGGGGACGGCGCGGGACAACCGTAGCCTGACGCCTGGCGCCTGGCGCCTGACGCCTGACGCCTGACGCCTGACGCAGCCGGCACGGAACGCGCCTGATCGGGCCGGGTCGAACGCTCACCCTGGTCCGAGAAGGATCGACGCATGGATGCGCGAGCCCGACATGTTCTCGTCTCCGCCGGCCTGGCGGCGCTGCTCGTCATCGTCATCGCTGCCGCGCGTGGCCTCCCGGACGGCAGCAAGGCGCAGGTTTCTCCCGCGCCCGCCGCCGTGCCGGTCACCACGGCCGTGGCCACGCGCCGGCCGGTGCCGGTCGTGGCCCGGGGGATCGGCACGGTGACGCCGCTCAATGCCGTGCTGGTGCGCGCCCGCATCGACGGCCAGCTCGACCGCGTGCTGTTCCGCGAAGGGCAGGAGGTCACGGCGGGTGACGTGCTCGCGCGCATCGATCCGCGCGCCTTGCAGGCCCAGCTCGCGCAGTCCGAGGCGCAGCAGGGCCGGGACGAAGCGCAGCTGGCCAATGCGCTGCTTGACCTGAAGCGCTACGCCACGCTGGTGCAGCAGGATTCGATCGCGCGCCAGCAGCTGGACACGCAGGGCGCGCTGGTGGGCCAGCTGCGCGCCACGGTCAAGCTGGACCAGGCGCTGGTCGACAACGCGCGGGTCCAGCTGGACTACGCGACGATCCGCGCGCCGGTGGGCGGACGCACCGGCAAGCGGCTGGTCGATCCCGGCAACATCGTGCACGCGGCCGACGCGACCGGCATCGTGACAATCAACCAGATCGATCCGATCAGCGTGCTGTTCACGCTGCCGGAAGGTCGCCTGCAGCCCGTGCTGCGGGCGCAGGCGGCCGCGCCGGGCCGGCCGCTCGCCGTGCAGGCTTCGGGCCGGACCGACCCGGCGGTGCTGGCCACCGGGACGCTGACCCTGGTGAACAACCAGATCGACGCGGGCACGGGCACCTTCCAGCTGCGGGCGGTGTTCCCCAACGCGGCTGGCGCACTGTGGCCCGGGCAGTTCGTCAACGTGCGCCTGGTGCTGAGCGAGGTGGCCGACGGGCTCACCATCCCCGATGCCGCGGTGCAACGCGGCCCGGACGGCCTCTTCACCTATGTGGTCCGGCCGGACGGCAGCGTCGCGCCGCAGCCGATCGTGGTCGACCAGAGCGAGGCCGGGCGCTCGCTGGTCACCCGCGGCTTGGCCGGGGGCGAGCATGTGGTGGTCGACGGCCAGTACAAGTTGCGCCCCGGCGTGAAGGTGACCGAAGCGGCCGCCGGATGAGCGCCCATGGACATCTCGGCCTTTTTCATCCGCCGGCCGATCGGCACGTCGCTGATGGCCCTGGGCCTGTTCATGTTCGGGTTGATGGCCTGGCGTGCGCTGCCGGTGGCGGCGCTGCCGGAAGTGGAGTTCCCGACCATCCAGGTCTCCGCGTCGCTGCCCGGCGCGAGCCCGGAGACGATGGCGTCCAACGTGGCCACGCCGCTGGAGCGCTACTTCTCGCAGATCGCGGGACTGACGCAGCTCACGTCGTCCAGCGTGCTGGGGTCGTCCAACATCACGCTCCAGTTCGACCTGAACCGCAGCATCGACTCGGCGGCGATCGACGTCGCCGCCGCCATCAATGCCGCCGGCGGCCAGCTGCCCGCCAACCTGCCGTCGCCGCCGACCTACCGCAAGGTCAACCCGGCCGATCGCCCGATCCTGCTGCTGGGCATGAGCTCGCAGACGCTGCCGGTCACGACGGTGTCGGACCTCGCCGACAGCATCGTCGCGCAGCAGATCTCGCAGTTGCCTGGGGTCGGGCTGGTCACCGTGTTCGGGCAGCAGAAGCCGGCGGTGCGGGTGCAGGTCGACCCGGCCCGGGCGGCGGCGCTCGGGCTGGACCTGGAGCAGGTGCGCACGCAGCTGGCCTCGGCCACCGTCAACTCGCCCAAGGGTTCGCTCGACGGCCCCGCGCAGAACGTGACGGTGTACGACAACGACCAGATCTTCTCGGCCGCCGCGTGGAACGACGTGCTGCTGGGCTACCGCGGCGGCGCGCCGATCCGGGTGCGCGACATTGGGCGCGCCATCGAGGGACCGGAGAACGCGCGGTCGGCGGCCTGGGCGTTCTCCGGGCCCGGCGTGCCCGCGGACACGCTGGCCAACGGCAAGTCGGTCGTCGTCGCGGTGTTCAAGCAGCCGGGCGCGAACGTGATCGGGACCGTGGACGGCGTCACGCGCGCGCTGCCGAGGATCGAGGCCGCCATCCCGCCGGCGGTGCAGGTCGGGGTGCTGTCCGACCGCACCCAGACCATCCGTGCCTCGGTCGACGACGTCGAGTTCACGCTGCTGCTGTCGATCGCGCTGGTGGTGATGGTCATCTTCCTGTTCCTGCGCAACGTGGCGGCCACGCTGATCCCGGCGGCGACGATCCCGCTGGCGATCCTGGGCACCGCCGCGCTGATGCACCCGCCCGGCTTCAGCCTGGACAACCTGTCGCTGATGGCGTTGACGATCGCGGTGGGCTTCGTGGTCGACGACGCCGTGGTCGTCCTGGAGAACATCTTCCGCCACGTCGAAGCCGGCGTGCCCCCGGAGCAGGCGGCGCTGCAGGGCTCGCGCGAGATCGCCTTCACGGTGGTGTCGATCTCCGTCTCGCTGGTCGCCGTGTTCATCCCGCTGCTGCTGATGGGCGGCGTCATCGGCCGGTTCTTCCGCGAGTTCGCGTCGACCGTCACCTTCACGATCGCGATCTCAGTGGTGGTGGCGCTGACGCTGATCCCCATGCTGTGCGCCCGCTTCCTGCGGCCGCGGCCCGAGGGCCGGCCGGCGCCGCGGATCCTGCGCTGGTCGGAGCGTTCCTTCGACGCCATGCACCGGGGCTACGACCGGGCGCTGCAAACCGTGCTGCGGCACCAGCCGCTGACGCTGCTGGTGTTCCTGGCGACCATGGCCGCGACCGTGGCCCTGTACGTCTATACGCCCAAGGGCTTCTTCCCGCAGCAGGACACCGGCTTCATCCAGGGCCAGGCCGAGAGTTCGCAGGACAGCTCCTTCGAGGCCATGAGCCGGCGCGCGCTCGCGATCGCCGACATCGTGCGCGCCGACCCGGACGTCTACGGCCTGGCCTTCAATATCGGCAGCAACGCCTACAACAGCAGCAACTTCAACATCTCGCTCAAGCCGCGCAGCGAGGGCCGCCGCTCCAGCGCCGACCAGGTGCTCGCGCGGCTGCGCCGCAAGCTCGCGAGGCTGCAGGGCGTGACGCTGTTCATGCAGGCCGCGCAGGACGTCAGCGTCGGCGGCCGCCTCGCGCGAACCCAGTACCAGTACACGCTGATCGACTCCAGCATCGACGAGCTGGGCACCTGGGCGCCGCGCATCCTCGAGCGGCTGCGTTCGCTGCCGCAGCTCGCCGACGTCGCATCCGACCAGCAGCTCGGCGCGGCCGCGCTGCACCTGGCGATCGACCGCGACCGTGCCGGCAGCTACGGCATCACCCCGGCCCTGATCGACGCGACCCTGTACGACGCCATCGGCCAGCGGCAGGTGGCGCAGTACTTCACCCAGCTGAACGCGTACCACGTGGTGCTGGAGGTGACTCCGGCGCTGGCGCAGGACCCGAACCTGCTGCACGACCTGTACATCAACTCGCCGGTCACCGGCCAGCCGGTGCCCCTCGCCACCTTCGCCAGCTTCGACAACACGCGCACCAACTACCTCTCGGTGAGTCACCAGGGGCAGTTCCCGGCCGTCACGATCTCGTTCAACCTCGCGCCGGGCGCGGCGCTGGGCGACGCCGTGGGCGCCGTGCAGGGGACGATGGCCGCGATGAAGGTTCCCGCCGCGCTGTCGGGCAACTTCCAGGGCACGGCCCAGGCCTTCCAGCAATCGCTCGCATCGCAGCCGCTGCTGATCGCGGCCGCGCTGCTGGCCGTGTACATCGTGCTGGGGCTACTGTACGAGAGCTACATCCACCCGCTCACGATCCTGTCGACGCTGCCGTCGGCGGGACTGGGCGCGCTGCTGATGCTGCTGCTGTTCGGCTACAACCTGGACGTGATCGCGCTGATCGCGATCATCCTGCTGATCGGCATCGTCAAGAAGAACGGGATCATGATGGTCGACTTCGCGCTCACGGCCGAGCGCGAGCAGGGCCTCGCCCCGGACGCCGCCATCGTGCAGGCGTGCCTGCGGCGCTTCCGCCCGATCATGATGACGACGATGTGCGCACTGCTCGCGGGCGTGCCGCTGATGCTGGGCGGCGGGATCGGCTCGGAGCTGCGCCGGCCGCTGGGTTTCGCCATGGTGGGCGGACTGGCCGTGTCGCAGCTGCTCACGCTGTTCACGACGCCGGTCGTCTACCTGTACCTGGATCGCCTGCGCCGGCGCTGGGAAGGCCGCAAGCCGGAAACGGGGCCTACCTCCGGCGTTTCCCTCGACAACTAGCGGGAAGCCTCCCCGGCCGTCGAGCCGGCAGGGCGATGGAGGTCGCGCAGCTCGGCGACGGCTGCCGGCGCCGGATGCAGGTCGGTGCAGCGCCCGGCCTTGGCCACCTGGCCCGGGACTTCGTGGCCCACGATGCCCGGGAGCCGGCGCGCGGCGTCGAGCAGGCGTGCCAGGTCGACGCCGGTGTCATAGCCCATCGCCTGCAGCATGTGGATGGCGTCCTCGCTGCAGATGTTGCCGCTCGCCCCGGGCGCATACGGGCAGCCGCCCAGGCCGCCCAGGGAGCCGTCGAAGCGGGTGATGCCCTGCTGGACGGCCGCGAGCACGTTGGCCAGGCCCATGCCGCGGGTGTTGTGGAAGTGCAGGGTCAGCTGCAGGCCCGCGAACCGGTGCTGCAGGGCTTCGCACAGGCGCGCCACCTGCCCGGGGTGCGCCATGCCGGTGGTGTCGCAGACGGTCAGCCCGCGCACGCCGAGCTCGGCGAAGCGCGCTCCCCAGCGCAGCACCTCGTCCTGCGGAACGTCGCCTTCCATGGGGCAGCCGAAGCTGGTGGACAGGGACACGTTCACCGGCACCTGGCCCTGGGCGATGCCGATCACTTCGCGCAGCGCCGCAAAGCTCTTCTCGCGCGGCATGCGCAGGTTGGCCAGGTTGTGGGTCTCGGACGTCGACATCACGACGTTCAGTTCGTCGGCCCGCGCTTCCATCGCGCGCTCGGCCCCGCGCACGTTCGGCACCAGCACCGTGTACTCCACGCCCGGGACGCGGCGGATCCGGCCGATCACCTCGTCCGCATCGCGCAGCATGGGAATGGCCCTGGGCGAGGTGAACGAGGTCACCTCCACCTTGGCGTAGCCGCAGTCGCCCAGCTCGTCGATGAGCGCCACCTTGGCGTCGGTCGGGATGAAGGCCGGCTCGTTCTGGAAGCCGTCGCGGGTGACGACTTCGTTCAAGTGCAGGCGCCTCATGCCGGGCCGCCGTCGACGATGCCCCGGGCTTTCAGGGCCTGGATCTGCTGCGGGCTGAGTCCGATCTCGCGCAGGACGGCGTCCGTGTCCTGCCCGAGGGCAGGGGCGTTGCGGCGGTGGGCGCCGGGCGTGAGCGAGAGCTTGGGCACCACGCCGGGCACGGCCAGCGTGCTGCCGTCGTCCAGGCGGATGTCCTGCAGCATCCCGCGCGCCCGGTAGTGCGGGTCGGCGGCGATGTCGGCGATGGTGTAGATCCGTCCCGCCGGAACGGACGCGCCGTCAAGCGCCGCCAGCACCTCGGCGACCGTGCGCTGAGCCGTCCAGGCACCGATGGCCTCGTCGAGTTCGGCCACCCGTGCGACCCGCCCCGCGTTGTCGCCGAGCATCGGATCCTGGGCCAGGTCCTGGCGCCCGATCAGCACCATGAGGCGGCGGAAGATGCTGTCGCCATTGCCGGCGATCAGCGCGTAGCCGCCGTCCTTGCACCGGTAGGCGTTCGTGGGCGCGATGCCGGGCAGCGCGCTGCCGGCCGGGCCGCGCACCGCGCCGAACGCGCTGTACTCCGGCAGCAGGCTCTCCATGCAGTTGAACACCGCTTCGTAGAGCGCGACATCGATGACCTGGCCCCGGCCGCAGGCATGCCGATGCTGCAGCGCCAGCAGGATGCCGATCACGCCGTGCAGGGCCGCCAGCGTGTCGCCGATGCTGACGCCGACCCGCACCGGCACCCGGTCCGGTTCCGCGGTGAGATGCCGCAAGCCGCCCATCGCCTCCCCGATGACGCCGAACCCCGGGCGGTTGCGGTAGGGACCGGTCTGGCCGTAGCCGCTGATGCGCAGCACGATCAGCCTGGGGTTGAGTTCCAGCAGCGCGTCGGGGGCCAGGCCCCAGCCCTCCATCGCCCCGGGGCGGAAGTTCTCGATCAGCACGTCGGCTTCGGCGGCCAGCTGGCGCACGATGGCCTGGCCGTCCGGGTCGCGCAGGTCGAGCGCGAGCGAGCGCTTGTTGCGCGACTGGACCTGCCACCAGACGGAGGTGCCGTCCTTGAGCATTCGCCATTTGCGCAGCGGGTCGCCGGCCCCCGGCGGTTCGATCTTGATTACCTCGGCGCCGAACTCGGCCAGGGTCTTGGCGGCGAACGGGCCGGCAATGAGCTGCCCGAGTTCCAGGACCTTGAGGCCGGCCAGGGCCGAGGGGGGCGCCGTCCCCGGCGCCGCTTGGGAAGTCACGCGGGTGTCCATCCCGGGAGTGTCGGGGCGGATGGGGCGCGAGGTCTATGTGCGTGTCGCTCAGGCAGCCTTCGCATTCCGCGAAGGCGAGCACAGGAAATCCCTGAGGCCGGCGATCGCGGGGTCGGCATCCGGCCGGATCGCGATCTTCAGCTGCCGGTGCGCCCAGGCGTCGGCCAGCGGGCGCCAGGCGAGCTTCATGGCGCGCACGATGGGCAAGCCCGCGGCCTTGGGCAGCGCGGCGATGCCCAGTCCGGAGGCCACCATGTGTCCGACCGCGTCGAAGCTGCGGACCTGCATGCGCAGCCTGAAGGTGCGCGCCGCGGCCAGCGCCGCCTGCTGCTGCTGCTGGAGCATCGCCGCGCCGGCGTTGAGGCTGATCCACTGCTCGTCGAGGGTGTCGACGAAGGAAATCGGCGCGCGCCCGGCGAACCGGTGGCCGGCAGGGAGGATCAGCACCAGTTCGTCGCGGCGGAAGTCGCGCACGTCCAGGCCGTGCGTGTCCGTTCCTTCCACGAAGGCGCCGATGTCGGCGCGTCCTTCGCGCAGGGACGCCACGACGAGCTCGGACACCTGTTCCTCCACCTCGACCCGCACGTCGGGCCGCAGCTCGGCATAGCTAGCCAGCAGCGGGGGAAGGAACTGGTTGATGGCTGCCGTGCTGGCGCACAGCTGGACGTGCCGGGCCACCCCGTGGCGCAGGTCGGCCAGTTCGGCGACGAGGTTGTCCATCTCCTGCAGCAGCGCCAGCCCGTGCCGCACGAAGGCGCGGCCCGCGGCCGTGGGGACCAGGCCCCGCGAATGGCGCTCGAAGAGCGTGTCGCCGAGCGCGCCTTCCAGTTCACGGATGCGGCGGCTGGCTGCCGGCAGGACCAGGTTGCAGTCGCGTGCCGCCGATGTCAGGCTGCCGGTCCGCGCACAGGCGACGGCCAGCCGGATCGAGACGAAATCGAAGCGCGCCAGGTTGTAGCCGGGGGCAGCCACGGACAGGGCCTTGGGGCAGTGGAGGAGGGCGAAGCATATCGAAAGGCCATCGGTGGCTGGGGGGGCCAGCGCCCGGTGCGAAGCCCCGGGCCCGTCGACGCGCCACAATGGCTTCATGCCGCGCTACCCCGTCAATATCCATCCCGCCTACCACGCCCACGTGTACTTCGACGCGGGCACCGTGGCGCAGGCGCGTGCCTTGTGCGAAGAGGCCGGACGCCTCTTCAAGGTGGCGGTGGGCCGCGTCCACGAGAAGCTGGTGGGGCCCCATCCGCGCTGGAGTTGCCAGCTGGCGTTTTCGGCGGCGGAGTTCGACCGCATCGTGCCCTGGCTCGACGAACACCGCAGCGGCCTGGACGTGTTCGTGCACGGCCTGAGCGGAGACGAACTCGCGGACCACACCGATCATGCCTACTGGCTCGGCAACGAGTGGCCGCTCGACCTGCGGCAGTTCCAGAAATCCTGAACGGCAACCTGTCGACCTAGCTCGCCGCCCCCGTCGCGTCAGGGCAGCGGCCCAATCCCGGGCGCCGCCAGCTGCGAATCGATTCGTGCGCCGGCACGGGGGCCGCGCCTTGCTCTTCCGGCGCCTGCCTATGATCGGCGCATGGCATCACGCTGGTATTTCGGCTGGAACATCGTCGCGGCGGCGGCGTTCCTGACCCTCCTGTCGACGGGCATGCGCCTGAGCTTCGGGCCCTTCTTCCTGCCCATGGCGCACGACCTGGGCTTCAGCCGCAGCCTGCTGGCGACCATGGTGGCGGTCGGCATGCTGGCCTACGGCCTGGCGATGCCGCTGGCCGGTTTGCTGATCGCGCGCTTCGGCACGCCGCCGGTGCTGCTGGCGGGCAACGCGCTGGTCATCGCCGCGGTGCTGTGGACGGTGGCCACGGTCGATCCGCTGGCCTTCACGCTCGCGTTCGGGGTGCTGCTGTCGGTGGGGCTGGGCTTCGCCAGCCCGGTGGCGCTCACGCCGGTGATCAGCCACTGGTTCACGCGCCGCCGCGGCATGGCGCTGTTCTTCCTGTCGACCGGCTCGATGGCGGGCATGGCGATCATGACGCCGGTCCTCAGCTTCGCGATCGAGCAGTTCGGCTGGCGCCCCACGCTGGTGGGCTTCGCCGCGGCCTTCACGCTGTTCACGCTGCCGGCCGCCCTGTTCGTGATCCGCGACGGCGCGCCCGAGCACACCGACCTGGACCCCGAGGCGTTCGCCGCGCAGCGCGCGCGCGCCGGCCTGCGGCCGCAGAGCCTGAAGCTGCGCGAGGCGATGCGCACGGCGCCGTTCTGGAAGATCTTCTTCGGCCTGTTCGCCTGCGGCTTCAGCATGAACCTGCTGGGCACCCACGGCATGCCGATGCTGATGGACCACGGGTTCGACGCCTTCACCAGCTCGATGGGCATCGGCCTGATCGGCTTCGTCGCGATCGGCGGCACGCTGATGCTGGGGCGCCTGGCCGACCGCCTGCCGCGCCGGCACCTCCTGGCCGCCATCTACTTCGTGCGGGGCCTCGGGTTCTTCGCGCTGGTGCTGGCCGGAACGCACTGGGAGCTCTACCTCACCTCCACCATCGGCGGGCTGGTGTGGGCGGGCAGCATCGCGCTGTCATCGGCCATCCTGGCCGACGTCTACGGCGTGCGGCTGGTGGGCGTGCTCTATGGCATGGCGTACCTCGGCCACCAGATCGGCGGAATGATCAGCTCCTGGCTGGGCGGCTGGGGCTACGAGCACTACGGCACGCACTGGGTCGCCTTCGGCGCCGCGGGCGTGCTGCTGATCGCGGCAGGTCTCGTCGCCCTGCAGCTGCCGCGCAAGGGCTTCACGCTGATGGCGGTGCCGGCCGCCGCCTGAGGCTCCACTCGCCATCGCCGCGCGAGAATGCCGGGCATGCCGGACTCGCTGGAACTCCTGGTCAGGACCGAGATGCCGTACGGCAAGTACAAGGGCACGCGCATCGCGGACCTGCCCGGCAACTACCTGAACTGGTTCGCCCGCGAAGGGTTTCCGGCCGGGCAGCTGGGCCGCCTGCTCGCGCTGATGCACGAGATCGACCACAACGGGCTGCGGCACCTGCTGCAGCCGCTGCGCGACGGTTCGGGCCGCTGAGCCGGCGGCAGCCACGGCGCCCCTTGCGCGTCCCGGTCCCGCGTAGGATGGCCGCTCCCTTCACAAGTTGGAGAACGCCGGTGACCCCCAAGAACACGATCTGTCTCTGGTACGACGGCACCGCGCTGGATGCCGCTCAGTTCTATGCCGCGACGTTCCCGGATAGCGCGGTCGGCAAGGTGTATCGCGCGCCGGGCGACTATCCGGCGGGCAAGCAGGGCGACGTGCTGACGGTCGAGTTCACCGTCCTCGGCATCCCCTGCCTCGGCCTGAACGGCGGCCCGGCGTTCAAACACAGCGAGGCGTTCTCGTTCCAGGTCGCCACCGACGACCAGGCCGAGACCGACCGCCTGTGGAACGCGATCGTCGGCAACGGCGGCCAGGAAAGCGAATGCGGCTGGTGCAAGGACAAGTGGGGCCTGTCATGGCAGATCACGCCGCGCGCCCTGACCGACGCCATCGCCGATCCGGACCCCGCCGCGGCCAAGCGGGCCTTCGACGCGATGATGCAGATGAGGAAGATCGACATCGCAAAGATCGAGGCGGCGCGCCGGGGTTGAGGCCGGTCGCAGGGTCGGGCTGTATTGCCGGCCCTGCTGCCCAACCGCCCTCAGCGCGTCGCCAGCAGCCCGCGAAAGTGCTGCGCCATCCGTGTCGCATCCGCCTGGCGGCCGGTGAACAGCTCGAAGGCGCCGACTGCCTGTCCGACCGCCATCGTGCCGCCATCCACCGTGCGGCAACCGGCCGCGCGGGCCGCCCGCAGCAGGTCGGTCTCGATCGGGAAGTACACGACTTCCGACACCCAGAGATGCGGCCCCAGCAAAGAGGCCCGCAGCGCCATTCCAGGAAGCTTGGCCATGCCGGTGGGCGTGGCATGGACCAGGCCGGTGGCGCCCGACAGCGCCGCGCGCGCATCGGCAAACGCGCGTGCGCGGCCGGCGAAGCGCGCATTCAGCGCCGCCGCCAGTGCGTCGGCGCGGTCCGGCTCGGCATCGACGATGCGCAGTTCGCCGACGCCGAGCCGGCAGGCGGCGTCGGCGATGGCGGAGCCGGCGCCGCCGGCGCCCAGCAGCACCACGCAGCCGAGGTCCGCATCCGGCAACGCGCGCCGGAAGCCCCAGGCCCAGCCCGAGCCGTCGGTGTTGTGGCCAACCAGCCGGCCGCCCCGGTTCACCACCGTGTTGACCGCCCCCATCGCGGCCGCCTCCGGCGACAGCTCGTCCAGCAGCGGCACGACCGCCTGCTTGCAAGGAAAGGTGATGTTCAATCCGGCGAAGCCCATGATGCGGGCGGCGGCGATCAGCCCGGGCAGCTCCCGCACCGAGGCGCCGGCGGTGTCGAGGTCGATCAGCTGGTAATGCAGGCGCAGACCGTGGTGGCGGGCTTCCTCCTCCTGCAGGGCCGGCGTTAGCGACTGCTGGATGCCGGCACCGATCAAACCGCACAGCAGCTTGCCTTCGGACCCGCTCATCCCGTGTACCCCGCCAGTCGCGGCAGCACCAGCACGAAGTCCGGCCAGGCCGTCACCAGCGCCAGTGCGGCCACCATCACCAGCAGGAAGGGCCAGGTCTCGCGCAGCAGCGCGCCCAGGGGCACGTCGGCGATCTTCATCATCATGAACAGCAGCAGGCCGTAGGGCGGCGTGACCAGGCCGATCATGATGTTCAGCACCGCCATCACGCCGAAGTGCACCGGGTCGATGCCCAGCGCCGTGGCGGTCGGCAGCAGCACCGGCAGGATGACCAGGATGATGGTGGAGCCCTCCAGGAACGCCCCCAGCAGCAGCAGCAGCGCGTTCACCAGCAGCAGGAAGGCCATCGGCGTCAGCTGCAGGCCGCCGAGCGCCCGGCTCAGCGCCGCCGGGATGTTCTCGGAGGTGATCACGTAGTTGAACACCAGGGCGCCGGCGATCAGCATGCCGATGGAAATGCTCATGCGCGCGCTGGCCAGCAGCGAGTCGTAGAAGTCGCTCCAGCGCATGCCGTACAGCGCCGCCGAGATCAGCAGGGCGTAGGCGGCGGCCACCCCGGCCGCTTCGGTCGGCGTGGTGATGCCGCTGTACAGGCAGCCCAGCAGCACCACCGGCAGCATCAGCGCGGGAAAGGCCTCGCGCGTGATGCGCGGCATCTCGCGCAGCCGCACCGGGGCTTCCAGCGGGAAGTTGCGCCGCTTGGCCAGCCACCAGATCAGGCCCATCTGCACGCCGCCCAGCAGCAGCCCGGGCAGCACGCCGCCGATGAACAGGTAGCCGATGGACGTGCCCGACACCAGCGCATACAGCACCAGCGGAATGGACGGCGGCAGGATTGGCCCGATCACCGAAGACACGGCGCTGAGGGCGGCGGCGAACTCCGGCGTGTACTTCTTCTCGCGCGTCATCATCTCCTGCATCAGCTTGCCGGAGCCGGCGGCGTCGGCCAGCGCGCTGCCCGACATGCTGGCGAAGACCACGCTTTGCAGCACGTTCACCTGCGCCAGCCCGCCCGGGAAGCGGCCGACGATGGCGTTGCAAAAGCGCAGCAGCCGATCCAGGATGCTCCCGTTGCTCATGATGGCCGCCGCCAGGATGAACAGCGGAATGGCCAGCAGCAGGAAGCTGGAGTAGGTGCCGTTGAGCAGCTGCTCGGCGGCGGCGCCCATGTCCATGCCCTTGAGGTACAGGTACAGCACGGAGCCGCCGATCATGGCGTGCCCGACGGGCACGCCCAGCAGGCTGAGCGCGACGATGGCGCCCAGCGCCAGCGCGAAGGGACTGGTCAGGTTCACAGCGCGGAGGAGGTGGCGGCCACCGGGCGCGGCGCCGGCAGGGTGCCGCGCAACGCGCGCACCAGTTGCCGCAGCGCGCGCAGCACCACGGCCCCGGCGAACACGAGGTAGATCGAGTAGGTGACGTCCATGCGGATGCCCAGGTAGGAGCTCTTTTCCACCTTCATGAAGCTCACGTAGTCGTACGAGGCCCGCAGCGACATGCCGAACAGCACGACGATGCTCAGGGCGCCGATTGCCACCAGCACCCGGCGGGTGCGCGGGCCGGCGCGGTCGACCAGCAGGTCGATGCGGATCTCCTCGTCGTCCTTGAGCACGAAGGCGGCGCCCCACAGCACCAGCCACAGCCAGGCCGCCAGCGACAGCTCGGACGTCCAGCCCACCGGCCAGTTGAACGCGTAGCGCAGGACGATCTGCAGGATGAAGGCGACGAAGATCACCGCCAGCAGGGCCGCCGCCACCGCTTCGGCGAAGCGGTGCAGCGGCCGCAGGACGCGATGCAGCATGCGGCCCGCGCTCACTTCATGGCGTTGATCTTGTCCAGCATGCCGGGCGGCCAGGCCTTGGCTTCGTCGGAGGCCAGGTACACCTTCTGGGCGTGCTCGCGGAAGGCGCCGATGTTGGGCACGTACACGTCCAGGCCGCCCTTGCGGAAGCTCTCGGCCAGCTCGGCCTCGCGCTTCTGGTGCTCCGCCGTGCTCCAGGCGATCGCCTTGTCGGCTGCGGCCTGGAAGGCGCGCTGCTTGGCGGCGCCCATGGCGTTCCAGGTCTTGAGGTTCACCGTGAGCAGGTCGAAGGCCACCAGGTGCGAGGTCAGCACGATCTGCGACATCACCTCGTTGAACTTCATGTTCTGGATGTTCGGCAGCGGGTTGTCCTGGCCGTCCACCGCGCCGGTCTGCAGGCCGGTGTAGGTCTCGGCGTAGGCCATCGGCGTCGGGTTGGCGCCGAGCGAGCGGCCCAGCAGCTGCCAGGCGTCGCCGGGCGGCATGCGCAGCTTCACCCCGGCCAGGTCGGCCGGCACGCTGATCTTCTTTTTCGGCTTGAGCCCCACGTGCCGGGTGCCGAAGAAGGTCGGGCCGAGGATCTTCACCTTCACCTGGTCCTCCACCATCTTCTTCATCTGCGCGCCCGCCTCGCTGGCGAAGAAGGCGGTCAGGTGGTTGGCGTCGCGGAACACGTAGGCGGCGGTCAGCAGCGACCAGGCCGGCACCTGCTTGGCGAAGTCCTGCGGCGCGATGTTGCCCATCTCCAGGTTGTCGCGCTGGAGCGCCACCAGCTCGGTGCCCTGGCGGAACAGCGTGGAGTTCAGGTGCGTTTCCAGCTTGAAGTCGGCCTCCACCTCCTTGGCGAACATCTTCATCATGTCGGCCCGGATGTCCTTGTCGGAGAACACGGCGGCGAAGCGCAAGGTGGGCTGGGCCTGCGCCCAGGCGGGCAGGGCGGCGGCGGCGAGGGCGGCACCGGCGCCCAGCAGGGTCCGGCGGTCGATCGAACGGTTCATGCTTGTCTCCTGTGTTGTCGTGGGAAAGATGATGACTCAACCGGCGAGCCGGTGGGCCAGCGCGCGCAAGGCCAGTTCGTAGCCGAAGGCGCCGAAGCCGCAGATGACGCCGGTGGCCGCCAGCGATACCAGCGACTGCTGGTACAGCGCATCGCGCCGGTGGATGTTGGTCACATGCACCTCGGCGATCGGCTTGTCGAAGGCCTTCAAGGCGTCCAGCAGCGGAATGGAGCGGAACGACAGGCCGGCCGGGTTGATGGCGAGGGCGGCGGCGCGCTCGCGCGCCTCCTGCACCCAGTCGACCAGCACGCCTTCGTGGTTGGTCTGGCGGAACTCGCAGCCCAGGCCCAGCTCGCCCGCCACGCGTCGGCACAGGTCCTCGACCTGCGGCAAGGTGGTGCTGCCGTACAGGTGCGGCTCCCGCACCCCCAGCAGGTTCAGGTTGGGTCCATTCAGGACGTAGACGGTGCTGCTCATGTGGTGGCTTCCGGATGGCTGGTGTCCATGCGCGTCGTCTCCGGTGCTGGCTGTGGATCGGTGCAGCGCGATTCTTGGGGCCGCATGGGAAAATCTTTCCGGACTGGAAACTCTTTTCGCATCAAGAAAATGAGCATCGCCCTCGACCGCGGCCTTTCCGTGCTGGAACACCTGACCCGCTATCCACAGGGCCTGCCGCTGTCGATGATCGCGTCGGAGCTGGACATCCCCCTGAGCGCCTGCCACCGGTTGCTGGCGGAGCTGCAGCGGCGCGACTACGTGCGGCAGGCGCGCAAGCAGGGCGACTACGTGCTGACCACCAAGGTGGTGGCCCTGGGCCTGGGCTTCCTGAGCAGCGCCGGCATCGTCGACATCGCCGAGCCGCTGCTGGAGCGCCTGGCCCAGTCCTCGGGCGAACTGGTGCGCCTGTCGATCGTGGACGAGGACCGCCTGACCTTCGTGGCCAAGGCGCAGGGGCCGCGCCAGGCCGGGCTGCGCTACGACCCCGACATGGGCGCCGATGCCCGGCTGTCCTGCACCGCCTCGGGGCATGCGTGGCTGATGACCCTCAGCGACGAGCGCGCGCTGGAGCTGGTGTCGCGCCAGGGCTTCGGCGCGCCCGCCGATTACGGGCCCACCGCGCCGACCACGGTCAAGGCGCTGCTGGGTTTCCTGCACGCCGCCCGCGTGCGCGGCTACGCCGTCATCGACGAAGTGTTCGCGCCCGGCATGACCGCCGTCGCGGCCCCCGTGCTGCGCCGCGGGCAGGCGATCGGCGTCATCAGCATCGCCGGGCCGCGCAGCCGGCTCACGCCGCGTCGCCTGCACGAACTGGCGCCGGCGCTGCTGCAGGCCGTGGCCGAACTGGGGCCGATCAGCAACGCATCGACGCTGTTCGGCCGGCCGCCGCTGGGCAAGGGCTGAGGGCACGGGCGTGCCGGGGGGAACTTATGGCTGTGCCAGCGGGTCGCCTCAGTCTTTCGAAAGGAGATCCGGCTTGCCCCTCACCCCGTTCCACTTCACGCGCCAGGCGGTTGGCAGCTTCTCGGTCGCGCTGGCCCTGGGACTGGCGGGCGCCGCAGCGCCGGCCAGCGCGCAGCAGCACGTCAGCATCGCCGGCGAGAACGTCAACCTGCGCGCGGCGCCGTCGGCCGGCGCCCAGGTGCTGTGGCAACTGGGCTACGGCTATCCGCTGAAGGTGCTGCAGCGCAAGGGCTCGTGGCTGCAGGTGGTGGACTTCGAGAACGACAAGGGCTGGGTGGCGCGCCAGCTCACCGCCGGCACTCCGCACGTGATCGTGAAGTCGCCGACCGCCAACCTGCGCGCCGGCCCCGACACGAAGTCCCGGGTCCTGGGCCGGGCCGCCTACGGCGACGTGTTCCAGGTACTGGACAAGCGCACGACCTGGATTCAGGTGCAGGACGAGGGCGACCGCAAGGGCTGGATCGCGCGCAACCTGCTGTGGGGCTGGTGAGCGGCAGCCCGGCCGCTGACGCGACGATGTGGCATTGTCCACCGGGCCGGCCGCCGCCGGTCCCCGACCTGCAGGACCGCTTCCGGCGTTCGCCGGGATGACCAGACCCCCGGACGGACGACCGTCCCGGGGGGTTCCCCTTCAGGCCAGTTCCCGATAGAAGTTCGGCAGCGCGAACAGCGCCCCGTGCACCTGCGGGTTGTAGTACTGCAGGTCGCCGACCCGGCGCTGGTGCAGGCGGGCGGCCACTTCGGAGGCCGAGATCGCGGTCGGGTCCAGGTCGTCGGAGGCGACCACCAGGCCCCAGTAGGCGCCGTACAGCGGGATGTGCAGGCCGTAGGGCGAGACCTTGCGGAAGGTCTGCTTCAGCGAGGCGATCAGGTTGCGCACCTGCTCGCGCTCGTAGAACGGCGCGCCCAGGTGCAGCACCACGGCGCCGCCGGGTGCGAGCACGCGGCGGACGGCGGCCATGAAGTCCGGCGTGTACATGGGCCCGGCCGGCGTCTCGGGGTCGGTCAGGTCCAGCAGCACCAGGTCGAACAGCTCGTCGGTCTGGCGCACGAAGGCGTCGCCGTCCTCGCACAACACCTTCACCCGCTCGTCGTCCAGCGACCCACGGTGGATCTTCGAGAGCTCGCGGCGCGCGATCTCGATCACGCCGGGATCCAGGTCCACCAGGGTGATGTGCTGCACCGACGGGTGCTTGAGCACTTCCTCGGCCGCGCCGCCGTCGCCGCCGCCCAGGATCAGCACGCGTTCGGGCGAGCCATGCGTGATGGCGGCCGGGTGCACCAGCGCCTCGTGGTAGAAGAATTCGTCGGCCTCGGAGGTCATGAAGCGGCCGTCCAGCCGCAGCGTGCGGCCCAGCTGGCGCGACTCCAGCAGTTCCAGTTGCTGGAACGGCGTGCGGGTGGACAGCAGCCGGCGATCGAACCGGAAGCCGAACACGCTCTGCTCGTTGATCGGCTCCAGCACCAGCTCGGTCTCGCTGGTGTCGGTGACCTCGCCGCCGCGCTGCAGTTGCTGGCGCTGCGCGCGCCCGGGCTGGAACGCCTGCTGCAGGCCGCCGATCAGGTCACGCGCCTTGCCGGAGTTGTCGTCGGTGAAGTTGCAGACATAGACGTCCAGCGTGACCGCCGCGCGCTCGGGCCAGGTGTGAATCGCCAGGTGCGATTCGGCCAGCAGCAGGGTGCCGGTCACGCCGCCGGGCTGGCCCTCGTACTCGGGGAAGGTGTGCCATCGCTGCGCGACTTCCGTCAGTCCGGCGGCCACCGTGAGCGAACTGCACAGTTGCGCCAGCCGGTCGGCGTCGATCATCAGCGCCGGTTCGCAGCGGCAGTCGTAGAGATCCGCGGTGAGGTGCAGGCCTTCCATCGTCAGCGTCCTCCGGGCCAGGTCGCCGCGGCGGGGCGCAGCACGCCCAGGCGGGGGGATGGTGGGGGGCTTGGGCCGCACTCAAGCGGCCAAGGCGCATTGCATTCATCGAAGCACTCCAGTCAACCGGGGCCCTCAGCAGGCCGAATCGATACCGCACGAGGTGCAGGCCCGACGGTCAATGGTGTGCGTGAGAGAAGTTCAAAGCAACCGCCGGGCCGAGGAAAGTGCAGCCAGGCAGTGGAGTGGTGTAGTGACCGTATGGGCCGCGCGCGCAGCGCTCAGCGCTTCCATGGCATGCATGGAAGCGCTGCGGTGGAGGGCTGCGGCGCGGGTGGACATGAGCCCAAGTATACGGCGCATGCAATGAGCTCATGAATCGGCGGAATATCGACGCGCCCGCATCGCGCGCTGCACCCCGATAATCAGGCGCACCGTTGAGCTGCATGCAGTACCGAATGAGCTCCGCCGCCTTCCTCCCGCCGCAGGCTCGCGTGGCGCGCCTCGCGGGTACCTGCAGCGGGGTCCTGCAATCGACCGAAGGCGCGCCATGAAGTTCCTCCATACCGCCGACTGGCACCTGGGCCGCTGGTTCCACGGCAGCTCGCTGCTGGACGACCAGCACCACGTGCTGCAGCAGCTGGTGGCGCTGGCCGCCGACGAGCAGGTCGATGCGGTCGTCATCGCCGGCGACGTGTACGACCGGGCCGTGCCGCCGGCCGACGCCGTCGCGCTGCTGGGCGAGGTGCTGGAGCAGCTCATCGTCGGCCACGGCATTCCGGTGATCCTGATCGCCGGCAACCACGACAGCGCCGAGCGCATCGGCTTTTCCAGCCGCATCCTGGAGCGCCAGGGCCTGTTCGTGCGCGGCACGCTGGGCCACTTCGCGCCGGTGGTGCTGGGCGAGGGCGACGCTCGCGTCGCCTTCCACCCGCTGCCCTACGTGGAGCCGACCTTCGCCCGCGCGCTGCCGGGCGGCGAGGCGGTCAACGACCACGCCAGTGCCATGGCGCATGTGCTGGCGCAGCTGCGCGCCGCGTTCGAGCCGGGCCGGCGCAACGTGCTGGTCGGCCATGCCTTCGTCGCCGGCGGCAGCGAATCGGAGTCCGAGCGCCCGCTCAGCGTGGGCGGCTCCGGCGCGGTCCCGGCCGACAGCTTCGCCGGCTTCGACTATGTCGCGCTCGGCCACCTGCACCGGCCGCAGCCGGTTGGTTCCGCGCGCATCCGCTACAGCGGCAGCCTGCTCAAGTACTCGTTCCAGGAGGCCGACCACGCCAAGAGCGTGTCGGTGGTGCGGATGGGCGCCGATGGCGGCTGCGAAGTGACCGAGCACCGGCTGTCGGCGCGGCGCGACGTGCGCGTGATCCGGGGGACGCTGCAGCAGCTGCTGGAGGCGCGCGACCACAACGGCCCGCGCGACGATTACCTGAGTGCCCACCTCACCGACCCCGGCCCGGTGTTCGATCCCATGGGCCGCCTGCGCGAGGCCTATCCCCAGCTGATGGAGATCCGCTTCGCCCGGCATGAACAGCCGGCCGGCGGCGCGGCCTCGGCCGCCCGCGACCACCGGCGGCTGGCCCCGGCCGACCTGTTCCAGGGATTCTGGCGCGACGTGCAGGGCCGCGAGCTTGCGCCCGATCACCTGCGGGCGTTCGAAGGCTGCGCCCAGCCGGTCATTCGCGCGGCGCAGGACGGCGAGGGCGCATGAAGCCGCTGCGCTTGTCCATGCAGGCCTTCGGCCCGTTCGCCGGCACGCAGCTCATCGACTTCGGCCTGTTGGGCGGCAAGACCTTCTTCCTGATCCACGGCCCGACCGGCTCCGGCAAGACCAGCATCCTCGACGCCCTGTGCTTCGCGTTGTTCGGCGACAGCTCGGGCGGCGAGCGCGACGGCGCCCAGATGCGCAGCCACTACGCGGCGCCCGACCGGCTGACCGAGGTGCGCTTCGACTTCCAGCTCGGCGAGCAGCGTTACCGGGTGCTGCGCGTGCCCGAGCAGATGCGGCCGGCGCGCCGCGGCGACGGCCAGGTGCGGCAGGCCGCGCAGGCCGATCTGTGGAAACTGCAAAGCGAGGGCGAAGGCGCGCCCGAGGAGGTGCTGGCCACCGGCTGGAGCAAGGTCACCGACAAGGTGGTGGAGCTGATCGGCTTCGAGAGCCGCCAGTTCCGCCAGGTGATCGTGCTGCCGCAGGGCCGCTTCGCGGAGTTCCTCAAGAGCACCTCGGCCGAGCGCGAGAAGATCCTGCAGGTGCTGTTCGGCACCGAGCTGTACAAGCGGATCGAGGATGCGCTCAAGGGCGCCGCGGCGGAGCTGAACCGGCAGCTCGAGAGCGCGCGCACCAGCCGGCGCACGCTGCTGGAGCAGGCGGGCGCGGCCGAACTGCAGGAGCTGCACGCCCGCAGCGAGGCCCAGGCCGGCGCGCTGGCCGCCCTGCAGCAGCAGGAATCGGCGGCGCTCGAAGCAGCGCGGGCCGCCGAAGCGCAGTTCAACGCGGGCCGGCAGGCGGCCGAGCGCTTCGGCGAGCTCGATGCCGCCCAGGCCGACGTGACGGCGCTGCAGGCGCAGGGCCCGCATTGGGGCCAGCGGCGCGCCCAGCTCGCCGCTGCGCGGCAGGCGGCCGTGCTCGTGCCCTACGCCCAGGCGCTGCAGGAGGCGCAGCAGGCGCTGGCGCAGGCGCGACTGCTGCTCGCGCAGCGACAGGCCCAGCTGCAGGCGGCGCAGGCGCGCGACGAGCAGGCGCGCCAGCAGCAGCAACGGCAGTCGGCGCGCAGCGGCGAGCTCGACCGGCTGGTCGAGCGCATCGGCCAGCTCGAAGCGGCCCGGGAGCGCGTCGCCGCCCTGGCCCAGGCGCAGGCCGAACAGGCAGCGGCGGCGGCCCGGCGCGTTCAGGCCGACCAGGCTGCGCAAGCCGCCGCCGAGGCGGCCGCGCAGGCGGCCGGCGCCCTGGCCCGGCTGCAGGCCGACGTCGAGGCGCAGCGCCCGCGGGCCGCCTCGCTGCAGGCGGCGCAGTTGGCGCTGGCGCAGCTCCAGCAGCAGCACAAGCAGGCCGTTCGACTGCAGCAGTTGCAGCAGGAGGTCGATGGCGTCGCAACGCAGCTGCGCGAGCAGCAAGGGCGCGTCGATGTCGCCCAGGCCGGGGTCGTGGCGGCCCGGCAGGCGCGCGACGCGACCTTCCAGCGCTGGCTGGCCGGCCAGTCGGCGCGCCTGGCGCAGGCGCTGGCCGACGGCCAGGCCTGCCCGGTCTGCGGCTCGCACGAGCACCCCGCCCCGGCACACGACGAAGCCGGCGCGTCCATCGGCGACGAGCCGCTCGCACGCGCCGATGCCGCGCTGGAGCTGTCCCAAGCCGCATGGCAATCGGCGCAGCAGCAACTTGGTGCGCTGCAGCACCAGCAGGCGCAGTTGCAGGGGCAGGCCGGCACGCTGCAGGACGCGCTCGACGGCCGGTCCGCCGCCGACATCCAGGCGCGGCTGCAGCAGGCCACGAACGCACTGGCGGACGCGCGGTCCGCCGCGCAGGCGCTCGAATCCAGCCTGCAAGGGCTGCCCGCGGCGCAAGCCCGGGCTGGCGAGCGCGCTGACGCCGCCCAGGCCGCGCAGCAGGCGCTGCACGCCGCGGAGAAAGCGCTGGAAGGCGCGCAAGCCCGGCTGCGCGAACGCGAAGGCGGTGTGCCGGCGGAGCTGTCCGGGCCCGGCTCGCTGGAGTCGGCGTTGCAGGCGGCCACCAGCCAGCGCAACGAAATCAGACAGGCGATCGAGCAGGCCACGCAGGCCGCCAGCCAGGCGGCTCTGGAACGTGCGCGGCTGGCCGCGCAGGTCGACGAGAGTACCCAGGCCTGCGCCGACGCCGAGAGCCGGCACCAGGCCAAGTCCAGCGAATTCGCCACCCGTCTGCGCGACGCCGGCTTCGCGGACGCGCAGGCCTGGGACGGCGCCCGGCTCGACGAAGCCGCGCTGCATCAGCTGCAGGCGGCCATCGAAGGCCACGACCAGCGCCTGCAATCGGCCCGCGAACGCCTGCAGCGCGCGACGGCGCAGGCCGAGGGCCTGGCGCGTCCCGACCTGCCCGCGCTCGAACAGGCGCACCGGCAGGCGCAGCAGGCCCACCTCGATGCCGGCAAGGCGAGCACCCAGGCCCGCAACGAGCTGCAGGTCACCCACGGCTTCATCGCGTCGCTCGACAAGCTCGACCAGGCCTTCGGCGAACTGGAGCAGCGCCACGGCGTCTTGAGCGGGCTGGCCGAAGTGGCTGGCGGCCAGAACGCGCCGCGCATGTCCTTCCAGCGCTACGTGCTGGCCACGCTGCTGGAGGAAGTGCTGGACGCCACCAGCCAGCGCCTGCGCGTGATGAGCCGCGGCCGCTACGAGATGCGGCGGGTGCAGCAGCAGGGCGACGCTCGCAAGAGCGGCGGACTGGACCTGGAAGTGTTCGACCACTACACCGGCGCCGCGCGCGCGGTCGGCACGCTGTCAGGCGGCGAGTCCTTCCTGGCCTCCCTGGCGCTGGCGCTGGGGCTGTCGGACGTGGTGCAGGCCCATGCCGGCGGCATCCGGCTGGACGCCATCTTCGTGGACGAAGGCTTCGGCACGCTGGACCCGGAAGCGCTGGACTTCGCCATCCGCACGCTGAAGGACCTGCAGCAGGCCGGACGCATGGTCGGCATCATTTCGCACGTGGCCGAGCTGAAAGACTGGATCGACGCCCGGCTGGAACTGCGGGCCTCACGCAGCGGCAGCGAAGCCGCGTTCGTCGTGTAGCGGCCCGTACCGCCGACCATGCTGCACCTGCACTTCTCCAACCGCTACGAATGCCTGCTGGCCGAGCTGCTGGCGCAGCTGGGCGACGGCGGCGGCGATCCGCTGCGCAGCGATCCTGTCATCGTGCCCAGCATCGCCCACCGGCGCGCGCTGACGCTGGCCATCGCCGACCGCGAGGGTGTCTGCGCCGATGCCGAGTTCGCCTTCCTGGCCCAGTGGCTGTGGCAGCAGGCGGCGCGCTTCCTGCCGGTTCAGGCCGAGTCGCCGTTCGAGCCGGCGCAGCTGGCCTGGCGCGTGTACCAGGCGCTGGGCGATGCCGCCTTCGTGGCCCGCTTCGAGCGGCTGCAGTCGTGGCTGTCCGCCGCCGGCGCCGATGAGGCGATGCGCTACGAACTGGCCACGCGGGTGGCGGCGTTGCTGGGCCAGTACCTGACCTATCGCGACCAGTTGCTGCTGCGCTGGCAGCAGGGCGGCGCCACCGGCACGCTGGGCGTGGACGAGGACTGGCAGGCCGCGCTGTGGCAGCGCATCGCGGCCGACATGCAGGTGGCCGGCGAGCATCCGTTCGAGCTGCTGGTGCAGCAGCTCGCCTCGGGCGGCGCCGGCGCCGGGTCGTCGCAGGGCCTGCCGTCGCGCGTGCACGTGTTCGGCCTGTCATCCATGCCGCCGCTGTACCTGCGCGCGCTGCAGCAGCTCAGCCGCTGGACCGAGGTGCGCCTGTACGTGCTCAACCCCTGCCGCGAATACTGGTTCGACCTGGTCGATGCGCGCCGGCAGCAGCAGCTGCGCGCGCGCGGCATCGACAGCTTCGAAGAGGGCCCGCGCCTGCTGGTGTCCTGGGGCCGGCAGGCACAGTCGCAGCTCGAATCGCTGCTGCAGGCGGAGAACGTGGACAGCCAGGTGCACGAGCACTACGAAGCCGCGCCGTCGCCCTCGCTGCTGGGCCAGCTGCAGGACGCGCTGCTGGACCTGCAGGAGATCGAGCCCGGCAGCCTGCAGTGGCATGAGGGCGACCGCAGCCTGGAGATCCATGCCTGCCACTCGCTCACGCGCGAACTGGAGGTGCTGCACGACCACCTGCTCGCGCTGTTCAAGGCCGACCCCCGGCTGCGCGCCGGCGACGTGCTGGTGGTCACGCCCGACCTGGAGGCCGCGGCCCCGCTGATCGACGCGGTGTTCGGCAGCGTGCCAGCCGAGCGCCGCATCCCCTTCGAGATCTCCGGCCTGGGTCGCGCCCGGGCCAACCAGCCGGTGCGTGCGTTCCTGGACGTGCTGGCGCTGGCGGCCTCGCGCTGCACCGCCACCGAGCTGCACGGCCTGCTGCAGCAACCGGTGGTGGCGCGCCGCTTCGGCCTGGACGAAGCCGGCCTGCAGCAGGTGCACGAATGGCTGCTCGAGGCCGGCGTGCACTGGGCGCTGGACGAGGACCACCTGCGCAGCGAAGGCCTGCCGGTGGCCCGGCACACGCTGGCCGCCGGCCTGGAGCGCCTGTTCCTCGGCTATGCCATGCCCGATGGCGCCGCCGGCGTGCTCGGCGACCTGCTGCCCAGCGGCCGGGCCGAAGGCTCGGCGGCGCTGCCGCTGGGGGCGCTGCAAGCCTTTGCCGACGAGCTGCGCGCGCTGCGCCGGCAACTGGCGCAGGCGCGCCCGCCGGCGCAGTGGCGCCAGCTCCTGCACGAGCTGGTCGAGTGCTTCATCGACGCGCCGACGCGCGAGCTGGAGGACGTGGTCGAGCTCCACGGCGCGATCGACGAGGTGGTGCAGGCGATGGAAGGGGCCGGCCTCCAGGAGCCGGTGCCTGCGAGCGTGCTGCGGCAGGCGCTGCAGGCCGCGCTGGAAGACCCGGCGCGCGGCGGCGTGCCCACCGGCCGCGTCACCTTCACCGGCATGAGCACGCTGCGCGGGCTGGCCTTCCCGGTGATCTGCGCCATCGGCCTGGACGACGGCGCCTTTCCGCGTACCGAGCGGCCGGTGGAGTTCGACCTGATCGCGCGCCACCCGCGCCCGGGCGACCGCCAGCGCGGCGCCGACCAGCGCAACCTGTTCCTCGATTTGCTGCTGGCGGCCCGTTCGTCGTTCTACGCCAGCTACACCGGCCGCAGCATCCGCGACAACGCGGTGCTGCCGCCCTCGGTGCTGGTATCGGAGCTGCTCGACGTGCTGGTCCCCGGCCTCGGCGGCGCCGACCCGCAGGCGCTGCGGCAGGCACGGGCCCGCCTGCTGGTGGAGCATCCGCTGCAGCCGTTCGCGCCCGAATCCTTCAGCGACGACACGCCGGATCCGCGGCTGCGCAGCTTCGATGCCGAGCTGGCGCGCGCCTTGCGCGAGAGTGCGGCGGGGCGGCCGCTGCCGGTGGTGACGGCCACGGTGGCGGACGATGAGGACGAGGCGGTCGAAGAGCTCGTGCCTGCGTTCTTCACCGGGCCGCTGGCGCCGCCCGAGGAGCGCTGGCGCGACGTGCCCTTGCGCCAGCTGGTGGCCTTCTGGCGCGATCCCAGCCGCTTCCTGCTGGAGCGCCGCCTCGGGCTGGAGCTGCCGCGCGACGAGCAGCAGCTGGTCGACGACGAGCCGCTGCTGGTCAGCTTCCCGGCGCGCAGCGCGCTGGCGCAGCGCCTGCTGCCGGCACTGCTGGCCGGCGATGCGGACCTGGCGCAGGCCCGGCAACGCGCGTTGGCCGGCACCGAATGGCCCGAAGGCGCGCTGGGCGCGGAGGAACTGGAAGCCGAGCTGGCCCGGCTCGACCGGTTCAGCCAGGCCGTGCGCCAGCTCACGCGCGAGGCCGCGCTGCCCGCCCACAGCGGTCGCGTGCCGCTGTCGCTGGCTGGCGAAGACTGGCGGGTCGAGGGCGGCTTCGCCGACCTGCGCCCGCCCGGCCGGGTGGCCTGGCGCTACGACGACGAGCGCGCCAGCGACCAGGTGCAGGCCTGGATCGAGCACCTGTTCCTGTGCGCGCTGGCGCCCGCCGGGGTCGCGGCCTGCACGCAGTCGGTGGCGCGCAACGGCGTGCGCAGTTTCCCTCCGCTGGATCAGCAGCAGGCGTCGCAGCAACTCGCCACGCTGGTCGAGGGCTACCGCGACGGGCTGTCGCAGCCGCTGCGCTTCTTCCCCAAGCCGGCCAGCAAGCTGGTGGGCGGGTCCCTCGCGGCGGCGCTGAACGCGTGGCGCGGCCACAAGGCGCCGGGCGACAAGGACAAGGCGTCGTACCGGCTGGCCTTCCGCGGCGACCCGGACCCGCTGAACGAGGAATTCGAAGCCCACGCGAAGGCCGTGTTCGAGCCCTTGCAGGCCGGCAGCACCTGGCGCGAGTGGAACGTGGAGGTGGGGGCATGAACCGCCGCATCGCCAGCCGTGCCGGCGAACAGGAGGCCGGCGGCCCGGGCGAACAGGGGGCCTTCGACTTCGGCGAACCAGTTGCCCGCGACCCCGGCGAACAAGCGGGCCGTGACCCCGGCAAACAAGGGGCCAGTCATGTGCGCGAACAAGGGGGTCGCCATCCCGGCGAAAGCCGGGATCCATCGCCCGACCACCGCACCGCCACGCCCGAACCCTTGGACGTCTTCGCCTGCCCGCTCGACGGCGTGCGCCTGATCGAAGCCTCGGCCGGCACCGGCAAGACCTGGAACATCTGCGGCCTGTACCTGCGCCTGCTGCTGCGGCGCCAGCGCCCGCTGACCGTGCAGCAGATCCTGGTCGTCACCTTCACCAAGGCAGCGACCGCGGAACTGCGCGACCGCATCCGCCAGCGCATCGCCGACGTGCTGGCGGCGCTGGAAGGCCGCGCCGGCGACTTCCACGACGCCTTCCTGCCGCGGCTGCGCGCCAGCCTGGAGATCGCCGAGCCGGAGGCGGCGCAGCGGCTGGCGCAGGCCTTGCGGACCTTCGACGAGGCCGCGATCCACACCATCCACGGCTTCTGCCAGCGCGCGCTGGAGGACACGCCGTTCACCGCCGGCCTGCCGCTGCGCCAGGAAATGCTGGAGGACGACAGCGAGCTGCGCGAGCAGGCCGCGCGCGATTTCTGGCGCCGCCACGTGGCCCAGCCCGGGCTGGCCCCCGGCCTGGCGGCGTGGCTGCTCGCCTGCAAGGACTCGCCCGCGCGCTTTGCCGACCTGCTCCAGCGCCATGCCGCCAAGCCGCTGTCGCGCATCGAGTGGCCGCAGCCGGCCGGCGGCCCGGCAGTCGCGCTGGCGGACGTGCAGCAGGCCTACGACGAGCTGCGCGCCCTGTGGCAGGCCGAGCGCAGCGCGGTGCTCGAATGCGTGGAAGCAAGCCGTGCCAGCCTGCACAAGACGACCTGGCAGCCGGACAACGTGGCGGCGGCCGCGGCCGGCTGGGACGCGGCGTTCGCCGCCGGCCGGGTGATGGCCTGCCTGCAGCTGGGCGACAAGGCGCGCCTGCTGAGCGAATCGAAATTCCAGCCGAAGAAGAACCACCCGCCGTGCCGGGAGCACGCCTTCTTCGGCGCAGCCGAGTCCTTCCTGCTGCTGTGGGACCGCTTCCAGGCCGGCCTGCAGGAAGCGCGCATCGAGCTGCTGCAGCGGTTGCTGCAGGAAGGCGGCCAGGGCCTGCGCGAACTGAAGCGCCAGCGCCGGGCGGTGGCGTTCGACGACATGCTGTCCAACCTGCACCGCCGGCTGGTGCCCGCGGCCGAAGGCCAGGAGGCGGCGGCCGGCGCACTGGCGCAGCAGCTGCGCGAGCGCTACCCGGCCGCCCTGATCGACGAGTTCCAGGACACCGATCCGCTGCAGTTCGGCATCTTCCGCGCGGTCTATGGCGGCCAGCCGGAGACGACGCTGTTCCTGGTCGGCGACCCCAAGCAGGCGATCTACAGCTTCCGCAACGCCGACCTGCACACCTACCTGCAGGCGCGCGCCGCGGCGCAGGCCGAATACACGCTGGCGCACAACCAGCGCTCCAGCGCCGCCCTGATCCGCGCGCTCAACGGGCTGTTCGGCCGCAACCCGCGCGCCTTCATGCTGCAGGACCTCGACTACCACCCGGTCAGCGCCGGCGACAAGCCGCGCAAGCCGTTCGAGGATGGCTCGGGCCAGCCGCGCGCGCCGCTGCAGCTGTGGTCGCTGCCGCTGCAAGACGGCGAGCCGGTGCTCAAGGCGCCGGCGCAGCTCGCCGTGGCCCAGGCCTGTGCGTCCGAGATCGCGCGCCTGCTGGCCGCGCGCGAAGCCGTGCGGCACGGTGGCCAGCCGCTGGAAGCGGGCGACATCGCCGTGCTGGTGCGCAGCCATGCCGAGGGCAGCCGCATCCGCGCCGAACTGGCGCGGCTGAACGTGGGCAGCGTGGAGCTGGCCCAGGCCAGCGTGTTCGGCAGCGTCGATGCGCAGGAGCTCGAAGACGTGCTGCGCGCCGTGCTGCAGCCCAACCGCCAGGGCCTGCTGCTCAACGCGCTGGCCACCGGCCTGCTGGGCGTGAACGCGCCCGAGCTGCAGGCGCTGGCGCAGGACAGCCTGCGCCTGCCGGAGCGGGCCGCACGCTTGGCCGGCTACAAGGCGGCCTGGCTGCGGCGCGGCATCGGCCCGATGCTGCGCGAGCTGATGGCGGGCGAGGGCGTGGAGCCGCGCATGCTGGCGCGGGCCGACGGCGAGCGGCGCCTGACCAACCTGCGCCACCTGGCCGAATGCCTGCACGAGGCCGCGCGCGAGCACGCCTCGCCCGAGGCGCTGCTGCGCTGGCTGCAGCGCCAGCGGCGCGAGGGCGGTGATGCCGAGGCGACCCAGGTGCGGCTGGAGTCGGACCGCAACCTGGTCAAGATCCTGACCATCCACAAGTCCAAGGGGCTGGAGTTCACGGTGGTGTTCTGTCCCTTCCTGTGGGACGGCAGCCCCGGCGGCGGCAACCGCGACCTGCCCGGCTGCGAGTACCACGGCGACGACCACCGCCACGTCATCGACTACCGCGAGGCGGACGCGGCCGCCAAGGCGCGCATCCAGGCCGAGAAGGATGCCGAGCGCCTGCGCCTGATCTACGTGGCGCTGACCCGCGCCGTGCACCGCTGCTACCTGGTGGTGGGCGGCTACCTGCGCGCATCCGGTCGCGGCAGCTCGCCCAAGGAGTGCAGCGGCAACCCGCTCAACTGGCTGGCGGCCGGTGCCGGTATCGCGCCGCAGGCGTGGCGCGAGACGAACCTGCCGCTGGCCGACGTGGTGCGGGCCTGGGAGCGGCTCGCCGCCGAACACCCGCACGACGTGGCGATCGAGCCCTTGCCGCCGGCAGCCGGCGTTCCGCTGCCGCCGCCCACACTGGAGCCGGGCCGCCTGTCCGCGCTGCCGGCGCCGCCCCTGCCGGCCACCTGGCGGCTGGGCAGCTACAGCGGCCTGGTCCGGGGCGCCGAGCACGACCGCGCGGCGGTGGACCACGACCTGCTGGCGGCGCGGCGCGAGGCCGGCCGCGCGGCCCGCGAGCGCCTGCCGGACGACGACATCCTGCGCTTTCCCAGCGGCGCGCGCGAGGGCACCTGCCTGCACGCCGTCTTCGAGCATGCCCACTTCGACGACCCCGCCAGCTGGCCGCGCGCGGTCGAGGCGGCCCTGCGCCGCCACCCGCCCGCCCGTGCCGCCGGCCGCGAGGCGCCGCCGCATGCCGCCATGGTGCAGCGCATGCTGGGCGACGTGCTGCACACGCCGCTCGGCCAGGGCTTCGCGCTGGCGCAGCTGGCACGGGCCCGCACGCGGGCCGAGTTCGCCTTCAACCTGGCCTCGCACGGGCTGGACAGCCGGCGACTGGATGCATTGCTGCGCGGGCATGGCTACGGTGGCCCGGAACTGCCATGGCAGCAGCTGGAGGGCTACCTGCACGGCGCCATCGACCTGGTGTACGAGCACGGCGGGCGCTGGTGGATCCTCGACTGGAAATCCAACCACCTCGGCTGGGACCCGCGCGACTACGAACCGGCGGCGCTGCGGCAGGCCATGGACGACAACGGCTACCACTTGCAACTGGTGCTGTACACGCTGGCGGTGCACCGCTGGCTGCAGCGGCGCCTGCCCGGCTACGGCTACGACACGCATTTCGGCGGCGTGCACTACCTGTTCGTGCGCGGTGTTCGGCCCGACTGGTGCAGCGCCGATGGCCGGCCGCTGGGCGTGCACTTCGACCGCCCGCCGCCGGCGCTGGTGCAGGCGCTCGAGGCCATGCTGGGGCAGCCCCGGGGGATCACACCATGAACCGCGACGAAGACGACCGGCCCGGCAGCGCGGCGGCGCGGCAGCTGGCGGCGGCCTTCGCCGGCCACGTGCAGCACTGGTCGCGACAGACCGGGGCCTCGGACGAAGCCGCCGCGGCCGCGGCGCGGGCTGCCGAAGCCGTGAGCCTGGCCACCAGTTCCGGCGACGCCTGCCTGCCGCTGGCCCAGGTGGCGGGGCCCGGCGATGCCGCCGCGCTGCGCGCGCTGCTGCTCGCGTCCGGCGTGGTCGGTGCGCCGCCGCAGCCGGGCACCCGGCCGCTGGTGCTGGATGGCGGCGACCGGCTCTACCTGCACCGCTACTACGACTACGAGCAGCGGCTGGCCGGCCGGCTGCTGCAACTGGCCGGCCGCGCGCCGCAGCCGATCGCCGCTGCGTTGCGCGATCGCCTGGCGATGCTGTTCCAGCGCGGCCCTGGCGAGCCGGCGGAGGTCGACTGGCAGCAGGTCGCCGCGGCGTTGGCGCTGCGCCAGGGCCTGGCCGTCATCAGCGGCGGCCCCGGCACCGGCAAGACCACCACCGTGGCCCGGCTGCTGGCCTGCCTGCTGGAGCAGCAGACCGACGCGCGCATCGTGCTCGCCGCGCCCACCGGCAAGGCCGCGGCCCGCATGGGCGAGGCGCTGCGGGAGCGGGCCGCCGAATTCCCGGCGCCCGTGCGCGACCGGCTGCCCGGCGAAGCCTTCACCGTGCACCGCCTGCTCGGCTACCACCCGGGGCGCGGCAGCTTCCGCCATGACGCCGCCAACCCGCTGGTGCTGGACGTGCTGGTGGTCGACGAGGCGTCGATGCTGGACCTGGCGCTGGCCACCCGGCTGCTGGAGGCGGTGCCGCCGGGCGCCCGCGTGATCCTGCTGGGCGACAAAGACCAGCTCGCTGCAGTGGAAAGCGGGGCGGTGTTCTCCGAGCTGTGCGCGGATCCGTCGATGGGCGAGGCCTGCCGCGCCGAGCTGGAAGCGGCCTGCGGCCTGCCGGCCGGCGCGATCCAGTCGCCCGTGGCGGCGAGCGTCGGGCTCCCATCCCCCAACCGCGCCATGCCGGCGAGCATCGGGACGCATCCCCCCGGCCGCGTCATCCCGGCGAACGCCGGGATCCATCCCCAGTTGGCGCAGCCCGCCACCGGCCTGAGCGACAGCGTGGTCTGGCTGCAGCGCAGCTACCGCTTCCAGGCCGGCTCGGGTATCGGCCAACTCGCCGCCTTCATCAATGCCGATCGCGGCGACGAGGCGGTGCAATGGCTGCGAGCCGGCGGCGACTCGGGCGTCGCCTGGCACGAGCCCGGCACCGGTGCCCAGGCGATCGCCCTGGCCCGCGCCGGCTTGCAGCGCTACTTCGACGCGCTGCTGGCCGCGCCGCAGGATGTGGACGCGGCCAGCCAGGCGTTCGCTGCGTTTCGCGTGCTGTGCGCGGTGCGCGAGGGACCGCACGGGGTCGAGGCCCTCAACCAGGCCCTGGCGCAGCAGGCGCGGCAGGCGCTGGCCGGCCTGCCCGACGCGCTGCGCCGCGAGGGCAGCGCCTCGCCCTGGTTCGCCGGCCGGCCGGTGATGGTGCTGGCCAACGACTACGCCCTGCAGCTGTTCAACGGCGACATCGGCCTGGCGCTGCCCGACGAGCGCGGCGAGCTGCAGGTGTACTTCCCGCAGGCCGGCGGCGGCTGGCGCGCGGTCTCTCCGGTGCGCCTGCCGGCGCACGAGACCGCATTCGCCATGACGGTGCACAAGTCGCAGGGCTCGGAGTTCGGCGCGGTGCTGCTGGTGCTGCCGGCCGCGGACTCGAAGGTGCTCACGCGCGAGCTGCTCTACACCGGCGTGACGCGCGCCAAGACGCGGGTCGACCTGGTCGCCGGCGAGGCCGCCTTGCGCGCGGCGATCGGCCGGGGCACGGAGCGGCACACCGGGTTGCTGGCGCGGCTGCGGGAAGGTGCCGGCTGAGACCCCGCGCGGCGTGGGCGCAGGACGGAATCCCTATCATCGGCGCTTCCTCCAGCAGCTTCGTGATTGACGATGGGACGACCCGCAGGCGTGAACGGCGCCGACACCCGGCGCGCCGTGCGCAAGGCCGCCATCGAGCGCATCTGGCGCCATGGCTTCGAGGCCATGAACCTGCGCGACCTGGCGGCCGACGTCAACCTGCGCCTGGGCTCGCTCTACAACCACGTGCCGCACAAGCAGGAGTTCCTGGCCGAGCTGCTCGAGGAGATCATGCTGGAACTGCTGCAGGACTTCGCCCAGCGCATGGACGGCCTGCAGGACGCGAAGGAGCGGCTGCTGGCCTTCGTGCGCTTCCACATCGAGTGGCACACCGCACGCCAGCGCGAGACCTTCATCGGCAACATGGAACTGCGCAGCCTCACGCCCGAGCAGTACGGCCGCGTCATCGGCCTGCGCAAGGACTACGAGGCCCAGGTCCGCGCCATCGTCGCCGACGGCCGCAAGGCCGGGCTGTGGGAGGTTGACGACGTGCGCGTCACCACGCTGGCCCTGCTGTCGCTGCTGACCGGCATCAGTGCCTGGTACCGCGAGGGCGGGCGGCTGTCGCAGGAGCGGCTGATCCGGATCTACCAGCGGCTGGCGTTGCGGGTGCTGGGAGCGCGGTAGGCGCCATCGGCCACTGCAGCAGGTTTGCGGCTGGCCGACAAGCATCCGCACCGGTGCGGACCCCTGGCGTTTAGGCAGCACATTGCCTAATTTCGCCGGGATGGGAGTAGGCGAAAACCATTACGTTTCCGCAATTGCCTCGCCCACGCCAGGCCCCTAGCATTGCTTCGCATGTTGTCATATTCCGACCGTGTGGACCGCTTCCCGCTGCTCGCAGCGGCGCGCCGGTTCGCGCAGCCGGAGATAACGCCGCGGGCCCGCCGCACCGACCGGGACGAGGGGCCTGCCGGCGAGCTCTTCCACCGCGTTCGTGAATTGCGCCGCATGCCGATCGGCCGGGAGCGGCTTGGCCCATGGACGCGATGACCGCGCCCTCCTTCGCGGCGCCGTCCGCCGCATCCACCGCCGAGCCCCCGGTGCTGGAATGCCGGGGCGTCGAGCGCCGCTTCGGCGGCCTGGTGGCGGTCACCGGCGTCAGCCTGCGCATCGACAAGGGCGAGATCTTCGGCCTGGTCGGCCCCAACGGCAGCGGCAAGACCACGATGACCAACGCCATCACCGGCTTCTTTCCGCCGCAGCAGGGCCGCATCCTGCTGCACGGGCAGGACATCACCGGGCTGGCGCCGCACAAGGTGGCGCGCCGCGGCGTGGCGCGCACCTTCCAGAACCTGGCGCTGTTCAACGGCATGAGCGTGCTGGACAACATCCTGCTCGGCCGCCACGTGCACATGCGCCCGAGCGTCTGGCGCACCGCGCTCTATCCCTGGGCGGCGCAGCCGGAAGAGGTGGCCAACCGCGACGTGGTCGAGGAGATCATCGACTTCATGCAGCTGGAGAGCGTGCGCGGCGAGCACGTCGACTCGCTGCCCCTGGGCATCAAGAAGCGGGTCGAGCTGGCGCGCGCGCTGGCCGCCGAACCGACGTTCCTGATCCTGGACGAGCCCATGGCCGGCATGAACCAGGAAGAGAAGGCCTACATGGCCCGCTTCGTGCTGGACGCGCGCGACGAGCGCGGCGTCACGGTGCTGATCATCGAGCACCACATGGACATCATCACCGGCATCTGCGACCGCATGCTGGTGCTCAGCTACGGCGAGGTGATCGGCACCGGCATCCCGCGCGAGGTGATCGCCGACCCGCGGGTGGTCAAGGCCTACATCGGGGGCAGCCATGCAGCCGCAGCCTGAGGCCGGCCGCTGGGAGCTGGACCCGCGCACCACGCTGCCGCGGCTGCTGGCGGCCAACGCGCAGGCGGTGCCGACGCGGGTCGCCATGCGCGAGAAGGACCGCGGCATCTGGCAGGAGACCACCTGGGCGCAGCTGTGGCAGACCGTGCTGGCGGTGTCCGCCGGCCTGCAGGCGCTGGGCCTTTCGCGCGAGAAGGGCGTGCTGGTGCTGGGCGACAACCGCCCGCGCCTGTACCAGGGGATGCTGTGCGCCGGCGTGCTGGGCGCCTACGCCATGCCGGTGTTCCCCGATGCCACGCCGCAGGAGGCGCTGCACGTGGCCAGCGAGGTGGAAATCGCCTTCGCCTTCTGTGAAGACCAGGAGCAGGTGGACAAGGCACTGGACCTGCGCGAGCGCGGCGCCCGCATCGGCCACATCGTCTACGACAACCCGCGCGGCATCGCGCGCTACACGGCGCCGGGCCTGCTGTCGTGGGACGAGATGGAAGCCCGGGGCCGCGAGCGGCTGGCCCGGGAGCCGGGGCTGGCGCAGGCGCTGCTGGACATCGCCGGCCCCGACGATCCCGCCGTCTTCATCCACTCCTCCGGCACCACAGGCAAGCCCAAGGGGGTGGTGCTGTCGCACTTCAACATCCTGTCGGGCGTGGCCAACGCCTACCGCTGCGGCGCCTTCGGCTTCGGCGAGAGCGTGCTGGCCTACCTGCCCATGGCCTGGATCGGCGACTTCGCCTTCACCATCGGCGCCGGCGTGGCGCTGCGCTTCGCCATCAACGTGCCGGAGCGGCAGGAGACGGTGCTGCACGACCTGCGCGAGATCGCGCCCACCTTCTACCTGGCCGCGCCGCGCAGCTGGGACAACATGCTCACCACCGTGCAGGTGCGCATGGAGGACTCGACCCGCCTGAAGAAGGCGATCTACAACCTGTTCATGGATTCGGCCCTGGCCGCCGAGCGCCGCAAGCTCGACGGCCAGCCGCCCACCGCGCTGCAGCGGCTGCTGCGCCCGCTCGGCGACGCGCTGGTGATGGGCCCGATCAAGGACCAGCTGGGCCTGACCCAGCTGCGCCACGCCTACACCGGCGGCGAGGCGATCGGCGAGGACACCTTCGTCTTCTACCGGGCGCTGGGCGTCAAGCTGCGCCAGCTGTACGGCCAGACGGAAACCAGCGCCTACAACGCCATGCAGTCGCCCGAAGAGGTGCGGCTGCACACGGTGGGCCGTCCGCTGCCCGGCGTGGAAGTGAAGATCAGCGAGGCCGGCGAGATCCTGGTGCGTTCGGGCAGCGTGTTCAGCGGCTACTTCCGCAACGAGGCCGCCACGCGCGAAACGCTGGCCGACGGCTGGCTGCGCACCGGCGATGCCGGCTACCTGGAGCCCGACGGCCACCTGGTGGTGCTGGGCCGCGTGTCGGAAGTGGTGCACACCGCGCAGGGCGAGCGATACATCCCCAACTACATCGAGAACCGCCTGAAGTTCAGTCCCTTCATCAAGGACGTGGCGGTGCTCGGCAAGGGCCGCGACTGGCTGGCCGCCATGGTCTGCATCGACGCCGAGACGGTGGGCCACTGGGCCGAGCTGCGCGGCATCTCCTACATCTCGTACGCCGACCTGTCGCAAAAGCCCCAGGTGCGCGAGCTGCTGGCCGAGGCGATCCGCCGCGTCAACGCCAGCCTGCCCGAGCCGCTGCGGCTGCGCCACTTCGTCAGCCTGCACAAGGAATTCGATGCCGACGACGGCGAGATCACCCGCACGCGCAAGCTGCGGCGCAACGTGGTGGAGGAGCGCTATGCGCCCATCATCGAGGCCATCTACGCCGGCGCTCCCACCGTGGCGGTGAAGGCGCAGGTGGTGTACGAAACCGGCGAGGTCGGCACGACCGAGCGCGAACTGGCCGTCACCGGAGTCTGACGCATGGACTGGATGTACTTCCTGGAGCTGGCGGTCAACGGCGCGCTGGCCGGCCTGATGTACGCGCTGGTGGCGATCGGCATCGTGCTGATCTACAAGTCGTCCTCGGTGCCCAACCTGGCGCAGGGCGCGCTCACCATGGTCGGACCCTACCTGGTGCTGGCCTTTGCCGGGCAGGTGGGCCTGTCGATGTGGGTCGCGATCCCGCTGGCCATGCTGTCCATGTTCGTGCTGGGGGTGGCGATCGAGCGGATCGCGCTGCGCCGGCTGGCCGGCCAGCCGATCGTGATGATCCTGATGATGACGCTGGGCCTGGACATCTTCCTGCGCGCCACGGCGCTCACCTTCTGGGGCGGCAGCGGCCGCAACATGGCCATCGGCATCAGTGACGCGCCGCTGTTCGTCGGGCCGCTGCTGGTCAATCGCGCCTACGCCATCGGTGCTGCGGTGACGCTGGTGCTGTTCGCGATTTCGGTGTTCTTCTTCCGCACCCGCATGGGCGTGGTGCTGCGCGCCATCGCCGACGACTACACCGCCTCCTGGTCGGTGGGCATCTCGGTCGAGCGCGGCGTGGCGCTGTCCTGGGCGCTGTCGGCGGTGGCCGCCACCGCCGCCGGCGTGCTGTGGGGCTCGGTGCAGACGGTGGACCAGTCGCTGTCGCTGCTGCTGCTCAAGGGCATCACGGTGGGCGTGCTGGGCGGGTTGGACAGCATCGGCGGCGCGCTGCTGGCGGGGCTGCTGCTGGGCATCCTGGAGAACGTCGCCTCCGGCTACCTCGACCCGCTGCTGGGCGGCGGCACGCGCGAGCTGGTGGTGGCCGCGGTGCTGATCCTGACCATCATGGTCCGGCCGCACGGGCTGTTCGGCCGCCACGACATCGAGAGGATCTAGATGCTCTACCGCCGCGCCGGCATCTTCCACACCAGCTATGCCCATGATCGGGCGCTGTTCCCCATACCCTTCGAGCGCCGGGCCATGTGGGCGCTGCTGGCGGTGGCGTTGGCCGCGCCCTGGATCTTCAGTTCGCTCGCGCTGTCCAGCTACATCCGCCCCTGGCTGATCTGGACGTCGGCCGTGCTGGGCCTGAACCTGGTGCTGGGCTGGGCCGGTCAGTTCCACTTCGGTTACGCCGCCATCATGGGCATGGGCGCCTACGCCTCGGTGCACGCGGCGCGCAACGGCATCCCCTGGGAGATCGCGGTGGTGCTGGGCGGGCTGACGGCCACCGGGGTCGGCGTCGTGTTCGCCTTCGCGGCGCTGCGCGTCAAGGGCCTGTACCTGGCGCTGTCCACGCTGGCCATGCAGTTCGTGATGGACTGGGTGATCTCGCACGTGCCGGCCATCAGCGGGGGCGTGTCGGCCACGCTGCAGGCGCCGCCGATGAAGCTGCTCGGCCAAGCCATCACTTCCGAGGTCGGCACCTACTACGTGGTGCTGGCCTGGACCGTGGCGGTGACCGTCTTCATGCTGAACTTGCGGCGCAGCGCGCTGGGCCGTGCGCTGGTGGCGGTGCGCGAGAAGGACTACGCGGCGGCGGTGATCGGCGTGCAGGCGTTCCGCTACAAGCTGGTGGCTTTCGCGGCCTCGGCCTTCATCGGCGGGGTCAGCGGCGCCATGCTGATCTTCGGCTTTTACCACGCGGTCACGCCCGAGCAGTTCGCCGTCAACGTGTCGATCGAGGTGCTGGCGATGGTGATCGTGGGCGGCCTGGGCAGCATCATCGGCAGCTTCTTCGGTACCGCCTTCATCCTGCTGCTGCCGGGCCAGATGAACGAGCTGATCTCGGCCATTGCGCGTGCCGTGGGCGCCGACATCGGGGTCGAGACGCTGGCGCACATCCCCTACATGATCTACGGTGCCAGCATCATCGCGGTGCTGCTGATCGAGCCGATGGGGCTGGGCAAGCTGTACGGCAACATCCGCAACTACCTGATGGTCTGGCCCTTCGGCTACGTGAGGAAGTAGGCCCCCATGGATGCAGCGACACAAGCTCCCGACCTGCTGAGCCTGAACAACATCGAGGTCATCTACGACCAGGTCGCGCTGGCAATCAAGGGCGTGTCGGTGTCGGTGCCGCCGGGCGGCATGGTGGCGCTGCTGGGCGCCAATGGTGCCGGCAAGAGCACCACGCTCAAGGCGATCAGCGGCCTGCTCAAGCCCGAGCGCGGCGAGGTCACGCGCGGCGAGCTGCGCTTCGCGGGCGAGGACATCGAGCGGCTGGCGCCGCAGCAGCGGGTGCGCCGCGGCATCGTGCAGGTGCTGGAGGGCCGGCGCGTGTTCGAGCACCTGACGCCCGACGAGAACCTGGTCGCGGCCTCGGCCGTCACCCGCTGCAGCCGCGCCGACACCCAGCGCCGGCGCGACCGGGTCTATTCCTACTTCCCGCGCCTGCACGAGCGGCGCGCGGCCCAGGCCGGCTTCCTGTCGGGCGGCGAGCAGCAGATGCTGGCCATCGGCCGCGCGCTGATGACCGACCCGCGCCTGCTGATGCTGGACGAGCCCAGCCTGGGGCTGGCGCCGTTCCTGGTGGCGGAGATCTTCCAGATCGTGCAGCGCATCAACCGGGAGGAGGGCCTGTCGGTGCTGCTGGTGGAACAGAACGCGATGGCCGCGCTGGAGGTGGTGTCGCGTGGCTACCTGATGGAGAACGGCCGCGTCGTCATGCACGACACCGCCGAGGCGATGAAGCGAAACCCCGACATCCAGGAGTTCTACCTGGGCGGGCGCGAGGGCAAGGATTTCCACGAGGTCAAGCACTACAGCCGGCGCAAGCGCTGGCTGAGCTGAGCAAGTCGAGCTTCCCGAGTTCCCGACCGTGCGGAAGGCGAGCGTACTGGGCATCCGCCGCGGCCATCCAGACCAACGTACGCAGGAGACAAGCCATGAAGCAACGAGCGCTATCCATCCTGGCGGGGCTGGCCCTGCTGGCGGGAGGCGGAGCCGCGCAGGCGCAGGACACGATCAAGTTCGGCCTGTGCTACGACCTGAGCAAGGCTTACACCTTCGTCACGCCGCAGATCGCACAGGCCGCCAAGGACTACGCGACGCTGCTCAACGCCAAGGGCGGCCTGGAGGGCAAGCCGATCGAGATCATCGTGCAGGACCATGGCAACGAGCCGCAGCGCGGCATCGAGTGCTACGAGAAGCTCAAGCGCGAAGGCGTGATGATGTTCGACTACCTGTCCACGCCGGTGTCGCGCGCCGTGCTGCCGCGCCACATGCAGGACGGCAACATCATGCTGCAGTCCTTCGTCGGCCGCGGCGACGCGGTGGACGGCGAGGTGTTCAAGTGGATCTTCCCGATCGGCCCGACCTACTGGGGCCAGATGGCCAACGACGTGGCCTGGATCAAGACCCAGCACAAGGGCAGCCTCAAGGGCGTGAAGATCGGCTTCATCTACCCCGACTACGCGTTCGGGCAGGAGCCGATCCCGGTGCTCAAGACGCTGGCGGCCAAGGAAGGCTTCGACCTGCAGCTGTTCCCCAACCCCATGCCGGGGCGCGACCAGGCCGCGGTGTGGACCCAGATCCGCCGGTTCGACCCCGACTGGGTGATCAGCTGGAACCTGTCGGCCATGCACGTGGTGGCGGCCAAGGAGATGAAGCGCAACGGCATCCCGATGAGCAAGCTGATCACCGTCAACTGGCTCAACGAGGTGGACCTGCGCAACATCGGCCCGGCCGACGCCAAGGGCCTCAAGCGCGGCACCAACGTGGTGGGCGGCAAGGACCACCCGCTGATGCAGCAGATCGCCAAGGAGGTCTACGGCGCCAACAAGGGCGCGGGCGACATCAAGAACATGGACGACATCTACTACAACACCGGCCTGGCCATGTACTCGGTGATGTTCGAGGGCGTGCGGGCGGCGATCAAGAAGGGCGGCTGGCCGCTCAACCCGGCCAAGATCAAGGCCGGCCTGGAGAGCCTGAAGGACTTCGACGCCAACGGCTTCATCGCCCCGGTGACCGTGACCGCCAAGGACCACGGCGGCGGCGGCAAGACCCGCATCGACATGTGGGACGGCGCCAAGTGGGTGCCGCAGGGCGACTGGTTCAGCGCCTACACCGACGAGGTGGACAAGGTGGTCAAGGAGCAGTCGGCGGAGTTCGCGAAGACGGGGAAGTAACGCGGTCCGCCCGCCTGTCCCGTCATTCCCGCGCAGGCGGGATCCACGCAGCGCGGCGTGCATGAGCGCCGCAGGCGCGTTGCGCTGGATCCCCGCCTTCGCGGGGACGACGGGGCCTACTCCTCCTCTTCCCCGTCCGCCTCGTCGATCTGCTTCATGTTCTCCAGCATCTTCAGCAGGTAGTGCACCGTGTGCACCATGTCGTTGCTGGAGAAGCCATCCAGCGCCTGCTCGTAGTACGCGTGGATCTTGGGCAGGGCCTTGCGCTGCCACACCTGCCGCCCGGGCACCGTCATGCGGATCAGGCGTGAGCGGCCGTCGGCCGGGTCGGCGGCGCTTTCCACGCGGCCGTCGCGCTCCAGCCGGCCGACCACCCCGGCCAGGTTCTGGCGGCTGACCATCAGGTAGCGGGCCAGCTCGCCCAGCTTCATTCCGGCCCCGGCCTCGGGCCGCGACAGCGCGCCCAGCACCGCCCACTGCTGGGTGGTCAGGCCTTCCGCCTCGATCGCCCGGCTGCCGGTTTTATGCAGCATGTTGGCGCATTGGTAGAGCCGGAAGAACAGCCGGTTGGCCAGCGCCGCCCGGGTTTCGGCATTCGAGTTCTTCATTGACATTCTCCTTGGCTTCGCCGCGTCTCGGCGGGCCTTGCGGGATCCACCCTCGGTCCCTAAGATGCGCCACATGTTGTCATAAGGGCAGGACCCCTGCAAGGAAGGCATCCATGAGCAGACTGCAAGGCAAGACCGCGATCATCACCGGTGGCGGCGGCGGCATCGGCGGCGCCACCTGCGAACGCTTCGCGCAGGAGGGGGCGCGCGTGGCGGTGCTGGATCGCAACGCCGAAGCCGCCGAAGCGGTCGCCCGGCGCATCGCGGCGGCCGGTGGGCAGTCACTGGCGGTCGGCTGCGACATCACCGATCGCGGCAGCGTCGATGCGGCCGTGCAGGCAGTGATCGATCGCCTCGGGCCGATCGACATCCTGGTCAACTGCGCCGGCTGGGACGTGTTCAAGCCGTTCACCACCACGGTGCCCGCCGAATGGGATCGTCTCATCGCCATCAACCTGGTGGGCGCGCTGCACATGCTGCACGCCGTACTGCCCGGCATGGTGGCGCGCAACGCGGGGCGCATCGTCAACATCGCGTCGGACGCCGCCCGCGTGGGCTCCTCCGGCGAAGCGGTCTATGCCGCCTGCAAGGGCGGCCTGGTCGCGCTGTCCAAGACGCTGGCGCGCGAGCACGCCCGCCACAACATCACCGTCAACGTGGTGTGTCCCGGCGTCACCGAAACGCCCCTGTTCGAGGGCTACCTGCAGGGCGCCGGCAACCCCGACAAGCTGCGCGAGGCGTTCCGCCGCTCCATCCCGCTCGGGCGCATCGGCCAGCCCGAGGACCTGCCTGGCGCCATCCTGTTCTTCGCCAGCGACGACGCCGCGTTCGTCACCGGCCAGGTCCTGTCCGTCTCCGGCGGCCTGACCATGGCCGGCTGAAACCGCTCCTCACCCGAAAGGCATCACCCATGGACTTCCAGGACATCCTCTACGAAGTGCGCAACCGCGTGGCGTGGATCACCATCAACCGCCCGGACAAGATGAACGCGTTCCGCGGCACCACCTGCGACGAGCTGATCCGCGCACTGCACAAGGCGGGCTACGACCGCGAGATCGGCTGCATCGTGCTGGCCGGCGCCGGCGACCGCGCCTTCTGCACCGGCGGCGACCAGTCGGCGCACGACGGCAACTACGACGGTCGCGGCACCATCGGCCTGCCGATGGAGGAACTGCACACCGCCATCCGCGACGTGCCCAAGCCCGTCATCGCCCGCGTGCAGGGCTATGCCATCGGCGGCGGCAACGTGCTGTGCACCATCTGCGACCTGACCATCTGCTCGGACAAGGCCATCTTCGGCCAGGTCGGGCCGAAGATGGGCTCGGTCGATCCCGGCTACGGCACCGCGTTCCTGGCGCGCGTGGTGGGCGAGAAGAAGGCGCGCGAGATCTGGTACCTCAACCGCCGCTACTCCGGCCAAGAGGCCGTCGCTATGGGCCTGGCCAACATCTGCGTGCCGCACGAGGAACTGGACGCCACGGTGCAGCAGTGGGCCGAGGAGATCTGCGAGCGCAGCCCCACCGCCATCGCCATCGCCAAGCGCAGCTTCAACATGGACACCGCCCACCAGGCCGGCATCGCGGGCATGGGCATGTACGCGCTCAAGCTGTTCTACGACACCGAGGAATCGCGCGAGGGCGTCAAGGCCCTGCAGGAAAAGCGCAAGCCCGAGTTCCGCAAGTTCCACAAGTAGGCGGGCCGCCCATGCGCAACCCCTATCTCGACGAATCGCTGCAGGCGCTGGCCGAGCAGGCGCGACGCTACGCCCGCGAGCGCGTTGCGCCCGGCTACCAGGAGCGCGACCGCACCCGCGCGCTGGACCGGTCGCTGATGCGGGAGATGGGCGAGATGGGCTTCATCGCGCCGGAGTTGCCTGAGCAATGGGGCGGGCAGGGCGCCGGCTGCCTGGCCGCCGGCGTGATCCACGAAGAGATCGCTGCCGCCGACCTGAGCCTGTCGTACGTCAACCTGCTGGCGTCGCTCAATGGCCAGATTCTGGCCGAGCATGGCGACCCGGCTGTCGCCGGTCCCTGGCTGCAGCGGCTGGTGCGCGGCGAGGCGCTGCTGGCGATTGCGCTGACGGAGCCGCGGGGCGGGTCGGATGCCGCCAACCTGCGGCTGCGGGTGGAGCGGGTCGGCGACGCCTACGTGGTCAACGGCGAGAAGACCTCGATCTCGGCCGCCGACCAGGCCGATGCCGTCATCGTGTTCGGCCGCACGGGCGCGCCGGAGTCGGGCGCGCGCGGCGTCACGGCGCTGCTGGTGCCCGGCGATGCCCAGGGCCTGACGCGCAGCCGCTTCGATTGCCATGGCCAGCGGGCCATCGGCCGGGGGTCCCTGTTCTTCGACAACGTGCGCGTGCCGCTCGACCACCGGCTCGGCCAGGAGAACCAGGGCTTCGTGCAGGTGATGCAGGGCTTCGACTTCTCGCGCGCCCTGATCGGGCTGCAGGTGCTGGCGGTGGCGCGGGTGGCGCTGGACGAGACCTGGGCCTACGTCTCGCAGCGCGAGGCGTTTGGCAAGCCGCTGTCGGCGTTCCAGGGCGTGTCGCACCCGCTGGCCGACCTGCAGACCAAGGTGGAGGCCGCCCGGCTGCTGTGCCTGCAGGCGCTGTGGCTGAAGGACCAGGGCCTGCCGCACAGCGCCGAGGCTGCCATGTGCAAATGGTGGGCGCCCCAACTGGCGTATGACACGGTGCACCAGTGCCTGCTGTCCTTCGGCCACGGCGGCTACGACCGCGGGCCCATGGAGCAGCGGCTGCGCGACGTGCTGGGGTTCCAGATCGGGGACGGGACGGCGCAGATCATGAAGACCGTGATCGCGCGCGCCCACGCGGGACGGGGGGCGGTGCCGAATTGACGCGCGTCATCCGGCTTCGCGCGTCATCCTCCGCCATCCCTCCGCGGGAATGACGAGTCGGTCGTCGGCGTCGGCTAGTCCTACTTCGCCAACTGGCAAGCCTTCCCCGCCTGCGTCGCCTGCTTCAGGTACGCAATCAGATCGGCCCGCTCCTTCGCGTCCGTGACCCCCAGGTAGGTCATGTTGGTGCCCGGCACGGTGTTCATCGGGTCGGCCAGGAACTTCGACAGCGTCGCTTCGTTCCAGGTGATCCCCGAGTTCTTCAGCGCCGCCGAGTAGCTGGCGTAGCCTGGCGCGGTGCCGGCCTTGCGGCCGAACAGGCCGCAGTGCGCCGGCCCGGTGCGGTTCTGCTCGATGGCATGGCAGGCCAGGCAGCGGCCGTACACCTCTTCGCCGTGCTTGAGCGCCGTCGCATCCGACGTCGCGGCACTGGCACCGCCACACAGGAGTGCCAGCAGGGCGGCCACGCCGCCGCTCTGCACCCATCCGGTCCGCTTCACGACATGAAGGCAGCGGGCACCACCGGCGTCTCGCCCAGCACCTGGCGGAACACCGCCCAGTGCATGGCCTCGTCGCCCAGGATGCTGGCCGCGGCTTGCGACAGCGCGCGGTCGTTGAACAGCGGCACGGCGTTGAGGTACGCCGACACTGCACCGCGCTCCAGCCCGGCGGCAAAGCGCAGCACGTCGGCCTCGGCCTTGAGCTTGTCGGTGGGGAACTCGTAGCGGCCCTTGGCCTCCACCGGCTTGCCGCCCAGCTTGCGGATGGCCCCGGCCAGCGTGTCGGCGTGGGCCTTGTGGTGGCCCTGGAACTGCAGCGCGACCGGCTTGGTGGCCGGCGTCAGCAGCCCGCTTTCGGCGCCGACCTGGTAGGCGGCGACGGCTTCCAGTTCCGCGCCGAGCGCGGTGTTCAGGATGCGGGCGTCCGCCTCGGCGTTGCCGGCGCTGGATTTGGCGCCCTGCGCCGCCAGCGTGTCGCGTCCGGCCAGGATGGCCACGGCGCTGGCCGACAGCACCGCGGCGCCGAACAGGGTGCGGCGGCGGCCGAGGTCGAGGAAGGAGAAGGAGTCGTCGGGGGTCTGCTTCATGGCGGGTCCTTTGCTTGTCTAGGGGTGAGGGAATTCAGTGGTCGCGGATCACGCCCTGCGAGCGCAGGCGCGCCAGTACCACCGCGACGGCCTCGTCGCAGCGGTGGCCCTGGAAGTCGTACAGGTGCCGGGCTTCGCTTTCGCCGGCCGGGCTGAGGGCGTCGCGCAACATGGCGCGGGCGCGCAGCAGGCGTGTCTTGACTACGTCGCCGCTGACGCTCAGCGACCGCGCCGTCTCCTCCACGCTCATGCCTTCGACCGCGCGCAGGATGAACACGCTGCGGTAGATCGGCGGCAGCAGGTCCACCGCCTGCTGCAGCCGCTCGCGCAGTTCGCGGCGCGCGAACTCGTCTTCGGCCGAGCGCCCGGGCTGATCGTGTTCGTGGGGCATCGCACCCTCCTCGTGCTCCTCGCTCCACAGCACCAGGCGGCCGGCGCGCCGCTGCTGGGTGAGGGCGTGGTTGATGACGATCCGGGTCAGCCAGGTGGCGATGGAGGACTCGCCCCGGAAGCCGTGGATGGACTGGAAGGCATGCAGGTAGCCTTCCTGCACCGCGTCCTGCGCTTCGGCGTCGTCGCGCACGATGCCGCGCGCGACGCGGAACAGCCGCCGGTTGTAGCGGCGCATGAGCTGCTCGAAGGCGCGGGCCTGGCCCTGGCGCAGGCCGGCCAGCAACCCGTCGTCGCTGGCTTCTTCGGTCGGGGCGATCTCCATCGCGAAGGTCCTTTCAGGATGCCGGATACAGCGAGCGGGGCGTTCCGCCGAGCGCGCACGACCCCTTGCCCGTGATAGACGCGCGTCGCCTGAAAAGGTGACAGGCGGCGCGAAGAAAGTCCGCCCGCCGTCAGCCGACCTCGACCGTCAAGCCCGGATCGAAGCGGGGGTTCTCCGGCACGCCTTCGGCATTGGCGTAGCCGCGCGGGTTGCACAGCACCCGGGTGGGGCCGACGCGGTAGTCCACGCTGTGGTGCATGTGGCCGTGGATCCACAACGCCGCCCGGCCGCCGCGCAGCAGGTGGTCGGCCTGCGAGGCGAAGCAGGCGCTCAGCGGTGAGTCGGCAAAGCGCGGCTCCACGCTGAGCGCACTGGGCGCGTGGTGGGTGATGACGACGGTCGGGCCGGCGAACGGCTGGTCCAGCGCATGGTCGAGCCAGGCGGCGTGGCGCCGGAACAGGTTGGCCGCATCCAGCGGCGAGAACACCCGCTGGCGCTCGTCGTCGAGGTGGATGCGCTGGAAGTCGCGCATGAAGCGCAGCGCCGCGGCCACGGCATGGTCGCGCGCCTCGCCATCGCCGAACAGCCGGAAGTCGGTCCACAGCGTGGAGCCGAGGAAGCGCACGCCGCCGATCTCGATGGCGCTGTCGTCCAGCACGTGCACGTGGCTGCCCTCGGCCAGCTGCTTCAGTTGCGCGATCGTCCCGGCCAGCGTGCCGCCGTAGAACTCATGGTTGCCGGCCAGGTACACGACCGGCAGCGGGATGCGCCGGGCCCAGGCGATGGCCGCCTCGGGCCGGGCGATGTCGCCGGCCAGCACCACCACGTCGGCGCCGGTTCCGGGCAGGTCCAGCCCGCCGCGCGAGAGGTGCAGGTCGGACAGCACGTGCAGCTTCATGGCATCACCCGTCCGCGGTCATATGTATCACGGCATGATAGAGTGATCGCCCGGTTTGCGCCGCACCGACGATGGCGAGCAGCGGAACCCGAGGGGCCTTTACCGATTCACGGGAGCAGGACGACGGTGGTCAAGCAGGATTTCGAGGCGCTGGCCGAGTTCCGGTACCGGCTGCGCCAGTTCCTCCGCTTCAGCGAAGAGGTCACGTTGCGGCACGGCGTCACGCCCTTGCAGTACCAGTTGCTGCTGCAGCTCAAGGGCTATCCCGGGCGCAGCCATGCCTCGATTGCCGAGCTGGCCGAGCGCCTGCAGTCCAAGCACCATGGCGTGGTGGCGCTGGTCACGCGCTGCGAGGAACTGGGCCTGGTGCGGCGCAAGCCCAGCGAGCAGGACCTGCGCCAGGTCGAAGTGCACCTCACCGCCGCCGGCGAGCGCAGCGTGGCCAACCTGGCGCGCCTGCATGGCGACGAATTGCGCCAGCTCGCGGCGTTGCTGCGCGGCATCGGCGACTTCCAGACGAACGCGGAGGCATGATGAGCACCTGGCCCGGACAAACCCTCGCAGCGAGCCGGCTGCACCAGATGATCGTGGAGCAGATGCAGGACGCCCTGATCGTGGCCGATGCCGAGGGCACCATCCGCGTGTGGAACCGCGGCGCCGAGGTGCTGTTCGGCTTCGCGGCGGCCGAAGCGATCGGCTCGGGGCTGGACCTGCTGGTGCCGCCCCGGTTCCGGCAGGCGCACGACCACGGCTTCCGCCAGGCGATTGCGACGGGCCACCTGCGCACCGAGGGGCGGGTGCTGACCACGCGTTCCAATCACAAGAACGGCTGCCGCCTGTACGTGGACTTTTCCTTCAGCCTGCTGAAGGATCCCCGTGGCCAGGTGGTGGGCGTGGTGGCCGTGGCGCGGGATGCGACCGCACGGCACCTGGAAGAAGTCGCGCACCGGCTGCAGGCATCCGTGGCCTGAGCCCGGTCGCGGATCCCCCTCAGGTCTTGTAGTCGCCCGACGCCTCCGGCTGGAACAGCACCGACTCGATCACCGCGCTGCGCTCCTCGCCGCCGGGCAGGCGCCACCGCGCCGTCTCGCCCACCTTCAGGCCCAGCAGGCTGGTGCCCAGGGGCGACAGCACCGAGATGAAACCACTGGCCGGCTCGGCGTCGTCGGGGTAGCACAGCGTGACCTTGTGGGGCTCGCCGCCGGTGGTATCGCGCACCAGCACCTGCGTGTACATGGTGACGACGGTGGCGGGCACCGACGGCGACTCCACCACGTCGCTGCCTTCCAGCAGGTCGTGCATGGCCTGGCTGGCCGGCGAGGCGAGCCGCTGGGTCTGGGCCAGCAGCTTCGTCAGGCGCGCGTGGTCGAGTTCGGTGAGCGTGCGCTCGGTCTGGACTTCGGATGTCATGGCAATCCTCGTGAAGCAAGTGCGGCCGCCGGCTTGGCGGCCCCGGTTGGGCGCGGGGGGTGCCCGGTGATTCGAGAGGCGCGGGGGAGGGGAGGTGAATCGCCGGGCTCAGGAAAGTGCTTGCAGTCGCGGCATGAGGGCCGTACCCGCTGCAAGTGCTTCCTGTGCACGCACGTGCGCGCCTGCGGCCGGGATGGCCGGTGCGGCGTCGGGACGGGTGCGGACGAAGGCGTTCACGAGGGCAAGTCTAACCCCTGGGGCAGCCCCGCGGGAATGCCCCCGCGCTCCATGCCGGAATACGGACCTTGTTGCTCAGCCGATCGCCATCAGCGTGGCGTTGCCGCCAGCCGCGGCGGTGTTGATGCTGACCGAGCGCTCGACCAGCAGGCGCTCCAGCGCGACGGTGCGGCTGCCCGGTTCGTGGCGCTCGACGGCAATGACGGGGCCGTCGCGCTGCGCCAGCATCTGCTGCACCGCCGCCAGCGCGTCCACGCTGCCGTGCAGCAGGACGGCTTCGCAGGACGATTGCGCTGCATCCCAACGGCTGGCGAGCGACACGCAGGCCCGCACCGAGGCCGGCAGGCGCTGCAACAGGGCTTGCGCGTCCGCTGGCCAGATGGCTCGGCTGCCTGCGGCCAGCACGGCCGCCAGTTGCAGCAGCCGGTCGTCGTCGCGCTCGGCCAGGCACAGCACGGCGCGGCGCGGCGCCAGCGAATAGACGTTGCGTTCGCCAGTCGGGCCGGGCAGGGTGACGCAGGCGCCGGCGCGCGAGCGCTGCGCGAACGCCGCGCAGGCGTCGGCAAGGGCCGGCTGGCCGCGGCCGAGGGCCCAGTCCTGCAGCGCCGCCAGCGCTGCGGGCATTGCCTCGGCCTGCGGCGGGTCGCCCCGGTGGGCCTGTGCCAGCACGCGGGCCAGCACGTCGTCCGGGCGCTGGGCCAGCAAGCGGTACAGGTACAAGGGGCCGCCCGCCTTCGGCCCGGTGCCCGACAGGCCCTCGCCGCCGAACGGCTGCACGCCGACCACCGCGCCGACCATGTTGCGATTGACATAGACGTTGCCGACATTCGCCGCCGCCAGCACCCGCGCGATGGTCTCGTCGATGCGGGTGTGCAGCCCCAGCGTCAGTCCGTAGCCGGTGGCATTGATCTGGTGGAGCAGGCCTTCGAGGTCCTCGCGCCGGTAGCGCACGACGTGCAGCACCGGGCCGAACACCTCGCGTCCCAGCTCGGCCATGCCATCCAGCTCGACCACCGCGGGCCGCACGAAGGTGCCGCCCTCCAGCAACTGGGGATCGTGGCCGTCGAACCGGTGCACGCGGCAACCGCGTTCGCGCAGGCGATCGATGTGCCGCTCGATGCCGGCGCGCGCCTCTTCGTCGATGACCGGCCCCACGTCGGTCGCCAGCCGGTCGGGGTTGCCCACGCGCAGCTGCTGCATCGCGCCCAGCAGCATCGCCAGCAGGCGGTCGGCGGCGTCCTCCTGCACGCACAGCACGCGCAAGGCCGAGCAGCGCTGGCCGGCGCTGTCGAAGGCGGAGCCCAGGATGTCGGCGACCACCTGTTCGGCCAGCGCCGAGGAGTCCACGATCATCGCGTTCTGCCCGCCGGTCTCGGCCACCAGGGGAACCGGCCGGCCGCCGGCATCGGTGCGGCCCACCAGTGCGCGCTGCAGGATGCGCGCGACCTCGGTCGAGCCGGTGAAGAGCACGCCCCGGATGCGCGCGTCGCCGACCAGGCCCGCGCCGACCGTCTCGCCGCGGCCTGGCAGCAGTTGCAGCGCGTTGCGCGGCACGCCGGCGGACCACAGCGCACGCACGGCTTCGGCGGCCACCAGCGGCGTCTGCTCGGCCGGCTTGGCCAGCACCGGGTTGCCGGCGGCCAGGGCGGCCGCCAGTTGGCCGGTGAAGATGGCCAGCGGGAAGTTCCAGGGGCTGATGCAGACGACCGGGCCGAGCGGCACGTGGGTTGCGTTGTCGAAACCGTCGCGCACCTGGCCGGCGTAGTAGCGCAGGAAGTCCACGGCCTCGCGCACTTCGGCGATCGCGTTGGCGGCGGTCTTGCCGGCTTCGCGGATCAGCAGGCCCATCAGCCGCGGCATGTCGTCCTGCAGGCGATCGGCGGCGGCCAGCAGGATGCGGGCGCGCTCGGCCGGCGCGGTGGCGGCCCAGTCGGCGCTGCCCTCCACCGCGTGCGCCAGTGCGAGGTTCACGTCGTGCAGCGTGGCTTGGCGGACCTGGCCGACGACGTCGCCATGGTCGGCCGGGTTGCGCACGGGCTGGAGTTCGCCAGCCCCCGGCGGGTCGGACCCCAGCATCGGCGCGCAACGCCACTCGGTGCGGGCTGATGCGCGCAGCCTGGCTGCGAGCTGCGCCAGTTCCTGCTCGTTCGCCAGGTCGAGGCCTTCGGAGTTGCGCCGGCCCGGGCCGTACAGGTTGCGCGGCAGGGCGATGGCCGGGTGCGGCAAGCCGACGGCCCCCGTCTCGTGCGCGAGCCGCTCCACCACCGCCACCGGATCTTCCACCAGCTCGCCGACGGGTACCTGCGGATCGGCGATGCGGTGCACGAAGGACGTGTTGGCGCCGTTCTCCAGCAGCCGCCGCACCAGGTAGGCCAGCAGCGTCTCGTGCGTCCCCACCGGCGCATAGATGCGGCAGGGCCGGCCGAGGCGGCCGGCGTCGGCCGGGCCCACCACCTGCTCGTACAGCGGCTCGCCCATGCCGTGCAGGCACTGGAACTCGTACTGGCGCGGCGTCCAGCGCGCCGGATCGGCCATCCGGTACACGGCCGCCAGCGTGTGCGCGTTGTGCGTGGCGAACTGCGGATAGATGGCGTCGGGCGCGGCCAGCAGCCGTTGGGCGCAGGCCAGGTAGGCGACGTCGGTGTGGGCCTTGCGCGTGTACACCGGGTAGCCAGACTGGCCCTCGACCTGCGCGCGCTTGATCTCCGAATCCCAGTACGCGCCCTTGACCAGCCGCACCATCAGGCGGCGGCCGCTGCGCCGCGCCAGGTCGATGACCCAGTCGATCACCAGGGGGCAGCGCTGCTGGTAGGCCTGCACCACGAAGCCCAGGCCGTCCCATCCCCGCAGTTGCGCATCGAACGCCAGGCGCTCCAGCAGGTCCAGCGAGGGCTCCAGGCGATCGGCTTCCTCGGCATCGATGTTCAGTCCGATGTCGTACTGCTTCGCCAGCAGGCACAGGCCGGCCAGCGAGGGGTACAGCTGCGCCATCACGCGGTCCTGCTGCGCGCGGCTGTAACGCGGATGCAGGGCCGACAGCTTGATCGAGATGCCGTTGCCCTCGTACACGCCGCGCCCGCGCGCCGCTTGCCCAATGGCGTGGATGGCCTGCGCATAGGCGTGGCGATAGCGCTGCGCATCGTCGGCGGTCAGCGCCGCCTCGCCCAGCATGTCGAAGGAGTAGCGAAAGCCCTGGGCCTCGCGCGGCTGCGCGTTGCGCAGCGCCTGCGCGATCGTCTCGCCGGTGACGAACTGCTCGCCCATCATCCGCATGGCGAGGTCGACCCCCTTGCGCACCAGCGGCTCGCCGCCCAGGCCGACCAGCCGCCCGATGGCGGACATCAGCCCCGATTCGCTGTGGGTGGCCACCAGCTTGCCGGTGATCAGCAGCCCCCAGGTGGCGGCATTGACGAACAGGGAAGGGCTCTGGCCCAGGTGCGCCTGCCACTGGCCCTGCGCGATCTTGTCGCGGATCAGCGCGTCGCGCGTGGCCGCATCGGGGATGCGCAGCAGCGCCTCGGCCAGGCACATCAGCGCGATGCCTTCCTGCGAGGTCAACGCATATTCCTGCAACAGGCTCTGGACCAGGCCGGCCCGGCCGGCGCCGGCCCTGCGCTCGCGCAGGCCGCGCGCCAGGCGGGTCGCCAGTTCACGCACGGCAGCGGCATCGGATGGCGGCAGGCGTGCTTGCGGCAGCAGGTCCGCGACGGCCTCGGGTTCGGGCCTGCGCGCCGCGGCGGTGATGGCCTGGCGCAGCGCCGAGGGGGCCGGCGCGGGGTCGATGAAGCGGTCGAAGGGGGCGATCACGACGAGGCTGGGTGGCAGAGGAGAGTTCCCATGGTCCGGTTTCCCGTTAGGATGTTCTTTCGTTTTCGGCCGCGACGGCCGAGCAAATCACTAGCGGGAGAGGGCCATGCCCGACGAGCTCGACCGCATCGACCGGCGCATCCTGCGGGCTTTGCAGGACGATGGCCGCATCACCAACCAGAAGCTGGCCGAGGGCGTGTCCCTGTCGCCCACCGCGGTGCTGGCGCGTGTGCAGCGCCTGACCCGCGCCGGCTACATCCTGGGCTACGAGGCGCGCCTGAACCCGCAGCTGCTCGGCGCCGGCATGCTGGTGTTCGTGGAAGTGCTGCTGGACCGCACCACGCCCAACGTGTTCGAGGAATTCAAGGCCGCGGTGCAGGTGCAGCCCGAGGTGCTGGAGTGCCACATGGTGGCCGGCGGCTTCGACTACCTGCTCAAGACCCGGGTCTCCGACATGGACGCTTACCGCCGCTTCGCCGGCGAGGTGCTGTGGCGCCTGCCGGGCGTGCGCGAGACGCGCACCTACGCGGTGATGGAGGAAGTCAAGAGTTCGGCCAAGCTGCACCTGCCCTGAGCAGCGCGAAGGGTTGAACGCCGACGCATCCGCTTACGAATGGGTTCGCGGCCATACTCGACTGCTTGACTCAGGAGGCCGACATGAAGTTTTGGGCGGAAGAACTGGCGATGGTGGAAGCAGCAGCGCTGCGCATCGAGTCGCTGGAACACGCGGCCGAGCGCAGGTTCGACGAGGTGCATGCGGCCGCAGTGGCCCAGGGCTCGGCTGAGCAGGCGCTGGAAACCTCCGAGTTCGCGGCGTGGATGGCCGCGCGTGCCGATACCGACGCCGCCTGGGGCCGCTGGTCGCAGGTGATGGACGCCAAGCCGGCCTCCTGATCGCTTCTTTTTTTGCTCTGGGCCGGGTCAACGGACGCATCTCGCGCATAATGCCGGGAGCGCCCCATCGCGGGCGCGTTTTGCGGTGTTCAGTCAGCTTCGCCTTTCGAACGAATCATGAGTTTGTGATTGCATCCGGGCTCCATCGCGTTTCTTCCTCTCTACATGGAGTCCTCATGGGCAACAAACTTTACGTGGGCAACCTGCCCTATACCTTCCGCGACGGCGACCTCGAGCAAGCCTTCTCCCAGTTCGGCAGCGTCCAGAGCGCCAAGGTCATGATGGAGCGCGACACCGGCCGCTCCAAGGGCTTCGGCTTCGTCGAAATGGGCAGCGACGCCGAGGCGCAGGCCGCCATCCAGGGCATGAACGGCCAGTCGCATGGCGGCCGCGGCCTGGTGGTCAACGAAGCCCGTCCGATGGAGGCGCGCCCGCCCCGGTCGGGTGGCTTCGGCGGCAATCGCGGCTACTGATCGCCTCTTTCGCGCGGCCGGCCCTGCGCCCGGCTGACGCGATGGCCACGTGCGCGACGCACGTGGCCCCAGCGGCCCCGGTTCAGCGGCTGGTGTAGCCGCCGTCCACCAGGTGCTGCGATCCGGTGATGAAGCTCGCCTGCTCCGACAGCAGGAACAGCACCAGTCCCGTGACCTCCTCCGGCCGGCCCAGCCGCCCGATCGGGTGCAAGCCCACCAGTCCGTCGTACGCTTCCTTGGGCAGGCCCTGCAGCAGCGGCGTGTCGATGTAGCCGGGGTGGATGGAATTGACGCGGATGCCCTTGTCGGCGTAGCCGAGGGCCGCCGCCTTGGTCAGGCCCGCCACGCCGTGCTTGGCCGCGACGTACGGCCCCGCGTTGGCGTCACCCGTCACGCCCAGGATGGACGACATGTTCACGATCGCGCCGCCACCGGCCTTCAGCATGGCCGGGATCTCGTAGTGCATGGCGTAGAACACCGAGTGCAGGTTGACGTCCATGAGCTGCAGGTAGGCCTGGATGTCGATGTCCGCCAGCGGACCCAGCGGGCCGCCGATGCCGGCGTTGTTGAAGGCCAGGTGCAACGCGCCGAAGTGGTTCACTGCGGCGTCGACGCTGGCCTTGACGTCCTCGGGCTTGCCGACGTTGCCCGGGACCGCGATCGCGCTGCCGCCGGCCCGGGTGATCTCGTCGACGACCTTCTGGCAAGACTCGGCATTCAGGTCGTTGACCACCACCTGCGCGCCGCGCTCGGCAAGCGCGAGCGCGGCGGCCCGGCCGATGCCGGAACCGGCGCCGGTAACCAGCGCGGCCTTGCCTGTGAAGTCAGGGTTCATGTCGGGATCCTCGCAAATGGACGATCCGACACTGTAGTGAGGAATGCCGCCAGCGACTGCGACGGCCGGTTGCCGAAGGCTGGGCCCGCGCCCTATCCGTCGCGCCCGAACTGCCGCAGCAGCGCGCGCCGGTCCAGCAGGCGCAAGTGGCGGCCGTCCACCTGCACCACGCCGCGCCGCTGCAGCGAGGTGAGTGTGCGGCACACCGTCTCCAGCGACAAGCCCAGGTAGCTGGCGATGTCGGTGCGCGTCATGCGCAGCGCCAGCTCGTCCGGGCAGCCGCCGCGGTCGTGCAGCCGGCGCGACAGGTTCAGCAGGAAGGACGCCAGCTTCTGCTCGGCGCTCATGCTGGCGAGCAGCACCTTGAGCTTGACGTCGCGCAGCAGTTCGCGACTGAGCACGCGCGCCATCGCGTGGTGCAGGGCGGGTGCGGCCTGGGCGCCCGCCATGCCGTAGTCCAGCACCAGTACCTCGGAGTCCTCCAGCGCGATGGCGGTGCTGGCATGGCGCGCGTGGCCGAAGCCGTCGAGCCCCAGCAGGTCGCCGGCCAGCACGAAGGCCAGCACCTGCTCGCGGCCGTCGGGCGCCACCGCCACCGACTTGAACGAGCCGCGCCGCACCGCCAGGAAGGAGCGGAAGGCCTCGTTCTGCCGGAACAGGATGCCACCGCGCTTGACCTTCAGCCGCGTGCGGGCGGCGGCTTCGCAGCCGCCGTAATCCTGCAGCGCGCAGGGCACGCAATCGGCAGCGGGTTCGGGTGTGGCCAGGTCGGTCATGGCGTACGGTGCTTAAGATGCATTGTGCGTGCATGTTCAAGCCAGCGTCAAGACATGGCCGCGCCGCACGAGCGGGCATCGCGGACGCTGGATTGCCGCTACGCTGGGTGACTGCCAGCCAACCGGACGTGCCGATGCAAACCGAGGTGTCATCCTTCCGCGTGGACCTGCCCGACGGCGCAAGCGTGTCGGCGTTGCTGTGCCGACCCCTCGAGCCGATCGCCTGCCTCGTGCTGGCCCATGGCGCCGGGGCCGGCATGCACCACCCCTTCATGGCCGATCTGGCTGCGGCGCTGGGCGCGCGCGCCGTCGCCACCTTGCGCTTCCAGTTCCCGTTCATGGAGCAGGGGAGCAAGCGGCCGGACCGCCCGGCCGTCGCGCAGATGGCGGTGCGGGCGGCGGTGGCGCAAGCCGCCGCCCGCCTGCCCGGCATTGCGCTGTTCGCCGGCGGCAAGTCCTTCGGCGGGCGCATGAGCTCGCAGGCGCAGGCCGAATCGCCCTTGCCGCACGTGCGCGGGCTGGTCTTCGCCGGCTTTCCCCTGCATCCGGCGGGCAAACCGGCCATCGAACGCGCGGCGCACCTCGAGCAGGTGGCGGTTCCGATGCTTTTCCTGCAAGGCGCGCGCGACGCACTGGCGGACCTGCCCTTGATCCGGCAGACCGTCGCGCGACTCGGCTCGCGCACCGTGCTGCATGTGGTCGACGGCGCCGATCATGCCTTCCATGTGCTGGTGCGATCCGGGCGCAGCGACGCCGAGGTGATCGGCGAACTGGCGGACGTCGCCGCTGCGTGGATGGGCAAGTTGGCGCAGGCATCGTGACGAACGCGCTCAGGTCCGGGTGACGGCGGCGAGCTCCCAGGTTCCGCCCGGCTCGTCACGCCTGAGCACGTACAGCCCGTCCTCGGTGTCCACCTTCCACCAGCGGGCCTTCGAGCCGTACCAGCGATCGACGATGGACCGGACCGCCACCCGGCGCTGGCCGAACCAGACCGCGGCAGGCTCCTCGGCGCTGTTCAGGCCCGTCGTGGTCTCGACTGTGATGTCCATGGCGCCATGCAAAAGGGACCTGGTCTTGCGACCAGGTCCCTTGGACGAGTGGTGGGTCCTGAAGGATTCGAACCTTCGACCTACGGATTAAGAGGCCCAGCAGGGACTCCGCGCTGCGCAAAGATACTCCGGAAGACACGGGGCGAAAAGGCCCAAACCGACGGTCTGGCAGACAGTTGCTCTTCTTGCCCTTTATCGACTGCGGGGTGTGCCGGATCACGGTAGCACGAACCATCCTGAGTCGACTGCACCGTCCATTGACGGCCTTTCAGGGGAGGCTTAGGTCCGGCACTGGAAGAAGGCTCCTCTGGTCGGCACGCGTATCGTTCTCAGCCCGCCGGAATGCGGGGGGAGAGCATCAAGGCTGCAATAACCCGCGCGCTGTACTCCAAACCGCGAAGCGCTTGGCCGAGGTCCCCCGCGGCGCTTGGTGGCGTCCTCAAAGCACGATGTGGCCGGGCGCGCGCGCGGGCGCCGCCTAAGTTCCAGGGACAGGAGGCGGAACCGATGCTGGTTCCAATGACTACCCCCAGTGAGCAGGACCTGCTCCGCCACAAGTTCATTTCCAGCAGGAACCGGCTGAACTTTGCGACCTCGCGGGCCAAGTGCCAGGTCATCGTCGCCGGCCAACCCTTGGCTGATGGCCAACACTCGCCAGACGTCGGAGTAGACGGCTTTGGTCAACCTGCTGTGCTGAGTGGCCACGGTGGGGCACTGAGAGGCGGTGCCAGCCCCGCGAATCTCCCCATTGCTACGGTTGTGTTCCCGGCGACAATCTGCCTGAAAACAGACCCGGAGACGCAGGCGAGTGAGGGTTTACGTCTTTATCGCTACAAGGGGCTCCTGGCTGACCGGCGCGCCGTGTCATGGCAGGCAGTTCCAAGAAGCCGCCCGTCACCTGAAGCGGGGCCTGGCCAAAGCTGCGCGACCAGTTGCACATGCTCAGAGGTCCCGCTGTTCGACGGGAGCCAATGCATCCAGCCCAGGGCAGCCGGGAGTAGGACGGAAGCTTTGTCCTGTCGGTCCCATGCGCGGACGAATCGTGAAATCCTGGGCGATATCTTGCGGTTTGACCCGTATGTCCTGGTCCTCTAGCCTGAAGCCCTCAGGCGGAAGGTGCAGAAGGCGGCGCTTGCCATGGTGAAACGGTATGTGGTCGCCTGATCTGATCTCGGATATGAGCGCTGCCGGGGAAAGGCAGGGGTGGTCCATTGCGGAAATGCGAAGGCAGGTTTCTCTGACACATTCAGGACACCAATGAGCGAAGTCATCACCACTGGAGCTGACACTCGAATCTCGGAGTTGTCTGGCGAGTTCTCCCGCATTCGAGGCGCGGTGGCTTACTGGTGCTTTCCGCATCAACGCCTTTCGGGCGCATTTCTTCGAGGCATCTCTGAGCCCGGCGGTTATCTATGCTGCGACTTCCACCTGCCCACCAGCATTTCCGTCTTGGCCGCGCTGAAGCAAGCGGGTGCAAACGTGTACCTCCACCTGTACGCCCTGGTGGGACGCACGGAGGTTCCTGATTCGAAAGGTGTGCCGGACAACTTGATGCACTCGAAAGTCCTTGTATTCGAGTCGGAAGGCAAGGACGAGTGCGCGATCTGGATTGGCAGCCATAACGGAACGGCACGAGCGCTACTTGGCCTGAATTTCGAATGCGCATCAGTCATTCGGTGCTCCAGAAGTAGTCAGACCTACGCCTCCGTGATTCGGCACCTTGAAGACATCCGCGCACGATCGACAGCGTTCGACCTGCGCGACGTCGATTACTACCGCAGCCTCCAGCAGCAGCCCGAGGGGATTGTCGCGTGCATCGAGGTGTACACGGAATCCGGCGCGATACCCGCGGACGGTGAGGAAATCAGCCTCTTTGGCGTCAATGGAGAGGATTACACACATCTGCGAAATGTTGATCGCGACGGGGTCCTCTCAGTCACCGACCGCCGCACCGGCGTAGAGCAGCTGTTCAGTGTCCAAATCACCCAATCCGGACGCCTCGACCCAAAGAGGCCGATGGCGCTGGCGCTCTCCGCGAGAAGGATTGCCTTCCACGAGAGCGCGCTGCCGGAACTCAGACTAAGTGGGCCCGTGCCCCCAGATGTCTACCGCAAAGCCGTGTTCTTCGTCACTCTGCGGGTCGCGTCACTGCTCGCGGATAAGGTCGCAGTCGAACTGCCGCCGCGTGACCAGTGGGTGACCGTACCTCTTTCTTCGTTCATGAGCGCAGAGCCGCAGAAAGCGCCGACTGCGACGAGAGGGCGAGATTGGCCGAGTGGACGAGCGGTCACTGTGCAACGGGCGCGCTCCAGGAGCGATGCAGACGCCCCGGTCTTCCAGCGCGAGCTGGAGGTTTCTATGAAAGCCCTTCCTTTGCAAGAAAGAGCCGCATTGCCGCGCTTCTCGATGGTCCGAAAGAGACTTCTCAGGTCGAAGTCCGAGCTGGAATGAACGCTATCACCCTTGATCAACTTGAGAGCCACCTCTGGGAATCCGCCAACATCCTGCGCGGCCCGGTGGACGCCGCCGATTTCAAGACCTACATCTTCCCGCTCCTGTTCTTCAAGCGCATCTGCGACGTCTGGGACGAGGAGTACCAGGACATTGTCAGCGAGTCCGGCGACGAGCAGCTTGCCACCTTCCCGGAGTCGCATCGGTTCCAGATCCCCGAGGACTGCCACTGGGCCGACGTGCGCGCGAAGGCAACCAATGTGGGCGCGGCGCTCCAGCGTGCGATGCGCGAGATCGAGAAGGCCAACCCCGACACCTTGTACGGCGTCTTCGGCGATGCGCAGTGGTCCAACAAGGAGCGCCTGTCGGATGCGCTGCTCAAGGACCTGATCGAGCACTTTTCCAGGCTGCCGCTGGGCAACCACGACGTCGAAGCGGACGTCCTGGGCGACGCCTACGAATACCTGATCAAGAAGTTTGCCGACGCCACCAACAAGAAGGCCGGCGAGTTCTACACCCCGCGCAGCGTGGTGCGGCTGATGATCGACATGCTCGACCCCAAGGAAGCCGAGACCATCTACGACCCGGCCTGTGGCACCGGTGGCATGCTGTTGGCGGCCGTGCAGCACGTGAAAGAGCAGCACGGAGATGTGAAGCGGCTGTGGGGGAAGCTGTACGGGCAAGAGAAGAACCTCACCACCTCGTCCATCGCTCGGATGAACCTGTTCCTCCACGGCATCGAGGACTTCCATGTTGAGCGTGGCGATACGCTGCGCAGTCCGGCCTTCTTCGAGGGCGACAGGCTCGCCACCTTTGACTGTGTGATCGCCAACCCGCCCTTCTCGCTGGAAAAGTGGGGCGAGGACCTGTGGTTGAACGACCCCTTCGGCCGAAATTTCGCCGGTGTGCCGCCCTCGTCCAGTGGTGACTTCGCCTGGGTGCAGCACATGGTCAAGTCGATGGCCGACGTGAGCGGCCGGATGGCCGTGGTGCTGCCCCAGGGCGCCCTGTTCCGCAAAGGCGTGGAAGGCAGCATCCGGCAGAAGCTGCTGGAGATGGATCTGATCGAGGCGGTGATCGGGCTGGCGCCCAACCTCTTCTACGGCACGGGCCTAGCCGCGTGCATCCTGGTCCTGCGCAAGCGCAAGCCGGCCAAGCACAAGAAGCAGGTGCTGATCGCCGATGCTTCGCGCCTGTTCCGCCGGGGGCGCGCGCAGAACTATCTGGAGCCCGAGCATGCCGCCGAGATTCTCGGCTGGTATCGCGGCTTTGCCGATGTGGAGGACGCGGCCCGGGTGGTGAGTCTCGACGAGATCAAGGCTGAAGACTGGACCCTGAACATTTCGCGCTACGTCCTGCCACCACTGCAAGAAGACATCCGGCCGCTGCCTGATGCCATCGCCGCATTCAAAGAGGCGCTGACTCGCTGCCGCGAGGCCGAAGAGCGCCTCGCGCAGGTCATGACCGAAGGGGGATGGCTGCGATGAGTCACCTTAGCAAACGCATCACCCAGCAGGAGCTGGAGAGCTATCTGTGGGGCGCCGCCGTACTGCTGCGCGGTCTGATCGACGCCGGCGACTACAAGCAGTTCATCTTTCCCCTGCTGTTCTACAAGCGCGTCTCGGATGTCTGGGACGAGGAGTACCAGGCCGCGCTTGCTAACTCAAGGGGCGACCTGTCCTACGCTCAGTTCGCCGAGAACCACCGCTTCCAGATCCCCGAGGGCGCACACTGGAACGACGTGCGCCAGACGCCGAAGAACGTCGGCGCCGCGATCCAGAAGGCCATGCGCGCCATCGAGACCGCCAACCCGGACCTGCTCGACGGCATCTTCGGCGACGCCCCCTGGACCAATCGCGAGCGCCTGCCCGACGAAACGCTGAAGAACCTGATCGAGCACTTCTCGACCCAGACGCTGTCGGTGGCGAACGTGCCCGAGGACGAACTTGGCAACGCCTACGAGTACCTGATCAAGAAGTTTGCGGACGACTCCGGCCACACGGCAGCCGAGTTCTACACCAACCGCACCGTCGTCCACCTGATGACGCAGCTGCTGGCGCCGCAGGCCGGCGAGTCGATCTACGACCCCACCTGCGGCACCGGCGGCATGTTGATCTCGGCGCTGGACGAAGTGAAGCGCTCGGGCGGCGAGTACCGCACGCTCAAGCTCTACGGGCAGGAGCGCAACCTCATCACCTCATCCATCGCGCGCATGAACCTGTTCCTGCACGGTGTGGAGGACTTCGAAATCATCCGCGGCGACACCCTGGCCGACCCGAAGCACATCGAGGGCGACCGCCTGCGCCAGTTCGACGTGATCCTGGCCAACCCGCCGTACTCCATCAAGCAGTGGAACCGCGAGGCCTGGAGCAGCGACAAGTGGGGCCGCAACTCCCTGGGTACGCCACCGCAGGGCCGCGCAGACTATGCGTTCCAGCAGCACATTCTGACCAGCCTCACCGCCAAAGGACGCTGCGCCGTGCTCTGGCCGCACGGCGTGCTGTTCCGCAACGAGGAGCAGGCCATGCGCGCCAAGATGGTCGCGCAAGATTGGGTGGAGGCCGTCATCGGCCTGGGGCCAAACCTGTTCTACAACTCCGCGATGGAGTCGTGCATCGTCATCTGCAACCGCAAGAAGACCGCTGCGCGCAAGGGCAAGGTGATCTTCATCGACGCGGTGAACGAGGTCAACCGCGAGCGGGCACAGAGCTTCCTCACGCCTGCTCACCAGCATCGCATCCTGACTGCCTTCAAGGCGTTTGGCGATGCGCCCGGTTTCGCCAAGGTCGCATCGCTGGCCGAGATCGGCGCCAATGCGGCCAACCTTTCGATCCCGCTGTACGTGAAGCGCATCGCCGCGCCCGCCGCCACCGACGGCAATGGCGACGCAGCATCGCTAGGCTCCACCTGGGCCCGGTGGCAGAACGACGGTCGGGCCTTTTGGCAGCGGATGGACGCGCTGGTCGAGACGCTGAATGGACTCGTCGAAGAAGGGGGCGCGCGTGCTTAAGGCGAAGACTGCTGGCCCGACGCTCGACTGGCAGCGCGTTCGGCTGGGCGATGTCGTCGAAAACGTCAATGACTTCTTTATCGACAGATCCGGAGAAGCCATTCGATATGTAGCCGGCGAACATATCGATGAAGGCGACCTGAAGGTTCGGCGCAGTGGCTTGACGTCAGACGAGCTCATTCCGCCAACGTTCAACCGTCTATTCAAGGCGGGGGATGTCTTATTCCATTCGCGCAACATCAGAAAGTTGGCGCAACCAAATTTCGACGGGTTGACCGGTGAGAAGCTCTTCGTCCTACGAACCAAAGATCAGAGCAAGTTGTTGCAGGCCATCCTACCCTTCTTGCTGCAGACCGAGCACTTTCGGAGCTACGTTGAGGAGCGCTGGGCCGGTTCAACCAACAAATTCCTGAACAAGACTCCTCTGATGGCATATGAGTTCGCAATGCCGCCGCTCTCTCGACAGGCTGAGCTTGTCGAAGCATTTCGCGCGATGGAGAAGGCTCTGGAGGCTCTCGCGAATGCAGTGGAGATTGGTCGCGCAACAAGAGCCGCTCTTGTTGAGGATGCCTTGGCAGCGAACTTTGAAGCGGCCTCTGCGAAACCCCTAGGCACGTACCTGACAGACTTGAGTTACGGCTCGTCATCGCGTTCAGCCTACGAGGAACTGGGTTATCCGATCCTCCGGATTCCGAATGTCTTGAGGGGGAGCGTTGACTACTCGGATCTCCAACGTATTCAACTCAATGATGTGGAGTACAAGCGCTTGGCTCTCCGAAAAGGCGACGTCCTCCTTGTACGAACCAACGGAAATCCTCAATACGTCGGCCGTTCGGTGGTCATCGATCACCTTCATGAAAAGACCGTGTATGCCAGCTATCTGATTCGAATCCGCTGCGACGAATCTACGTTGCGCCCTGCATTCCTAGCTGAGTACCTGAACGCGCCATCAACGAGGCAGCGACTTCGAGGCGAAGTGAAGTCCAGTGCAGGCAACTACAACATCAATATTGCTGGAATCAAAAAGCAGCCAATCTGTCCGCCCAACGTGACTGATCAGGATAGCTTGCTGCTCCAATTGAAGGATCTTGATGCCGCCATCCAGGCACTGGAATCGAGGATTGCGGCGAGCAAATCAATAAAGAAGCAATTGCTTGCTGAAACGTGGGGGGCGTGATGTTCACCGAATCCAACACCGTCGAAGCCTACGTCCGCGACCTGCTTGCAGGCCCGATCAAATCAACACCACCGAGCGCCGTACAGGAACCCCTGCCCGGCTACGGTCCCAGCCCCAAAGGCATCGGCTGGCGCTACGCAGCCCCCTCCGAGGTACCGCGCCAAATTCAGGAAGTGCTGGTCGAGCCCTGGCTGCGCGATGCGCTGATCCGCTTGAACCCCGAGATTGCCGCCCAGCCCGACCGGGCCGACGAAGTGCTCTACAAGCTGCGCGCCATCGTGCTATCGGTGCGCTCGGATGGCCTGATCCGCGCCAACGAGGAGATGACCGCTTGGATGCGTGGCGAGCGCTCCATGCCCTTCGGCGCGAACAACGAGCATGTGCCGGTGCGGCTGATCGACCTGGACGACCCGAAGCAGAACCAGTACGTCGTCACCCAACAGTTCACCTACCGCGCAGGGCCCACTGAGCGCCGGGCCGATCTGGTGCTGCTGGTCAACGGTCTGCCGCTGGTGCTGATCGAGGCCAAGACGCCGGTCAAGAAGTGCATCAGCTGGGTGGATGGTGCAGTGCAGGTGCACGACGACTACGAGAAGTTCGTGCCGGAGCTGTTCGTCTGCAACGTGTTCTCGGTGGCCACCGAGGGCAAGGCCTACCACTACGGGTCGATCGGCCTGCCGGTCAAGGACTGGGGCCCGTGGCACCTGGATGGTGACGGTGAAGATGGCCAGCACCACCCGCTGAAGTCGCTCAAGCTCTCGGCCGAGAGCATGCTGCGCCCGCATGTGGTGCTGGACATCCTCGGCAGCTTCACCCTGTTCGCCACGGACAAGAAGAAACGCCGAATCAAGATCATCTGCCGCTACCAGCAATACGAGGCGGCCAACAAGATCGTCGAGCGTGTGCTGGCGGGGCAGCCGAGGAAGGGCCTGATCTGGCACTTCCAGGGCTCGGGCAAGTCGCTGCTGATGGTGTTCGCCGCGCAGAAGCTGCGCATGCATGCCGGCCTAAAGAATCCCACGGTGCTGATCGTGGTGGACCGGATCGATCTCGACAGCCAGATCACAGGCACCTTCACCGGGGCGGACATACCCAACCTGGAGAAGGCCGACAGCCGGGATAAGCTGCAGCAGTTGCTGGCGCAGGACGTGCGCAAGATCATCATCACGACGATCTTTAAGTTTGGCGAGGCCAGCGGGGCGCTGAACACGCGCAGCAACATCATCGCGCTGGTGGACGAGGCCCACCGCACGCAGGAAGGCGACCTGGGCCGCAAGATGCGCGAGGCCCTGCCCAACGCATTTCTCTTCGGCCTGACGGGCACGCCGATCAATCGCGCCGACCGCAACACCTTCTACGCCTTCGGTGCCGACGAAGACGAGAAGGGCTACATGAGCCGCTACGGCTTCGAGGAGTCGATCCGCGACGGTGCCACGCTGAAGCTGCACTTCGAGCCCCGGCTGATCGACCTGCACATCGACAAGGCCGCTTTGGACGCCGCCTACAAGGACCTGACCGGCGGCCTGTCGGATCTGGACAAGGACAACCTCGCCAAGACCGCTGCCAAGATGGCCGTGCTGGTCAAGACGCCCGAGCGCATCCGCAAGGTGTGCGAGGACATCGTCGAGCACTTCCAGACCAAGGTCGAGCCCAACGGCTTCAAGGGGCAGATCGTCACGTTCGACCGGGAGTCCTGCCTGCTGTTCAAGGCCGAGCTGGACAAGCTGCTGCCGCCCGAGGCAACGGACATCGTGATGTCGGTCCAGGCGTCCGACAAGAAGGACCACCCGGAGTACGCGAAGTACGACCGCACCCGTGACGAAGAGGAACGGCTGCTGGACCGATTCCGTGACCCGGCCGACCCGCTAAAGCTGATCATCGTCACGGCCAAGCTGCTGACGGGCTTTGACGCGCCCATCCTGCAGGCGATGTACCTGGACAAGCCCTTGCGGGACCACACGCTGCTGCAGGCCATCTGCCGCGTGAACCGCACCTACTCCGAGCAGAAGACCCACGGATTGATCGTGGACTACCTCGGCATCTTCGACGATGTGGCGGCGGCACTGGAATTCGACGACCAGAGCGTCAAGCAGGTGGTCAGCAACATCCAGGAGCTGAAGGACAAGCTGCCCGAGGCAATGCAGAAGTGTCTGGCCTTCTTTCACGGCTGCGACCGGACGCTGGAAGGCTACGAGGGCCTGATCGCCGCCCAGCAGTGCCTGCCGAACAACGACGTGCGAGACAGTTTCGCCGCCGAATACAGCATCCTGAACAGGATCTGGGAAGCGCTGTCGCCGGATGTGGTGCTTGGGCCGTTCGAGAAGGACTACAAGTGGCTGTCCCAGGTGTACCACTCGGTGCAGCCTTCCAGCGGTCACGGCAAATTGATCTGGCACTCATTGGGCGCAAAGACCATCGAGCTGATCCACCAGAACGTGCACGTCGATGCTGTGCGCGATGACCTTGACACCCTCGTGCTGGATGCCGATCTGCTGGAAGCGGTGCTCTCGAACCCGGATCCGAAGAGGGCCAAGGAGATCGAGATCAAATTGCATCGCCGGCTGCGCAAGCACGCTGGCAATCCGAAGTTCAAGAACTTGTCGGAACGGCTGGATGCTCTGAAGGCGCGCTTCGAGTCCGGCCAGATCAACAGCGTCGAGTTTCTGAAGCAGTTGCTGGAGATCGCAAAGGAGACCGTGCAGGCTGAGAAGGAGGTCCCGCCTGAAGAGGACGAGGATCGCGGCAGGGCGGCGCTCACCGAGCTGTTCAACGAGGTCAAGACGGCCGAGACGCCCATCATGGTCGAACGCGTGGTCGCGGACATCGACGAGATCGTGCGCCTGGTCCGCTTCCCCGGTTGGCAAGGGACGCAGGCCGGCGAGCGTGAGGTCAAGAAGGCATTGCGCAAGGCTCTGTTTAAATACAAGCTGCACGCGGATGAGGAGCTATTCGAAAAGGCGTATCAGTACATAAAGCAGTACTACTGATGCTGCGAGCAGTGCCTACAACAAGCAGTGCTCGCCGTGAGCATTTCGGGAAACAAGATGGGGGATGTCCGTGGCCGGTGAAGGCGAGGCTGAAGACAAGCGAGCAGTGCTCGCATATCTTCGTATGTTGCGCGAGCTGGTCGCTGCAGCAGTCGATGGCGAAGCCGACGCTGCGATCAAGCGCGGTTCCCTTGTGGGTACAGGGCAGAACCACCAGCCCCCCGAAGTTTTACCGAGAGAGTTTGGGCTCGACGAACTGTATGAGGTTGAAGATCTGGTGAGGGGCATTCGCGCTGACGTGCGGACGCTTTCAGAAAAGATCGGCGGCGTAAATGCGGACTCGTCATCTGGGGCGGCCGAATCGGGACAAGTTTACCTAGGTGAGGTTACGGTCCGGCTGCACCGCCGCGAGTTTCTGCGTGGGGTAGTGGAGGCGCGAGTCAAAATGCCGCTCACGCCGCCCTTGTCAGAACCTGTCTTCTTGTATCTGGCGTCAATACCTGGACTTAGAGACAAGCTCGCTAGGGAGAATCACGGCCACTGGGGATACCACTACCACTACCTAGATTCGAAGGAGCGCCGCTCCGACACCCTCCTTGCGTTTGACCATCAAAGCCCTCCGTCAAAGCCGATGTTGCTATGGGAGCGACACGCTGAGGGCGACAAGTTCAAGGCGAAGGCAGATTCGTGGGGCATTGGGAAAAGGCAGAGCGTCTACTCCGTGTGCGAGCCAGATACTAAGGTGTGGCCTCTCTCAGCATTTAAGAGGTCGAGCAAAGGTGCGCTGCCTGTATGGCCCTGAATATGAATGACCTTTCCGGCACGAGCGCTGCCTGCGGCGGGCAGTGTCCTAGGTGCTGGCGCGTCTGCTGCCTAAGATGCTGAGCAATCGATCACTAAAGTTCGTTCATGCCTCTGAGCACTAAGATCATCCGCGTCCCGGTCAAACTCGTTGACGGACATTGGGAGCTTCTCTACGGAGGGGCTGTGAAAGTTAAGGATGGTGCCCTGGGCGACTTGCACCTAGATCGAAGCGCCTTCTCAGATCGGCATTTTCTCAAGGCACTCACTGAGAAGCGGGCTGTTAGGGTACTCCCGCAAGGTACGGAGTTGAGGGTTGCCTTGACAGTCAAGTCCGGACTCCCGGACCGACTACTCGCCGAACTTCTGCCGCACGACGCGACCCGTCACAGTCATACGGTGAGACTCGCAGCCGAGTCGAAGTTCGTTTCGGTGCGCTTAGGTGGGCCGACAGCGCAGCAGATCAGGAAAGAGCAATCTGAAGGTGGACTTACGCTCTGCCTTGAGGGGATGGAGGCACGGTATTTGGAGTCAAGCCTCGTCAACTTACCCGGCGGGTTGATGCCCGTCGACAGCTTGAATCACGCGTTCACTCGCCTATCCGAGCTGTTCGAGCCGTGGCGCAAATCGCATACTGGGAACGTGTACGAAAGGTTCTTCTACAAAGAAGAAAACGGAATCTGGTATCCGCTTGATGATCTCAGGTGCCGTGAGTTGGTTTCCGCCGAGAGACAGATCATTCAGCGGCTGTGGGATGACGTCGCCAGGCAGCTAGGCGCAGCACTTTTCTGAGTCGGGCGCTGCCTTGATTCGGCAGCGTTCATCGGAGTCGCCAGTGTCTGGAAACGAGTACCCGAAGGTCGGTCAGCGCCCCAGCGGTGCTGTCCCGCGCGCGAGCGCCTCGGCCGCGACGACTTGTACTCCAAATCACTAGGCACGACCCGGGAGGCCCCACTGCAGCAAAACACCCTGTCTTCTTCAATCAGCTGGTTGGACCACGACGCCGCCGCCAGCGAGCGCACCATGCGCCTCCTGGCCTTCTTCAGGGAAAAGGAAGCCCGCGACGAGATGGGCATAGGCGGCGTGCGCGATTCGATCGCGGACCAGCTGTTCCCTGGCACGTCCACCATCCAGACGCGGCTGCGTTACTTCTTCTTCTTACCTTGGCTGTTCCAGCAGCTGGAAAGCAGGAACGTGCGCGCGGAGTTGTTCCCGTCCGAAGCTAGGCGCGCGGAGGCGCAGCTGCAGGCGGCGCTGATTGCCAACGAGGCGGAGGGCGTAGAAGGCATCATCGGCCGCAACGCCGGCAGTCTGCTCAAGCGGCTGCCCAGCTCCGTGTACTGGGCCGGCCTGAAAAGCTGGGGGATCCGCACCGTCGACGGCTCGCTGCAGCAGTACATGGCCCTGGTGGACCGCGCGCGCGACACCACCAGGGCGCGCCGCCGGCGCGAAGATGGTGATTACCACGAAGCTGACAGCGCCGGACGCTGCTGGGATCCCAGCGCGATCACTCTGCGGGACGAGGACTTCCCGGCAAACGCCTGCTTGGCGCTCAGCCACAATGAGGCAGCTTACCTGCTGGAGAAATGGCAGGCCACCCATCCCCATAGCCTCCTGACTTGGCTGGCGCTTCGGCTGCGCGATGACGCCGCTCCAGCCGAGGCGCCTGCCATCTGGCTGCATCCGCTGCTGGGTGAGTTTCCACCGGCCATCCGGGCACTGGTCGAACATGGCCGCCGGCTGGACGTGCTGGTGCGCGGCGCGGCTTATCTCTACAACCACCAGCTGGCGGAGCTGGACGGCCGGCAGGAACTCGTAGACCACTACGGAGCGACCATTGCGGACTGGGCCAACGGAGAGCTGCCGTCCCTCGCCGGCTGGGACCTGCGGCAGTTCTGGCCGCTGGTATACGGCCACGGCCATGCGATCACGCCAGCGACGCGCAACTTCGTCCAGGAATGGCTGGACACGGCGCTCGGCGAGGCAGGGGGCGTGGTCGCCTCCAAGCGCGCGTGTGCCCTGATCCGCTCGCGCGAGCGCACCCTCAAAGGAGCGCAGTCGCGCTTCGACAACCCGGCCGCGCGCAAGCAGTGGGGCGGTGCCGCGGGGACGGGCGCCCTGCAGTACCGGTGGCCCGTGACACGGGGCTACCTGCAGGAGTGGCACGCAGGATGGAGCTGCGCATGATCGGAGTGGACCAGCGCAGCTTGCTCACCGACGCCTTGACGCCGCCGGCGGGTTTCGAATTCGCCGCCGGCGTGGCCGTCACGTACTCCCTCGACCTCGTGACGCTGCTGGGCGTCCCCTTGCATCTGGCGTGGCTGGCCTCGGCTCAAACCCAGGCGGAGCCGGTGCTTGATCCCCTCCCCGTGGTCGAAGCGATGCGGCGGGTCTCGGGCAGGCTCACTGTGTTCTGCCAGCAGGCGCGCATCCACACGCCTCGCGCCGCCAGTCCTCTGCTCGGCCTGGTCGAACCGATGGTGCACGAAGTCACCAGCCGCCACGGCGGCGCCTTCCACCCCAAGGTGTGGCTACTCAAGTTCCTCCAGCCCGACACCGGCGAGGTGCGCCTGACGCTGCTGGTGCTGTCACGCAACCTCACCGATGACCGCTCCTGGGATATCAGTCTGCGCCTGGACGGCAGCATCGGCCGCCAGGTGCAGGGCGAGAACCGCCCGATCCGGGATCTGTTTCGCCACGCGGGCGTGCGATCGCGCAAGCCCCTGTCGGCACCGCGGCAGCAGCAAATCGAGTCCTTGCTGGAGGAGGTGATGCGCTGCGCCTGGTCGCTGCCCGGCGCCTTTGAGAGCGTTCGGTTCTATCTGCTCGGTACGGCTTCGAAGCGGCGGGCCTGGCTGCCGCAGCCCGATGGCGGCCGCTGGGACGAACTGGGGCTGGTTTCGCCCTTCGTCACGGCCGGGGCGCTGGAAGCGCTTTCGGGGCTTGCCCGCGCACCGCTCTTTGCGATCAGCCGCGCGGAGGAACTGCAGAAGATCCAGGCGCGGCTGCCGGCGAGCTTTGAGTACCGCGTGCTGAATGAGCAGGCGGCAGTGGGCGACGAGGAGGACGACGTGCCCGGGCGGCAGCGCGGTTTGCATGGCAAGGCCTACGTTGGCAAGCGGGGCTGGAACACGCACCTGTTCGTGGGCTCGGCCAACGCCACCACCGCCGCCTTGCTGGAGGGCATCAACACCGAGTTCATGGCTGAACTGGTCGGGCGCGCAAGCAAGGTGGGGCGTCCTGGCGACTGGCTAGCCGACAAGGGACTGGGGCCGCTGCTCACGGTGTTCGAGGCCAGCGAGGATGCGCCTGCGGCCGACCAGAATGAACAGGTTTTGGAGGACGTGCGCCAGCGGATCGCCGGGGCCGGCTTGAGCATCCGCTGCCAGCACCAGCAGGACGGCTGGCAGCTGTCGCTCGGCTCCTTTGAAGACGTCGACGTTTCCGGAGCGGCCGTTTCGCTCTGGCCGGTGTCCCTGCCGCAGCAAAGGCAGGTGCCTGTGCCGCTGCACACGAAGCAGGTGGCTCTGGGCGGGCTCGCGCCCCAGGAGATCACCTCTCTGTTTGCTTTCCGGCTGGCCTTGGGTGACGCGGAGCTCGCCTTCGCGCTCGACCTGCCGATCGACGGCGCTCCTCCGGACCGCGATCTAGAAATCCTCCGGTCCGTGCTGAAGAATCGGCAGGCCTTCATCCGCTATCTTCTGCTGCTGCTGGGCGATTGGCAGCCCCTTGGCGGGGGCGAAGGGCTGCGAAGGTGGATTCAGGCAACGCCGGGGAGTTCTGCCTCCGACGAAGCGCCCGTGTTCGAGCTGCTGGCACGCGCGCTCGCCCGCGAGCCGATCCGGTTGCAGCACGTGCAGGAAGTCGTGGATCGCATCCGCCGCGGCGAGACCGAGGGAGATCCCGTGCTGCCGCCTGAATTCCTGCAGCTATGGGGAAGTTTCGAAACCGTCCTTCGGGAGCAGGCGCAATGAGCGAGGTGACCAACGAGGTGCTCGCGGGGCTCAAGGACTTTCAGCTGCGCACGGTGAACCATGTGTTCCGACGCATGTTCATCGACGCGGACGCTGCCCCACGCTTCCTGGTGGCCGACGAGGTCGGGCTGGGCAAGACCCTGGTCGCGCGCGGCCTGGTGGCCAAGACGGTGGAGCTGTTACGCCGCAAACAGGATCGCGTCGACATCGTCTATGTCTGTTCGAACCAGGACATCGCGGCGCAGAATATCCAGCGGCTGCGGCTGGACGGCTTCACCTCCTTTGCGAGCGCCACGCGCCTGACGCTGCTTCCCTTGCAGGTGCGGGAGCTGCAACGCGCGCCCGGTCAACTGCAGGTGAACTTCATCAGCTTCACACCCGGCACCACGGACACCAAAGGCAACCGCACCGGCCGGCGCGAGGAGCGGCGCCTGATCTACCACATGCTGCGCGGCCAACTGAAGGGCGTGGACCCGCGCGGCCTGCTCAATGTGCTGTGCGGCTCCGCATCGTACGAAGGCTGGGTGAAGTTCGTGGCCGGACTTGCCGCCGACGCCTATGACGCTGACATCGCACGGCGGTTCGTGGAGGTGGTCAAGGCCGAAGAGGGCTTGCTAGCCGAAATCGCTGCAGCGGCGCAGGTCGCCCGCGACCGCAGGCGAACGCCGACAGACGTTCAGCGCGAAGCCACGCTGAACCTGATCTCCAAGCTGCGCCACCTGCTGTCGAAAACCTGCCTCGGCGTGCTGCAGCCGGACCTGGTCATCCTCGACGAGTTTCAACGCTTTTCCGAGCTGCTGTCGCACCCGGACGAGAACCCGTCGGCGGAACTCGCCTACGAGCTGTTCAACCACTCCGATGCACTGCGCATCCTGCTGCTGTCTGCGACGCCGTACAAGATGTACGCCACCTCGGACGACGGCGAGGACCACTACGCCGAATTCCTGCGCACGCTGCGCTTCCTGCACCGGCACGACACCCGTGCCATTGAGCAGGTGGAGGTCGACATCGCCGCCTGGCGGGGTCTGCTGGTTGCGGCCACGGCACGCGCTGCGGCGCCCGCCTTGCGCGAAGCCAAGGTGCGCCTGGAGTCCCGATTGCGCGCGGTCATGTGCCGCACCGAGCGCGTTCGCTCAACGCTCAAGTCCGACGCCATGGTACGAGAGCAGATCTTGGTGCCCGAGCTCGTGCCGCAGGACCTGCGACAGCTGCGCGCGCTGGAGCTCCTGGGCCAGCAGATGGGCCAACAGGACACGATCGAGTTCTGGAAGTCCAGTCCATACCTCCTGAACTTCATGCGCGACTACCAGTACAAGCTGCAGTTCCGCGAACATTTAGAGAAGCACGGGGACGGCCTGGGTGAGTTGCTGGCGCCGTGCCTGGGCCAGTTTGCTCCCGCCGTGGTCGATCGCTACAAGTCCGTGGAACCGGCCAACGCGCGCCTGCGTGTGTTCGCGCAGGAGCTGCGATCGGCCGGCTTCTTCGATCTGGTGTGGATGCCGCCATCGCTCGCCTACTGGCAACCTGACGGTGTTTACGCCCGCGTGGGCTCGCCCAGCAAGCAACTGGTCTTCTCCGCGTGGAACGTGGTGCCGGATGCGCTGGCCGCACTCTTGTCCTATGAGGCGGAACGCCATGCCCTCGCCAGGCGCAAGGTCTCCGTCCGCTACTCCGCGCTGGGCAAGCGGGTACGTGCCCGGCTCGTGTTTGCGCTCAAGGACGGCCATCCGGGCGGCATGCTCAATCTGATGCTCCTGTACCCGGCGCTGCGGCTGGCCAGGCTGGTGGATCCCTTCCGCATCACGGGCCATCATGGCCAGCCCCTCTCCTACCGCGAAGCGCGCCAGCGGGTGGTCAGCGTGCTGGAGCCGCTCCTGGATGGCCTGGCCGATCGCTCAGTGCAGAGCGGCCCCGACGATCCGCGCTGGTACTGGGTCGTGCTTGCCAGATTCGAGCTGTCGGATCCTGCCAGCCGGCAATGGGCGCAAAGCCGCTGGCACGAGGCGTTGGATCCGCGCAGCGATGCCGCGGCGGGTGAGGACGAAGACAGCGAGCCCGATCGGGCGTCTCACTTCGACCGCCATGTGCAGTATTGGCAGCAGGTGCTGCAATCGGCGCCCCCGGGCCTCGGACGCGTTCCGGGCGACCTGCTGGAGGTGCTCGCCGATGTGGCCCTGTGCGCGCCGGGGACCTGCGCCTTGCGGTCGCTGGCGCGCGTGTGGGACATGCAGAGCCCTCGGGACTGCGATGCCTTGATGACCAGCGCAGCGCAAGTGGCCTGGGGATTGCGCAGCCAGTTCAACTCGCCGCGAATCATTGCCTTGCTGCAGGAACTGGAGGACGACGAATCCTACTGGCGGCAGGTTCTGCGCTATTGCAGCGAAGGCAATCTGCAGGCCGTGCTCGACGAGTACGTGCACCACCTGAAGGAATCGCTGGCCGTGAATGCGGCGGTCGCCGACGACTCAGAGCACCTGGCGCAGCATATGTACAAGGCCATGAGCGTGCGCACCGCGAGCCTGCAGGTCGACCAGGTGCGCGAGAACGAAGGCCGCGTGGAGCTGGAGCCTTTCCCGACAAGGATGCGCAGCCACTTTGCCGTGCGCTTTGGAGCCCGGTCGGACGACGAGGGAAGCGGTGCTCGCAAGGAAGTAGTCCAGGCCGCCTTCAACTCTCCCTTCGCGCCTTTCGTGCTCACGTCCACCTCAGTGGGGCAGGAAGGACTCGACTTCCATGTGTGGTGTCACGCGGTGGTGCACTGGAACCTGCCGTCTAATCCGGTGGACCTCGAGCAGAGGGAAGGGCGGGTGCACCGCTACAAGGGATATGCCGTCCGCAAGAACGTGGCCCGCCGCTTCGGTCTTGGGGTCCGCGCGCAGTCGGAGGAAGGCCTGCGAGACCCGTGGACGCACATGTTCCGGCTCGCCGCCGGTGAGAAGCCGACTGGAGCCACCGACCTCATACCCTACTGGATCTTCGAGGCCGAAGGAGGCGCCAGCATCGAGCGCCGTGTCATGGCCATGCCGCTTAGCAGGGACGAACTTCGCTATCGCCGCTTGCGTCGTAGCCTGGCCTTGTACCGGCTCGTGTTCGCGCAGCCGCGCCAGGACGATCTGCTGGCGTGCCTGGAAGAAAGCGCGAGCGAGCAGTTGAATCCGATCTGGCTCCGGGATATGTGCATCAATTTGGAGCCGCCGCCGCATTCAATTGTGACCCTGCCGCCAGACGGGGGCGTGGATGATCTGCCGCTTTCATCGGCGCCGCAGCGGCGAAATTCCACGCAGGAGCCCCTGCAACGGCCCTCAGGCGCGGAATGAGGGAAACACCGTGAGGACAGCGCAGCTGATCTTACAGAGTTCACGACGCTGCTGATGGCCCGCGTTACCCGGCGCGGAGGAATCACTGACCGCACGAGCCGACAAGATTGGGATGCTCAGGCTTGATCTCGAATGCAAGGCGGAGTGGTTTTCTAGTTCGCCGCCAAATCACTGCCTCAGACGGGCAGTGCTTGCGAGGTCGATGACTCTTTGAGGAGATCTGCGTGAGAGATAGGAGCGAGGAACTTAAGCAGCTTCACGCGCAATCAGGCTTGGCCGATGTATTGCAGTGCGAGTGGGTCAAGCCGCTCGCGAACATTCGCAGGACGAAGCTGCTGCTGCAAGCCAAGAATCACTTCGGCGTGCGCTCTGTTGAAATCGTTGAGCCCAAGTCGCAGCCCGCATACTTGCGAATCTACTACCGTCGGCCGCTCCCCTGGGTAAAAGAAGCTGTCGAGAGTACACCGGGCGCGCGTGTCCGCAGCTCCGACGATCACGGCACCAATCTGGACGGAGACTTCATGAGCATCGTTTCGCACCTTGCCAGAACGCTTCGCAAGGGCAGAGTGGCTTGAGCCTGCGCGACTCCCTGTGCTCAACTAAATTTCACCTCGATCGGCTGTACGCTGATTGACTTGATCACTAGGCCGGAATCGTAGAAATCAATCTGCATGGCGCGTGAATTTCCGACGGTCAGGGACTTGCTTTATTGGGAGTACGCCAAGCTTATTGCTGGCTCGGCGACGGGCAGCCGGGCGGAGTATCGGTTCGTTTCATACACCTATGGGCGGTTGCGAGCCGCAACGGCAAATCCGTCAGGAATCGTGCTCGAGAACAAGCTTCTTTTTAAAGAAGGTCAGGTCTGTGCCTACTGCGGTGCTCGCCACTCACTGGAATGGGATCATGTGATTCCGCTTGCGATCGGTGGCCCGGACACGATCGACAACCTTGTCCGTGCATGTAGACGCTGCAACGCATCGAAAGGGGCCCGTGACCCTTATCAGTGGCTTCTTGAACGGCCTGGCAGTGAGGTTCCGCGGATCGTTCTAGGCAAGCTCCTGAAGCTGCTCTTCGAGGCCTACGACCGACGAGGGCTTCTCGACTCGACTGACTTCATGAAGGCACATGCTGTGCAACGAACATCGTTGTCCAAGATCTTCCGAGAGGTGACTGGGTCTGGCGAAGCCAGTGATCCGGGAGTGAATGTCGCCTGAGGAAGGCAGTGCCGAAGCAGCGGTACGATTCGCAGGTGCCTTACACGTCTGCCAGCATCTTGGATCGAGCCCTGGCTTATCACGAAGCGGGTCACCAGGTCACCGCCCATGCGCTTGGAGTGCCTGTTGCTGGCATCGAGCTCCATCGCACCGGAGGGCGCGCCTACGATGGGCTCTCGGCACGGAGTTACACCGCCGAATGCATGACCACGGCGGACCGAACTCATTGCCGTCGGAAAATCCTAATTCTTGTCGCTGGCGAGGTGGCGGAGCGGCTGATGTACGAGGATGAGGGATGGCCTGCCGATCAGTTTTGGTCAGTTGGCGACCATCGTGTCCTGCGCGATCACCTGCAAGCTGTCTTCGGACACGATGATCCTCCCACCGAGCTCCACCCCCGAACTCTGACAGCGGAGGCTGAGCAGCTTCTCATTCGTGAGTGGAAGAGGGTAGGATGCATTGCAAGGTTTCTTCTGCTGTCGCAAGTCTTGTCTGCCGACGAGGTCAAGTATCTGCTCGGACCTCCAGGCATTCTTTGGGACGGGAACACGACCATCTAACCGGGTGCTGCCTCGGTTGGGCAGTGCTCTTCGTTAAGACAGAACGTTTGTGCTGTTGGATGGCGTCAAAGTCGCTGTTGATCCGGATGAGCTGCGGCCTGGACCAGTTCCGAGCTGCGGGGCTGGATGCGATGTGGAGAACCCACGGATCGGAACACCGCCGGTTGTGCGTGGCTGTGCTTCTCGGTGATCATGCGAAACCATGAAGAGACGCGAGCTCTACGAAAAGGTCTGGGCCACGCCAATCACCAGGATCTCGAAGGAGCTTGGCATCTCGGACGTTGCCCTGGCGAAAGCATGCCGCAGGCATGGGATCCCCACACCTCCGCGCGGCTATTGGGCGAAGCTTCAGGCCGGACACAAGCTGGAGAGAGCGAGGTTGCCCAACCCTGACAAGGACACGGAGGTAGTGCTCGCGATCACGTCGCCAGAGCAGCGTGCTCGCGCAGAGCAAGACCGGGCGACGCAGAAGCGGTGGCTAGAAGAGCATGCGCAACCAGCCCCGGAGCCGAAACGCGTGTCGATGCCAGAGTCGCTCGAAGGCGCTCACCCCCTGATTCGGTTCACCAGCCGATACTGCGAGCGAATTCCAGGTTTGGAGCGCAAGTGGGAACGCCGCCGACCAAGTGAATGGGGCCTTGCCAAAGAGGAGGATCGTCCGCCTCACGCTGATCATGGCCGCTATCGGCTTTTCCACAAGGGCTGCCTGAACATTACTTGCTCACTTGCGAACATCGATTGGTTATTGCGCTTCCACGCGGGCCTGTTTGGAGCTTTGGAGACGGCAGGATTCAAGATCACCCGAAGAGAGGTGGTAGGAGCTAGTCGCTACCGCGAAGATAAACCGGCTGCGGTCGTCGCGACCCGCGAGGACGAGGTCTTCGAGATTGAGTTTACAGAGGGCTATCGGCGAGTTCCTATGAGCCCAGAGGAGATCGCCAAGCTGACAAGAGAGCGAGGGCATGCGCCCTACCAGACCTACGAAACCATACCAAGCGGTAAGTACACGCTGAAATGGAACGGAACAGAGTACCGTGCTCGTGCGGAATGGCAGGGTACTGCCGAGAAGCTGGAGGGGAGGCTCGGTGAGATTGCGGAAAAGATGATCGAATTGGGAAGCCTACAGCCCCTGTTTCGCAAAGAGCGAGAAGCGGCCGAAGCGAGGGCCAAGCGGGAAGCGGAACGACGGGAAGCCGCGAGGAGGGTGGCGGAGTCCCGTGCCGAGCAGCTGAAGCGCGCCTTTTCGATGGCTGAAACCCATGAGCAGATCGAGCGCTTAGAGAGGTTCCTGCGATATTTGGACGAACATGCCGCCAACCTGAAGACGCCCTTCGCAGATCGCTTGAAGGTCTGGTTGGGAGTCGTACGGGAGGAGCTGGCCGAGGACTCTCCATTGGACAAGCAGCTCGCAGAGGTGCTGACCGTGCCCAGTTGGCAAAGCTGGCCACCGCCATGGTGGCCAGTCGCGGACAAGCCTACGGATTGAGGCTCCGGCGTTAACCCACAGAAAAAGCGAAGAATGACTTGTCAATGACACTTGATCAGTATGCGGCGGTCTTCTTTCGAGATCAGCTGCGCGCTGCGCGCGCAAGGGTGCTCGCAAACGCAGAAGATTTTGAGGGTGTGGTCCAGGCGCTCGAACGGCTAGGTCGATTCCTTGCGCCCGGGCACGGCTTCGGACTTGGTGCGTTGGCGGATACCCTGAGCGGACTTGCACAGAATTCGCCACTTGCACGAACCGTCCCTCAAGGTCGATCGGACTATCACCACGAAGTTTCGGCGTTGTTGGAATCAGTCCGGGTTGCGCGCAACATGGCAATCCATGAGGGGGCTTTAGCCCGCAGACTGGCGGCACACTCAGTCGAGTGCGCACTGATATTCGAGGATGCTCTAGAGGCAAACATGAAAACGGTCGGGAATTTCATGGTTCGCAACCCGGTGGAAGCGGCAGCATGGCATCCGCTCAGTTTCGTGCGCCAAGCAATGCTTACGGGATCATTCTCTTACCTGCCGGTCAGAATCCCCGGGGTCCAGGAAGGTGCGTGGAGACTCGTCGCAGACGCGTCTCTAGCTCGAGCGCTTCGAGGAGCTGTCGGACAAGACGCCCGGGCACGGATGCTCGGCATGTCTTTGGAGGATGCTGTCTCGCAGAACTATCTTGAGCTCGAAACTCCAGATATGGCTCAAGTCGACACTCCAATACAAGAGGTGGCAGGCAAGCTCGGATCGGTACCCATCCTAGTGATGAGCAGGGACGGCATGGAGTTGGTCGGAATAGTGACGGCCTTCGACTTGCTCTAGACGATTGCCATAATTAGGACTCGCGTCCTGGTTCGTACCGATCAAGAATTCAGGGTTTCGTCTATTGCTTGGGCGAATGCCCTCGCTTTGGCTCTGAAGTTCGGCTGGAATCCGTCTCGACCAGCTACCTGGTACATGGCTGATGGTTTTATAGCCTCGGAGGCGGAAGCGCGGGTGCTCACCGATGCGTGGGATAGCGCTATGGAATTCGCGCTGACGAGTCCCTTCGACTTCTATCCTACAAGTATGGATATGGGCGTGTTGTCGATGCTGGTAGATTTCGTGCGTGAAGGGGGGGTCTCGATCGCGAGCGAAGAGTAGCCGTGTGCTCAAGCAGACACACGGCATAGCGGACGCTCGAACGGCGGATTGAGGGTCCGTCAGTCGAGCAACAACGAGCTTATTTGCGCTAGGCAAACAGTTGGCGGAGTTTTTCCGCCTCTTTGCCTAGGCTGGCATGTTCCTTGGCAATGTTCACTTTCATGGCTGCCCGTGCCACTTCATAGAGCTCATACCGGACATCGTAGTCCCGCTCCTGTAAGAACTGAAGTACCGATGCTAGGTGCCAGATTGACGCGCTCCCCCCATGCACAGGTGCGGGGAACTTTTCTGGATGATTCACCATTAGCTTCCGCATGTTCTGACGAGTCACACCAACCATCTCGGCGACATCTGTAAGACCAACAAAGTCTGGTGCTGCTTCAACTAGTCGCGCCCTTGGGATCGCATTCAGAACATCCGAGATTGCGCTTACTACGGCTTCTTCCGCAGACGAAGCCTCTCTAATGAAGTCGAGGCCAATGTAGCCCGGAAGTCCGATGCCGATAGTCGCGTCGTTACATCCGGCCTCGTACAAGCGCTCGACCAAGACATCGTAGTCAGGGCAATCTGCCGGCAACCTGAACCTAAGAGAAAACTCGAATTCTTCGTTTCGCATTTCGTCAGTCCTTCCCCGATCCGGAACCTACGCCGGATTCCCGTGCCTGTGAGCTCTGTGTTTCCTGGGCCTTTCTCGTTGTGCAGTTGTCGACGACGCGCCTCAGCTGCTTCGCGTGATTGCCGGCGTTCTTCGGCGTGCTGCTGATACTCGTCACGCAAAACATCCCGCAGCGGCATTCCTCATCGTCGTAGGGACAGTACAACTTTCCCCATGCATGCGAGCCGCCTTCTTCCACGCGCCAACCATGTGCCTCAGCATGCTGGAGAGCGTCTTCCACTTCCTTTTTTGGGTGTCTTGAGCGTGCCATGGCGACTAGTTTTGCTCTGAGGGTAGGGGAAAGCGCGCAAGTTGTCAAGTGACAACTGACGCTTGCCTTAGCTCGTCAGTGGTGGGCGTGTGCATTAGGGGCCAACTCATCATCCAACTTTCGCGAACGCGAGGTGCGAGGTTGGCAGCGCCAGGACCCGTCCCCGGCGTGTGCTTGGGCTTGGCGTGCCGGACGCATGGTCCCACCCAGAGGAGTTGCCACGGCACTGGCGTCGGTTCAAGCCCTGCTCCTCCGCCCTAGCGAGAAGAGTTGAGCGCCGCGACTGCCTTCGCCTCGGGCCTGTGCCAAGCCTGTTGGATCCGAGGCGGCTGTATCTGATCGCGCGGATTGCGAGTCCGCCGGCTCGACGTCCGTCCGTGGCCAGCAGCGAGTGAAGATCACGACTTCGAGGCGCCCCTGCGCGCTCCAGAGCTACCGTCGGCCCTTTGCTGCAGCCGGCTGAAATGCGATCGCGAAGGCGATGAAGTCCCGGACCAGGGGCGGCAGGGAATTCGTTGACCGGTAGACGAATCCCAGGCGGCGGCGAACCACCGGCTCGACCAGGGGAATCGCACGCAGGTTCAGGGCGCCCAAGTTCTGCACCGACGTGTCGGGCAGCACCGCGATTCCGATGCCGGCATCGACCAGTCCGAGGGCGGTGGGCACCAGGCTGACCTCGGCGTGAGGACGAACCGAGACGCCGTGGCTGGCGAAGGCGGAGTCCATCAGCCTCCGCACGTGGCTGTTGTAGCTCGTGCCGATGATCGGGAGTTCCGCGATCTCCTGCCAGCGCACCTTGCGCCGGCCTGCTAGGGGATGAGACGGCTGCACCACGACGTTCATGGCGTCTTCCAGCCAGGGGATGAACTGCAAGTCGCCGTCCTGCGGCTGCGGCGTGCCCACCGCGCAATCGAACTCGCCCGCGCGCAGCATCTGCAGCATGCGATGGCTCTCCGTCATGGCGTCGTGCAGGATCACGTGCACGCGCGGGCGGCTCTTCTCGAAGGCCGCGATGATCCGCGGCATCACGGCCGCACTGACCGATGGGATGCTCGCGACGCTCAGGGTGCCCCCTACTGGCGCGGTCGATTCCGTCACTGCGTCGAAGGTGGCCTCCAGCTCGTCGACCAGGCGCTGCACGCCGGGCAGCAGTTCGCGCCCGGCGGTCGTGAGCGCGACGTGCCTGGACGTGCGCTCGAACAGCGCCACGCCGAGCGTCTCTTCCATCTTGCGGATCATGAGCGACAGCGCCGGCTGCGACACGTGGACCGCTTCCGCGGCCTTGGAGAAGCTGCCGAGGCGGCTGATGGCGATGAAACCCTTGATCTGGCGGAGCGTGACATCCATAAGCAGATCATATCGATCGATGAAATAAATCAACTTGTGATATGCGCACTAGGCGCCCAGAATGGCCCGCAAGGAGATCTCGATGGCCCAGGGCAAACAGGTGACACGCAGTACGCTATCCCGTCAGAAACTCAGTGATTCCAGCGCTGCCGCGGCGATCGTCGGCACGCTCAAGGCCGCGGGGGTGCAGGCCATCTTCGGCCAGAGCTGCCCCATTGCGCTGTTCCTCTGCGCCGAGAAGGAAGGCGTGCGCCAGATCGGCTACCGCACCGAGAATGCCGGCGCCGCGATGGCCGACGGATTCGCCCGCGCCAGCGGCCGGGTGGGTGTCATGGCGGCGCAGAACGGGCCCGCCGCTGCACTGATCGTGGCGGGCCTGTGCGAGGCGCTGCGCGCCTCCGTGCCCATCGTCGCCATCGTGCAGGACGTCGCCCGCGGCAACACGGACCGGAACGCGTTCCAGGAGCTGGACCATGAGCAGATGTTCAAGTCCTGCTCGAAGTGGGTGCGCAGGCTCACTGTGGCGGAGCGCGCGGCCGAGTACACGGAACGGGCCATCCGGGCGGCCACCACTGGCCGGCCGGGGCCCGCCGTGCTGATCGTGCCGTTCGACGTCGTGATGGAGGACGTCGCCGACCCGAGCCCGAATCCGCAGCTTTCCCCGGAGTTTGGCCGCTACCCGGTGGACCGGTTCGTGCCCGCGCGGCCCCTGCTGGCGCGCGCGGTGGACATCCTGTCGACGGCCAGGCGGCCTCTCATCGTGGCGGGCGGCGGGGTGCACCTGTCGGGCGCGTCACAGCAGCTGGCCAGGCTGCAGCACTTCTGGCAGGTGCCGGTGGCGACCACCAACATGGGCAAGGGGGCGGTGGACGAATCGCATCCGCTCTCGATCGGGGTGGTCGGCTATGTGATGGGCAGCCGCAGCCCGACCCGGCACCTGCGCGAGTACGTGGAGACGGCCGACGCGGTGCTGTTCGTGGGCAATCGCACCAACGAGAACGGCACGGCCTCCTGGACGCTCTTCGACCGGGAAGCGCAGTTCATCCACATCGACGTGGACCCCGAGGAGATCGGGCGCAACTATCCCTGCCTGCGCCTGCTCGGGGACGCGGCCAGCACGCTGGGGGCGCTGCTGGAGGAAGCCGCGTCGCGGCCGTCCGCCTTCCCGCACCCGCAGGCGGCCGACTTTCGCGGCCTTATCGCTCGGGGGCGCGAGATGCATGCGCGAGAGATCGCGCCCTTCGCTGGCAGCGATGCGTTGCCAATGCGTCCGGAGCGGCTGATGCGCGAGCTCGAAGTCGCGTTCGGCGACGCGATCTGGTGCGCGGACGCCAGCTACTCGTCCCTCTGGGTCTCGCAATTCGCCCGCAGCCGCAGGGCAGGGCAGCGTTTCCTCACGCCGCGCGGCATCGGCGGGCTGGGCTGGGGGCTGCCGCTGGCCATCGGCGCAAAGCTGGCGCAGCCGGACCAGCACGTGGTCGCCGTGGTGGGCGACGGCGGCTTCGCGCACTGCTGGTCGGAGTTGGAGACGGCCCGCCGCCACGGCCTGCCCGTGATCGTCATCGTGCTGAACAACGGGGTGCTGGGCTTCCAGCGCGACGCGGAGACGTCGCGCTTCGGTTCGCACACCGAAGTCTGCGACTTCGGGCCCATCGATCACGTGGCGATCGCCCGCGCCTGCGGATGTGCCGGGCGCAGCGTCCACGACGCCGCCGGCCTGGCCGTGGCGATCCGGGAAGCGCTGGATTCCAGCCTGCCCTATGTCATCGACGCGCATGTCGCGCCCGAGGCATTCCCGCCCATCACCGCATTCGAGTCCCTCGCCAAGGGCGAGGCCGCCGATGATTCCGTGCTGTTCGCGCACTGATCCGGCACTCGACGACAAGACAAGGAGACAAGACCATGCAGCGCAGGAACATCATCATGGGGCTGCTCGCGGGGATCGGCGCCCTCGCGGCACCGCACGCCTTCGGGCAGGCGTGGCCGGCGGCGGCGCCGATCAAGCTCGTGGTCCCGTACCCGGCCGGCGGGGTGACCGACATCGCAGCGCGGGTGGTGTCGAAGCGGCTGGGGGAACTGCTAGGCCAGTCGGTGGTCGTCGACAACAAGGCGGGAGCGGGCGGCAGCATCGGTACCGCGCTGGTGGCCCGCGCGCCGGCGGACGGCTACACGCTGCTGATGGGGACGAACGCCACGCACGGCACCAACCCGAACACCTTTGCCAAGCTCTCCTATGACGCGGACAAGGACTTCTCGCCGGTGATCCAGGTTGCGCAGACGCCCTTGCTGGTGGTCGTACACCCCTCGGTCCCGGCCAAGGACATACGCGAGCTGGTCGAGTGGACCAAGCGCAGCGGCAACCAGGTCTCGTACGCGTCCACCGGCGCCGGCGGCGGCAACCACCTGACGGTCGAGCACTTCAAGATGATCACAGGGGCCCAGATGCTGCACGTGCCCTACAAGGGCAGCTCGCCCGCGCTCGCGGACCTGGCGGGCGGGCAGGTGCAGGTGATGTTCGACAATCCGGCGTCTTCGCTGCCGCTGGTGCGGTCCGGCAAGCTGCGTGCGCTCGCGGTCACCAGCCTCAAGCGGTCGGCGGAGCTGCCCGATGTCCCCACGGTGGCCGAATCGGGGATCCCCGACTTTCAGGCCAGCAACTGGGTCGGCATCTACGCACCGGCCGGCACGCCGCCGAACGTCGTGGCCCGCCTGAACGAGGCGCTCGCGGCCGCGCTGGCAGCCCCGGAAATCATCGAAACCCTGCGCAAGTCGGGACTGGAGCCCGTGGGCGGCACGCCGGCGCAGTTTGCGCAGCTCACGCGCGACGACATCGGCAAGTGGGAGCGCGTCGTGAAGACGATCGCCTACAAGCCCGAGTAGCAGCCGGCGCGCCGCGCGCGCGGCGCATCCCCTTTCCCCGAGCTGACCCCGTGCGCGTCCGCACCGGACGCGCGAGGCGGCCTCTGCCCATGAACCAGATCCTCATCGAACGCTTCGGCGGCCCCGAATCCCTCACGCTCGTTCCGTCGGAAGCCGCCGCGCCCGCGGCCGGCGAGATCACCGTGCGCCACGAGGCGATCGGCGTCAACTTCATCGACGTGCTGCTGCGCCGCGGCGACCTCGGGGGCGCGCTGCCCGCGAGAGTGGGCCTGGAAGGCGCCGGGGTCGTGGAAGCGGTCGGCGAGGGGGTGAAGGACTTCGCTGTGGGAGACCGGGTGGTCTACGCTGGAGGGCCGGCCGGGTCATACAGCGATGCACGCAACGTCGATGCGTCGCGCGCCGTGGCGCTCCCGCCCGGACTCGACGAAGCCCGGGCCGTGGCGATCTTCTTCAAGGCCCTGACCGCGGATTACCTGATCCACCGGTTGCGGACGCTCGAGCCCGGAGACACCGTGCTGTTCCACGGGGCCACCGGCGGTGTGGGCTCGATCGCGGTGCCCTGGCTCGTCCGCGAAGGCGTGAACGTGGTTGGCACGACGGGCCGTCGTGCCAAGGCCGCCCACGCGCAGGCGTTGGGCTGCCGGCGGGTCGCCGTGCTCGGCGAGGACGACGTGGTGCAAGCCGTGTTCGAGGTCTCGCGCGGCCGCGGAGCGAAGGTGGTCTACGACCCGATTGGCAGGGCGACGTTCGACGCATCGTTCGCCAGCCTAGCGCGCTTCGGCCTGCTGGTCAGCTACGGCTGGGCCTCGGGCGACATCGACCCGATCCCCGCGGCGCGGCTGCGCGAGCGTGGGTCTGTGTTCGTCACGCGGCCCACCGTGTCGCACTACATCGAGGACCGGTCCGACCTGCTGGCGGGGGCGGCACGCGTCTTCGAAGCCTCCGAGGCGGGCGTCTTCGAGGCCCGCATTCACGAGCGCTTTCCGCTCGCCCAAGCCAGCGAGGCGCACGCATTGCTCGAACGCGGCGGCCACCTCGGCTCGCTGATCCTGCAACCCCGCTGAAATCACCAACATCTGTGGAAGGAGATTCGATGAACAAGCGATCCGTGATGCTGGCCCTGGCATTGATGGGAGCGTGCACCTGCCTGCCGGCCGCCGCGCAGGGCGCCGAGGAGTACCCGAGCCGGCCCCTGAAGCTGATCATCACGTACACGCCCGGCGGGGTTTCGGACATCACGGGCCGCGTGATCGCGCAGAAGCTCGAGGCCGCGCTGGGGCAGCCCGTCGTGGTGGAGAACCGGCCAGGCGCCGGGGGTGGACTGGGCATGCAGCAGGCCGCGCGGAGCAAGCCCGACGGCTACACGCTCGTGCTGGGAACGGGCGCGCCGCTGGTCGTGGCGCCCGCCGTCTTCAAGACGCTTCCGTACGATCCGCTCAAGGACTTCACGCCGGTGTCCCTAATCGGCAGCGCACCGATCGTCCTCTTGTCGGCCCGGGAGTCCTCGATCCAGAGCGTTCCCGACCTCGTGCGCATGGCGAAGTCGGAGCCAGGCAAGCTGAGCTATGGCTCCGGTTCCACCATGCTGCAGCTGTCGATGGAGATGTTCAAGGCGCAGAGCGGCGTTGACATGATCGGCGTGAACTACAAGGGCGTTGTGGAAGCGGCGATCGACGTGATGGGGGGCAGGACCACCGTGGTGCCCGACACGATCGGGGCGTCGATGGCGAACATCAGGGCGGGCAAGCTCAAGCCCCTGGCTGTGATGAGCCCGAAGCGGTCGGCGGTCCTTCCCGACGTGCCGACGTTCAACGAGCTCGGGTTCAAGGACTTCGACGTGTCCGGATGGACGGGCATCCTGGTGCCCGCCGGAACGCCGGACGCCATCGTGCGGCGGCTGCACGCCGAGATCGCGAAGGCGGTGGCCTCGCCGGAGGTGCAGCAGAAGTTCCTCGCCATCGGCGTCGAGCCGGTCTCCAACACGCCGCAGCAGTTCGCCGAGATGCTGGCGCGCGACACCGAGCGCTACGCCGCCGTCGCGCGGACCGCCAGGATCGAGAAGCAATAAGGGGCCGCGCCATGACCGTCGAAACTCTGGTCCGGGAAGACGCGGGGCCGGCCGACCTCGTGGGTCTGGTGCTGGAGCAGGCCGGCATCGACCACGTGTTCGGCATCGCGGGTGGCCACGCTGGCCTGATCTGGACCGGGCTGTCGCGCCGGCAGAACCGCATCCGCACCGTGCTCGTGCGGCATGAATCGCTGGCCGGCGTGATGGCGGAAGTCTATGGCCGGCTGACCGGCAGGCCCGGCGTCATGCTCGGCCAGGGGCCCTGGGTGATGGGCAACGGGATGATCGGGACGCTGGAGGCGCACCTCTCGAGTTCACCGATGCTCGTGCTCGCGGACCTGAGCGACACGCCGGACTACTCTCTCCATGCGCCGTACCAGTCCGCCACTGGCGACTACGGGAGCTGGGACGCGCGCACCGCGTTCCGCGGCATCACCAAGCAGGTCATGCAGGCAACGACACCCGGCGCGGCCGTGCATGCCACGCAGTTGGCGCTCAAGCACGCCCTGGCGGGCCAGCCGGGACCGGTTGCGGTCCTGTACAGCCTGACGGCACTGCAGGGAACGGTGACGGCCGGCGGCCAGCCCCGGCTGTATCCCACCGAGCGCTACATCGCCGCGGTGCGGCAGCCGGCCCGTGCGGAAGACGTGAAGTCGCTGCTCGAGGTCTGTGCAGGCGCGCGCAAACCCGTGATCGTCGCCGGCAACGGCATTCGCATCTCGCGGGCCTTCAAGGCACTGCAGCGGTTCGCCGAACGCAGCGGAATCCCGGTCGTGACGACCGCTTCGGGCAAGGGCTGCTTCGCAGAAACGCATCCACTGGCCCTCGGTGTCTTCGGCACCTTCGGCACTCCCGCGGCGAACGCCTGCGTGGCCGAGGCGGACCTGGTGATCGTAGTCGGTTCGAAGCTGGGCGCCTCGGATACGGCGCGCGAAGCGGTCGCGCTGCTCGATCCCTGTCGGCAGACCTTCATCCAGATCGATGTCGAGCCGCGCAACGCGGCATGGACCTTCCCGTGCGACCACGTGGTGATCGGCGACGCGGGGACCGTGCTGGACCAGCTCACGGACGGCCTCGACCGACCGCTGCACGGCGGTGCCAGCCGGGTCGCCGGGCATCGCCGGACGCTGGGCTACTTCGATCCGCCCCAGGCGCGCAGCGATGCCGCCCCCGTGATGCCCCAAAGGATCATCGCGGAGTTGCAACGTGCGCTGCCGCCGGGCGGGATCGTCACATGCGATGCGGGCGAGAACCGCATCTTCATGACGCACTACTACCAAACGAAGGAGGCGGGTGGCTTCCTGCAGGCGGCCGGCGCCGGCCCAATGGGCTTCGCCATCCCCGCCGCGATGGCGGCGAAGCTGGTGCACCCGGACCGTCCCGTCGTGGCGGTGTGCGGCGACGGCGGCTTCTCTATGACGATGAACGGCCTGTTCACCGCTGTCGAAGAAAGGATCCCGATCATCGTCCTCGTCTTCAACAACCACGCGCTTGGATGGTCGATGCACCTGCGAGGCTCTTTCGGCACAAAGTTTGCGGAGTTCGACCACGCTGCCATTGCCCAGAGCATGGGATGCTTGGGGATCCGCGTCACCAATCCGGGTGAGCTGGCTGGCGCCTTCGAACGCGCGCTGGCGTCCGGGGTGCCGACCGTGATTGACGTAGAAACGTCCCTGGACGCCTCGTACCACGATGTGACGTATTCCTGAGGTTTGTTTCGGCAATCACGGGCACAGATTGGCGGGTCACTCCAGCCTGTGAATTTGTCCTTCAGCTTGCGCGCACGATCGGCGGATTGACACTCCGCAGGTGTCTGGCTCGCCGGGGTCGAGTGGCGGAGCCGCCGGGGGACGATTAGCCGTTCGCGCTCGGAAAGGTCAACCTCGTGGGACTCTTGGGGGACGAGAGCTCCGTGGAACCAAGTAGAACTCGAGAGGACTTAAAACTTCCGATCTGCAGGCCGGCAATGCGAATTTGCTCACACGCAGAGGCGTTCATGAATACAGTACGGGTTGGCGGCCTCGTGGACCCGACTACCGAGGTGCCGCTCCTCAGCGAGGCGAGCACGCAGTGTCTGCTAGCAAAGAGTTCAAGAAGATGGGAAGCCAACATCCTGTTGAGTTGGATAAGTTTGCACGCATGCACCCATCTGGGCTCCATGCTCCATTTCTCCTGAACGCGCTCGCAGGTCGTGTGACCGCTTCGGACGTGGACTGGATTGGGGGGCCGATTTACGTGTGTGGCGAGGGGCCGTGGCCGAAGACGGTCTTCCTGAGGTTCCTGCAGAGCCGATTCTTCTCGTGCGTTGACCATCCAGCCTTTTGCAACGCGATTGCCATCGGGACAGAGAACTTCCATCAAGTCGAGCTCGATCAGTTTAAAGGCCTCGGCAGCTCTCAGCGTGTGTTCCCGCAGGAACTATTGGTGTTAGGCCTCATGACGCGCGCGGACCCTTACACGCTCTTGAGTGCGGATGTTCTAAAGCATATCGAAGCGAATCACGCTGGGATTAGCGCGATTGGACACCCCAGGTGGTCTCGCCAGTATCCCGGAGGATGCGTGCTAGCAGAGGGCTTGTGTGGCCCGTACAACCCGACCGTCATACTCAGACACGAATGGGAAGACCGAGCATTTCTGCGTGCGCACGGGTATGAGGGTGAGGGCAGCATTCCGATGGCGTTGAGGCGGGCGGTTCTGAAGCGGATACTGACCGAAAATCTTCATGGCATTGAGTCGCCGGACTATGCGTACTGGGGATATCGCCGCAGTATCGAGCGCTTGGCAGCACTCGTTTCGTTCTTGCTCTATCTGAACAAGGTCAGCTCTGCAAGTCTACCGGCGCTGAGAAAAGTGCGCGCGGAAGACGTGCTGTGGCTGCGGCAGAAGTTCGACACTGATCAGGCGCTCTTCGAATGGCCTGAGCTGACCTCCGAATTGTGAACTTGCTTATCCCGCCCGCGGTCATTCGTCTCGACGCAAGCCACTGTTCGGAGGCCTTTCGCCACGATGTTGGCTTGGCGGTAACGAGAGTGCGTCCTCTCCGATCGGAGCGGCATGCAACTCTGCTGCTTCATTTCGACCAACGCCATTCGTCGCCAACCAGCTCCTGTAGCGTTGCGGTCTAGCAGCGGGACTTCCATAACGCACGCTGGTGGTAGACCAAAATGTGGAAGGCCACTTACGGAGCTTGACAGACGCCCTCTCAGCCCGCGACCACCGGACTGAGACTCCGTCGGTCGGAGGGCAGGGGAGTGGCGCGTGTGGTGCGTAAGCAGCGATGTCTGCTGTCGGCCAAAAGCCGCCTTCCGGCCAGATGCTGTCGCCGTCGAAGGCGAACAGCCGCATTCAAGTCCCTTGGCTCACGCTAGATCACAGCGGCATCTTTGAGACCGGAGATGCGCTTGGCAGAAAGCCCAAGCAGATCTTCCAACACCTCTTCGGGCGCTGGCCTAGCAGCGGTGGGGAAGGTCGCCGCGAACCGCGATGGCGCACGATCCCTGCTACGCGCCATTGTTGCCATGGATCCTGCTCAGTCCAGGCCGGCATGAAGCGCCCTGGAGATATGGACGATGCGCTGGCGCGCACCGCCACTCAGGCTGCTAGCTTGGGCCCGGATCGTCGCTGAGCGGGTCGGCTCGCGGCGCTTAGGGAGAGGAACAGTTCCACGGCCGTCCGGCCGACATCGCCCACCGCGGCCGCACTCGCCCTCGGGTCCGCTATGGCGCGTCCGACCACCATCGAGCCTTGCAGGCAGGAAAGCAGGCAAAGGGCCAGCCGCTCGGGAGAGGTATCGGTTGCCGGCTGTCCGTGCGGCCTCGCTTGTTTGAACAGCTGCGCGAGCCAGGTCAGGCTGACCTCGAAAAACGTCACCACCTCGGCAACCACCTCGGGCGGGAGGGATTCGGTCTCGGTGCTAAGCATCCCACCGGGGCACAGGTGGCGGTCGCGGGCATAGGTCTGGGTGAACAACTCCACGTAGGCACGAAGCCGCGCCTCAGGACTGCTGCAGCTGGCATCGATGTGCGCGAGCTTGCCGCGGAAATCCTCCGTGTAGCGGCGGACCACCGTGGCGCCGAGGTCTGCCTTGGTGCGGAAGTGGTGGTGAATGCTGGCTTTGCGCAGACCGAGCCGGTGCGAAATGTCGTCGTAGGAAAAGCCGTTGTAGCCGCGGCTTTGAATCAACTCCTGGGCGGCGTCGACCACGCGCTGCGCAGCCGGGGTGAGTTCCGAGGCAGTCTTCATCACTTTTTAGTTTGAGGGTAATCACTAAGCCGGACCAGACAGAACAAGGCCGTACACTGCCCTACCTACTGGTTGGTAGGATTGTACGAGCCACCGACGAGATGGCAAGCCCGGAATGACGCCTCCTTTAACTTCTGCCGTGAGCGACGTGCCACCGTTTGACCTGAACCTATCGCAGGGCGCCCACGAGCTGAACAAGATGGCCTTTCCCCTGAACCAGGCTGCTAACCGCGCCTGCTTCAAGGAGGATTCCGAGGCGTACATGGATGGGTTCCGACTTCCCATGGAGCAGCGCGAACTGGTCTGCCAGCGCGACGACCCTGACTGGCGCGCTGCAGCAGATCAAGGCCGGAATGCTCCGGCCGATCGCGGTGAGCACCATCAGGCAGGCCGAACTGATCCCCCAGGTGACCACTCTGGCCGAGACGGTGTCACCCAGCTTCGATTTCGGCACCTGGAGCGGTATCGCTTGCCGGCGCGGTACGTCCGATGCGATCGTTACCAAGCTCGATCAGCTGCTGCAGGAAATTCTGGCGCAGCTGGAAATCGTCGAGCGCTGGCGCTGACTAGAGGTTCGGATGGCCGCTGGTAACGCGGGCTGCTTCGACGCCTTCCTGCGTTCCGTAATAGAGCCATTGGGTGGGCTGGTCACCGAACCGGGGTTCAAGGTCTAGAAGGTTCCGCTCGGTTCATTCGTGAGGTATTTGATGACAGAAGTACGGCAAGGACTAAGCGACAGCCTCGAAACGTTGCTGCGGAATCGCCATAGTTGTCGCGCTTTCAACGGACGTCCCGTTGAAGTTGATACCGTAAAAACGATCCTGGAGCAGGCGCAACTCACTGCCTCGTGGTGCAACGCACAGCCATGGCTGGTGTATATCGCCAGTGGTGCCGCACTCGAGCGATTGCGTGCGATGCTGTACGAAGCATCTGCTAACGAGCCAGCGCGACCAGACTTACCCTTCCCCGGCGAATATCGGGGTGCCTATCTCGACCGACGTCGCGCATGCGGCTGGAGTCTTTACGAGAGCGTAGGCATTGCCCGGGGCGACCGCGAGGCCTCGAATCTTCAGGCACGTGAGAACTTCCGGATGTTTGGCGCCCCGCACGTGGCTTTCGTGACCGCACCGCGGGAATTGGGTAGCTACGGCGCCATCGATTGCGGCGCCTGGGTCTCTAACTTCATGCTTGCGGCGAGCGCGAGTGGGGTTTCCAGCATCGCACAGGCGGCGTTGGCGTCATATCCGGACATCGTTCGCCGGGAGTTGGGGATCCCGGACGGGAGAATCCTCGTGTGTGGCGTCTCATTCGGCTACGAGGAACATTCGCACCCGGCAAACGCATACCGGATGGGTCGGGCGAGCATTTTCGAGAGCGTCGTTTGGGTTGAGTCGAGCGAGGATTGATCAGCACTGAGGTGAGCTCTCGCCGTCTGGGGTGTGCCGGGGTGGCCAGAGGGGCGGCAGCAGCGCCTTACGGGTTACTCCCGATGAATGTGGCACTCGTCACCAAGAGAATGCGACACCTAATAAATAACCCGACGCGTCGGTCTATCAAGGCAACATGCGATGGCGGCGCTCGCGAGTTGGCTTCTATCCATGGGCAACTGGATTTAGCGACCGTCAAAGAGTCAATGGCTCAACGCCGGATCAACCTTTAGGAAAGCAAACCCTTCTTCTCCAAGAGAGGCGCACTGTTATGAATAGCAAGCACAGGTCCAACAAGCCGTACCGGCGTCGATCCGCCGCCCCCGCGAAGGCGACGCTGTTTTTGGCGTTAGCCGCAGTAGCTGCACTCACGAGCTGCTCTCGCGGAAACTCGGCTAGTGAAACGGCGACCGTCAAGAAAGATCAACAACTCGTGATCGCGATCGATGCGGAACCCGACACCCTGGACCCGCAGTCCCAGACGACATCCGTAGTTGCAAGCATTCTCAAATATAGCGTCGAGACCCTCACCAATACGACGGCGACGGGGGAACTCGCTCCGGGACTCGCTACTTCATGGAAATTGTCCAACGACGGACTGAAGCTCACGCTCGACCTGCGCAAGAACGTGACCTTCCAAAATGGCAGCCCATTCACGTCGACGGCTGTCAAGGCAACTCTCGACCGCGTCCTTGATCCCAAGGTGACCGTGCCTTATCGCAGCGCATTCTCTGCGATCAGCGAGGTGCTGACACCGGATGCCCATACGGTCGAACTCGTGCTCTCCAGGCCCGCCCCTGCGCTCCCTAAGGCCCTTTCCCTCGAGACTGTGGGCATTCTGGCGCCAGACTCCGTAAGCCAGAACGGAAACAGCTACACCAAGATCGTCCTGCCGGTAGGCACTGGGCCATACCGGGTCGAGCAATACGACCGCGGCGAGAAGATCGCGATGTCTCGGAACGAAAGCTACTGGGGTGCGAAGCCCTATTTCAAGGGCATCTCGTTCAAGATCGTTCCAGAGGCCTCTTCGCGCCAGAACATGCTAATGAGCGGAGAGGCGCAAATGATCCTGTCGCCGCCGCTGACCTCTCTGGATGCGATCAGTAAGAACAGCAGTACCACCGTGCACACGGGCTTGCCCGCGCGCACGCTCTACGCCGTGTTCAATACACAAAGGCCGCCGTTCGACAACCCGCTGGTCCGCCGCGCGCTCAACTACGCAATCGACCGAGAAGCGATCATCAAGAGTGTGATGCATAACACTGCCGAGGCAGCCAAGGGGCCGCTTGCGCCTGCATTGGCCGACAACTGCACGATGGACCACCCTTACGCGTATGACCCTGAAAAGGCTCGTACCCTTCTCAAGGATGCTGGCGTCAAGAGCCTCGAAGTCGAGTTCGGAGCACCCAACGGAAAGTACCCCCAGGCAACTCAGATCGCCCAGGCCATTGCCGGCTATCTCAAGGACGTGGGCGTGACTGTCAAGGTGACAACTCTGGACTGGCCGACCTATGTCGGCCGCGTGACGTCCGCGCCGAAGGACAACTTCGGCCTTCACATTCTCGGTTGGGCCGCTTCCTACATGGACCCGCAGCAGCCGATGACACAGTTTCAGAGCGACCAGGCACCGCCGCGCGGCCTCGCGACCTCGTTCTACAAGAATGCCAAGGTCGACGCGCTGCTCGCATCTGCAGCAAAGGAGATCAACTTGCAGACACGGTCGGCGCTTTATTGCGATGCCCAGAAGATCGTATGGGACGACGCACCATTCATTTTCCTGTGGGCCCAGAAATACCCGATCGCATTCAACTCTGCTCTCACCGGAATCACGGTTGCGCCGAACGAGTACTTCGACACGATTCATGCGAGGCCGGCGAACTGAGTACCGCAGGCCGCCAAGCCTCGTGTATCGGCGGCCTGCACTTCCCTTCGATTCGGCCTGGAGTTGGCAGTTGTGCGTAGTCTCTTGCAGTTCGTCGTCAGGCGCCTTTCCTTCAGCGTCATCACTATCCTGGGCGTCGCGTTCATCGTTGTTTCGCTCACCAAATTGCTCCCCGGCGATCCGGCTCGCGTGATCGCCGGCGTCCAGGCTGATCAGGTCGAGGTCGAGCGGATCCGGGCAGCGCTGCGGCTGGATGACGGTCTGCTCCAGCAATACGTCCACTTCATCTCAAACCTGATCCAAGGGAACCTTGGGACGTCTGCACGTACGGCACGCCCCGTGACAGAGGAGATCGTGAGCCGGTTGCCATACACGATTGAACTCGCAACCGTCGCAGTGGTGGTGGGCACCATTCTCGGGGCAATGTTGGGAGTTACGGCCGCCGTTTACCACCGACGCTGGCCCGACCTCGTCGCTTCGTCCATCGCCGTTCTGACCATCTCGGTGCCCGGATTCTGGCTGGCCTTGATGCTCATCCTGACGCTGTCGGTCGATCTTCGATGGTTTCCCACAGGTGGCGCGGAATCGGCGAGTGCAATCGTATTGCCAGCCGCGACGCTGGCCACGTTCACAGCCGGTCTTGTAGCCCGGATGACCCGCGCCGCGATGCTCGATGTCTTGCGCCAGGACTATGTCCGGACAGGCTATGCGAAGGGCCTGCGGCACTGGGTCGTCGTATACAAGCACGCTCTGCGCAACGCTGCCATTCCGATCGTCACGGTCATCGGACTTCAGCTCGGCGCGCTTATGGGCGGCGCGATCATTGTCGAGACGGTCTTCAGCTGGCCAGGAATCGGTCGCCTGCTGATCCAGTCGATAACCGCTCGTGACTTCCCCATGATGCAGGGCATTGTGTTCATCTTCGCTGCCGTCGTCGTCGTGGTGAATCTGCTTACGGATCTGGTTTATGCCGTCATCGATCCGAGGATTGTTCTCAATGATTGAGATATCCCTATCGTGCAGCGGGCACAAGAAAAGCCGCGCCAACTTGCTCCGGCATCGTGCAGCAGCGCTTCGCCAAGCGATGGTCACGAACAAGGCTGCCTCGCTTGGGGCCGCCGTGCTCATCATTATCTTGCTGGCCGTCATCTGCGCTCCCCTGCTGACCTCCCATGATCCCGAGCAGCAGAATCTCGCTGTGGCGCTGCAAAGCCCAAGCGCAGCGCACTGGTTCGGTACCGACGAACTCGGGCGCGACATCTTCTCCCGAATTCTCTACGGAGGCCGGATCACGCTTCTGATCGGCGCGAGTGCCACTGCGATCGCGCTGCTGATCGGCGTCTCGATGGGCCTGCTCTCCGGTTACTTCGGAGGATGGTTCGACCTCGTCATCCAGCGCATCACGGACACGCTGCTGGCTATGGCGGGCGGTGGCCTCCTGGCAATCGCTCTGGTTGCGACGTTGGGCGTAGAACTCCGGAACGTGATCATCGCCTCTGCCGCTGCGGTCGTACCTCAGTTCGTCAGGCTCTCGCGAGGGCTTGCGCTCTCGCTGAAGAGCGAGATGTACATCGAGGCTGCCATCGCAAGTGGCGTGAGTCATCTGGCGATCATCCGTACGCACATCTTGCGCAATTGCGTCTCGGCCGTCGTGGTTTTTGCGATGCTGAACATTGGCGTCGTCGTTCTCATCGCAGCCGGCCTCGGATTCCTTGGCCTGGGTGTACAGGACCCCATGCCCGAATGGGGGACCATGCTCGGCGCGGCACGCGCAACCTTCATCTCCTATCCACACACGGTGACGATCCCGGGCCTATTCATTCTTCTCACGATCTTCGCCTGCAACCTGGTCGGCGACGGATTGCGGGATTTTCTCGATCCTCGGCTGCGGGGGATAGCATGAAGTCGGCGAACTTGGAGTACTCGCTCCCACAGGTATCCGGCTCTGCCGGAGCATTGCTCAGCGTCCAGGATCTTTCGGTCGATTTTCAGATCACCGGTCGTTCGGTTCGAGCGATTGATGGCGTTTCGTTCGTTCTGGAGCAGGGACAGACACTGGGTATCGTTGGCGAGTCCGGGTCCGGCAAGAGTGTGACGATGTTGTCGCTTCTCGGGCTCCTTCCGCCAAATGGTGCGGTGACCGGAGGCCGGGCCCTATTTCGCGGACGAGACCTCCTCGCAATGGGCAGGGACGATCTCCGGCACATCCGAGGCAACGACATCGCGATGGTCTTCCAGGACCCGATGACGACGCTCAATCCGCTATTCCGGGTCGGGGATCAACTGGCGGAAGCGGTCCGCGCCCACCGGCGCGTATCTCAACGCCAGGCCCGCGATAGAGCCGTCGAACTTCTCGATCTCGTGGGAGTTCCAGATCCGGCCAGGCGAGCCAGGCAGTACCCGCACGAATTCTCGGGCGGGATGAGACAACGTGTGGTGATCGGCATGGCAATCGCCAACGATCCGACGATCCTGATCGCCGACGAGCCGACGACGGCGCTGGATGTGACCGTGCAGGCGCAGGTGATGTCGGTGTTGAAAAAGGCGAAGACCGCAAGTGGTGCCGGCCTCATTCTCATCACCCACGATCTGGGGCTTGTCGCCCAGACTGCTGATTCTGTTGCAGTCATGTATGCAGGCAAGCTAGTGGAGTACGGCAGCGTTTCCGGGATATTCCGATCTGCTCGGCACCCCTACACACGGGCGCTGCTCGCGAGTCTGCCGGACCATCGGACAACGCGCAACCGCCTGACGCCGATCCCGGGCGCACCGCCGGTACTGACGAATATGCCGACAGGTTGCGCTTTTCGGATTCGCTGCGGAGAGGCCGCAGGGCTTCCGGCATGCGCAGAGATCGCCCCGCGGCTTCGTCAGATTGACGGCGGACACACTGCGGCGTGCCACCGCCTTGGGGGGTCCCCGGAAATGGGAACTGCAAGATGAGTATGTCGTCTCCAGATCTTGATCGCCGGGATACGGTTCTCTCGGTCCGCAATCTAGTCAAGCACTACCGAGTCCGCGGGGCCAGTGGTCGGCAACAGGTGGTGCACGCGGTGGACGGCGTGCAGTTTGATCTCCGCAGGGGAGAGACCCTAGGCGTTGTGGGCGAGTCCGGCTGTGGGAAATCGACGCTCGGCCGAGTGCTCACCGGCCTACTTGAACCGACGTCGGGCTCGATCTTCTATTGTGGCGAAGACGTCACCATGCCGTCTCGCCAACGCCGCCGCGAACTGCGAAAGCACATCCAAATCCTTTTCCAGGATCCCTATTCGTCGCTCGACCCCCGGATGACCACCCTCGAGATCATCGGCGAGCCCTTGCGCGCCAATGGATGGAGTACGACCGCTGCCCGGCAGCGCGTGCTCGAGACCATGGATATGGTTGGTCTCGATCCCGTTTACGCGAAGCGATATCCGCACCAGTTTTCCGGTGGTCAGCGCCAGCGCATCGGTCTCGCACGAGCTCTGGCGCTCGAACCCTCGATACTGATCCTGGACGAGCCTGTTTCTGCCTTGGATGTATCCATTCAGGCGCAGATCCTAAATCTGCTCCAGGACCTTCAGGAGACGCTCGGGATCACCTACGTCTTCATTAGCCACGACCTTTCGGTCGTACGTCACATCTCCGACCAGATCGCCGTGATGTATCTGGGACAGTTCGCTGAGTACGGAACCACCCAACAGGTCTACGATCATCCACAGCACTGCTACACCCAAGCCCTCCTTTCAGCAGTGCCCGTGCCCGACCCAGACGCCGGAGCCCAAGATGTCATCGTCCTCAATGGGGACCTGCCCAACCCAAGCGACCCGCCCATCGGGTGCCGATTCCAGAGCAGATGCTGGCGAGCGGCCGACATCTGCCGTGCTGTACCTCCGCGCCTGACAGAGTCAACCACAGGACACCAGGCTGCGTGCCACTTTCCCGGGGCGGGAACGTGATCGCGGGCGCCGTGGCGCGCCTTCATCCTGGACCGCTCGCATCAACTTCCTGTCTATAACCTCGATAGCAACCACTGCATGACGACGGAAATCTCATCTCCACCTGCCACCATGACAAGACGACAGACTCTACCGCCCGAGCTCACCACGACGGAGCACATCCAGGTCACCGCGACTGACTCCGTCGTACGAGTGCTTCTGAACCGTCCACAGCGATTGAACGCACTGACCGTCCAGATGTTCGCCGAGCTCCAGGCCACCATCGATTTCGTACGCCGCACGCCGACGATTCGAGTGGTTGTGATCAGCGGGGCGGGCCGGGGGTTCTGTGCCGGCATGGATCTCTCGGGCGAACTGCTCTCAGGCGATGGCATCCAAGCAGAACTCGTTTCCAAGGACGCGCTCCGTCAAGTTCTGCTCGATCTCGAAAGCCTTCCCGTCGCCAAGGTTGCGCAGATCGCAGGGCCGTGCGCGGGCGGCGGGCTCGCACTCGCCTTAATGTGCGACCTGCGGTACGCAACAGCGACGACGCGGTTCACGGTTCCCGAACTCGACCTCGGATATCCGTATTCGATGAACGCCATTCCGCAGCTTGTTCGAGCCGTTGGGCCTACTCTCGCAGCCGACATGGTCTATACGTGTCGGCAGGTTCCAGCGCACGAAGCCAAATCCGCGGGAATGATCACCGCCGTGCTGGAGACCGAGGTCGAACTGACCGAGCTGGTCGAGGGGGTCGTCGCCCAATTGGCGCAGCGCCCTCGGCTCCTTATCTGGGGAACTGCCAAAGCACTCCGCCAGAGCGAACAGGCGCTACTGCCTACGGGTGGAACAGACCTGCCGTTGATGATGCTCGCTTCGTTCGACGACGAGTGCCAGCAAGCAAATGCCCAGTACCAGAAGAGGTTCCGACGTGACCGTTGAAAAGAGTGCCTTGCCGCTGGTCACGCCAGCGGTCGGATCCGAGCCGGCCAACTTCTGGGAGATCATGCACGCCACGGCTCGTGCGAATGGACACCGCACTGCGGTGATCAGCGGCGATGAGTCGCTTACCTACTCAGTGCTACTCGACCGGTCGCTGCGTCTTGCGGGCGCCTTGGCTGGCCTCGGATTGAGGCCCGGCGACGCTGTCGGGACGCTCGGCGAAAATACCATCGCGAGCCCTGAACAGATTGTCGGCCTCGCACTCGCCGGGTTCGTCCGAGTCAGCCTCTACGCCCACGAGTCCATTGAAACGAACGCCTACCTGGCCAACTTCGTCGGCATCCGCGCACTCATCGTGCACGAGCGTCATCTTGCGGTCCTGGAACGGATCCATCGGGCCTGCCCGGAGCTCAAGTGGATCATCGTGTGGCGCGCGGTTCGAGGGCAGTACCAGGAAGCCGCCAAATTCGACTACGAAGCACTCGTTGCCGATGCCGAACCGCTCAGCGTCCCGCCCCAACTCGATGTCGACCATACCCACATCGTTCGCTTCTCCGGCGGCACGACGGGGCGCCCAAAGGGCATCTATCACACGGTCAAACGGTGGATATGCGCCTGCCTGGAGTTCGAACGGGCTTTTCCGACCCTCAGCCCGGAGGACACGTACCTCGTGGTGGGCCAGCTAACCCACGCATCAATCATCCCGTTTTGGTCGATGCTTCGAGCAGGAGCCAAAATCGTTCTGACGGATTCGTTCGACGCTGCGCGAACTCTGCGCCTCATCGAGGAACACCACGCGACGTTCTCCGTGATGGTGCCGACAATGATTGCCGATCTCGTGAACTCGCCACTGATCGAAAAATTCGACCTTTCCAGCCTGCGCGCCATCCACTACGGGGCGGCCCCGATCAGCGAGGCCACGCTCAAAGCCGCGATCTCCTGTTTCGGGCATGCCCTCTTCCAAGCGTACGCCCAGAGCGAGGCCTGGCCCGTTTCGGTACTGACTCCCGAGGACCATGCTGCAGGCGGGAAACGACTACGTTCCGTCGGTAAGTCCACACCGAATACACAGGTCGTCGCTGTCGACGGCAACGGCGAGCCACTACCGCCGGGCCAGGTCGGCGAGCTCGCCGTCCGTGCCCAAGGAATGATGAGTGGTTATTGGAACGACCCCGAGGGACTGGCCCGCAAACTCACTCCTGACGGCGCCTTGCTCAGCGGTGACGTCGGATATGTCGATGAGGACGGGTACATTTTTCTGGTCAACCGCAAGAATGACCTGATCATCTCCGGCGGCTACAACATTTGGCCAGCTGAGCTCGAAGTAGTCATCGAAAGACATCCGGCGGTTCGCGAAGTCTGCGTTTTCGGCGTGCCGCACCCACGGTGGGGAGAGACCCCCATGGCAGCCGTCGTTCTCGAGCCGGAGGGCTCGGCGTCTGAGGAAGAGTTGATTGCCCTGACTCGCGAACAATTGGGCGCGGTCAAGAAGGCAACGGCAGTCGTCTTCCTAGATGAGTTACCTAGGAATGCGCTGGGAAAAATCCTGCGCAATGAGCTGCGACAGCCGTACTGGGAAGGTCGGAATGCCCAGATCGCCGGATCATGAACGGATGCGGCTGTTCCATTCCGTTTGGCACTTGAGCGGCTGTTCGCGCGGATAGCCCTTTTCGGAACGCCGGCAAGTGATGGGCGGGCGAGATCGCCCACTCCCCCGCATTCATGTCGTTTGAAGTCCGGTTCTTCGAAGCGCTCTCGAAGAGCAATCACGGCGAGATCCATAAGCAGCCCATCGAATGTGGATTGGTTTGAGCTCCGCACGCCTGAGCCTTCTCACGATGGCCGCCATGCTTGCCTTCGCGGGCAATTCCCTGCTTTGTCGCTGGGCCTTACGGGAAACGGCAATCGATCCTGCTTCGTTCGCGGTTGTCCGTCTAGTGTCCGGCGCAGCGGCGCTGGCGTTGCTGGTGCGGCCCTGCGGCGTTACAGGCCAGGATGGCAACTGGCGTAGTGCGATCGCTCTGTTCGCTTACGCTGCCGCTTTCTCGTTCGCGTATGTGCAGCTCTCAGCCGCAGTCGGCGCATTGCTGCTGTTTGGAGTCGTGCAGCTCACAATGGTGCTTTGCGGGTTAGTAGCGGGCGACCGCGTCACCGGCAGCCATGTGGCGGGCCTTTCGGCCGCACTCGCTGGTTTCTATGTGCTTTTGTTCGCGCAAGGCGGAGCGAACTACGGCGGCCTCTGGGCCCAGGTGCTAATGGCGGCAGCCGGCGTGGCCTGGGGCGTGTACAGCATTCTAGGCCGGCAGTCGACACACGCCAAAGCCTTGACCAGAGGCAACTTCATTCGCGCCGCAGCCTTGTCGGCCACGTTGCTACCGATGGTAGTTAGGCAGTGGCAATGGGATCCCCTGGGTCTTGCACTAGCTACCGCCTCAGGCGCTTTAACCTCGGGAGCGGGTTATGTGGTGTGGTATTCGGTGACGCCGCGCTTGCGAGCCATCCAGGCGTCCACCGTGCAGCTTAGCGTCCCGTTGATTACGGCAGTGGCCGGAATTCTTTTCCTGCAGGAAAACCTTGTGGTCAACCAAGTGTTCGGCGGATTGCTGATCCTAGGCGGCATCGCACTGACGTTTAAGCATTGACTTCGGTGCGCGCTGGCGGCGTTCTCCGGATTGCGGCTGCATCCCGATCTAGCCGAGGTAATCAACAGGGAATTGGGCCTCCTCACCGTTGATCGCCTGCTCCAGTGCTATCGAGTTTGTTATGAAGTTGGCGTACTAGGAGATTTGGAGGAAGGCGGCCAGGACGACCCAGTAACAGGAGCGCTTGCATGGTTCGCGGAAGAGTGTTTGGTTATGAGGAAAAGAAGCGAAATATAGTGAAGGAGGCCGTGGCATTGTTCGCGCGCAAGGGCTTCACTGATACGACGATGATGGATGTAGCGCGCGCATGCAGAGCATCGAAGTCCCGGCTTTTCTACTACTTCAGCAGCAAAGAAGACATCCTCAAGGTAGCGGTGCTAGCGTACGCGCGCCGCCAGGAAAGGGAACTCGAGCGCATTAAGACAATGACGTTGCCTGCCGAGGAGCGATTGACGCTTTACGTAGACGCCTATGCTCGCTGCGCAGCGGCTTTCCGTGATGAGCATCTAATTCTCTTGCGTGAATCCAAGCGACTTGATGCTGCATCGCGAGAAGTCTGCCGACTTCTTAGGAACGAGATCACGACTTTTCTCGGAGGTCTTCTCGCTGAAATCAAGCCTGGACTGCAGGCATATGCATTGCGAACTGAGTTCTACTCGCTTCTGCTGCTGGGCATGATGAGCAGTTGCTGGAACTCGCAGCGCGGGCCCGCCATGGCGAGTGATTTTGACATTCAGATCAACACGCTTTTCCTAGACGGAATCCGACAATGCACCGGAGCAGATCCGTAAGGGGAGGACTTAGGCATTCGATGCTGCTGCCTGCTGCGCTGAGTTCTGGAGGATGAAGCCACGTACCGCGGCGGTTTTCCCGTTGGTCGGTTGCGGCTTGAGGATGGCCGCTTTGGTCGAAAAGCAGCCTTCGGCACGCGCAGATGCTGACTAGCGGTAAAACAAAGTGACCATGGCGCGGTCAGGCCCGCCTTGCAGACGTGGCCATGTCCAGCGTGCCCGACGACGTCGGCCAGCCCTCGGGCTACGGCAAGTACGCGTGCCAGGTCCACCCCCGTGTCGTAGCCGAGGGCCTCGAACATGTGCAGCGCATCTTCAGTGGCCACGTTGCCGCTGGCGCTCGGTGCGTACGGGCAACCGCCCAGCCCACCCACGGAGCCCTCAAATCGATCGATGCCGGATTCCACCGCGGCGAGCATGTTGGCCAGCGCCATCCCGCGCGTAACGTGCGAAATGCAGGCACCAGTGCACCACGGTGCTGCGCCGCTGCAAGTCCTCGACCATGGTGCGCACCTGGACCGGATTTGCCATGCCGGTCGTGTCGCAGAGGGTGAAGCGCATTACCCCTGCGTCCATGAAGGCATCGATGAGGCTGCAGACCCCGGAAGGGCGAACCTCGCCCTCGAACGGAAAGCCGAATGCCGTCGAGATCGCCAGCGTGACAGGCAGGCCGGCAGGGAGCGAACCAGCCCCCGCGCAACTGGAAGGGGATCTGCGGGTCCTGGCATCTCCCTCCTTCACCTCCAGCGTTTTGCTGCGCGAGCTGCACCCCGGGCTACTGGTCGATCTGCGGGTGAGTGCCGGCCCGGTGGACCTGATTCGCGAAGGCATCGACGTGCACATCAGTTTGGACGAGATCCACCGGAAGAAGCAGCCCGCCGTGAAATTGGCCGACCACACTTGCGTCGTCTGTGCGTCACCAGCATACCTGGAGCGCCATGGCATCCCGGGCACTCCTGCGGACCTGCGCCGGCACGCGGGGCTGGTCGGACACGGGTCGCCTTTCGCCGAGGAATGGCCGTTCTTGGCCGGGCGGACGGTGCGCAAGTACCCCGTCCGCAAAGTATTCGCGTCGAACAACGGCGACGCGCTACGGGCCTACTGCGTCCAGGGACTCGGCCTCGGCGGCTTCTACGCTTTCCACGTGGCCGAAGACCTGCGCTTGGGCCGCCTGGTGGAGGTTTTGCGGCCCTATCGAGCCAATGCCAGCGCAATCTACGCCGTGGTGCAGCACCGGCGATACATGAGCCCTCACACGCGGGCGTTCATCGAGTTCATGCGCGCCGCGTGCGCGAAGCTGGCAACCGGCAATGCTTGAGCGGCTGGCGGCAGGGCCCGTCGCTACGTGCGTCAAAAGGGACGGAGCGCAGGACGATCCCCCGAATATTGCGCGCTGACGCAGACGCATAACACCCACGGATTCAAAATCCGGGGGTTGCCCTGCCCACAGGTACGCAAAGACGGCGTCATCGTCGACGACTTCGGGTTGCAAGCGCGCTTAGCTCCCCTTTATTGAAGTGGTAGTGGAGGCTTGGGGAGGGCGCCCCAGGACCCGAGCCCAGGCAGCCTCAAGCGTGTCCAGACCTTCCAGCGCGTCCTGCTTTGCCGCGGGCTCTTCTGGCTTGCCGGGACTTCCATCCAGGATTTGGAATGCCTGGCGCTCTAACCCGATAAGCGTCTTGAGAGCGTCAGCGAGCATCTTGAGGATGGCGCTGCGCGACGCCATCGACTTTTCCTTGTCGGGAATAGTTCGGCTAGGAGCGATGGCTTCCGCGCCTGAGAATCGGTCACGCCTCCACTGCACAGTCGCAAGCTCCAGGTCCTCGAGAAGTGCAAGGGTCAGTTTTCTTGCGCGCTGGATGGAGTTGCGATGGGCGAGAACCACGTCGGTCTGGGCTTGAGCGGTCGCCTCTATGACGTCGCGCTCGCAGGCGCTTTTGCCGTTCAGTTTGATGTTCAGGTTGGCGGCGTTCAGTTTGGCCGTTGTCTTTTCGGTGATCACAACCGACAGGTCCCGCGCCCATCGGTTGAAATCCGCTACCTGCTTGATCCGCGTGCTGCTGATGCCGAACTCCTTGGCCAGCATGCGAAATGAACGGCCCGCCCGATAGGCCACTTCTACCGCGTACCAGTCCACATCCTTCTTGGGCATCACCATTGCGCTCTCCTTTTCGGCGTACCGGCCGCTGGTGGTTGAAAGTTTTCTAAAAATGCTGGTCGACGGCCCCCCAAAACCCCCGAAACTCACGCGCGCCACGTGCGGGCACTCGGCTGCGGTTATGGGGGTTTTGGGGCCTCACCCGACACATCTTTCAGTCTCCGCCGCTTGCAGCGGCGGTGCCGGTTGGCCTCACCTTGGGGTTGATCAGATAGCGGGTTGTGGGGCGACCAGGTTGTTCACTGATGTCGAAGGAGCGCACCCACCCAAACTCTTCCAGCACGGCCAGCGCCACTTCCGCTTCGGCCGTGGAGCGCACATCGCCCCAGCCTTTTTTGTAGACATCGCGCGCGGTGAACCAGTCGGACAGCTTGCCTTGCCGGATGCGTCTGGAGATCGAGCGCGCGGTGGTCACTCGGCCGGCTTCAAGCAGCGAGTAGATCCGGCGCGCATGGCCAGCAAGGTACTCGCACCAGCGCACCGCGCGCTGTGCGCATGAAGCGCCAATCGGCCCGATGTTGCCCTCGGCCAGGTGCAGAACCAGGGCGACCGCACAGAAGAGCTTTTCGTACTTGCCCAGGTGCTGCGCGACCAGCGGGTGCTGCTCGCTCTCGATCTGCTCGTGAAGCCAGCCGCACCAGGCGATGAACACGTCCTGCGCCTGGTCGTCGAAGCTGAAGTGCGGCAGCTTGACGAAATCGTCGGCGGGACGAGCGCCGTCCTGCACCGGGTCGAACGAGGCAAGTCGCTCGAAGGCGTCGCGAACAGCCTCGCGCGCACCCTTATGCGGCGGCTGATCGCGCCACTCCCAGCGCGGCGCATCCGGGAAAACGAGGACCTGAAACCGCTGCATGGCGCCGTCGTTGTCCAGGCTGCCGGTGACCTTGCGCAGGTACCGCTCCAGGATGTCGGGCTGGATACCGCCGAACACGGACAAACACACGTTCGGAACGAACACGCTGCCGCGGGCGATGCGATCAACATTGAAGCTGCCGGTCCCGTTCCAGCCCTCTAGATACAGCGCGCGGTCGCCCTCGCGGCCGTCGCGCTCCCAGCTGGCCCAGAGCCCGACAAGTTCATCGCGGTAGACCAGCAGCCCGGCCGGATTGTGCGCAAGCAGGTCGGCGATCTTCTCGGCTGTCGCGTCATTGGTCTTGAATCGGCGCGTCGTGGGCTCCTGCGGTTCCTCCAGCTTCTGAAAGTCGGCCATTGCCGTCAGCATCTTGTCCTGCTTGTCGCCCTTGGCGGCGGACTTCATCTCCGTCTTGATGGCCGCCTGGTGGGCTTCGTAGGCAGCTTTTTCGGCCTCGTAGATCTTCTTGCGTTCGACCAGGGCCAGAGCCTCCCTTTTCTCCAGCCGGTCGATGAAGCGCATCACGGTACTCACCGCGGGCGTCTTTTTGGCCGACGGCTCGCCCACGACGCCGCCGTAAAGATTCGGCGTCACAAGCCAATCATCGCGGCGCTTGGGCTTCAAGGCACATTTGGAGCCGATCACTGCGCCGAGGGCGACGACGAGGGCCGCCCCGATGTAGTCGGGCGCGCAGGGCATCCGAGTCGCTTCGTCAAGCACGAATTCGGCCAGCGGCCTGGGCAGCATCTCAGTCGCCTGGAACGGCGGCGCAACCGGCAGTTCGCTCTTGATTTCGCGAGGCTCGGGCCAGTCGATTCCGACTTCGACAGGCGGCTGATCCTCGATATCTGCATCGAGCCTGGCGTAGAGATGATCTAGTTCCTGCTTCACGCGAAGATCTCCACCACGCGGGCGATGCGTGCCGCGGCTTTGACCAGGCGCGAGCGGTCCGACTGGTGCAGGTTGACGCCATGCGCCACATTCAGCGCGGCCACTGCGACCAGGTTGACCTCCGCGCCGATCACCTGCAGGGCAGCGCGGGCCGGCAGCGGCGGCGGCGACTTCGGCCATGCGCCGCTCTTGCCGTCTTCCAGCCAGGCGCCAAGCTCACGCGCTGCGGTGATGAAGTCCTGTCCGTGCAGCTGCATCTGATAGGACAGCACGTCGCGGCCGCTGACGCCGCAGTTCATGCAGATCCAGGCGCCCGACGCCACATGAATGCGCATCGAATCACTGCCGCCATGAATACGGCACGCGGTCGTGCGCCACTTCCCATGCGGCGACAGGTGCAGCCCCTGGTCGGCGAAATAGGTCACCGGGTCGGGCAGCAATGAGCGGTCGAAGCTCATACGCGTTCTCCAGGTGACTTAAACGGAGCCGGCGCGCGGGTGACGGGCCTCGGCCGCGCGCTGACCTTCGGCGCGGACAACTTCGTCATAGCGCTCAGGCTGCACCAATTTGCGGCCGGCGATCAGGAACAGCGCGCCTTTCTCGATCAGCTTGTCCCGGTTTCTGCGGGTGAACCACTCGAGCGATGTGCGGGAGGGAAACACCTCGAGGCGCATCTCGCGATAGGCATCGAACGGCAGCAGGTCGTCGAGTTTGTTGTTCATCTCTTTCTCCATCTGTGTGTCAGGACGGGCCTGGCGGAGCCCGCATCGAGGCCTCGGCTTCGATGCTGCGAATCATGCGAGGGCCCGGGCGCGCGCGCGAGCGACCTCGCGTGGACAAGTGCCCTGGCAAGTGGTCCGCAGCTGCTGCGCGTCAGCCGGTTTCCCTCTGAAAACCGGCTGATTCACACATGAAGAAGATCGATGAGATCAGCCCTTCTTGAAGTTGTCGCCCGTCTTGTAGACGGCGGGGCTCTGAGCGCCTTTCAGGGGCAGCGTTCTTCCCAGACCCGCTTGATCAGCGCCGCTTTGTGGGCGGTGGTCAGGTGGCTGTAGCGCTTGGTCATCTGCAGCTGCCGGTGCCCGAGGACGTCGGCGATCTCGAGCAGCGTGGCGCCGTGCTGGGCCAGCATCGAGGCGCAGCTATGGCGCAGGTCGTGGAATCGGAAGTCGCGCAGCCGGGCCGCGGCCAGGGCCTCGCGCCAGCACTTTTCAAAGTTGAAGCGCACCAGTGGATTGCGCGGCGAGCCGAACACCAGGTGAGCGGGTTTGCCGGGGCTCGCGCGCAGCAGCTGCAGCACGGGCTCCAGCAGCGGAAGCACCTTGGGGTCACCGTTCTTGGAGCGATCGCACAGGGCGACCTGCCGCTCCAGATCGATGTCCTGCCAGCGCAGGGCCATCAGTTCGCCCTTGCGAGCCCCCGTGGTCAACGCCAGCAGCACCAGCAGGTGCAGGTGCTCCCAGCGTGAGGCCCGGCAGGCCGCCAGCAGCCGCGCGCGCTCCTCGTCGGACAGAAAACGCACCCGCTCGTTGTTTTCGGGCCGACGCTCAATGCTCCTGCAGGGATGCACATAGCCCTTGGGCGCGATGCGCCGCTTGATCGCCCAGGTGATCACGGCCGCCAGCGAGGCCGCATAGCGATTAATCGAGGCGGGCGAAAGCAACTTGCGCTTGGCCCGGTGGATCGCCCGGCCATCGGCGTCCTGGCCGGCGAAGTACCGGCTCGGTTGGCGCGCCAGCGTCTCCAGCGCGCTGTGCACATGGTCGTCGCTCAGGTCGGCCAGGCTGATGTCGTCAAGCTTGGCAGCCCACCAGCGCAGCCGGTATAGGCGCGAGGTGTCGCGGCCGGCGTACTGGCGCATGTAGAGGTCGATGAGCGCGCGCACCGTGAGGCTGCCATCGCGCAGCGGCAGCTCGGCAGTAAAAAGTGCAGGTGAGGCCAAGCGCGGCAGCGCCGCGCGAGTGTCAGTATTGGTGGTGCCGCCAGGCACCGACCCGTCACCGACGGACGGATTTTCCGTAGCCATTCTTGAGCTCCGAGTGAGTTGAGAACCGTCGTGACCGACGGACTGCACGCGGAGCCCCGAAAGGCCCGTCCTGACTAAAGAGTGGTGGGTCCTGAAGGATTCGAACCTTCGACCTACGGATTAAGAGTCCGCTGCTCTACCAACTGAGCTAAGAACCCACTCTGCAACGTCGCCGATGGCGGCGCTGCGAAAACGTGTCGTGGTGGAGAGGAGGAGGATCGAACTCCCGACCTTCGCATTGCGAACGCGACGCTCTCCCAGCTGAGCTACCCCCCCACAACAGGCCGTAATTCTAGCGCAACTAGCGCATGCCGTTGCGGCTCGCGAGCTCGACGAACAGTCCGGAATGGTCCAGGTCGGCCAGGCCGTGCTCCACGCCGTCGGCGTAGAGGCGCTCGAACAGCTTCGTCACCGGTGCATCGAAACCGATCTCCTCGGCCGTGGCCAGCGCGTTGCGCATGTCCTTGAGCTGCACCGTCATGCGCCCGCGCGGTGCGAAGTCGCGCTCGACCATGCGCTGGCCGTGCAGTTGCAGGATGCGGCTGTCGGCAAAGCCGCCGCTGATGGCCTCGCGCACCTTGGCCATGTCGGCGCCGCCCTTGGCGCACAGCAGCAGGGCCTCGGCCACGGCGCCGATGGTGATGCCCACGATCATCTGGTTGGCCAGCTTGGCCAGTTGCCCGGCGCCATGCGGGCCGACGTGGGTCGCGCGGCCGAACACCTGGAACACCGCCGCCGCGCGCTCGAAATCAGCTGTCGCGCCGCCGACCATGATGGCCAGCGAGCCGTTTTCCGCGCCCACGGTGCCGCCGGATACCGGTGCGTCCAGGCAGGCAACGCCCAGCTCGCCCAGCCGCGCGGCGTGGTCGCGCGCCTCGCGCGGCTGGATCGAGGCCATGTCGATGAAGAGCGTGCCGCGGCGCATCGCGCGGGCGGCGCCCTGGTTGAACAGCACGTCGTGCACGACCGCGCCGTTCTCCAGCATGCTGATCACGATGTCAGCGTGGGCGACGGCCTGCGCCGCGCTGTCGCAGATGGCGGCGCCATCGGCCGACAGCGGCTCGCATTTGGCGCGGGTGCGGTTCCAGGCCGCGACCTCGTGGCCGGCACGGCACAGGCGGCGCGCCATGGGCAGGCCCATCAGGCCGGTGCCGAGCAGGGCAATCTTCATGGGGGTTCCTCCTTGGCGGCCATCATGGCGCGCCCACCCGCGCGGTGGCTGTCAGGCGGCTGTCAGCCGCGCCGGGGCGAACAGCCCTTCCATTTCCCGCCGCAGTTGCCAGGCCCGCGTGCCGGTGTCCATGGCGACGTCGGCCCAGGTCAGGCTCTGGCCCTTCGCCACCGGCCGCACCAGCTTGACCCCGTGCGCCAGCCCGAGCGGCAGGCCGCCCATCTGTGCCGAGCGGGCGGCGGGCAGCAGCTTGCCCCAGACGGTGTAGCCGCCTTCGCCGTCGAGCAGCTCGCCCGGCTTCAAGTCGCGCTTGGCGGTGGCGACCACGTCGGCGTTCCAGCCGGTGGCCACGCCGGTCGGCTCGCCGCGCAGCGCGGCCGAGGCGACCGACACGCCGACTTCCAGCCCGATCAGGTGCCAGCGCTTGTACAGCGTGAAATAACGCCCGCTGGGATCGGTGTGGGCGTTGTATTCCTCGAAGCAGTTGCGGATGTACTCGGTCTCGGCCTCCACGGTGACCCACACGCCCATGCGGATGTCGTAGGGGATCCGGCGGCCGTCGGGCTCGAGCGAGGAGATCACTTCCACCATGCCCTTGCGCTCGAGCACGCCGCCTTCGCTGCGCGGACGGGTGACGTAGGGGATGTCCTCGATGCTGGCCGGCGGGTAGAGCAGGCCGTCGCTCGGCACGCCCAGCCCGGTGGCGTTGGCCACCGCCGTGCTTTCGATCGAAGGCTTGGAGCCGTCCAGGAAGCTGTTGAACATCTTCGGGTTCAGCCCGCCGCGGCGGGCCTGCTCGGGTGTCAGGCCGTAGTAGCCCCAGACCGTCTCCGGTGTCGATTCGCAGAAGTGCGGCAGCCACTTGTGCCCGCGGCCGGCCGCCACCACCGGGAATCCGCAGGTGCGCGCCCAGTCCACCAGGTCGCAGATCAGCGCCGGCTGGTCGCCGAAGGCCAGCGAATACACGACCCCGGCGTCGGCTGCGCGCCGCGCCAGCAGCGGACCGCAGAAGGCGTCCGCCTCCACCGTGACGTTGACGACGTGCTTGCCGTGGGCGAACGCCTCCAGGCAGTGGTCGACGGCGGCGATCGGGTGGCCGGTGCACTCGACGATCACGTCGATCGCCGGGTGCCGCACCAGCGCCTGCCAGTCCTCGCCGACGTGGGTGCTGCCGTCGCGCATCGCCGCATCCAGCGATGGCGCCTCGCTGCGGGCGGGCTCCCAGCCCACGCGAGCGAGGTTGGCGTGCGCGCCGGCCGGCGAGAGGTCGGCGATGCCGACCAGGTGCACCCCCGGCGTGCGCGGCACCTGGGCCAGGTACATGGAGCCGAACTTGCCGGCGCCGATCAGGCCGATGCGGATGGGGCGGCCCTGGGCCGCACGCTGCTGGAGCTTGGCGTGGAGGTTCATGGGATCGGGATCAGAAGGCGGGCTTGAACACGGGCTCGATTGTGGTGGGGACGGTGCCGTTGCGGCTGCCGGGCTCGTCGCGGGCCGGACATAAGTCAAGCCCGTTCCGAGGGTAAATCCAGCCGGACCTGGTTTGTCGAATGAACCATCATTCAGTCTGGCAGCGGGGCGAGGACCCATGACCGGACCCGCCCACGGCCCCGGCCCCTTTTTCGACCTCGACCAACACCTTGGAGGTTCGTGGCATGCAACTCACAGGCAAGACGGCCGTCGTCACCGGAGCGGCCTCGGGCATCGGGCGCGCCACCGCGCACGCGCTGGCGCAGGCCGGCGCCTACGTGCTGCTCGGCGACATCGCCGAAGCGGCCGGCCGCGCGGCGGCCGACGACATCCGCGCGCAGGGCGGCAAGGCCGACTTCATCCGCCTGGACGTGACCGACCTCGACTCGATCGCGGTATTCCGCGCCGAAGCCTACCGCCAGTCGCCGCACGTGGACATCGTCGCCAACGTGGCGGGCTGGGGCCGGATCCAGCCGTTCCTGGAGAACACGCCCGACTTCTGGCGCAAGGTGGTGGACCTGAACCTGATGGGGCCGATCGCCGTCACCCACGCCTTCCTGGGCGGCATGATCGAACGGGGCGAGGGCGGCAAGATCGTGACGGTGGCCAGCGACGCCGGCCGGGTCGGCAGCCTGGGCGAGACGGTGTACTCGGGCGCCAAGGGCGGCGCCATCGCCTTCACCAAGAGCCTGGCGCGCGAGACCGCCCGCCACCGCATCAACGTCAACTGCGTCTGCCCCGGGCCGACTGCCACGCCGCTGCTGGCGGCGGTGCCGCAGAAGCACCAGGAGGCCTTCGTCAAGGCCACGCCGATGCGCCGGCTGGCGCAGCCTTCCGAGATCGCCGACGCAGTGCTGTTCTTCAGCACCGACCAGTCCTCGTTCGTCACCGGCCAGGTGCTCAGCGTGAGCGGCGGCCTGACGCTCGCCGGTTGAGCACCGTCCGCCCAGCGCCCCGCCGGCCCGCCGCAGCACCCAACGCCCCAGAAGGAATGACCATGTACAAGCTCAAGGCCGCCGAACTCCGTCCCAGGCACTTCCGGCTGGAGGTTGCCGACCGCGTGGCCACTGTCACGCTCAACCGCCCCGACCGCAAGAACCCGCTGACCTTCGACAGCTACGCCGAGCTGCGCGACACCTTCCACAAGCTGCAATGCGTGGACGACGTGCGCGTGGTGGTGCTCACCGGCGAGGGCGGCAACTTCTGCTCGGGTGGCGACGTGCACGACATCATCGGTCCGCTGGTGGGCATGGAGATGGACGGGCTGCTCAGCTTCACCCGCATGACCGGCAACCTGGTCAAGGAAATGCGGCAGTGTCCGCAACCGATCATCGCGGCGGTCGACGGCATCAGCGCCGGGGCCGGCGCCATCCTGCCGATGGCGTCGGACCTGCGCTACGGCACGGCCAGGACCAGGACGGCCTTCCTGTTCACCCGCGTGGGGCTGGCCGGCTGCGACATGGGCGCCTGCGCCATCCTGCCGCGCCTGATCGGCCACGGCCGCGCCTCCGAGCTGCTCTACACCGGCCGCGTGATGACGGCCGACGAGGGCCTGGCCTGGGGCTACTTCAACGAGCTGGTGCCGGCCGACGGCCTGCTGGCCAAGGCCAGGGACATGGCACTGTCGCTGGCCAACGGCCCGGCGTTCGCGCACTTCATGACCAAGAAGTGCCTGCACCAGGAATGGAACCAGACCATCGAGCAGGCGCTGGAGACCGAAGCCGAGGCACAGGCGATCTGCATGATGACCCAGGACTTCGGTCGCGCCTACCACGCGTTCGTGGCCAAGCAGACTCCGGTGTTCCAGGGCGACTGACGACCGCGCGCCATGGACGCTGCCCGCCATCCGATCGCACTCGCCTTCGAGGGGGCGATCGCCATCGCCACGCTGGACCGGCCGCCGGTCAACGCGATCGACGACGCCTGGGTGGCGCGGCTGGACGCCATCGTCGACGAGGTCGAGGCGCGCGACGAGGTGCACGTGCTGCGGATCCGCAATGCGGGCCGGGCCTTCTGCGCCGGCGCCGACCTCGTGCTGATGCGCGAGCGCTTCGCGACCGAGGCCGGGCGCGCGCAGATGGTCGAGCTGGCGCGGGCGATGCAGCAGGTGTTCGCGCGCATCGAGCGCAGCCCCAAGGTGTCGCTGGCCGAGATCGGCGGGCCGGCGCTGGGCGGCGGGCTCGAACTGGCGCTCGCCTGCGACCTGCGGCTGGCGGCCGACACCGCCAGGCTCGGATTGCCCGAGGCCAGGCTGGGGCTGCTGCCGGGCGCCGGCGGCACCCAGCGGCTGGCGCGCATCTGCGGCGACGCCGTCGCCCGCCAGTTGATCCTCGGCGCCGAGGTGATCGACGGAACGCGGGCCGCGGCTCTAGGCCTCGTCCACCAGTGCGTGCCGGCGGCACAGCTGCAAGCCGCGGCGCGGGCGCAGGCCGAGCGGATCGCCGCCTTCACGGGCCCGGCGCTGGCTGCCTGCAAGCGCTGCATCACCGCCGCCGCCCTGGGCCGGGAGGACGGTTTTGCGGCGGAGCTGGAAGGCACGGCCTTGCTGTACGCACAGGCCGACACCCAGGCGCTGGTGAGTCGCTTCCTGGCCGGTTGAACGAAAGGCGCCCATGTTCCACGACACCGGCTGGCTCGAGTGGCCCTTCCTCGAGCCGCAGCACCGGGCGATGGCCCGCGACCTGGAGGCCTGGTGCGCGCGCGAACTGGATCGCGGTCACGGCGCCGACGTCGATGCCGCCTGCCGCGACCTGGTGCGGCGCCTGGGCGCGGGCGGCTGGCTGCGCTACGCCATCGGCGGCACCGAGTGGGGCGGCCAGGGCGAAACGATCGATACGCGCGCGCTCTGCCTGCTGCGCGAGACGCTGGCGCGCCACTCGGGCCTGGCGGACTTCGCGTTCGGCATGCAGGGGCTCGGCTCCGGCGCGGTCACGCTGCACGGCACGCCGGCGCAGAAGCGCCGCTACCTTGCGCCCGTCGCCCGCGGCGAGGCAATCCCCGCGTTCGCCCTGTCTGAACCCAACTCCGGTTCCGACGTGGCGGCCCTGCAGTGCCGCGCCCGGCGTGAGGGCGACCACTACGTGCTCGACGGCGAGAAGACCTGGATCTCCAACGGCGGCATCGCCGACTTCTACGTGGTGTTCGCGCGCACCGGCGAGGCGTCCGGCTCGCGCGGCCTGTCGGCCTTCGTCGTCGAGGCCGGCACGCCCGGTTTCGAGATCGCGCAGCGCATCCCGGTGATCGCGCCGCATCCGCTGGCCAGCCTGCGTTTGAGCGGCTGCCGCATCCCGGCTGCGCAGCGCCTTGGCGAGCCGGGGCAGGGCTTCAAGATCGCGATGCAGACGCTCGATATCTTCCGCACCTCGGTGGCGGCCGCCGCCCTGGGCTTCGCGCGCCGCGCCCTGGCCGAGACGCTGGCGCGCTCAACCACCCGCGGCATGTTCGGCCAGGTGCTGGCCGATTTCCAGATCACCCAGGTCAAGCTGGCGAACATGGCGACGGCCATCGACAGCGCGGCGCTGCTCACCTACCGCGCGGCCTGGCAGCGCGACCAGGGCCGCAACGTCACCCGCGAGGCCGCCATGGCCAAGATGCAGGCGACCGAGTCGGCGCAGCAGGTGATCGATGCGGCGGTGCAGGTGTGGGGCGGGCTCGGCGTGGTGTCGGAGGTGCCGGTGGAGCGCCTGTACCGCGAGATCCGGGCGCTGCGCATCTACGAGGGGGCGACCGAAGTGCAGCAGCTGATCATCGGAAGACAGACGCTGGCGGCGTTTGCGGCGGCGAAGTAGGCGAAAGGAGCGGCGCCTGCTGCGCCGCCGTCACCGCGCCGCCGTCCGCTTGCCGCCCGCAGCGCTTCTCGCCGCCACCCGGCTCCCGCCGCTCGCGCCACTTCTCGCCGCCGCGGCCGGTGCCGCCGGCGCCTGCTGGGCGAAGTTGCGCTTGCCGCGCGCCGTCAACACCGGGCCCAGCATCAGCTTCATTCCACGGTCGAGGTATTCGTCGATCGTCATGCGGCCCTGGAAGTGCCAGGCCTTCAGAGCCCAGGCGTGGCAGAACATCACGATCTGGTAGGTGAACAGGTCGACGTCGAGGTCTTCGAACAGGCCGGCGGCCATGCAGTCCCCGATGCAGTCGGAAACCAGCCTGTTGGTCTGCGCCTCTTTCTGCTTGAGGAGCTCGCGCCGCTCGGCCCGCAGCCACTTGGTCTCCCGGTAGACCAGTGCGGTGGCCTCGATGCGCTGGTCGATGACGTGCCCGTAGGCGCGCACCGCGGCGCAGAAGCGCTCCATCGGATCGGTGAGGCCGGCCAGCGCGGGCGGGATCTCGCGCTGGTAGGACTCCAGCACTTCCACCAGCGCGAGGAACAGCACGTCCTCCTTGTCCTGCACGTACTGGTAGATCAGCCCGACGCTCACGTTCGCGCGCAGGGCCACTTCGCGGATGGTGGTGACGTGGTAGCCCTGCTTGCCATACAGCTCGATGGCGGCCCGCAGGATCTGGCTCTGGCGCTTCTCGACCAGCTCCGGGATCTCGACCTTGCTCACCACCTTGACGGCCATGGACGCGCCCTCTCGTTGTGCCTGTCCTGCCGGGCCCCGGCAGTGACCGGGAATTCTAGGACGCTCTGCTATCGTCGCCCGCTGTCGGAGGACGACCCCGAGGAGGCGAACGCATGCAACGGCAGGATGGCGAGTGGCTCGACCGCATGTACAACAACCGCGCGCTGGTGCCGCAGCACGGCGCGCACTTTGCGCGCTGGGCCGACGCCTCGCGCCGCGCGCGCGAGGCGTTCGAGTGCGTGCCGGACATCCCCTACGGCGACAGCGCCGGCCAGCGGCTGGACGTGTTCCCGGCGCCGCAGGCGCGCGGCCCGGTCATGGTGTTCCTGCACGGCGGCTACTGGCGTGCGCTGGACAAGAGCGACCACTCCTTCGTGGCGCCGATGTTCCAGGACGTGGGCGCCTGCGTGGTGGTGCCCAACTACGACCTGTGCCCGGCGGTGACGATCCCGCAGATCACGCTGCAGATCGTGCGGGCGCTGGCCTGGACCTGGAAGCACGCGCCCACCTACGGCGGCGATCCGCGGCAGGTCACCGTGGTCGGCCATTCGGCCGGAGGCCAGCTGGCGGCCATGCTGCTGGCCTGCGACTGGCGCGCCTGGGACCCCGAGTTGCCGGCCGACGCCGTGCGCAAGGCGCTGTCGATCTCCGGCCTGTTCGACCTGGAGCCGATCCGGCGCACGCCCTTCCTGCAGGACCTGCGGCTCACGCCCGAGGATGCGCGCAGGGCCAGCCCGGCCTTCCTGCCGGCGCCCGCGGGCGCGGCGTTGTACGCGGTGGCCGGCGGCGACGAGAGCCCTGAGTTCCTGCGCCAGAACCGGCTGATCCGCGAGGCCTGGGGCGAAGGTTGCGTGGAGGTGTGCGAGGCGCTGCCGGGCCTGAACCACTTCAGCGTGCTGGAGGCTCTGGTGGAGCCGGAGCACCGGCTGCACGAACTGGCGCTGGACCTGCTCTTCCGCTGATCCGGACGCGAGCGACCAGCGGGTCATCCCCGCGGAGGCGGGAATCCGCGGCTTGCGCTTTCGGCAGCGCCGCAGGCGCGTTGCGCTGGATCCTCCGCCTTCGCGGCGGATGACAAAGTGGATCTCCTCAGCGCCCGGCCGCTTCCTGCAGCAGGCGCTGGTACTCCTTGACGGTCAGCTTGCGCGGGTTGGCCAGCAGCGACTGGCCGATGCGCTGCGCGAGCTCCTGCGAACTGGCGGGGGCGCCTCCGCCCAGGCCCAGCGCGGCGGCCGCTTGCGGCGCGCCCAGGGCGCGCTGCTGCAGGTCGCCGGCCAGCCGGTCGGCGGCCGCCTGCGCCGGCTCGGCACCGCGCAGCACGTCGCCCAGCAGGTTGAGCGCCAGCCGCTTGCCGCTGCTGCCGCCGCCGCCCGCGCCGCCGAAGCCGCCCAGACCGCCGCCGAACCCGCCCAGCGCATCGAAGCCGCCGCCGCGTCCGCCGCCGCCCGACATCGCGGCGGCGCCCATCGTCAGGTTCAGCAGCATGCCCCAGGCCGCCTGGCGTGAGGCCTGGTCGGCCTTGTCCTGGGCGCTGCGCTGCTTGTCGAAGGCGAAGTCCTGCTGCAGCTTGGCGATGTAGTCCGGCCGGGCGCGGTAGAAGGCGATGTTGGCGCCGCTGACCGTGGGATCGCTGATGAACAGGCCGGCGACCACCTCGTCCTCGACCGGGTCGATGCGCACGCCCTGGAACAGGAAGATGCCGGTGACCACGTGCTCGCCGTAGGCGCGCGAGGGGATGTACTGGAACTCGCCTTCGTAGGTGTTGCCCTTGGTGTCCAGGTAGCGGCCGGTGGCGAAGGAGGCCATGTGGCGCTCGATGAACGGGTTCCAGACCCGGCCGAAGGTGCCGGTGTAGGTGCTGGTGGCCTTGGCCCAGTCGCCCAGGCCGCGCACCATGGTGCCTTCCAGGGCCAGCCCCTCGGTATCGATGCGCAGGGGATGGGTCTGGCTCGCGTCGGCCGCCCAGCGCACCTGGTAGGTGCCGCCGGCGAAGCGGCCGCCGATCCAGGGGCCGGTGTACTGGTTGCCGTCGCCGCGCAGCAGGGTGCCGGTGCCGTTGTGGCAATCGCCGGCCAGGCAGCGCGCGCCGGTGCCGTGCACGGCAGGGTCCTGGGCCATGGCCACGGTGGCGCCGGCGGCCAGCAGCGCGACAATCAGTTGGCGTTGCATTGGGTGGTCTTGATCTGTTCGCCGTTCTCCCAGCAGATGCTGGAAGCCGGCACGTCGATGCCCATGCCGGTGCGGTACGGGTAGCCCACCTGCAGTCCGTGCGGCCGGCCGTCCTTGTAGGAGAACTCGTTGGCCTTCTGGGTCCCGTTGTACATGACGGTCTTGAAGTGCTTCGGCCCGATCGGCAGCGTCACCGTGGTGGTCACGTCGGCGCCGCCGTGCGAGCCGCTGACGAACACGCGCGACAGGGTCAGGCCCTTGTTGGTGGCCTCGTGCTGCCCCGGCTCGTTGTAGACGAAGGTGGCCGAGGTGGCGCTGGGGCCCGGGTTCTTGCGCATCAGGTCGGCGGTGGCCGGGTCGGCCCAGTCGGTCGTGTGGCTGATCTGGGTCATGCGCTCCATCACCGCCCCGTTGCGCTGGCCATCGGGCGCCACCGCCACCTCGATGTACTTGCGCATGCGGGTGCGGATCACCATCCCGGGCGCGTTGTTGACCATGGTGAACTCGACCCAGCCGGCCCAGCTGCCGGCCGGTTTGCCGTCGCTGCACTCGGCCTTCGTGGGCCGCACCACCACGTCGGCGTACTCCATCGGCTTCATGCCGGGCATGCCGCGCGTGGTGCGGGCCCAGACCTTGCGCTCTTCCTCGGACATCGCCACACCCGGCAGGCGCACGCCGATAATGCGGCTGAGCACCTCGGGCGGCAGCTCGCAGCTGGCGCCGGCCTGGGCCGGCATGGCGAAGTAGCCCTGCGGGTTGGCCAGGTAGCGCTCCATCTCGGCATTGGCCAGGCGCGCCCATTCGGCCAGCTTGGGGTCCTCGAAGGCGGGCATGGGCACGGCGTGCGCGGCCGCTGCCGCCCCGAGGAGGGCCGCCAGGGTCAGGCGGGCGGCGCGCCTTGTAACGTTTTGCATCAGTCCATTCTAGGGCTGATCGTTACAACTTTCTTACATCAACAGGTGCTCGCCCGCGTTGTCGCCGCCCAGGATCACGTAGTTGACCTTGCGGATGTCCAGCAGGCGCTTGCCGCCGGAATAGCTGATCGAGCTCTGGATGTCTTCCTGCATCTCGCGCAGCGTGTCGGCCAGCTTGCCCTTGACCGGCTCCAGGATGCGCTTGCCCTCCACGTGCCGGTACTCGCCCTTGTTGAAGTCGGAGGCGCTGCCGTAGTACTCCTTGTACAGCTGGCCGTCGACTTCGACGGTCTGGCCGGGCGACTCCTCGTGGCCGGCCAGCATCGAGCCGATCATCACCATGCTGGCGCCGAAGCGGATGCTCTTGGCGATGTCGCCGTGCTCGCGGATGCCGCCGTCGGCGATGATCGGCTTGGTGGCCACGCGGGCGCACCACTTGAGCGCCGAGAGCTGCCAGCCGCCGGTGCCGAAGCCGGTCTTCATGCGGGTGATGCAGACCTTGCCCGGGCCGATGCCGACCTTGGTGGCGTCGGCGCCCCAGTTCTCCAGGTCGATCACCGCCTCGGGCGTGCCGACGTTGCCGGCGATCACGAAGGTCGAGGGCAGCTTCGCCTTCAGGTGCGCGATCATGTTCTTTACGCTGTCGGCGTGGCCGTGCGCGATGTCGATGGTCACGTACTCGGGCGCCAGGCCCTGGGCGGCCAGCTGGTCCGCCGTCTCGTAGTCGGCCTTCTTCACGCCCAGCGAGATCGAGGCGAAGGCGCCTTGCTCCTTCATCCACCGGACGAACTTCAGGTTGTCCAGGTCGAAGCGGTGCATCACGTAGAAGTAGCCGTTCTGCGCCAGCCACAGGCAGATCGCCTCGTCCACCACCGTCTTCATGTTGGCGGGGACCACCGGGATGCGGAAGCTGCGGCCGCCCAGCACCATGCTGGCGTCGCACTCGGAGCGGCTTTCCACGCGGCACTTGCGCGGCAGCAGCAGGACGTTGTCGTAGTCGAAGATTTCCATGTGACCAAGCTCCTGGAGAGGAATCGTTGAAGAACGAGTGGACGCTTGGACTGGGCCCGGCCTGCGCTCCCGCCGAATGGGCGAGGGCAAAAAAAAACCGGGTCCCAAATGCTTGGGCCCGGTGCGCAATTCTAGCGCCTTTGCTCCTGCGGGTCGCAGCGCGACTCGGAGATGGCCCGGATCCTTCCCCGTGAATCCTGCAGCCAGCCGACCACGCGCAGGCGCTCGGGGTGGGCGCCTTCGGGGATGCTCATGGGCCGGGCCTCGAAACGCCGCCCCGGCGCCGCCGGCCAGGGCACCTGCAGCAGGTTGCGCACCAGGTTGCGCTCCACCGGCGAGCCTTCGGCGCCGGCCGGCAGCGTCTCGACCAGCGCCAGCCAGCCGGTGAACGGGCCCGGTCCGCCGCCCAGCGACTGGATCGAGGTGCCCACGTAGCCGTTGAAGGCCGGGCCGTGCGCCACCCGCAGGCTGCCCGCCGCCTGCTGCCGCGCCGTGCGGACCGATGCGAGCTGCGCCGGCGCCCGGCGGCCCAGCGCCTGCAGCCGCTCCAGCGCGTCGCTGCTGGCAGCGGCCGACAGCGGCGCGTCCTCGCCGCGCGCGCCCGGCACGATCCAGTCGAGGGCCAGTTCGCCGGCGCGCGGGCGCGGCGCCTGCTCGGCCTGCCAGCAGGCCTCGCAATCGGCGTTGATGAAGCGCTCCAGCAGCGCCACCGGCGCCGGCTGCTCGTCGCTGCTGCACGAGGTCTGCTGGGCTTGAGCCGCCGCGGCAGCAGCCAGCGCGGCGGCGAGGAGGGCGGTCCGTGACATCTGCTTGCGAAGGGCGGCTTCCTAGAATGCCGTATGTTCCCAGAAGTCGATGCCGCGTCCCCGCTCCTGCAGCACCTCAACCCGGAGCAGCGCGCTGCCGTCACCCTGCCCAACGAGCACGCGCTCATCCTCGCCGGCGCCGGATCCGGCAAGACCCGTGTCCTGACCACCCGCATCGCCTGGCTGCTGTCCACCGGCCAGATCTCGCCCGGCGGCGTGATGGCCGTGACCTTCACCAACAAGGCGGCCAAGGAAATGATGACTCGGCTGTCGGCGATGCTGCCGGTGAACGTGCGCGGCATGTGGATCGGCACCTTCCACGGCCTGTGCAACCGCTTCCTGCGCGCGCACCACAAGCTGGCCAACCTGCCGCAGGCCTTCCAGATCCTGGACACGCAGGACCAGCTGTCGGCCATCAAGCGGCTGATGAAGCAGTTCAACGTGGACGAGGAGCGCTTCCCGGCCAAGGAGACGCAGTGGTTCATCGCCGGCTGCAAGGAAGACGGCCTGCGCCCGGCGGCGGTGGAGGCGCGCACGCCGGAGGACCGCCGCAAGGTCGAGCTGTACCAGCTCTACGAGGAGCAGTGCGCGCGCGAGGGCGTGGTCGACTTCGGCGAGCTGATGCTGCGCAGCTACGAGCTGCTGCGCGACAACGACGCCATCCGCGCCCACTACCAGCGGCGCTTCCGCCACATCCTGATCGACGAGTTCCAGGACACCAACCGGCTGCAGTACGCGTGGATCAAGATCTTCGCGTTCGAGCCCACCGGGGCTCCCGGCGCCGGCGCCACCTCCATCTTCGCGGTGGGGGACGACGACCAGAGCATCTATGCCTTCCGCGGCGCGCGGGTCGGCAACATGGCCGATTTCGTGCGCGAGTTCGACGTGCGCCACCAGATCAAGCTGGAGCAGAACTACCGCAGCTACAGCAACATCCTGGACTCGGCCAACGCCCTGATCAGCCACAACAAGGGGCGGCTGGGCAAGAACCTGCGCACCGACCAGGGGCCGGGCGAGCCGGTGCGCGTCTACGAGGCGCCGACCGACCTGGCCGAGGCGCAGTGGCTGGTCGAGGAGATGCGGCAGCTGGCGCGCGACCAGGGCACCGAGCCGGGCGTTCCGCGCCACGAGATGGCCGTGCTCTACCGCAGCAACGCCCAGAGCCGGGTGATCGAGACCGCGCTGTTCAATGCCGGCGTGCCCTATCGGGTCTACGGCGGCCTGCGGTTCTTCGAGCGCGCCGAGATCAAGCACGCGCTGGCCTATCTGCGCCTGCTGGAGAACCCGCACGACGACACCAGCTTCCTGCGGGTGGTGAACTTCCCGCCGCGCGGCATCGGCGCGCGCAGCATCGAGCAGCTGCAGGACGCGGCGCGCTCGGCCGGCTGCTCGCTGCACGACGCGGTGAGCGCCACCACCGGCAAGGCCGGCGCCAACCTGGCCGCGTTCGTGGCGAAGATCGACGTGCTGCGCGAACAGACGCAGGGCCTGAGCCTGCGCGAGATCATCGAGCTGGTGCTGCAGCACGCCGGGCTGGTCGAGCACTACAAGGCCGAGCGCGAGGGCGCCGAGCGCGTCGAGAACCTGGAGGAACTGGCCAGCGCCGCCGAGAGCTTCGTGATGCAGGAAGGTTTCGGCCGCGACGCCGTCGCCCTGCCGATCGACGAGCTGAGCCAGAGCCCGGTGAGCCAGGGGCTCGATCCGGACCAGCCGACGGAGCCGGCGCCCGACTACATCCCGCCCGACCAGGAAACCGGCGAAACCCTGTCGCCGCTGGCGGCCTTCCTCACCCACGCCGCGCTCGAATCCGGCGACAACCAGGCCCAGGCGGGGCAGGACGCCGTCCAGCTGATGACCGTGCACTCGGCCAAGGGGCTCGAGTTCGACGTGGTGTTCGCCACCGGCCTGGAAGAAGGCCTGTTCCCCAGCGAGCGGTCGATGGCCGACTACGAGGGGCTGGAGGAGGAGCGGCGGCTGATGTACGTGGCGATCACGCGCGCCCGCAAGCGGCTGTACCTGAGCTATTCGCAGACCCGGCTGCTGCACGGCCAGACCCGCTACAACATGCGCAGCCGCTTCTTCGACGAACTGCCGGAGCCCGCGCTCAAGTGGCTCACGCCCCGGGAGTCGGGCTTTCGCGGCTCGGCCTTCGGCTACGGCGCCGGCTACCCCAGCACGCGCGCCGGCCAGGGTGGATCGTCCTGGAGCGCCGATCGCTACGCCAGCGCGCCGGTGCCGGTGCAGAAGGCCACCCCCTCGCACGGCCTCAAGGCCGGCCTGCAGGTGTTCCACAACAAGTTCGGCGAAGGCACGGTGCTGTCGGTCGAGGGGCAGGGCGACGACGCCCGCGCGCAGGTCAAGTTCAACCGCCACGGCATCAAGTGGCTGGCGCTGTCGGTGGCCAAGCTCACGCCGGTCGCCTGAGGTCCGGGTGGCGCCGAATGCTATGCATGCTTATGATTGAGCCTGCCATGGAGACGCTGCGATGAATGCTCCCGAACCCCTTTCGCGCTGGGCCCAGCCGGGCTCCAGCCGCGTGCCCTTCTGGGCCTATACCGACCCCGGCCTCTACCAGCGCGAGCTGGAAAAGATCTTCTACGGCCCGCACTGGTGCTACGTGGGGCTGGAGATCGAGATTCCCAAGACCGGCGACTTCAAGCTCAGCTGGGTGGGCGAGCGCCAGGTGATCATGGTGCGCGACCGGGTCGCGCCCCGCGACCGTGGCACCGACACCGGCATCCGCGTGGTCGAGAACCGCTGCGCCCACCGCGGCGTGCGCTTCTGCCAGCAGTCGCACGGCAACGCGCGCAGCTTCGTCTGCCCGTACCACCAGTGGACCTACAAGCTCGATGGCGACCTGGCCGGCCTGCCGTTCAAGGACGGCGTGAAGTCGGTCGAGGCGGATGGATCGGCCTGCGTCCAGGGCGGCATGCCGGCCGACTTCGACATGAAGGCCAACGGCCTGACCAAGCTGCGGGTGGAAGTGCTGCACGGCCTGGTGTTCGCCACCTTCAGCCCCGACGCCGAGCCGCTGCGCGACTACCTCGGCCCCGAGGTGATGCCCTGGCTGGACCGCATCTTCGCCGGCCGCCAGCTCACGCTGCTCGGCTACAACCGCCAGCGGATTCCGGGCAACTGGAAGCTGATGATGGAGAACATCAAGGACCCGTACCACCCGGGCCTGCTGCACACCTGGTTCGTCACTTTCGGCCTGTGGCGCGCCGACCAGAAGAGCCGCATGGTGATGGACGCGCACGGCCGGCATGCGGTGATGGTCTCGCGCCGCAACGACGGCGGCGAGAACAAGGTGGTGACCGAGGGCGTGACCTCGTTCAAGGCCAACATGGTGCTCAACGACGACCGCCTGCTGGACGTGGTGCCCGAGCCGTGGTGGAAGGTGCCCGATCCGGCCAACCCGGGCACAGAGATCATGCCCACCGTCACCATGATGACGCTGTTCCCCAGCGTCATCATCCAGCAGCAGGTCAACTCGCTGTCGACCCGCCACATCGTGCCGCGCGGCGAGGGCGGCTTCGATTTCGTCTGGACCCACTTCGGCTTTGCCGACGACACGCCCGAGATGACGCAGCGGCGCCTGCGCCAGGCCAACCTGTTCGGCCCGGCCGGCTTCGTCAGCGCCGACGACGGCGAGGTGATCGAGTTCAGCCAGGACGGCTTCTGCCAATGGGGCGAGGATGGCCGCACGCTCTGCGAGCTCGGCGGCACCGGCACCGGCGGCACCGAGCACATGGTGACCGAGACGCTGATCCGCAGCATGTACGCCTACTGGCGCAAGGTGATGGACGTATGAAGGAAGAGCTGCTGCTGCAACTGGAAGTCGACCGGCTCAACGCCGACTACGCCGCGGCGCTGGACGAAGCCCGCTTCGACGACTGGCCCGGCTTCTTCCTGGAGGACGGGCGCTATTTCGTGCAGGCCCGCGAGAACTTCGACCGCGGCTTGCCGCTGGCGCTGATCGCGCTGGAAAGCCGCGGGATGATGAAGGACCGGGTCTATGGCATCACCCAGACCATCTTCCACCGCCCGTACTACTCGCGCCACGTGGTCGGTGGCGCCCGGGTGCTGCCGGCCCAGGAAGGCGACGAGCCCGGGCTGCTGCGGGCGCAGGCCAACTACGCCGTGTTCCGCACCCGCCCCGGGGATGCCAGCGAGGTCTACAACGTCGGCCGCTACATCGACGAGATCGTGCGCACCGGCGAGGGCCTGAAGTTCAGGAGCCGCCGCTGCGTCTACGACAGCGAGATGGTGCTGAACTCGCTGATCTATCCGATCTGACTGTCATTCCTGCCTCGCCTGGCGCGAGGCAGGCGTCAGGGGCAATCCAGCGCAACGGCGGCCGCGCTGGCGTTGGGCGTTGCGCTGGATCTTCCGCCTTCGCGGAAGATGACCGAGCCGGCGCGAATTACCTATTCGGTTGGGTGGCCTTGTTGCCGATGTAGCCGCCGGCGGCGGCGCCGCCCAGCGTGCCCAGCGGGCCGCCGAACACCGAGTTGCCGACCACGCCGCCGACGGCGGCACCGCCGATCGTGCCGGCGGTCTGCCGGTCCATGGTGCCGCAGCCGGCCAGAGTCAACGACGCGGCGGCCACGACGGCCGCGAGAAGCCTGGTTGTCATATCGTTCACCTTCTTGGGTTTACGGCCGCGGAAGGCGCGACCTGCCTGTGCCTTGCATTGTGGAAAGCAGCCCGTCAGCGGGCTGTAGGAAGGGCCAGACAGGGGGTGTCGGCACCCCCGTGCCGGCTTGACGGCGCGCGCAGGGCGCGGCGGGTCAGACGGCGCGACTGCGCGCCAGCGGCGGATTGGCTGCGAAGTAGCGCCGGATGCCGCGCATCAGGGCGTCGGCCAGTTCGTCCTGGTAGGCCGCGCTGCGCAGCTTGGCTTCCTCTTCCGGGTTGCTGATGAAGGCGGTCTCCACCAGCACGCTGGGAATGTCGGGCGCCTTGAGTACGGCGAAGCCGGCCTGCTCGACGTTGCGCTTGTGCAACCGGCCGACGTTGCCGATCTCGCCCAGCAGCGCGCCGCCCAGCTTGATGCTGTCCTTGATCTGGGCCGTGGTGCTCATGTCCAGCAGCGCATGGGCCACGTGGCGGTCCTGCGTGCGCACGTTGACGCCGCCGATCAGGTCGGCCCGGTTCTCCTTCTCGGCCAGCCAGCGGGCCGCCGAGCTGGAGGCGCCGCCCTGGCTCAGCGCGAACACGCTGGCGCCGCGCGCCGTCGGCGTGATGAAGGCGTCGGCGTGGATGCTGACGAACAGGTCGGCCTGCACCCGGCGCGCCTTCTGCACCCGCACGTGCAGCGGCACGAAGAAGTCGGCGTCGCGGGTGAGGAACGCGCGCATCGGGTTGCCGTTGATGCTGGTGGCGTTGATGCGGTCGCGCAGGCGGTGGGCGACCTGCAGCACCACGTCCTTCTCGCGCGTGCCGCCGGGGCCGATGGCGCCGGGATCCTCGCCGCCGTGTCCGGGATCGAGCGCGACAATGATCAGGCGGTCGGTCTTGCCGGCGGCCTCGGCCGGGGGCGCCGCGGCTGCGGCCGGCGAGGCCGGGGAAGCAGGCTCGCCGGCCGACGGCTGCGGGCGCGCCGTCCCGGCGCCGTGCCGCGCCATCAGCTCGCCCAGCGGATCGGCGGCCGGGGCGGGGGCTGGCGCGGCCGCGGGCTTCTGGCCCAGGTGCTGTGCGATCAGTTGTTCCAGCGGATCGGCCGGTTGCGCGGGATGCACGTCGAGCACCAGCCGGTGCTGGTAGGCGGCGACCGGCGGCAGCGTGAAGACCTGCGGCAGCGCCGGCTGCTTCAGGTCCAGCACCAGCCGCACCACGCCGGGCGCGAACTGGCCCACCCGGATGCCGGCGATGAACGGATCGTCGGCCTGCACCTTGGCCACCAGCTCGCGCAGCGCGGCATTGAGCTCGATGCCCTCGATGTCCACCGCCAGCCGGGGCGGGCTGCCGATCGCGGCATGGCGCGAGACGAGCTGGCCGTCGGACTCGATGGTCACGCGCGTGTAGTCGGGCGCCGGCCACAGGCGCACGGCGACGATGGTGGCGCCGCGCGCGATCTGCGCGGTGCCCAGCAGCAGCACCAGCGTGCCGTGCCGCAGCAGGGTCCGGCGCGCCGGGACGGGCGCGCTCATGCCAGCAGCTCCTGCCCGGTGGCGCTGTGCGCCTGCACCCGCACTTCGCGCGTAGCGTCCGGCCGCAGCGCCAGGTGCAGCGACAGGTCGGGCGGCGGCAGCAGGCCGGCGGCCTTTTCGGGCCACTCGGCGAGCTTCAGGCCGCTCTGCTGGAACACGTCGCGAAAGCCGGCGTCTTCCCACTCGCGCGGGTCGTCGAAGCGGTAGAAGTCGAAATGCCAGATCGGGAAGCCCGGCCCCTCGTGGGGCTCCACCAGGGTGTAGGTCGGGCTCTTGATGCGCCCGGCCACTCCGAGCGCGCGCAGCAGGTGGCGCACGAAGGTGGTCTTGCCCGCGCCCAGGTCGCCGTGCAGCTCGATGAAGGCGCGCGCGACGGCGGGCCGGGCGGCCAGCCGCCGCGCGAAGGCGGCGGTGTCGTCCTCGCCGGCCCACTGCAACACGGCGCCCGACCGGCCCGACAGGGGGCTGGTTCCTACAATCGGCGGGTGACCTTGCAGTGCGCTCAGATCGACGGTCCTTCACTGGTGGCCGCCATCGGTGGGTGGGGCCGCGAGCTCGGATTCTCCCAAATCGGCGTGGCCGGCGTCGACCTTTCCAGCGCCGAACCGGGCCTGTTGCAGTGGCTGGCCAACGGATTCCACGGCGAGATGGCCTACATGCAGGCCCACGGCCTCAAGCGCGCGCGGCCGGCGGAGCTGGTGCCCGGCACGCTGTCGGTGGTCACGGCCCGGATGGACTACCTGCCTGCCGGCACGCCCGAGGGCTGGCAGGCGATCGAATGGGAGCGCCTGCGCTCGCCGCGCGAAGGCGTGGTCTCGGTCTATGCGCGCGGCCGCGACTACCACAAGGTGATGCGCGCGCGGCTGCAGAAGCTCAGTGACCGCATCGCTGGCGCCATCGGCCCGTTCGGCCACCGCGTGTTCACCGATTCGGCGCCGGTGCTGGAGGCCGAACTCGCCGCGCGCAGCGGCCAGGGCTGGCGCGGCAAGCACACGCTGGTGCTCAGCCGCGAAGCCGGCTCGATGTTCTTCCTGGGCGAGATCTACGTCGACCTGGCGCTGCCGGCGAGCGAGCCGGTCAGCGCGCATTGCGGCACCTGCAGCGCCTGCATCGAGGCTTGCCCGACCGGCGCGATCGTCGCTCCGGGCCGGCTGGATGCGCGCCGCTGCATCTCGTACCTGACCATCGAGCACCCCGGGGCGATCCCGCCGGAACTGCGGCCGCTGATGGGCAACCGCATCTACGGCTGCGACGACTGCCAGCTCGCCTGTCCCTGGAACAAGTACGCCGGCCGCAGCCCGCTGCCGGATTTCGACGAGCGCGCCGGCATGAGCGGGGCCACGCTGGCCAGCCTGCTGGCGTGGAGCGAAGGCGAGTTCCTGCGCCGCACCGAAGGCAGCCCGATCCGCCGGATCGGCCACGAGCGCTGGCTGCGCAACGTCGCGGTGGCCGCCGGCAACGCGCTGCGGCAGGCCGACGACGCCGACTTGCGCGACGCGCTGCAAGCCTTGCTCGCGCACCCCAGCGAGCTTGTGCGCGAGCATGCGGGCTGGGCCCTCGGGCAGGGCGCGGCTTAACGCGACAGTCCCAGCACGGCCGTCAGGCTGAGCACCCCCAGCACGGTGGACAGCGTCACCAGCCCTGCGACGTACGAGCCGTTGTAGCCCATGCGCGAGGCCAGCACGTAGCCGCTGGAAGAGGTCGGCAGGGCGGAGAACACCAGCAGCACGGTGGCCTGCAGCGGATCGAGCCGGAACAGCAGGACCAGCCCGAAGGCCACCAGTGGCATCAGCAGGTGGCGGATGCCCAGCACCGCCGCCGACAGCGTGCGCGAGCGCGCCAGGCTGCCCAGTTGCAGGCCCGCGCCGGCGGCCATCAAACCCAGCGCCAGCGAGCTGCTGCCCAGGCGCGCGACGATCGGCTCCAGCAAGGCCGGGATGCGCAGCCCCGCCAGGTTGGCAATCAACCCGCCGACGGTGGCGACGATCAGCGGGTTGCGCACCAGCGCCGCCACGACGCCGGTCTGCGCGTGGCGCGCCATCGGCCACACCGCGCCCACGTTCATGATGGGCACGCACACGCCGATCAGCACCGCGACCAGCTGCAGGCCCGCGTCGCCGCCCAGCCGGCCGGCCATGGCCAGCGCGATGAAGGAGTTGAAGCGGAAGGCCACCTGGGCGGCGGCGGCGTGTTCGCGCCGGTCGACGTGCCGGCGCAAGCCGGGCAGGTGCGGGATGGCGTAGGCCATGGCGATGCCGGCCAGCCCCAGCAGCAGCCCGGCTCCGATCAGGCTGGAGGCCGGCCCGAGCTGCAGCGGCGTGCGCACGATCGAGTGGAACAGCAGGACCGGGAACAGGAAGTAGTAGACGAGCCGCTCGACCGGTTCCCAGACGCCGCGGTCCAGCGGCGTGAAGCGGCACACGAGGTAGCCGAGGGCGATCAGCGAGAAGTCCGGAAACAGCAGGCGAGCGATGTCCACGCCTGAGCATAGCGGGGCCGTTCGGGGTTCTCCCCTATGTGTAATCCACAGGTTTACATGGCGCGCCGCCCTGTAGGATGGCCCCCCGTCAAGAACAACCACCCTCAAGGAGACCTTCGAATGAAACGCCGAGACTGGATTGCCGTTGCCGCCGCCTCGCTGGCGGTGGCCGCCGGCCCCGCCCTGGCCCAGAGCTACCCGACCAAGCCGGTCAAGCTGGTCGTGCCGTTCGCCCCGGGCGGCACCACCGACATCATCGCCCGCGTGATCTCGGAGCCGCTGGGCAAGGCCCTGGGTCAGAACGTGATCGTCGAGAACAAGGCCGGCGGCGGCGGCGTGATCGGCGCCACCCAGACCACGCGCGCCACGCCCGACGGCTACGAGCTCGGCGTCGCCACCGTCTCCACCACCGCGGCCAACCCGGCGATCAACACCAAGATCCCGTACAACCCGACGACCGACTTCACGCCGATCATCAACATCGCGGCCACGCCCAACATCATCGCGGTGCACCCCAGCTTCCCGGCGAAGGACTACCAGGCCTTCGTCGCCGAGCTGAAGAAGAACCCGGGCCGCTACTCGTACGCATCGTCCGGCACCGGCGGCATCGGCCACCTGCAGATGGAGCTGTACAAGAGCCTGTCGGCCACCTTCATCACGCACATCCCCTATCGCGGCGCGGGCCCGGCCCTCAACGACGTGGTGGCCGGCCAGGTGCCGGTGATCTTCGACAACCTGCCCTCGGCGCTGCCCTTCATCAAGGAAGGCCGGCTGGTGCCGATCGTGGTGGCGGCGCCGCAGCGGCTGAAGGACCTGCCCAACGTGCCCACCTTCAAGGAAGTCGGCCTGGAGCCGGTCAACCGCATGGCCTACTACGGCATCCTGGGGCCCAAGGGGCTGCCCAAGGAAGTCGTCGACAAGGTCCACGCCGGCACCGTCAAGGCGCTGCAGGAGCCGGCGGTGCGCAAGCGCATCGAGGACACCGGTTCGCTGATCATCGCCAACACCCCCGAGCAGTTCGCGCAGCAGATCAAGGCCGAGTTCGAGGTGTACAAGAAGGTGGTCGACAGCGCCAAGCTGCGCCTCGACTGATCCGCTTCGAGTGGCTGCACAGGCCGCGCCCCGCAGCAGGCCGCCCTCGGGCGGCTTGTTCGCTTCCGTCGACGACTTCATCGACGCGCTCTGGCTGGAAGAGGGGCTGGCGCGCAACACGCTGGCCGCCTACCGGCGCGACCTGACGCTGTACGCGCAGTGGCTGGGCGGCCGCGGCGGCACGCTGGAGGGCACGACCGAGGCCGACCTGCAGGCCTACTTCGCCGCGCGGCACGACAAGACCAAGGCGACCTCGGCCAACCGGCGGCTGGCCGTGTTCCGGCGCTACTTCCGCTGGGCGCTGCGCCAGCGGCTGGTGGACGCGGATCCGACGCTGAAGCTGGAGTCGGCCAAGCGGCAACTGCGGGTGCCGCGCACCCTGACCGAGGCCCAGGTCGAGGCCCTGCTGGGCGCGCCCGACGTGGACACGCCGCTGGGCCTGCGCGACCGCGCCATGCTGGAGCTGATGTACGCCAGCGGGCTGCGGGTGAGCGAGCTGGTGCCGCTGAAGGTGATCCACCTGGGCATGGCCGAGCACGTGGTGCGCGTGATGGGCAAGGGCAGCAAGGAGCGCCTGGTGCCGTTCGGCCAGGTCGCGCGCGACTGGATCGTGCGCTACCTCGCCGAGGCGCGCGGCGCCATCCTGGCCGGCCGGCAGAGCGAGGACCTGTTCGTCACCGCGCGCGGCCAGGGCATGACGCGCGCCATGTTCTGGGTGCTGGTGCGCAAGCACGCGAAGGCGGCCGGCATCACGGCGCCGCTGTCGCCGCATACGCTGCGCCACGCCTTCGCGACCCACCTGCTGAACCACGGCGCCGACCTGCGCGCCGTGCAGATGCTGCTGGGGCACGCCGACATCTCCACCACCACCATCTACACCCACGTGGCGCGCGAGCGGCTGAAGGTGCTGCACGCCCAGCACCACCCGCGCGGCTAGCGCCGTTCAGGCCGCCTGCTCGCCCAGGCGCCGCAGCTTCTGCATCCACTTCGCGGCGTCGGCGGCCTTCAAGTCGCCCACGCCGCCGATCAGCGTCTCGTGGACCGGCGCGATGCCGACGAAGCCGAGGATGTTGCGCTCCAGCGAGCGGATGCTGTGGGCGCGGAAGTACCAGCGGTAGACCAGCGCCGGCATGCCCATGGTGCAGACCACGCGGGCCGAACGGCCCTTGAGTCCCTTGCGCGTGAAGGCGGGGCCCCGATCGGAGTACTCGAAGGCAAACCCCGGGCGCGCCACCTGTTCCAGGAAGCCCTTCACCAGCGCCGGCATGTCGCCCAGCCAGAGCGGGAAGAACAGCACCAGGTGCTCGGCCCATCGGATGTCCTGCTGCGCCGGCGCCAGCGCCGCCGGCACTTCGCCGTGCTCCCAGGCCTGCTGGCTGCGCAACAGCGGAAAGTCGAAGCGGGCGATGTCCAGCAGGCGCACCTCGTGGCCGGCCTCGCGCGCCCCGGCGGCGTAGCTCTCGGCCAGCGCATGGCACAGGTGCGGCGCCGTCGCGTCCGGGTGGCCCTGCAGGATCAGGATCTTTCGGCTCATGCGGCGATGCTACCCGCGGCGGGCCCGGATGTACGTTCCATTACAGTCGTCCTCCTTGGACTCCCACGCTGCTTCCTCCACGCCCGGCAACGACCGCATCGCCTGGGCCATGCTGATGGCACTGACCTGCGGATTCGCCCTCAGCCAGGCCTACCGCACCGTCGCGGCCATCATCGCGCCGCCCTTGCAGCAGGAGTTCGGCCTCACGCCCGAGCAGCTCGGGCTGTTCGCCGGCGCCTTCCATTTCGCCTTCGGCGCCCTGCAGCTGTTCATGGGCATCGGCATCGACGTCTGGGGTCCTCGGCGCACGGTGCTGGCGGCATCGCCGCTCACGGTGGTCGGTGCGCTGCTCGCGGCCGGCGCCGACGGTTTCGGTCAGTTGCTGCTGGCGCAGGTGGTGATCGGCGTCGGTTGTGCCCCGGCCTTCCTGGTCTGCACCGTGTTCATCGCGCGCCGCTTTGCGGGCGAGCGCTTTGCCGCCGTGTCCGGCGCCGTGCTGGGGATCGGCTCGGTCGGCTTGCTGCTGACCGGCACGCCGCTGGCCTGGCTGGTCGAGGCCACGTCCTGGCGCGCCGGCTACCTGGCGCTGGCGGCCGGCTCGCTGGCCGCCTGGCTGGCGATCTGGTGGCTGGTCGACGAGCCGCCCATCCCCGCGGGCACGCCGGCGCCAGCGGGCGTGCTGGCGGCGCTGCGTGGCTATGGCGAGCTGTTTGCGCTGCGCCACACCTGGGGCATCCTGGTGCTGGCGACCTTCACCTATGCGTCGTTCCTGGCGCTGCGCGGCCTCTGGCTCGGGCCGATGCTGGTGGAGCGGCACGGCTTCACGCTGGTGCAGGCCGGCCACGTGGCGCTGGCCGTGTCCGTCATGGGCATGCTGGGGCCGCCGCTGTTCGGCCGGCTCGACCCCGGCGAGGCGCTGCGCCGTCGCTGGCTGGTCGGCTACACCCTGCTGGTGGCGGCCATGTATGCGGCGATGGCCTTCAACCGGCAGGCCGCGGTCGACGTGGTGGTGAGCATCGTCATGAGCCTGGTGGCGGGCTACATCGTGCTGCAGTACGCCGACGTGCGATCGGCCTACCCGGCGCGGATGATCGGGCGCGCGATGGCGGTCTTCACGATGGCGCTGTTCCTGGGCGTGGCGCTGGTGCAGTGGCTCACCGGGCTGGTGGCGGCGGCCGCGCCGGCCTGGCAGGTCGAGACCTACCAGGCGGTGCTCGGCGCCATCGCGCTGATGCTGGCGCTGGCCGCGGCCGGCTTCAGGGTGCTGCCGGGGCCGGCGCGAGCCTAGGCAGCCAGCGGCCGACCACGTGGGCCACGCGTCGCGGCCCGCCTTCGACGTGTTCGACCAGGTTGAGCCGGGCGAACCGCCAGGCGTCCAGCACCGCCAGCATGTCGTCGCCGGTGGCGATGTCCAGCCCGCGCAGCGTGGCGATCGGCAGCGGCTGGTTGCTCCAGACGGCGGAGATGAAGACCGCCACGTCGCGCGCGTGCGGCGAGACCTGCTCTTCGGCCACCCGCAGCAGGCGAGCGAACGCCAGCAGGCCGGCTTCGGTGGCCTGGTGCGATCGGTACTCGTCGGCCATCAGGCGCGCCCGCTCCAGCAGCGTGCCTTCGTGATCGACCCGCATGCAGTCGCCGCGGCCCACCACCTGCTGGATGCGGTTGATGCGCTCCAGGTTGGCGCGGTGCCTGCGCTCACGATCGGACTTGCCCATCGCCGGCCCCCTTTCTTGCAAGGACTCACGGATGAGGCCTTGTACTGCGGAACGGCGCGGCCGTGAATCGGGACTGGCACGCCCGGCCGGCGCCCGCCTGCGGCTGGGGCAGCGGCGCAACGTCCCCGTGGCCATCGCCGGTGATGCAGCGGGCGAGACGCTAGCGAAGGGCCGCGAGTTCGGCTTCGTCGAAGCCGGCCGAGCGCCGCGCCTCGAGGTTGAAGGGCCCGCGCAGGCGAGGTGCCCCGTAGCGCGCCGCGAGTTCCGCATAGGCCGGCACCGGATCCAGGCCGCGCCCGGTGCACAGCGTGCGGTACCAGTGGTTGCCCACGGCGACATGGCCGATCTCGTCGCGCAGGATGATGTCCAGGATGGCGGCGCCGCGCCGGTCGCCGGCCTGCATCAGCTTGGCCCGGATGGGCGGCGAGGCATCCAGGCCACGCGCCTCCAGGGTGCGCGGCACCAGCGCCAGCCGTGCCAGCAGGTCGTGCTTCGTCTTCTCGGCCATCTCCCACAGCCCGTTGTGCGCCGGGAAGTCGCCGTAGTCGTGGCCGAGCGATTGCAGGTGCTCGCGCAGCATCTGGAAGTGCAGCGCTTCCTCCTGCGCGATGGCGATCCACTGGCGGTAGAACAGCGGCGGCATGCCGGCGAAGCGCCAGACGATGTCGGCGGCCAGGTCGATGGCGTTGAGCTCGATGTGGGCCAGCGCATGGACCAGCGCGGCGCGGCCTTCGGGCGTGTGCACCGAGCGCTGCTTCAGCTCGCTGGGCGCCACCAGCCGGGGTCGCGCGGGTCGGCCGGGGAGGCCGGGCGGCTCGGCGAGCGCTTCGTCCTCGCCGAGATCGCCATCGACGCGCAGCGCGCGCGCCATCTCCGCCTTGTCTTGCGGCCGCGGCTGCAACAGCACAGCCAGGGCCTCTTGTCGCGCCGTACGCATCCCTACAATTCTAGGTTTTCAGGACTTCAAACCCTTCCATGGCCCTTTATGAACTCGATGGCGCCGCGCCGCGGCTGGGCGAAGGCGCCTGGGTCGCCGACAGCGCACAGGTGATCGGCACCGTCGAACTCGGCACCGACGCCAGCGTCTGGTTCAACACCGTGATCCGCGGCGACACGGAAACCATCCGCATCGGCAACCGCACCAACATCCAGGACGCCTGCGTGCTGCATGCCGACGAAGGCGTGCCGCTGAGCATCGGCGACGACGTCACGGTGGGGCACCAGGTCATGCTGCACGGCTGCACGGTCGGCGACAACACGCTGATCGGCATCCAGGCGGTGGTGCTCAACGGCGCGAAGATCGGCCGCAACTGCATCGTGGGCGCCGGCAGCGTCGTGACCGAAGGCAAGGAGTTCCCGGACAACTCGCTGATCATCGGGGCGCCCGCCAAGGTGGTGCGCACGCTGGACGAGGCCGCCGCGGCCAAGCTGGCGCTGAATGCGCAGGGTTACGTGGCCAACAGCCGGCGCTTCGCCAGGGGCTTGAAGAAGATCGGCTGACCGCCATCTGCCGCGGTTTGGGTCTTCTTTTTGCATGTCGGAACTCCACAAATTCATCTTCGAGGGCCTGCCCGTACGCGGTGCGCTGGTGCGCCTGACCGACGCCTGGACCGAGATCCTGGCGCGCCGCCAGGCCAACAGCACCACCGGGGCCTGGCCGCCGCCGGTGGCCGAGCTGCTGGGCGAGATGGCGGCGGCCGGCGTGCTGATGCAGTCCAACATCAAGTTCAATGGCGCGCTGGTGCTGCAGGTGTTCGGCGACGGGCCGGTCAAGGTGGCGGTGGCCGAGGTGCAGCATGACCTGGGCCTGCGCGTCACGGCCAAGGTGCTGGGCGAGGTGCAGGTGGCCGATCGCCTGCCCGACCTGGTGAACGTGCACAACAAGGGCCGCTGCGCCATCACGCTGGACCCGCGCGACAAGCTGCCGGGCCAGCAGCCCTACCAGGGCGTGGTGCCGCTGCACGGCGACCGCGGCGAGAAGATCGAGCGGCTCAGCGACGTGCTGCAGCACTACATGCTGAAATCGGAGCAGCTCGACACCACCCTGGTGCTGGCGGCCGACGCCAAGGTGGCCGCCGGCCTGCTGATCCAGCGGCTGCCGCTGGAAGGCGAGGGCAACCTGGCCGGATCCCTGGTGAGCACGGCGGACGAGGACGAGATCGGGCTGAACGAGCACTACAACCGCATCGCGGTGCTGGCCGCCAGCCTCAAGCGCGACGAGCTGCTGGAGCTCGATGCGGACACGGTCCTGCGCCGGCTGTTCTGGGAGGAGCGGATGATGCGTTTCCCGGCGCAGGTGCCGCACTTCGCCTGCACCTGCAGCCGCGACCGGGTGGCCAACATGATCCGCAGCCTGGGCCGGCAGGAGGCTGACAGCATCGTCGAGGAGCAGGGCGGCATCGAGGTCGGCTGCGATTTCTGCGGGCAGCAGTACCGCTTCGATGCGGTGGACGCCGCGCAGCTGTTCGCGAGTCCCGGCGACCAGCCGCCGGTGACCTCGGTGGTGCAGTGAGGGTCAGCCCCCCAGCTTGAACAGCCGGTGCTCGCAGTCGGGGTCGCTGCAGGTGTCGCAGACCCATTTCCAGCGAACCGGCGCGCTGTTCGCCGGCGGCTGGCCCAGCGCGGCCAGCACCGGCGCCAGCGCATTGCGCGTGCGCTCCTCCCCGCTGCCGTAGACCACTCGGTACGGCACGCCGGCCTTGTGCAGGCCCTCGCGCACCAGCGCATCGACCGGCTCGCGCACGTGCGGGCCGTCACGCTGCAGGCCGTCGGCCACCCAGGGCAGGTCCAGGCCGGTGACCAGCGTGAGGCCGTAGCCGCGCTGGCGCTCCAGCGCGAAGCGGTACAGGGTGCCGTCGTCGAACAGCATGGCGCTGTAGACCGCCACCATCAGCGCCGTGGTGTCGGCGATCACGATGTCCGCCGCCATTGCCGCGGCGTCGACGCGCTGCTCCTGCTCCCGGGCGATCGGCAACTGCTCCTCGGGGCGCGGCGTGCGGCCTTCGCGCACGCACCATTCGCGCAGCACCTCGGGCACGACGGCGACGCGGTGCCCACGGGCGCGCAGGGCAGCGGCCATGCGCAACGACAGGTCCGTCTTGCCGGTGCTCTCGGCGCCCAGCAACGCGATCTTCATGCCGCCACCCGCGCCCGCCAGGCCCGCCAGCCGACGATGCTCAGCAGGATGAAGACCACGTACAGGCCCGCGGTCAGCCACAGCGACTTGTAGGCGAACAGCGCCACGCTGACCGCGTTGACCACGATCCAGGCCAGCCAGTTCTCCAGCAGCTTGCGACCCAGCAGCACCTGGCCGACCAGGCTGAGCGAGGTCGGGAAGGCGTCCCACCAGGGCACGTCGGTGTCGGTCCAGGACCTCAGCACCCAGCCGAGGGCCGGCCAGGCGATCGCCAGGGCGAGCAGCGAGACGGCCCAGCCGGCGGGGCTGAGCCGGTGCACCCGCAGCGGCGCGCCGTCGCGCCCCTTGCCGCGCAGCCACTGCAGCCAGCCCCACAGCCCGACCACGGCGAACACGATCTGCAGCCAGGCCTCGCCGTACAGGCGGTGGCGCCAGAACAGCAGGAAGTACAGCAGCGAGGCGCCGATGGCCAGCGGCCACCCCCAGTGGATCTCGCGGATGTTGAAGCCCACCATGGCGAGCGACAGCACCACCGCCACCAGCTCGAGCCAGGTCACCGGCGAGCCGCCCAGGTCGAACGCGGACAGGAACAGGAATTCGGGCATCAGCTCGCCCGCCGCGCCGTGCGGCGGCCACTCTCCAGGCCGCGCAGCCCTACTTGGGTGCCACGACGTTGACGAAGATTTCGTTGGGCCGGACCATGCCCAGTTCGGCGCGCGCCTTCTCCTCGACCATCTGCAGGCCTTCCTGCAGGTCGCGCACCTCGGCCGCCAGCCGCTCGTTGGCCTGCTGGGCCTGGGCGTTGGCGGCCTTCTGCTGCTGCAGCCTGCGCTGCATCTCGCCGACGCTGCCCACGCTGCCCCGCCCGAACCACAGTTGCGCGTGCACGATGGCCAGCAGCGCAAGCAGCAGGGCGGGGACGAGGCGGGAGGACATGGCCGTGGTCCGCTGGCGCGCGGGGCGCTACCGGAGGTTGTAGAAGGCCGCGCGGCCGGGGTACTGCGCGATGTCGCCCAGGTCTTCCTCGATGCGCAGCAGCTGGTTGTACTTGGCCATGCGGTCCGAGCGCGACAGCGAGCCGGTCTTGATCTGGCCGGCATTCGTGCCAACCGCGATGTCGGCGATGGTGCTGTCCTCGGTCTCGCCCGAGCGGTGGCTGATCACGGCCGTGTAGTTGGCGCGCTTGGCCATCTCGATGGCGGCGAAGGTCTCGGTCAGGGTGCCGATCTGGTTGATCTTGATGAGGATGGAGTTGGCGATCTTCTTGTCGATGCCTTCCTTCAGGATCTTGGTGTTGGTGACGAACAGGTCGTCGCCCACCAGCTGCACGCGCGAGCCCAGCTTGTCGGTCAGCTGGCGCCAGCCGTCCCAGTCGCCCTCGGCCATGCCGTCCTCGATGCTGATGATCGGGAACTTGTCGCACCAGCCGGCCAGGATGTCGCCCCAGGCGCCGGCTTCCAGCACCTGGCCCTCGGCGCCCAGGTGGTACTTGCCGTCGCGGTAGAACTCGCTGGAGGCGCAATCCAGGCCCAGCGCGATCTGCTCGCCCGGCCGGTAGCCGGCGGCCTCGATCGCCTGCAGGATCATGCCGATGGCCGCCTCGTGGTTCTCGACGTTGGGCGCGAAGCCGCCTTCGTCGCCCACCGCGACGCTCATGCCCTTGTCGTGGATGATCTTCTTCAAGGCATGGAACACCTCGGCGCCGTAGCGCAGCGCCTCGCGGAAGCTGGGCGCCCCGACCGGGATGATCATCAGCTCCTGCAGGTCGAGGTTGTTGTTGGCGTGGGCGCCGCCGTTGACCACGTTCATCATCGGCACCGGCAGCTGGCAGCCGTTCATGCCGCCGAAGTAGCGGTACAGGGGCAGGCCCGACTCCTCCGCGGCGGCGCGCGCCACGGCCATGGACACGGCCAGCATGGCGTTGGCGCCCAGCTTGCTCTTGTTCTCGGTGCCGTCCAGGTCGCTCAGGGTCTTGTCCAGGAAGCCCTGCTCGGAGGCGTCCAGGCCCAGCACGGCCTCGGAGATCTCGGTGTTGACGTGCTCCACCGCGCGCAGCACGCCCTTGCCCAGGTAGCGGTCCTTGTCGCCGTCGCGCAGCTCGATCGCCTCGCGCGAGCCGGTGGACGCGCCCGAGGGCACGGCCGCGCGGCCCATGGTGCCGGATTCCAGCAGCACGTCGCATTCCACGGTGGGGTTGCCGCGCGAGTCCAGGATCTCGCGGCCGACGATGTCAACGATTGCACTCATTTCTGCTTCTCTCGGGTTTTCGGAATTTGGTGATCAGACCGGCGCGGCGACGCCTTCGACCAGCACCATGTTGAAGAACGCGGTGGCGCCGGCGCGCATGGCGCGGGCCTGGGTGTACTGCTCGCCGTCGTAGAAGGCCTTGGCCTGCTCGTAGCTGGGAAAGCGCAGCATGGCGATGCGGCCCGGCTTCCAGTTGCCTTCCATGGTTTCGTGGCGGCCGCCGCGCACCAGGTACTCGCCGCCGAAAGCCTTCACCGCTTCCGGCGCGCGCGCCATGTATTCCTTGTAGCGCTCCGGGTCGGAGATGTTCATGTCGACGATGACGTAGGACGCGGGCATGGGTCTTCTTCCTGGGCGCTCAGGCGCCGAAATCGTTCTCGAGGAACCCGTTCTTCTTGGTGACCTGGTCGAGCGCGAGCAGCGTCTCCAGCAGGGCCTTCATGTGCTTCAAAGGCACGGCATTGGGGCCGTCGGACAGGGCCTTGGCCGGGTCCGGGTGAGTTTCCATGAACAGGCCGGCCACGCCGACCGCGACGGCGGCGCGCGCCAGCACCGGCACCATCTCGCGCTGGCCGCCCGAGCTGGTGCCCTGGCCGCCGGGCAGCTGCACCGAGTGGGTGGCGTCGAACACCACCGGCGCGCCGGTCTCGCGCAGGATTGCGAGCGACCGCATGTCCGACACCAGGTTGTTGTAGCCGAAGCTGGCGCCGCGCTCGCAGGCCATGAAGCTGTCCTCCGGCAGGCCCTTCTCGCGCGCGGCGGCGCGGGCCTTGTCGATGACGTTCTTCATCTCGTGCGGCGCCAGGAACTGGCCCTTCTTGATGTTGACCGGCTTGCCCGACTGCGCCACGGCGCGGATGAAGTCGGTCTGGCGGCACAGGAAGGCCGGCGTCTGCAGCACGTCGACCACCTTCGCCACCTCGGGGATCTCGGCCTCGGTGTGCACGTCGGTGAGGATGGGCAACTGCAGCTCTTGCTTCACCTTGGCCAGGATTTCCAGCCCGCGCGACATGCCGGGACCGCGGAAGCTGGCGCCGGAGGAGCGGTTGGCCTTGTCGTAGCTGCTCTTGAAGATGAACGGGATGCCCAGCGAGGCGGTGATCTCCTTCAGCTGCCCGGCCGTGTCCATCTGCAGCTGCTCGCTTTCGACCACGCAGGGGCCGGCGATCAAGAAAAAGGGCCTGTCCAGGCCCGCTTGGAAGCCGCACAACCTCATTTCAGCTCCTGCGCGTCAACTTGCATGCGCATTTCATCAGGCAACCACCTTGAGCTTGTTGCCGCCGGCTTCGCGCTGCTGCGCCTGGTGGTCCAGCGCGGCCTTGACGAAGGCGTTGAACAGCGGGTGGCCGTCCCAGGGGGTGGACTTGAACTCGGGGTGGAACTGCACGCCCATGAACCAGGGGTGCACCTCCTGCGGCAGCTCGACGATCTCGGTCAGGTGCTCGCGCTGGGTGAGGGCGGAGATCACCAGGCCGGCTTCGCGCAGGCGGTCGAGGTAGTGCACGTTGGCCTCGTAGCGGTGGCGGTGGCGCTCGTTGACCACGTCGCCGTAGATCCGGTGCGCCAGCGTGCCCTGGGCCACGTCGGAGCTCTGCGCACCCAGGCGCATGGTGCCGCCCAGGTCGGACTGCTCGTTGCGCGTCTTGACGGTGCCGTCGGCATCCTGCCATTCGGTGATCAGCGCGATCACCGGATGCGGGGTGGCGGGTTCGAACTCGGTGCTGTTGGCGTCCTTCAGCCCCGCCACGTGGCGCGCGTACTCGATGGTGGCGACCTGCATGCCCAGGCAGATGCCCAGGTAGGGCACCTGGTTCTCGCGGGCGAAGCGGGCGGCGGCGATCTTGCCCTCGACGCCGCGCTTGCCGAAGCCGCCGGGCACCAGCACCGCGTCGTACTGGGCGAGCTGCTTGACGCTGGCGGGCGTGAGCGCCTCGGAGTCGAGGTACTCGATCTTCACCCGCACGTGGTTCTTCAGGCCGGCGTGCTTGAGCGCCTCGTTCAGCGACTTGTAGCTGTCCGACAGGTCCACGTACTTGCCGACCATGGCGATGGTGACCTCGCCTCGCGGGTGCTCGACCTCGTGCACCAGGTCGTCCCAGCGCTTGAGGCTGGCCGGCGGCGTGTTCAGGCGCAGCTTGTCGCAGATCAGCCCGTCCAGGCCCTGCTCGTGCAGCATGCGCGGCACCTTGTAGATGGTGTCCACGTCCCACATGGAGATCACGCCCCATTCGGGAACATTCGTGAACAGCGAGATCTTGGCGCGCTCTTCCTCGGGGATCCGGCGGTCGGCGCGGCACAGCAGCGCATCGGCCGAAATGCCGATCTCGCGCAGCTTCTGCACGGTGTGCTGGGTCGGCTTGGTCTTGAGCTCGCCGGCAGCGGCGATGAACGGCACGTAGGTCAGGTGCACGAACGCCGTCTGGTTGGCGCCCAGCCGCAGGCTCATCTGGCGGGCGGCCTCCAGGAACGGCAGCGATTCGATGTCGCCCACCGTGCCGCCGATCTCCACGATCGCGACGTCGGCCGCATCGGGCTCGCCGACGTGCGCGCCGCGCTGGATGAACTCCTGGATCTCGTTGGTGACGTGCGGGATCACCTGCACGGTCTTGCCCAGGTAGTCGCCGCGGCGTTCCTTCTCCAGCACCGACTGGTAGATCCGGCCGGTGGTGAAGTTGTTGACCTTGCCCATGCGGGTGGTCACGAAGCGTTCGTAGTGGCCCAGGTCCAGGTCGGTCTCGGCGCCGTCGTCGGTGACGAACACCTCGCCGTGCTGGAACGGCGACATCGTGCCCGGATCCACGTTGATGTACGGGTCGAGCTTGATCAGGGTGACTTTGAGGCCCCGCGATTCGAGGATCGCAGCGAGGGAGGCTGAGGCGATTCCCTTGCCCAGGGAGGACACCACACCGCCGGTGACGAAGACGAATTTGGTCATGTCGATCGGAAGGGCGCGCTTCCGAATGGTGGTGGTAAAGCAGGATTATAGGGAAGGGCCGCCGCTTACACTCGCGCCATGAACGACCTGCAGGGCAAGCGACTCGTGCTCGGACTGACCGGCGGCATCGCCTGCTACAAGGCGGCCGAACTGTGCCGGGCGCTGGTCAAGGAAGGCGCCGCCGTGCAGGTGGTGATGACCGAAGCCGCCGCGCAATTCATCACCCCGGTGACGATGCAGGCCCTGTCCGGCCAGCCGGTCTACACCTCGCAGTGGGACGGGCGCGAGGCCAACAACATGGCCCACATCAACCTGTCGCGCGAGGCCGATGCGATCGTGGTCGCGCCGTGCAGCGCCGATTTCATCGCCAAGCTGGCGCTGGGACGGGCCGACGAGCTGCTCAGCCTGATGTGCCTGGCACGCCCGATCGGCCGCGTGCCGCTGCTGCTGGCGCCGGCCATGAACCGCGAGATGTGGGCCCACCCGGCCACCCGGCGCAACCTGGCCCAGGTGGCGCAGGACGGCGCCACGGTGCTGGGGGTGGGCAGCGGCGACCAGGCCTGCGGCGAGACCGGCGACGGCCGCATGCTGGAGGCGGCCGAGCTGCTGGAGGACATCACCGCCTTCCTGCAGCCCAAGCCCTTGCGCGGCCAGCGGGTGGTGGTCACGGCCGGCCCCACCTTCGAAGCCATGGACCCGATCCGCGGCATCACCAACCACTCGTCCGGCAAGATGGGCTTCGCCATCGCGCGGGCGGCGCGCGAGGCCGGCGCTCAGGTCACGCTGGTGGCCGGCCCGGTGCACCTGTCCACGCCGCGCGGCGTGCAGCGGGTGGACGTGACCTCGGCGCGCCAGATGCTGCAGGCCACGCTGGCCGCCGTGCCCGAGGCCGACGTCTTCGTGGCCACCGCCGCGGTGGCCGACTGGCGCCCGGCCAGCGAAGCCGGCGAGAAGATCAAGAAGGACGGCTCCGGCCAGGCGCCGGTGCTGGCGTTCACCGAGAACCCCGACATCCTGCAGACCGTGGCGCAGGGCGAGCGGGCGCGCAGCGGCGCGCTGTTCTGCGTCGGCTTCGCCGCCGAGAGCCACGACCTGCTGGCCCATGCGCGCGCCAAGCGCGCCCGCAAGGGCATTCCGCTGCTGGCCGGCAACATCGGCCCGCTCACCTTCGGTCAGGACGACAACCAGTTGCTGCTGGTGGACGAGCACGGCGAGCAGGAACTGCCGCGCGCGCCCAAGCTGCAGCTGGCCCGAATGCTGATCGCCGAAATCGCACGCCGGCTGCCCGGCAACCTTCCCGCATGAAAGTCGACGTCAAGATCCTGGATCCGCGCATGGCGGACCAGTTGCCCACCTATGCCACGCCCGGCAGTGCCGGCCTGGACCTGCGCGCCTGCATCGAGCAGCCGCTCGAGCTGGCACCCAACGACTGGAAGCTGGTGCCCACCGGCATCGCGATCTGGCTGAAGGATCCGGGCCATGCCGCCCTGATCCTGCCGCGCTCGGGGCTCGGCCACAAGCACGGCATCGTGCTGGGCAACCTGGTCGGCCTGATCGACAGCGACTACCAGGGCCAGCTGATGGTCAGCTGCTGGAACCGCAGCGGCACGCCGTTCACGCTGCAGCCGATGGAGCGGCTGGCGCAGCTGGTGGTGGTGCCCGTGGTGCAGGCGCAGTTCAACGTGGTCGACGAGTTTCCCGCCACCCAGCGCGGCGAAAACGGCTACGGCTCGACCGGCAAGGGTTGAGCCTGGGCGCCCGGCGGCGCCACGCACGCCCGGGTTCCGGCGGTCGCCGGGACCCGACTCGGGTGGGTTCCGCCGGCATGACGGACGAGCTCCTACAGCCTCTCCCGCGGCTTCCTACAGCCAGGCGCGGCAACGGCGGCGGCCGGCGGGGCGCCGGACTGCTTGTAATGAAAAGCACGGGGCGCGCCTCGGCTGCGCCAAGTCTGCATCACCAGGAGAGTTCCATGCGCAACCGCTTCTTCACCCTGGCCGGCGCGACCGTCGTCGCGGCCGGACTGGCCGCCTGCGGCACCAACCCGACGCAGCCGGTCGCCACCTATCCCAGCACGCCGGTCTATCCGGGCGTGAGCACGGCGCCCAGCACCACCTACCCGGGCGCGACCACGGCGCAGACGGTGCCGCAAGGCACCGAGTGGGGTCGCGTGACCGACATCCAGACGGTGCAGATGGGTGCCACCAGCGCCACCAACCCCAGCGCGCGCAACGCGGTGGTGGGCGGCATCATCGGTGCCGTGGTCGGCAACGTGGCCGGCAAGCACATCAATTCCGGCGACAACCGCAGCGCCGCCACGGTGCTGGGCGGCGCGGCCGGCGCGGTCATCGGCAACCAGATGGGCCAGCGGCAGGAGAACACCGCGGCCGCCGGCGCGGCCGGGCCGGCCTACCGCGTCACGGTGCAGACCGACCAGGGCCAATGGCGAACCTACGAAGTCGGCGCGCTGGGCGACCTGCGGGTGGGCGACCGCGTGCGCGTGGAAAACGGGGTGATCTACCGGTCGTAAAGCCCGTCGGGATCGGGCGGGGCGGCGGGTCGAGCCCGCCCCGACACGGGCGTGACGGTCAGGCGCCCTGCACGCGGAAGAAGCCCGTTCCCGCCGATCCGCGGCCGATCTCCTCCTCGGTCGCCTCGCGCACGCCCTCCACCTTCAGGTGCAGGCGCAGCGCGATGCCGGCCAGCGGGTGGTTGCCGTCGAGCACCACGTGCTCGGGGTAGATCTCGGTGACGGTAAAGAGCCGGTCGCGCGGCGCCTGCGGGTTGGTGCCGGGCGGCAGGCCCTCGAAGGTCATGCCTTCCTCCAGTTCGGCGGGGAACAGGGCGCGCGCCTCCAGGAACACCAGCTGGTCGTCGTAGTCGCCGAAGGCGTCTTCCGGCTCCAGGTGCAGGTCGAGCCGGTCGCCCGGGTCGTGGCCTTGCAGCGCCTCCTCGATGCGCGCCAGCAGGTCGTCGCCGCCCACCAGGAACTCCACCGGCTCGGACAGCACGTCCAGTTCGTCGCCCAAGGTGTCCTTGAGCGTCCAGGTCAGCGCGACGACGCATTGCGGGGTGACTTGCATGGGCGAGAATTCTCGCAGCTCTCGCCTGACCTGATGGACGTCCACCTTTCCACGCCGCTGCTCGGCAGCCTCTCCCCCCGCCAGTTCATGAAGCGCCACTGGCAGCGCAAGCCGCTGCTGGTGCGCGGCGCGGTGCCGGACTTCCGCCCGCTGCTGGCGCGCAACGAACTGTTTGCCCTCGCCGCGCGCGAAGACGTGGAGTCGCGGGTGGTGGAACAGCGCGGCGGCGGTGGCTGGAGCCTGCGCCGCGGCCCTTTCACGCGCCGCGCCCTGCCGCCGCTGTCGCGCCCCGGCTGGACGCTACTGGTGCAGGGCGTCGACTTGCACCTCGATGCCGCGCACGAGCTGCTGCAACGGTTCCGCTTCGTGCCGCAGGCGCGGCTGGATGACCTGATGATCAGCTACGCCAGCGACGGTGGCGGCGTCGGCCCGCACTTCGACAGCTACGACGTGTTCCTGCTGCAGGCCCAGGGCCGGCGGCGCTGGCGCATTGGCCGGCAGAAGGACTTCTCGCTGCAGCCCGGCGTGCCGCTGAAGATCCTGGCCGCGTTCGAGCCGGAGGAAGAGTACCTGCTGGAGCCCGGCGACATGCTGTACCTGCCGCCGCGCTACGCGCACGACGGCATCGCCGAGGGCGAGTGCCAGACGTACTCGATCGGCTTTCGCTCGCCGCAGCGCGCCGAGCTGGCGCGCGAGCTGCTGCTGCGTCTGGCCGACGAGGAGGCGGGGCGCACCGGCGAGACGGTCTACCGCGATCCCGGCCAGAGTGCCGTGCGCGCGGCCGGCGAGGTCCCGGCCGAACTGCAGCGCTTCGCCCAGGAAGCGCTGCGCGCTGCGCTGAAGGACCCGCAGGCGCTGCCGCGCGCGCTGGGCGAGTACCTGAGCGAGCCCAAGCCCGACGTCTGGTTCGACGCCGGTGCGGCGCCGCGCGCCTGGCGCTCGCTGCGGCTGGATCGCCGCACCCGCATGCTGTACGACGGCCGCCACCTGTTCATCAACGGCGAGAGCTGGCACGCCTCGGGGCCCGACGCGCGGCTGATGCGCAGACTGGCCGACGAGCGCCAGCTGGGGCCGGCCGAGCTGGCGCGCGCCAGCGACGAAGCCCTGCAACTGCTGGCGGCCTGGTGCGAGGCCGGCTGGGCGCACGAAGGGGTGGCGTGACAGAAGCGCCCGCGCTGCCGCAGGGACGCTTCGAGGGCCGCATCGCCTTCGCCCAGCTCGTGCGCGACGCGCTGGCCGCGGCCGCGCGCGAGGGCTGGCGCGAGATCGTGCTGGCCGACCCGTCTTTCGCCGACTGGCCGCTGGGCGAGCGGGTGGTGGCCCAATCACTGCAGGCCTGGTCGGCCGCCGGTCGCCGCTGCGTGCTGCTGGCGCGCCGCTGGGACGAAGTGCCGCGCCGGCATGCCCGCTTCGTCAGCTGGCGGCAGACCTGGGCCCACGTCATCGAGGCGCGTGCCTGCCCGACGGCCGACGAGCAGGAGCTGCCCAGCGCGATCTGGAGCCCGGCCTGGGCGATGCAGCGCCTGGACCTGCCGCGCTGCATCGGGGTCAGCGGCAGCGAGCCGGAGCGCCGGCTGGCCTTGCGCGAAACGCTCGGCGAATGGCTGCAGAAGAGCACCCCCGCGTTTCCCGCCAGCACGCTCGGGTTGTGAGGCCTTTTCGCGTCAGGGGTTAGATTCGGATTCCGGGGCTTCGACCTATAATTTTTGATTGAGCAGGCGGAGCTCGAGTGCCAACTGTTCATGCAGCGCGCCAACTGGGGTCGCGCGGCAATTTCCGGAAATTCGAACCATTCCCAAAGGATCATCCAAATGAAGAAATCGCTCGTCCTGGCGTCGCTGGTGGCGGCCGTGGCCCTGGCCGCTTGCGGCAAGACCGAAGCGCCGGCTCCCGCTCCCGCGCCGGCTGCTGCGCCCGCCCCGGCTCCGGCCCCCGCCGCCGAGGCCAGCGCTCCTGCTGCCGCTCCGGCTGCAGCCGCTTCCGACGCCGCTGCCGCTCCGGCTGCCGGCGCTTCCAGCGCTGCGCCCGCTGCTGCTCCGGCTGCGTCCGGCGCCAGCAAGTAAGCGCTTCGCGCTCGCTGAAAAGCCGCCTTCGGGCGGCTTTTTGCATGGGGCGAGGAGCCTCAGGCGGCCAGCCAGCCGCTGCCGCTGGGCCCGTCGGCGATGTGCACCTCGACCGCCGTGCCCAGGGCCGCTTCCAGCGCGGCACGCGCCAGTTCGGGGCGGTTGTTCTGCTCGCTCAGATGCGCCGCCACCACCTGCCGCAGCCCCCGCCCGAGCAGCGCCTGCGCGATCGCGGCGGCCTCCTCGTTGGCCAGGTGGCCCCAGTCGCCGGCCACGCGCTTCTTCAGGAACCAGGGGTAGGAGCCGCCTTGCAACAGCTGCGGGTCGTGGTTGCACTCCAGCAGCACGGTGGCGCAGCCGGCCAGTTGCTCCAGCACGTGCGCGGTGGCGTGGCCCAGGTCGGTCAGCACGCCCAGCTGCGTGGCACCGTCGGTGCAGGCCAGTTGCAGCGGCTCGCGCGCGTCGTGCGGCACGGTGAAGGGGCGCACCTGCAGGGCGCCGACTTCAAAGCTCGCCGAGTCCCCGGCGATGCGCAGCAGGCCGTCGAAATCGGGCTGCCCCAGCCCCAGCCAGGTGCCCTCGGACATCCACACCGGGATCCGTTCGCGCAGCGCCAGCGAGCGTGCGCAGCCGATGTGGTCGGCGTGCTCGTGGGTGATGAAGATGGCGTCGATCTGCTCGGCCAGCATGCCGGCCTGGCCGAGCCGCTTGTCGAGCTGGCGGATGCCCAGCCCGCAATCGACCAGCAGGTGGCTGGTGGTGCTGCCGCTGCGCGCCTGGACGACGGTGGCGTTGCCCGAGCTGCCGCTGCCCAGGCTCTTGAAACGCAACATCCTGATCGGGGAAGAAGGCGCGTGCGACGCAAGGACGAGGCCGGCAGCGCCGGCCTGGAATCCTGTACTTACTTCAGGTCGTCGGCAATGACCTGGACGATCCGCTGCGCGTTGGCCGATGCCTCGGGCGCGCCCTGGGCGTCGAGCACCGACACGGTGGTGGACTCGCCCTGGCTGCGCACGGCGATGCGGTACTTCAGCGGCGCCTCGGTCTTGTCGCCGCGGCCGAAGTTCAGCAGCTTGCCCAGGAAGCCCGGCTCCTTCTTGTCCGGGTTGGGCGGGACGTAGCGCACGAAATAGGTGCCCTGGCTGCGGTCGCGGTCTTCCACCGTGAAGCCGGTGCGGTCCAGCGCCAGGCCGACGCGGCGCCAGGCGCGATCGAAGCCTTCGTCGATCTGCACCACCGGCTTGCTGTCGACGGAGGCCACCCGTGCGATGGGCTTGACGGCGCCGGCGGCCACCAAGGCCTTGGACTGCTCCTGCGGCACGCCCAGCTTCACCATCAGCCGGCGCAGGAACTCGGTTTCCAGCTCCGGGTCGGCCGGGCGCGGCTGCCACACCGTCTGGTCCTTCTGGGTGTTGCTGTAGACCTCGACCATGCCGCGGTGGCTGATGAAGATCTCGGTGCCGCCGCCGGGGGTGCGCTCGAAGCGGGTACGGAAGCGGTCGCGCTCGGCGGTGGAATAGACCGAGTCGAGCAACTTGCCCAGGGTGCTGCGGATGAAGTCCTGCGGGATCTTGGCGCGGTTCTCGGCCCAATCGGTTTCCATGATGCCCAGGTTGGCCTGGTCCATCGCCAGCAGGAAGCCGTTTTCCTGCCAGAAGTCGCGCACCGGGCCCCAGAGCTGGTCGGCCGGGCGGTTGACCACCAGCCAGCGCTTGTCGCCGGCGCGCTCGATGCGCACGTCGCCGACCGTGTTGGCCGCCGTCGGCACGCCCGGCGCTGCCTGGCCCACCTGGTAGGAACTGGCCGTGACCGGCCCCCCCGGCACCTGGTAGCGCGAGTCGCGCGCGAGCTGGGTGAGGTCGGGCGGCACTTCCAGCGTCGCGCCCTTGCTGGCCGACTTGTAGTCGATCCGGTCGTTCTCCAGGATCGAGCACGCCGCCAGTGCGGCGCAGGCGGCCAGCACGCCCAGCTTTGCAAATCGCTTCACGTCTTGGGGTCCTTTTGGTGGGAAATCAGGCCAGCAGGCCGGTCGAGCGCAGGGCGGCTTCAACCGGTGCGTGCCAGGCGGGTGCCAGGGGGGTCATGGGCAGGCGCAGCGCCGGGCCGCACAGGCCCAGGCGCGCCATCGCCCACTTCAGCGGGATCGGGTTGGCTTCCACGAACAGGTTGCGGTGCAGCGGCAGCAGCCGGTTCTGGATGGCCATGGCCTCGCGCGCCTGGCCGGCCAGCGCCGCCACGCACAGCTCGTGCATCAGGCGCGGCGCCACGTTGGCCGTGACGCTGATGTTGCCCTGCCCGCCGCACAGCATCAGCGCCACCGCGGTGGGGTCGTCCCCGGAATAGACCGCGAAGCCGGCCGGCTTGTCGCGCAGCAGCCATTGGGCGCGCTCGATGTTGCCGGTGGCTTCCTTGATGCCGACGATGCCGGGCACCTGGGCCAGGCGCAGCACCGTCTCGTGCTGCATGTCCGCCACCGTGCGGCCGGGCACGTTGTACAGCACCATCGGCAGGTCGCCCACCGCCTCGGCGATGGCCTTGAAGTGCTGGTACTGGCCTTCCTGGGTGGGCTTGTTGTAGTAGGGCACCACCTGCAGTTGGCAGTCGGCGCCGACCTTCTTGGCGTAGCGCGCCAGCGAAATCGCCTCGCGGGTGGAGTTGGCGCCGCAGCCGGCCATGATGGGCACGCGGCCGCGGGCCTGGTCGACCGCCACCCGGATGATCTCCTGGTGTTCCTCCACGTCGACGGTGGGGGACTCGCCGGTCGTGCCCACCACGCAGATGCAATCGGTGCCTTCGGCGATGTGCCAGTCGATCAGCTTGCGCAGGGTGGGGTAGTCCACGCTGCCGTCGTCCTGCATCGGGGTCGCCAGGGCGACGATGCTGCCGGTGATGGGGGTCATGGTCGGGTTCACTCGGGAATGGCGGATTCTATCTGGAGGCGGTGGCGAGCCCTTCCGTCCGCAGGGCCCGTCCGCACGGCCGCGATGCGCTGCACCAAGCGCGGCGGGGCGTCGAGGAAGCCGTCCTCGTAGGCCACGATCCGCAGCTCGCGGCACAGCTGCAGCAGCTCGCCGTGGCGCAGCAGGAATTCCGGCCGCGAGGGCTTGCCGATGGCGGCCTGGCCCTCGGCAAAGGTCTCGTAGAGCAGCACGCCGTCGGGTGCCAGGGCGCCCAGCAGGGTCGGCCACAGCGGCCGCCACAAATAGTTGGTGACGACCACGCCATCGAAGGCCTGCCCGGCGAAGGGCCAGGGACCGTTCTCGATGTCGGCCTGCACCGCGCGGCCGAAGGCGGCGGCGGCACCGAGGGCGTCGGGGTCGCGGTCGACGCCGGTCACGGCATGGCCGAGCCGCGCCAGCCAGCGCATGTGGCGGCCGGCGCCGCAGGCGACGTCGAGCACGGTGCCGCCCGCGGGCAGCAGGTGGCTCCAGCGGCGGATCCAGCCGGAAGGCTCTTGCGTGCCGTGCTGCATCCTCATCCGCCCTGGCCGGGCAGGGGCCCGGCCTTTCCGGCCGCGGCTGCGCCGGGTCGCACGTCGTCCTTCAAGGCAGCCAGGGCGATGTTTTCCACGACACCAGGAGCGACCAGTTTCAGGAAGCGGCCGAGCTTGCCGCGCGTGGTCATCACCACCTCGCGCCGGCGCGCCTGCATGCCTTGCAGGATCAGCCGGGCGCACTGGTCCACCGGCATCGCGCCTTCTTCCTTCAGGCCGCTGCGCCCGGCCGGCCGGCCCCGGGCGTCGTAGCCGCGCAAGCGGATGGCGGTGTCCACCACGCCGGGGTAGGCGAGGGTCACGGCCACCCCGGCCGGCTTGAGCTCGGCGCGCAATGCCTCGAAGAAGCCGGTCATGGCGAACTTGGTCGCGCTGTAGGCGGTGCGGCCCGGCACGCCGACCAGCCCGGCCAGCGACGAGACCGCGACGATCTGGCCGCGGCTGGCCTTCAGGTGCGGCAGCGCGGCATGCGTGCACCACACGCTGCCCCACAGGTTGACGGCCATCAGGTCCTGGTACCAGCCCAGGTCGGCGGCGGCGACGTCCTCGAGCAGCGCATGGGCCGACATGCCGGCGTTGTTGACCAGGCAGTTTAGGCCGCCGAACCGGGCGACCGCCGCCGCGACGAGGGCCCGGCATTGCGCTTCCTGCGTGACGTCGGTGGTGACCGCCAGCGCATCGGCGCCCGCGGCCTCGCATTGGGCCGCCACCTCCTGCAGCTTGTCGCGGTTGCGGGCGGCCAGCACCAGCGCCGCATTGCCTTGCTTCGCCGCGGCGATCTGCCGCGCCAGCTCCGCCCCGATGCCATCGGAGGCGCCGGTGATCACGTAGGTCTTCATGCGAGATTCCCCATTGCCATTGCGGCACTCCCTCGTCATTCCCGCGCTCCCCTCGTCGTTCCCGCGCAGGCAGGAATGACGCCCTTCGCAGCGCCCGGGCGTCAACCGAAGCAGGCCCAGATCTGCTCGGCGAGCATCACCGCGATGTGCGGCTGCGTGTAGAGGGCAAACACCGCCGCCAGTGCCGCCAGGGCGCCGCTCCAGGCCAGCAGTCGGCGGGTGCGCGCGGCCATGGTCATGCCGGCTGCGGCAGCGGGCCGCGGCGGATGGGCGCCTCGCGCACGGGCAGGTTCACCAGCGCGGCGAACACGCCCAGCGCGACGGCCAGCCACCAGACGATGTCGTAGCTGCCGGTGCGGTCGTACAGCAGGCCGCCCAGCCAGACGCCCATGAAGGAGCCGATCTGGTGGCTGAAGAACACGAAGCCGCTCAGCATGGACAGGTGGGCCACGCCGAAGATCTGGGCCACCGTCGCATTGGTGGGCGGCACGGTGGACAGCCACAGCAGGCCGATCACCGCCGAGAACAGGTAGACCGACATCGGCGTCAGCGGCGCCCAGAGAAAGGCCACGATCGCGATCGAGCGGCCGAAGTAGATCGCCGCCAGGATCTTGCGCCGGGCCAGCTTCTGCCCCAGCACGCCGACGGCGTAGGTGCCGAACACGTTGAACAGGCCGATCAGCGCCAGCGCATAGCTGGCCACCTGGGGCGACAGGCCCTTGTCCTTCAGGTAGCTGGGCATGTGCACGCCGATGAACACCACCTGGAAGCCGCACACGAAGTAGCCGGCCATCAGCAGCTGGAAGCTGGGGTACCGGAAGGCCTCCCTCAGGGCCTGCGCGATGGTCTGCTCGCGCTGGACCGGCGCCCCGCCCGTGAAGCCCGGCTCGCGCAGGCCCCAGGCGAACGGCCCGATCAGCAGCACCAGCGCCGCCAGCACCAGCAGCGACTGCTGCCAGCCCAGCCCGCCGATCAGGAAGCCCTCCACCGGCACCATCAGGAACTGGCCGAACGAGCCGGCGGCGGCGGCGACGCCCATGGCCCAGGAGCGCCTGGCCGGGTCGATCTGCCGGCCGATGATCCCGTACACCACGGCGTAGGTGGTGCCGGCCTGGGCCGCGCCGATCAGCACGCCGGCCGTGAGCGCGAACAGCAAGGGGGTGGGCGACAGGGCCATGCCGACCAGGCCCAGCGCATACAGGACCGCACCGCCGATCAGCACCCGGAACGCGCCGAAGCGGTCGGCCAGCATGCCGGCGAACACGCCGAACAGGCCCCAGGCCAGGTTCTGCACCGCCAGGGCGAAGGCGAAGGTCTCGCGGGTCCAGCCCTGGGCCTGGGTGATCGGCTGCAGCCACAGGCCGAAGCCGTGGCGGATGCCCATGGACAGGGTGACGACGGCGGCGCCGCAGAAGAGCACCTGGCGCATGGACAGACGGGCGGGAAAATGCATCGCGCGACTGTAGCGAAACCGCCTGGCAGGCGCCCGTCGCCGGCCTGACAACCCGATGAAATCGGCGCGCGTCATTGATGCAGTTGCTTCATCAATCGGGGCGACCTGTGGATCCATACAGCCGCCGCGGTTGCGCCGACTACAATCCGCCACCCATGGCCACGCGTTCCTCCCCCGCCACCGACTACTCCGAAGGTTCCATCCGCGTCCTCAAGGGACTGGAGCCGGTCAAGCAGCGGCCGGGCATGTACACCCGCACCGACAACCCGCTGCACGTCATCCAGGAAGTGCTGGACAACGCCGCGGACGAGGCGCTGGCCGGCTACGGCAAGCGCATCAAGGTCACGCTGCACGCCGACGGCTCGATCGGCATCGAGGACGACGGGCGCGGCATTCCCTTCGGACTGCACCCGGAAGAGAAGGCGCCGGTGATCGAGCTGGTGTTCACCCGGCTGCACGCCGGCGGCAAGTTCGACAAGGGCAAGGGCGGCGCCTACAGCTTCTCCGGCGGCCTGCACGGCGTCGGCGTGTCGGTGACCAATGCGCTGGCCAGGCGCATGGAAGTGACCAGCCACCGCGAAGGGCAGGTCGCCACCCTCGTGTTTTCGGGCGGCGACGTGGTCGAGGAGCTGAAGCTGCGCAAGCTGGCCGAGGGCGAGCGCCGCCAGGGCACCACGGTGCGCGTCTGGCCCGACGGCAAGTACTTCGAGTCCAGCCAGCTGCCCATGGCCGAGCTGCAGCACCTGCTGCGCAGCAAGGCGGTGCTGATGCCGGGCGTGGCGGTCTACCTGGTCAACGAGAAGACGCGCGAGAGCCAGAGCTGGCAATACAAGGGCGGCCTGCGCGACTACCTGCTGCAGACCCTGCCGGCCGACCCGGTGATCCCGCTGTTCGAGGGCGAGGGCTTCGCCGACAACAGCGAGACCTTCGCCGAAGGCGAGGGCGCGGCCTGGTGCGTGGCCTTCACCGAAGACGGCCACCCGATGCGCGAGAGCTACGTCAACCTGATCCCCACCAGCGCCGGCGGCACCCACGAGAGCGGCCTGCGCGACGGCCTGTTCAATGCCGTCAAGGGCTTCATCGAGCTGCACTCGCTGCTGCCCAAGGGCGTCAAGCTGCTGCCCGAGGACGTGTTCGCCCGCGCCAGCTACGTGCTGTCGGCCAAGGTGCTGGACCCCCAGTTCCAGGGCCAGATCAAGGAGCGGCTCAATTCGCGCGACGCCGTGCGGCTGGTGTCCGCCTTCGTGCGGCCGGCGCTGGAGCTGTGGCTCAACCAGCACGTCGACTACGGCAAGAGGCTGGCCGAGCTGGCGATCAAGGCGGCCCAGACGCGGCAGAAGGCCGGCCAGAAGGTCGAGAAGCGCAAGGGCTCGGGGGTGGCGGTGCTGCCCGGCAAGCTCACCGATTGCGAAAGCCGCGACCTGTCGCACAACGAGGTGTTCCTGGTCGAGGGCGACTCGGCCGGCGGCAGCGCCAAGATGGGCCGCGACAAGGAATCGCAGGCCATCCTGCCGCTGCGCGGCAAGGTGCTCAACACCTGGGAAGTCGAGCGCGACCGCCTGTTCGCCAACACCGAGATCCACGACATTGCGGTCGCCATCGGCGTCGATCCGCACGGCCCGAACGACCAGCCCGACCTGTCGGGCCTGCGCTACGGCAAGGTCTGCATCCTGTCCGACGCCGACGTCGACGGCTCGCACATCCAGGTGCTGCTGCTCACGCTGTTCTTCCGCCACTTCCCCAAGCTGATCGAGGCCGGCCACGTGTACGTGGCGCGGCCGCCGCTGTTCCGGGTCGACGTGCCGGCGCGCGGCAAGAAGCCGGCCGGCAAGGAATACGCGCTCGACGAGGGCGAGCTGACCCGCATCCTGGACAAGCTGCGCAAGGAAGGCGTGCGGGAAGGCGCCTGGACCATCAGCCGCTTCAAGGGTCTGGGCGAGATGAGCGCGGAACAGCTGTGGGAAACCACGCTCAACCCCGACACCCGGCGCCTGCTGCCGGTGCAGCTGGGCAAGCGGGACTTCGCCGGCACCGAAGGCCTGATCACCAAGCTGATGGGCAAGGGCGAGGCGGCGGCCCGGCGCGAGCTGATGGAACTGCACGGCGACGCGGTCGAAGTGGACGTCTGACCTGCGCCGAGGACACCTGCATGCTGCCCGCAACCGACGCCGCCACGAACCGTTCGCCGGCCCGTGTCCGGCTGCGGCCCACCATGCAGAGCGACCTGGAATTCGTGCTCTCGATCGAGCGCGATCCGGCCAACCTGCCGTTCATCACGCCCTGGGAGCGCACCCAGCACGAGGCGGCGATCCGCTTTCCGGACTTCCGCCACTTCATCGTGGAAGGCGGCGCGGACCTGGCCTCGGTCGGCTTCCTGATCCTGATCGGTTGCAAGAGCCCCAACCAGTCGCTCGAATTGAAGCGCATGGTGGTGCAGTCCAAGGGCACGGGCTTCGGGCGCGCGGCGCTGCGGGTGGCCAAGAAGGTGGCGTTCGACGACCTGGGCGCGCACCGCTTCTGGCTGGACGTGAAGCACCACAACGCCCGCGCCAGGGCGCTGTACGACAGCGAGGGCTTTGTTGTCGAAGGCACGCTGCGCGAGTGCGTGCGCGGCGCGGACGGCTTCGATTCACTGGTGGTCATGGCCATGCTGCAGGCCGAGTTCGCGGGCCGGCGGGCGCAGGGGCTGGAGTTGCCGGCGTGAAGCGCCTCCTGGCCATCGCGGCAGCGGCCCTGGCGCTGGCCAGCGGCGCCGCCCACGCCGACGTCTGGGGTTTCGTCGACGAGCGCGGCGTGGCCCATTTCGCCGCCGAGCGTCTGGACGAGCGCTACGAGCTGTTCTTCCGCGGCGGCGAGAGCTTCGACACGGCCGACGGCGTGGGCGGCCGCGGCGCCACGCCGCGGCCGGTGGCCGTCCCCACCCGCAGCGCGGCGCGCCTGGTCGCCTTCTTCGAGGTCTCGCCCGGCTACAAGCGGGTGCAGCACCACCTGCGCGAGGCCTCCCGGGCGCACGGCATCGACTATGAGCTGCTCCAGGCAGTGATCGCCACCGAGTCCGGCTTCGACGCCGCGGCCGTGTCGCCCAAGGGTGCGGTGGGCCTGATGCAGGTGATGCCCGCCACCGCCCAGCGCTACGGTGTCGGCACCGACCGCAAGCAGTCGATCGAGACGCAGCTGACCGACCCGCGCACCAACATCCGCGCCGGCACCCGCTACCTGCGCTACCTGCTGGACCTGTTTCCCGGCCAGCTCGAGCTGGCGCTGGCCGCCTACAACGCGGGCGAGGGCGCCGTGCAGCGTGCCGGCAACCAGGTGCCCAACTACCGCGAGACCCGCAACTACGTGCAGACCGTGCTGCAGCTGTACGCCATGCTCAAGCCGCCGGCCATGGCGGCGGGGCCGCGCAGCGTGCCGCGCCGGGTGCGGGTCGAGCTGTCCGGCCCGCCGGGCGGCGCCGCCGGCCGCGGCAACATGCCGGCGCCACTGGACACCCGGCCACCGGAACTGGCCGCCACCGACCCCTATTGAAGCGAACCCGGCGTGCCTGCCGCCCCGGCAGCCCGGCGCGCCCCGAACGAGACCGATGAGCGAGCAAGATTCCCTGATCTCCCTGGACGACGGCGGCAACGACGACCAGATCGACCTGGCCAGCTACGCCCAGCGCGCCTACCTGGAATACGCCCTGAGCGTGGTCAAGGGCCGCGCCCTGCCGAATGTCAGCGACGGCCAGAAGCCGGTGCAGCGCCGCATCCTGTACTCGATGTGGCGCATGGGCCTGGGCTTCGGCGGCGGCGCCGGCGCCAAGCCGGTCAAGAGCGCGCGCGTGGTCGGCGACGTGCTGGGCCGCTTCCACCCGCACGGCGACCAGGCCGCCTACGACGCGCTGGTGCGCATGGCGCAGGACTTCAGCCAGCGCTACCCGCTGATCGACGGCCAGGGCAACTTCGGCAGCCGCGACGGCGACGGCGCCGCGGCCATGCGCTACACCGAGGCACGGCTGGCGAAGATCACCAACCTGCTGCTGGAGGAGATCGACGAGGGCACGGTCGATTTCGCGCCCAACTACGACGGCAGCACGCAGGAGCCGCTGCAGCTGCCGGCGCGCCTGCCGTTCGCTCTGCTCAACGGCGCCAGCGGCATCGCCGTCGGCCTGGCCACCGAGATCCCCAGCCACAACCTGCGTGAGGTGGCCGACGCCTGCGTCGCGCTGGTGAAGAACGCCAGGCTCAGCGACGACGAGCTGTTCGCGCTGATCCCCGGCCCCGACTACCCCGGCGGCGGCCAGATCATCAGCAGCGCCACCGACATCGCCGACGCCTACCGCAGCGGCCGCGGCTCGCTCAAGGTGCGCGCGCGCTGGAAGATCGAGGAGCTGGCGCGCGGCCAGTGGCAACTGGTGGTGCACGAGCTGCCGCCGGGCGTCAGCTCCCAGCGCGTGCTGGAGGAGATCGAGGAGCTCACCAACCCCAAGGTCAAGGCCGGCAAGAAGGCGCTGCTGCAGGACCAGCTGCAGCTCAAGCAGACCGTGCTGGCGGTGCTGGATGCGGTGCGCGACGAGTCCAGCAAGGACGCCGCGGTGCGGCTGGTGTTCGAGCCCAAGACCAGCCGCATCGAGCAAAGCGAGTTGATCACCACGCTGCTGGCGCACACCAGCCTGGAGACCTCGGCGCCGATCAACCTGACGTCGGTCGGGCTGGACGGCAGGCCGGTGCAGAAGTCGCTGCGGCAGATGCTCACCGAGTGGGTCGAGTTCCGCCAGCGCACCATCGAGCGGCGCTCGCGGCACCGGCTGGACAAGGTGCTGGACCGCATCCACATCCTCGAGGGGCGGCAGCTGGTGCTGCTGAACATCGACGAGGTGATCGCCATCATTCGCGGCAGCGACGAGCCCAAGCAGGCCCTGATCGACCGCTTCCGCCTCTCGGACCGCCAGGCCGAGGACATCCTGGAGATCCGGCTGCGGCAACTGGCCCGGCTGGAGGCGATCCGCATCGAGCAGGAGCTGAAGAACCTGCGCGAGGAGCAGAAGAAGCTCGAAGAGATCCTCGGCAGCCCGGCCGCGCTGCGGCGCCTGATGGTCAAGGAGATCGAGCAGGACGCCAAGCAGTTCGCCGACGAGCGCCGCACCCTGATCCAGGCCGAGAAGCGCGCGGTCGCGGAAGTGCGGGTGGTCGATGAGCCGGTGACCGTGGTGGTGTCGCAGAAGGGCTGGGTGCGCGCGCGCCAAGGCCATGGCCATGAAGCGGGCAGCTTCGCGTTCAAGGCCGGCGACGGCCTGTACGGCACCTTCGAGTGCCGCACCGTCGACACGCTGCTGGCCTTCGGCAGCAATGGGCGCATCTATTCGATTCCGGTGTCCACGCTGCCGGGCGCGCGCGGCGACGGCCAGCCGGTCACCACCTTCATCGACCTGGAATCGGGCACCCAGGTGGTGCACTACTTCGCCGGTGCGGCCGGCGCCTGGCTGCTGCTGTCGCAGAGCGGCGGCTACGGCTTCCTCGCCACCGTGGAGAACATGACCTCGCGCCAGCGCGGCGGCAAGTCGTTCATCACCTGCGGCGCGGGCGAGACGGTGTGCAAGCCCTCGCTGGCGAACGTGCCATCCGGGGCGGGGGCGGCGGTCGCGGGCCTGCTGGCGCCGGCCACCCACGTCGCCTGCGCATCCACCGGAGGGCGCATCCTCACCTTCGAGATCGGCGAGCTGCGCCCGCAGGCCAACGGCGGCCGGGGCCTGCTGCTGATCGACCTGGAGCCCAAGGACGCGCTGGCCGGCGCTGCCGCCTACACCCGCAGCGTGCGGCTGGCCGGGGTCGGCCGCGGCGGCAAGGAGCGGGAGGAGACGCTGGAGATCCGCTCGCTGAACAACGCCCGCGGCGCGCGCGGCCGCAAGGGCAAGGCGGCGGACCTGGGCTTCAAGCCGGCGCTGATCGAGCGCGTGGAATAGGAAAGAAGAGGAGACGCAGCATGGTGAGGGCCAGCACGCAGGAGATCGCCGCGTTCGTCGCGGCGGAGTTTCCGCAGACCCCCGTTCAGATCCTGGAAGTCGGTCCGATGTCGGCCCGCGTGGTGCACGAGGTCGGCACGGCCGAACTGCGCCCCGGCGGCACGGTGTCGGGCCCGGTGATGATGGCCACCGCCGACGTGGCGCTGTACGTGGCCATCCTGGCGCAGATCGGCATCGTGCCGCTGGCGGTGACCACCAGCCTGAGCTTCAACTTCATGCGCAAGCCGGCCGGCGACCGCCGCATCGTCGGCGAATGCAAGCTGCTCAAGCTCGGCCGCACGCTGGCGGTGGGCGAGGTGACGCTGTATTCCGAAGGCCTGCCGGAGCCGGTGGCCCACGCGGTGGGGACGTACGCGATCCCGCCGGACGCGCAGGCCCCGCGCCGGGGCTGAGCCTCGGCGCTGGCCTTCACCGAAAGGCGCACTGTTGCCCAGGATTCGTCATCCCCCGCGAAGGCGGGTGATGACGCAAGGGTAGCGGGGGATGACGAGGTTGGTCTTTCGCCGGCCGGGCTGGGGAGGGATCAGCCCACTTCCGCGATCAGCTCGATCTCCACGCAGGCCCCCAGCGGGTTCTGGGCCACGCCGAAGGCGCTGCGGGCGTGCGAGCCCTTGTCGCCGAACACCTGGCCGAACAGCTCGCTGGCGCCGTTGATCACCAGGTGCTGTTCCGTGTATTCGGCCGTGGAGTTCACCAGGCCCATCAGCTTGACGATGCGCGTGACCTTGTTCAGGTCGCCCACGGCCGCCTGCAGCGTGCCCATCAGGTCGATGGCGACGGCGCGCGCGGCGGCCTTGCCTTCCTCGGTGGCCATGGTCTTGCCGAGCTGGCCGACCCAGGGCTTGCCGTCCCGGCGGGCGATGTGGCCGGAGGCGAACACCAGCCGGCCGGTCTGCACGAACGGCACGTAGGCAGCCGCCGGCGTGCCCACCGGGGGCAGCTCGATCCCGAGTTCCTTCAGCTTGTCGTAAACGCTCATCTGCAGCTCCTGTTCATCATGGGTCATGGATCCGGCGGCGAAGGCGGCCGGGCGGCGCGCGCCATTGTGGCAGTGCCGCTAAAGTCCCCGGCCTGCCACCGACACCACCAGGAGCTTGCGTGCCCGCCAAGCCGATTTCCATCCACGCCCTCGGGGCCGCCGACGTCCAGGCGATGCGCGCCCTGCTCGACCTGTTCGGCCGCGAGTTCGGCGACGTGGCCACCTACAGCGGCGCCCAGCCCGACGATGCCTGGCTGCAGCGGCTGCTGGCGCGCGACACCTTTATTGCGCTGGGCGCGTTCCAGGGCGACACGGCGGTGGGCGCCCTGGCCGCCTATGTGCTGCCCAAGTTCGAGCAGCCGCGCAGCGAGGTCTACATCTACGACCTGGCGGTGGCCGGGCCGCACCGGCGGCAGGGCATCGCCACCGCGCTGATCCGCCGCCTGCAGCGCGAAGCGGCCGAGCGCGGCGCCTGGGTGATCTTCGTCCAGGCCGACCCCGGCGACGATCCGGCCATCGCGCTGTACACGAAGCTGGGCACCCGCGAGGACGTCCTTCACTTCGACATCGAGGTACCCGGGGTCGATCCCGCCTGAAGCAGCGCCGAGCGGCTGCTTTCCCGCTGACCTCCGTCGTCCAGCGTGGCGGGCAAGGCCGCGATGTCGCGCCGCGGCACGGGCAACTTCGAGTTGTCGGCCGGATCGCTGTCCGTCAAGTCGCGACCACGCGGATCCCACGTAGCTGGCCTGCGCCGGGGGAACCCGCCGGCTTGGGATATGTCGATGGATCGAGGCGGTGCAGCAGCTGCGCCTCGCGCAGCCGCGCCGCGTCCACGTTGGCCCGCTTGACCGGGCCGTAGCCGCGCATCGACAGCGGCACGCGCGCGATCTCGGCAGCGAGCGCAAGATGCTCCGCGTCGAGCGCCGGCAGCAGCGACTCGATGCGGTGCGCGTACTCGCGCACCAGCGCCCGCTCGAGCGCGCGCTCTTCCGTGTAGCCGAACACGTCGAACACGGTTCCGCGCAAGCGCTTGCCGTGCGCCAGCAGCTTCATGGCGGGCAGCATCCAGCCCCCCAGCCGGATCTTGCGCGGCCGCTCGCCGGGCCGGGCGCGGCTGAGCAGCGGCGGTGCCATGTAGAACTCCAGCTGCGGGTCGCCTTCGAACTGCTGGTGCAGCGCCTGCAGGAAGGCGCCGTCGGTGTAGAGCCGGGCCACCTCGTATTCGTCCTTGTACGCCATCAGCTTGAGCAGCGACTGCGCGACGGCGCGGGTGAACGGCAGCGAGGCATCGGCGTCCAGCGCCGCCTCGCGGGTGCGCACGCGGGCGACGAAGTCGGCGTAGCGGCGCGCGTAGGCGCGGCCCTGGTAGCCGGTCAGGTGCTGCACGCCGCGGGCCACGATCGTGTCCAGTGCATCCGGCGCTGCTACCGCCTCGGCCTGCGACGCGCGCAGCAGCGCCGCCACGGCTTGTGGGTCGGCGGCAGCCAAACGCCCGAGCGACAACGCCAGCTTGTTGTTGTCCACCCCGACGCCGTTCAGTTCGATGGCGCGGGTCAGGGCGGCCAGCCCGACGGGGACCAGCCCGCGCTGCCAGGCGTAGCCCAGCGCCAGGATGTTGGAGACGATGGCGTCGCCAATGAAGGCCTCGGCCAGCGCCTGCGCGTCCAGCGTCTCGACGCGGTCGGCGCCGGCGGCGAAGCGCAGCTTGTCCAGCAGCGCCGGCACCTTCAGGCTGGCGTCCGGGTTGTGCAGGCTCTCGGCCACCGGCACCTCGTGCGTGTTGGCCAGGATGCGGGTGCGGCCGTGGCGCACCGTGGCCAGCGCGTCCGGCGAGGCGCCGACCACCAGGTCGCAGGCCAGCAGCGCGTCGGCCTGCTGGGTGTCGATGCGCACCTGGTTCAGGCGCTCAGGCACGTCGGCCAGGCGCACGAAGCTCAGCACCGAGCCGCCCTTTTGCGCGAAGCCCATGAAGTCCAGCACGCTGGCGCTCTTGCCTTCCAGGTGCGCGGCCATGGTGATCAGCGCGCCGACCGTGACCACCCCGGTGCCGCCGACGCCGGTGACCAGCAGGTCGTAGGGAGCGCTCCAGGTGTGCGGGTCGGGGTGGGGGAGGGCGGCGACCCGGCGGGCGAAGTCGTCCAGGGCCGCGGACCCGGCATCACCGGGGGACGACGGAGCGGACGTGGATGGCGGCGAGAGCGCCCCCACCCGCTGGCGCAGCTGGCCCCCGATCACGCCGACGAAGCTCGGGCAGAAGCCCTGCACGCAGGAGTAGTCCTTGTTGCAGCTGCTCTGGTCGATCTTGCGCTTGCGGCCCAGCGGCGTCTCCAGCGGCTGCACGGCCACGCAGTTGCTCTGCACGCTGCAGTCACCGCAGCCTTCGCACACCCGCTCGTTGATGAACAGGCGCCGGGCCGGGTCGACCAGCTCGCCCTTCTTGCGGCGGCGGCGCTTCTCGGCGGCGCAGGTCTGCTCGTAGATCAGCACGGTGACGCCGGGCATCTCGCGCAGGCGGCGCTGCACGGCGTCGAGCCGGCTGCGGTCGTGGAATTCGGTGCCGGCGGGGAAGCGGCCCTTGATCGCGTCGTACTTGCCGATGTCGTCCGAAACCACCACCACCTGCCTGACGCCCTCGGCCTCGACCTGGCGCGCGATGCCGTCGACGCTGATGATGCCGTCCACCGGCTGGCCGCCGGTCATGGCCACCGCGTCGTTGTACAGGATCTTGTAGGTGAGCGTGGCGCGCGCCGCCACGGCCTGGCGGATCGCCAGGTAGCCCGAGTGGTAGTAGGTGCCGTCGCCCAGGTTCTGGAACACGTGCGGCACCTTCGTGAACATCGCGTGCGAGACCCAGTCCACGCCTTCGCCGCCCATCTGGATCAGCCCTTCGGTGTCGCGGTCCATCCAGCTCGCCATGAAGTGGCAGCCGATGCCGGCCTGGGCATGCGAGCCTTCCGGCACGCGGGTGCTGGTGTTGTGCGGGCAGCCGGCGCAAAAGTAGGGCAGGCGCTTGACGCTGTCGCTGTCGTTGGACAGCAGCTCGGGCAGGGTGAAGTCGCGCACCAGGTGGCGGCGGTCCAGGTCGGGGTAGTGGGCCGCCAGCCAGTTCGCGACCAGGCCGATCAGGCGCGAGGGCCGCAGCTCGCCCAGCGCCGACACCAGCGGCGCGCCGTCCGCATCGGTCTTGCCGACGATCAGCGGCCGCCGCGGCGCGTTGTAGAACATCGAGCGCAACTGGTCCTCGACGACCGGGGCCTTCTCCTCGATCACCAGCACTTCGCGCAGCCCGCGCACGAACTCGTGCATGCGGGTCGGCTCGATGGGGTACGTCAGCCCGAGCTTGTAGATGCGCACGCCGTGCTGCGCCAGCGTTTCCGGCGCGATGTCCAGCCGGCGCAGCACCTCCATGAAGTCGAAATGGGCCTTGCCCGCGGTGACGATGCCCACCGTGGCGTGTTCGCTTCGAACGACGTGCCGGTCGATGCTGTTGATGCGGGCGAAGGCGCGCACCGCCTCCAGCTTGGCGTGCAGGCGCTGCTCGATCGCGAGCGAGGGCAGGTCGGGCCAGCGGTAGTGCAGGCCGCCGGCGGGCGGCGTGTAGCCGGTGAGCTGGCGGATGGTGCCGGCGTCCTGCCAGGCGGCGACCCGGGCGTTGACGAGATCAAGGTCGACGGTGGAGGCGCTCTCCACCACTTCCGACAGCGCCGTGAAGCCGACCCAGTTGCCCGAGAAGCGCGAGAGCTGCCAGCCGTACAGCCCGAACTCCAGGTACTCGGCCACGCTGGCCGGCGAGACGATGGGGGCGTGCCAGGCGATGAACGCCTGGTCGCTCTGGTGCGGCATCGAGGAGGACACGCAGCCGTGGTCGTCGCCCGCCACCATCAGCACGCCGCCGTGCGGCGAGGCGCCGTAGGCGTTGCCGTGCTTGAGCGCGTCGCCCGCGCGGTCCACGCCGGGGCCCTTGCCGTACCACAGCGCGAACACGCCGTCGCAGGTGCGCTCGGGATCGGCCTCGACGCGCTGCGTGCCCAGCACCGCGGTGGCGCCCAGTTCCTCGTTGATGGCCGGCAGGAAGCGCAGCCCGGCCTCGTCGAACTTCTTGCCCGCCTTCCACACCGCCTGGTCGACCATGCCCAGCGGCGAGCCGCGGTAGCCGCTGATGAAGCCGCGCGTGTCCAGCCCGGCGGCGGCATCGCGCTGGCGCTGCATCAGCATCAGCCGCACCAGCGCCTGGGTGCCGGTCAGGAAGATGGCGCCGCCGCGCGCCCACAGGCTGTCGCCGAGCTGGTAATGCGGGCGGGCGAGCGCGGGCGCTTCGTCGCGCGGGGCGGTGCTTGTCTCCAGGGCCATGGCGGCGCTCCTCTTCTGGAGGCAAAGCGTAGTCGCCATCAATGGAAAAGTGATTTCTTTTTCCCGTCAGAATAGGGCTGGTGGAGAATCTGGTTCTCCACGGTGACGGGATTCCGGAATGAATGACCTCGACCGCCACGATGTTCTGCTGCTGGCCGAGCTGCAGCGCGACGCGCGCCAGACGGTGCAGCAGCTGGCCGCGGCCGCCGGTTTGTCCAGCACGCCGTGCTGGAAGCGCGTCAAGGAGATGGAGACCGCCGGGATCATCCGCGGCTACACGGCACTGGTGGACCGCGAGAAGGTCGGCCTGTCCCTGTGCGTGCTGGCCGAAGTCAACCTGACGCGGCACCACGAGGACGACGTGCGCCGCTTCGAGGACGCCGTCGCCGCCGAGCCGCGCATCGTGAGCTGCTACGCCACCACCGGCCAGGCCGACTACGTGATCAAGGTGCTGGTGCCCGACATCAAGCGCTACGAGAGCTTCCTGCACGAGACCCTGTTCAAGCTCGCCGGCGTGACGCACGTGCGCTCGAGCGTGGTGCTCAAGGAGGTGAAGGCCGAGACGCGGCTGCCGCTGGAAGTGCCGGGCGCGCGCACGGCGGGGCGGCGGCTGCGGTGAAGGCCCGGCGGCAGCGTCGCAGAGGACAGCCGGCAGGCGTCACGCCTTCCTTTCTTCGAGATCCTGGCTGTCCCCCGCGTCCCTGGGCAGCGCGGACGGCTGTTCCCTGGGGGGCACCGGCGGGGTGAGCACGGAGGCGGTATTGGTCTGCGTGGAGAGGGTGAGGAAGGCGAGGTGCGCCTCGTAGCGCTCGAGCACGTCGTCGATCACCTGCTGCCGGGTCAAGCCCATCAGGTCGTAGCCGCCGGAACCGGTTTGCGTGTACACCTCGAGCCGGTAGTAGACGTCGGTCTCGCGCGACATCCGGCCGCTGAACATCGGCACCGGCGCCTCGACGATGGCGACCTGGTAGTGGAAGGCGCGGAACGTGTCCATCGACACCCGCAGCAACGGCTCCTCGATGCCGTTCGCATTGGGCATGGCGCTGCGCTCGACCTCGTAGCCCTGGTTGCTGAACTCGGCGGCGACATCGTCGAGCGCGGGCCGCACCGTGCGGTCGAGGAACTGGGTGACCTGCCGCAGCGAGGGGAAGGCGCGCAGCTGCTCGAGCCGCTGCTTCCACGAGCGCTCCGGCACGTGGCCGCCGCTCGGGGCGATCGAGGGCCGGCGCAGCACCTGGCCCTCGCGCTCGGCCCGTTCCATCCGCAGCACCTTGTGGAAGGACGCCATCACGAGGTAGGCGATGATCGTCACCGGCAAGGCGAAGATGAGCGTCGCGTACTCCATCGTCGTCACGCCACCGGCCAGCAGCATCGCCACGGTGAGCACCGCGGTGAGCACGGCCCAGAAGACGCGCAGCCACTTCGGCCCGTCGTGTGACGGATCGGGGATCGATGCCGAGAAGTTCGACATCACCATCGCGCCGGAGTTGGCGCTGGTGAGATAGAACAGCAGCCCGGAGAGTGTCGCCAGCCCGATCAGGAACATCGCGCCCGGGAACATCCCCAGCAGGGCGTACCAGCCCTGCTCCGGGCTCTGGACCGCCAGTTCGGCGAACGCCCTGTCGCCCTGCAGCACCCGGTACAGGGCCGAGTTGCCGAATAGCGAGACGATGATGAAGTCGCACAGCACGGGCGCGGTGATCGCCGCGATCACGAACTCGCGCAGCGTGCGCCCGCGCGAGATGCGGGCGAGGAAGACGCCGACGAACGGCCCCCACGCCAGCCAGAACGCCCAGAAGAACAGCGTCCAGCCGCCCATCCACTCGGCACCGCCGGGCTGGTAGGCGAAGGTCTGCAGCGTGCGTGCCGGAAGCGTGACCAGGAACTGGCCGACGTTCTCGACGAAGGCGTTCAGCAGGAAGGCGGTCTGTCCGGTGACCAGGATGTAGACCATCATGGCCACGGCGCTCCAGAGGTTCAGCTCGGAGATCCAGCGGATGCCGCGGTCGACGCCCGACGTGGTGGCCGCGATGGTCAGGATCACCGCGCCGACCACCAGCGCGATCTGCAGCGCCAGGCCCTGCGCCAGGCCGAAGAGCAGCGAGAAGCCGACGGCCAGCAGCACGACGCCGATGCCCATCGACGTGGCGACGCCGAACACCGTGCCGACCAGCGCAATGATGCTGATGCCGTCGCCCAGGGGACCGCGCACGCGCTTGCCGAGCAGCGGGTACAGCGCCGCCCGGATCGACAGCGGCATGCCCCAGCGGTAGGCGAAGTAGCCCATCGCCATGCCGAGCAGCGCATACATCGACCAGCCGGCGATGCCGTAGTGGAACATCGTCCAGACCACCGCATCCTGCATTGCGGCGGCAGTGCCGCCCTGCCCGGCGGGCGGAGACAGGAATTGCACGACAGGGCCGGTGACCGAGTAGAAGAGCATGTCGATGCCGACGCCCGCCGCGAACAGCATCGCGACCCAGGTCACGAGCTTGTACTGCGGCCGCGAGTGGTCGGGTCCGATCCGCACATCGCCTTCCCTGGAAAGCGCGACCCAGAGCACGAAACCGGTCACGAGGGTCATCGTGAGCACGTAGTACCAGCCGAGGTTGGTTGCGATCCAGCCGACGGCTGCCTTCATCGTCGCCCGGGCGTGCCCGGGATCGAGGATGGCCCAGATCGAGAAGGCCAGGATCACCACCGACGAGACCCCCAGGACGGGCCAGTTGATGCGGGCCGTCCGGTCCTGCGTCAGTTCCTGGGGACCCTTGCTGAGGTCGCTGCGCGACACGGGCGTGTCGTCGTCGGCGGGACGCTCGTGCCGGCGCTGGGTGCCGCCGAACCGGCTGCGTTCGAGCGGGGAGTGCAGCTTTGCCGGCGGCGTGGCCGGCTGGGCGGCGGCTTGAGGTCGCTTGTCGTCGAAAGGCTCGATCGGCATGGGGCTGCTCCTGCTGGAAGTGGATGTCGTGCCCACGCCCCGGCTGCCTGGTTCCTGTCGCTCCTGCAGGTCGAGCGGGCACCGAACAGCCGGATCGAATATAGCAAGCACGGGGACGCGCCCAGTGAGGATCGCCGCGCTGGGCTGCATGGAACCAATCGGCGGGAGCGCGCGTTGCCGATCCGCATCGGATGAGGAGGTGGTCACGTCCGGCCAGCGCGACCGCGTGCACGGATCGCCGAGCGGCCAGCCCTGCAGCAGCTCGGCGCAGCCGATGGAGGATTGCCGATACCCGCGCTGCTGAAGCACGGGGCTGAAGGCCCCTACCATCACGCCATGGCTTCCACGCTGCCTCCCTCGGACCCGTGTCCCTGCGGCCGCACCGACGACCGCGGCCGGTCGCTGTCGCTCGCCGATTGCTGCGGCCGCTGGATCGGCGGCGAACCGGCGCCCGATGCCGAGGCGCTGATGCGCTCGCGCTATACCGCCCACGTGCTGCGCGACGAGGCCTACCTGCTGGCCACCTGGCACCCCAGCACCCGGCCGGCCGACGCCAGCCCCGACCCGGCCACCCGGTGGCTGGGCCTGGAAGTGCATGACCACCAGATGGTCGATGGCTCGCACGCGCAAGTCGAATTCGTCGCGCGCTACCGCATCCAGGGCCGCGGCGGGCGCCTGCGCGAGCGCAGCCGCTTCGTGCGCGAGGACGACGGGCGCTGGTACTACGTGGACGGCGAGATCCGCTGAGCACGGCAGGCATCTCGCGAAGGCCCATCGGCCGGCAGGTGCTGGCCCGAAGGGCTGCTGTCCGTGCGGACTCGCCGTGGCCGGTCCCCCTGCCCAGCGCCCGCACGGGGTTCGGTTTTTCCTGAGCAAACGGCAGGAACGATCTGCTTTTTCCTGCCGGCCCGGTGCGCTACCCTGTGCAGCCCTGAACCGACCTCCACAGGAGACCTGAATGAAGAAATCCCTGGCCGCTGCGGCCATCGTCCTGACGCTGGGACTGACCGCCGGGCTCGACGCCGAGGCCAGGCGCCTTGGCGGCGGCAAGTCCGCCGGCATGCAGCGGCAGAACACCACGGCGCCGGCCAACAACACGCCGGCCCAGCCCGCGGCCAACCCGGGCGCAGCGAGCCCGGCGCCGGCGGCGGCTGCCGCGCCGACTGCCGCGGCCGCAGCGCCCAAGCGCAACTGGATGGGCCCGGTGGCCGGTCTGGCCGCCGGCCTGGGCCTGGCGGCGCTGGCGTCCCACCTCGGTTTCGGCGAGGCGCTGGCCAACATGATGATGATCGGCCTGCTCGTGATGGCCGTGCTGGTCGTCGTCGGCCTGGTCCTGCGCAAGCGCGCCGCGTCGCAAGGCCCGGCGCTCGCGGGAGCGGCCGGTCCGGGACTGGCACGCGACGGCATGGCGCGGCAAGCGGCGTCGTCCGCCGAATTCCGCTCCGTCCATGGCGAAACCCCAGCGCCGCGCGGCTCGCTGATCGGCTCGCGCCTCGGTGGCTTCGCGCCCACGGCGGCGCAGCCGGCCGGCCTGCCCGCGGACTTCGACGCCGCCGCCTTCGCGCGCAACGCCAAGGACCAGTTCATGGCACTGCAGGCCGCCAACGACGCCGGCGACCTGGACCGTCTGCGCGACTACCTGACGCCGGAGATGTTCGAGGTCGTGCGCATCGACCTGGCCGAGCGCGGCGCGGCGCCGCAGGCGACCCAGGTGTTCGGCCTGGAGGCGCAGGTCCTGTCCGTGGAGCAGGAGCCGGACCGCTACATCGTCAGCGTCCGCTTCACCGGCAGCGTGCGCGACCAGCACGGCGCCGTGCCGGAGTCGCTCGACGAGGTCTGGCACCTGGCCAAGCCGGTCACCGGGATGGGCGGCTGGGTGGTGGCCGGGATCCAGCAGCTGGCCCAGGCCTGACGGGGGCCGGCGCGGTCATCGAGCTGATGCGCGGCGCGCCCGCAAGGCCCGCCGCGGGCCCCAGGCACACTCGGCGCATGGCGACCGCGCTCAACTACCGCCACCTCTACTACTTCTGGGTCGTCGCCAAGGAAGGCGGGATGGCGCGGGCCGCCGACCGCCTGGACATGGCGGTCCAGACCGTCAGCGCCCAGGTGCGCGCGCTCGAGCAGTCGCTCGGGCATGCCCTGTTCAAGCCCGCCGGCCGCGGCATCGCCCTGACCGAGGCGGGCGTGGCGGCCATGGCCCATGCCGAGCAGATCTTCCAGCTCGGCGAGCAGCTGCCGGCGGCGGTGCGCGAGGCGGCCACCGGCCAGGCCATGCGCCTGAAGGTCGGCATCTCCGACGGCCTGCCCAAGCTGGTGGCGCAGCAGCTGTTGCAGCCGGCGGTCGCCGGGCCGCAGATCCGGCTGCTGTGCCATGAAGACGAATTCGACCGGCTGCTGGCGGACCTGGCGCTGCATCGCATCGACGCGGTGCTGTCGGACCGTCCGGCGGCCGCCAATCCCAACCTGCGTCTGTACAGCCATCCCCTGGGGCAGGCGCCGCTCGCCTGGTTCGCCCCGGCGGCCCTCGTGCGCGCGACCCGCAAGCCGTTCCCGGCCTGCCTGGACGAGATGCCGCTGCTGCTGCCGACCGGCGACGTCGCGGTGCGGCCCCGGCTCGACCAGTGGTTCGAGCGCCAGGGCCTGCGGCCGCGCATCGCCGGGGAATTCGAGGACAGCGCCTTGCTCGTGGCCTTCGGCCGCAGCGGCATGGGCGCCTTCCCGGTGTCGCACTGGTCGCGCGAGGAGCTTCGCAAGGACCGGTCGCTGCGGGCCATCGGCGAGACGCCGGAGCTGGTGGAACACTTCTACCTGATCTCGGCCGAACGGCGGATCCAGCACCCGCTGGTGCAGCAGCTGCTGCGCGCGCGCGTCTGAGAGACTCGACCGCAGCAGACTGCGCACCTGTACCAGCGCGCCGGCGGCGCGGGGGCTAACTGGAGCAAACGGCAGCCACGATGACCGTCTTCGACAGGACCCGAATGAAGTCGGCCGGAGACCGGATCAGCGTCACGGTTCCGCCGTGGTCGACAGACCGCAGGTACACCTTGCACAAGCCTGCAAACTGCCCGGTAAGCTTTTCCACGTTCACGACCTGAAAGGCGCCGGCATCGTTCAGGATCCGGACTTCGTCGGCTGCCCTGAGCGTGCCCACCGTCCGCAGCGGGTCCGGGTCCGGATCGCCTTCGGCGGCGCAGCTTGCGGCGTGGTCGGGGCGGACTGCCCGGTGCTCCTGGGTCAGGCTGCGAACCAGGCTGCTCCAACGATTCAGCGCAGCCCCCGCAGGGGCAGGCAGATGCAATGTCGGCTTCATGCGAAGTCCTCCTTGGTCCGATGCTGCGCGCCTGGAGTTGACGATGCGCACGTCATGCGTAAGGGTTTGTGTGCCGAAATCCCCGGGGGCGGCCGTTCGCGAGCATGCTTGCTTCCATGAGCAAGGCAGAAAAGCGGTCTGCGCGCAGGATGCACGATGACCACAGCCGAGAAGAGGCTGGTCTTCGGCGCGCGCAGCAACACGAGGCGGGGGACACGCACCATCCCGTGCAAGACATGCCGTCCCACGGCGAGCAGCCGGTTGGGCCTCACAGCGCCGACAGGCTCCGCCGCAACTACGAAGACGCGCTTCGCCGGGAGGCACAGGCCTGGAGCCGTGTCCAGGGACTGCCTGGCGACGCCGGTTTTGCCGAGGAAGCCTGGGAAGACTGGAGGGACGCGGTCGAAGAGCGGGAAAGAGCCACCAGGCTGATGATCAACAGCGCGATGGACGTGGGATCGCGTGACTAGCCCCCGTGGCACGGAACCGCCTGCGTCGCGTTCCATCCAGATCGACGGTGGGCACGCAGGCAAGCTCCGATCGGCGCGGTTCCCTCTACAGTGCAGCCGAGGGCTTCCGGTCCTTGATCAACTTAGCTGAAGGGACAACCTCATGACCACACACCCCAGTGAGTTCGGCGGCGTCGAGGAAAGACTCCTCGAGAGCGCGCTCGTTGCGATCGAAGGGCAGTTCGCGCAAGCGGAGAGGATCGTGGCCATGCATTTCCCCGCGCTGGGCGACGCCGCCAAGGCGCGCCTGACGGTGGCGGTGGTCCAATCCATTGCGATCAACTACCTGTCGGCCGCCACGATTCGCAACCTGCCCAAAGGCTGAGTCGCCTCGGGTGGGCGGCTCGCGCCGCCACTGATTGCTGGCTGCTGCAGATGCCGCCTGGCGCTGCAGGCGGCAGCGTCATCTCGCTAGTCGTCAGGCGGGCGACGCGGTGGCGGCGTCGGCGGAAGCTCGTCGGCATCCATGCGCGCCTTCACGAGCCTGTCGAGCTCGGTCGAACTCGATGCTGCCGTGCAGCCCGCAGCCATGAGCGCCCGGGCGCCGGCCGCCATCCCGCAGACCCTCGCCGCCACCTCGGGCGGGACCAGGATGCTGAGCGGCATCAGGCTTTCGTCCAGGCTGTTGCGCTGGGCCAGCTGGCTGGCGACCTCGCTGAGGTCCACGCTGACCATGGCTGGCTGCGACTGGACGGCGCACGCCAGCAGGGCGGCCGCCGTTGCCAGCGAAGGCAGGGTGTTGCGCAGGTTCATTGTGGGCTGCCGATTGCAGCATGCACCTTACGCCCAACGACAACGCAGCGCCTGGATTGCACCAACGGTAACAGTCGCAGTCGCGCGCGACTGAGCCATCCGCCCGCATCGAAGTGCGAGGCAGACGAGACCGGAAAAGGCAACAAGAAGCGCTTTCGCCCTTGCACGGGGGCGCGCCGGCGCAATGTGCGGCGTGCGGGCTGCCTTTGGCCCGGGCCATCTACTGCGGAATGACATGCACGAAGACTTCCAGCGCCTGATGCAGGACGCAACCCGGCTCACCCGCGCCGGTAACCTCGACGCGGCCACCGCCGCCATTCGATCCGCGCTGAAGCTGCGGGCCGACAGCGTGGACCCAGCCATCATCGACGTCGACGCCAGGGTCGTGCCGGACGCGGACGGCGCCGCCGGCGGCGATCCGTCCCCGTCGGTGCGGATCGACGATCCGCAGGCCGCGCGCGACGCCGACGCGTCATTCATCGAGGGCCGTTTCGGCGCCGGAACGGCGGAGCGCAGCTTCAAGCTCTTCATCCCGCCGGACGCCGGCTCACGGCCCATGCCACTGGTGGTGATGCTGCACGGCTGCACCCAGGATCCGGATGACTTCGCGTCGGGCACCGGCATGAACGAGGCAGCGCGCCGGACGGGCTTTTTCGTGCTCTACCCGGCGCAGTCACGCAAGGCAAATCCCCAGCGGTGCTGGAACTGGTTCAAGCACAGCCACCAGGCCCGCGGCCGCGGTGAGCCTGCGATCCTGGCCGGGATGACCCAGGATGTGATCGGCCGACATGCGATCGATTCCACGCGCGTGTATGTGGCGGGCCTGTCTGCGGGGGGTGCAATGGCTGCGGTGCTGGGACACACCTACCCCGAGATCTTCGCTGCCGTTGGGGTGCACTCCGGCCTGCCCGCGGGCGCGGCGCGGGACCTGCCTTCGGCGCTGAAGGCGATGAAGGACGGGGCGCGATCCGGTGGATCGGCGGCAGCGCCGGCGGTGCCCACCATCGTCATCCACGGCGAAGCGGACACGACGGTTCATCCGTCCAACGCGGAGCACCTGTTTGCGAGCAGCGGGTCCGCCGAAGCCGAATGGCAGGCCGAGTCGGGCAGCGTGCCGGGCGGGCGGTCATGGACCCGACGCATTCGCCTGGACGCGAACGGCAAGCGGATCGCCGAGCACTGGCTCGTGCATGGGGCGCCGCATGCGTGGTCTGGCGGCAGCAGCACAGGCAGCTTCACCGACCCCCACGGACCGGACGCCACGGCTGCGATGCTGGACTTCTTCCGGGTCCATGCCCGTTAGAAGTCGAGTGGCCACCGTCATGCGCCGGTGCGTGTTTCCCCCCAACCTGGACACTTGATCCAGTGCTGGATACGTTGTCCGGTGACTGTGCGGCGCCCCCCGCCCTGGCGCCCTGCTGGTGGCCGCCGGTAACATCTCGATGCTCAAGAACCCGGCCGAGTAGAGGCTGGCCGCAGAGGAGCAGTCCGAACGACAGACCGTCCGAAGCCTGCGAAAAGACCTGAGGCCTTCCCCGGCCACCGCATCCATGCAGCAGAACCTCGTGACCTACAGCAATCCCGACGCCAACGCAGCACCTGGCGGGCACTATTCGCATGGATCGGTAGCCAACGGTTTCGTCTTCGTCTCCGGCCAGTTGCCCATCACCCCCGCCGGAGAGAAGCTCGCCTCCGCGAGCTTCGAGGACCAGGCCCGGCAGGCGCTGGCGAACGTCGAAGCCGTCCTGAGGGCCTGCGGCAGCGGCATCGAGCATCTCGTCCAGGTGCGCGTCTATCTCGACTCGGTCGACAACTGGGCCGCGTTCAACGCGGTCTATGCGCAATGGGCCGGCCCGAGCCGCCCCAGTCGCGCGATCGTGCCCACCGGCGCGCTGCACTACGGGCTCAAGGTCGAGGTCGAAGCCGTGGCCGTGGTGCCCGCCTGAGCGCGCCGCCCATGACCACGATCGCTGCACTCGACACGCCCGCCGCCCTGGTCGACGTCGGGCGCATGCAGGACAACATCGCCCGGATGCAGGCGCGCATGAACGAGCTGGGCGTCAGGTTCCGCCCGCACGTCAAGACCTCCAAGTGCCTGCCCGTGGTCCAGGCGCAGATGGCCGCCGGCGCGCAGGGCATCACGGTGTCCACGCTCAAGGAAGCCGGGCAGTTCTTCGATGCCGGGATCCGGGACATCCTGTATGCCGTGAGCATGGCGCCGGCCAGGCTGCCGCAGGCACTGGCGCTGCGGCGCCGTGGCTGTGAGCTGAAAATCATCACCGACAGCGTGGGCGCCGCCGAGGCGATCGCCAGCTTCGGCCAGGCGCAGGGCGAAGGCCTGGAAGTCTGGATCGAGATCGACGCCGATGGCCATCGCTCCGGCATTCCGCCCGAAGGCGAGGCGCTGCTGGCCGTCGGCCGGATCCTGCACGGCGCGGGCATGCGGCTGGGCGGCGTCATGGCGCACGCCGGCTCCAGCTACGACTGCAGCGATCCCGAGGCCTTGCAACGCGTCGCGGAGCAGGAGCGCCGGCTGACCGTGCAGGCCGCCGAGCGGCTGCGGGCGGCGGGCCTGCCGTGCCCGGCGGTCAGCGTCGGTTCGACCCCGACCGCGCTGGCCGCAACCCACCTGGAGGGCGTGACGGAGGTCCGCGCCGGGGTCTACGTCTTCTTCGATCTGGTCATGCACAACGTGGGCGTGTGCAAGGTCGAGGACATCGCACTGTCGGTGCTCACCACCGTGATCGGCCACCAGGAAGAAAAGGGCTGGGCGATCGTCGACGCGGGCTGGATGGCCATGAGCCGTGACCGCGGCACCCAGAAGCAGCAGCGCGACTTCGGCTACGGGCTGGTGTGTACCGAATCGGGGGAGCCGATCGCCGGTTACGTGCTGGGCAGCGCGAACCAGGAGCACGGCATCCTGCATCGCGCCGACGGGGTCGACGACGACATCGCGCGCCGCTTCCCGATCGGCACGCGGCTGCGCATCCTGCCGAACCACGCCTGCGCCACCGGAGCGCAGCACCCGGTCTACCAGGCGGTCGGCGCCGACGGCGAGATCGAGGCGTGGCCGCGCTTCTACGGCTGGTGAGCGAGGGCCGCAAATTCCACGGCCGTCTCGATCGACGACGATGGCCAGGTCATCGCCGCACCCTGACGACGGCTAGTGCGAATAGGCGTCCAGCATGTAGCGCCGCACCATGCGGTGGCTGTTGAAGAACGCGCCGTTCTTGGTGATCGCCCCCTGCAACACCTTCAGCCAGCCGGTCGGGTCCTCGTAGTACAGCGGCAGCACCACCCGCTCCAGCTTGTCGTACAGCGAGGCGGCGTCCAGCGCGTCGTCGTGCGGGCCGTCCGCGCCGATGGCCCAGCCGGTCAGGCCTTCCTCGCAGCCCTCCAGCCACCAGCCGTCCAGGATGCTCAGGCTGGGCACGCCGTTGAGCGCGGCTTTCATGCCGCTGGTGCCGGACGCCTCCAGCGGGCGCTGCGGCGTGTTCAGCCACAGGTCGACGCCGCTGACCAGCAGGCGCGCCGAATCGACGTCGTAGTCGGGCACGAACACCACCGGAATGCCGTCGCCCAGTTCGCGCGCCCACTCGTGCAGGCGGGCGATGTGGCGCTTGCCCAGTTCGTCGCGCGGGTGCGCCTTGCCGGCCAGCGCGATCTGGATCGGGTGGCGCTGGGCGATGCGGCGCAGCCGGGCGATGTCGCTGAACAGCAGCGAGGGGCGCTTGTAGTCGGTCATGCGGCGGGCGAAGCCGATGGTGAAGCGCTGCGGATCGAGCGCCTGGCCGCCGGCGCGCTGCAGCAGGCCGATGAGCGCGTGCTTGGCTGCGCGGTGGGCCGCCAGCAGCTCCCCGCCCGGGATGCGGTCGGCGTGCAGCAGCTCTTCGGGTTCGTGGCACCAGTGCGGCACGTGCTGGTCGAACAGGCGCCGGTGGGCGTCCGAGGCCCAGGTCCACGGGTGCACGCCGTTGGTGATCGCGTGCACCGTGTAGCCGGGGAACATGGCGCGCGAGACCTCGGCGTGGCGCTGTGCCACGCCGTTGACCCAGCCCGACAGGGCCAGCGCCAGGTGGGTCAGGTTCAGGCGCTCTTGGCCCGCGAGGGTGGGCAGGTCCAGCTCGCGCACCAGAGGGCCGATGCAGGTGCGCGCCAGCGGGTAGTCGAACTGGTCATGGCCGGCGGGCACCGGCGTGTGGGTGGTGAACACGCATTGCGCCTGCACGGCGGCGATGGCCTGCTCGCGCGAGGGGTTGGCGGCCAGGCGCTCGCGCAGCAGCTCCAGCGTCAGCAGCGCGGCATGGCCTTCATTCAGGTGGTACTTCCGGACCTGCAGGCCCAGGGCCGCCAGCAGCCGCACGCCGCCGATGCCCAGCACGATCTCCTGGCACAGCCGGTAGGCCTCGTCGCCGCCGTACAGGAAGGCCGTCAGGCGCCGGTCTTCCGGCTGGTTCTCCGGCAGGTCGGTGTCCAGCAGCAGCACCGGCACCTCGGGTGAACTCGCGCAGCCGCTGCGCACCCTGTACTGCCAGCCGCCGACCCAGACCTCGCGGCCGCGGATCGACACCGGCACCTTGGCCGGCAGCCGCGTGGCGTGGCGCGACGGATCCCAGGTCGCGTCGTCCTCCACCTGCCGGCCACCCTCGATGCGCTGGCGGAAATAGCCCTGGCGGCTCAGCAGCGTCACGCCCACCATCGGCAGCGCCAGGTCGGCCGCGCTGCGCATCACGTCGCCGGCCAGCACGCCCAGCCCGCCGCTGTAGGTGCCCATGCCGGGCTCCAGCGCCATCTCCATGGAGAAGTAGGCGACGCGCGGCAGCATCGGATCGGTGTCGGAGGCGCTCATCCGGATCTCCCTGGGCCTTCTGTGGGCGCGGGCCGGGCGATCCGGCGCCGCCGGGTCGGGGGCAGGCCGCATCGCGCGGTCGCGGCAGGGCACCTTAGCACGGGGTGCAGCCCAGCAAGGCGGGCTCGCAAGCGCGACAGGTCGGGATTTCGCTTGCGATTGGCGAGCGCTTGCGTGTTCCCCGGCTCTCCTCTATTATCGACCGCGCGGTCGGGCAAAACCTGCCGAATGTCAAGGAGAGCGCATGTACACGCAGGCGATGGATACCCTGGGCAAGGATGAAGCCGCCCTCAAGCCGGTGCGGTCGGCCGACGAAGTGCGGTTGCAGGAGCGCTTCGATGCGCGCATCGACGCCGGCGAATTCATCGAGGGCAAGGACTGGATGCCCGAGCACTACCGCAAGACGCTGGTGCGGCAGATCAGCCAGCACGCGCATTCGGAAATCGTCGGCATGCTGCCCGAGGGCAACTGGATCACGCGCGCGCCCACGCTCAAGCGCAAGGCGATCCTGCTGGCCAAGGTGCAGGACGAGGGCGGGCACGGCCTCTATCTCTACTCGGCCGCCGAAACGCTCGGGACGAGCCGCGACCAGATGCTGGAGGCGCTGCACAGCGGCAAGGCCAAGTACAGCTCGATCTTCAACTACCCGACCCTGACCTGGGCCGACGTGGGCGTGATCGGCTGGCTGGTGGACGGCGCGGCCATCATGAACCAGGTGCCGATCTGCCGCTGCTCGTACGGTCCCTACGCGCGCGCCATGATCCGCATCTGCCGCGAGGAGAGCTTCCACCAGCGCCAGGGCTTCGAGAGCCTGCTGGTGATGATGGAGCAGGGCACCGACGCGCAGAAGGCGATGGTGCAGGACGCGGTGAATCGCTGGTGGTGGCCCTCGATCATGATGTTCGGCCCGCCCGACGACCAGTCGCCCAACTCGGCGCAGTCGATGCGCTGGGGCATCAAGCGGGTGTCCAACGACGAGCTGCGCCAGCGCTTCGTCGACGCCACCGCCGAGCAGGCCAAGGTGCTGGGCGTGACGCTGCCGGACCCGCAGCTGAAGTGGAACGAGGAACGGCAGCACTACGACTTCGGCGCGATCGACTGGGCCGAGTTCTGGAACGTGGTCAACGGCAACGGCCCCTGCAACAAGGAGCGACTGGCCGCGCGCGTGAAGGCCTGGGACGACGGCGCCTGGGTGCGCGAGGCGGCCACGGCCTATGCGGCGAAGCAGGACCAGAAGATGAAGGAAGCGGCATGAGCGACGTGAAAGAGGAATGGCCTCTCTGGGAGGTCTTCGTCCGCAGCAAGTCCGGCCTGGACCACAAGCACTGCGGCAGCCTGCACGCGGCCGACGCGAAGATGGCGATCCAGATGGCGCGCGACGTCTACACGCGCCGGCAGGAGGGCACCAGCGTGTGGGTGGTGCGCTCGGACCAGATCGTGGCCAGCGACCCGGGCGACAAGGACATGTTCTTCGACCCGATGGAAGACAAGGTGTACCGCCACCCGACCTTCTACAAGCTGCCCGCCTCGGTGGACCACATGTGAGCGCAGGGATGCAAGCTTCGATCGCCATCAAGGACGACCCGGCCGTCCAGTACCTGCTGCGCATCGGCGACACCGCCCTGGTGCTGGCGCAGCGCCTGGGCGAGTGGACCGGCCATGCGCCCGTGCTGGAGGAGGACATCGCGCTGACCAACATCGCGCTGGACCTGGTCGGCCAGGCCCGCGCGGTGCTCACGCACGCAGGCGCGCTGGAAGGCCAGGGCTACGACGAGGACCAGCTGGCCTTCCTGCGCGACGAGCGCGACTTCCGCAACGTGACGCTGGTGGAGCTGCCGCGCGGCGACTTCGCCGTTACGGTGCTGCGCAACGCCATGGTCGCCACCTTCCTCAAGCTGCTGTGGCAGCGGCTGCAGCAGTCGACGGACGCGGAACTGGCCGCCATCGCCGGCAAGGCGATCAAGGAAGCGCGCTACCACCAGCAGCACTCGGCCGACTGGGTGGTGCGGCTGGGGCAGGGCACGGACGAATCGCACCGGCGCATGGCGGCTGCGATCGAGCACCTGTGGCGCTATGCGGCCGAGCTGTTCGCGGCCGATGCGGTCGATGAGCAGGCCGCGCGCAGCGGGCTGGGCCCGTCCTGGGCCGAGCTGAAGGCGCCGTGGGAAGCCGAGATGGGTGTGATCCTGGCCGAAGCGGGGCTGGAAATCCCCCAGGCCAGCCCGTTCCTGTCGACCGGCAAGCGCGGCGTGCACAGCGAGCACATGGGCTACATCCTGGCCGAGATGCAGCACCTGCAGCGCGCCTTCCCGGGCGGCGTCTGGTGAGCGCCGTGGCCGCCGATCGCGTCGACCGCGCCTGGCAGGTGCTGGGCACGGTGCTGGACCCCGAAGTGCCGGCGCTGTCGCTGTGCGACCTGGGCATCGTGCGCGAGGTGATCGACCACGGCGCCGAGCTGGAGGTGGTGCTCACGCCCACCTACTCCGGTTGCCCGGCGACGGAAGTCATCGAGCAGAGCGTGCTGGAGGCGCTGCAGTCCGAAGGCCTGGGCCCGGCGCGCGCCACGCTGCGCCGCGCGCCGGCCTGGACCACCGACTGGATCAGCGAGGACGGCAAGCGCAAGCTGCGCGACTACGGCATCGCCCCGCCCGGTCCGGCCGCGCCGGACGACGGCGTGCCGATCCGCATCGTCGGCCGCAAGGCCGATGCGGTGGCCTGCCCGCGCTGCGGCAGCGCGAACACCGAGCGGCTGTCGGCATTCGGCTCCACGGCGTGCAAGGCGCTGTACCGCTGCATTGCCTGCCGCGAGCCGTTCGAGCACTTCAAACCGATATGACCGCGCCGCTCTTCCACCCCCTCAAGGTCCGCTCCATCACCCCCGACACGGCCGAAGCCGTGGTCGTCTCCTTCGAGGTGCCCGAGGACCTGCGGCCGGTGTTCGGCTTCACCCAGGGCCAGTACCTCACGCTGCGCAAGGAGATCGGCGGCCACGACCTGCGGCGCTCGTACTCGATCTGCGCGGGGATCGACGACGGCGAGCTGCGCGTGGGCGTGCGCAAGGTCAAGGGCGGCGTGTTCTCGCAGTGGATCAACGAGCACCTGCGGCCCGGCGACACGGTGAACGTGATGGCCCCGCAGGGGCGCTTCTTCGTGCCGATCGAGCCGCAGGCGAAGCGCCACCACCTGGGCATCGCCGGCGGCAGCGGCATCACACCCATCCTGTCGATCATGAAGACGGTGCTGGCGCGCGAGCCGGCCAGCCGCTTCACGCTGGTCTATGGCAACCGCAGCCTGAAGTCGACCATGTTCAAGGAGGAGATCGAGGACCTCAAGGACCGGTACATGACCCGGCTGGTGCTGCACCACGTGTTCTCCGACGAGCACACCGATGCGCCCATCAACATGGGCCTGATGAACCGCGAGAAGATCGGCGAGTTCCTGCGCGGCCCGGTGCCGGCCGGCTCGATCGCCCATGCCTACGTGTGCGGGCCGTTCCAGATGAACGACGAGGCCGAGGCCGCGCTGCTGGCGGCCGGCGTGGCCGCGGACCGGATCCACATCGAGCGCTTCGGCGTTCCGCAGCAGGCGGCCGGCGAAGTCGGCGCCGTGCTGCACGAGGCCCGGCCCGGCGATGCCGAGCAGGCCCGGGTGCTGATCGTGCGTGACGGCCTGCAGCGCGAGATCACCTTCAGCAAGGACCAGCCCAGCATCCTCGACGCCGCCTCGGCCGCAGGCCTGGAAGTGCCGTACTCCTGCACCTCGGGCGTGTGCGGCACCTGCCGCGCCAAGCTGGTGGAAGGCCAGGTGCGCATGGAGCGCAACTTCGCGCTGGACAAGAAGGAAGTGGCGGCCGGCTTCATCCTGACCTGCCAGGCGCACCCGACCACCGAGCGCGTGGTCATCTCCTTCGACGAGAGGTAGCGCGGGTGGGGCGCGGACGCCACGCCGGCTACGACGACCAGCGCGAGGCCATCCTCGCGGGTGCGGCGCGTCTGTTCGCCGGCCACGGCTACTCGGCCACCTCGATGAACCAGGTCGCGCAGGCCTGCGGCCTGTCCAAGGCCACGCTGTACCACTACTACCGCGACAAGTACGCGCTGCTGTTCTCGATCGCCGATTCGCACGTCGAGCGGCTGCAGCGCATCGTGGTCGAGACGGCGCAGGCCGATGGCGAGCCGCGCGAGCGCATGCACCTGCTGATCCGCCGCTTCGTGCAGGAGTACGCGGACGCGCAGGACGCGCACTGGGTGCTGACCAGCGAGGTGCGCTTCCTGGAACCGGCCGACCGCCAGCGCGTGCTGGACCGCGAGCGGGCCGTCGTGGCCGAGTTCGCCAAGGTGATCGCCGGCCTGCGGCCCGACCTGGACGAGGCCACGCTGGCCAAGCCGCTGACCATGCTGCTGTTCGGCATGGTCAACTGGATGTTCACCTGGATGAAACCCGAAGGAGCGCTGGACTACGAGGCGATGGCGCCCATCGTCACGGACCTGTTCCTCGGGGGATTGCAGGCGGTGCAGGCGCCGCAGCCGGCGCTCGCGCAGAATCGCCAGCTTTCCCGCGGCTGACAACGAACGAGCGTTCCCTCCCGCAGGGGACCGCGCAAGGAGACTCCGACATGACCCCTCCCATCCTCCAGAGCTACATCGCCGGCCGCTGGGTCGGCGCCGCCGCCGCGCAGACCTTGCGCAGCGCCATCAACGGCCAGCCGGTGGCCAGCACCCATGCCGACCCGCTCGACTTCGCCGAGGCGGTGCAGCACGCGCGCAAGGTGGGCGTGCCCAATCTGCTCAAGCTCGACTTCCAGCAGCGCGCCGAGCGGCTGAAGGCGATGGCGAAGTTCCTCGGCGATCGCAAGGAAGAGCTGTATGCGGTCTCGGCCCACACCGGCGCGACCCGCACCGACAGCTGGATCGACATCGAGGGCGGCAGCGGCACGCTGTTCGCCTATGCCGGCGTCGGCGCCAACGAGCTGCCCTCGGGCAACCTGCTGCACGAGGGACCGGCGATCCCGCTGGGCAAGAAGGGCGGTTTTGCCGGCACCCACATCCTGGTGCCGCGCGGCGGCCTGGCGGTGCACATCAACGCCTTCAACTTTCCGGTCTGGGGCTTGCTGGAGAAATTCGCGCCCAGTTTCCTGGCCGGCGTGCCCTGCATCGGCAAGCCCGCCACCGCCACCAGCTACCTGACCGAGAAGGCGGTTCGCCTGCTGGTCGAATCCGGCCTGCTGCCCGAGGGCAGCCTGCAGTTGGTGATCGGCTCCACCGGCGACCTGCTGGACCGGCTGGACGGCGCCGACGTGGTCACCTTCACCGGCTCGGCCGACACGGCGGCCCGGCTGCGGGTGCATCCCAACATCGTGCGCCACTCGATCCCCTTCAACGCCGAGGCCGACTCGCTCAACATGGCCGTGCTGGCGCCGGACGTGACGCCGGACGACGAGGAGTTCGACCTGTACGTCAAGGAAGTGGCGCGCGAGATGACCGTCAAGGCCGGCCAGAAGTGCACCGCCATCCGCCGCGCCATCGTGCCGGCGAAGTACGTCGACGAAGTGGCGAAACGGCTGAAGGCGCGGCTGGCCAAGGTGGTGGTCGGCGACCCGGCGCTGGAGGACGTGCGCATGGGCGCGCTGGCCTCGCAGGACCAGCGCCGCGATGTCGCCGAGCGCGTGCAGTCGCTGCTGAAAAGCGCCGAGCTGGTGTTCGGCGAGCGCGACGGCTTCGCGCCCCGGGGCGAGGGCGTGGCCGAAGGCGCGTTCTTCGCGCCCACGCTGCTGCTGGCCAAGAACCCGATGGGCGACGACGGCGTGCACGACATCGAGGCGTTCGGCCCGGTCAGCACGCTGATGGCCTACGACGACCTCGAGCAGGCGCTGGAACTCGCCGCCCGCGGCAAGGGCAGCCTGGTCGGCACGCTGGTGACCAGGGACCCGGCGACGGCGGCCCGGTTCGTGCCGGCAGCGGCCGCCACCCACGGCCGCATCCTGGTGCTGGACCGCGAGGCCGCGGCCGAGTCCACCGGGCACGGCTCGCCGCTGCCGCTGCTCAAGCACGGCGGTCCGGGCCGCGCCGGCGGCGGCGAGGAGCTGGGCGGCCTGCGCGCCGTCAAGCACTACCTGCAGCGCGCGGCGGTGCAGGGCTCGCCGACCATGCTGAGCGCGGTGACCGGCGAGCACGTGCGTGGCGCCAAGGTGCGCGAGAGCGAGCTGCATCCGTTCCGCCGCCACTTCGAGGACCTGCAGGTCGGCGATTCGCTGCTGACGCACCGCCGCACCGTCGGCGAGGCCGACATCGTCGCCTTCGGCGGCCTGTCGGGCGACTACTTCTACATGCACTTCGACGAGATCGCGGCCAAGGAAAGCCCGTTCGGCCAGCGGATTGCGCACGGCTACTTCGTGCTGTCCGCGGCCGCCGGACTGTTCGTCTGGCCTTCGCCCGGCCCGGTGCTGGCCAACTACGGGCTGGACACGCTGCGCTTCGTCAAGCCGGTCGGCATCGGCGACACCATCCAGGCGCGCCTGACCGCCAAGCGCAAGATCGACAAGCGCAAGAAGGACGCCAAGGGGGTGGGCCAGGGCGTGGTGGCCTGGGACGTGGAAGTCACCAACCAGCACGGCGAGCTGGTGGCGAGCTACGACATCCTGACGCTGGTGGCCAAGCGCGGGTAGGCGGGGCCGCGGTTCAACGCTTGGCGAAAACGCTTTCGTAGCCGTCCACAAAGAACGGCTCTCCGGCCTGCAACCGGCAGAAGCCGTTGGCATTCATCCGGGCGGTGAACAGCAAGGCCGCGAATTCGCCATGGAGGTCGACTTCGCGATACAGCTCGCCCGCCTCGTTCAGCAGCCCCGCCGTGAAGACGTGGCACCGGTTGCTGGCGGGTCCGGGCAGATCCCGGATCAGGGCAAGCACCTGGGCATCGTCGCGCCGCCTCGAACGGCGATCGATCAGCCGGGTCCTCGACAGCGGAACCGGGGCGGACGGGCGGACGGCCGGCGCCTCGCCCAGGTGCTCCGGGCCCGTGCTCGGGCCATCCTCCGTCGTCAGCATGGTGTTCCAGTAAAGTGCGCCACGGCAGCGCGGGCGGATCCTACGCACCCGCGGTGGCGGGAGTCTGAGCAAACCTGAGCGCATCGCCGGCGAGCAAGTTGATCCTTTTTTGGGCTGGAAGGCAGTGCAGGCATGAGTTCGACGGATCCGTCTACGGGTGCGGATGCAGGTCCAGATCCCGCGGCGACGGCAGCCGTACCCGAGGACACCGGTTCGGGCGCCGGCGCCGTCCGGGCCGAGCCCCCCGACGTGACGGACTTGCTGCTGGACGCGATCTGCGTGGTCGATCCCAACGGACGCTTCCTCGCCATCCGCGGTGCCTGCGAGGCCATCTTCGGCTACGGGCCGCACGAGATGATCGGCAAGCCGATGATCGACTTCGTCTACGAAGGGGACCGGCTGCGGACCCTGCAGGCCGTCACTCGCATCATGGACGGCTACCTCCAGCGCCACTTCGAGAACCGCTATGTGCGCAAGGACGGACGCCTCGTGCACATCATGTGGTCCGCGCGCTGGGTTCCGCAGGACGGCGTCCGGATTGCGGTGGCCCGCGACATCACAGGACGCAGGGACTCCGCGGACAGGGCCGAAACGCTGGAGGCCGAGGACGCCGCACCCCGGTGGAAGCTGTGCGGCTCGCCGCCCCGGCTCATCCCACCCGGCCTGTCCGCGCTGCCGTTGTCCGCCCAGGACCATGTCGTGCTGCTGGCTCTCGGCATGGGGGGCGGCTCCGTGGTGAGCCGGCGGGCCATCGTCGAGGCGCTAGGGGAGGACTACCTGCAGTACGACCAGCGTCGGCTGGATACCCAGATGCGACGGCTTCGCCGCAGGGTGGAGCAGGCCTGTGGCCTGAAGTTGCCCGTGACCACGGTGCGCGGTGTCGGCTACCGGTTCTTCCAGCCCATCGAGATTTCGGCGTAGCAGGACCGACACGCCTGGGGCAGCGCACCCGGGCCCGGAGAAGCAACGGTAAGCTAGGCGCATGACCTCCATCACCCGATTGCGTGAGCGCCTGCGCGCCGCCGGCGCCGGCCCGATGCACGAGCGGCGGGTGTTGCGCCTGTGGTCGCACGCGTTGCCGCAGGACAGCGGCCCGCGCGACATCGGAAGCTTCCTGCCGAAGTCGCTGATCGAGGCGCTGCCCGCGATCGCGACCGAGTTCGCGTCGCTGGCGACCCTGGTCTCCCGCCATCCCGCCGAGGACGGCTCCGAGCGCCTGCTGGTGCGCCTGGCCGATGGCCAGAGCTGCGAGAGCGTGCTGCTGCCGCGCGGCGGCCTGTGCGTGTCGACCCAGGTCGGCTGCGCGGTCGGCTGCCGCTTCTGCATGACCGGCCGCGACGGGTTGCTGCGCCAGATCGGCAGCGCCGAGATCGTCGCCCAGGTGGCGCTGGCGCGATCGCTGCGGCCGGTGCGCAAGGTGGTGTTCATGGGCATGGGCGAGCCGGCCCACAACCTGGCCAACGTGATGGACGCCATCGAGTTCCTCGGCACGATCGGCAACATCGGCCACAAGGAGCTGGTGTTTTCCACCGTCGGCGACGAGCGCGTGTTCGAGCGGCTGCCGCAAGGCCCGGTGCGGCCGGCGCTGGCGCTGTCGCTGCACACCACCCGCGCCGACCTGCGCGCCGAGCTGCTGCCGCGCGCCCCGCGCATCGCGCCGGCCGAGCTGGTCGAAGCCGGCGACCGCTACGCGCGCGCCTCCGGCTATCCGCTGCAGGTGCAGTGGACGCTGCTGGACGGCATCAACGACACCGACGCGGAAGTCGAGGGCATCGTGGGCCTGCTCAAGGGGCGCTTCGCGGTGCTGAACATGATTCCGTACAACAGCGTGCCCGAGCTGCCGTTCCGCCGGCCGCCCTGGGAGAAGGCCGCCGAGCTGGCGCGCCGCCTGCACCGCCGCGGCGTGCTCACCAAGCTGCGCCGCTCGGCCGGGCAGGACGTGGAGGGCGGCTGCGGACAGTTGCGGGCCCGGGCGGTGCGGGAGGTGGCGGTGCCGTGGGGCGGTCCGCCGGTGCAGGCAGCCGCAGCCTCGAGCTAGGCTCGCCGCAGCCGCCGTCCCTGTCGCCAATCCGGCGCCCGTTCTTACCTCGGCCGCTCGCCCGAATCCCGCGCCGGGCCGGAGCGGGCGCCGGCCTCGGATTGCGTGTCCTGGATCTCGCCTTGGCCCTGCGGCGGCGGCTGGCGCACCGCCTCGTCGGGCGGCAGCAACTCGTCGGCGATTTCCGGCAGGTGGGTGTCGCCGGTCAGCTTGGTGTTGCCCTTGGCTTCGCGCATGGAACGTTCTCCTGGGTGGAAGCGCATGGTGCGATGAGCCGGCGGTCGACGCTGTAGGAACGCGCCGCCTCCGGACCGCTGCGCTTCAGGGGCGCAGCGGGCGCTCGAACAGCTGCTGCAGCAGCCCGCGCAGCCACTGCTGGGCCGGATCGCGCGCGGTGCTGGCATGCCAGACCAGCCGCACTTCGTAGTGCGGGGCGAACGGCAACTGCCAGGTGCGCACGTTGGCCAGGCTGGCCGCGTACATGGCCGGCACGATGGCCAGCAGGTCGGAGCCGGTGACCAGCTCGGGCAGCGCGCCGAAATGGCGCGCCCGCAGCACGATCCGGTCGGCCAGCTTCAGCCGCAACAGCATCTCGTCGACGCTGCTGTGGAAGGTGGCGGTCGGCGAGGCCACCGCCAGCGACGAGCCGGCCAGCTGGGCCTGGGTGAGCGCGGCGACCTTGCGCCCGCTCGGGGGCTTCCAGCCGGGCGCCGTGATCGCCACGTACTGCTCGCGGAACAGGGGCTCGGCATGCACGCCGCGGTGGCGCGGCTGCAGGATGCCGACGGCGCAGTCGATCTCGCGTGCCTCCAGCGCCGTGGCCACCGCGGGTGCGGCCACCGAGATGTTGGCGACCCGCGTGCCCGGCGCCTGCTGGCGCAGCGCCGCCGTCAGCCGCGGCAGGAACAGCATCTCGCCCAGGTCGGACAGCGACAGCCGCCAGGTGGCGCGGCTGTGCAGCGGATCGAACGCCTCGAGCCCGGTGACCACCGCCTCCAGCGACAGCAGGTGCGCCACCACCGCCGGCGCGACCTGCTCGCACAGGCGGGTGCGGTGCAGGCCGGTGGGCGACCGCACGAACAGGTCGTCGCCGAAGAACTGGCGCAGCCGCGCCAGCGCATTGCTGGTGGCCGACTGCGACAGCGACAAGGAGCGGCCGGCGGCGGTGACCGAGCCGGTGCGGTGGATGGCGGCCAGCACGCGCAGCAGGTTGAGGTCGAGCTGGCGGAAGTTCATGCTTCAGTTCGCAGGGTTGCACCCGATCATGGACGCGGTGAATGTACGCCATCCGCACAATCCATTCGCCAAATGTCAAGCCGATGCGTAGATTGCGGCGTTACCGCTGTCCAGGCAATCCAACCATGGCCGAACGTTCCTTTGCCGCCGAAGTCGAGAAGCTGCGCCTGGGCGCCGGCCAGGAGTTCCGTGGCGAGGGCATCCTGGCGGTCACCAAGGCGCTGCTGCAGTCCGGCGTGTCCTACGTGGCCGGCTACCAGGGCGCGCCGATCTCGCACCTGATGGACGTGCTCACGGATGCCAACGACATCCTGCGCGAGCTGGGCATCCGCTTCGAGCACAGCGCGTCCGAAGCGACGGCGGCGGCCACCCTGGCCGCGTCGGTCAACTACCCGCTGCGCGGCGCCGTCACCTTCAAGTCCACCGTCGGCACCAACGTCGCCTCCGACGCCATCGCCAACCTGGCCTCGGGCGGCGTCACCGGCGGCGCGCTGATCATCGTCGGCGAGGACTACGGCGAGGGCTCCAGCATCATGCAGGAGCGCTCGCATGCCTTCGCCATGAAGTCGCAGGTCTGGCTGCTCGACCCGCGGCCCAACCTGCCGTCCATCGTGCAGGCGGTGGAGCAGGGCTTCGAGCTGTCGGAGGCCAGCCGCACGCCGGTGATGCTGCAGCTGCGCATCCGCGCCTGCCACGTGCACGGCCGCTTCGACTGCAAGGACAACCGCCGCGCCGGCTTCACGCTCAAGGACGCGCTCGAGCAGCCGCGCCGCGACACCGGCCGCATCGCGCTGCCGCCCGCCACCTACGCGCACGAGCTGGAGAAGGTGGAGCAGCGCTGGCCGGCGGCCGTGCGCTTCATCCAGGAGCGCGGGCTGAACGAGTTCTTCGCCGAGGGCGAGCAGGACTTCGGCATCGTGCTGCAGGGCGGGATGTACAACGGCGTGCTGCGGGCGCTGGAGCTGCTCGGCCTGGCCGACGCCTTCGGCCGCTCGCGCGTGCCGCTGTACGTGCTGAACGTCACCTACCCGCTGGTCGACGCCGAGTTCACCCGCTTCTGTGCCGGCAAGCGCGCCATCCTGCTGGTGGAGGAAGGCCAGCCCGACTTCATCGAGCAGGCGGTGCACGCGATGTTGCGCCGCGCCGACGTGCAGACGAAGGTGCACGGCAAGGACTTCCTGCCGCTGGCCGGCGAGTACACCGGCGGGGTGCTGGCCAAGGGCATTGCCGGCTTCGTGCAGCGCTACGCACCGGCGCTGCTGGAAGGCCGCGCGCTGCCCCTGGCGGCGCGGCCGGCGCCGGCGCCGGAGCGCATGGCCGGCAACCCGAGGGCGATCGCCATCCGCGACGCCACCGCCGAGGTGCATGGGCGGCCGCCCTCGTTCTGCACCGGCTGCCCGGAGCGGCCGATCTTCACCGCCATCAAGCTGGTCGAGCGCGAGCTGGGCACGCACCACGTCAGCTGCGACATCGGCTGCCACCTGTTCTCCATCCTGCCGCCGTTCAACATCGGCGCCACCACCATGGGCTACGGCCTGGGCTGGGCCGGCGCCTCGGCGTTCAACACGCCCGAGACCGGCAAGCGCGCGCTGGCCATCATGGGCGACGGCGGCTTCTGGCACAACGGCCTGACCAGCGGCGTCGGCAACGCGGTGTTCAACAAGACCGACAACGTGCTGGTGGTGATCGACAACGGCTACTCGGCCGCGACCGGCGGGCAGGATTTGCTGTCGTCGAAGGCGGCCAATCCGATCCGCGCCACCAACCACCCGATCGAGAAGGCGGTGCGCGGCGTCGGCGTCGAGTGGGTGCGCACCATCGACCACACCTACAGCCTGTCGAAGATGCGCGATGCGCTGCGCGAGGCGCTGACCACGCCGGCCAAGGGTCCCAAGGTGATCGTGGCGTCCAGCGAATGCATGCTGAACAAGCAGCGCCGCGTCAAGCCGCTGGCGCGCAAGGCCATCGCAGAGGGCAAGCGGGTGGTGCGCGAGCGCTTCGGCGTCGATCCGGACACCTGCACCGGCGACCACTCCTGCATCCGGCTGTCGGGCTGCCCGTCGCTGACCATCCGCGAGAACCCCGACCCGCTGCGGCGCGACCCGGTGGCCACGGTGATCGACAGCTGCGTCGGCTGCGGCCTGTGCGGCGAGGCGGCGCACGCGGCTGTGCTGTGCCCTTCGTTCTACCGCGCCGAGATCGTCAACAACCCGACGCGCTGGGACCGGTTCCGGCAGCGGCTGTCGGCGGCGGTGATCGGCTGGCTCCAGGGCCGCATCGAGCGCCGGCTGGCAGGTTTGGCGGCATGACGCAGCCACGCGCCATCACCGTCGCGCTGCTCGCCATGGGCGGCGAGGGCGGCGGCGTGCTGTCCGACTGGCTGGTGGACCTGGGCGAGGCCAACGGCTTCCTGGCGCAGGCCACCTCGGTGCCGGGCGTCGCCCAGCGCACCGGCGCGACGATCTACTACATCGAGCTGTTCCCGGCCGCGCAGGTCCCGCCGGGCGCGCAGCCGGTGCTGGCGCTGGCGCCGGTGCCGGGCGAGCTGGACGTGGTGATCGCCTCCGAGCTGATGGAAGCCGGCCGCGCGCTGCAGCGCGGGCTGGTCACGCCCGAGCGCACCACCTTCGTCGTCTCCACCCACCGTGTCTATTCGATGACCGAGCGCACCGCCATGGGCGACGGCCGGGTCGACGGCGACAAGCTGCTGGAAGGCGCGCGCGCCGCGGCGGCCCGCCTGGTCGCATCCGATTTCGCCGTGCTGGCTGAGCAGGCGGGCGGGCCGATCGCGCCGGTGCTGTTCGGGGCGCTGGCGGCGTCCGGCGCGCTGCCGTTCACGCGCGAGCAGTTCGAGCAAGCGATCCGCCGCGGCGGCGTCGGCGTGCAGGCCAGCCTGAAGGCGTTCGCGGCCGGGTTCGATGCGGCGCAGGCCGGGCCGGCGCCGGCAAGCGGGCCTGGCGACGCGGCGCCGCTGGGCCCCCGTTTGGCGGCACTGGGCGAGCGCATCGCGCGCGAGTTCCCGCCCGCTGCCCACGCCACGCTGCGCCACGGCGTGCTGCGGCTGGCCGACTACCAGGACCTCGCCTATGCCGGCGACTACCTGGACCGCCTGCTGCCGCTGCGCGAGGCGGGCGAGGTGCTGGTCGAGGCCGCGCGGCACCTGGCGCTCTGGATGAGCTACGAGGACGCGATCCGCGTCGCCGACCTCAAGACCCGCCGCACGCGCTTCGAGCGGGTGGCGACCGAGGTGCGGCTCGCGCCCGACCAGCTGCTGGCCATCAACGAATACATGCATCCGCGCGTGGAGGAGATGGCCGACATCCTGCCCGCGGGCCTGGGCCGCTGGCTGCTGCGCAGCGGGCCGGCCCGCCGCCTCGTCGGCCGCTTCACGCGCGAGGGCAAGGTGGTGCGCACCAGCTCGCTCGGCGGTTTCCTGCAGCTGTATGCGATCGCTTCGCTGCGCAGCCTGCGCCGCCGCTCGTTGCGCTTCGGCGCCGAGCAGGAACGCATCGCCGCCTGGCTGGCGCAGGTGCAGCGGCTGACCGCATCCCACCCGGCCCTGGCCCTGGAAGTCGTGCGCGCCCAGCGCCTGGTGAAGGGCTACGGCGACACCCACGCGCGCGGCTGGCGCAGCTTCCAGCGCCTGATGGCGGAGCTGCCGCGGCTGCAGGCGCAGGCCGATGGCGGGCAGCGGCTGTCGCAGCTGGCCGGCGCCGCGCTGGCCGACGACAGCGGCCAGGCGCTGGAGCGCATGCTCGCGTCTGCCTGAATTGACCGCCCGCGACGCACCCGATATGTTCAGCCACCAACCACAAGGAGACAAGGCGATGAAGCGAAGGATCGTATGCAAGGCCGCAGCGCTGCTGCTGGCCACGGGGTTCGCGGCCGGCGCCGCCGCCCAGGAGGCCACGCTGCGGCTGGTTAGCGCCTTTGCCGAGAACGGCATCTACGTGCAGCGCCTGCAGCCGTGGATCCAGAAGTTCAACGCCGAGGGCAAGGGCGTGCTGCAGATCAACTTCATCGGCGGCCCCAAGGCGATCCCGACCTTCGAGGTGGGCAACGCCGTCAAGACCGGGGTGGTCGACATGGCCCTGTCCACCGGCGCGTTCTACACCAACGTCATGCCGGAGGCCGACTTCCTCAAGCTGACCCAGGTCCCGATCGCCGAGCAGCGCAAGAACGGCGCGTTCGACGCGATCAACAAGGTCTGGAACGACAAGGCCAACATGCAGTACCTGGCGCGGATGGTGGAGAACCAGCCGTTCCACCTGTACACCAACAAGAAGATCGACAAGCCCGACCTCACCGGCCTGAAGATCCGCATCACGCCGGTGTACCGCGAGTTCTTCCAGGCGCTCAATGCCAACGTGGTCACCACCGCGCCGGGCGAGGTCTACACCGCGCTGGAGCGCGGCGTGGTCGACGGCTACGGCTGGCCGATCGGCGGCATCTTCGACCTGAACTGGCAGGAGAAGACCAAGTACCGCGTCGATCCCGGCTTCTACGACGCCGAGGTCTCGCTGATCATGAACCTGCCGGCCTACCGGAAGCTGTCGCAACCGCAGCGCGACTACCTGCAAAAGCAGTTGCTGGCGCTGGAGGCGCAGAACACCTTCTGGGCCCAGTACACCGCCGAGGAGACCGCGCGCCAGCAGAAGGCCGGCATCCAGGCCCTCAAGTTCGACGCCGCCACGGCCAAGGCCTTCGTCGACAAGGCCTACGAGGTCGGCTGGTCCAACGCCCAGAAGCAGAGCCCCGAGATCGCCGCGCGCTTCAAGCCGCTGTTCGCGCCCAAGTGAGGGCGTATCTCGCACGCGCGTGGCAGGGCTTGCTGGCCGGCCTGGCGCTGGCCGGCTGCGCCGTCATGTTCGCCATGATGCTGGTCATCGTGGCCGACGTGGCGCTGCGCAACATCCCGCTGCCGGGCCTGCCGCGCGGGCTGGCCTGGAGCAACGAGGTCTCGGAGCTGATGCTGTTCCTGACCACCATGCTGGTGGCGCCCTGGCTGCTGCGCCAGGGCCAGCACATCCGGGTCGACATCGTGCTGCAGGCACTGCCGTCCCGGCTGGCCTGGCAACTCGAATGGGTGGGCGACACCATCGGGCTGGCAGCCTGCCTGTTCATGGCCTGGTACGGCACCCGCGCCGCCTGGGCGAGCTGGAGCGACGGCGCGCTGATGATCAAGACGCTGGTCACGCCCGAGTGGTGGTGGCTGGCGCCGCTTCCCTTGACCTTCGTGCTGCTGTCGATCGAGATGGTGCTGCGCATGCGGCGCCTGGCCGCCGGCGCACGCGCGCCGCGGCAGGATGCGGTGAGCGCCGCATGAGACATTGCGCCGGATCTTCCGCCTGCACGGCGGATGGCCTGAATTCCAAGGGACTTCCTGCATGACCGACTGGGTCTTCGGCGCCTGGCTGATGCTGGGCGGCTCCACGCTGCTGCTGTTCATCGGCATCCCGGTCGCACTGACCTTCATCGCCATCAACATCGTCGGCGCCTGGCTGTACATGGGCGGCGAGGCGGGGCTGGCGCAGCTCGCGCGCAGCAGCGTCAGCTCGGTGACGGCGTTCTCGCTGACGCCGATCCCGCTGTTCGTCCTGATGGGCGAGGTGCTGTTCCACACCGGTCTGGCGCTGCAGGTGATCGAGGGCATCGAGCGGCTGATCCGGCGCCTGCCGGGCCGGCTGGCGGTGGTGGCGGTGGTGGCGGGCACCGTGTTCTCCGCGATCTCCGGCTCCACCATCGCCACCACGGCCATGCTCGGATCGCTGCTGCTGCCGGTGATGCTGGCCAAGGGCTACCACCCGACGCTGGCCACCGGCCCGATCATGGCCATCGGCGCGGTCGACATGCTGATCCCGCCGTCGGCGCTGACGGTGCTGCTCGGCTCGCTGTCGGGCATCTCCATCTCCAAGCTGCTGGTGGGCGGCGTGCTGCCCGGCGCGCTGCTGTCCGTCGCCTTCGTGCTGTGGATCGTGCTGCGGGTGAGGATCACGCCGGCGCTGGCGCCCGCGGCGGAGGAGCAGCCGGCCTACAGCGGCTGGGAGAAGTGGAAGCCGTTCTTCGCCTACGTGCTGCCGACGCTGTCGATCTTCGGCGTGGTGGTGGGCGCGCTGGCGGCGGGCTGGGCCACCCCGACCGAGTGCGCGGCGCTGGGCGCCTTCGCCACGCTGCTGCTAGCGGCGGCCTACCGGGTGCTGACCCTCAAGGCGCTGGTCAAGGCGCTCAAGGGCACCGCCAACATCTCCGGGATGATCCTGTTCATCATCCTGGGCGCCACCACCTTCGCCCAGATCCTGTCGTTCTCCGGGGCCAGCAACGGGCTGGTGCAGCTGATCACCGGGCAGGGCTGGTCGACCGCGGCCATCGTGGCCGGCATGATGGCGATGCTGATCTTCCTGGGCATCTTCGTCGACCAGGTCAGCATGATGATGATCACGCTGCCGATCTTCATGCCGATCGTGCAGCGCCTGGGCATCGATCCGGTGTGGTTCGGCATCATGTTCCTGATCTGCATGCAGCTCGGGCTGCTGCTGCCGCCGCACGGGCTGCTGCTGATGACCATGCGCGGCGTGGCCCCGCCGGCGGTGACCATGGCGCACATCTTCCGAGCCGTGGTGCCCTACCTGGCGATGAGCCTGCTGCTGCTGGCGGCGGTGTTCTTCTGGCCGGCGATCGCCACCTGGCTGCCGGGGATCATCGGGTAGGTTTGCCCAGTCCCCGCGCTTCCTGCTGGGTGTCAGCCGGCGGATGAGCCCTTGCCGGCCGGACGCGCGCCGGCCAGCGGCAGCCGGAAGGCAAAGGTCGCGCCCTTGCCCGCGCCGTCGCTGTGCGCCGACATGCTGCCGCCGTGCATCTGCACCAGCGCGCGCGCCAGCGCCAGTCCCACGCCCAGCCCGGTGTCGGTGGCGGTCGGGGACAGGCCCGCCTCGCCCTGGGCGAACAGGTCGAAGATGTGCTCCAGCTCCTCGCGCGGGATGCCGCGGCCGCTGTCGGTGACGGCGATCTCCACGCTGTCCGGCTGGCGGTGCAGCACCACCGCGATGCGTCCGCCCTCGGTCGTGTACTTGGCGGCGTTGACCAGCAGGTTCTGCAGCACTTGCGCCAGGCGGGTGGGATCGCCATCGACGGTGTGCGGCCCGGGCGGGACATCGATCGCCAGCGCGTGCGCGCGGCTCTCGATCAGCGGCCGGGTGGTCTCCACGCTGCGGGCGATGACGTCCGCCATGTCCACCGGCTCGCGCCGCAGCTTGATCTTGCCGGTGGTCAGGCGCGAGACGTCCAGCAGGTCGTCGACCAGCCGCGTCATCTGGGTGAGCTGGCGGTCGATCACGTCGCGCATGCGCTGCACCGGCGCGGGCAGTTGCGCGTCCATCTTCTGCATGATGGTCACCGCGTTGCGGATCGGCGCCAGCGGGTTGCGCAGCTCGTGCGCCAGCATGGCCAGGAACTCGTTCATGCGCCGGGTGGAGCGCTCCAGGTCGGCGATCTTGCGCTGCACCGAGAGGTCCTGCGTCACCTTGGCATAGCCGGCCAGCTGGCCGCTGCTGGCGCGGATCGGGGTGACCAGCACGCGGCCCCAGAAGCGGCTGCCGTCCTTGCGCACGCGCCAGCCCTCGTCCTCGAAGCGGCCGTCGGCCCGCGCCAGCGCCAGCTCGCGTTCGGGCTTGCCCGCCGCGCGGTCGTTCGGCGAGAAGAAGATGCTGAAGTGCCGCCCCATGATCTCGCTGCCGCTGTAGCCGTTGATCACCTCGGCACCGCGGTTCCAGCTGCGCACCCGGCCCTCGGGGTCGAGCATGACCACCGCATGGTCGGAGATGCCCTCGACCAGCAGGCGGAAGCTCTCCTCGCTGGCGCGCAGCGCTTCCTCGTGGCGCCGCCGCTCGGTCAGGTCGCGCGTGACCTTGGCGAAGCCGGTCAGCTCGCCGGTGCCGGGCTCGCGCAGGGCGGTGATGACCACGTTGGCCCAGAAGCGGCTGCCGTCCTTGCGCACGCGCCAGCCCTCGTCCTCGAAGCGGCCGTCGCGCATGGTGCGGCGCAGTTCCTCCTGCGGCCAGCCGGTGGCGACGGCCTCGGGCGGGTAGAAGATGGAAAAGTGCTGGCCGACGATCTCGTCGCGGGTCCAGCCCTTGAGCTTCTCGGCGCCGCTGTTCCACGACACCACGTGCCCGCCGGGATCGAGCACGAAGATGCCGTAATCTTCCACCGCCTCGATGAGCAGCTGCAGCCGGTGCTCGAGGGTGGTTTCGATGGTGATCGGCGGGTCGGCCGGCGGGTCGGTCGGCGGGTCGGTCGGCGCGGCCATTCGGGTTCGGGTCACGCGATCGATTATTACGTGCGACGCTGCCGCGATGTGCTCATCCACGGCGTTGTCGGGCGCCGTCGCCGCTCAGGCGCCGCCGCTGTCCTACCGCTGCCGCGCCGGGAACGCCGCAGCATGGGCGCGTGCCCACCAAGCAGCAGCAGGCGCCGGATGACGGTGTGCCCGGGCAGGCGGCGCGCGCGGCCGGCCTCGTGCACGTCAGCGACGAGGATCCGGGCATCCGCCGCGAGCCCGCCGGCGACGGCTTCAGCTACTTCCATGCGAACGGCTCGGCGGTGCGCGACGAGCGCACGCTCGCGCGCATCCGCAGCCTGGCCGTGCCGCCGGCGTGGACCGGGGTGTGGATCTGCCCCTCGCCCCAGGGCCACCTGCAGGCCACCGGCCGGGACGCGCGCGGGCGCAAGCAGTACCGCTACCACCCGCGCTTTCGCGAGGTGCGCGAGCAGGACAAGTACGAGCACATGCTCGAGTTCGCGCAGGCGCTGCCGCAACTGCGGGCCACCGTCGCCCGCCACATGGCGCTGCCGGGCCTGTCGCGCGAGAAGGTGCTGGCGACCCTGGTGCACCTGCTGGAGAGCACGCTGATCCGGGTCGGCAACGACGACTACGCCCGCCAGAACCGCAGCTTCGGGCTGACCACGCTGCGCAACCGGCACGTGGCGGTCGAGGGCGCGCAGCTTCGCTTCCGGTTCCAGGGCAAGAGCGGCAAGAGCTGGCGGCTGCAGCTGCACGACCGGCGCGTCGCCAAGGTGGTGCGCGCCTGCCAGGAGCTGCCCGGCCAGCGGCTGTTCCAGTACGAGGACGAGGACGGCCAGGTGCGCGAGCTGACCTCGACCGACGTCAACGCCTACCTGCGCGAGATCAGCGGGAGCGAGATCACCGCCAAGGACTTCCGCACCTGGGGCGGCACCGTCATGGCGGCGCTGGCGCTGCAGGACGCCGGCATGGCGGACACCCAGGCGGCGATGAAGAAGTCCCTGCGCGACGCGATCGCGGACGTGGCGGCCCGGCTGGGCAATACGCCGGCGATCTGTCGCAAGTGCTACGTGCACCCCGAGGTGCTGGCGGCCTGGCAGGCGGGCGAACTGGCGCTGGACATCCTGCCGACAGCGGACGGCAACGGCACTGTCCTCAGACCGGATGAGGCCGCCGTGCTGGCTCTGCTGCAGTCGCGGCTGTCGCGCACCGTGGAAGGCGAGCTCGGCCGCAGCCTGGCAGCGCTGCAGCGCCAGAACGCGCCGGCATCCCGTCGATGACGCGGCTTCCTGTGGATGAGCGAGCGGCTGAACGCGCTTAATCCATCCCCCTAACCCCAGGGGGGCCGCTTTTTCTAAGCTCTTTTGCAGACCCAGGACCGAGGAGAGAGCCGCATGTACGCCCCACCCGCTGACCGGACCAGCCCCCTGTCGGCCCAGCTGGAGCGCCTGCAGGCCGAACGGGCGGGTGCCGCACCCACGCCCTTCGAGCGGCAACTGGCCGCGGCCCGGCATGAGCTCAGCCACTACAGCCTGGCGCCGACCTCCGTCGGCGCCCGCGCGGCCAGCGGGCTGACGCGGCGCAGCCGGCTGCAGCCGGGCGGCTGAGCAGCCGCTTCCTGGCGCGTCGACCCGCGGGCGGCGCGGTCATTGCCGGTACCGTGGGTTCCCCGGCGCACGGATAACCCCGTTCGGGAAATGCACGGTCGGCTTGATCGTGTGCAGCAGAGCCACCAATAATGTGACTCGGCTGCACATCGCAGGCACAGGGAGGCTTCATGCATTCCGCACCGGTCCCGAGCGATTCGCGCTACGAGTCGCTGACCCGGCCTTCGCCGCAGTTCGCCTGGATCACCGACGCGCAAGGACACTTCACGGCGCCCCAGCCGGGCTGGGGCGAGTGCACCGGCCAGGCCTGGGAGGCCTGTCGCGGCCTGGGCTGGCAGAAGGCGGTGCACGCCGACGACCTGCCGGCGATGTGGCGCAACTGGCGCGTCGCCAGCGAACAGTGTGCCCCCTATGGCGCCGAAGGGCGCATCTGGCACGCCCCCAGTGGCCAGTACCGGCAGTTCGAGATCCGCGCCGTGCCCAGCCTGGACGCGGACGGCGGCATCCGCGAGTGGATCGGCACCTGCACCGACGTGCACGAGCGGCGCAGCAACGAGCAGGCCCTGCGCATCGCCGACCGCCGCAAGGACGAGTTCATGGCGGTGCTGGCGCATGAGCTGCGCAACCCGCTCGCGCCCATCCGAAATGCCGTCCACGTACTCAAGGTGTGCCGCGAGGACGACGCCCGCTCGGCCTGGGCGCGCAGCATCATCGAGCGCCAGGTCGACCAGATGTCGCGCCTGCTCGACGACCTGCTGGACGTGACGCGCATCGCCCGCGGCAAGCTGGAGGTGCGGCGCGAGCGCATCGACCTGGCCGACCCGCTGGAGCGCGCCATCGAGACCAGCCGGCCGCTGCTCGATGCCCATGGGCATGCGTTCCAGGCTGACCTGCCGGCCGAGGCGCTGGTGGTGGAGGGCGACCCCCCGCGCCTGGCCCAGGTGTTCGCCAACCTGCTCAACAACGCCGCCAAGTACACCGACCGGGGCGGGCGCGTGACGCTCGGCGTTCGCGCCGAGGAGGGGCAGGCCGTGGTGCGGGTGCGTGACAACGGCATGGGCATCGCCGCCGCGGTGCTGCCCAACCTGTTCCGCATCTACACCCAGGCCGTGCCCTCGCGCGAACGCGCCGAAGGCGGGCTGGGGATCGGCCTGTCCCTGGTGCGCGGGCTGGTCGAGATGCACGGCGGCACGGTGCAGGCGCACTCCGAAGGCCCCGGCCGCGGCAGCGAGTTCGTGGTGCGGCTGCCGCTGGTGGAGCAGCCGCAGATCCGGCCTGCGCGCCCCGCGCCGGTCGCGGAGCCGCCGCGCCTGCGCGTGCTGGTGGCCGATGACAACCCCGACGCGGCGCAGACCCTGGCCGTGCTGCTGGAGGTGATGGGCCACGAGGTGCGCATCGCCGCCGACGGCGAGGAAGCGGTCGAGCTGGCCGCCTCGTTCCAGCCCGCCGCCGTGCTGCTGGACATCGGCATGCCGCGGATGGACGGCTATGCCGCGGCCCGGCACATCCGCGACAAGCTGCCCGGCACCCTGCTGGTGGCCGTCACCGGCTGGGGGCGGCGCGAGGACGTGAGCCAGGCGCTCAAGGCCGGCTTCGACCACCACCTGGTCAAGCCGGTCGGCCCCGAGCAGGTCTCGAAGCTGCTCGCGCAGGCGGTGCGGGCGGAGGCCGGGCGCTAGCCTGCGGCGCCGCGGGGCTCACCCGGCGAAGTACCGCCCCGGCCGGTGGTTCACGGCCAGCACCAGGTTCAGCACCACCACGGCCGCCACCGACGCCAGCACGCGCGGGCCATCGGCCACCAGCAGGCCGCCGCCCAGCACGATCGCCGCATCCAGCGCCATCTGCACCTTGCCGGCGCTCAGGCCCGAGCGCTCCTGCAGGTACAGCGCCAGCACGTTCAGCCCGCCCAGGCTGGCCCGGTGGCGGAACAACACCAGGATCGCCACGCCGCACAGCAGCCCGCCCAGCACGGCCGCCAGCACCGGGTCGATGCGCGCGATCGCCAGTCCCTGCGGCAGCAGCCAGGCGAACAGCGACATCAGGCTCACGGCCAGCAGCGTCTTCAGGGTGAATTCGCGGCCCATGCGCAGGCAGGCCAGGGCATAGAACGGCGCGTTCACCAGCAGCAGCGCGATCGGCAGCGGCACGGGGGTGGCGTAGTGCAGCAGCAGCGACAGGCCCACCGTGCCGCCGGTCACCAGGCCGGATTGCTGGAACAGCACCAGCCCGAGCGCCGCCAGCAGGGTGCCGGTCAGCAGGGCCAGCAGGTCCTCGAAGGCGGCGTGGCGCGCGGCCGGCGCGCCGGCCAGCGTGGCGGAAGGTGAGGGCATGCCGCCGAAGCTAACGGCCTGCGGCCGGCAGGGGATTGACCTGCGTCAGGTGGGCCACGGCGAACGGGGAGGCCGGTCGCCCGCCTGTCCGCCGTTCCCCGGGGATGCGGGGACCGACGCAAAGTCACTGCGGCCGGAAGCCGCGCCGCGGCCGCGTCGGCAGTGGCAGCGGCACCGCCTCGGACACCGGCGTGGGCACCACCGGGTCGGCGGCTTCGCCCTGGCGCGCCGGGATCGCGTCCGTCCAGCGCGCCACGTCCTGCGGCGTCATCGTGCTCAGCGGCGTCAGGCGGCCGTCGACGTAGCCCATCCGTTCGACGTCGTGCAGGTACTGCTCGCGCGACAGCAGGGTGCCGGCGCACACGTGCGGGTCCTCGGCCGGCGCCTGGGCGACCTCCTGCGCCAGCCGGGCCAGCAGCACCTCCATCACCCGGCGCGGCACGCGGTGCCGCTCGCCGGGATAGATGAAGCCGAACAGCGCCAGGTGCGCCAGCAACACCCGCCAGTGCGGGCCGAAGCGGCGCAGCAGGCGGTCCCAGTCGAGCTGCTCGGCGTTGGCCTGCAGCAGGTGCGCGATGTCGGCGCCGTCGAAGCGCTCGCGCTCCATGATGAAGGCCTTGGACAGCAGCGAGTCCTCGATGTTGGCGATCAGCACCGGCACGCCCAGCACCTGCGCCTGCGCATTGCCCCGGAACCACTCGTCGTCGACCGGCGTTACGCCGTTGCCCGAGTTGAAGATCAGGTCGATGAAGTCCTCGCCGGCGTACACCTTGGCCAGCCAGTGCGGAAAGGCCAGCTCGGTGCGCCAGCCCTGCGCGCGCATCAGGGCCTCGACCTGCTCGTAGTGCGCGCGCCGGATGAACAGATCCAGGTCCTTGGTGGACCTGCGGATGCCGGTGAAGCAGGCATGCGCGAACGCACCGCCCACCAGGAAGGGCACGCCGGCATCGGCCAGCGATTGCAGCGCGCGGCGGTAGAACGCCGCGGTGTCGGGCAGGACCTCATCCTCCAGTGAGGGGGCGAGTGCAAGGGCGGACATTCCGGGGCGGTCAAGGCGTGTTGGTCGAGCAGACAGGCTAATGGGCAAGCCGCGTGCGCCGTCCGGGCCGGAAGCCCCAAGCAGCGTCGGCCGACGCCTACAGGGTCCGGCGGCGGATGGCCGATGCCGCCGGCGGCGCAGGCGCGGCAGCATGGAGGCACCGGCGGCGCCGTGCCGCGACGAGGAACAAGAACGAATGCCCAAGACCCGGACGGCTGCGGCCAACCGCGTGCGCTTCGCCGCCGTCGGCGACATCCACGCCACCCGCGATTCCGCGGGCCAGCTGCGTGGCTTCTTCGCCGAGGCCAGCGAGCACGCCGATGCGCTGCTGCTGTGCGGCGACCTCACCGACTACGGCACCGCCGAAGAGGCGCAGGTGCTGGCCGACGAGCTGTCGGTGGTGAAGGTGCCGATCGTGGCGGTGCTGGGCAACCACGACTTCGAATCGGGCAGTCCCGACAAGGTGTGCGAGATCCTCGCCCGGGCCGGCGTGCGCGTGCTCGATGGCGAGGCCTGCGAGATCCAGGGGGTGGGCATCGCCGGCGCCAAGGGCTTCGCCGGCGGCTTCGGGCGCGGCTCGCTCGGGGCCTGGGGCGAACCGGCCATCAAGCTGTTCGTCAAGGAGGCGCAGCACGAGGCGATGAAGCTGGAGTCGGCGCTGGCCAAGCTGCGCATGCCGCGCAAGATCGCGCTGCTGCACTACGCGCCGATCGCCGGCACCATCGCCGGCGAGCCGCCCGAGATCTATCCCTTCCTGGGCAGCAGCCGGCTGGAGGAGCCGCTGCTGCGCTACCCGGTCGATGCGGTGTTCCACGGCCATGCCCACCGCGGCACGCTGGAGGCGCGCACCATCGGCGGCGTGCCGGTGTTCAATGTGGCCCGGCCGCTGCTGCAGCGCGCCCGGCCCGGCCAGGCGCCGTACCGGATCTACGAAGTGCCGCGCCAGGCCGGCGACCCGGCCGACCAGCCGCTGGTGCACGCCTCGGCGTGAATTGGACCACCCCGAAGCGCCTTCGGCGACTCCCCTCAAGGGGCGCCACCAGCGGCCCGGCAAAGCCGGTTCCGCGGTGGCTCGCGAAGGGCACCGGCCGCTTCAGTGGCTTCAGTGCGTGCGCGCGGCGCGACGCTCCAGCCATTCCTGGCAGGAGGCGCAGTGGGTGGTGGTGGGCAGCGCCGCCAGCCGGCGCGGGTCGATCTCGTCGCCGCACTCCTCGCAGAAGCCGTAGCTGCCTTCGTCGAGGCGGCCGCGGGCCGCCTGCAGCCGCTGCAGTTCGGCCACCACGTGGGCCGCCTGCGCCTCGTCGACCGTGGCCTGGACCTCGGCCACCGCCATGTCCTTGAAGTCGCCCACCTCGCGCTCGTCGGCGTCCTGCATGGCGCCCAGCGTGCAGGCATCGAGCAGCGAGCGCAGTTCGGCCTCGCGCCGGGCCAGTTGCTGGCGCACCTCGATGGCACGGGCGGGGTCGGTCAGGGTGGGCATGGGAAACTCCGGGCGAAACTGGCGTCGATTGTGGAAACGCCGCTTCGGCCATGCGTTGACTTGCCTCAAGCACGCAGCCCGGCCGGGCCCGACCCGGCGTTGACACATGTCAAGATGGCGCCGCCGCCCCCGGGCGAGCATTGCGATATCCACCGTTCACCACCCCGCACGAGGAGATCCCCCATGTTCAAGCACATCCTGCTCGCCACCGATGGCTCCGAGGCGTCCGCCCGTGCCGTCCAGCTCGCGATGGGGCTGGCGCGCGCCCACGGGGCGCGCCTGACCGCGCTGTACGTGGTGGACCCATATCCCTACCTGGGCGTGGGCGAGGCCAATCCGATGGGCTTCCAGGCCTACATGTCGGCCGCGCTGGATTTCGCCGCCAAGGCACACGCCGAGGTGATGGCCGCCGCCGACGCCGGCCCCAAGGTGGACGTGCAGTTGCGCCGCGTCGAGGACGTGGCCGCCGCCAAGGGCATCACCGAGAGCGCCCGCGAACTGGGCGCCGACCTGATCGTGGTCGGCTCGCACGGCCGCTCGGGGCTGCAGCGGCTGATGCTGGGCAGCGTGGCCGCCAAGGTGGTGGCCCAGGCCGAGATCCCGGTGCTGGTGGCCCGCTGAAGAAAGAATCGCAAGGGAAGGCAAGCAGCGACACCATGGCCAAGCTTCCGGTTTCCGACGACCTGCTGCGGCGCTTCGACGTCCCGGGGCCGCGCTACACCTCCTACCCCACGGCCGACCGCTTCGTCGAGGCCTTCACCGAGGCCGACTACCTGGCGGCGCTGGCGCAGCGCGCCGCCAGCCCGCTGCCGCAGCCGCTGTCGGTGTACGTGCACATCCCGTTCTGCGAGCAGCTGTGCTATTACTGCGCCTGCAACAAGATCATCACCAAGCACAAGAACCGCTCGCCGGTGTACCTGGAGTACCTGCAGCGCGAACTGGACATGCACGCGCTGCACCTGGGGCGGCGCCAGGCGGTGTCGCAGCTGCACCTGGGCGGCGGCACGCCCACCTTCCTGTCGGACGACGAGCTGCGCCAGCTGATGGCCATGCTGCGGCGCGCCTTCGACCTGGTGCCCGGCGGCGAGTACTCGATCGAGGTCGATCCGCGCACGGTCGACGAGTCGCGCCTGCAGGCGCTGGCCGACATGGGCTTCAACCGCCTGTCCTTCGGCGTGCAGGACTTCGACCCCGATGTGCAGAAGGCGGTGCACCGCATCCAGCCGGCCGAGCAGGTGTTCGCGCTGGTGGAAGCCTCGCGCCGCATCGGCTTCGAATCGATCAACGTCGACCTGATCTACGGCCTGCCCAAGCAGACGCCGCAATCCTTCGCACGCACGCTGGCGCAGGTGTCCGAGCTGCGCCCCGACCGCATCGCGCTGTACGGCTATGCCCACCTGCCCGAGCGCTTCAAGCCGCAGCGGCGCATCAACAGCGACGAGATCCCGCTGGGCGGCGACAAGGTGGCCATGCTGTCGCAGGCGCTGTCGGCGCTGCTGGACGCCGGCTACGACTACATCGGCATGGACCACTTCGCGCTGCCCAACGACTCGCTGGCCGTGGCCAAGCGGCAGGGACGGCTGCACCGCAACTTCCAGGGCTACAGCACCCAGCCCGATTGCGACCTGATCGCGCTCGGGGTGTCCGCCATCGGCCGGGTCGGCACCACCTACAGCCAGAACGCCAAGACGCTGGAGGAGTACTACGACCTGCTCGACCAGGGCCGGCTGCCGATCGTGCGCGGGCTGGCGCTCACGCGCGATGACCTGCTGCGCCGCGCGGTGATCATGGCCATCATGTGCCAGGGCCAGCTGCAGTTCGAGGACGTGGAAGCCGGCTGGCTGCTGGACTTCCGCAGCTACTTCGCGCCCGAGCTGGAGCGCCTGCAGGCGCTGGCGGCCGAGGGCCTGGTGGCGGTGGACGACAAGGGCCTGGCGGTCACCGCCATGGGCTGGTTCTTCGTGCGCGGCGTCGCCATGGTGTTCGACCGCTACCTGCAGGCCAACACCAACCGAACGCGCTTCTCGCGCATTCTCTGAGCAGCGGCGAAGCAGTTTCGTGATCACCGCCACCCTCGCCACGACCGCGCTGCTGATGGGCATCGCCGGCGCGCCGCACTGCGCGGCCATGTGCGGTGCCGCCTGCGGCGGCCTCACGTCGGCCGCGCGCTCGCCGCGCTCGCGCTGGCTGTTCCAGGGCGGGCGGCTGGCCGGCTACGCCGCCGCCGGTGCGCTGGCGGCCGGGGCGGTCCAGGCCTTCGGCGCCCTCACCCAGGCCACCGCCTTGCTGCGGCCGGCCTGGACCCTGTTCCACCTGGTCGTGCTGGCCTGGGCCCTGTCGCTGGTGGTGCTGGCGCGCCAGCCGGTGTGGGTGAGCAGCGCCGGGCGCAGCGCCTGGACGCGCATCCGGCCGATGGCGCAGCGCAGCGGCGGCCTGTTCACCGCCGGCGCGCTGTGGATCTTCCTGCCCTGCGGGCTGCTGTGGTCGGCGCTGCTGGTGGCCTCACTCAGTGGCGGGCCGCTGGAAGGCGCGGTCTCGATGGCGCTGTTCGGCGCTGCCAGCTCCACCGGCCTGCTGTTCGGCCCCTGGCTGTTCGCCCGGCTGAAACAGGCTGGTAACAAGTTGCGCCAGGACTGGGGCACCCGCGCCGCCGGCCTGCTGCTGGCCGGCGCCGCCGGCTGGGCCCTGTGGATGGACCTGGCGCACCGGATCGCCCTGTGGTGCGCCTGAGCCGCCCGGCGGCCAACTGATCCGTAAGTTTTTCGCGCGACTGGTGATTCAAAAGACTCCGGGTTATCCCTAGGATCGGCCCCGTTCCGTCCCGTCCCCGGGAAGGCCAGAGAGAGTCATGAATCCCACCGCCCTGTTGCTGGCGACGTTCCTGCTGTCCATCGCGGGTCTGTTCGCCTTCATCTGGTCGCTGCGCAAGGGACTTTTCGACGCGGAGTCGAGCGGCGCACGCACCATCTTTTCCCCCGGCGAAGTCGGCCAGCCCGAAGAGCCCACGGCCAGCGCCGCCCAGCAGCGCGGTCTGGAGCAGGTCGTCGCCGCCCACGCCGAGCCGGCCGCCGGCATCGATGCGGGCGAGCTCGCCGCGCGCGAGGCGGCGGACCGCTCCAGTGCCTTTCCGGCCTTCGTGCTGCTGGGGGCTGCGGCCGTCTGGCTGATCGTGGCCTCGGCGGCGGGCCTTTTGAGCTCGCTGAAGCTGCACTGGCCCGACCTGCTGACCGACCAGGCCTGGCTGACGCTGGGCCGGCTGCGCACCATCCACCTGAACGCGGTCGCCTACGGCTGGGCGCCGATGGGGCTGCTGGGGCTGGCCACCTGGATGCTGCCGCGCCTGCTCAAGACGCCGTTCGTGGGCAGCCGGCTGGTGATCGTCGGCGCGGTGATCTGGAACGCCGGCCTGGTGGCCGGGCTGGGCGGCATCGCCATCGGCATCAACGCCGGCATGGAATGGCTGGAGATCCCCTGGCAGGTCGGCCTGCTGTTCGCCATCGGCGGCATGCTGATCGGCCTGCCCATGGCCTTCATGCTGCAGCGGCGCAAGGTCCACCACCTGTACGTGTCGGTCTGGTACATGGGCGCCGCGCTGTTCTGGTTCCCGACGCTGTACATCGTCGCCAAGATCCCCGGGGTGCACTTCGGCGTGGAGCAGGCGACCATGAACTGGTGGTTCGGCCACAACGTGCTGGGGCTGTTCTTCACGCCGCTGTCGCTGGCCTGCGTCTACTACTTCCTGCCCAAGGTGATCGGCCGCCCGGTGCGCTCGTACAACCTGTCGCTGCTGGGGTTCTGGACGCTGGCGTTCTTCTATGGCCAGGTCGGCGCCCACCACCTGATCGGCGGCCCGATCCCCGAGTGGCTGATCACCCTGTCGATCGTGCAGAGCGTGATGATGATCATTCCGGTCGTCGCGTTCTCGGTCAACCAGCACCTCACGCTCAAGGGCCACTTCAGCGCGCTGAAGCACTCCTACGTGCTGCGCTTCATCGCCTTCGGCGCCATGATGTACACGCTGGCCTCGCTGCAGGGCTCGATGGAGGCGCTGCGCTCGGTCAACGCGGTGACGCACTTCACCCACTTCACCGTGGCGCACGCGCACCTGGGCATGTACGGCTTCGTGTCGATGGTGATCTTCGGCGGGGCCTACTTCGCGCTGCCGCGCATCCTGGACATCCCGTGGCCGAAGCCCGCGCTGATCAACCTGCATTTCTGGCTGGTGGTGGCCGGCTTCGCGGTCTACATGGTCACCCTGAGCATCGGCGGCATCCTGCAAGGCCTGGTGCTGCTCGACCCGGCGCGGCCGTTCATGGACTCGGTCGCGGTCACGCTGCCCTGGCTGCAGGGCCGCTCGATCGGCGGCGCGCTGATGACGCTGGGCCACTGCGTCTTCGCCTGGCACGTGCTGCTGATGACCGTGCGCTCGGGCGTGCTGACCCGGCCCGACCGCGCAACCGCCGCACTGGCGAGGGCCTGACACCATGGAAAACGAAATCAAGCTTGTCAGCGGGGCCATGGTCACGCTCTCGCTGGCCACCGCCGCGATGATCGTGGTGCCGTTCCTGCAGCTCAAGGACGTGCCGCCGCCGCCGGCACTCAAGCCCTACACCAGCCAGGAGCTGCGCGGCCGCCAGGTCTACATGGCCAACGGCTGCATCGCCTGCCACACGCAGCAGCCCAGCTCCACCGGCGCCGGCATCGCCGATGCCGCCCGCGGCTGGGGCCGGCCCTCGGTGGCCGGCGACTACCACTACGACCAGCCGCCGCTGCTGGGCACCATGCGCACCGGCCCCGACCTGTTCAACATCGGCGTGCGGCAACCGAGCGCCGACTGGCACCTGGGCCACCTGTTCCAGCCGCGCGCCTACGTCGCCGGCAGCACCATGCCGGCCTACGGCTTCCTGTTCGAAGTCAAGGACGAGGCCGCGGTGGTCAAGGGCGAACGGGTGGTGGTGCTGCCGCCCGGCACGGTGCCCGCCGGCAAGGCGGTGGTCGCCAAGCCCGAGGCGCTGGACCTGGTCGCCTACCTGCAGGGCCTGAAGCGGGAGTACCCGGTCCTCACGCCGGCCCAGGCCGAAGCGGCCGCCAGGCTGCTGCCGGGCGAGGCGAAGCCGGCCGGGGCTGCGCCCGCCCCATCCAATGCCGATGACCGAGGAGGAAGCGATGCAGCGCCCGAAACAAACTCGTGACAGCGAACACGCCGATCCGCACGAGCAGTACAACCCGGTGCCGCGGGTGGTGCTGGGGCTGGCGATCGGACTGGTGGTCTGGGCCATCGCCTACATCGTGACCGCGCGGCCGGACGGCCTGGCCGGACTCGGCGACCGGCGCGTGCCGGCCACCCTGGCCCAGGGCGCGGCGCCCGCCTCGAACGTGGCGGTCGATGGCCGCCAGCTCTACGTCGCCAAGTGCCAGGCCTGCCACCAGGCGACCGGGCAGGGCCTGCCCGGCGTGTTCCCGCCGCTGGCGAAATCGGAATGGGTGCAGGACCCGGTGGAGGTCCCGCTGCAGATCCTGCTGCACGGGCTGAACGGCCCGATCGAAGTGGCCGGGACGACCTACAACGGCAGCATGCCGGGCTTCGGCGGCCAGATGAACGACGCCGAGCTGGCCGCGGTCCTGAGCTTCGTGCGCGCCGAATGGGGCAACACCGGCGCGCCGGTGGATGCGGCCGCGGTGCAGGCGGCACGCCAGGCGACCGAAGGGCGCACCGAACCCTGGCCCGACATCCGGGAACTGCAGAAGTTCGTGGGCGCCTCGGGATCCTGAGCATGGCGCGCGGGTGGCGCACGGGGGTTGCGACCCTCACGGTCGCCGTGCTGGCGCTGTGTGCGTTCGCCGGCGTCACCCACGGCTTCGCCGCCGTCACCTCCGACGGCGTGCGGCGGGCCGCCCTCGCGGGCACGCCGCGCGCCTTGCCCCCGATCGGCCTGGTGGATGCCGCCGGGCGGGCGTTCTCGCTGGCCGACTACGGCCAGCCGTCGCAGCCGGCCACCTTCGTGGCGCTGGTCTACGTGCGCTGCCAGACCATCTGCCTCACCACCGCCGCGGGCCAGTCCTGGCTGCAGGGCGAGATCCAGGCCCGCGGCCTGGGCGACCGGGTGCGCCTGCTGACCCTGAGCTTCGACCCGGCCAGCGACACGCCGGCGGTGCTGGCCGACCACGCGCGCCGGCTGGGCGCGGATCCGGCCCTGTGGCGCTTCGCCACCGTGCGCGACGGCGCCGACCTGAAGCCCATGCTGGACCTGTTCGACGTGGTGGTCCTGCCCGACGGCCTGGGCGGCTACGCCCACAACGGGGCGCTGTTCCTGGTCGGCGAAGACGGGCGTTTGAGCCGCGCCTACGACATCGACCGCCCCGATGTCGCCCTGGCCGACTACCTGCGGCGCGCCGGGCTGCTGTGACGACGCGGCACTCCTTCCCGGCCTGGGCCCGGATCGCCGGCCCCGGCGCGTTGCTCGCGGCCCTGGCCTGCCTGCACCCCTGGCTGGAGCAGACCATGGCGCGGCACATGGGCCTGGAGCTGCCGGCCCTGGTCCTCGCCGGCTGGCTGGCCGGCGCCTACGCCGGCCCGGGCCTGGCCCGCGCCCTGGCGCCCTGGAACGCCAACGGCCTGCCCGGCCTGCTGTTCGCCGCCTGCGTTTCCGGCTTCTGGATGCTGCCGGCGGCGCTCGACGTCGCGGTGCTGCACCCGGCCGTGGGCACGGCCAAGGTCGCCAGCCTGGTCGCCGCGGGGCTGCTGCTGCAGGCCTCGTGGTCGGCCGCCGGCATCGTCATCCAGGCCTTCTTCGTCCTGAACTGGTTCTGGATGACGCTGGGCGCCGGGCTGATCTACCAGGAAGCGCCGCAGCAGCTGTGCAGCGTGTACCTGGCGGACGAGCAGCTGCACGCCGGCCGGGCGGTGGCGGCCTGGGCCGTCGTCGGCCTGGCCATGTGGCTGTGGCACGTCGTGCGGGCGGCCATCCGTTCCGACGCCTCCCCGCAGGACGCCCTGCCGCCGCGCCCGCTGCCGGCCGGGCCGGGATGACCAGCGCCATCGCCGCCCTGGTCGGCCTGTACCTGCTGGGCGAGGGGGTGGTGCGCAGCCTGGGCCTGCCGGTGCCGGGCGCGCTGGTCGGCATGCTGCTGATGTTCGCGGCGCTGGCCCTGCTCGGAAGGGTCCCCGCGGCGCTGGGGCGCGTGGGCGGATCGCTCCTGCGCCACATGGTGCTGCTGCTGATTCCTTCGCTGGCCGGCGTGATGGTGCACGTCGAGAGCGTGCGGTCCGAAGGGTGGGCATTCCTGCTCGCCTGCGTGGCCGGCGCGGCGCTCACGCTGGCGGTCACCGCCGCGACGCTCAACTGGATGCTGCGGCGAACCGGCGGCAAGCGGCCATGAGCGCGGCGTTGCTGTGGCTGCCGCTGACGCTGGCGGCGTACCTCGCGGCGACCTGGCTGTACCGGCGCAGCGGCGCCCACCCGCTGCTGGTGCCGGTGCTGACGGCGGTCCTGCTGGTGGTCGCGGCGCTGGCCTTCTCGCGCACGCCGTGGCCGGTCTATGCCGACGCCACCTCGGGGCTGACCTGGCTGCTGGGTCCGGCCACCGTGGCCCTGGCGCTTCCGCTGTACGAGCAGGCCGGCCGCCTGCGGGCGATCGGACTACCGGTCGCCGTGGCCCTGCTGGCCGGCTCGCTGACGGCCATCGTGTCCGCGCTGGCGATCGGCTGGGCGCTGGGCGCTTCGCCGCCGGTGCTGCTGTCGCTGGCGCCGAAGTCGGCCACGATGCCGATGGCGATCCCGGTGGCCGAGCGCATCGGTGCCGTGCCGGCGCTGGCCGCGCTGGCGGTGGCGCTGACCGGCATCGCCGGCACGATGCTGGCGCGGCCCCTGCTGAACCTGCTGCGCATCCGCGACGCGGCGGCGCGCGGCTTCGCGGTCGGCCTCACGGCCCATGCCATCGGCATGGCCCGCGAACTGCAGGACCATCCGGTGGCCGGCGCCTATGCCGCCCTCGGCATGGGCCTGAACGGCATGGCCACCGCGGTGCTGGTGCCGGTCGCCGTCGGCGGGCTGCGCTCGCTCGGCCTGCTGTAGCGCCGCGCTTTCCCGCGCGGCTCTCTAACCGCTACCGGAGCTTCTGGACGTCCAGCGGCGAGACCGCCGGGGCGGCGTTGCCCCAGGCGCCGCGGACGTAGCTGGCGAGCGCCGCGACTTCGGCATCGTTCAGGGTCTGGCCGAACGGCGGCATGCCGAACGGGCGCGGCTGGCCGCCGGTGGTGGGCGGGAAGCCCCCGCTGAGGATGACGCGGACCAGGTTGGCATGGGAATCCATCGTCACCGTGCGGTTCCCCGCCAGCGCCGAGTAGGCGGCGCCGGCGCCTTCCCCCCGTGGCCCGTGGCATTGCGCGCAGCTGTTGCGGTACAGGCGCTCGCCCAGCTCCAGCACCTCGGTGGTGGCGCGCGCGGTGCCGACCGCGGGCGCCTCGTGCCGAGGCAGCTGCCGCAGGAAGGTCGCCATGGCGCGCAGGTCGGCCTCGGCCAGGTGCTGGGTGCTGCCGAACACCACTTCGGCCATCGGCCCCATCGCCGCGCCGCGCGGCGAGTTGCCGGTCTTGAGCAGCTGCACGATGTCCTCCACCGGCCAGTCCTGCACGCCGGCTTCGGCCGGCGATGCCAACGACGGCGCGTACCAGTTCTGCATCGGGATCAGGCCGCCGCTGAGTTCCATGCGCGAATCGGTGGCGCCGAAGGCGTTGCGCGGCGCGTGGCAGGCCTGGCAGTGGGCCAGGCCGCGCGCCAGGTAGGCGCCCCGGTTCCACTCGGCCGACTGGGCGGGATCGGGCTCGAATTTCGCCGGCGAGAAGAACAGCGCGCGCCAGACCGCCAGTGCGGCCTGCTGGTTGTACGGAAAGCGCAGGTCGTGCGGCCGGTTGGGCCGCTGCACGGCCGGCTGGCTTTGCAGGAAGGCATACAGCGCATCCGAATCCTCGCGCGTGACGCGCGTGAACTCGGTGTAGGGGAACGCCGGGTACAGCAGGCGGCCATCCTTGGAGCGGCCATGGTGCATGGCACGCCAGAACTCCGCCGCGCTCCAGTTGCCGATGCCGGTGGCCGGATCGGGCGTGAGGTTGCCGGCGTACACGGTGCCGAACGGCGTGGCGATGCCCTTGCCGCCGGCGAAGGGCGGGCCGCCGCGATCGGTGTGGCAGGCCGCGCAGTTGCCGGCACGCGCCAGGTAGGCGCCGCGTTCCAGCCGCTGCGGCGTGACCGGAATGCCGGGGGCGGCGTCCGCCAGCGGCGCCTCGCCGCGCACGTTCAGCCAGGCCACCGCCGCCGCGGCCGCGAGCAGGAGCAGGGCGACGGCGGCCAGCGCCGCCAGCCAGCGGGACGCGCGGCTCATTGCAGGCCGCTCCCGCAGGTCAAGGGCAGCTTGGCGGGCAGCGATCCGGCCGGCGCCGGGCCGGCCGTGACCGGCTGCGACGACAGCCAGGCGGCGGCCGCGTTGACATCGTCGCCCGACAGCCGCCGGGCGACTTCCGCCATGCAGTCGGGTGGCGCCGCGCGCCGCTTGCCGGTGCGCCAGGCGCCGAACTGGGCCAGCACGTAGTCGCGCGGCAGCCCCAGCAGGCCGGGCATGGCGGGGTTCACGCCCGTCATCGCCGTGCCGTGGCATTGCGCGCAGGCCGGGATGCCGCGCTGGGGGTCGCCGTGGCGCACCAGCTGCTCGCCGCGCGCCAGCTGCTCGGCCGGCGCGCCGGTGGTCTGGGGCGGCGGGTACGGCAGGTCGAGGCCGGCGAAGTAGGCGGCGATCTCGCGCAGGTAGGCGTCCGACATGTGGCCGACCAGGTAGGCCATCGTCGCGTTCTCGCGGCGGCCCTCGCGGAAGTTGACCAGCTGGTTGTACAGATAACCCGCCGGTTTGCCGGCGATGCGCGGGAAGTAGCCGTGGTTGGTGGCCCGCCCCTGCTGGCCGTGGCAGACCACGCAAGCCTCCATGCGTTGCGCCATCGTGTCGGGAACGGTGAGGGCCTCGGCCGGAGCTGCGGCCAGGAGCGAAAAAGTCATCGCGCTGGCCGCCAGGGCGGCACGGGCACGGAGCAGGGGGCGCAGGGTCGGCATGGGAACCTCCGATTCTGGAGATACCGGCGGACTTTCGTGCAGGCTCAGATGCAGCTGATCCGGGCGTATCAGCGCGGCCCTTGGCCGAGAATCGCGCCGTGAAGAAGTACGAACGACTCGCCCGCGACATCGAAGAGCTGGTGGACGCAGGAACGCTGGCGCCCGGCGACCGCCTGCCCTCGGTGCGGGAGGCGGTCAGCCGCCGCGGCGTCAGCGCATCGACGGTGTTCGAGGCGTACTACCTGCTGGAATCGCGCGGCCTGATCGAGGCGCGGCCGCGGTCGGGCTATTTCGTGAAGTCGCCGCGGCGCCGCAGCCCGGAGCCGCATGCGCCGCTGCCGCGCGAGGAATCGACGTCGGTGGCGGTGTACGACCGGGTGCAGGAGGCGCTCGGTTCGATCCGCGACCGCGACGTGGTGCCGATGGGATCGGCCTTTCCCAGCCCGCGGCTGTTCCCGCTGCATCGGCTGGCCCGCGCCGGCGCCTCGGCCATGCGCAGGCTGGAGCCCGACGAGCTGCTGCAGGACATCTCGCCCGGCAACGAGGAGCTGCGCCGCCAGCTGGCCCTGCGCTACGCGGCCAACGGCACCGCGGTCGGCACCGACGAGGTCATCGTCACCAACGGGGCGATGGAGGCCCTCAACCTCTGCCTGAGGGTCGCGACGCGGCCGGGCGACGTGGTCGCGATCGAATCCCCCGCGTTCTATGGCTGCCTGCAGGCGCTGGAGTGGCACCAGCTGAAGGCGGTGGAGATCTCGACCCACCCGCGCGACGGCGTACAGCTCGATTCGCTGCAGCACGCGCTCGAGCGGCACCCGATCAAGGCCTGCTGGTTCATGCCCAATTTCCAGAACCCCACCGGCTCGCTGATGCCGGTGGACAAGAAGCAGGCGCTGGTCGAGCTGCTGGCGCAGCACGGCGTGCCGCTGATCGAGGACGACGCCTACGCCGAGCTGTACTTCGGCGCCCGCCGCCCGCCCCCGGCCAAGGCCTTCGACCGCCAGGGCCTGGTGATGCACTGCAGTTCGTTCTCCAAGTGCCTGGCGCCGGGCTACCGCATCGGCTGGGCGGCGGCCGGCCGCTTCGCGCGCGAGGTGGAGCGGCTCAAGCTGATGAGCACCCTGTCGGTGGCCGTACCCTCGCAGGTGGCGGTGCTCGACTACCTGCTGCACGCGGCCTACGACAAGCACCTGCGCGGCCTGCGCGCCGCGCTGGCCGAGCGGCAGGCGCAGGCCCTGGAGGCGATCGAGCGCCACTTTCCCGCCGGCACGCGCGTGACCCGGCCCGAGGGCGGCTACCTGCTGTGGGTTGAACTGCCCGATGGCGTGGATGGCCTGCAGCTGCAGCGGCTGGCCCTGGCGCGCCGGATCAGCCTGACGCCCGGCCACCTGTTCTCGACGGCGCCGCACTTCCACAATTTCGTGCGGCTGAACTACGGGCACCCGGCGCCCGGCCAGCTCGAAGGCGCGCTGCGCACCCTGGGCCGGCTGGTGCACGAACTCGCCGCCGAGGCGGGCGGCTCAGGGTAGCGCGCTTGCCGCCGCGTCGGCGCGCGACGTGCTTCAGCCCGACCAGGCGAACGGCGCGAAGTGGCCGTTGCGGGTGCCGGTGCTGTCGTCCCAGTCGATGCCGAAGACGCTGAAGCGGCTGCGCGTCGCCTTGGCGATGGCGATACGCGGGTTGACCGGGTGGTTGGTGTTGTCCAGGCAGATGGCCTCGTCCGCCGTGGCGCCGGGGATGCCTTCGCAGGCCTGGTCGACCCGGTCGCCGGCGCGCAGGCTGCGCGTGAGGCCGTCCATGTCGAAGCGGATCGGGCTGCGCTCGACCCCGGCCATCCGGCTTACCAGCGGTGCAAGCGCCGCCATCGGGCCGCCGACCTGGCCGGACGCGATGGCGCCGATGGCTTCGACCTGCGGGTCGCTGGCGCGCTCGTCGACGATCAGGCCCACGGTCATGTTGCCGGCGCCCATCGGACCCTGCGACTGCAGCATGAGGACGAACGACAGCCCGCCGAGCGGCACGCCGTCCTTCTCGCCCTGGTCGATGCGCATCCCGAGCGCGGCCTTGCAGTCCCCCTCGGTCGGCCGCGCCGCCAGGTTGGAGGAAATGCAGGGGCACAGGAACGTGCAGTTGCAGGTTTCCATGTATTCGCCCGAGATCTGCCAGCTCATCACGGTCTCCCGAAGGGTTGCGAAGCCATCCGCCTGCGACGGATGGGGTGGCGCCGCATCATGGGCGGCGAACGTGCCAGCTTAGGCGCGCGCGCCCCCGCTTTCAAGTTGACAGCGACCCGTGCGCGGCTGATCGTGTGCAGCACGCGGAGCAAGCCGCGGCAAAGGAGGCCACGATGCGCACGGGCATGCTGTTGGCAGGGGCGGTTGCCGGCTGGGCCGTGCTGGGCTGGATGGCGTTCGACATGGGCCATCCGCTGGTGCAGCTGACCATGCCCGCCACGCCGCACTGGAGCGCACCGAACGTGCTGGCGATCGCGGCCATGTGGGCGGTGATGATGGCCGCAATGATGCTGCCGGCCGCGCTGCCGATGGTGAGCACCTTCTCGCGCCTGAGCCTGCGCGGCGGTGAGCCGGTCCGCGCCGCCGCCTTCGTCGGCGGCTACCTGGCGGTCTGGTTCTTCTTCAGCCTCGCCGCGGCCGCCCTGCAATGGCTCCTGCAGGCGGCCCATTGGGTGGACCCGATGATCGTCAGCACCTCGGCCGCCCTCAACGTGCTGTTGCTGCTGGTGGCCGGCGCCTACCAGTTCTCGCCGCTGAAGAAGGTCTGCCTGGCGCGTTGCCGCACGCCGGTGGGATTCCTGCTGGGCGAGTGGCGCCCGGGCGCGCGTGGGGCCTGGGTGATGGGGCTGCGGCACGGCCTGCTGTGCCTCGGGTGCTGCTGGGCGCTGATGGTCCTGCTGTTCGTCGGCGGCGTGATGAACCTGTGGTGGATCGCCGCCATCGCCCTGCTGGTGGCGCTGGAAAAGCTGGCGCCCGGCGGCGAGCGCGTGGCCGCGGGGCTGGGCGCCGTGCTGCTGGCGGCGGGGGCCTGGAAGCTGCTGGGGCTGCTGCTCGCCTGAACGAACGAGCAGCGCGCCGGTCAACCGGGACCCGCGGCCACCGTCACAGCGACAGCAAGCGCTGGAAGAACGAGCGGTAGCCGCGCAGGGCCACCCGCAGGTCTTCCGTGTCGGCCTGCTCGCCGCGGCCCAGGCTGGATTCGATCTTCGTCCGCTGCTCGGCAAACGTGGCGGCCAGGCTCTTCATCACCTGCGCCACCAGTTCGTCGGCATGCTGCACGGCCCGGCGCGGATCGTCCACGAAGCCGATCTGCACCTGGTCCCAGCGCTGGCGGAAGTCGGCCGCGACCTGGGGCGGGAACAGGGCGGCGAGTTGGTCCGTGCCCTGCATTCCTTCACCACGGGGCGGCTGTCCGTGCTGCACCGGCTCGTGCCGGGACTGGCCATGCTGCGGCTGGGTGTGCGCGGACGCAGGCCGGTCCATGGGCTGGCGCTGCTCCATCTGCTGCGGCGTGGCGCCGCCGCCCGGGCGTGGGGCCTGCTGTGCCTGCTGCGCCTGGCGCACCCGGTCTGCCGCTTCGGGCGGCTGCCGCTCGCCCCAGGCCTGCCGATCCTGCTGTTCGGCGCCGGCGACCAGGTCGGCGGTGCCCATGCGTTGCTGTTCGTCGCGGTTCATGCGGAGCTCCTCATTTCGGGGTGGCGGTGGCCGCGCGGCTCGCGCGGGTCTTCGGTCTGCAGCAGGTCGGCGAACAAGGCGCGGTAGTGGATCACCGCCTGCCGCATGCCTTCGGTGTCGACCTGGCCGCTGCGTTCGCGCTCGGCCAGGTCGTGCGCGACGCGGTAGTGGTCGACCACCTGCGGGTGGTGCACCGAGATGTCGGCCGCACGCCGCTCGAAGTCGCCGACCGGGTAGCCGCGGGTCTCCATCAGCTGGCGCACCAGCACGTCGGCCTCGGCCAGCGAGCCGCGCGGGTTGTCGACGAAGCGGGCCTGGACCGAGCGCCAGGCCTGGTTGAACCGCTGGGCGTCGGCCGGGCTGAGCGGCACGATGTCCAGCTCCTCCACGCGCTTGCGGCGCGCGAGCAGCTCGGCTTCGGCCTTGTCGCGGCTGCCGAGGTCGTGCACGGCGCGGCTGTATTCGGGGCCGAAATCGCGCCGCAGGTGGTCGCTACGCGTCTTGCGCTGATAGAAGAACAGGGCGAGGGCGATCAGCGCGAGGATCACCAGCACCACGAGCATGAGGTTGGAGTCCATGGCAGCTCTCCTGGGGGTGAGGATGCTGCCAAGGTAGGCGCCGCCTTCAGGCCGTGCTGTCGGAGGTCGCCCCTGGCCCGCTGCGCGGGTACTGAAGCGGCGGTAGGACAACTCCCGCCCGCCGTTTCGGGTCAGCGCCCCTCAGGTGTCCGACTGCGCCGCGGCCACCCAGCGCAGCCCCTTGCCGCGGCTGAAGTAATAGTCGCCTTGCGGGCTGATGACGACGGCGCGCTGCGCCTTGGGATCGGAGAAGTATTGCCAGCCGTGGGCCCGTTCGCTGGGTCCGGCGGCGTGCGGCACCGCCTGCATGCCCGGGTTGGCGGTGCGGTCGGTACCGGCGCCCGCCGACTGGGGCGCGGGGCCTCCTCGGTCGGCGTCGCGATCCCCGGCCAGCGCGGGGCTGCCGGCAAGGGCTGCGAGCAGGCCGAGCGAGGCGACGAAGGCGGTCGATTGCATGGTGAATCTCCTTGGGATGGACGGCAGTCGAGGGCGACTGTGCACCGGAGTGTGCCGCCGCGCCACTGAACCGGCGCTGAAAGGCTCGTTCACCGTGCGTTCACGTGGCCTTACTTCGGCCTGGGCGAGGGCAAGTCGCGGCCGGGTGCGCTCAGCCGACCCTCGCGCAACTCCTTCACCGCTTCGGCCAGCGCGCGCGCCACGTTGCGCACTTCCTCCTGCACGTCGGTGTCGCGATCCAGCGCCTGGTGGCTGGTGGCATAGGGTTCGTAGTAGCCGATGAAGCGGTCCAGCCGGGCCTGCGGGCCGGCGTCGATCAGGCCCATCCAGTCCAGCCAGTCGCACAGCGCGCGCCGGGTGCCCTCGATGCCGGCCACGTCGCCGTGCACCACCACGCCGTAGGCGCGACCGGCCAGGTGCTTGGGATAGGGCCAGCCATCCAGCTCGAGCTGCTTGGCCTTCGCCGGGTCTTTGCCGCCGGTGCTGGTGGGGTCCGGGTTGCCGCCGTCGGCGCAGACCAGCCGGTCCATCATCAGCTTCAGCGGGCTGGACATGGTGTACCAGTGCGTCGGCGTGACCAGCAGCACGCCGTGCGCGCCGGTCCAGTGCTCGTAGATCTCGGCCATCCAGTCGTTCACCTGGCTCAGTTCGTGGTTGGGGTAGCAGCTGCAGGGCCAGTGGCACAGTGGCATGGCGGTCGAGACGCAGCCCTTGCACGGGTGGATGTGGCGGTCGAAGTCGGAGGCGAGCTGGCTCAGGTCCAGCAGCTCGGTCTGCAGGCCGGCCTCGTCCAGGACCTGCTGCGCCAGGCGAGTCAGCCGGAAGCTCTTGGACATCTCGCCGGGACAGGTGCCGTCGTTGCGGGTGGCGCCGTTGACCAGCAGCACGCGCGAGGGCGTGGCCGGGTCGGCCCAGCGCTGCTGCGCCGCGAGCAGGCGGTTGCGCGTGTGGTACCACTCGGCCGACAGGTCGTAGTCCGGGTCCTTGAACTCGGGGCCGGCCTTGCGCGTCACGGGCGACTTGCGCGCGGCGCAGTAGCCGTCCCAGGCGATCGCCTCCAGCCGCCGGATCGCCTCGTCCTCGGCGCGGAAGGCCGGGTCGAAGAAGCGGGCCCGGAAGCGCCGGCCGAATTCCTCGCGCGTGTGGGCGGCCGGTGCCTGGCCGGTGCGGACGTCGATGGTGGCCATGGGAAACTCCTGTGGTCGATGCCCGAGCCTAGGACCGCGCCGGGCCGGACGGGGGCCCGTGTAACCGTCCTCGGCAGGCGCCGCGCGAAGGGCTTGACCTTGCCATGGTGGCAAGCTCGAGGATGCGGCCGTCGAGTTCACCGGGGCCAGCGCGGCCCCGCCGAAAAGCCAAGAATCCGCCTATGTCCCACGACCATGCCGCTCACGGCCCTGACCACGCCCTGCACAAGCGGGACCACGATCACGATCACGCGCACGGCCAGCCCGACGGGCACGCGCACACCCACGAGCACGGGCACCACGGCCATTCCCATGCGCCGTCCGTCACCGCCCACAACGAGCGCAAGGTGCTGTTCGCCTTCCTGCTCACCTTCGCCTTCATGGCGGTGGAGGTGGCCGGCGGGCTGCTGTCGGGATCGCTGGCGCTGATCGCCGATGCCGGCCACATGCTGACCGACGCCGCTGCGCTGGCCCTGGCCTGGGGCGCCTTCCGCGTCGGCCGGCGGCCGGCCGACCCGCGCCGCACCTTCGGCTACCTGCGCTTCGAGGTGGTGGCCGGCCTGGCCAACGCCGCCGCGCTGTTCGCCATCGTCGGCTGGATCGGCTGGGAGGCGTTCCAGCGCCTGCGCGAGCCGCAGCCGGTGCTGGCCGGGCCGATGCTGGCAGTGGCGGTGGCCGGCCTGCTGGTCAACCTGGTCGTGCTGTACATCCTCACGCGCGGCGACCGCGAGCACGTCAACATCAAGGGCGCGGCGCTGCACGTGATGGGCGACCTGCTGGGCTCGGTCGGCGCCATCGTCGCGGCGATCGTGATCGGGCTGACCGGCTGGGCGCCGATCGACCCGATCCTGTCGGTGCTGGTGTCGCTGCTGGTGCTGCGCAGCGCCTGGTCGCTGCTGCGCAACTCGCTGCACATCCTGCTGGAAGGCGCGCCCGACAATGCCGCGCCCGAGGCGATCGAGCTGCACCTGCTGGCCACCGTGCCCGGGCTGGTGTCGGTCAGCCACGTGCACGTGTGGCTGATCACCTCCGGCCATGCGCTGGCGACGCTGCACGTCAAGCCGGCGCCGCAGGCCGATCCGCGCACCCTGGTGCGCTGCGTCGAGCGCGAACTGGTGCAGCAGTTCCACATCGGCCACGCGACCGTGGCGATCGACTGGGACGACCAGGAGGGCGACCCGGCCTGCAGCCTGCCGGCGGCGCGGCCCCGGCCGGCAAACGACTGAGGGCCCGGACAGGCCCTTCGGCGGCGCGCCGGATCGGCCCGGGCGCCCGGTGCGCGCGGTCATGTTGCGGGCGCGCGAGGTTCGCGCCGCGGAACCGTCAGCAGGATCGACAGGATCGCCACCGCGACCATCGCCAGGTTGAAGCCCAGGGCGATGATGGCCGCCTCGCGCACGGCCAGGTTGTTCTGGCGGCCGGAGAACGTGACCACGCCTTCCAGCCATCGAACGCTTCCGTTGTCGGCCCCGAGCGCGGTGAAGATGGCGGCCGAAATCGCCACGCCGAAGGCCGCACCGAGCGATGAAGCCATCTTGTAGATGCCGGCTCCGGAGCCGGCCTGCGCGGCGGGCAGGCTGGACAGCGCGGCGTCGGTGGACGGCGTGGCATAGAGCGCCAGGCCGAGGCCGTACAGCGAGTAGGCGGCGATGGCCGCCAGCTTGTACTGCTGCAGCAGGAGATTGGCCGGCGACAGCAGCAGGATGGCCAGGCCCGTGACCAGGCAACCCCAGACCATCGGCTGGCGGGCGCCGAAGCGCTGCAGCAGCCGCTCTCCCACCCGGATGAAGGCGATGATCGCAATCGCGTAGCCCAGCGTCAGCAAGCCCGCCTGCTGGGCGTTCATGTCGCCGCCCAGCTGCAGCAACTGCAGCGACACGATCAGGGTGCCGGCCGTGCCGTTGATCAGGAAGTTGGACACCGTCGCGCCGGTGAACGTCGGATTGCCGAACAGGCCGAAGTCGAAGAACGCGTTGGAGGCCTTGCTTTCGTGCCGGTAGAACAGGACGCCGAACACCAGCGCGCTGGCCAGCAGCGCCAGGCCGGGCAGGCTCGTCCAGCCGAAGCTGCCGCCCAGGGTGATCAGCAGCTGCAGGGCGACCATCGCGACCATGAAGGCCAGCACGCCCGGGAGGTCGAACCGGTAGCCGCCTCGATCCTGCGCCTTGCTCTCCGGTGTTCCGGACATCATCCACAGACCCAGGGCACTGATGGCGACGGCCAGCCAGAAGATGGAGCGCCAGCCCAGGTTTTGCGCCATCAGGCCACCCACCAGCGAGCAGAGCCCGGAGCCGCCCCAGGACCCGATCGACCACATGCTGATGGCGCGCTGTCGTCCGGCGCCATCCCAGTACGCCTTGATGAGGGCCAGGCTGGCCGGCATGATGCAGGCGGCCGAGAGGCCCTGCAGCGCGCGCCCCGCCAGCATCACGGGTGCGGCCAGGCCGCCGCTGGGCGTGATCGCCACGAGAAGCGATCCGGCCATGCTGAGGATGAAGCCGATGCGGGTGATCCTCAGGCGCCCGACGCGGTCGGCCAGGCCGCCCATCACCACGATGAAGATGCCGGAGAACAGGGAGGTGACGGCCACCGCGATGTTCATGGTGCCGGCCTCCATCTGCAGTTCGCGCTGCATCTCCGGAGCGATGTTGAGCGTGGTCTGGGCAAACAGCCAGAACGCGACCACGCCCATGATGATCCCGACGAGCAGCCGATCGTTGCCCTTAAACGGCGCAGCCGGTGCGGAGCGGTCGGCAGGTGCCAAGGCCATCACCATGACCTTTCGGGGATGGGCGGTGGCGATCGGCGCCGGCGCGCCGCCGGCAGCTGCCCGGCGGCTGAACTGCCGCGAGCGCCGCGCGCCGGGGTTTGCGCCCCGGTGCCGCCGCCGTTCGTGTCCTAGGTGGTCGGGTCTTTCTGGATCAGCTCGATCTTGTAGCCGTCCGGGTCGGCCACGAACGCGATCACCGTGCTGCCGCCCTGTACCGGGCCGGCCTCGCGCGTGATGGTGCCGCCGGCCGCGCGGATCTTCTCGCAGGCGGCTGCCACGTCGGGCACGCCCAGCGCGATGTGGCCGTAGGCGGTGCCGATCTCGTAGCTGGACACGCCGTGGTTGTAGGTCAGCTCGATCTCGGCATGGTCCGGGTTGGTGCCGTAGCCGACGAAGGCCAGCGAGTACTTCTGCTCGGGCCGTTCGGTGGTGCGCAGCAGCTTCATGCCGAGCACGCGGGTGTAGAAGTCGATGGAGCGCTGCAGGTCGCCGACCCGCAGCATGGTGTGGAGGAGTCGCATCCGGCGATTATCGGCACGCCGTCACTTCAGCAGGTCGAACACCAGGCAGGTCGTGGTGCCGTGCGCGTACAGGGTGCCGTCCGGCCCGTACAGCCGGCCTTCGGCGGTGGCCAGCTGGCGGCCGGCGTGGATGACCTTGCCCTCGGCGCGCACGCGCGGCGCCTTGGGGCCGATGGCACGCACCAGGTTGACGCTCAGCTCGGCGGTGGTGTAGCCGCGGCCGGCCGGCATCTTCGTGTGCACGGCACAGCCCATGGCGGAGTCGAGCAGGGTGGCGTACCAGCCGCCGTGGACGCCGCCCATGGGGTTCAGGTGCCCGGGGCCGGGCGTGCCCTGGAACACGGCACGGCCGTCGTCCACCTCGATCAGCATGAAGTCCAGCGTCTGGCAGATCGGCGGATAGGGCAGCCCGCCGGCCAGCATCGTCTGCATCAGCTCCAGCCCGCCCAGGCCGGCGACCTGCTCCGGGCGCGCCACGCCGGCGCCGGCCTGCAAGCGGGTTTGCTGGGCGCGCTCCTGCGCCAGCCAGTTCTCGAGGGTGTCGTGCCGGGTCATCGGGGTCCTTTCAGGTGTGCGAATGGTTGTAGTTGCATATGCAATAGTTGCAGCTACAATAAGTCGCCATGGACGCCGCTGTCAAGCCCCAGGGCTGCACGCACCTCAAGCTGCGCAAGCTGATGCGGCAGGTGGCGCAGCACTACGACGCCGAGGTCGGCAAGACCGGCCTGAAGACCACCCAGTACTCGCTGCTGGCGCACATCTGCAGGCTCGGGCCGCTGCGGCCGGTGGATCTGGCGCGCGCCATGAAGCTCACGCCGTCCACGCTCAGCCGCAACTTGCAGCCGCTGCAGGCAGCCGGCTGGGTGGCGGTGGAAGCGGGCGACGACGCCCGCAGCCACCGCGTCGCGGCCACCGACGCCGGCCGCGACAAGTACCAGGAGGCGCGCCGCCGCTGGCGCGTGGCGCAGGAGCAGCTCAATGCGCTGCTCGGCGCCGAGCGCGTGCTGGCGCTGCATGCGCTGATCGAGGACTGCAGCGAGCGCCTGGCGCCGCCGCCCACCGGAGACGAGGAATGAGCGAATCGAAGGGCCGTGCGGCCGTCTGGGTGATCCTGCTGGCCGCGGCCGGCACCTTCGCGCTGTCGATGGGCGTGCGCCAGACCATGGGGCTGTTCCTCTCGCCGCTGAACACCTCCACCGGCCTGGGGCTGGCCAGCATCAGCCTGGCCTTCGCCTTCGGGCAGCTGTGGTGGGGCATCACCCAGCCCTTCGCCGGCATCGTGGCCGACCGCATCGGCGCCGGCCGCGTGCTGCTGGCCGGCGCGCTGATGGTGGCGGTGGGCACCTTCATCACCCCGTACATGAGCAGCACGGCCGGCCTGCTGCTGGCCATCGGCGTGCTGGGCGCGGGCGGCGCCGGCATGGCCGGGCCGGCGGTGCTGATGGCGGCGGCCACGCGGCTGGTCCCGCCGGGCCGGCAAGGCATGGCCACCGGCATCATCAATGCGGGCGGTTCCACCGGGCAGTTCCTGCTGGCGCCGCTGGCGGCGGCGCTGATGGTGGGCATCGGCTGGGTCGGCGCCATGCAGGCGATGGCGCTGCTGGTGCTGCTGTGCCTGCCCGCCGCGTGGGTGCTGCGCGGCCACTCGCAGCAGCCGCACGCGGCCACCGCGGCGGCACCGCGGCTGGGCACGCGCGCTGCGATCGCCCAGGCGCTGCGCGACCGCAGCTACTGCCTGCTGGCGGCCGGCTTCTTCGTCTGCGGCTTCCACGTCGCCTTCCTGGCCACCCACCTGCCCGGAGTGGTCGCGGCCTGCGGCCTGCCGACCGAATGGGCCGGCTGGTCGCTGTCGCTGCTGGGGCTGTTCAACATCGTCGGCAGCGTGGCCATGGGCTGGGCCGTGGGGCGCTGGCGCATGAAGTCGCTGCTGTCGCTGGTCTATGCCACCCGCGGCATCGCGGTGCTGCTGTTCCTGCTGGCCCCCAAGACCGGCCCGGTGGTGCTGCTGTTCTCGGCGGTGATGGGCATGACCTTCCTGTCCACCGTGCCGCCCACGGCCGGCCTGGTCGCCCGCTTCTTCGGCCCGGCGAACATGGCGACCCTGTTCGGCCTGGTCATGCTCTCGCACCAGGTCGGCGGCTTCCTCGGCGCCTGGCTCGGAGGCGCGGTGTTCCAGGCGACCGGCAGCTACGACTGGGTCTGGTACGTCGACATCGTGCTGGCAGCCGCCGCGGCGCTGATCCACCTGCCGATCCGCGAAGCCCGGCCGGCACGGCCGGCAACGGCTGCGGCCTGATGGCCCGGCCGCGCGGCGGTCGCGTTGGCTTTGTCCGGCCTTGCGGTGGCCGCTTGTCCTTCCCGATTTGGCTGAACTGTCCGTTGCGCCGGGCGCCCGGCTGCGCTGAACTGGGAGCCCCTCGCAACGACGAGGGACGATCCAGGGAGGCTCCATGCTGCGCTTCAGGCTGTCCGTCGCGCTCGTTCCATCGCTGGCGACCCTGCTGCTCGGCGGTTGCGGCGGTGGCGGTGGCGGTGGGGAGGCACCCGCGGCAGGCCTGTCGAACACGGCCGAAGGCTTCTGGAGCGGCAGCACCGACAGCGACCTGTCGATCTCGCTGCTGGTGCTGGAGAACGGACAGACCTGGGGCTTCTACCGCGCCGGCGGCGCGCTGCGCGGCCTGCTGCAGGGCCAGACGATCGGCGCGGGGGACCGCTTCAGCTCCGACTTCATGGACTACAACGCCGACGCCGGGCTGCGCGAACCCGGCACGGCGGCGGGCAGCCTGGTGCCGAGATCGTCCATGAACGGCGTGCTGGGCAATGGCGCCAGCCTGTCGCTGTCGTACGTGCCGGACTACGACCGCGCCGCCTCGGCCGCCGACGTCATCGGCACCTGGCGGATCGAAGGCCGGACGCTGTTCGCCGACTTCAGCGTCGCCGCCCTGGCGATCGACGCCGCCGGCAACCTCAGCGGGATCGACCGTGGCTGCACCATCAGCGGCCGCATCGTGCCGCGGGGCACCGGCAAGAACGTGTTCAACCTGGACGCCACCTTCAGCGGCAGCACCTGCGCGCTCGGCAACGGCGCCAGCACCAGCGGGGTGGCGGTGGTGGATACCACGAGCAGCCCGTTCCAGATGACCGGCCTGGGACTGCGCGCCGACGCCGAGAACGGCTTCGTGTTCAGCGGCACCCGCCAGGCCGGCGCGCCCACGCCGGCGCCTGCGCCCACCGCTGCGCCCACGCCGGCACCGACGCCTGCACCCACGGCGGCGCCCACGCCGGCGCCCACGCCGGCGCCCACGCCGGCACCGACTCCGGCACCGACAGCGGCACCGACGCCGGCACCGACAGCGGCACCGACGCCGGCACCGACGCCAGCTCCCACAGCTGCGCCGACGCCTGCACCGACGCCTGCACCGACGCCTGCACCGACGCCCGCACCGACGCCAGCTCCCACAGCTGCGCCGACACCGGCACCCACGCCCGCGCCAACGGCCGCCCCCACGCCGGCGCCCACGCCGCCCCCGCCCCCACCGGGGCCACCCGCCCCGCCGCCACCCGCGCCATCACCCGCGGCGGGCGTCGGCGGTTTGCCCGGCTGAGGATGTGCCAGAACGCGCAACGCCCGAGCTCGCCAGGGAGTTCGGGCGCTGCGGCATGAAGGCTCGCCGATGGAACGGGGCCGGTGCTAGCGGGCCTGGTCGAACCAGGCCTTCCAGTGCGGCACGGCGCGCGCGAAGGTGCCCCGGTGGGTGGTCTTGCCGGTGGACACCGCTTCCACCGCCGGATTGCCGTTGCCCATGGCGCGCTGGTAGTTCATGGCGAGCTGGCCGATGCCGACGCTGATCGCCTCGTCGCTCTCGCCGTAGTAGTTGCGCAGCGGCGTGCGGACCACCCAGCGATAGGCCGTGTTCTCCGCCATGATGCGGCCGTAGGCCGACTGGGCGAAGAAGGCCGGGTCGAAGTAATCCTTGCGCACCAGCTTGCGCAGGTCCAGTGGCACGTCGGCCGGGTTGAACGGCTCGCGCGCATAGGCCTTGCGCGAAACCTCGTAGTACTCGTCGTTGATCACCGAGCGGGCCAGCCCCGGCAGCCCGTAGTAGTTCTCGAACGCGAACGAGGTCAGGATGAACATGGTGCCGGTCCAGGGCGCATCGATCTCGCGCGGGAACTGCAGCACGCCATTGAGGGCAGCGAACAGGTCCACCGGCGCGCTCGCCGTGGTGGCCGCCTGCACCGGCACGCCGAGGCTTTCGAGCTTTTCCAGGAAGGCCATGGTCACGTAGCCGCCCTGCGACCAGCCCGCCAGGAACAGCTTCGGCGCCTCCAGCTTCAGGTGGCCGAGCACGGCCCGGCTGGCCCGCAGCATGTCCCAGGTCGCCTGCTGGTGGCTGCCCTTGACCAGGTAGCTTTCCGGCTCCGTGGACGCGCCCATGCCGAAGTAGTCGGCGCCGATCACGATGTAACCCTGGCCCGCGAACTGGGCGATCATCAGTGCGGTTTCCGGCGACTGCTCGGGAAACGAGGGCACTTCCTGCTTGCCGTACACGGTGCCGTGCTGGTACGACACCATCGGGAACGACGCGCTCGGCGCATCGGGCACGGCGACCAGCCCGGTCGCCGTGATCGGCCGGTTGCCCCGCTCGGGAACGACCGAGGCGTAGGTGACGCGATACAGCCGCACCGCATGGCGCGCCGGGCTGTAGCTCACGTCGATGCCGGCGAACTTCGGCGTCTCGGCCTGCAGGATGCGGTTCAGGCGAGCGACGTCCCAAGTGCCGATGGGCTCGTACTTCACGCCGGGCGCCACCTGGATGGCAGCCGCCCCCTGGGACAGCGCGGGCGCCGAAGCGAACGCGCAGGACAGCATCAGGACCCAGGACCAGAATCTTTTCAAGACCACCACTTCTCCTCCGTCCGGAACAGCTTCGCGCCGGGGTGGCGCGGCGGCTCTGGCAACGGAATGTTACATGCCTTCTTTTTGAAGGCCTCGCCGGATTGGTCATTCCCGCGCAGGCGGGAATCCACCGCAACGCGGCGCATGGGCGCCGCAGGCGCGTTGCGCTGAATGCCCGCCTTCGCGGGGGATGACAGGAGGGGCGGGGGCTCGAACGACGAAAACCCGATCAGCGCCGGGGGACGGCAGGGGGCTGCGCGGATTCCAGCGCGCCGAGGAAGCACTCGATGATGTGGAAGTGGTCGTCGTGCAGCTGCGCCTGCAGCGCCGGCAGGTGCGCCAGCGGCACCCAGGCGGCCTGGGCGGCGTCGTCGCCGGCCTGCACCGGCGGCGGCGGTTCCTCGCCCAGGTCGAAGAAGAATGCGTGGCTGATGACGCGGCCGCGCTGGCTGCGCTCGGGGTGGTCGAACACCCGGCTGCCGCGCAGCGCCTGGCGCATCTGCCGCATCGACACCGGCAGCCCGGTCTCTTCCACCAGTTCGCGCAGCGCCGCGTGCAGCGTCTCCTCGGCCGGCTCGAGGAAGCCGCCCGGTAGCGCCCACAGGCCGCGCCCCGGCGGGCGCCCGCGCCGGATCAGCAGCACCCGGCCGCCGGCCTGCACCACCGCGTCCACCGTGGACAGCACCACCGGGTAGGGTGCAACCGACCAGGCCTTGCGCTCGGACGCGATCTGCCGCCAGTCGGCGCGCACGGTGTCGAAGGCGGCGCTGCCGGTCCACTCGCGCAGCGCGTCGCGGCAGGCCGGGGGCAGCTGGCCGGCCAGCGTATCGAGCACGGCGCCCGGCGCATCGGCCTCGTACAGGCGGTGCAGCCAGCCGACGATGGGATCGTCCGGGTCGTCCGGCGCCACGCGCGCATGCGACCAGCCGGCCGGCAGGTCCTCGCTGTCCAGCAGCGGGCCGGCGCTGATCCAGCAGACGGTCTCCGCGGGGCCCAGCGCCTGCTGCATGGCCTGCAGGTTGCGCGGCTCGTCCCAATGCTCGCGCAGCGGCTGCAGGTCCACCCGCGCGGCATCGGTGGGGCGGAGCGCCTGGCGCAGCCACTCGGCGCGCAGTTCCCAGCCGAACGGGTTGGCCGGCGTGGGCGCCAGGTGCGCGCGCCGCACGAACAGCGTGCAGCGCGGCGCTCGCTCCAGCGCCGCCCGCACCAGCGACAGGTGGGCGTCCAGCGGCAGCAGCCAGCGCGCGCTGCAGATGGCCCGGGTCATGCGCCGGCCGGCCTCCGGCCCAGGGCCTGCACCGCTGCGAGCGCCGGCTCCAGCGCACCGGTGCGGCGCCAGCGCGCGGAGTCGCCCGACGGGTCCGGCTCGCACAGGTAGATCTCGCCGGCCGGGCGGCCCGCCACGCGCAGGCCGCTGGAGCGCAGCATGGCCTCGATGCCCGCGTGGTTGGGCACCCACCAGTTGGTCGGGTCGCCGGCGAAGCGGTGCTCGATGAAGGCCATCTTGGGCCAGCCCGGATCGAGCAGCGGCTCGCGATCGTCGATCGGGTGGTCGCGGGTGTCGGGGTACACGCTGTCGCCCGGCAGGCTGAGCGTCTGGAACACCATCAGCCGCAATGTGCGCTGCGCCAGCAGGTCGAGCGCCAGCAGCGGGTAGCGCAGGTGGTAGAAGACCCCCATGAACCAGACCAGGTCGAAGCGGTCCGGCAGCGCGGCCAGCTCGTACACCCCCAGGCGGCGGAACTGCACGCGATCGGCCAGGCCCTGCACCTGCGCCGCCCAGCGCGCCTGCTCCAGGTAGTGCTCGTCCACGTCCACCGCCAGCACGCCGGCGCCGCGCCGCGCCAGCTCGAAGCTGTAGAAGCCGGCGTTGCAGCCCACGTCCAGCACGCGCCAGCCGGCCAGGTCGGCCGGGAGGTGGGGTGCGATCTGCTGCCACTTGAAGCACGGGAAGTCGCCGCCCAGGAAGTGGTCGGGCACCGTCTCCACGCCGCCCGGCAGGTGCAGGTTGTGGAACCAGGGACCCAGCGCCTCGGCCTGGCGACGGAGCGAGTCCGCATCCGGGCCGCGAGTGAGGTCGGGATCGGCTGTGCGCATCCTCATCTACCGATGGCGTGGTACTCGAAACCCAACTGGCGGATGGCCGGGTCGTACAGGTTGCGGCCGTCGAAGATCACCGACTGGCGCATCGACTGCCGCAGCGCATCGAAGTTGGGGCTCTTGAACGACGGCCAGTCGGTGGCGATCACCAGCGCATCGGCGTTCTCGGTGCAGGCGATCGGCGTGTCGGCGTAGCGCAGCCCGTCCAGCAACGACAGGCGGCCGGCGAAGTCGTGCGCCAGCACCTTGCGCGCCTGCGGCATCGCCACCGGGTCGTGCGCCATCACCTGCGCGCCGCGTTCCAGCAGGGCCTTGATCACGATGCGGCTGGGCGCCTCGCGCATGTCGTCGGTGTTGGGCTTGAAGGCCAGTCCCCACAGGCCGAACAGCAGCCCGCGCAGGTTGTTGCCGAAGCGCGCGCCGATCTTCTGCACCAGGATGTGCTTCTGCGCCTCGTTCACCGCCTCCACCGCCTCCAGGACGCGCAGGTGGCACCCGCTGACGCACGCGGTGCGGATCAGCGCGCGCACGTCCTTGGGAAAGCAGCTGCCGCCGTAGCCGGTGCCCGGGTACAGGAAGCTGTAGCCGATGCGCGGGTCGGCGCCGATGCCCTTGCGCACCTGCTCGATGTCGACGCCGGCCTCGCCCGCCAGGTTGGCCAGTTCGTTCATGAAGCTGATGCGCGTGGCCAGCATGGCGTTGGCCGCGTACTTGGTCATCTCGGCGGCCTTCAGGTCCATCAGCAGCACGCGGTCCTGCACCCGGTTGAACGGCGCGTACAGGCGCCGTAGCAGCTCGCGCGCGCGCTCGCCGTCGGGCCCCGGCTCGGTGCCGACGACGATGCGGTCGGGCCGCATGAAGTCCTCCACCGCGGCGCCTTCCTTCAGGAACTCGGGGTTGGAGGCCACCGCGAAAGCCCGCGGATCGTGCGGCAGGTGGCGCGCGGCCAGCGCATCGGCCACAGCGGTGCGCACCCGCTCGCCGGTGCCCACCGGGACGGTCGACTTGGTCACCACCACCTTGAAGCCCTGCATCCAGCGGCCGATGCTGTCGGCCGCCGACAGCACGTGGCTCAGGTCGGCGCTGCCGTCCTCGGCCTGCGGCGTGCCGACCGCGATGAAGATCACCTGGCCGTGCGCGACCGCGGCCGGCGTGTCGCGGCTGAAGCGCAGCCGTCCGGCCGCGCGGTTGCGGTCGATCACCTCCTGCAGCCCCGGCTCGTAGATGGGCAACCCCCCGCCGTTGAGCAGCTCGATGCGGCGCGGATCGTGGTCCAGCAGGATCACGTCGTTGCCGCCGTCGGCCAGGCAGGCGCCGCTCACCAGGCCGACATAGCCGGCGCCGATCACCGTGACGTTCATGGTGCAGCCTCCAGTTGCAGGTCCATCGCATGGGCCACCAGTTCGCGCGCGCGGTGGGCGGCGGTGTGGCCTTCCAGGATCCGGCGTCGCGCCCGCGCGGCCATGGCGAGGCGCTCGTCCTCGCCCATGCCGCGCAGGGCGGCCAGCACGTCGGCCGGCCCGTCGGCCAGCACGATCTCGCGGCCGGGCTCGAATAGTGTCTCGATGCCGGCCCAGCGGTCGCTGATGAGGGGCGTGCCGCAGGCCGCCGCCTCGAACAGGCGCACGCTGGGCGACCAGCCGGCGCGCAGCATGTCGGCCCGGGTGATGTTGAGCGTGAAGCGCTGGCGGTTGTAGAAGGCGCGGTGCCCGGCCGGGGGCAGGTGCGGGCGCCACGAGCAGTTGGCGGGCCAGGCGATGCCATCCGGGTACTGCGGGCCGGCGACGACGAAGCGGCCCTGGGGCCATTCGCGCGCGGGCTGCAGCAGCAGACGCTCGACGCCCGGCTGCCGGTCGTCGCTGTACGTGCCCATGTAGCCCAGGTCCCAGGCGGCGGGCTGCGGCTCGGGGTAATAGAGCTGCGGGTCCACCGAGCAGTACAGCACGCGCGCGCGCAGCGCGCCGAACTCGCGCTCCAGCCGCTGCAGCGTCGGCCCGCCGGTGAACGACAGGTAGAGGTCGTAGCCGGCGACCTGGCCGGGGCGCAGGTAGTCGTGCTCGCCGCGCGCCAGCTTGGCCAGCGTGACCGGCGTGTCGATGTCGTAGAACGCCTTGATGCCCGAGGCCTGCGCCTGCACCCAGTCGCCCACGGGCGCGCCTTGCGGCACGAAGGAGCCGACGATCACCAGGTCGGCGGCACGCACGGCAGCCGCCCACCGGTCATGCAGCTCGTCCAGGCTGCCGTACAGCCCCAGGCGCCCCCACGGCGGCTGCGGCAGGTCGCGGTTCGCGGCGTACCAGGGCTGCTCGCGCTCGAGGAAAAGCACCTCGTGGCCGGCGGCGACGAGCTCGCGCACCAGGGCCCGGTAGGTGGTGGCGTGGCCGTTGCCCCAGGAGGAGGTGATCGACAGGCCGAGGATGACGATGGACAGGCGGTGCGTCATGTCGTCGCCTCGTTTTCGACTCGGGCGCCGCTTGCGCGCCCCTCGAGGATCGCGTCCAGCTGCGCTGCGCGGTGGGCGTAGGTGTGTTCGGCCAGCACGCGGCGGTACGCGGCCTGGCCGATGGCGCGGGCCCGCGCCGGGTCGAGCTTGTCGAGCTGCTGCGCGACCTCGTCGCCGTCGCGCGCCACCAGCAGTTCGCGGCCCGGCTCGAAGAACTGAGCCACGCCCTCCCAGTCGTCGGTGATCAGGCAGGCGGCGGCGCCGGCCGCCTCGAACACCCGCGTGGCCGGCGAGAAGCCGTAGCGCGCCATGCTCTCGCGGCTGATGTTCAGCACCGCCAGCGGCGTGCAGTTGAAGGCGTTGTGGTCGGCGGTATAGACATGGCCGAGGTGGCGCACGTTGGCGGGCAGGGGCTTGTCGTGCCAGCCGCTGCCGCCCAGCAGGAAGCGGCGCTGCGGCAGCTCCGCGGCCGCCTGCAGGAAGAACTGCTCCACCCGCGCCTCGCGGTCGGGCAGCCGGTTGCCCAGGAAGCCCAGGTCGCCCGCGAAGCGCGGGTCCGGCGCCACCGGGAAATGGGTGGAAGGATCCAGCGCGTTGTAGACCGGCACGCAGTCGCGCGCACCCAGCGCCCGGTAGGCCTGGCGCACCGGCTCGCCACCGCCGTAGGTGAACACCCCGTCGTAGCGCGGCACCAGGGCGCGCAGGGCATCGGCGGGGTCCGCCTGCATGCGGTCCAGCGTGGCCGGCGCATCCACGTCCCAGTACACCACCGCCGTGCCCGGCCGTTGCAGGTCCAGCACCGCCCGCTCCAGCAGCTCGTCGTGGACGCCGACACCGCTGGCCTTGACGACCAGGTCGGCGCCGCGCGCGGATTGCACCGTGCGCAGGACCGCGGCCTCGCTCGCCGCGGAATAGACCACCACCTCGGCCCAGTCGGGGTCGGCCATGTCGCGGTGCTGCTGCCGCCCGAACGCATCGGGTTCGTAGAACGTCACGCGGTGGCCGCGCGCGTGCAGCGCGCGCACGATGCCGCGGTAATAGGTGGCGGCGCCGTTCCAGTAGGCGGACACCAGGCTGGAGGCGAAGAAGGCGATGTGCATCCCGTGGCTCATGTGGCTCATGCCGGGGCCTCCCGTGCCGGCTGGCGCGGCGGCGCCAGCTCGGCATAGATCGCCAGCAGCTCGTCGACGCGGCGGGCGCAGCTGTGCCGCGCCTGGATGGTGCGAAGGCCGTGGCTGGCCAGCGAGCGCGCCAGGGCCGGGTCGGCCAGCACGGCGCGCAGGTGCTCGCGCATCTCGCGCCCGTCGCGCGCCACCAGGAAGTCGGCGCCGGGCTCGAACAGGCCCTCGCAGTCGTCCCAGGGCGCCGACACCAGCGGGATGCCGCAGGCCAGCGCCTCGAACACGCGGATGGTCGGGATGCCCGGCAGCGCCTGCACGTAGGGCCGCCGCGGCACGTGCACGGTGACGGCGTGCTGCGCGAAGACGCGCGGTGCCTCGTGGTTGGGCAGCCAGCCGCCGTAGTCGATGCCGGCCTCGCGCAGGCTTTGCAGCGCATGCCCGGGGTAGCGCACGCCGTGCACCCGTGCTGCCAGCCCGAGCGCGCGCACCGGCTCCAGCAGGAACTCGTGCAGTTCGGCCGTGCGCTCCCCGTCGCCCCAGTTGCCGATCCACACCAGCCCCCGGCGCCCACCTGCCGCCGGCTGCGGCCGGAACATGCGCGTGTCCGCCGCCTCGTGCCAGGTCCAGGCGCGCTCGCACCAGCCGTGGCGCCGGTACAGGTCGCGGATCACCGAGCCGAAGGCCAGCACGCCGTCGTAGTGGCGCAGGTCGTAGGCGGCCATGGCCTGCGGCTCCGTCACGCTGCGGTGGTGGGTGTCGTGGAACAGCAGCCGGTAGTGCGGATGGGCCTTGCGGTGCAGGCCGATGCGGCGCACCAGGTCGTGCCCGTTCCACTCGTGCACCAGCACCAGGTCGGCGCCGGCCAGCGCGCGATCCAGGTCCAGTTCGCCCCGCGCGTAGCGGTGGCTGCGCAGGTGCGGGTAGGCGCGGGCGAAGGCGCGCAGGGCGGATTCGCCGTGCTCGGCCAGCAGGTTGGCGACGCTCCAGGCGTCGGCCGGCTCGTACACGCCGACCTCGTGGCCGCGCGCGAGCAGCTCGCTGCAGATGCCGCGCAGGAAATGCGCATTGCCGTGGTTCCAGTCGGACACCAGCGAGTGGCAGAACAGGATCACGCGCATGGCAGCTCCTCGGGGCGGCCGGCCAGCGCCGGCGCCAGTCGCGCTGCCGCAGCGAACCAGGCCTCGGCCATGGCACGCGGCGAGAAGCGCAGGGCGCGCCGGTGGGCGGCGGCCGCCAGCCGGCTGCGCGGGTCGGGGCGGGCGATCAGCTGCTGCAGGACCTCGTGCAGCGCCAGCGTGTCGTCCGGCTTCACGTAGACGGCCGCGTCACCCCACACCTCGCGCAGGCTGGCGATGTCGCCCAGCACCAGTGCGCAGCCGCTCAACGCCGCTTCCAGCACCGACAGGCCGAACGGCTCGTAGTACGCGGGCAGGGCATAGATCGAGGCGCAGGCCATGTGCGCGGCGACCTCGCGCGGCGCCAGCTCGCCCAGCGCTTGCACACCGGCCGGCCGCAGCTCGCGCCCATCCGGATGCACGCACGAGCCGGCCACGCACACCGGCCAGGGCAGGCGCGGCGCTACCGCCTGCAGCGCGGCCAGGTTCTTGGCCTCGTCCCAGAAGCGGCCGGCGGCGAACACGAACGGCTCCTTGGCCCCGATCGGAAACAGCGCGGGATCGCGGCCGTTGGGCAGCACGACGGCTTCGCCGTGGAAGCCGTGCTCGGCCCGCAGCGCGGCCAGCATGGCCGCGGTCGGCGCCGCCACCAGGCCGGCGCCCCGCAGCCCGGCGGCGACCCGGCCCCGGTAGCCGTCCCATCCGGCCGGCGCGCGCGTGCCGTGCACGGCGCGCCACCAGCTCGGCACGCAGGAATGCGCGACCAGCAGCGTGGGCGCGGCGAAGGGCAGGGCGCCGAAGGCGAACTGGTTCAGGTGCACCAGTTGCGGCTGCCAGCGCCGCTCCAGCGCCAGCAGCCAGTCGGCCGCGGCGTCGACCTCGCGCCACGGATCCGGCATCCACTCCAGCGCGAAACGGCTTTCGTGCAGGCTGACGTGGGGCAGGCGATCGAGCTCGTCGCGCTGGTGCGCCCGCAGCGGCCCGCCCATCGTGGCCAGGTGCACGTCGATGCCGAACGGCCCCAGCGCGCGGGCCAGCTCGACGGCGTAGGTCCAGACGCCGCCGACGGTGTCGGCGGTCAGCAGGATGGAGGGTTGCTGCTCACCGCCCATAGATCGCGTCCAGCACCGCGGCGACCAGCACGGTGGATTCGATGGCCGGGTGGTAGCGGGCGCCGGCGCCGAGGTGGCGCGCCCATTCGGTGATGGCGCGGCCGCCCCAGGCATCCGGCGGCTCGGCCAGCACCACGCGCCGGTTGCCGTGGCAGCGCTCGGCCACGAAATCGTGGAACGAGCCGTCGCGGTTGCGCATGACGGCGCTGCCGCCGCTGCCATGGAAGTGCGCCTCGATGACGGCGTCGCGTCCGCTGGAGAAGTCCCAGGAGCAGGCCAGGCGCACGGCGATGCCGCCAGCCAGGTCGAGCTGCGCGATGGCGTAGTCCTCGCAGGTGGCCGCGCCGGCGGCCAGCGGCCGGCCGTGGGCGTACAGGCGGCTGCCGACCTGCTGGACGGCCGGGAAGCCCAGCACCCACAGCGCCAGGTCCACCAGGTGCGTGCCCAGGTCGATGACGCAGCCGCCGCCGGCCAGCGCCATGTCGCGCGCCCAGCCCTTGCTGGGCCCCCAGGCGTTGTGGAACACCAGGTCGGCGGCGTACACCGTGCCGATGTCGCCCTCGACCACGGCGTTGCGGATGCGGCGCATCGCCTCGGTGTGGCGGTAGGAGAGATCGCAGCCGAGCAGGCGGTCGGCCCTGCGCGCGGCGGCGACGATGGCCTCGGTCTCCCTGCGCGTGCGCGCCAGCGGCTTCTGGCAGAACACGGCGATGCGGCGCTCCAGCACCTGCAGGGCCTGGCCGGCATGCAGCGCACTGGGCGTCGCAATCACGGCGCCATCGAGCTCGTGGGCCAGCAGCTCGTCGAGCGTGGAAACGAGGGCGGCGCCCGGGGCGAACTCGCGCGCGCGCAGCCGGGCTTCAGGCGACGGGTCGGCGATGGCGACGACCTCGCAGGCGTTCTGGTCGAGCAGCGCCTGCAGCCGGTGCTGGCCGATCCAGCCCAGGCCGAGGAAGCCCAGGCGCGGAAGGGGCGGTTTCCCGTTCATGCCACCACCAGCGCCTTCATGAACCCGTCGGGCCGCGTGCGGGTCAGCTCGAGCGCTTCGCCCAGGCGGTCCAGCGGCAGGCGGTGCGTGTACAGCGGCTCCGGATCCAGCACGCCCGCGGCCATCAGGTCCACCGCCATGCGCATGCCCTCGACATAGACCCGCGGATCGCGTTCGTGGGCGTTGACGACGTCCAGCCCGCGCCAGTTCCACAGCTGCACGTTGACCTGCCGCATCCCGTCCTGGTGGTAGCCGGCGATCACCAGCCGGCCGCGCACCGCCGCCAGCTCGCTGGCCAGCTGCAGCGGCCCCTCCAGCCCGGTCGCCTCGATCACGCGCTCGCACCAGCGGCCGCCGGTCAGCGCCTTGACCCGTTCGATCACGCGCTGGTGGTCGTCCATGGGAACCAGCTCCTGTGCGCCGCACCGGCGTGCAAAGTCCAGCGAGAAGCCGCGGCGCGAAATCGCGATGACGCGCGCCCCGGCGTGCACCGCCAGTTGCGTCAGCAGGCAGCCGAGGAAGCCGAGGCCGACGATGGCCACCGCGTGCCCGGCGCGGATGTCGCTGCGGCGGAAGATGTTGACCGCGCAGCCCAGCGGCTCACCCGGCAGGGCCTTGCCCGCCAGCGCAGCCGGCAGCGGCACGACCGCATCGGCCTGCGCCAGGTCGTACTCCGCATGGGCCCGGAAGCTCAGCGCCGCGACGCGATCGCCGGGGGCCAGGCGCTCGACGCCCGCTCCCACCGCGGCAATGCGCCCCCAGCCCTCATGCCCCGGCGCGCCCGGCGGCTGCGGGTACTCGAACCAGCTGCGGCCTTCCCACACCGGCAGGCTGGACGCGCACACGCCCGAGCCCTCCAGCTGCAGCAGCACCTGGCCGGGGCCGGGCTCGGGGCGGGACGCGTCCTGCAGGAGGGCCTGCTGGGGCCCGGCGATCACGCATGCTTGCATGGGACTGCGTCAATGGGCTGCGGCGGCGGCCTGCAAGTCGGACTCCGGCGCCGGCGGCCGGCGATGCAGGCCCAGCCAGGCGTGCAGCCGCGCGATGCCCGCGGCCGACGACACCCTGGGCCGCCAGCCGGTGGCCTGCTCGAAGGCGCGCGTATCGCTGACGTAGTAGCGCTGGTCGCCGGTGCGCCACTCGTCGAAGGCCACCGCCGGCGGACCCCCCTCCAGCACCTGGATCCGGTCGATCAGGTCGAGCAGGCTGATGGCGTTGCGCGGGCCGCCGCCGATGTTGAAGGCCCGGCCGGCCAGCGCCCGGCCGTTCTGCTCCGCCAGCAGGAAGGCATGGACCAGGTCCTCGACGAACAGGATGTCGCGCACCTGGCGCCCGTCGCCGTAGATGGTGATCGGCTGGCCGTTCATCGCGCGCAGCAGGAAATGCGCGACCCAGCCCTGGTCCTCGGTGCCGAACTGGCGCGGGCCGTAGATGCAGCTCATGCGGAACACGACCGTGCACAGGCCGTAGCTGCGCGCGTAGTCCAGCGCGTACTGGTCGGCCGTGCCCTTGGAGCAGCCGTAGGGGCTGTGGAAATCCAGCGGGCGGCGCTCGGACACGCCGCGGGCCTGCACCGCCAGGTCGAGCGGCTGGTAGTGCCGGCCGATCGGCTGCAGGGCGAGGTCGGCCAGGTCGCCATAGACCTTGTTGGTCGATGTCATCAGGAAGAAAGGGGGCACGGGGCGTGCCCGGATGGCCTCCAGCAGGTTGAGCGTGCCCTGGGCGTTGATCGCGAAGTCGGTGCGCGGATCGGCCAGGCTGGTCGTCACCGCGACCTGCGCCGCGAAATGGAAGACCTGGGCAACGCCGGCCACGGCCTGCTGCACGGCCTGTTCGTCGCGCACGTCGCCGGTGACCACCTGCAGCGCCTGGCCGTGCTGCTCGCGCAGCCAGGCCAGGTTCTGCTCGACGCCCGGGCGCGACAGGTTGTCCAGGATGCGGACCTTGCGGCCCATGGCCAGCAGGCGATGGGCGAGGTTGGATCCGATGAAGCCGGCGCCCCCGGTGATCAGGGTCAGCGGCCCGCTCATACGGTGAGTCCCCGGGCGCTGAGTTCGGCGCTGGCCTGCGCCACCTTGTCCACGGCCGCCTGCCCGGCCAGCCAGGCCGACAGCTCGGCCATGCCGTCGTCCAGCGTGACCTGCGGCTCGTAGCCGAGCACCTGCCGGGCCCGGGAGATGTCGGCGAAGCAGTGGCGGATGTCGCCGACCCGGTACTTGCCGACGATCTCCGGATCCATGGCTGGCCGGCCCATCACCCGGGCCAGGCGCGCGGCAATGGACCGCACGGTCTGGGGCTGGCCGCTGCCGATGTTGAAGACTTCGCCGGCGGCCCGGGCCGACTGCAGCGCCAGTCGGCAGCCGCGGGCCACGTCGTACACGCTGACGAAGTCGCGCTGCTGCAGGCCGTCCTCGAAGATCCGGGGCGGGCTGCCGTTGAGCAGGCGCGAGGCAAAGATCGCCAGCACGCCGGTATAGGGATTCGAAAGCGATTGCCTCGGACCGTAAGCATTGAAGAATCGCAACGCAACGGCATCGAAATTGTATGCACGAGCTGCCAGCAGGCACATGCGTTCCTGGTCGTACTTCGACAGCGCATAGATCGAGGCCAGTGCCGGGCTCTTGCTCTCCGGCGTCGGGACGGGTTGCAGCAGGCCACCGCCGGGTTCGTGCAACTCCCAGTCGCCGCGCTTCAGCTGCTCGAGCGTGCGCTCGCCGGCCTCGGCCACCTGGCCGCTCGCGTTGCGGTACAGGCCTTCGCCGTACAGGCTCATGCTGGAGGCCACCACCAGCCGCTGCACCGGCCGGGCGATCAGGGCTTCCAGCAGCACGGCGGTGCCGAGGTTGTTGGTGCGGGTGTAGTGGGCGATCTCGTACATGCTCTGGCCCACGCCCACCGCGGCCGCAAAGTGGAAGACCGCGTCGATGCCCTCGAGTGCGCGGGCCATCGCATCGGCGTCGCACACGTCGCCGACCTGCAGTTCGACATCGGGGTCGAGGTAGGGCGGCCGCCGCCGCTCCTCGCCATGCACCTGTTCAACCAGGGCGTCGAACACCCTCACCCGATAACCGTGGCGCAACAGCTCGTCAGCCAGATGCGATCCGATGAAACCGGCGCCCCCGGTGATCAGGACATTTCGCATGGTTTTTCGTTCTTAGGAGGAAACCGATGTTATGTGTTTACGCTGTGTCCGTGGGTCGGCCTCTAACGCTTCATGAAAATATTCGCATCGATGGGCAGGAAACCTGCGAGGAGGAGCTCGTTGCGCAAGTAGGATGTGCCGCTGGCTGTTGCAGGAGCGATGCATGTCTGCCATTCGGGTCGCGATCATCGGCGTGGGCAACTGCGCCTCAGCGCTGGTGCAAGGCGTGCATTTCTATCAAGATGCAACAACTGAAGATTTCGTGCCGGGGCTCATGCACGTCGATCTCGGCGGTTACCTGCCGCGCGACATCGAGTTCAGCGCGGCCTTCGATGTCAGTGCACACAAGGTCGGGCTCGATCTGGCCGAGGCGATCCACGCCGCGCCCAACAACACCATCCGCTTTGCCGAGGTGCCGCCGCTGGGCGTGACGGTGCACCGCGGCATGACGCACGACGGCCTGGGCACGTACCTGCGCGACGTGGTGCCCAAGTCCAGCGCCAGCACGGACGACATCGTCGGCATCCTCAAGGCCACCAAGACCGACGTGGTGGTGTCGTACCTGCCGGTCGGCTCGGAGATGGCCACCAAGTGGTATGTCGAGCAGGTGCTGGAGGCCGGTTGCGCCTTCGTCAACTGCATCCCGGTGTTCATCGCCTCGGCCCCGTACTGGAACAAGCGCTTCGCCCAGCGCCGCCTGCCCATCATCGGCGACGACATCAAGTCGCAGGTGGGCGCCACCATCGTGCACCGCATCCTCACCGACCTGTTCAGGAAGCGCGGCGTGCGGCTGGACCATACCTACCAGCTCAATTTCGGCGGCAACACCGATTTCCTCAACATGCTCGAGCGCGAGCGGCTGGCGTCCAAGAAGATCTCCAAGACCCAGGCGGTGACCAGCCAGCTCGGCCATCCCATGCAGGCAACCGACGTCCACGTCGGACCGAGCGACTACGTTCCCTGGCTGGCCGATCGCAAGTTCTGCCACATCCGCATGGAAGGCACGGGGTTCGGCAATGTCCCGATGCAATGCGAGGTGAAGCTGGAGGTGTGGGACTCGCCCAACTCGGCCGGCGTGGTAATCGATGCGATCCGCTGCGCCAGGATCGCGCTCGACCGCGGCATCGGCGGCGCGCTGAATGGCCCTGCCGGCTATTTCATGAAGTCGCCGCCGCTGCAGTTCAGCGACGACGAGGCGCGCGAACTGGTCGAGGCGTTCATCCGCGGCGACGGTGCGTTGCGCCCGCGCCGCCGCCGCAACGCCAAGCCTGCCGTCCCGCTCGCACCCAAGGCCCTCAAGAGCTCATGATCGAAGCCGTCAAGTTCTGGAACGAACCGAACAACAAGTCGCACTGGGACCTGGAGCTGGACCCCGAATGGTCCCGCTTCGCGCAGATGGTGCAGCTCGCGGCCGCGGCCGTGAAGGCCGAGAGCCCGCCGCTCACGCGCGTGCTGGGCGGCATCTCCCCGATCGATCCGCTGTTCATGCAGCGGCTGCGCGATGCCGGTGCGCTGCGCGACCTGGATGCCGTGGCGGTCCATGGCTTTCCGCTCGACTGGAACCATTGGCCCATCGACGAGTGGCCGGCCCGGCTGGCCGAGATCCAGGCCGTGCTGCCGCTGCCGGTGTGGGTGACCGAAGTGGGTGTGTCCAGCTTCGGGGCGGAAGAGGTGCAGGACTGGGGGCTGAAGCGCACGGCCGAGCTGCTGCTGGGGCGCGCGCCGCGCATCCATTGGTACTCGCTGTACGACCTGCCGCGGGCGTGGCCGGCGACCACCCGGCACCGCGAGGCCGAGGGCTCCAGCTACTACCGGCACTTCCACATGGGCCTGCTGCGCGAGGATGGTTCGCCCAAGCGGGCCTGTGCGCGCTTTGCCGACTACACACCCGGCCTGGGCATCTGCCAGTGGTTCCACTTCGAGGACCCCCGGCTGGATGACGCGGTGCGCTGGCTGCACCGGCTGGGCGTGAGGAAGCTGCGCACCGGGCTGTCCTGGGCCGACAGCTTCCGGCCAGGCGCGGATGCATGGTTCGACCGGCAGATGGCCGCGCTGGAGGCGTTCGACGTCACGCTGACCTTCTGCTTCACGCCCGAGCACCGCGGCCTGAACCCGCACCACACCAGCGCGCCCCAGGTGCCGCAGGAGTTCGCCGAGTTCTGTGCGCGCATGGTGCGGCGCTATGCGCCGGCGCGGGGTGCATCGGCCGGCGCGGCCGAGGGCGAGGTGGCCGTGGCGTGACCACCTTCCTGCTCGTGCGGCACGGCGCCCACGACTGGCTCGGGCGCGGCATCGCCGGGCGGCTGCCCGGCGTATCGCTCAATGCGCACGGCTGGCTGCAGGCCGAGGCGCTGGTGCGCCGCCTCGACGGCTGGGACATCGCGGCGATCTACAGCAGCCCGCAGCCGCGCGCGCAGGAGACGGTGGCGCCGCTGGCCGGCCGGCGCCGGCTGCCGGTGCGGGTGCTGGACGCGTTCGACGAGATCGATTTCGGCGAATGGGCCGGGCGCGATTTCGAGGCGCTGGCGCGCGAGGGCCAGCGCTGGCGCGACTGGTGCGAGCACCGCAGCCAGGCCCGGCCGCCCGGCGGCGAGACGCTGCCGCAGGTGCGGCAGCGCGCCGTGGAGGCCCTGGAGCAACTGCGCCAACGTCATCCGGCCGGCGCCGTGCTGATCGCCTCGCACGGCGACGTCATCAAGGCCGTCCTGGCGACTGTCCTCCACATGTCGCTCGACGACCTGGAGCGTTTCGAGGTAGCCCCCGGCTCCCTCAGCATCGTCGAGGCGGGCCAGGGCTGGCTGCAGGTGAGGCTGGTGAATGCGACGGGGGGCGATGTCGAACCGGGCCAAGGCCCCGGGACCTGAGGTCTCAGCATCTGCCATCTCGGCGCAAGCCGGCTGTGTCACTCGCTGGCGCCTGCAGGCCCTCGGCTTCGGCGCTATCCTGCGCCGACTTCCCTTCAAAGCCGCACCATGACCCAGACCCGCATGCCCGCCGCCTTCATCGGCCACGGCAGCCCGATGAACACGCTGGAGACCAACCGCTTCACCAGCGCCTGGCGCGAGCTCGGCCGCAGCCTGCCGCGGCCGCGCGCCATCCTGTGCATCTCGGCGCACTGGTTCATCCAGGGCAGCGCCGTGACGGCGATGGAGCGGCCGCGCGTGATCCACGACTTCTTCGGCTTTCCGCGCGAACTGTTCGAGTACGACTACCCGGCACCCGGCTCGCCCGAGGTGGCCGGCGAGATCGCCGACGTGGTGCAGCCGGCCTACGTCGGGCTGGACGAGGACAGTTGGGGCCTGGACCACGGCACCTGGTCGGTGCTGGCCCACATGTTCCCGGATGCCGACGTGCCGGTGCTGCAGCTGTCCATCCACAGCGGCGAGTCGCCGCAGTACCACTTCGACCTGGGCGCGCGGCTGGCGCCGCTGCGCGAGCGCGGCGTCTTCATCCTGGGCAGCGGCAACGTGGTGCACAACCTGCGCCGCATCGACTGGGGCCTGGACGATCGCGCCTGGGACTGGGGCGAGCGCTTCGACGCCGAGGTGCGCCGCATCATGACCAGCGACCCGCAGCAGCTGCTGTCGGTGCAGGCCCATGCCGACTACCGGCTGTCGGTGCCGACGCCCGAGCACTTCATCCCCCTGCTGTACCTGGCCGGGCTGGCGCATGCCGGCGGCGAGACGGTTGCGCCCTTCGCCGAGGGCGGCACCATGGGCGGCATCACGATGACCAGCTATGCGCTGGGCGGTGCGGTGCCGCGCGCCAGTTCCGGTGCGACCGCCGGCGAACTGCCGGATCCGGGCGTCGTTCCGCCGCAGCAGACCAACCTCTGAGCGCCGGGTATCGGCGGCGAGAAGCCGGGCTGGGCTCGATGTTCAGCCCGGCGGGCAAGGCGCAGCGGCCGCCGTGCTCCATGCCGACAGGGCCGCGGCCACCTCGTCGACCAAACCCGCCCAGTCGCCGGCACGGCGCTGGCGGAACAGGCGCATCGACGGGTACCAGGGCGAGTCGCTGCGCCCGTCCATCCAGCGCCAGTCGGCTTCGTGCTTGAGCAGCAACCAGGTCGGCCGGCCCTGGCCGCCTGCCAGGTGGGCGGCCATGCCGTCGATGGCGATCACGAGGTCCATCTGCAGCATGGCGGCGGCGGCATCCTCGATGCGGTCGGTGCGCTGCCACAGCGGCACCACGGCGGGGTCCAGCGCGGCTGCATGCGCTGCCGGACCCTGCTGCAGCGCGTGGAAGCGAACCCCGGGACAACGCAGCAGGGGGGCCAGCACCGGCCACGGCAGGGAGCGGCTGCTGTCCCAGTCGCTGGCGGCCCAGAGCAGGCCGACCCGCACCCGGCCCTGGCCCGGCTCCTCCCCGATCCGCAAGCGCGAGCGCCGGCCGGCCTGCCCGGCCAGGTGCGGATAGGGCGGCGGCAAGGTGGCGGCCGTGGTGCGCAAGGCATAGGCCAGTTCCATCACCTCGATCTCGACCTCGTGCTTCGGCCAGTGGGGACCTTGCCAGCCGTCGTGCACCTGGCCCAGGCCCGGCGCGCCGGTGAGCAGCGCCACGAGGGGCGGTTGCACCATCAGGTGCAGCTCGCGGGCGCGCTGTCGCAGCAGCGGAACGAAACGCAGGAACTGCAGCGTGTCGCCCAGTCCGTGCTCGCAGCGCACCAGCACGGTACGGCCCTCGAACGGGGTGCCGTCCCAGCACAGGTGCCAGGGCCGGCGCTCGAAGCCGGGCTGCGATTGCATCCGGCGGCGCGGGATTTCCAGCGCGTCGGTGGCGCGCCAGGCCGCGGCCCAGTCGCCCGCGCGCATCGCGGCCATCCAGCGTGCGCCCACGTCATCGGGCGCCAGCGGCTCCAAGTCGCGCCTTTCAGTGCACCGGCTGCAGCAGTTCCTCGAAGTACGCGATGGTGCGCCGCAGGCCTTCGCCCAGCTGCACCTTCGGCTCCCAGCCGAGCTGCTGGCCGGCGAGCCGGATGTCGGGCCGGCGCTGCTGCGGGTCGTCGGCGGGCAGGGGCTTGAACACCAGCTTCGAGGAGGAGCCGGTGAGCTCGATCACCTGCTCGGCCAGCTCGCGGATGGTGAACTCGTGCGGGTTGCCGAGGTTGATGGGTCCGGGCAGCGGACCGCCATGCGCCATGTAGGCGACGAAGGCGTCGACCAGATCGTCGACGTAGCAGAAGCTGCGCGTCTGCCGGCCCTCGCCGTAGATGGTGATGGGCTCGCCGCGCAGCGCCTGCACGATGAAGTTGGACACCACCCGGCCGTCGTTGGGGTGCATGCGCGGGCCGTAGGTGTTGAAGATGCGGCCGATGCGGACGTCGACGCCGCACTGGCGGTGGTAGTCCATGAACAGCGTCTCGGCGCAGCGCTTGCCTTCGTCGTAGCAGCTGCGCAGGCCGACCGGGTTGACGCGGCCCCAGTAGGCCTCGGGCTGGGGGTGGACGTCCGGGTCGCCGTAGACCTCGCTGGTGGAAGCCTGGAACACGCGCGCCTGGGTGCGCCGGGCCAGCTCGAGCACGTGCAGGGCGCCCAGCACGCTGGTCTTGACCGTCTGCACCGGGTCATGCTGGTAGTGCACCGGGGAGGCCGGGCAGGCCAGGTTGTAGATCTGGTCCACCTCGAGCTGCAACGGCAGCGAGACGTCATGGCGCATCAGCTCGAAGCGCGGATGGTCCAGCAGGTGCTCGATGTTGCGGCGCGCGCCGGTGAAGAAGTTGTCGACGCAGATGACTTCATGGCCGAGGCCGAGCAGCCGGTCGCACAGGTGGCTGCCCAGGAATCCGGCGCCGCCGGTGACGAGCACCGGGCGGCTGGCGTTGTACTTGCGCATGGGGTTGCTGCTCCTGCGATGAAGAACGCCCCCTCCTGAGGCGTTTATATCGAGTGACCGGGCTCTTGTGCGCGCGGCCGACTGCGGCAGAGTTCTTTTTTTTTTGCGGGGCGCTCGGCTGGAAGCGGCCATCCCGACGCCGTCGGAATCCGGATTTGTCAATCACCGACAATCAACGGTTTTCTCCCCCGCTCTCAGCGAAACCATGACCTACCGGAACACCCAGCTCTTCATCCATGGCGAGTGGCAGGACGCCGCCGATGGCCGCACCCTGGCGGTGCACAACCCGGCAACCGGCCAGGAGATCGGCCGCGTGGCCCACGCCGGCAGGGCCGACCTCGACCGTGCGCTGGAATCGGCCCAGAAGGGCTTCGAGACCTGGCGCGACATGACGGCCGCCGAGCGCAGCAAGATCATGCGCAAGGCCGCCGGCCTGATGCGCGAGCGGGCCGAGGCGATCGGCCGCCTGCTGACCCAGGAACAGGGCAAGCCGCTGGTGGAAGCCAAGGGCGAGGCACTGGCCGCCGCCGACATCATCGAGTGGTTCGCCGAAGAGGGCTTCCGTGTCTACGGCCGCATCGTGCCCTCGCGCGGCAACTTGGCGATCCGCCAGATGGTGCTGAAGGACCCGGTCGGCCCGGTGGCCGCGTTCACGCCCTGGAACTTCCCGATCAACCAGGTGGTGCGCAAGGTCGGCGCCGCGCTGGCCGCCGGCTGCTCGATGCTGGTGAAGGCGCCGGAGGAAACCCCGGCGGCGCCGGCCGAGCTGGTGCGCGCCTTCCAGGACGCGGGCCTGCCGCCCGGCGTGCTGGGGCTGGTCTATGGCGATCCGGCCGAGATCTCCAGCTACCTGATCCCGCATCCGGTGATCCGCAAGATCACCTTCACCGGCTCGACGCCGGTGGGCAAGCAACTGGCCGCCATGGCGGGCCAGCACATGAAGCGGGTGACCATGGAGCTGGGCGGCCACGCGCCGGTGATCGTCTGCGAGGACGCCGACATCGCGCTGGCGGTCAAGTGCGCCGGCGGCGCCAAGTTCCGCAACGCCGGCCAGGTCTGCATCTCGCCGACGCGCTTCCTGGTGCACGAGAGCATCCGCAAGGATTTCGCTGCCGCGCTGACGAAGCATGCGCAGGGCCTGAAGGTCGGCGACGGCCTGGCCGACGGCACGCAGATGGGCCCGCTGGCCAACCCGCGCCGCCTGACGGCCATGGCCGAGTTCACGAAGGACGCGGTCGAGAAGGGCGCCAAGGTGCTGGCCGGCGGCGAGCGCATCGGCGATGCGGGCAACTTCTGGCAGCCCACCATCCTCGACGAGGTGCCGTTGCAGGCCAAGGTGTTCAACGACGAGCCGTTCGGGCCGATGGCCGCGATCCGCGCGTTCGACAAGCTCGAGGACGCGATCGCCGAATCGAACCGCCTGCCCTACGGGCTGGCCGGCTATGCCTTCACCCGCTCGCTGAAGAACGCCGACCTGCTGGCGCGGCGCGTGGAAGTGGGCATGCTGTGGATCAACATGCCCGCCATGCCCTCCGCCGAAATGCCCTTCGGCGGCATCAAGGATTCGGGCTACGGCAGCGAAGGCGGGCCGGAGGCGCTGGACGCATACCTCAACGCGCGCGCGGTCGCCGTGATGAACGCCTGATCCTGGCGTTGCCGATCCCGCCCCCGCGGCGGGATACGGGTGTTGCATTCAGTGGCCCAGCGCGCGATGGCTGGCCGCCACCACCGCGTGATCGCGGCCGCTGGCCGCGCTAACCTTGCTCCATGTTCCAGCGATTGCGCGGCCTGGTTCCCACCCGCGATGCCTTGCAGCGCAACCGCTGGCTGCGCTGGCTGGGGCCGGCGCTGCACCATCCGCGCCTGTGGCACCTGAGCCGCCGCGGGCTGGCCATGGGCGTGGCCCTGGGCGTGTTCTTCGGCCTGCTGTTCCCGCTGGCGCAGATCCCGTTCTCCGCCGCGGCCGCCGTGGCGCTGCGCGCCCACGTGCCGGCGGCGGTGGCCAGCACGCTCGTATCCAATCCCGCCACCTTCGGGCCGATCTACTACGCGGCCTGGAGACTGGGCGCCGCGCTGCTCGGCGAGGCGGGACCTGCGCCCGGCGATGCCCTGTCCGAAACCGCGCCGGAGGAGGGCGCGACGCCCGACGCCGGCTGGTTCGGCCAGGCGCTGCGCCGTGTCAAGGCGGTTGGCAAGCCCCTGCTGCTGGGCCTGTCGATCTTCGCCGTCAGCATGGGCCTGCTGTCGTACGTGCTGGCGTCGTGGATCTGGGCGCTGCGCGTGCGGCTGCGGCGCAAGCGGCGGCTGGCCGCCCGCACCCGCCCCTGAGAAATCGGGGTCAGGTACGAATTTCCGGCGTCACACCGGCACCGTGTAGTTCAGCGTCATCCGCCCGCCATCGACCACCACGATCTCGCCGGTGACGTAGCTGGCGGCATCGCTGGCCAGCCAGGCGACCACGTCGGCGATCTCCGCCGGCTCGCCCAGCCGCTTCATGGGCGTGCGGCTCAGGATGCGGTGCTTCGCGTCCTCGCTGGTCAGCACCGCCCGGGCCGCCAGCTCGGTGGCGATGGTGCCGGGCGCGACCGCGTTGACGCGGATGCCCTTGTCGGCCAGCGCCAGCGCCATCACCCGCGTGAGCTGGTTGATGCCGCCCTTGCTGACGTTGTAGCTGGCGATGGTGGGGATCGCCAGCACGCCGTTGACCGAACTCATGTTGACGATCGCGCCGCGGCCGGCCCGGGCCATCTCGCGCGCCACCGCCTGGCCGGCGAGGAAAGAGCCCTTGAGGTTGACGCGCAGCACCGCGTCGAAGTCGGCCTCGCTCACGTCGAGGAAATCCGCCGCCTTGAAGATGCCGGCGTTGTTGACCAGCACGTCGATGCGGCCGTGCCGCTGCATGACCTCGGCCACCATCGCATCGACCTGCGCCTTGTCGCCGACGTCGCAATGGACGAAGGCGCCGCCCAGTTCGGCCGCCAGCGCCTGGCCGCGCGCGTCCTCGATGTCGGCGATCACCACCTGCGCGCCGTCGGCGGCGAAGCGGCGGGCGCAGGCTTCGCCGATGCCCTGCGCAGCGCCGGTGACGATGCAGACGCGGCCTTGCAGGCCGAAGCGGATGGGGGAGTCGGTGGATCCGGTCATGGCGGCATCGTAGCGACGCCCGCGGCCGGGTGCCGGCCCGGCACGGCGGCTACCATCCGCCGTCCGCGAGCTGCCGATGCGCAGCCTCCAACCGGCAAGGTTCCGCATGCACTTCACCAAGGTCATCCTCTTCACCGGCGCCGACGGGCGCGCCCGCTTCCGCGAGGAGCGCGTGCCGCTCGACCAGGGCAAGCCCGAAGCCAGGCTGTCGGCGCTGCTGCCCAGCGGCGGGTACCAGCTGCGCCACAGCCCGGTGGGCTTTCGCAGCAGCTTCCACTGCTCGCCGCACACGCAGTGGGTGTTCATCCTGTCCGGCGCGATGGAGATCGGCCTGCAGGACGGCAGCTCGCGCGTGTTCCGTCCCGGCGAGCACTTCTGGTCGGCCGACCTGCTGCCGGACGGCGCGACGTTCGATCCGGCCGTGCACGGGCACCGCAGCGCGCAGGTCGGCCACGAACCGCTGGTGACGCTGTTCCTGCGCGGCTGAGGCGGCGCCGGATCAAGCCCGCGCCGACGCGCCCTGCATGGCGCCCGACGGCAGCACCGTGGTGCCGCGGGCCCGCGGCAGTGCCTGCAGCAGGGCGGCGGCCACGTCGGCGGCGCGGATCGAGCGGAAGTTGGCGGGAATCAGCGGTCGCAGCGCCGTGCTGACGCGCAGGGCCAGGACCTCGCCGGATCGCACCGGCTGACCGAGCGACTGGCGGTCGCCGGCCAGCATGGAGGGCCGCGCAATGACCAGCGCTTCGTAACCCAGCCCGGCCAGCGCGGCCTCGAGTTCACCCTTCACGCGGTTGTAGAAGATCGAGGACCTGGCGTCCGCACCCATGGCGCTGACGAGCGCGAGGCGGGTGGCGCCGGCTTTGCGCGCCGCCCGGGCAACGGCCAGGTTGGCGTCGTGATCCACGGCGCGGAAGGCCTGCTGGCTGCCTGCCACCTTGATGGTGGTGCCCAGGGCCAGATAGACCTCATCGACCGGCGGCAGCGCCGGCAGCGTGGCGAAATCGACGACGTGCTGCTCGAGCTTGGGGTGGGTCGCCGGCAGTTCGCGCCGCCCGAGGGTGTGGACCTTGGCCAGGCTCCGGTCGGCCAGCAGCCCCGCCAGGATCTCGCGCCCGACCAGCCCGCTGGCACCGGCCACGAGGGCGGTGCGGAAGGAGGCGGGCGCCGCACGCATCCGGCCATTGTGCGCCCCAGCGGCTGACGCGCGTGCGCCTTTCATGCCCTCCCGGTCAACGCGCGGACGGTCTTCCCGCGGGCTGGAAAGGTGCGGACCGGTCCGGCGGGCGGGTGCTGGATCGCGGCGCACGGCCGCGATGGCAAGGCGTCAGCGGCCGTAGCCGCGCGAGCCGCCACGGTTGCGGTTGCCGCCGCCACCGCCATTGCCGCCACCGCCGCCCCTGCGGCCGCTGTTGCCCATGGCGTCGATGCTGGTGCGCATCGGGTCGGGCTGGGCGTTGCCGCTGGCCGGGCGGCGCACGCCGATGGTGTCGCGCCGGCTGGGCAGGTTGGTGCGCAGCGGATCGACGTTGCGCGGCAGGCGTTCGTCGTCGCGCTCCTCGAAGCCATCGGCATCCTGCGCCAGGCGATCGTCGCGCGGCTGCTGCGGCGGGCGCGACTGCGCGTTGCCGTTGTGCGAACGCCCGTTCGGCGCGTGCGGGGGCTGGCCGGCCGGGCGGCCGCGCGAGCCGTCGCGCCGGGCGCCGCCCTCGGAGCCGTTGCGCGCGCCATTCGCCGCGCCGTTGCCGTTGCGCGGCGCACCCGCGGCGCCATTGCCGCCGCTGCGCGCTTCGCCGCCGGCGGGCTTGCGGGCGGAGCCGCCGCCCTTGTTGTCGCGGATGCGCTGCATCATCTCCTGGCGCGCCGCCTTGGCGGCAGCGGCCATCACGTCGCGGCTGGGCGGCTTGCCGGCGCCGCCCCAGAGCGTCTGGCGGCCCATGGCGATCGGTTCGGCGCGCTCGCCGGGCTCCGGCCCGAAGCCTTCGATCGGCTGCACCGGGATCTGCTGCTTGGTGAAGCGCTCGATCTCCTGCATGAAGCCTTCCTCGTCCAGGCAAACCAGGCTGACGGCCTGGCCTTCCTTGCCGGCGCGGCCGGTGCGGCCGATGCGGTGGACGTAGTCCTCGGGCACGTTCGGGATCTCGTAGTTCACCACGTGCGGCAGGTCGTCGATGTCGATGCCGCGGGCGGCGATGTCGGTGGCCACCAGGGCGCGGATCTCGCCGCTCTTGAAGCCGGCCAGCGCCTGGGTGCGCGCGCCCTGGCTCTTGTTGCCGTGCAGGGCCATGGCGGTGACGCCGTTCTTGTCCAGGAACTCGGCCACGTGGTTGGCGCCGAACTTGGTGCGGGTGAACACCAGCACCTGGCTCCAGTCGTGCTGCTGGATGATGTGGGCCAGCAGCTGCTTCTTCTTGGCCCGGCCGACCGGATGCACCACTTGGGTGATCCGCTGGACCGTGGTGTTGCGGGGTGTGACCTGGATGCTACGCGGATCGCGTAACAAAGAGTTTGCAAGGTCACGAATTTCATCGCTGAAGGTGGCCGAGAACAGCAGGCTCTGCTTCTCCTTGGGCAGCAGCGCCAGCACCTTCTTGACGTCGTGGATGAAGCCCATGTCCAGCATGCGGTCGGCTTCGTCGAGCACGAGCATTTCCACCGTCGACAGGTCCATGAAGCCCTGCTGCTGCAGGTCGAGCAGCCGGCCGGGCGTAGCCACGAGGATGTCGACGCCGCGCTTGATGCGGTCGATCTGGGGGTTCATGCCCACGCCACCGAAGATCACGGTGGAGGTCAGCGGCAGGTACTTGCCGTAGGTGCGGACGGACTCTTCCACCTGCGCTGCCAGTTCACGCGTGGGTGTGAGCACGAGGGCGGCGACGCCATCCACGCCGAACTTGTTGGTCTTGCTGCGCCCGGTGGTGAGCTTGTGCAGCATCGGCAGGGTGAAGGCGGCGGTCTTGCCGGTGCCGGTCTGGGCGCCGCCGAGGAGGTCATGGCCTTCCAGCACGGCCGGGATGGCCTGGGCCTGGATGGGGGTGGGGTTGTCGTAGCCCTGCTCGCGCACGGCCTTGAGGATGGCGGGTGCCAGTTTGAGTTCGTCGAATGTCATGAACAGCTTGAGCGCCAGACCCGGCGCGGGTATCGGCCTGTGCGGCGCCGCGGCGCCGAGCCAGTCAAAGGCAGATGGGGTTGAGTTCGGGAGGACGCGGCTGCGTTGGCCGGCGGCTCCCCAGCGAAGCGCTGAGCCCGCGCAAGCGACTGCTGTTCACGCGGGAGCCGCCATTGTCGCACGCTTCGCAAAGCCGGGTTCGCTGGCCATAATCAGCCCGACCATGGCCAAGATGCTTCCACGGCGAATCGGTGTCGCGGACGATCCGACGGCACTGCAACCCAGCCTCAACGACTGCCTGGACACCATGCTGGAGCAGGCCCAGCCGCTGATGGCCGAGGTGGTCCAGGCGCTGGTGCGCGGCGCCGCCCCGGTCGGCCCGCAAAGCGTGGGCGTGTTCCAGCAGCCCGGCATCCAGCAGGCGATCGCCGCGCTGGACGCACAGGCCGCCGCGGTGCAGGCCACCTACCAGGGCGAGCTCACCCGCATTGCGCGCGAAGGCGGCGGCAAGGATCAGGTGCCGACCGAGGTGCTGCGCTACGAGGACCTGCAACTGTTCGGCGACGACGAGCTCGACCAGAGCATCGAGGTCGCGCGGGCGCTGCAGGAGGTCTCGTTCGCGGTCGACGACGTGCTGCCGACGGTCGATGCCCTGGTCAGCACGCTGCTGGGCTGGCGCACCATCCAGCCCGGCCTGAACCCGCTGCGGCCCGAGGTCTTCGTGCGCGCGCTGCAGAGCACGCTGGCGGCCCACGTGCCGGACGCGCAGGCGCGAGAGACACTGATCGCGCCGGCGGCCGGCATGCTCGGCTCGCAGCTGCGCCGGCTCTACCGCGAGCTGTCCGACTGGCTGCTGTCCACCGGGGTCGAGCCGGCAGTGCCGATCGGGGGCAAGCTGCAGCAGGGCAGCGGGGCCCAGGGCAAGCAGGCCGCGGGCAGCATGGCCCGCACGCTGCTGACGCTGGACCGCCTGCGCAAGCTGCTGGCCGGCGACTTCGACCAGCCCGGCGGCAAGGCCGAGTTCCTGCACACGGTGCCGGCCTCGATGGCGCTGCTGCAGGAGCTCAAGCAGGTCGACACGCTGGTCAAGCGGCTGGAGCAAAGGCCCAAGGCAACACCGGCCGCGCCGGCGCGCCCCGTGGCGGAGCACGAGCCGGCGCCGCCGCTGCGGCTGGGCCACCAGCTCGGCGACGAGGTGCTGCGGCTGATGTTCGAGACGCTGGCCCAGGACGAGCGCCTGCTGCCCGGCTACAAGGAGCAGCTGCGCGTGCTGCAGCCGGTGGTGCAGAAGCTGGCGCAACAGGATTCGCGCTTCTTCAGCGACCGCGAGCACCCGGCGCGCCAGCTGCTCGATCGCGTCACCCAGCGCAGCCTGGCGTTCAAGAGGGCCGACGACGAAGGCTGGAGCCGCTTCCTCGATTCGGTGCAGTACGCCTCGCGCTGGCTGGCCGGCAGCAAGGTGGTCGATGCCGACACCTTCGGCGAGCTGTTGGCGCACCTGCAGAAGGTCTGGGCCGAGCAGGACCAGTCGGTGCGCCAGCGCCGCGAGGACGGCGCCCGCGCGCTGCTGCATGCCGAGCAGCGCAACCTGCTGGCGCAGAAGCTCGCCGCCGAGTTCGCCCAGGCGGCCGAGGGGCTGGACGTCGCCGCCTTCGTCGCCGATTTCCTCAAGGGCTCGTGGTCGCAGGTCGTGGCCGAAGCGCAGCTGACCTGCACCGACGGCTCGGACGATCCGTTCGGCTACCGAGCGCTCGTCGACGACCTGGTCTGGAGCGTGCAGAAGTCCACCTCGCAGCAGCGCCGCGCGCACCGATTGGCGCGGATGGTGCCGGCGCTGGTGGCCAAGCTGCGCGAAGGGCTGGCGCGCATCGCCTACCCGGCGGAGCTGACCGAGCGCTTCTTCGACAACCTGGGCGCGCTGCACGCCGCCGCCCTGCAGGGCGCGCAGGAGGCGGCGCGCAAGCGGGCCGCCGAGCTGGAGTCGGAGCCGCGCCCGGCCGGCGCCGAAGCGGCCGCCGAACCCTGGCTGGCCGACAGCGAGGTGCAGGAGTCCGGCTGGCTGGGCGAGGACTCGCTGCTGCCGCAGGAGCTGGCCGTCGCCGGCATTCCGTTCGAGGATTCCGGCCCGGCCGAGCCGGTGGCCGCCGGCGCCGGCGGCCTGCGCACCGGCACCTGGGCCGAGCTGGTGGTGGAGGGCCGCTGGACCCGCGTGCAGCTGACCTGGGCCAGCCCGCACGGCACGCTGTTCATGTTCACCTCGCTGGCCGGCACCGCGCACTCGATGTCGCGCCGCACGCTCGAGCGCCTGCGCGGCCAGGGCCTGCTGCGCGTCGTCGCCGACCGGCCGGTGGTCGACGACGCGCTCGACCAGGTGGCGAAGGCGGCGCTGAAGAACAGCCTGGCGAAAGAGTAGGGCCGGCGGGCCGGGCGAGGGCTCCCCGCCCTCCCGCGGGCATGACGAACCGGGTCCGCGAACCGCGTTGTCCGCGGATGCGGGCGGCCATTCCCCGGCCGTTCCGGGGAGGCTGCGCCCCCGCGGGGATAATCCCGCCCCATGGCCCAATACGTCTACACCATGAACCGCGTCGGCAAGATCGTGCCGCCGAAGCGGCAGATCCTGAAGGACATCTCCCTTTCCTTCTTCCCCGGCGCCAAGATCGGCGTGCTCGGCCTCAACGGCTCGGGCAAGTCGACCCTGCTCAAGATCATGGCCGGCCTCGACACCGAGATCGAGGGCGAGGCCACCCCGATGCCGGGCCTGAAGATCGGCTACCTGCCGCAGGAGCCGCAGCTCGAGCCCGAGCAGACGGTGCGCGAGGCCGTCGAGGGCGGCATGGGCGAGGTCGCGACCGCCAAGCAGCGGCTGGAGGAAATCTATGCCGCGTACGCCGAGCCGGACGCCGACTTCGACAAGCTGTCGGAGGAGCAGCAGAGGCTCGAGGGCATCATCGCCGCCGCCGGCGCCGAGGGCGACAGCGAGCACCTGCTGGAGATCGCCGCCGACGCGCTGCGCCTGCCGCCGTGGGACGCGGTGATCAAGAACCTGTCGGGCGGCGAGAAGCGCCGCGTGGCCCTGTGCCGGCTGCTGCTGTCCAAGCCCGACATGCTGCTGCTGGACGAGCCCACCAACCACCTGGACGCCGAATCGGTGGAGTGGCTGGAGCAGTTCCTGCAGCGCTTCCCGGGCACCGTGGTGGGCATCACCCACGACCGCTACTTCCTGGACAACGCCGCCGAGTGGATCCTGGAGCTGGACCGCGGCCGCGGCATCCCGTGGAAGGGCAACTACAGCACCTGGCTGGAGCAGAAGGAAGCGCGCCTGGAGGCCGAGCAGAAGGGCGAGGAAGCCCATGCCAAGGCCATGAAGCGCGAGCTGGAGTGGGTGCGCAAGAACGCCAAGGGCCGCCAGTCCAAGAGCAAGGCGCGCCTGGCCCGCTTCGAGGAGCTGAGCGACATCGACTACCAGCGCCGCAACGAGACCAACGAGATCTTCATCCCGGTGGCCGAGCGCCTGGGCAACGAGGTCATCCAGTTCGAGAGCGTCTCCAAGTCCTTCGGTGACCGCCTGCTGATCGACAACCTCAGCTTCAAGGTGCCTGCCGGCGCCATCGTCGGCATCATCGGCCCCAACGGCGCGGGCAAGTCCACGCTGTTCAAGATGATCGCCGGCAAGGAGCAGCCCGACTCCGGCACGGTGAACATCGGCAAGACCGTCAAGCTGGCCTTCGTCGACCAGAGCCGCGACGCCCTGTCCGCCGACAAGACGGTGTGGGAGGACATCTCCGGCGGCCTGGACATCATCACCGTCGGCAAGTTCCAGATGGCCAGCCGCGCCTACTGCGGCCGCTTCAACTTCAACGGCGGCGACCAGCAGAAGAAGGTGGGCACGCTGTCGGGCGGCGAGCGCGGCCGCCTGCACCTGGCCAAGACGCTGATGCAGGGCGCCAACGTGCTGCTGCTGGACGAGCCCTCCAACGACCTGGACGTCGAGACGCTGCGGGCGCTGGAGGACGCGTTGCTGGAATTCGCCGGCAGCGTGATGGTGATCAGCCACGACCGCTGGTTCCTCGACCGCATCGCCACCCACATCCTGGCCGCCGAGGGCGACAGCCAGTGGGTGTTCTTCGACGGCAACTACCAGGAGTACGAGGCCGACAAGAAGAAGCGCCTGGGCGAGGAAGGGGCCAAGCCGAAGCGGGTCCGCTTCAAGGCGCTCAAGTAGGCGACAGCTTCGCCGCGTCTCGGCGGACTGCGTCCGCGCCCCGGATTTCGTCATCCTCCGCGCAGGCGGAGGATCCAGCGCGACGCACCGGCGAGCGCAAGCGAAGCCGCCCGCCTACAGCTCGGACGCGGCCGGCACGCGCACGCCGTCCACCGTCATCCCGCGCGCCATCCGCACGGCACGCACGGTGGCGATCGCCACCGCCTCGGCGGCCATGGTGGCCAGCAGCATCATCTCGGCCGGCTGGCCCGATGTGCCGGTGCCGAGCGCGAACAGGGTGTCGCCGTCCAGCAGCGTGTGCGCCGGGTTGATCGCGCGCGCGAAGCCATCGTGCCCCACGGTGGCCAGCCGCGCGGCTTGCGCCTTGGTCAGCACGGCATCGGTGGCGATGACGCCGATGGTGGTGTTGCTGCCGGGGATCAGCCGCTTGGGCGGCTGGCCGGCCAGCAGCGCGCGGCGCGAATCCAGCAGCGTGCGGCCATCCTCGCGCCGCGCACCGGCGATGAGGGCGCCGGTATCCGGATCGACCACGTCGCCCAGCGCGTTGCAGGCCACGAGGGCGCCGAGCGTGAAGCCCGCCGCGCGCACCGAGGCCGTGCCGATGCCGCCTTTCATGGCGCGGTCGAGGCCGAAGATCTTGCCCACCAGCGCGCCGGCGCCGGCGCCCACGCTGCCCTCCTGCGGTGCCCGCGTCGACGCGGCGGCGCAGGCAGCATGGCCGGCAGCGGCATCGGGCCGCACCGACAGATCGCCCAGGTAGAGATCGAACAGCACGGCCGCCGGCACGATCGGCACCACGGCCGGGCCGACGCCCAGGCCGATGCGCTGCTCCTCCAGCCAGCGCATGGCGCCGCCGGCGGCGTCCAGGCCCCAGGCGCTGCCGCCCGAGAGCATGACCGCGTGCACGCGATCGACCAGGTTGGTGGGCGCGAGCAGGTCGGTCTCGCGCGTGCCGGGCGCCGCGCCGCGCACGTCGACGCCGGCCACGGCGCCCTGGCGGGCCAGCACCACGGTGCAACCGGTGGCGCGGCGGTCGTGGGTGAAATGGCCGACCTCGATGCCGGCCACGTCGGTGATGGCGCCCTGCGGCGCGAGCGGTTGCAATGCACTCATGGGATGCGGCTCATCATAAGCCGCGGCCGGCGTGCCGCACCGTCGCGTGCGTGTCGGTGACGTCCTACCGTGACCTTCCCCGGCGGACGACAGGGAGCCAACGCTGGGCTTTCTACAGTGGACGAGCCGCCGGCGCCGCCGGTGAACCTTCCTGCCAGCACCTCCGGAGCAACACCATGAACAGCGAAACCTCCTCCTCGCCCTTCCCGACCAGCACGACCACGGGCACGACCGGCGCCACCGGGAGCGCGTCCACCGGCGGCACCGACGCCGGCGGCATGGGCGCCGACAGCGGCCGGGTCCAGCGCCTGGCGCAGAGCGCACACGAGGCGGTCGACCGGCTGGAGCAGACCCTGAGCTCCGGCAGCGACAAGATGATGGGCTGGCAGCAGGAGTACGGCGACATGGCGCGCGACCAGGTGCGCGAGAACCCGCTGGCCGCCCTCGGCGTGGCGTTCGCCGTGGGCATCATCTTCTCCAAGCTGTTCATGCGCTGAGGCATGCGGGGCGATGCCCCGCGCCACGCGCACGCACCGCGTCAACCGAGGCGGATCTTTCCCTCGCGCACGTAGCGGTCGAACTCGTCGCGCGTGATGGCCGCCGAACTGGCGTCGCGGCCTTCGTGCCAGGCCAGCGTCACGCTGTCCTCCGCCAGCTCGATGTCGACCGGCCCGTTGGGCACCGGCAGCAGCACGCCGTCGCCGGCGCGGAAGTTGACCTCTCCCCGGATGATGGCTTGTTGGGACATGGCGCACTCCTTTCGTCAGTCCTCGACAGGCATTTCAGCGGCGCCGCTGATCCGTGGCTGTCGGAGGAAGCGCCGTCACCCTGACGGAAGCTGCGTGCAACACAATCGGCTACATGCTTCGCAGGACTTTCCTGGCCACGGGCCTTGCCCCCGCGCTGGTGGGCGCCGCCGGCGGTGGAACGCCGCCGCTCATCGCCGCCGCGGCGCGCGGTGACCCCCGCGAGGTGCGCCGGCTGCTGGATGCCGGCGCCGCCGTGAACGAACGCGATGGCTCGGGCCGCAACGCCGCGCTCGCCGCCACGCAGGGCCGGCATGTGGAGGCGGCCCTGCTGCTGATCTCGCGCGGGGCCGACGTGAACGCCCAGGACCAGCGGCGCGACAGCGTGTTCCTGCTGGCCGGCGCCGAGGGGCTGACGCCCATCGTGCGAGCGGCGCTGTCCGCCGGGGCCGACCTGCGCAGCACCAACCGCTACGGCGGCACGGCGCTGATCCCGGCCTGCCACCATGGCCACGTGGACACCGTGCGGCTGCTGCTGGGCACGGCCATCGACGTCGACCACGTCAACGACCTGGGCTGGACGGCCTTGCTCGAAGCCGTGATCCTGGGCGACGGCGGCCCCCGCTACGTCGAGATCGTCGGCTTGCTCATCGGCCGCCGGGCGGACGTGAACCGCGCGACCGCCAGGGCACCACCCCGCTGCAGCATGCGGTGCAGCGGGGCTACGCGGAGATCGCGCGCCGGCTGCGCGAGGCGGGCGGGCGCTAACCGGCCCGGCCGTCGAGCCCGGGCGGGGCGGCCGGGTCGTCGGCCGTGAAGCTGTCGCGGAAGGTGAACCAGATCGAGCTGGTGAACATGGCCGCCATCAGCAGGGCGGTGGGCACCATCACCGCGCGCGCCAGGTTGGCGCCGCCGGCCAGCGCGCCGATCAGCCCGAGCACCGTGCCCACCAGCAGGAACACGCCCATCCAGGCCAGCCCGTAGACCAGCAGCGCGCCCAGGTTGCGCCAGCAGGCGACCACGCTGAAGAACAGGCTCTTGGCCGGCGTGATGCCGTGCCAGTGCACCAGCGCCGGCGCATGCCAGAACATCAGGAACAGCGGCGTGTGCAGCAGCAGGGTGACCAGCATGCCGGTGTCGACCTGCGGCTGCTCGGGCCCGGCGGCGGGCGCGGGCGCGGGGGCGCCGCCGGCAAGCAGCGAGGCCAGGGTGGTGGCGATGATCGAGGCCACGGTGTAGATCACGCCCAGCACCAGCATGGAGCGCAGGCGCTCGCGGCCGGCGCGGAAGGCGCTGACCAGCACCGTGGGCATCGGGAAGCGTCCGCTGGACGCTTCGGCCGTGGCCGCCATCAGGCCCAGCGTGGCGGCCGGCACCAGGATGCCGCCGATCAACATGCCCACGAACGGGATCTGCGTGACCACCAGCACCACCGCCATGTACATGAAGAACAACCCGGCCAGGGCGAGCGGCTGCCGCAGGAAGGTGCGGATGCCGAGCCGGACCCAGAGAAGGCCGGTGCGGGCCGGGACGACGTTGAGTTTCATGCCCTGATTCTCGCCCTCGCGCGGTCGGCGGGCCTCAGGCCTGCACCGGCCGGGCGACGCGCTCGCGCAGCACGCGCTCGAAGTGGCCGGGGTCGTGCGGCTTGAGCAGGGCGGCTTCGCGCGGCAGGTGGTAGTCCCACAGGCGCGAGATCCAGAAACGCAGGGCGCCGGCGCGCAGCATGGCGGGCAGCAGGCGGCGCTCGGCGGCGGCCAGCGGGCGCACCCGCTGGTAGGCCTGCAGGAACGCGTCGGCGCGCAGCGGGTCGTGCGTGCCGTCCGGCAGGGCGACGCACCAGTCGTTCAGGCACACCGCGATGTCGAACAGCCAGCTGTCCACGCCGGCGAAATAGAAGTCGAAGAAGCCGGTCAGCGTGCCGCCCTCGAACAGCACGTTGTCGCGGAACAGGTCGGCGTGGATCGGCCCGCGCGGCAGTGCCGCGTAGGCGGGCGAGGCGGCCACGTGGTTCTGGAAGGCCAGTTCGCTGCGCAGCAGCGTGGCCTGCGCCGGCTCCAGGAAGGGCAGCACCACCGGCACCGTCTCGTTCCACCAGTCCAGCCCGCGCAGGTTGGGCTGGGTGCGGTCGAAATCGCGCGCCGCCAGGTGCAGGCGGGCCAGCATCTCGCCGACGGCCGCACAGTGGGCAGCGATCGGTGCCAGCTCGCTGTGGCCGGGCAGGCGGTCGACCACTGCCGCCGGCTTGCCGCACAGCGCGTGCAGGATGTCGCCGCTGGCGTCGGCCTGCGGGTCGGGCACCGGGATGCCGCGCTGTGCCAGGTGCTTCATCAGGTGCAGGTAGAACGGCAACTGCTCGAAGCCCAGGCGCTCGAACAGGGTCAGGACCCACTCGCTGCGGCGCCCGTCCTGCTCGGTGGAGAGGAAATAGTTGGTGTTCTCGATGCCGCCCTGGATGCCGCGCAGGCCGACGACCTCGCCCAAACCCAGCCGCTGCGCGAGCTTGCGCGCTTCATCCTCCGGGACCTCGGTGAAGACTGCCATCGCAAGCGGGGATCAGAAGCGGAACACGTTCCAGAAGCGCTGGCCGCCGCCATACGTGCCCTGGCGCTCGTCGGCGATGCGGTTGCGCGAGGGCGTCGCCGGCATCACCTCGTAGGCCGGCACTTCGCCGACCTTGGGCTGGACCGTGATGCTCTGGGTCTGGCCGGCGTAGCGCACCTCGTCGATGCGGCTGCCGCCGTCCTCGACCGTCAGGTGCTCGACGCGCTGGTTGCGCCGGCCTTCCAACGGCGGGTCCTGCTGCGGCGGCGGCACGGCCGGGGCCTGCGCGAAGGCCGCGAACGACAGCAGCAGCAGCGGAAGGGCGACGAGGCGGGACATGGGGCGGATTGTAGGCGGCCTGCCAGTCCCCGGAGGCGGGAATTGCAGCGCAACGCGCCTCGAGCGACCGGGCGGCGCGTGGCCTGCGCTTCGGCACAATCGCCGGATGACCGACGCCGCCGCCGACACCCCCCGAAAAACCCTGCTGCTGGTGGACGGCTCCAGCTACCTGTACCGCGCCTACCACGCCATGCCCGACCTGCGGGCGGTGCCGGGCGACCCCGGCAGCCCGGCGACCGGCGCCATCCGCGGCATGATCAACATGCTGCAGAAGCTGCGCAAGGACGTGCGCGCCGACTACGCCGCCTGCATCTTCGACGCGCCCGGCAAGACCTTCCGCGACGACCTGTACCCCGACTACAAGGCCAACCGGTCGCCGATGCCGGACGACCTGCGAGCCCAGATTCCGCCCATCCACGAGGTGGTGCGCCTGCTCGGCTGGAAGGTGCTGCACGTGCCGGGCGTGGAAGCCGACGACGTGATCGGCACGCTGGCCTGCCTGGCCAGCGAGCGCGGCATCCGCACCGTGATCTCGTCCGGCGACAAGGACCTGAGCCAGCTGGTGGACGAGCACGTCACGGTGATCGACACCATGAACGACAGGGTGCGCGATCTGGCGGGCGTCGAGGCGGAGTTCGGCGTGCCGCCGCGGCTGATGGTGGATTACCAGGCGCTGGTGGGCGACACGGTGGACAACGTGCCCGGCGTCGAGAAGGTCGGGCCCAAGACGGCCGTCAAGCTGCTGCAGGAGTACGGTTCGCTCGAACAGCTGATCGCGCGGGCCGGCGAAGTCAAGGGCGCGGTGGGCGAGAACCTGCGCAAGGCGCTGGACTGGCTGCCCAAGGGCCGCGAGCTGCTGACGATCAAGAAGGACTGCGACCTGGCCGAACACATCCCCGGCATTCCCTCGCTGGAGGAGATCGTCATCGGCGGCCAGGACACCGCCCGGCTCAAGGCCTTCTACGAGCAGTACGGCTTCAAGGGGCTGGTCAAGCAGCTCGAGAGCCACGACGTGCCGCCCGAGCAGATCAAGGAACACAAGGGCCGGGCCGAAGCGCCGCCGCCCGGCCCGCTGTTCCAGGAGCCGGACCTCTCGGGCCTGTCGCGGGCGACCAACCTGCAGTACGAGACCGTGCTCACGTGGGCGCAGTTCGACGCGCTGCTGCCGCAACTGGAAGCGGCGCAGCTGGTGGCGGTGGACACCGAGACCAATTCGCTCGACGAGATGAAGGCCGAGATCATCGGCTTGTCGTTCTCCACTGCGCCGGGCATCGCGGCCTACATCCCGCTGGCGCACAGCTACGCCGGCGCGCCCGACCAGCTGCCGCGCGACGAAGTGCTGGCGCGCCTGAAGCCCTGGCTGGAGAACCCGGACCGGGCCAAGCTCGGCCAGCACGTCAAGTACGACCGCCACGTGTTCGCCAACCATGGCGTCGAGGTGCGCGGCTGGCGCCACGACACCATGCTGCAGAGCTACGTGCTGGAGGTGCACAAGCCGCACGGGCTGGCCAGCCTGGCCGAGCGCCACCTGGGCCGCAGCGGCATCGACTACGAGACCATCGCCGGCAACGGCAAGCACCAGATCCCGTTCCAGCAGGTGGCCATCGAGAAGGCCGCGGAGTACTCCTGCGAGGACTCGGACCAGACCCTGGACGTGCACCTGGCGCTGTGGCCCCGGCTGGAGCGCGAGCCGAAGCTGAAGTTCATCTACGAACTGGAGATGGACAGCAGCGAGGTGCTGTTCCGCATCGAGCGCAACGGTGTGCTGATCGACAGCCAGGAGCTCGCGCGCCAGGGTCATGAGCTGGGCCAGCGCATCCTGAAGCTGGAACAGGAGGCGCACGACCTGGCCGGCCAGCCCTTCAACCTGGGCAGCCCCAAGCAGATCTGCGAGATCCTGTTCAACAAGCAGGGCCTGCCGGTGCTCAAGAAGACCGCCAGCGGCGCGCCCAGCACCGACGAGGAGGTGCTGGAGAAGCTGGCCGAGGACTACCCGCTGCCGGCCAAGATCCTGGAGCACCGGGGCCTGTCCAAGCTCAAGGGCACCTACGTCGACAAGCTGCCGCTGATGGTGCACCCGCGCACGGGGCGCGTGCACACGCACTACGCGCAGGCGGTGGCGGTGACCGGGCGGCTGTCCAGCAACGACCCCAACCTGCAGAACATCCCGATCCGCACCACCGAGGGCCGGCGCATCCGCGAGGCTTTCATCGCCGCGCCGGGCCACGTCATCGCCAGCGCCGACTACAGCCAGATCGAGCTGCGCATCATGGCCCACATCAGCGAGGACCCGGCGCTGCTGCGCGCCTTCCGCGAGAACATGGACGTGCACCGGGCCACCGCGGCGGAGGTGTTCGGCCTGGCGCCCGACGAGGTGTCGGGCGAGCAGCGGCGCTACGCCAAGGTGATCAACTTCGGCCTGATCTACGGCATGAGCAGCTTCGGGCTGGCGCGCAACCTGGGCATCGAGACCAAGGCGGCCGCCGCCTACATCGACCGCTACTTCCAGCGCTACCCGGGCGTCAAGCAGTACATGGACGAGACCCGGCTGTCGGCCAAGAGCCGGGGCTACGTCGAGACCGTGTTCGGCCGGCGCCTGTACCTGCCCGAGATCAACTCGCCCAACGGCCCGCGCCGCGCCGGCGCCGAGCGCGCTGCCATCAACGCGCCGATGCAGGGCACGGCGGCCGACCTGATCAAGATGTCGATGGTGAAGGTGCAGCAGGTGCTCGATCGCGCCGGCAAGCGCACGAAGATGATCCTGCAGGTGCACGATGAGCTGGTGTTCGAGGTGCCGGAGGATGAAGTCGACTGGGTGCGCGCCGAGATCCCGCACTTGATGGCGGGCGTGGCCGAACTGCGGGTGCCGCTGGTGGCGGAGATCGGCATGGGGCCGAACTGGGAGCAGGCGCACTGACGGGATGACCCCTTGCAGGGAATAGGCAGGCCCGGCCGCCGCGCTCCATAATGGCCACCGCCATGCCTGCCGCCCGTCCGCCGCGCCCGCCTGCACCGGCTCCCTTCGTGGCCGGCACCCGGGCCACGGCGCCGGCGGCCCTGGAGGAATCCAGCGATTCGGCCTGGCAGATGTTCCAGGAACTGCAGCGGATGCATGGCCAGCCGGTGTCGCCGGGCCGCACTGCTGCCGAACCCGCTCCCTCGCCTGCCGGCGCGTTCGCGCCCACCCAGCCGATGCAGGCCCCGGTGCCGGCGCCCGACGGGCAGGCCCGGGCGCCATCCCCGCCCGTCAACCTCGAACGGGTGATGCTGCTGGCGCGCCGCAACAACCGCGCCTGCCCGCTGCCCGGCCCCTGGGCTGCCCTGCACCGGCTGCTGCCGCCGCGCCTGGCCGACGGCCAGCAAAGGGCCGCGCCCGCACCGCTCGACGGGCCCGCCTGGGCCGCCGCCTCGGCCATGCAGAAGCGCTTGCGCTTGCGCGACCAGATCGAATGGGCCGAACGGCAGGGAGCGCTGCAGGCGGCGTTCGAGTTCCTCTCGGGGTTGCGGGAGGAGGAGTGGGTGCACTTCGAGTGAGGGCGGCTGGGGCACAGAGATCCAGCCGCTCGAATCGCCCCTTTCGTTCACTCGCTCTCCGGACCGTTATCTCCCACTCAGCATCGGCGCGAGTGTCCGGACCACCTGGATGATGGCCGGCCCGAGCACCACCATCATGATCGACGGAAAGATGAAGAGCACGAGCGGGAACAGCAGCTTCACCGGCACCTTCGCTGCGCGCTCCTCGGCCCGCACCTGGCGCTTGTGACGCAGTTCGTCCGAGAACACGCGCAGGGAATCGGCGATGCTGGTGCCGAACTTGTCGGCCTGGGTGAGCATGGTGGCGAAGGTCCCGATCTCCTCCACGCCCGAGCGCAGCGCCAGGTTGCGCAGGGCCTGCTCGCGGCTGGCCCCGGCGCGCATCTCCAGGTTGGTCAGGTGCAGCTCCTCGGCGAGCGCCAGGCTCTTGCGGCGGATTTCGTCCGCGACCTTGGTGAGGGCCGCGTCGAGGCCGAGACCGGCCTCCACGCACACCAGCATCAGGTCGGTGGCATCCGGGAAGCTCTCGAAGACCTCGCGGCGGCGCACGCGGGCAACCCATTCGACCACCAGGTTGGGCAGGTAGCACCCGATCAGCGCCGCCACCATGACGTAGAACAGCAGGGTCACGCCGTAGGACTGGCTGGCCGCCCGGAGTGCGGCGAACGTGGCTCCGGCCAGCAGCAGCGGCAGCAGCGTCTTGGCGGCGAAGTACGTCAGCCGCGCGTCGGGGTGCCGGATGCCCGCGTTGAGAAACCGGACCCGCAATGGGGAGCGCTCCCAATCGCCCTCTGGCAAGGACAGCTTGGCAAGGGGGCCCGCGACCCTGACGGCCAGGGCGGTCCAGCCCGGGGAGGCGGGCAGGACGTTGATCGCCTGCAGCCGCTGCTCGGCCCGCGTCGGGGTCAGCCAATAGAACAGGGCGGCAGCGGCCAGGACGGTGGCCACGAAGATGAGCCCGGAAAACAGCAGGACCATGGAACTCTCCTAGACGCGGATGCGGACGATCTTGCGGATCGCCAGCACGCCGAAAGCCATCATGACCAGCAGGTACTGCAGCATGGTTTGGCCGATCGGGTCGGTGACCATCGGACCCATGAACTTGGGGTTGGCGAGGTACAGCGCGCCACCCAATGCGAACGGCAGCAAGGTGAGGATCCACGCCGACAGCCGGCCCTCGGACGAAAGCACGCGGACCTTGGCCATCAGGCGGGCCCGTTCACGGATCAGGCGGCTCAGGTTGGACAGGATCTCGGTCAGGTTGCCCCCCGAGTCCCGCTGGATCAGGACCGCGACCACGAAGAAGCGCACGTCGGTGCCGGGAACGCGCTCGGACAGGTGCGTCAGCGCCTGCTGCAAGGAAACACCGAAGGTGATCTCCTCATGCACGGCGCGGAACTCACCGGCGATCGGGTCGGGCAGTTCATCGCCGGCCATCTTGAGGCTGGCGGTAAAAGCATGGCCCGCGCGCAGCGCCCGGGTCATCAGGTCCAGCGCATCCGGCAGCTGCTGCTGCAGGCGGCCCAGCCGGCGCGAGCGGCGCCAGTTCAGCCAGGCCCAGGGGGCGGCGCCCGCCAGCGCCGTGCCGATCAGCGTCAGCAGCAGGGGCTGGTAGAGCCACACCCCCAGCACGAACCAGCTCGCCGCGGCGGCCAGGGCTGAGGACGACAGCAGGCCTGAAACCGTCCACGGCAAGCCGGACTGCTGGATGTGCTGTTCGATGCTCTCGGTCAGGCGCAGGCTGCGCAAGTGCCGTTCAAGGAACGGGATGCGACTGACCGTGCCCTGCTTGACCAGCCGCGATCGCGCCTCCAGCGCCGCGCGGCCGCCGAGCTGCTGCAGTCGCTGGCGCAGCCGGCGCGCCTGCTCGCCGCGGTGCGCCTGCCACAGAGTCCACAGGCCCTCCAGCAGCAGCACGACGGCGATGAACACCAGCACCGACAGCGCCAGGAACGAGTTGTCTTCGATGAAGTCGAACACGAACACCTCCTACAGGTAGTGCCGGGTCGGGTCGAACATGCTGTCGGGCAGCGCGATGCCGAACGCCCGCAGGCGGTCGCAGAACTTGGGTCGCACCCCGACGGCCTGGAAGTGGCCCTGCACCTTGCCGTCGCTGCCGAGGCCGGTCTGCCGGAAGGCGAAGATCTCCTGCATGGTGACCACCTCGCCTTCCATGCCGGTGATCTCCTGGATGCTGGTGACCTTTCGGCGGCCGTCGATCAGCCGCAGCACCTGGATGACTACCGTGATGGCCGACGCGATCTGCTGGCGCGCGGCCTTGTGCGGCAGGTTCAGGTTGGCCATGCCGACCATGTTTTCCAGGCGGGCCAGGGCGTCGCGCGGGGAGTTGGCGTGGATGGTGGTGAGGGAGCCCTCGTGGCCGGTGTTCATGGCCTGCAGCATGTCGAATGCCTCGGCACCGCGCACCTCGCCGATGACGATGCGGTCGGGCCGCATCCGCAGGGCATTGCGCACCAGCGCGCGCTGCGTGACCTCGCCCTTGCCTTCGATGTTGGGCGGCCGGGTCTCCATGCGCACGACGTGAGGCTGCTGCATCTGCAGTTCGGCGGCGTCCTCGATGGTGACCACCCGCTCCACGTCCGGGATGTAGCCCGACAGGATGTTCAGCAGCGTGGTCTTGCCGGCGCCGGTGCCGCCCGAGATCAGGATGTTCACCTTGGCGCGGATCAGGCCCTGCAGCATGTGCGCCATCTCCGGCGTGAGCGTGCGCAACTGCTCGCCGATCAGGTTCTCCATGCGCAGCGGGATGTGTGCGAACCGGCGCACCGACATCATCGGCCCGTCGATCGCCACCGGCGGGATGACCGCGTTCACGCGAGATCCGTCGGGCAGCCGGGCGTCCACCATGGGGCTGGACTCGTCGATGCGCCGGCCCACCAGCGAGACGATCTTGTCGATGATGCGCAGCAGGTGCTTCTCGTCGGTGAAACTCACGTTGGTGAGCTCGAGCCGGCCGCGGCGCTCCACGTAGACCTGGCACCAGGAGTTGACCAGGATGTCCGACACGGAAGGGTCGGCCATCAGCAGTTCCAGGGGGCCGAAGCCCAGCATCTCGTGCTGGATGTCACGGATCAGGGTGCTGCGCTCGCTGTCGTTGACGACCGCCTGCTCCTCCACCAGCAGCCGCTCCACCATCACGGCAATCTCCTGGCGAAGCACTTCCGGCGCCAGCGACTCGAGCGCCGTGAGGTCGAACATCTCCAGCAGTTTCAGGTGGATGCGGCTCTTGATGGCCCGGTACGAGCTGCCGGCGTCGTTCGGAGCCGCCGGGCCGGCCGCAGCTTCCGGCGGCGCCGCGTTGAGCCGCTCGCGCAGGGACAGGATCGAGCCCTCGCGCGGGGTGATCGGGTGGAGGGCGGCCATGCGTCAAGCCCTCCTCAGCAGGCGGTCGAACAGGCCCCTGCCGGCGTCGGGGCGCGGGCTGAGGGCCGAGGCGAGTTCGGTCAGCCGGCGCACCACCGGCCCGGAGCGCCCCATGGCCGCCAGCGGCGTGCCGTGGTTGATGGAACTGCTCACCTCGCGCCAGGAGTTGGGCACGGTCTGCAGCCGCGCGGGGCTGATGGCGCGCTGCACCTGTTCCAGGGCCACCTCGGCCGACTTGTCGTAACGGTTCAGGATCACCTCGGTGCGGTCGCCGGCATAACCCAGCGTGCGGAAGGCTTCCAGCAGCCGCGTGGCATTGCGCAGGTCCGGCAACGCCGACTGCATGACCAGGTAGATGCGTGTGGCGCGGTCGAGTGCGCGGATGGTCAGCGTGTCGAGCGTGCGTCCGATGTCGAGGACCACGAACTCGTAGTTGGCCGCCGCCAGGGCCACCACCGCGTCGACGTGCTCCGGCCGCACCTCGGCCGCAAGGCCCAGGTTTTCGGGCGCGGCCAGGACGCTGAAGTTGGGTGCCACCTTGACCGTCGAAGCCGCCAGCAGGGTCGCGTCCAGCCGGCCGATATCGCGAGACAGGTCGGACAGGGTCGCCGCGGGGCGTCCGTCGTGCAGGAAGGACAGCGCATCGCCGAACTGCAGGTTCAAGTCGATCAGCAGCACGGAGCGGCTTGCCGCGAGCTGGCATCCCAGCTGCGTGGCCAGGAAGGTCGCTCCGCTGCCCCCCTTGCAGGACATGAAGGCCAGCACCTGTCCGAGGCGGCGCGCCGCGGCGCCCGAGCGCCTGGCCTCGACCCGTTCCAGCGCGGCCTTCAGCTCGGCCGGCGGCACCGGCGAGGGCAGCACCTCGCGCACCCCGGCGCGCATGGACTCGATCAGGAACTCGGGGCTGGTCGTGGCGCACAGCAGGATGACTTCCAGCCCGGGCTGCCGGGACATCGACTGCTCGACGTGCGACAGCTCGGCCGGATCGCAACAGATGCCTTCGACCAGGACCAGCTGGGGAGACTCGCGCTCGACCACCTCGCGCAGCCGGCTCTTGCCGCCTTCGAACGCCACCGCCACGTGCCCCTGCGCCGTCAGGGCGCTGCAGAGGCCGGCCAGGTGGTCGGCGTTGGGCGATATCACCGCGATCTTCATGCAACCTCCGTCTGTGATTTGCGGGACTAGCAGATCGCCTCGCTCGCCGGGTCCATGCGCATGACCTCGCGGGTGAGGAATGTCCTGAAGGGGGGCATCGGCACGACCATGCCCGATGCGCCCAGGATGGGCGAGATCCAGTTGAAGTCCAGGTTCTCGATGGTCACCGTGACCCCGACGCAGTTGGACGTCGTGCAACCGGCCGGGGTCCAGTCGACGCCGACTTCGGCGATCTGCGGCATGAGCGCCTGCATGCGCGCGAGCACCGCGGCCGCGTTCGCCGTGCTGTCGCAGACCACGGCGTAGCGCGCGCCGGCGCGCGTGGCCTCAGTTGCAGCGTTCCATGTGTACAGCATGCGGCCGAAGTCGACGATGGCGAGCATGAACATCAGGAAGAGGATGAGCACGAGCGCGAACTCGATGGTCGTGGCTCCGGTCTGGCGGTCGCGCTTCATTGGTGGCTCCTCATCGTGGCCCGGATGTCGGAGAAGGTGAGCGCCGGGAAGGTGAAGCCGAACGCCGTCGTCACCAGCGGGTCGAATGTGTATCCGCTCACCTGGATGGTGACCGTGCGGATGATCGGGTCCGCTCCGACGTTCTGCCAGGTCGGGTCCGGGACATGCGCCGGCGTCAGGCCCGGCAGCAGCGGCGACCCGCTGCCCGCGAGGTTCCCGTACACCACCAGGTTGCGCGCCTCGGCGATGTTGGCGCCGGGCAGCTGGATGGAGAGGTAGCGCGCCGCGTCCCGGACCGACTTGGTGAGCGCGTCGTACTGGTACATGGCCCGGCCGAATTCGACCGCGAGCATGGACAGCAGCACCAGCACCGGGACCACCAGCGCGAACTCGATGATGGCGACGCCGCATTGGGATTTCATCCGGACGCTCGTCATGGCAACGCTCCTTCATCGCACCAGCGCCGGCACCAGTGGACCCGCGGTGCCGCCGGGAATGCCCGCCGTCACGCAGGGGCTGCCCGGATCGCTGGCGTTGCCGCGGAACTCCAGGTAGACGTCGGCCATCGGGATGGTCAGTGGCTGCAGCATGAACATGCAGGCGAAATCGATCACCTGGTTCGATCCGTTGACCACCGGCACGGGCGCGATGCGGCTGCGGATCCCGTAGGTGCGGTGGCCTCCGACTGCGGTCGGCCCCGCGGCGGCGACGCGGCTGAAACTGTTGAGGGACAGGCCCGTGATGGATTCGCAGCTGTTGGCGCCGCGCACGCGGTTGCCGGTGTCGGCGCAGTTGGCATAGGCCAGCCGCTTGGTGATGAAGTTCTCGGACGTGGCCGTGGCCGGGGTCATGGGCGGCCTGGGGCCGTCGAAGGCGTTGAACCGGGTCGGCCAGTTGAGCGCGGTGTACGAGTAGCCCGACATGTCGGGGTTGTAGATCTCAGGGGTGTCGCTGCCGCCATAAAGGCCGAATCGGTAGTTCCAGGCGCTGGCGATGGCGGCCTGGACACCGGGCGTGCCCAGTTCGTCGCCGATCTCGGTGCCGCAGTAGCCGAGCACCTCGGCCCGGGTCTCCGCCGCGTTGTTCGAGCCGTCCAGGTTGGCCCATCCGATCTCGCCGCTGCCCGAGGTGCCGGGCGACATCAGCAGGCGAACCCATTCACCGACGGTGAAGCCGTAATTGGGAGGCGTCCCCGTCTTGGGACGCAGTGCGAGCGGCAGCGGGCAGGCGGACTGCGCGGGAGCGCGGGTGGCCACGGCTCGTGCTGCGACGTTGCGCGCGTTCGGGAACAAGGCGTTGTCGCCGGTGAACGCGCCCATCGCATGCATCAGCAGCATCTGGACCGCGGGCTGCGTGTGCTGGCACTCGGCGTAGCGGGCCGCGAACGGGCTGGTCGTCAAGCCGAAGCCTCCGTTGCGGAAGCTGATTCCGGCACCGGTCAACTGGCCCTGGGCGTCCCAGGTGGCGGACTGCAGGTTCACCCGGTTCAGGTTCGCTGCCGTCAGGCCCGCACTCGTGGCGCGCGTGAGGGCATCCGCCTGGCCATCGAGTTCCTGCGCGGCGGACAGTGCGCAGGCGTCCATGGCGGTCTGCAATTCGGACTTGACGATGAACAGGCGCCCGAAATCCACGGCGAAGCCGACGAAGCCGAGCAGGAACAGCATGAGGAGGGCGACGGTGATGATCACCGCGCCACGTTCACGACGAGGGCTGGCGATGCTTCGCACGGTTGTCTTCCTCCACAAGTCGCTTGGGGTCGAAATCGGACTGCGCCCGCCTGGCCAGGCGGGCGCAGGGCTCAGGTGGCGATCACGCGCAGGTGGTGGCGCCCTGCAGGCAATCGTTCACGCGACCGATCCAGCCGGTGAAGTCCAGGCCGCCGGTGCCCATCATCAGGAGGATCAGGCCGAGCGACACCACCGCGACGATCAGCGCGTACTCGATGATCTGTGCGCCGTCGTCGTCGTGGGCGAAGGCGCGAACCATGTTCATGAAAGCTTCCATAGGAACCTCGAAGAAGAAAAAGGAGTGATGAAAAGGGTTCAGGGGAAGAGGACGGAAGAGCTAATCCATGCGCGTCCTCCTTTCCGCGGCGCAACAGGGATCCCGGCAATGCCTGGGGCTTGAAGGGGCAGGGGTCGCTTGCACGGCTAGCGGCCTCCGCCGATCTGGCCACCGATGTTGATGACGTTCACCACCGGCTCGGGCTTCTTGAACGAGTCGACGTAGCGCTCCGCCGCCTGCGCGGCGGCCACCCCGTCCATGCCGGACATCGAGGCCGTCGATGGTGTGGGGTTGAGCGTCTGGAGCTGGCGCGCCTGGCGCACCGCCTCGCCGAAGCGGGTGTCGTAGTTCGGCGTGCTGGAAGTGGCGCAGCCGGCGAGCAGGGCGCTGGCGGCCAGGACGGTAATGAGTTGTCGCATGGTCGGTTCTCCGGTCGTCAGGGTATCGTCAGGGGTTGGCCGCCGCGGCCCAGCATCGAAACCGGCCGCACGGGGGCAGGCTGCGCTGCGGGCGGAGGCGCGACCAGCGGTGCGGGCGCGGCACCGGACGATGGCGCGGGTCCGGGCTTCGGCGCCGGCGTCGCGGCCGGTCGCAGGGCGGGGTCCGGCCCTTCGCCCGTTCCCTTGAGGATCACCTCGCTGCGCGAAGGCACGACATGGTTGTCGGTGGGCAGGGCCAGCGGGGTGGTGACCGGGCGCACCAGGCGTGGCGTGACGACGAACATCAGCTCGGTCTTGTCGTTCTGGAACTCCGTCGAGCGGAACAGCGCGCCGATGACCGGCGTGTCGCCCAGGCCCGGGAACTTGTCCAGCGATTGCGTGACGTTGTTCTTGATCAGTCCCGCGACGACGAAGCTCTGGCCGTCGCCCAGCTGCACCGTGGTGTCCACCCGACGGGTGGTCATCGAGGGCAGGATGGCGGTGACGTTGCCGATCGTGGTGAAGGGCGTGCCGGTCTGGGACAGCTCGGAAACTTCCGAGACCACCTTCAGGTTGATGCGGCCGTTCAGGACGGTGGGCGTGAACTTCAGGCCGACCCCGAACTCCTTCTCCTCCAGCGTGATCGTCACGCCGGCGCGGTCGCGGTCCTGCGCCACCGGAATGAAGATCTTCCCGCCGGACAGAAAGCTGGCGGTCTGGCCGCTGATGGCCATGATGTTCGGCTCGGCCAGCACGCGTACGACGCCGTCGGTGAACTCGCCATCCAGGTTGAGCGCGGTGTGCCCCTTGCGCAGGAACTGCAGCAAGCCGCCACCGTTGCTCAGGAAGTTGGAGGCAACCGAGAAGGTGTTGGCTCCACCGTCGGTCCTGCGGGTGATGGCCGATGCCGAGCCGAGTCGATCCAGCAGGTTCTTGCTCACTTCGGCGATCTGCACCTCCAGCATCACCTGCTGGGGCGCGTTCACCTGCAGCAGGTTGATGACCTTCTTCGTGTCGGCATAGGACGTCGCCAGGGCCAGCACCTGCTGCAGCTTGACGGCATCCAGCACGCTGCCGGTCAGCACCAGGGAGTCCTCGGCGCTGCGGATGCGGATGCCGGACTCATCGGGCATCAGCTCCTTCAGCGTGGCCTGCAGGGTGCCGGCGTCCACCGTCACGACCAGGTCCTTGACGAGGCAGTGGCCGTCGCTGGCCTGCAGCACCACGTTCATCGACCCGGTCTCGCGGCCGAGGAAGAACAGCTCGGTGGGGCTGAGCAGCGTCACATCGGCTTCGGCCACGCCGTTGCCGCCACCGCTTCGGGACGCGCCGGGGGCCGGTCGGACGGCCTGAGCCGGCTGGCCGGGCATCGCCGGCGCGGCGCCCGCGGCCCTGCCGGCACGGCCGCCGGGCTGGCCGCCGACGATGAGCCGGGCCACCGGGAAGGGCAGGCGCACCACCTGCGACTTGCCCAGTGTCAGCTGCGTGGGCGGATCCACGGTGACCGTGGTGCAGGGGCGCAGCGCGGCCGCCTGCGTATCGCTTCCTGGTCCGCGTTCCGGCGTCGCCTGAGTGCGTGCCGGGCGGGCCGGACGAGCGGCCGGCGCGGTTGCCGGAGCCGATGCCTGTGCGACCACTTCCGGGTTTGTTGCTGGTGCCGCGCGGGCGAGGGACAGGGACGTGAACGGAACGACCGTCGCGGGGGCAGCTGTCGCAGCGCCGGTTGTTGCGGCGGCCGCGGCCGGCCAGTGGTCGAAGTCCTGCGCGCGGCCCGGGGCGGGAAGCGCCGCGACGGCGGCGAGCGCGGCGGCCATGAGGGCCGACGGAGTGGGATGCATCGTGTTCTCTCCCTGAGCGTTGTTCTTGGTTCGTTTTCTGGCCGGAGGTGCTGCGCCGATGCTTTGTTTTCAGAAGCAGTGCATGGAGCTGGAGGCGTTGCGGATGACTTCCACGCAGTCGCGGTGGACCGGCGCCGGTTTGGGCGTGCTGCGCGCGACGGTGCGCACCGGCGCGGCGGGCTTGGGCGCGGGGTGCGCGGAGACTTCCTTGAGTCCCAGCAGCTCGGCGCGCGTGATGCCGTTGGTCCCGGCCGAGTCCTTGTCCAGCTGGTTGCGCAGCACGAGCGACAGGGTGCCGACGCTGCGGGCCAGGTCGAGCTTTTCGGCCTGCTCGGGCGTGACCTCGAGGGTGACGGCGCTCACCACCTTGGGCTTGAGGTCGTCGCGGCTGGCCTCCTGGGCCACGGCGAGGACGAGCACCTGTTGCAGGACGGTCATGCTGACCTGGTTGGGCCCATCGCCGCGGCCGCGGTCCTGCTGGGCGTTGATCATCACGTCCACGTAGTTGCCAGGCAGCGCGAACCCGGCGACGCCCACCACGTCGTTGACGCGCACGGTCATGGCGCGCTTGCCCTCGGTGATGACGGCCGACAGGCCGCCCTTGGTCCCGGGTGGTGCCAGCTTGCGATCCAGGATGGCGTCGCCGCGCAGGATGGCGACCTTGACCACCCGGTCTTGAAGCTCGGCGAGGTCCGTGAAGGCGCCCGGTGGGATGGAACCGGCCGGCCACTCGACGGTCGTGAGCATCTGCGGGTTGATCCGGCTGCCCAGTTCGATGTCGACCGCGGCGACCACCACCTTGTTGGCTGCCACCTGGGTCCGCTGGGCAGCCCAGCGCGCCGCGTAGAGCGCCGCGGCCAGGCCGATCAGCACGGCCAGTGCGAGCATCGCGAGCGCCTTGAGGTTCTTCATGGGGATGTCCTTTCCGGCTCAGAGGTAGCCGAGTTGGCGGGCAACGAGGAAGGCAACGGTCCCCAGGGCGATACCCACGCCAAAGGGCAGCTTGCCGACCGAAGCACGCCCCGTGAGTGCGGGGTCGGGGCGCAGGCCGACGAGAGCGGCGAAGGCCATGGATTGCGCGATCGCAGCGACGTTGGTCGCCATGCGACCGAAGGCCCGGAGATAGAGGGCGTAGCCGATCGCGGCGGCACCGCCTGCGACGAGGCTCCAGAGCATGGCGTGCAGGACGGCGGGCACGCCCACCACGGCGCCGACCGCCGCCATCAACTTGACGTCGCCGGCACCCATCACCCGCAGCACGTACAGCGGCAACAGCAGGGCCAAGCCGGTCGCCAGGCCCCCGGCGCTCGCCATGAGCCCGGCGCCGATCGAGGTGGCATGCGCGGCGTTGTAGAAGAGGCCCCACGCCATCCCACCCACCGTGAGCCAGTTGGGGATCCTCATGGTCCGCCAGTCGATGACGGCGGCGACCCCGAGCAGGCCGATCAGCGGTCCGGTGCCGGGATCCGTCACCAGCATCCAGAGCAGCTCCTTCAAGGCGTCGAATTCGGTCATCGTGCGAGGCTTGGCAACGGGTCGGTCGGGTCGATGGGTCCAATCTATGGGTCGGTGGGACCGCACGCATGAGCCGTGCGTCCCGATCTCGGCAGGACAAGCGTCAGGCTCAGGTGGTACTTGGCTCAGGGGTGCCGGCCGGGCACTGCAGCGTTGCGCTGCGGCGATCGAGCTGATCAGTTGAGTGCGACGAGCCGCGGCCGGTGCAGGCGGATGGCAACGCCGACGTGACCGATGCCCGGCTCGATGCGCACCACTTCGCCCACCGCGTCGAACTTCAGCCTGACCTGCGGAACGGCGAATTCGAAGGACAGCCACTCGGCCACGGCCGAGCCCCGTGGCACGTACAGGAACAAACCGTGCTCGCTGATGTCGCGCGTCATGGCCGTGCCGTCGCCCGCCAGGGTGATCGGCAGGGACAGGGGCTCACGCGGGCTCGCGCGGCGTTCGGGGAACATGCAACACAGTGTGGTTGGCGCGGCTGCGCACCACATGGGGCAAACGACTGATTCCATCGCGGGTTTGTCATGGAAAAGGGCATGACAAGGGCGTTCGCGCAGCCCCGCGCCGCGGACCCAACCGTCCCATCTGCATCTGCAAATGCTGCAAGCGGATGCAAGATCGGGGGCTTGGGCGGTCGCCGTTCGTAGGATGCGTCGCACGAACAACCAACGCCTGGTTCGACGATGAATGCACTCCAGTCCGATTCGATCAAGGTCTTCGTGGTGGCCCCGGCCATGCTCTGCTGGGGCCTGGAGAGGCTGGTGCAGACCGCGCACCCTCGCTTCGAGCTGACGGGAACGTCCGCCACGCTGGCGCAGGCCCAGCAGATCCTCGAGCGCTCGCCGGCCGATGTGCTGCTGCTGGACATGGATGGCGGCTATGGCGTGGACATGCTGGCCGAGCTGCACCTGCCGCCGCAGTTGCGCCTGGTGCTGCTCACGTCCTCGCAGGACCAGGCCATGCTCGATCGCGCGGTGGTCTGCGGCGCGCGCGGCGTGGTGCGCAAGAGCGATCCGCCCGCAGCGCTGCTCAAGGCGCTGGAGAAGGTGCACGAGGGCGAGCTGTGGATCGACCGCAGCGCGGCCGGCCGCATCTTCATGGAGATGGCCCGGCAGAACGCGGCCCACGCCAACGACCCCGAGCGGCTGAAGATCGCATCGCTGACGGCACGCGAGCGCCAGACCATCGTCGCCATCGCGAGCGACGCCGCCGCCCCCGGCAAGGTGATCGCCAGCCGCCTGTGCATCAGCGAGCACACCCTGCGCAACCACCTCAGCTCCATCTACGGCAAGCTGGGGCTGCAGAACCGCCTGGACCTGTACGCCTACGCAACCCGGCACAGCCTGAACAAGGCGGCTTGAGCCAGCCGCCCGGAACGCAGCGCCGGCTTCGGGCTCGATGGACCGCTGGCGTTCTGCGGCCGGCAGGCCCGCCCGGCTCAGGGCGGGTGCCCTCGACCCGGCAGCGCAAGGATGCGGCTCATCGGCCGCAAACGGATGCCGCTCGCTTCCAGCAGCTCCCCGATCGCGGGGCTGGCGAGCACGGCGTACTCGGCTGCGCGCGCGACCGCGACCGGGTCCTGCGCGTCGGTCCCCAGTCCCGGGTGGCACATCAGGAGGTCGCCCTGGCGTGCCTGCTGCAGCCAGCCCCGCAGGAGAGCCGCATAGCGCTGCTCGCCGCCAGTGAAGTCGTAGACGCCGAGCAGCCGGCCGTTCTGCCGGTAGCCGCTGCGCTCGCAGGCCGCGGCCAGCGGACCCGCGCCGAGCGCTTCGATGAGCCGCGGCTTCCAGTCGAATGCTCCGGCGCGGGCGTGTCGCGTGGAGCGCAGCCAGGGCGATCGGCCGTACCGGCGCGCCTGCAGCGCGAGCAGCAGCTGCTGCCGGATCACCGGGAGCTGGTGCACGTGCTGGTGGCCATCGACGAAGGCGGGCGGGCGTCCCATGGCCTGCTCGAAGGCGTCGAGCTGGGCATGGATCTCCGCGGCCACGGCTGCTGCGTCCAGGCGGCCGAGCGAGCTGTCGGCGATCAGGGCGGGCAAGGGTCGCGCGGGTCGGTGCAGCAGCGGCGCTTCCGTGAAGTCGAGGTGCAGTCCGGCGTCCAAGCGGTCCGCCGCCACGTCGCGCAGGTGCGCCGACCCGCTGGCCCAGGCCGGTGCGCCGACCAGGCAGCCGACGGCGTGCACACGCTCCCGATGGACCAGCCTTAGGACGGCTTCGTTGATGCCCGCGCGCTGCCCGAAGTCATCGGCACAGATGCAGATGCTGCACGCGCGGCTATGCTCGGCCATGGCTCGTGATTCCTTGCCCACGCCTGGCGAGTTCGTCCGGATCGGACGCTTCGTCCTGGTGGGAACCGCGGCCGCGGCGGTGCACTGGATGATGGTGGTGGCCCTGGTCGGTCGATTCGGCTGGCAGCCCCTGGTCGCGAACGTGGCCGGCTGGGCGGCGGCGTTCACGGTCTCGTTCGCGGGCCATCACCTGCTGACCTTCCGCGGGCACGGCACCGCCTGGCTGGCGTCCGCGAGGCGATTCCTTCTCATCTCCTCGGCAGGGTTCGCCACCAACGAAGCGGCGTATGCGGTCCTGCTGCGCTGGACTTCCGGCCGCTACGACGTGCTGCTGCTGATCGTGCTCGTCATGGTCGCCGGCGCCACCTACTTGCTCAGCCGGCGCTGGGCGTTCGCCGGCGCGCCAGGCGGTTGAGGCACTCAGTCGGCGGGTGCTGCGCGACATGCGCCGCCCTCCGGCAGTCCGCGCGCGGGCTCGACACGCCACAGCGCCACGCCGCGCTGCCGCGCGACCAGCCGCCCCTGGGCCAGCAGGCGGTAGCGCTCGTGGGCCTGTTCGTCGGCCACCACCCAGGCGGCCGGAACCGTGCACAGGTGCTGCATGGCGGCATCCGGAGTCAACAGCAGGCCCGCCGCACGCCCCCGGTCGAACCGGCCCGCATCGGCCAGCTCCCTTTTCCAGTCGTCCTGTTGGCGGACTTCGGGACTGTCCCAGGCCTCGACCACCGCGACCGGCTGGCGCAGGCCTGCGTAGAACGGAACATCGTAGGCATACCGGTTCAGCATCAGCACCGGCTCGCCCGGCTCCCGATGCAGGCGCAAGGCGCTTCCCAGCTCGCGCGAGGTGCGAGGCGAGTGCCCGACGTAGGCGACGGCACCGAAGCAAACCGCCGCGGCCATCCAGCAGCTGGCCTGCCAGGCCATGCGCTGGGCCACCGAAGGGCGCTGCAACCCGGCAAAGGCGCTGGCGGCCAGGTAGGCCAGGGGTGGCACGGCCGGCAGCACATAGCCGGGCAGCTTGGACGCCGGCAGCGAGAAGAACAGGATCACCAGCACGACCCAGAGCCCGGCCAGCAGTGTCACGGGGTTCGCCAGGGCCTGGCTGCGCCGCGCCAGCAGCTGCCGTGCGGACCGGTAGAGCCAGGGCAGCCAGGGGATGCTGAACAGCGCGAGCACGGCCGGGAAGAACCAGGGTGGTTGCACATTGTTGAATCCGCCGGCGGCATAGCGTTCGAAGTGCTGGACCACGAAGAAGTACTGCAGGAACTCCGGAAAGCGTTGCTGCATGGCCAGGAACCAGGGCGCGGCGATGCCCAGGAACAGCACGACGCCGGGCCACCAGAGCAGGTGCCGCAACGTTCGCCACCGGCCGCGGACCACGAGCCACACGCCGACCACCAGCGCCGGGATCACCACGCCGATCAGCCCCTTGGCCAGCACGCCCAGGCCGGCGAATAGCCAGGCGAGCGCCACGAACTCGGGGACCGGGCGGTCCTGCTCGAAGCCCAGCGCCGCGTGCGCCAGGCAGGTAATGGCGACCGTGATGCAGCCGGCCACCAGCATGTCGAGATTGGCGAACTGGGCGCCGGCGTACAGCATCGGCTGCAAGGCCAGCGCCAGCACCGTCAGCCGGGCCACGCGCAGGCCCTGCCACCGCCTGACGAAGAGGTACATCGAGAAGGCGGCCAGCCAGCCGCCCAGCAGCGGGGCGGCGCGCGCCGCCCATTCGCTGTTCCCGAAGACCGACAGGGAGGCCGCGGTGATCCAGTAGAACAGCGGCGGCTTGTGGAAGTACGGCAGGCCGTTGAGGGTCGGCACGGCCCAGTCGCCCGAGCGCAGCATCTCCCAGGCCACGCCCACGTAGCGGCCCTCGTCGGGAAGCTGCAGGGGGCGCATCCACGCGGTGGCGCCCAGCCACGCGACAAGGACCAGGGCGACCCCGATCGCTTCGCGGGCGGCCGGGCCGGGCTGGCCCCTCATGGGCGAGGTCCGCCCAGGCCGCGGCCGGCCTGCCGGCGCACCACGAACAGCGGCCGGGCCTTGACCTCCTCGAACACCCGCCCGACGTACTCGCCGACCACGCCCAGCGAGACGAGCTGGATGCCGGCGACGAACATCAGGCTCACCACGATGGTGGTCCACCCGCTCACCACATGGCCGTGCAGCAGGTACGCCACGATCAGGTAGCTGCCATAGAGGAAGGCGAGCAGGGCCAGGGCGAAGCCGAGGATGCTGACGGCCCGCAGCGGCCAGGTCGTGAACGCCGTCAGCCCGTCGAGCGACAGGCGCACCAGCCGCAGCGCGCCGAAGTGGCTGGTTCCATGGGCGCGCGGCGGCGGCATGTAGGGCATGGGCACGGCGTCGAAACCGACCCAGGCGTACAGGCCCTTCATGAAGCGGTTGCGCTCGGGCAGCGCCAGCAGGGCGTCGACCGCCTTGCGGTCCATCAGGCGGAAGTCCCCGGCGCCGGCCGGCACGTCGAAGCGATCGGCTCCGTTGAGCAGCCAGTAGAAGCAGCTCGTCCCGAGCCGCTTGAACCGGCTCTCGTCCTCGCGGCTGGCGCGCACGGCGTACACGATGTCCGCCCCCTCGGCCCAGCGCTGCAGGAAGCCGGGCAGCAGCTGCGGAGGATGCTGCAGGTCGGCGTCCATGATGACGACCACTTCCCCGGCCGCTGCCTCCAGCCCGGCCGTCAGCGCGGCCTCCTTGCCGAAATGGCGCGACAGCTCGATCAGGCGGAATCCGGGCCGCTGCGTCCACAGGGCGAGCAGGTCGGAGGTGCTGTCGGTGCTGCCGTCATCGACGAGGACCACTTCCCATTCCGGCGCGAGCCCGGCCAGGACCTGCTGGAGTTGCGGCAGCAGTTCGCGCAGGTTGCTGGCCTCGTTGCGGCAAGGGATGACGCAGGAGATGCTGGGGCGCCCGCTCCTTCGTTGCCCGTGGCCACTGCCCGTGGCAACAGGCAAGGCCATCTTCCCGAGGTCGGACCCGGGCCCGCGCGCACGGCGCCGGGCCCGCAAGCGGGTACCCTCATTCAGATCGGCCACGTCGGTCATGCAGCGCCTGCCCAAGCTGTTGCGTACGGCCAAGTCTGCGCAAGCCAGACTTAATTGGGGCTTAAGCAACACGGCGTGACACTCTTCACCTTTGGTGGCCCGGGTGCCGGGCCGCGCGCCGACGTGCAACAACTGCTCGCCCTGTCCGCCGACCATCCGCATGTCGCGCTGGCCGTCGTCGCCCTGGTCGCGTTCGCCGAGTCGCTGGCGATCGTCGGCACGGTGGTCCCGGCCGCGATCGTGATGTTCGCCGCCGGTGCGCTGGTGGCGCACGGGGCGATCGACTTGTGGGCCACGCTGCTGCTCGCTGCCGGCGGCGCGACGCTGGGGGACGGCCTGAGCTATGAGCTCGGCCGCAGCCAGGGCCCGCGCCTGCGCGAGTGGCCCTTGATGCGGCGGCAGGAGGCCGCCCTGGCCCGGTCGCGCGGCGTGATCCAGCGCCACGGCGGCAAGAGCGTGGTGCTGGCGCGCTTCATGGGCCCGGTGCGCGCGTTCGTCCCGCTGCTGGCCGGCATGTTGCACATGCCGAGGCGGCGCTTCTACCTGATGAACGTCGGCTCCGCGCTGCTGTGGGCGCCCGTGCACATCCTGCCGGGCGTGGTCTTCGGCAACTCGCTGAAGGTGGCCGAGGCGGTCGGCGGACGCCTGCTGGTCCTCATGCTGCTGCTCGCCGCGGCGATCTGGCTGGCGGTGGCGCTGACCCGGGCCGTGGTCCGGTTCGTCGCGCCTTGGCTGAGGCACGTGCGGGACGCCGCGCTGCGCCGCGCACGCCACCGGCGCGGCGCGGTCGCACGGGCCGTCGTCGCGATGCTCGATCCGGCGCGCCCGGGCTCGCAGAGCCTGCTGGCGGGTACCTTGCTGCTGCTGGGCGCGGGCGGGGTCCTGCTCGGGGCGGTGGAGAACGTGGTCGCCGGCGAGCCCCTGGTGCAGGTGGACCTGGCCGTCTTCAACTTCCTGCAGGGACTGCGTACCGACAGCGTCGACCGGCTGATGGTGGTCGTCTCGGAGTTCGGCAGCCTGGGCGTGTTGCTGCCGCTCGTGGCCGTCGTCCTGGCCTGGATGCTGCGGCGTGGCCATCGCCGCACCGCGGCCTACTGGGTGGCCGCGGCCCTGTTCGGCGAGGCGGCCGTGCAGTTGCTCAAGCTGACGCTGGGCCGCACGCGGCCCCTGGAGCTGTACGAGGGGATGCAGCGGTTCTCGTTTCCCAGCGGCCATGCGACGGTCAGCACCGTCGTGCTGGGCCTGCTGGCGTTCTTCCTGGCGCGCGGGCAGTCCCTGCGGATCCGGCTCGCGCTGGGTGGCACGGCCGCGGCGCTGGTGGCGCTGATCGCCTTCTCCCGCCTCTACCTGGGGGCGCACTGGCTGTCGGACGCCGTCGGCGGCATCAGCCTGGGCGCGGCGTGGCTGGCGCTGGTGGCCACCGTCTACACGCAGCGCCGCATCCGGGAATTGCAGGCGCCGCGGCAGCTGATGGCGCTGGCGCTGGCCAGCTACCTGGCGTTCGGCGCCGGCTGGACCGCGCTGCGGCTGACGCACGACCTCGCCCGCTACGGCGGCCGGGCGGAAGGCACGACGATGGCGCTGGCGGACTGGCTCGCGGGCGACTGGCAGCAGCTGCCGTCGCGCCGGCGCGAAGCCGCCGGGGAGCTGGCCGAGCCCTTCGCCGTGCAGTGGGCCTGCCGCGAGGACCGGCTGCGCGCGGTGCTGGAGTCGGCGGGCTGGCGATCCTCGCCGGGCTGGAACCTGGCTTCCAGCCTGGCCCTGCTGGCCCCCAGCCCGGACTGGGAGGGCCTGCCGGTGCTGCCGCGCCTGGACCAGGGCCGCATCTCCGGCCTGGTCCATGTGCGCGCGGACCCCGCGGCGAGCGGGGGACGCGACGTGCTCCGGCTGTGGCGTTCCGGGGTCGACCTGCAGCGGCCCGGCGCGCCACCCGTTCCGCTGTGGTACGGCACGGTCTACGTCGACCAGCGGGCCGGGCGCCATCGCCGGCTGGGTCCGATCGGCGCCTTGCGGCCCGAGGGCATGCGACCGCAGGAGGCCGCGCAACGGCTGGCGACCTTGCAAGGCGTCGTCGGCCGCCCTGGACGGGCTGCGGATCGCCAGGTGCTGCTGTTGCAGTGCGCGCCGGCGCCGGGCTCCTGAAGCGCGCTCCGGCCAAGCCCTTTGGCCCCGCTCGGGCAAGACGCCCGCCGGGCTTCGCCCCTATAGTCAGCTGCGCATTCCGACCCCCAACCACCCAAGGAGACGCTTGATGCTGCGAGAGGATTTCCGGAACGACTTCGATGCCCTGCTGCCGGCCGGCGCTGGCGGCCAGGCCGGTCCCAGCCGGCGCACCGCGCTCAAGGTGCTGGGCGCCGGCTATGCCGCCGCGGCCGGTGCGGCCATGGCGCAGACGGCGATCAGGACGCCGGCCGACGGCCTGGTGGCCGGCGAGATCAGCTACGAGGTGGGCGGCTTCAAGGTGCCGGCCTACCGCGCCGCGCCGGCCGGCAAGACCGGGCTGCCGGTGGTGCTGGTGATCCAGGAGATCTTCGGCGTGCACGAGTACATCGCCGACACCGCGCGTCGGTTCGCCAGGGCCGGCTACCTGGCGATCGCGCCCGAGCTGTACGCGCGCCAGGGCGAGCCGGGCAGCTACAGCGAAGTCGGCAAGCTGCTGGCGGAGGTCGTGTCCAAGGTGCCCGACGCGCAGGTGCTGGCCGACCTGGACGGCGCCCTCAAGTGGGCGGCCGCCCAAGGCGGCGACGCGGGCAAGGCCGGCATCACCGGCTTCTGCTGGGGCGGGCGCATCACCTGGCTGTACGCGGCCCACGCGCCGGTCAAGGCCGGCGTCGCCTGGTACGGCCGGCTGGTCGGCAACAGCACCGAGCTGACCCCGAAGCACCCGGTGGACCTGGCGGGCAGCCTGAAGGCGCCGGTGCTGGGCCTGTACGGCGCCGCCGACTCCGGCATCCCGCTTGACACGGTTGATAAGATGAAAGCGGCCCTGGCGGGTGGTTCGCCGGCGGCCAAGGCGTCGCAGTTCGTGGTGTATCCCGATGCGCCGCATGCCTTCCACGCCGACTACCGCCCCAGCTACCGGGCCCAGCCGGCACAGGACGGCTGGAATCGCGCATTGGACTGGTTCAAGGCGCACGGCGTGGCCTGAGGGCCGCGGAACGGAAAGACCGGAAGAAGCCGCCGCCGGGCGGCTTTCTTGTGTTTGGGATGAAAGAAGAATGCGCCGGCCCCGCGAAAGGCGGAGCGGCGCCACGCAAATGACCCTGATTGCAATCCTTGCCGCCACGCTGGCGGCCGGCATCGGCAGCGTGTGGCTGGCCGCGGCCCTGATGGGCCTGGGGCTGCTGCCCCGCGCGCAGCGCGAGGGCCCGGCCGTCGGCGCGCAGCACCTGCTCAGCCTGGCGGCCGGCGCGCTGCTGGCCACCGCCTTCATGCACCTGCTGCCGGAGGCCTTCGAGAGCGGCGCGCACGCGCAGGCGCTGTTCGGCACGCTGCTGGTCAGCGTGGTGTTCTTCTTCCTGCTGGACAAGGCCGAGTTGTGGCACCACGGGCATGAACATGGCAAAGCGGGCGACCCCGCCGGTCAGGCCCACGCCCATTCGCACGCGCATGGCCACTCGCACTCGCACGGGCACGGCCACGACGGCGCGCGCTCGGGCGGCTGGGCCGTGCTGGCCGGCGACAGCGTGCACTGCTTCGGCGACGGCGTGCTGATCGCATCGGCCTTCGTGGCCGACCTGCGGCTCGGGCTGGTGGCGGCGCTGGCGGTGCTGGCGCACGAGGTGCCGCACCACATCGGCGACCTGGCGGTGCTGCGCATGACCAGCGGCAGCCGCCGCGCGGCCCTGGTCAAGGTGTCGCTGGCCGGCGCCGTCACGCCGCTGGGCGGACTGGTCGGCTGGTGGGTGATCGGCCGGCTCGACCACCTGCTGCCGTACCTGCTGGTGGTGGCCGCCAGCAGCTTCGTCTATGTCGCCCTGGCCGACCTGATCCCGCAACTGCAAAAGCGGGTCGGCGCACGCGAGACGGTGGCCCAGGTGCTGTGGCTGGCGCTGGGCATGGGCCTGGTGGCGGCGGTGAGCGCCGCGGCGCACACGCACTGACGACCCCGTCCGGGCCTTGCGGCCCGCGCCTCGGTGCCCGGTCCGTCCAAGGCCGGGCAGTCCTACACATGCCTCGCGCTTGTCCGACAGGTCGCGTGCCGGTCGCGTCCTAAGGTCCTTTGCGTGCGGCGCCGCTGGGCGGCCGCTCGCAAGCGGCCGGCAGCGCCGAATCGCGCACCGGCGGCAGCCGGGGCAGCAGCGGCACGTCGTCCACCGGCGGCAGCACTTCCGGCGGCTCCAGTTCGCAAGGCGGCCGGAAGTAGCCGCTGAACATCGCCACGGGTGCGGCGCCGGAGCCGGTCGCCGCGCATTTCCATCCCTCGACCTCAGGAGATATCCACATGGCCAAACCCCTGCAGTTTTCCGCCATCGCGGTCGCGATGGCCTTTTCGCTGGGCGGCGCGCACGCCCAGTCGACGGCACCGTCCACCTCGTCCGGCGACTCCTCGGCACGCACCGCCCCTGCTGCCCAGCCGGGCACCGGCACTCGCAATACCGAGAGCAAGAAGGACGACAAGGTCGCGCGCGGCGACCGCAAGTTCATCCAGGAAGCGGCCGAGAGCGGCATGGCCGAGGTCCAGGCCGCCAAGCTGGCCAGCGCCAAGGCGAGCGATCCCGAGGTCAAGAAGTTCGCCGAGATGCTGGTCGAGCAGCACACCAGGAGCAACGAGGAACTGGCCCAGCTGGCCAAGTCCAAGGCCATCGAGCTGCCGGCGACCGCGCCGCGAGCCCAGCGCAAGGAAGTGGAGGACCTGGGCAAGAAGACCGGCGCCGAGTTCGACCGCCAGTTCGTGCGCGAGGTCGGCATCAAGGACCACGAGAAGGACATCAAGAAGTTCCAGAACGCCAGCAAGGACGTGAAGGACCCGGAACTGAAGGCGTACGTGACCAAGACCCTGCCGGTGCTGCAGGAGCACCTGGCGCAGGCCAAGCAGCTGCCGCAGGCCGGCGGCGAGAAGATGGGCGGCAGCGCTGCCGGCGACACCGCCCGGATGGGAGCCGGCGGCAGCGGCAAGTCATCGGCGCCGGCTGCGGGCAGCGGGTCCAGGTACTGACAGCCGCCGCCGGCGCCCGGCCGGCGGCCACCCCGTTTCGTGACGTCTTCACAGGAGAGGAGCCCATGCCCCAACTCAACGTCAACATCCGCCAGCTCGCGCAGGAGAACAAGGATTTCCGGCGCGAGATCCTGACCAACGAGCACAGCCAGCTCGTCCTCATGAGCGTCGGGCCGGGCGAGGACATCGGCGAGGAAACCCATGACGTGGACCAGACCCTCGCCTTCGTCGAAGGCGAGGGCGAGGCCATCCTCGACGGCCGCAAGTCGCGGATCGAAGCCGGCTCGCTGGTGGTGGTCCCGGCCGGCACGCGCCACAACTTCGTCAACACCGGCAGCCAGCCGCTCAAGCTCTACACCATCTACAGCCCGCCGGAAGAAGCGCCCGGCACGCTGCATCGCACCAAGGCCGACGCGCTGAAGGCCGAGGAGGGATAGTTCGAGGCGCGCCGGCAACGGCGGCAGCCGCCCACGCCTGCCCAAGAAGCCTTATCCTGACCCCCGCTTAAGCGGGCCGGCGACGAAGTTGCTGCCGGCAGGGAGCAGGTGGTGGCGTCGAGAAGGTGGCTGTGGGGATTGGCGGGCGCGGCCGTCGCGTTGTGGCTGGCGCGAGCCGTGCGGGCGCAGGTGCCGGCGGCACCGGCCGACGGGGTGCGCGCGCCGCCGGTTGGCGAGGCCCCGCCGGCGAGCGGCGCCAGGCCGGTTCGCCGGGCCGCCGCCGGCGGCTACGCCGCCGAGGCGGTCCGCACGCTCACGCCGCTGCCGCCGCACGAGCGCGAGGCGCGCTACTGGTTGCGGATGGCGGCGCTGGCCGCGCAGGTCGAGTCCGAGGCCAGCCGGCTGGCCGCCACCCGGGCCGAGTCGCCGGCCGTGCGCACGCTGGCGGCCGAACTGCTGGAGCAGCATGAATCCGGCCGGCTGGAACTGATGCACCTGCTGCACGCGCGCGAGATGGCGCCGCCGCTGATGGACACGGCGCAGCGCAAGGCCCTGCAGCGGCTGGCGCGCGCGACGGGGCGGGGCTTCGATCGACAGTTCGTCGAGCTGGTCGGCAGCGCGTCCCGCCGCGACGAGTGGCTTCAGTTCGGCCGGGCTGCGCCGGCCCTGGGCGATCCGCTGCTGCAGGCCTGGGTCGAGCGCCAGCTGCCCGGCCTGCGCCGGCAGCACGCCGCGGCCGAGCGCCTGCTGGCGGCATCGTCGCCGCCGCATCGACGGTCGGTGTCCACGGTCCCGGCCGACCGGTCGTCCGGTGCACGCCAGCCATGAAGTGCCGGCATGCGCTGCTGCGGGGGGTGCCGGCCGTCGCGCTGGCGCTGGCGGGCTGCGGCGGCGGCATCAGCATCGGTTTCGGCTTCTTCGACGACAACGGCGTCTTCGACGAGCCGCGCAGCGACGGCCTGCACCTGCCGCGCGGCGAGCCGGGCCTGGGCGCCAGCGTGCTGGCGCTGGCCCTGTTCGACAGCCTGGCCGGCACCGAGCGCCTGATGGCCGCGGCCGGTGCCCACGCGCAGCTGGGCGGGCCGGCCGGAACCGCGGCCGAGCAGCCGTGTGCCGCCGGCAGCATCGCCACCCGCAAGACGGCGCCCAACCGGTTCGTGCTGGACGCGCGCCGTTGCCAGCTGGTGGCGGGCGACCCGCTGGTCTACGACGGCAGCTGGATCTTCACCATCCAGTCCAGCGGTTACGCGGCCGATGGCCGTTGCCCGGCCGGCAGCGCCTGCGTGCTCGCAGCGGCGCTGGATACCGCCACCGCCCGCTTCGGCTATGGCACGCCGGCCCTGCGTGCCACCGGCGACGCCTGGCGGCAGGAGACCGGCACCGATGGGGTGCTGCAGGTGCAGGCGCAAGCGGCCGGCGCAACCACCTTCCTCGATGGCGTCGGCTTCCGGCCGGTGGGCACCACCGCGTCGCTGGTGGCCGACGAATTCAGCCTGTCCGGCGACAGCGTGCGGCGGACGGTGACGGTCACCGCGCCGATCCGGGCGGCCATCAGCACCGACAGCACCCGCCTGGTGTCGGCCATCGACGACGACGGCGACGGGATCGCCGACCGGACCCTGGTCGTGCCCTGGGGCTGGATCGTCGACTGAAGGCTCAGCGGGTGGAGTAGCCCGTCACGCGCCAGCGGCCGTCGGGCTCGCGCACCGTGGTCACCACCTCCTCGACCTCGCGCTGGGCGAACTTGCTCAGGAAGATGACGCTGACGTACTCGCCGGGCGGCAGCCCCTCGACGCGCTGCTTGTAGGCCACGGTGGCGGGCGTGCGCTCCTGCAGGGCGCCGAGGTCGGCCCGCACCTTGGGCGCGCCGTCCATCCAGTTGGCCAGCGGCACGCTCTTGCGGAAGGCCGCGGCCGAGGATTCCCAGGCCGTGCCCCAGTCGCGCCGGTCGAGCAGGGTCAGCCAGCCGGCGGCGGCGACGCGGCCGGCCGTTTCCTTTTCCTCGACGTCGCTGGAGGCCGCGGCCTGGGGCGCCGAGGCGGCCTGCAATGGCGCGGCCGCGGGTGCGCGGCCGGTCGACGCGCCCAGGCCCGGCGCGGCGGACGGGCCGGGTACCTTCAGTTGCGCGGCGGCGGGAAGGGCGATCGCCAGGCCCAGCAGGGCGGCGGCGAGGGCAGGGGAGCAACGGGTCATGTTCGCAAGGGTTGCGTGTCGGATGGCAGCCAGTCTAGCCGCAGGACGCGGCTCGGCTGTCGCGCCGTTCAGTCCGGTGCGCCGAAGCCGCCGCCACCCGGCGTGTGGATCTCGAAGATGTCGCCGGGCGCCATTGGCGCCGAGCCGATGTGGCCCAGCTCTTCGACGCGGCCGTCCTGGCGCACCACGCGGTTGATGCCGACCTGCCCGGGCTGGCCGCCGGCCATGCCGAAGGCCGGCACCCGGCGGCCGTTGGACAGGATGCTGGCGGTCATCGGCTCGAGGAAGCGCACGCGGCGGATGCCGCCGTCCCCGCCGTGCCAGCGGCCGGCGCCGCCGGAACCGTGGCGGATGGCGTAGCTCTCCAGCCGCACCGGGAAGCGGAACTCCAGCACCTCGGGGTCGGTCAGGCGCGAGTTGGTCATGTGCGTCTGCACGACGCTGGTGCCGTCGAAGCCGCCGATGAGGCGCCCCTGCCCGTCGAACATGCCGCCGGCGCCGGAGCCGCCGGAGATGGTCTCGTAGTACTGGTGGCGCTCGTTGCCGAAGGTGAAGTTGCTCATCGTGCAGGGCCCGGACGCCATCACGCCCAGGGCGCCGAACAGCGCGTTGGTGATGCAGGTCGAGGTCTCGACGTTGCCGGCCACCACCGACGCCGGCGGATCGGGGTTGAGCATCGAGCCGGGCGGGATGATCACCTTCAGCGGCTTGAGGCAGCCCGCGTTGAGCGGGATGTCGTCGTCCACCAGCGTGCGGAACACGTACAGCACCGCCGCCATGCACACCGCGGTGGGCGCGTTGAAGTTGTTGGTCTGCTGCGGCGAGGTGCCGCTGAAGTCGATCTCGGCGCTGCGGTCGGCCGCGTTCACGCGGATCGCCACCTGGATCTGCGCGCCGTTGTCCAGCGGCAGCGTGAAGCGGCCGTCCTTCAGCCGCGTGATCACGCGGCGCACCGATTCCTCGGCGTTGTCCTGCACGTGGCGCATGTAGGCCTGCACCACGTCCAGCCCGAACTGCTCGACCATGCGGCGCAGCTCCTGCACGCCCTTCTCGTTGGCCGCGATCTGCGCCTTCAGGTCGGCCAGGTTCTGCTCGGGGTTGCGGCTCGGGTAGGTGCCGCTGCGCAGCAGCTCGAGCATCTCCTTCTCGCGCAGCACGCCCCGGTCGACCAGCTTGAAGTTGTCGATCTGCACGCCCTCTTCCTCGATGCGGGTCGAGAACGGCGGCATCGAGCCCGGTGTCGTGCCGCCGATGTCCGCGTGGTGCCCGCGCGAGCCGACATAGAAATGGGGGGCAGATACGAATTCCCCCGGCTGCGCTTCCAGGTAGACCGGCGTGATCACCGTCACGTCCGGCAGGTGCGTGCCGCCGTGGTAGGGGTCGTTCAGCACGAACACGTCGCCCGGCGCCATGCTGCCCGCGTTCTCGCGGATCACGGTCTTGATGCTCTCGCCCATGCTGCCCAGGTGCACCGGCATGTGCGGGGCATTGGCGATCAGGTTGCCCTCGGCGTCGAACAGCGCGCAGGAGAAGTCCAGCCGCTCCTTGATGTTGACCGAGTAGGCGGTGTTCTGCAGCTGCAGCCCCATCTGCTCGGCGATGTTCATGAACAGGTTGTTGAACACCTCCAGCAGCACCGGGTCGACGTGGGTGCCGGCGGCGAAGCGGCTCTCGCGCGGCACGCGCCGCTCCAGCAGGATGTGGTCCAGCCCGGTGATGCGGGCCTCCCAGCCGGGCTCGACCACGGTGGTGGCGTTCTTTTCCGCAATGATCGCCGGGCCGGGGATCGCGTCGCCGGGCCGCAGGTCCTCGCGCACCACCAGCGCGGCGTCGTGCCACTGCGCGCCCGAGTACATGCGCACCGTCTCGCGCCGCGGCAGCTCGCGCTCCGGCTGCAGTTCGTGGCGCTGCTCGGCCGGCGCGCCGCCGGCGACCACCGCTTCCACCGACACCGCCTCGACCACCAGCGCCTTGCCCTGCATCAGGAAGGAGAAGCGCTGGCGGTAGGCCGCCTCGAAGGCGGCGACGATGGCCGCGAGGTCGCCGTGCGGCACCACCAGCGCCGAATCGGTGCCCTGGTAGCGTACGTGCACGCGCGGCGCGATGCGCACCTCGCCGGCGCCGACGCCCTGCTTCTCCAGCTCGGTTCGGGCGGCATCGGCCAGCGCCTGCAAGGTCTCGTTCACCCGCGGCAGCGACGCCGCATCCAGCGGCAGCTCCACTGCCTGCTCGCGGATCACGTTCTGGTCGGCCAGCCCCATGCCGTAGGCCGACAGCACGCCGGCCAGCGGGTGCACCAGCACGCGCGGCATGCCCAGCGCATCGGCCACCCCGCAGGCGTGCTGGCCGCCGGCGCCGCCGAAGCACTGCAGGGTGTAGCGCGTCACGTCGTAGCCGCGCGCCACCGAGATCTTCTTGATCGCATTGGCCATCTGCTGCACGGCGATGGCGATGAAGCCCTCGGCCACGTCCTCGGCGCTGCGGCCGATGGTGGCCGCGAGCTGGGCGAATTTCTCCGCAGCCGCTGCGTGGCTGAGCGGCTCGTCGGCGCCGTGGCCGAACACCTGCGGGAAGTAGCGCGGCTGGATCTTGCCGACCATCACGTTGGCGTCGGTGACGGCCAGCGGGCCGCCCCGGCGATAACACGCCGGCCCGGGATTCGCCCCGGCGCTCTGCGGGCCGACGCGCAGGCGCGAGCCGTCGAACGCCAGGAGCGAGCCGCCGCCCGCCGCCACCGTGTGGATGCTCATCATCGGCGCGCGCATCCGCACCCCGGCCACCTGGGTCTCGAACTCGCGCTCGAACTCGCCGGCGAAGTGCGACACGTCGGTGGAGGTGCCGCCCATGTCGAAGCCGATCACCCGAGGCTGGCCGGCCAGCTGGGCCGTGCGCGCCATGCCGACGATGCCGCCGGCCGGCCCGGACAGGATCGCGTCCTTGCCCTGGAACGCATGGGCGTCGGCCAGCCCGCCGGACGACTGCATGAAGAACAGCCGGACGCCCGGCATCTCGGCCGCGACCTGCTCGACGTAGCGGCGCAGGATGGGCGACAGGTAGGCGTCGACCACGGTGGTGTCGCCGCGGCTGACGAACTTCATCATCGGGCTGGTGCCGTGCGAGGTGCTGACCTGGGTGAAGCCGGCCTCGCGCGCCAGCCGCCCGGCCGCGGCCTCGTGCGCGGTGAAGCGCCAGCCGTGCAGGAACACGATGGCGACGCTGCGCAGGCCGTCGGCGTGGGCGGCGGCCAGCTGTTCGCGCAGGTGCGCTTCGTCCAGCGACTCCAGCACCTCGCCCTGCGCGCCGACGCGCTCGTGCGCCTCGATCACCCGGCTGTACAGCAGCTCGGGCAGCACGATCTGGCGATCGAACAGGCGCGGGCGGTTCTGGTAGGCGATGCGCAGCGCGTCCCGGAAACCGCGCGTGGTGACCAGCAGCGTCGGCTCGCCCTTGCGCTCCAGCAGCGCGTTGGTGGCGACCGTGGTGCCCATCTTCACGCTCTCCACCCGCTCGGGGCCGATCGGCTGGCCGGCCTCCAGGCCCAGCAGGTGGCGGATGCCGGCGACGGCGGCGTCGCGGTACTGCTCGGGGTTGTCCGACAGCAGCTTGTGCGTGAGCAGCGAGCCGTCGGGACGGCGCGCCACGATGTCGGTGAAGGTGCCGCCGCGGTCGATCCAGAACTGCCAGCGGGCGGGGCGGGGGGAGGAGGTGGAGTTCATGTCGGTGAAGGCTGCAGCTGCACTGTATCGTCCCCGGCTGCGCTCCTCACGCGGGTTCCACCCTGACCAGCTCCTCCGCCCCCAGCGGCTCGGCGGCCGGTGTCAGACGTGCCAGCACGGATTCGTCGGCTTCGGAGGCATCGCCGCGTCGCTCGCGCAGCCGCTGGCGCAGCACCTCGGGCGGCGCCTCGCACGCCAGGATGCTGAACGGCGCACCGAGTTCCTTGGCCAGCGCGCGGGCCCGGTCGCGCTCGGCGCGGCGCAGGAAGGCGGCGTCGAGCACCACGGGCAGGCCGGCGGTTAGCGCCGTGCGCGCCAGCGTGAACAGCCGCTCGTAGGTGCGGGCGCCCATGTCGGCGGTGTACAGGTCCAGCCCCGCCGCGCGCGAGTCGTCCAGCATGCCCAGCCCGGCCAGGCGCTTGCGCTCCACGTCCGAGCGCAGGCGGATGGCGCCGTGCCGCTCTAGCCATTGCTGCGAGCGCCAGGTCTTGCCCGAGCCGGGCAGGCCGAAGGTGATGGCCAGCCTCGGGGTGGGCAGCGTCGTCCAGGAGCGCGCGGCCTCCACGTAGGCCCGTGCCTGCGGGGCGTCGGCGCGCAGGGCATGGGCCTGCGCCCGCACCAGCGCGCGGTAGGCGCAGGCGAAGGGCAGCGCGGGCAGCCCGTCGTGGTCGCCGGTCGCATCCAGCCAGTGGTTCAGCAGGCGAAAGGCGAAGGCCCGGTGGCCGGCAGCGGCGAAGTCCATCACCGCGAAGGCGATGTCGTCCAGCACGTCGATCCAGCGCAGCGCGGGGTCGAACTCGATGCCGTCGAAGGCGGCCACGCCGCCGTCCAGCCGCACCAGGTTGGCCAGGTGCAGGTCGCCATGGCCCTCGCGCACGCGCCCGGCCGCGAGCCGCGCCGCCCACAGGGGCTGCAGTTCTGCCGCCCGCGCCTGCAGCCAGCCGTGCAGGTCCGACAGGTCCGCCTGCAGCGCGGTGGCGGCGCCGGCGCAGGCGGCCAGTGCGAGATCGCGCCGCCCCTCGGGTGTACCGAAGCCGTCCTGCGACCCCGCGATCGGCGCCTGCGTATGGAAATCCGCCAGCAGGGCGGCCAGCTCGTCGACCTCGGCGGCCTGCAGGGCGCCGGCCGGCAGCAGTTCGGAAAACAGCATCCCGTCGGCGAACCGCCGCATGCGCAGCGCGTAGTCCAGTGCCGGGCCGTCGCCGCCCAGGCGCGGCTGTGCCGCGGTGCCGGTGATCGGCACGACGTCCCGGTACAGGCCGGGCGCCAGCCGCCGGTTCAGCCGCAATTCCTCCTCGCAGCAGTGGCGCCGCGCGGCCAGGCTGCCGTAGTCGACGAAGGGCAGGGTGACGGGCTTCTTGATCTTCAGCGCCGTGTCGCCAGCCAGCAGCACCCAGGAGATGTGGGTCTCGATCAGCCGGGCGCCGAGCCGGGCCGCCAGCGCCTGCACCCAGGCGGCGGTCACGGCTGGCGCACCGCGACGCGGCTGCCTTCGCGCAGCGTGGCCGCCGGGTACAGGATGACCTGCTGCTGCGCCACCAGGCCGGCCTCGATCCAGGCCATGCTGCCGTTGCGTCCGCCCACGTCCACCGGCTGCAGCTTGGCGCGGCCGTCCTCCAGCCGGTACACGGCGAAGCCTTCGCCGTTGGGGAACAACGCGCCCACCGGCACCTGCAGCGCGTCGGGCGCGGAACCGGTGATCACGCGCACCGTCACGCGAAAGCCGTCGCCCAGCCGCTGCCACTCGGGCGGCGGCTCCACCGGGTCGATCAGCACCTTGACGCGCTGCTCCTCGATGCCCAGCGCCGACACCTTGGTGAAGGCGGCCGGCTCGACCCGGCGCACCCGGCCTTCCAGCGGCGGCCCGCCCCAGCGCTCGATCGCAACGCGGGTGCCGGGCTTGGCCTGCACCGCGTCGGTGGTCAGCAGGTCGGCGACCACTTCCATCTGCTTCGGGTCGCCCACGTCCAGCAAGGCGGTGCCGGGGGCGACGGTCGCTTCGCTCTGCAGCGGCAGCCGCAGCACCACGCCGGCCACCGGCGAGCGCACCGCCAGCGGCTCGCCGGTGGCGGTGCCGGGGCGCGCCGGCTGCAGCATCGCCGCCGCCTGGGCGCGCTCGTGGGTCGCGACTTCGCGCTCGGCGCGCGCCGCCTCCAGTTCGCGCTGCGCCGCGCCGACCGCCAGCCGCGAGCTGTCCAGGCGTGAAGCGGAGACGTAGCCGTCGGCGGCCAGGCGCTCGTCGCGCTGCAGGTTCAGGCGCGATTCCTCCAGCGCGATGCGCCCGCGCTCGACCCGTGCCGCCGCGCGCTCGACGCCGGCCGAGGCGGCGCGCAGCCTTGCCGCGGCCTCGCGCGCACTGCGCTCGTCCACCATCGACGACATGACCGGCGTCAGCACCGCCACCACGTCGCCGGCGGCCACCGCATCGCCCTCGCGCAGGGTGCTGCGCGCCACCCGCGCGGCCACCGGCGCCGAGATCGTGTAGCGGTCGCGCAGCCGGGTCTGGCCGTCCTCCTCGATCCATTGCTCGAACGGCGCCTGGCGTGCCGTCGCGACCTCTACCGCCGCCGGCCGCGGCGCAAAGGCCCAGGCCAGCGCACCGACCGCCAGTGCCAGCCCGATCCCCCACCAGAGCGTCGTCCGGTTCAGTTTCATCGCCTTCACTCCCTCGTCTTGAGCGCGGCCACCATGTCGAGCCGGTCCACCCGCCGCCGCACCACCAGCGCGCTGGCGGCGCCGGACGCCAGGATGCAGATCGCCGCCCAGGCGTAGGTGCGCGGGCGGATCACCACCGGGAACAGGAACTGGTCGGTCTGCAGCAAGCCGACCAGCAGGTGGGTCAGCCCCCAGCCGAGCAGCATGCCGATCGGCAGGGCGATGGCAATGCCCAGCGCGAGCTCGCCCAGCAGCAGCAACGATGCCTCGGCCCGCGTGAAGCCCAGCACGCGCAGGCTGGCCAGTTCCCAGCTGCGCTCGGCCAGTGCGATGCGGGCGTTGTTGTAGACCACGCCGACCGCGATCACGGCCGCGAACGTCGTGAGGATGGTGCTCATGATCAGGATGTTGCGCGCGGTGACCTGTTCCATGTTGCGCTGCATGCTGGCCTTGCTGAACGCCCCGGCCACGCCGCGGATCTCCTGCGTGGCCTGCAGCACCTGTGGCGTGCGGCCCGGTTCGATGCCCAGCGTGAACTCGGAGGCGACGTCGCCTTCGCCCAGCAGCCGGTTGAGCGCGCGCCGCTCCAGCCAGGCATTGAGGCCCATCATGTCGCGCACGGTGCGCTCGACCACGACTTCGCGCACGGGGCGTCGGCCCTCGCGGAATTCCACGGTGACCGTGTCGCCCGGCCGCAACCCGAGCTTGGCGGCCAGCCGGTCGCCCATCAGCAGGCCGTCGAGCGGGATCGGCACCGAGCGGCGGTCGACGTCGATCACCCGCTGCAGCCGGCTGTCGGCGGGGCGCCCCTGGATCACGCCGGTCTCGCTGCGGTGGCCCTTGAGGAAGCGCACTTCCACCCGCCGGCCCGCCTCCACCTGCTGCACGCCGGGAATGCGGGCGAAAGCCCGTGCCTCCCCCGCCGGCACCGGGTCGACGGTCCAGACGGCGACGTCGCCGCGCATGCCCAGGTTGAAGTTGGCGTCGACGATCACCTCGATCGCGTCGCGGAAGAAGTTGCCCAGCACCACGATCGCCACTGCGAAGGCGATGCCGCCGACGGTGACGGCGGTGCGCAGCGGGCGCCGCTCGATGTTGCGCAGGATCATGCGCAGGGCCGGTCCGGTGCGCAGCCGCGGCAGCCGCTCCAGCAGCGAGCGCCGGTACGTGCCGGGCGCCGGCGGCCGCATCGCCTCGGCCGGCTGCAGCCGCACCGTGCTGCCGATCGCCGTGAGCGCGCCGGCGACCGCCGTGAGCGCCACGATGGCCAGGCTGGCGGCCACCAGCCCCGGCGGCACCGCGTGCACCAGTACGGGAAAGCGGAACACCTCGGTGTACAGGCCCATGAGCTGCACGCCCATCCACTTGCCGGCCGCCAGCCCGAGCAGGAAGCCGGCGCCGACCATGGGCGCGACCAGCTTGAGGTAGTGCAGGGCGATCGAGCGGTCGCGGTAGCCCAGCGCCTTGAGCGCCGCCACCTGCTCGCGCTGGGTGGCCACCAGCCGCGCCGTGACCACGTGCAGCAGGAAGGCCGCCACGCCCAGGAAGATCGCCGGCAGCAGGGTGCCGATCACCTGCTGGCTGCGGATCTCGTTGTCGAGCATTGCTTCCGACGCCTGTTCGGAGCGGGTGCGCGTCAGCAGGCCGCCGTACGGCGCGAGCAGCCGCGTGGCGGCATCCACCACTGCCGGCTGCGAGGCCTGCGGCTCCAGCTTGAGCGCGACCCGGTTGAAGGCGCCTCGCATGTCCAGCGCGGCGGCCAGCTCGTCCTCGTCCAGCCAGAACACGCCGAAGGCGCGCAGGTCGGGCATGCCGAACAGGCCGGCGAACACGTACTCGGGCGACAGCGCCAGCCCGGTGATGCGCAGGCGGCGCATCTTGCCGTTGACCAGTGCCTCGACGTGGTCGCCCGGCCGCAGGCCGCGGGCCAGGGCGAACCCTTCCGAGACCGCCGCCTCCAGCTCGCCCCCGGCGTGCGCGCCCCCCTGCGGAAAGCGCCCGGTGCGCAGGCTCACGAGGTTGAGCCGCTGGGCCTGCCGCGACGGCCGGCCGATGAGGTGGCCGATCACCGGATCGGTGCTGCCGGGCACGGTGACGCGTGCGCCCGACTCCACGGTGGTTTGCACGTCCACCACGCCGGGCAGTCCGCGCAGCCGCTGCGCCAGCGAATCGGGCGCGCGGCGAGCGCTGGCGAACACGTCGGCGAAGCGCGCCGCCGCGTAGAAGCTGTCGCGCGCGGACGCCAGCGAGTCGACCGCCGAGCGCGTGGTGACGAAGCTGGCGACGCCGCTGGCCACCACCAGCGCGATGGTCATCGCCTGGCTCCACAGCAGGCGCAGGTCGCGCAGCACTTTCCGGTCGAGCGCCTTCATGGCCTCACCAGGACAGCTCCGCCGGCGTCAGTCGCCGCGGCGGCACTTCCACGCTGGCGACGCGGCCGTCGGCCAGCCGCACCACCCGGTCGGCCATTCCGGCGATGGCGGCGTTGTGCGTGATCACGATGGCGGTGGTGCCCAGCTCGGTGTTGACGCGGGCGATGGTCTCCAGCACCAGCTTGCCGGTGACGTAGTCGAGCGCGCCGGTCGGCTCGTCGCACAGCAGCAGCTGCGGGCGCTTGACGATGGCGCGGGCAATCGCCACCCGCTGCTGCTCGCCGCCCGACAGCTGCGAGGGGAAATGGTCGCGCCGCGGCGTGAGCGCCACCCGATCCACCGCGTCGTCCACCGGCATGGGGTCCGCGGCGATGTCGGTCACCAGTGCCACGTTCTCGCGCACGGTCAGGCTGGGGATCAGGTTGTAGAACTGGAACACGAAGCCCACGTGCTCGCGCCGGTAGGTGGTCAGTTCGTCGTCGCTGGCATCGGTCAGGCGCTGGTCGCGGAACCAGAGCTCGCCGCCGCTGGGGCGGTCGAGGCCGCCCAGGATGTTGAGCAGGGTCGACTTGCCCGAGCCGGAAGCGCCCAGCAGCACGATGAACTCGCCGGCGCGGATCTCCAGGTCGACGTCGCGCAGGGCGTGCACGGCGGTGTTGCCGCTGCCGTAGGTGCGGCTGAGCGACTGGGCGCGCAGGACGGGCAGGACGGGCAGGACGGGCAGTTTCATGGGGATGCCGACACTCTAGCGCGCGGGCCGCAGGGGTGCCTTTGACGAAGGCCAAGCGGCGCCATCCGCCAGGGCCGGCCGGCGCCCGCCGCTTCCCTTCGGCTTTCCCGCATTCCGGGCGATGATCCGAAGCCATGAGCGTGCGCAACCTCGAATACCTGTTCCGCCCCGCTTCGGTCGCGCTGGTCGGCGCGTCCGACCGGCCCGGCAGCGTCGGCCAGGTGGTGTTCCGCAACCTCAGGGAAGGCGGCTTCGCCGGGCCCATCTGGCCGGTGAATCGGCGTCACCGTCAAGTCGGCGGCGAACAGGCGTGGCCCGACGTGGCCAGCCTGCCCGGACGGCCCGACCTGGCGGTGATCTGCACCCCGGCGCCCACGGTGCCGGAACTCATCGACCAGTTGGGGCGCAAGGGCGCCCGCGCCGCCGTGGTGCTCAGTGCCGGGCTCAAGAACCGCGCCGCGCCCGACGCGCCCAGCTACGAGCAGCAGATGCTGGACGCGGCCCGGCCCTGGCTGCTGCGCATCCTCGGGCCCAACTGCATCGGCCTGCTGCTGCCGGGGCTGGGGCTCAATGCCAGCTTCGCGCCGGCGCCGGGGCTGACCGGGCCGCTGGCCTTCGTGACCCAGTCGGGCGCGCTGGCCACCGCCATGCTGGACTGGGCGCGCGGGCGCGGCATCGGCTTCTCGCACTTCATCTCCATGGGCGACAGCGCCGACGTCGACTTCGGCGACGTGCTGGACTACCTGGGCAGCGAGGCGAACACGCGCGCCATCCTGATGTACGCGGAATCGGTGAAAGCTGCGCGCAAGTTCATGTCGGCGGCGCGGGCGGCGGCGCGCAACAAGCCGGTGATCGTGGTCAAGTCCGGCCGCGCGCCCGAGGGCGCGCGCGCCGCGGCCTCGCACACCGGCGCGCTGGCGGGCTCGGACCTGGTGTTCGACGCCGCCGTGCGCCGCGCCGGCATGCTGCGGGTGGATACGCTGGAGGACTTGTTCGATGCCGCCGAGACCCTGGCGCGCGCGAGGCGCGTGGCCGGCGAGCGCATCGCGATCCTGACCAACGGCGGCGGCGCCGGCGTGCTGGCGGCCGATGCGCTGTCGCTGCAGGGCGGCACGCTGGCCGAGCTGTCGGCGGCGACGCTGGCGGCGCTGGACGCGGTGCTGCCCGCCACCTGGTCGCGCGGCAACCCGGTGGACATCATCGGCGACGCGCCGGCGCAGCGCTACGTCGATGCGCTCGGCGCGCTGCTGCAGGCGCCGGAAGTCGATGCCGTGCTGTTCGTGCATGCGCCCACCGCGCTGGTGCCGGCGCCGGAGATCGCCCAGGCCTGCGTGCCGGTGCTGCAGGGCAGCCGCAAGCCGGTGCTGACCTGCTGGCTGGGCGGCCCGGCGGTGGCGGCGGCGCGCACCCTGAGCGCGCAGGCCGGGCTGCCGTCCTATGCCACGCCCGAGCGCGCCGTCGCCGCCTGGCTGCAGATGGTGACCCATGCGCGCAACCAGCGCGCGCTGCAGGAAATCGCACCGGCCGAGTCGCCCAACTTCGAGGCCGACCGGGCCGCGGCCCTGGCCTTGCTGGAGACCGCCGCGCGCGAAGGGCGCGAGTGGCTCGACGAGGTCGAGGCCAAGCGCCTGCTGGCCGCCTACCGCATCCCGGTGGTGCGGACCGAGCTGGCTGCGGACGCGGACGAGGCCGCGGCGATCGCCGACGCCATCGGCTACCCGGTTGCGCTGAAGATCGTGTCGCCGCAGATCGTGCACAAGTCCGACATCGGCGGGGTTGCGCTCAACCTCGGCTCGGCCGATGCGGTCCGGCAGGCCGTGCAGGCCATGACCGAACGGGTGGCGCAGGCGCGGCCCGACGCGGCGGTGAAAGGCTTCGCCGTGCAGCAGATGGTGCGGCGGCCCGGCGCGCGCGAGGTCATCGTCGGGCTGTCCACCGATCCGGTGTTCGGCCCGGTGCTGCTGTGCGGCGTCGGCGGCACCGAGGTCGAGCTGCACCGGCGCCATGCGCTGGCGCTGCCGCCGCTCAACCGCACGCTGGCGGCCGACCTGCTCGGGCGCAGCGGGTTGCCGCCGCTGCTGCGCGCCTGGCGCAGCCGGCCCGCGGCCGACCAGGAGGCGGTGCTGGATGCGTTGGTGCAGGTGTCGCAGCTGGCCTGCGACCTGTCCGGCGTGGCCGAGCTCGACATCAACCCGCTGCTGGTGGATGCGGACGGCGCGGTGGCGCTGGATGCGCGGGTGCGGCTGCGCGCGCCCGGCGCGGTGGCGCCCCCGCTGGCGATCCGGCCTTATCCCCAGGAGCTGGAGGAGACCTTCGAGATCGCCGGCCGGCGCCTGAGCGTGCGACCGATCCGCCCCGACGACGGCGCCCGCCTGCACGCCTTCTACGACGCCGCCACGCCGGGCGACTTGCGGCTGCGCTTCTTCATGATGCGGCGCGAAGTGCCGCATTCGGAGCTGGCGCGCTTTTCCCAGATCGACTACGACCGCGAGATGACCTTCGTGGCGCTGCCGCTGGACGGCGGCGACACGATGGCGGGCGAGGTGCGCGCGATCGCCGACCCGGACAACGAGGTGGCGGAGTTCGCGATCCAGGTCGCGCGCGAGTGGCAGGGCCGGGGCCTGGGTCGGGCGCTGCTGGACAAGCTGCTGCGCTACCTGCGCGGGCGCGGCACCCAGGAGGTGGTCGGCACCTGCCTGCCGGAGAACGCCGCGATGGCGTCGCTGGCCCTGCGGATGGGTTTCGAGGTGATTCCCGGCGAGGACCACACGCAACTGCGGCTGCGCCTGGGGTGAGGTGCAGCGGGCCGCGGCGGCGCGTTAGAGTCGGCCCATGTCTTCCGATCCGAACGTCGACGGCCTCGCGGCCGAACCCTGCATCCGGACGGCGCCCGGCCGCACGCCGCTGGTGCTCGACTCGCCGCACAGCGGCACCCGCTACCCCGGCGATTTCGACTACGTCTGCGAGCTCGCCGCGCTGCGCACGGCCGAGGACACGCACGTGGAGAAGCTGTACGACTTCGCGCCGGCGCTGGGCATCGCCTGGATCGAGGCGCTGTTCCCGCGCAGCTACCTGGACGCGAACCGCAGCGACCGCGAGGTCGACATCGACATGATCGAGGGCGAGTGGCCGGGCGAGGTGGTCACCGACCCGGCCGCGCTGTCCAAGGTGCGGCTGGGCAAGGGCCTGGTCTGGCGCAACACCGACCATGGCGTGCCGATGTACGGTCGCAAGCTCACGCCGCAGGAGGTGTCGGCGCGCATCGAGCGCTGCTGGCGGCCGTACCACGAGGCGGTGCGCGGGGCGATCGACGACGCGCATGCGCGGCACGGCTACAGCATCCACATCAACTGCCACTCGATGCCCGCCATCGCCGGCAGCCATGCCACCGACTACCCCGGCCTGGCCCACGCCGACTTCGTGATCGGCGACCGCGACGGCAGCACCGCCGACCCGAAACTGACCGCCTGGCTGGCCGAGTTCCTGCGGGCGCGCGGCTACGACGTGGAAGTGAACTTCCCCTACAAGGGCGTGGAGCTGGTGCGCCGCTTCGGCGAGCCGGCGCGGCAGCGCCACAGCCTGCAGCTGGAGGTCAACCGCAAGCTGTACATGGACGAGGGCACCTTCGAACTGCTGCCGGCCGCGCAACTGCTGCGCAGGAACCTGCGGGCGATGTGCGAGGCGCTGCTGGCGGTCGATCCTCGGCGGATGTAGGGGATCCGCCGCCTGCGCGGGGATGACCGCGCCAGAATCGCCGACTTCGTCGACGACCGCGCGGTCACTTCTGCTTGGGCACCCTGCCCATCAGGTAGAACTCGGGGTTCGGCATCATCCCCGAGAAGTTCGCGATCCGGTTGGACAGGCCGAAGAACGCGGTGATCGAGGCGATGTCCCAGATGTCCTCGTCGGAGAAGCCGTGCGCGTGCAGCGCATCGAAGTCGGCGTCCTCGATCTCCTGCGCGCGCAGGCAGACCTTCATCGCGAAGTCCAGCATGGCGCGCTGGCGCGGCGTGATGTCGGCCTTGCGGTGGTTCACGGCCACCTGGTCGGCCACCAGCGGCTTCTTCTCGTAGATGCGCAGGATGGCGCCGTGCGCCACCACGCAGTACAGGCAGTTGTTGGCGGCGCTGGTGGCGGTGACGATCATCTCGCGGTCGCCCTTGGTCAGCGAGCCTTCCTCCTTGAGCATCAGCGCGTCGTGGTAGGCGAAGAACGCGCGCCACTCGGCCGGGCGGCGGGCCAGCGCCAGGAACACGTTGGGCACGAAGCCGGCCTTTTCCTGCACCTCCAGGATGCGGGCGCGGATGTCCTCGGGCACCTGGTCGAGGGTCGGGGCGGGGTAGCGGGGCTGGCTCATGCGGTCTCCTGTGGAACTCAGGACCGCAGGGTAGCGCACTCCCCCCGGCGCCCCTGTCGCGTGCGCCACCCGTGCGCTGGACACGCGCATCCTCCGAGGGCGCGCGTCCGTCTGTGGGACGCGCCCTCAAGGGCGCTCGTAGACCTTGCGCAGCAGGCGCAGCAGCGTCTTGTGCTCGCCCGGGGTCAGGCGGCTGGCCATCTCGGCTTCCAGCTGCGCCGCCGCCTGCTCGGCCTCGCGCATCAGCTTGTTGCCGGCGGCGGTGGGGTGCAGCCCGGTGGCACGGCCGTCGCGCGGGTGCGGCTTGCGCTCGATCAGCCCGCGCTTTTCCAGCGCGCCGACCATCGGCACCAGGTTGGGCGGCAGGATGCCGAGCGCCGTGCACAGCTGGCGCGAGGTGATGCCGGGGTTGTGCACGATCAGCGACATGACCGAGAAGTCCACCGGCCGCAGCTGCCAGGGGGCCATGCGCTCGAGGAACACCTCGATGATGGACAGGGCCGCGCGGCGGGCGTTGTAGCCGAGCAGGGTTTCGAGGAAGCCGGTGTCGACCTGGTCGACCACCGGGATGTCCTCGGCGGCCGGGCTGCGGGCGGCGCTGCGCGGCATGGCGCTCAGTCCACCCGCGCGCCGGCGGCGGCCCGGCACTGGTTGCGCAGGATCTGGGCGCGCATCCCGTACTCGGGCAGCACGCGCAGGCGCAGCGCCTGGTGCGGCACGGCCCAGCGCGCGTCCTGCGCGCCGGGTGCGCGGGCGATGCGGTGCCAGGCCCAGCCCAGCAGCGCCAGCCCGGTGGCGCGCAGGAAGTCGTCGGCGGCTTCGTAGGGCAGGGCGGCCTGGCGGCCGGCGGCGGCCACCAGCTCGCGCGTCAGCCGGGCGGCGTCGTGCAGCCGGTCCGTCGTTTCCGGGCCGTCCGCTGCCGCGCCATCCACCTCTTGCGCCAACTGCTCCAGCAGCGCGACGAGGGCCGCGCCGCCGTCGGGCAGCACCTTGCGCGCCAGCAGGTCGATCGCCTGGATCTCGTTGGTGCCCTCGTAGATCAGCGTGATGCGGGCGTCGCGCACGTGCTGCTCGATGCCCCACTCGCGCACGTAGCCGTGGCCGCCGAACACCTGCAGCAGGCGGCTGGCGCCGGCGAAGCCCTGCTCGGTGCATAGCGACTTGAGCACCGGGGTGACCAGGCTGCACCACTGCTGCGCGGCCTGGCGGCGCGCCGGATCGGCATGGTGGCGGGCGACGTCCAGTTCCATGCCCGTGTGGTAGGCCAGCACGCGCAGCCCGTCGATCCAGGCCCGTTCGGTGTCCAGCACGCGCTGCATGGCCGGGTGGCGGATGATCGGGTCGGCTTCGCCGGCGGTGCGGCCGCTGCCCGGCGCACGCATCTGCAGGCGCTCGCCGGCGTAGGCGCGGGCCTTCTGCCAGGCGGCCTCGAGCAGGCCCACGCCCTGCAGCGCCACGTGCAGGCGGGCCGCATTCATCATCACGAACATCGCGGCCAGCCCGCGGCCGGGCTCGCCGACGCGCCAGGCGCTCGCGCCGTCGAAGCGCAGCACGCAGGTGGGGCTGCCGTGCAGGCCCATCTTCTCCTCGATGCGCTCGCAGTGGATCGCGTTGCGCGCGCCATCGTCCAGGAACTTGGCCGTGACGAACAGCGACAGGCCCTTGGGCCCGGGCGGCGCGCCGGGCTCGCGCGCCAGCACCAGGTGCACGATGTTGTCGGTCAGGTCGTGCTCGCCGCCGGAGATGAAGATCTTGGTGCCCGACAGCCGGTGGCTGCCGTCGGCCTGCGGCGCGGCCTGGGTGCGCACCAGGCCGAGGTCGCTGCCGGCCTGCGGCTCGGTGAGGCACATGGTGGCCAGCCACTCGCCGCTGGCGATCTTCGCGAGGTAGCGCGCCTTCAGTTCCGCGCTGCCGTGGTGCTTGAGGCATTCGTAGGCGCCATGCAGCAGGCCGGGCGCCATGGTCCAGCCGTGGTTGGCGCCGGTGAGCCACTCGTACAGCACGCCCTCCAGCACCCAGGGCAGGCCCTGGCCGCCGTCCTCGGGCGCGCAGGCCAGCGCCGGCCAGCCCGCCTGCCAGAAGGCGCGGTAGGCCGCGGCGAAGCCGGGCGGCATGGTGACCTTGCCGGCGTCGAATCGCGCGCCGACCGCATCGCCGACTGCGTTGAGCGGGGCGATCACTTCGCCGACGAACCGGGCGGCCTCCTCGAGCACCTGGCCCATGAGGCCGTCGTCGACTTCGGCGAAAGGAGCGAGGGCGCGCAGTCGCGCCGGCGCATCGAGCACCTGCTCGAGCAGGAAGCGCGGATCGGCCGCGTCGGGTCGGTAGTCCATCAGGTCAGGCGATAAGGGCGAAGGGGCTCAGGCGGAACTTCTTCCTCCGCGGGTCAGCGGCGGTCACGGTCGTGGCCGGTTCATGCGGCCGCGGCGGCCGCCGCGCTGGCGCGGCCGGCGCCCAGGTAGGTCTCGATCACGCGGGGGTCGCCGGCCAGTTCGCGCGCGGGGCCCTGCAGGCGGATCTCGCCGGTCTCCAGCACGTAGCCGTGGTCGGCCACCTCCAGCGCGGCGCGCGCGTTCTGCTCCACCAGCAGGATCGACACGCCCTGCTCGCGCAGGCGCTCGATGATGCGGAAGATCTCCTTGACGATCAGCGGTGCCAGGCCCAGGCTGGGCTCGTCCAGCATCAGCAGCTTGGGGCGCGACATCAGCGCGCGGCCCACCGCCAGCATCTGGCGCTCGCCGCCCGACAGCGTGCCGGCCATCTGGGCGCGGCGCTCCTTCAGGCGCGGGAACAGCTCGTACACGCGCTCGAGCTCGCCCTTCCAGTTGGGCACGCGCAGCTTCATGGCGCGGTAGCCGCCCAGCACCAGGTTGTCTTCCACCGCCATGGTGCCGAACAGCTCGCGCTTCTCCGGCACCAGGGCCAGGCCCAGCATCACGCGTTCTTCCAGCGTGGCGCCGGCGATGTCCTGACCGTCGAAGCGCAGCGTGCCGCGACACGGCAGCACGCCCATCAGGGCGTTGAGCGTGGTCGACTTGCCGGCGCCGTTGGGGCCGATGACGGTAACGACCTGGCCCGGCGCCAGCTCGAAATCGAGGCCGGCCAGCACTTCGGCGCGGCCGTAGCCGGCGTGCAGGTCCTTCACCTCCAGCAACAGGGGGGCTGCCATGTCTAGTGTTCCGTTCCAAGGTACGCCGCGCGGACGGCGGGGCTGGCCTGCACTTCGGCCGGCGTGCCTTCCATCAGCTTGGTGCCGAACTCCATCACCACGATGCGGTCGGTCAGGCCCATGACGAAGTCCATGTCGTGCTCGACCAGCAGCAGGCTCATGCCTTCGCCCTTGAGCTGGCGCAGCACGTCGGCCAGCGCCTGCTTTTCCTTGTGGCGCAGGCCGGCGGCCGGCTCGTCCAGCAGCAGCAGGGCGGGGTCGCTGCACAGGGCGCGGGCGATCTCCAGCAGGCGCTGGGGGCCCAGCGCCAGGTTGCCGGCCAGCTCGTGCATGCGGTCGGCCATGCCGATGCGCGCCAGCTGGCGCTCGGCCTCGGCGAACAGGCGGCGCTCCTCGGCGCGGTCGAGGCGCAGCATGGCGCGCACGGTGCCGGCGCTGCCGCGCAGGTAGCCGCCCAGGGCGACGTTCTCCAGCACGGTCATGTCGGGAATCATCTTGACGTGCTGGAAGGTGCGCGAGATGCCGCGGCGGGCGATCTGGCGCGAGGGCAGGCCGGTCAGGGCCTCGCCCCGGTAGCGCACCTGGCCGGCGGTGGTGGACAGCACGCCGGTGATCAGGTTGAAGGTGGTCGACTTGCCGGCGCCGTTGGGGCCGATCAGGCCGACGATCTCGCCGGCGCGGACTTCGAAGCCGACGTCGTTGACGGCGACCAGGCCGCCGAACTCCTTGCGCACGTTGTCCACCTGCAGCAGCGCCTCGCCCGGGGTCGGCTTGTCGCGGGCCGGCAGCGGGTCGGCGTCGGCCCAGTCGCGCACGCGGTCGACGCGCGGCAGCCAGCGCGCGACGAAGCTCCACAGCCCGTTGGGCGCGTACTTCAGCACCGCAATGAGGATGATGCCGAAGACGATGGTCTCGAAGTTGCCGCCGGTGCCGATCAGTTGCGGCAGCAGCACCTGCAGCTGGTCCTCGACGATCTTGACCACGGCGGCGCCGATGAACGCGCCCCAGACGTGGCCGACGCCGCCCAGCACCGCCATGAACAGGTACTCGATGCCCTTGCCGATGGCGAACGGCGAGGGATTCACGGTGCGCTGGAAGTAGGCGAACAGCCAGCCCGAGATGGCGGCCAGCACCGCGGCGATGACGAACACCGTCAGCTTGGCGCGGAAGGTGGAGATGCCCATGGCCTCGGGCATGGTCGAGCCGCTGCTGAGTGCGCGGATCGCGCGGCCGGGCCGCGAGTCGAGCAGGCGCAGGGCGGCCAGTGCCGCCAGCAGCGCGATCACCCAGATCATCACGTGCAGCCCGCGGCCGGAGCCCAGCTCGTAGCCGAACACCTTCAGCTCCGGGATGCCCAGGATGCCGTCGTACTTGCCCAGCCACTCCATGTTGGCCATGCTGTAGTTCAGCGCCAGGCCCCAGGCGATGGTGGCCAGCGGCAGGTAGTGCCCCGACATGCGCAGCGTGATCGCGCCCAGCAGCAGCGCGGCGGCGATGGCCAGGCCGATGCCCACGGCCAGCGCCAGCCAGGGCGAGGCCGCCATCTTCACGGCCAGGAAGGCGGCCGAGTAGGCGCCGACGCCGACGAAGGCCGCCTGGCCGAAGGACGTGAGCCCGGCCACGCCGGTCAGCAGCACCAGGCCCAGTGCCACCAGCGAGTACATGCCGATGTAGTTGCTCTGGGTGATCCAGAAGTCGGGCACCGGCAGCGCCGGCAGCACCAGCATCAGCAGCGCGAAGGCGGGAAAGCCCAGGCGACGTACGAGGGTCACGGCGTTGCCGCGCTTGGAGGGAGCGGTTGCGACGGCGGTGTCTTGTCCGGCGGCCATGTCAATGCTCCTCACCGTGCGGATCGCGCAGGGACCGCCACAGCAGGACCGGCAGGATCGAGGAGAACACGATCACCTCCTTGAAGGCGCTGGCCCAGAAGGAGCTGAAGCTCTCCAGCAGGCCCACCAGCAGCGCGCCGACCAGCGCCAGCGGGTAGCTCGAGAGCCCGGCGAAGACGGCGGCGACGAAGCCCTTGAGGCCGATGATGAAGCCGCTGTCGAAGAAGATGGTGGTGGTCGGGCCGATCAGCAGGCCGGACAGGGCGCCGATGAAGGCGGCCATGGTGAAGGCCAGCCGTCCGGCCGAGTTGGACGAGATGCCCATCAGGCGCGCCCCGAGCCGGTTGACGGCGGTGGCGCGCAGGGCCTTGCCCGAGAGCGTGCGCTCGAAGTACAGCCACAGCAGCACGATCAGCGCGATCGACGCCAGCAGGATGATCAGGGCCTGGCCGGTCAGCGTGATCGCGCCGGCGGAGAAGCTCGCATCCCAGAAGCTGGGGTTGCGGAAGCCCTCGGCGCCGAAGAAGAACAGGCCCAGGCCGACGAGGGCGAAGTGCACGCCGACCGAGACGATCAGCAGCACCAGCACGCTGGCCGAGGCCAGGCGCTCGTAGGCCAGCCGGTAGATCAGGGTGCCGAAGGGCGTGACCAGCGCCAGCGCGACCAGCGCCTGGACCACCAGCGGGAAGCCCTTGGGGGCGGCCCAGATGGCGAGGAGGGACACGACGACGGGGACGGCGAGCGTATGGGCCAGTTGCTTGCCCAAGCGCGCGAACGAATGCTTGTGCGCCACGCCCTCGTAGATGTCGGCGATGGCGGCGGCGCCCGCCAGCACCAGCAGGAACCAGACCGTGCCCGGCACCTTGCCGGTCTGCATGATGGCCAGCGTGAGGGCCCCGAAGGCGACGAACTCGCCCTGCGGGATGAAGATGACGCGCGTCACGGCGAACAGCAGCACCGTGGCCAGCGCGAGCAGGGCATACACGGCGCCGTTGGTCAGGCCATCGAGCGCGAGGATGCCGGCGATTGAGAGGTCCATGGGGGTCTTCGGTGGCCCCCACCGACGGGGGCATCCATTTCGTCATTCCCGCGAAGGGCGGGAATCCATTGCTTCCGATTTCAGCAGCGCCGCAGGCGCGTTGCGCTGGATCCCCGCTTTCGCGGGGATGGGATCGCGCGCCCCGGCTTGCGCCGGGGCGCTGCGACGTCACTTCTCGACGACGAACTTGCCGCCCACCACCTTGAGCATCACGCCCGTTTCGTTGGTGTAGCCCCAGTGGTCGTCCTTGGTCCAGTTCATGACGCCGTGGGCGAAGACGGTGCGGCCCATGGTTTCCAGCGAGTCGCGCAGCGCGGCGCGGAACTCCGGCGTGCCGGGCTTGGCCTTCTTCAACGCCATCGGCACGATCTTCTCCATCACGATGGCGAAGTCGTAGGAGTGGCCGGCGAACTGGTTGGGCGCCGCGTCGAAGGCCTTCTGGTACTTGGTCGTGAAATCGACCGCCGCCTTCTTGGACGGGTGGCTGTCAGGCAGCTGGTCGCCCACCACGGCCGGGCCGGACACGACGAAGGTGTTCTCGACCTTGGTGCCGCCGATGCGCACCAGGTCGGGCGTGGCGGCCGCGTGCGTCTGGTACAGCTTGCCCTTGTAGCCGCGGTCCACCAGGCCCATCTGCGGCATCGCCGCGCCGGAGCCGGAAGCCACCACGACGATGGCGTCCGGGTTGGCGGAGGTGAGCTTCAGGGCCTGCGGCGTGACGCTGGTGTCGCTGCGGGCGAAGCGCTCGACGGCCACGATCTTCATGCCGTTCTTGGCCGCTTCCGGCTCCAGCGCCTTGAGCCACAGCTCGCCGTAGGCGTCGGTGTAGCCGAGGAAGCCGATGGTCTTGATGCCCTGCTTCTTCATGTGCTCGACCATCGCGTGCGCCATGACGTTGTTGCTCTGCGGCAGGCGGAACAGCCACTGGTCCTGGCCGGGCGGCGTGCCCACCGGCGAGCCGGCGATCTGCACCGTCTTGGCCTCGGCGGCCACCGGCGCCATGGCGGCAGCCACCGGCGTCAGGCACGAGCCCATGATCACGTCGACCTTGTCTTCGGTGACGAGGCGGCGGGTGTTGCTCACGCCCTTGCCCGGGTCGCTGGCGTCGTCGAGGACGATCAGATTGACCTTCTCGCCGGCGATCTCCTTGGGGAAGAGCTGCAGCTGCTTCTGCATCGGGATGCCCAGGCCGGAGCCGGGACCGGTGAGCGACAGCACCACGCCGACGTTGATGTCGGCCAGCGCGGCGGTCGATGCCGCCAGCGATACGGCGGCGGCGATCAGGGTGCGGGCGAATTTCATGGATGTCTCCAGTGGTTGAAGTGGGAATCGGAACTTGTCAGCGCGGCGCCATGCGCAGCGCGCCGTCGAGGCGGATCACCTCGCCGTTGAGGTGCGTGTTGGTGACGATATGGCATGCCAGCTCGGCGAACTCTTCGGGTTTGCCCAGGCGTGGCGGGAACGGGATGGAGGCGGCCAGCGACTGCTGCACCGGCTCGGGCAGCTGGCGCATCAGCGGCGTGGCGAACAGCCCCGGCGCGATGGTGCAGACCCGGATGCCGTGCTGGGCCAAGTCGCGCGCCATCGGCAGCGTCATGCCGACCAGACCGCCCTTGGAGGCGCTGTAGGCCTGCTGGCCGACCTGGCCGTCGAAGGCCGCGACCGAGGCGGTGAACAGCATCACGCCGCGCTCGCCGTCGTCCAGCGGCGGCAGCCTGGCGCACTCGGCGGCGAACAGGCGGCTGGCGTTGTAGCTGCCGACCAGGTTGACGCTGATGACGCGCGCGAAGTCGTCCAGCGGCGCGGGACTGCCGTCCTTCTGCACCACCCGCCGGGCGCTGCCGATGCCGGCGATGTTCATCAGGATGCGCGCCGGGCCGTGGGCGGCGGTGGCCGTGGCCAGCGCGGCCTGCAGGCTCTCGGTGCTGGTGATGTCGCAGCGGGCGGCGACGCCGCCGATCTCGCTGGCGACTTTCTGCGCCTGCTCCAGGTTCACGTCCAGCACCGCCACCCGGGCGCCCAGCCGCGCCAGCTCGCGCGCGGTGGCCTCGCCGAGGCCGGAAGCGCCGCCGGTGACGAGGGCGGCTTGTCCATCGATCTTCATGTGCGGGTCTCCTTAGGCGCGCGGCTTGAGGGTGAAGGGCAGGGCGTCGTCGTGGAAGGCCTGGATCAGGGCGTCGCGGTGCTTGAGCACGGCGCGCTGGTTGATCGAGCCCTTGTCGGTGACCTCGCCCTTGTCGATCGAGGGCGGCTCGTGCATCAGGTGCAGGCGCGCCACGCGGTTGGCGCTGCCGGTGGCGGCGGCCGCCAGCTGGTCGACCACCTGCTGGAAGTGGGCCTGCACCGGCGCGCTTTCCAGCACGTCCTTCAGCGGCGCGGCGGCCGGCAGGCCGGCCAGCTGGCGCACCGCCGGCGTGGCCAGCAGCAGCGCGCCGACTTCCTTGCGGTTCAGGCCGGTGATGACCGCGTCCTGCACGTAGGGCGCGCCGGCGGCGATGATCTTCGCGCGCAGCGGGCCGACGCTGACGAAGGTGCCGGTGGCGAGCTTGAAGTCCTCGGCGATGCGGCCGTCGAACTTCAGGCCCTGGTGCGGGTCCTGCGGGTCGATCCACTGGACGGCGTCGCCGGTGCGGAAGAACCCTTCCTCGTCGAAGTTCTCGGCGGTCTCCTGCGGCGCGCGCCAGTAGCCGGGCGTGACGTTGGGGCCGCGGTAGCGCACCTCGACCTTGCCTTCGACCGGCACCAGCTTCAGTTCCATGCCCGGCGTCGGCAGGCCCAGGTAGCCGGACTTCACGTCGGGGCTGGTGATGAAGATGGCGAACGGCGAGGACTCGGTCATGCCCAGCCCGGTGCCCATCACGATGCGCTCGCCGATCTCGGCTTCCTGCACCTCGTGCAGCAGGTCCCAGACCGGCTGCGCCAGGGCGGCGCCGGCGTAGAAGAACATCTTCACGCGCGACAGCAGGTTGCGGCGCAGCACGGCGTCGGCCTTCATCGCATGGGCGATGGCCTCGAAGCCGGTCGGCACGTTGAAGTAGACCGTGGGCGCGATCTCGCGCAGGTTGCGCAGCGTCTCGCCGATCAGCGCCGGGGTCGGCTTGCCGTCGTCGATGTACAGCGTGCCGCCGTTGTAGATCGTCAGCCCGACGTTGTGGTTGCCGCCGAAGGTGTGGTTCCAGGGCAGCCAGTCCACCAGCACCGGCGGCTCCTCGGCCAGCACCGGCATCGACTGGCGCATCTGCTGCTGGTTGGCGCACCACATGCCGTGGGTGTTGACCACCGCCTTGGGCAGCTTGGTCGAGCCCGAGGTGAACAGGAACTTGGTGATGGTGTCGGGCCCGGTGGCGCGCTGGGCCGCATCGACCGCCGGGGTGGCCTCGGTGCCGAGCAGCTGGGCCAGCGGCGTGACGGCGCGGCCGGGCAGGGTGTCCTGGCCGGGCACGGCCGGGAACAGCTCGCCGAGCACCACTTCCACGTCGGCCGGCACCGTGGCCTCGATCGCCCGGGCGTAGCGGGCGTCGGTGGCGTAGACCAGGCCGGGCGTGAGCGTCTGCAGCACGTGGCGCAGCTTGTCGTAGTCCTGGCTGATGGTGGAATAGGCCGAGGAGACCGGCGAATAGGGAATGCCGGCGTACAGGCAGCCGAGCGCGATCGTCGCGTGCTCCAGGCCGTTCTCGCACAGGATGGCCACCGGGCGCTCGGCGTTCAGCCCGCGGTCCAGCAGGGCCTGGCCGACGCGGCGCGCGCTGTCCAGCGCCTGGGCGTAGCTGATGCGGATCCAGTCGCCGGTGCTGCCGTCGGCCAGGCGCCGGCGGCGCGCGATGAAGGTGCGGTCGGGCGCGGCCTCGGCCCAGTGCAGCAGCCGGTCGGTCATGCGCTCGGCGCAGGGCAGCAGGTCCTGCTCGGCGCGCAGGTACTGCACGCCGCCGGCGGCTTTGCGCAACTGTGCGCGCGTCACGCCGAAGGCGAGCGGGCGGTAGCGGGGGGTGGCGCGTGTTGAGGTCATGGCGTCCATGCCGCTCAGGCCTCCGTCGGGCCGCCCCGAGGAGGCGGGGGGCAGTGCAGCGGCGAAGCCGCAATCGTGGGGGTCATGTTCAGCCCTTGCTCACCTTGCCGGCGCGGCCTTCGAGAAAGGCGCGCACGCGTTCCTTGGCTTCCGGCGCGCTCTGGGCGATGGCCGCCATCAGCGCCTCGGTCAGGTAGCCCTGGTCGGCCGGCTGCTCGGCGATGCGCGGCAGCGCGTGCATCAGCGCGTAGTTGGTCAGCGGCGCGTTCTGGGCGATGCGCTCGGCCAGCTCCAGCGCCTTGGCCAGCGCCTGGCCCTGCGGCACCAGGTACTGGGCGAAGCCGGCACGCTCGCCGTCGGCGGCGTCGTAGACGCGGCCGGTGAGCATCATGTCGGTCATGCGCGCCACGCCGATCAGGCGCGGGATGCGCACCGAGCCGCCGCCGCCCACGAAGATGCCCCGCGAGCCCTCGGGCAGCGCATAGAACGTGGTGTCGTCGGCCACGCGCACGTGGCAGGACGCGGCCAGCTCCAGGCCGCCGCCGACCACGGCGCCGTGCAGCGCCGCGACCACCGGCACCGGGCCGAACTGCACCTCCTCCAGCGCGGCGTGCCACATGCGCGAGTGGTGCAGGCCGGCGCCGGCGTCGCGCTCCTGGATCTCGGACAGGTCGAGGCCGGCGCAGAAGTGATCGCCGGCGCCGTGCAGGACGGCGGCGCGGGTGCCCGCGGGCAGCTTGACGAAGGCATCGCGGATGGCGAGGACGAGCTTGTCGCTGATCGCGTTGCGCTTGGCGGCACGGTTGAGGCGGATGACGGCGACGGCGCCGCGCTGCTCGATCTGGATGTCGGAGGATGTCATGGCGATTCCGGTGGAAGCGGGGATTATGGTTATGGACAATAACCAAAACAAGCGCCAGAATCCCGGGGAAACCCTGAGTGGAGACACCCCATGGATCACGCCAACCTCATCGCGATCGACGTGCACACGCACGCCGAAGTCAGCTGCTGGAACCCGTTCGACAACTACGGCGAGGAATACGACCGCGCCGCCGACAAGTACTTCAGGTCGAACCGGCGCCCGACCATTGCCGAGACGATCGCGTACTACCGCGAGCGCAGGATCGGGCTGGTGATGTTCACGGTGGACAGCGAGTCCAAGCTCGGCCGCCGGCGCATCCCGAACGAGGAGATCGCCCAGGCGGCGCGCGAGAACAGCGACATGATGGTCTGCTTCGCCAGCATCGACCCGCACAAGGGAAAGATGGGTGCGCGCGAGGCCGAGCGCCTGATCAGGGAAGAGGGCGTCAAGGGCTTCAAGTTCCACCCCACGGTGCAGGGCTACCACCCCTACGACCGCATGGCCTGGCCGATCTACGAGGTGATCAACGCGCACAAGCTGCCGGCGATCTTCCACACCGGCCACAGCGGCATCGGCTCAGGCATGCGCTGCGGCGGCGGGCTGCGGCTGGAGTACAGCAACCCGATGCACCTGGACGACGTCGCCATCGACTTCCCCGACATGCAGATCGTGATGGCGCACCCCAGCTTTCCCTGGCAGGACGAGGCGCTGTCGGTGGCCACCCACAAGCCCAACGTCTGGATCGACCTGTCCGGCTGGAGCCCCAAGTACTTCCCCAAGCAGCTGGTGCAGTACGCCAACACGCTGCTGAAGGACCGCGTGCTGTTCGGCAGCGACTACCCGCTGATCACGCCCGACCGCTGGATGAAGGACTTCGAGGAAGCCGGCTTCAAGCCCGAGGTCATGCCCGGCATCCTCAAGGGCAACGCGGTGCGCCTGCTCGGACTGGCGTAGCCGGCGCCACAGGAGGTGTCATTGCGGGCTTGGCTGCCCCGGACTTGATCCGGGGACCCGCAAATCGACGAATGCGCACGAGCGTGGATGCCGGCTCAAGCCCGGCATGACACAGGTGTGTTTGCCGCAAATCGCGGCCCTGCGCAAGCGACTTTACGCGCGTGCCGCAGCGTGTTGCGCGCTCCTCACGCGAGCGTGGACAGGGCATTCCCCGAGAAACTTTCGCGGCTTCTTCTTTCTCTACGGTTCACCTACAGTGAAGTCCGGTGTTTGCCTACGCGGGCGCGATGACCTCAACAAGGGTTCCGCGCTAAAGTGGTTGCCGATACAGGACGCAGTCAGGGGCTGGCGCCAAGCGAAACCGAAGGAGTTCTCCCAATGGATGTGGTTCGCAATTTCCTGGCACGCTACGAGCAGACGCGCGAGGAAGAGATGTCGCTCGAGGACTACCTCGAGCAGTGCAAGAAGGACAAGCTGGTCTACGCCACCGCCGCCGAGCGCATGCTGGCCGCCATCGGCGACCCCGAGGTCATCGACACCCGCCATGACCCGAGGCTGTCCCGAATCTTCGGCAACAAGATGATCCGCATCTACCCGGCCTTCAAGGATTTCTACGGCCTGGAAGATCCGATCGAGCAGGTGGTGGCGTGCTTTCGCCACGCGGCCCAGGGGCTGGAGGAGAAGAAGCAGATCCTCTACCTGCTCGGGCCCGTGGGCGGCGGCAAGAGCTCGATCGCCGAGCGCCTGAAGCAGCTGATGGAGCAGGTGCCCTTCTATGCGATCAAGGGCTCGCCGGTGAACGAATCGCCGCTGGGCCTGTTCAACAACGAGGAGGATGCGCCCATCCTCGAGCAGCAGTACGGCATTCCGCGCCGCTACACCCAGCGCATCATGTCGCCCTGGGCGGTCAAGCGGCTGGAGGAATTCGGCGGCGACATCCGCAAGTTCCGCGTGGTCAAGCGCTACCCGTCGGTGCTCAAGCAGATCGCCATCGCCAAGACCGAGCCGGGCGACGAGAACAACCAGGACGTCTCCTCGCTGGTCGGCAAGATCGACATCCGCAAGCTCGAGACCTACGCCCAGGACGACCCCGACGCCTACAGCTACTCGGGCGGCCTGTGCCTGGCCAACCAGGGCCTGCTGGAGTTCGTCGAGATGTTCAAGGCGCCGATCAAGGTTCTGCATCCGCTGCTGACCGCCACCCAGGAAGGCAACTACAAGGGCACCGAAGGCTTCGGCGCGATCCCGTTCGACGGCATCGTGATGGCCCACTCCAACGAGAGCGAGTGGAAGGCGTTCAAGAACAACAAGAACAACGAGGCCTTCCTGGACCGCATCTACATCGTCAAGGTGCCGTACTGCCTGCGCGTCACCGAGGAAGTGAAGATCTACGACAAGCTGATCCGCAACTCCTCGCTCAAGGACGCGGTCTGCGCCCCCGGCACGCTGAAGATGATGGCCCAGTTCTCGGTGCTCACGCGGCTGAAGGAGCCGGAGAATTCCAGCATCTTCTCCAAGATGCTGATCTACGACGGCGAGAACCTCAAGGACACCGACCCCAAGGCCAAGAGCTACCAGGAGTACCGCGACTACGCCGGCGTCGACGAGGGCATGACGGGCATTTCCACCCGCTTCGCCTTCAAGATCCTGTCCAAGGTGTTCAACTTCGACAGCAACGAGATCGCCGCCAACCCGGTGCACCTGATGTACGTGCTGGAGCAGCAGATCGAGCGCGAGCAGTTCCCGCCCGAGGTCGAGCAGAAGTACCTGTCGTACATCAAGGAGCACCTGTCGCAGCGCTACGCCGAGTTCATCGGCAAGGAGATCCAAACCGCCTACCTGGAGTCGTACTCCGAGTACGGCCAGAACATCTTCGACCGCTACGTCACCTACGCCGACTTCTGGATCCAGGACCAGGAGTACCGCGACACCGACACCGGCGAGATCTTCGACCGCGCGGCGCTCAACGCCGAGCTGGAGAAGATCGAGAAGCCGGCCGGGCTGTCCAACCCCAAGGACTTCCGCAACGAGATCGTCAACTTCGTGCTGCGCGCCCGCGCCAACAACGCCGGCAAGAACCCGGTGTGGACCAGCTACGAGAAGCTGCGCACGGTGATCGAGAAGAAGATGTTCTCCAACACCGAGGACCTGCTGCCCGTGATCAGCTTCAACGCCAAGGCCAGCGCCGACGAGCAGAAGAAGCACGAGGACTTCGTCAACCGGATGGTCGAGAAGGGCTACACGCACCGGCAGGTGCGGCTGCTTTGCGAGTGGTATCTCCGGGTTCGCAAGAGCTCTTGACCTCCCCCTGACCGCAAGGAAGGCCGAAACCCAGTGGCCTCGAACAAGCGACCGGAGCGCGCCGCGCTCCACCAGGTGATCGACCGGCGGTTGTCCGGCAAGAACAAGTCCATCGGCAACCGCGAACGGTTCCTGCGCCGCTACCGCGAGCAGATCCGCGACGCGGTGCGCAAGGCGGTGGGCGACCGCAGCATCCACAACATCGAGGACGGCGCCGACATCAGCCTGCCGCGCCGCGACGTCTCCGAGCCGGTGTTCGGCCACGGGCCGGGCGGCAGCCGCGAGATGGTGCACCCGGGCAACCAGGAGTACGTGCGCGGCGACCGCATCCCGCGGCCGCGCGGCGGCGGCGCGGGCGGCAGCGGCAGCGGCGCCTCGCCCGACGGCACCGGCGAGGACGACTTCACCTTCCGCATCACGCGGGAGGAGTTCATGAACTACTTCTTCGACGACCTCGCGCTGCCGCGGCTGATCCGCACCCAGCTGCTGGCCGATGCGCCGGAGTGGAAGACGCGCCGGGCCGGCTTCGTCTCGCAGGGCAACCCGACCAGCCTGCACGTGGTGCGTTCCATGCGCGTCGGGCTGGCGCGGCGCATCGCCATGGGCGGCGACGCGCGCCGGCAACTGCGCCGGGCCGAGGAGCACCTGGCCCTGATCGAGTCGCGCGCCGACACGCCGCCGGCCGAGATCGAGGCGCTCAAGGCCGAGATCGACGACCTGCGCCGGCGCCTGGCGCGCGTGCCCTTCCTCGATCCGTTCGACCTGCGCTACCGCCATCGCGTCCGCGAGCCGCTGCCCACCAGCAAGGCCGTGATGTTCTGCCTGATGGACGTGTCCGGCTCCATGGACGAGTCGCGCAAGGACCTGGCCAAGCGCTTCTTCATCCTGCTGTACCTGTTCCTCACCCGGCACTACAAGCAGACCGACGTGATCTTCATCCGCCACCACACCCAGGCGGCCGAGGTGAGCGAGGACGAGTTCTTCCACGCCACCGAGTCGGGCGGCACGGTGGTGTCCAGCGCGCTGACGCTGATGAACGAGATCATCCGCGAGCGCTACATGGGCAGCGAATGGAACATCTACGGCGCCCAGGCCTCGGACGGCGACAACTGGCAGCAGGATTCGTCCAAGTGCCGCGAGCTGCTGGAGGACAGGCTGCTGCCGCTGTGCCGCTACTTCGCCTACGTGCAGGTGGCCGACGAGGACCAGAATCTGTGGGAGGAGTACGCCCGGGTGCAGGAGGGCAACGCCAACTTCGCCATGCAGAAGATCGTCACGCCGGCCCAGATCTTCCCGGTGTTCCGCGACCTGTTCCGCAAGAACCCGGCGGGGGCGACGCCATGAGCACTGCCGTCGAGCCCGTGCGCGGCGCCGACCGGCTGCCGCAGGCGTCGGACTGGAACTTCGAGCTGATCGAGGAGTACTTCGACGCCATCCGCCGCACCGCCGAGGGTTTCCGGCTCGACACCTACCCGGTGCAGCTCGAGGTGATCTCGGCCGAGCAGATGCTGGACGCCTATGCCTCGGTCGGCATGCCGGTGAACTACCGCCACTGGTCGTTCGGCAAGCAGTTCATCGCCAGCGAGAAGGGCTACCGGCGCGGCCACATGGGCCTGGCCTACGAGATCGTCATCAACTCCGACCCCTGCATCGCCTACCTGATGGAGGAGAACACCCTGCCCATGCAGGCGCTGGTGATGGCCCACGCCTGCTTCGGCCACAACTCCTTCTTCAAGGGCAACTACCTGTTCCGGATGTGGACGGATGCGACGTCCATCATCGACTACCTGGTCTATGCCAAGGGCTACATCGCCGAGTGCGAGGAACGCCACGGGCTCGATGCGGTGGAAGACCTGCTGGACGCCTGCCATGCGCTGATGAACTACGGGGTCGACCGCTACCGCCGCCCGCAGAAGATCAGCCTGGTGGAGGAGGAGCAGCGCCGCAAGGAGCGCGAGGCCTACCTGCAGCAGCAGGTCAACGACCTGTGGCGCACCCTGCCGCGCCAGCCCGGCAAGGAGCGCAAGAAGGAGCACCGGCGCTTCCCGGAAGAGCCGCAGGAGAACATCCTGTACTTCATCGAGAAGAACGCCCCGTTGCTGGAACCCTGGCAGCGCGAGGTGGTGCGCATCGTGCGCAAGGTCGCGCAGTACTTCTACCCGCAGCGCCAGACCCAGGTCATGAACGAAGGCTGGGCCACCTTCTGGCACTACACCCTGCTCAACACGCTGTACGACCAGGGCCGGCTGGGCGACGGCTTCATGATCGAGTGCCTGTCCTCGCACACCAACGTGGTGTTCCAGCCGCCGGTGACCGACCCGCGCTACTCGGGGATCAACCCCTATGCGCTGGGCTTCGGCATGTTCGGCGACCTCAAGCGCATCTGCACCGCCCCGACCGCCGAGGACCGCGAGTGGTTCCCCGACATCGCCGGCAGCGACTGGCTCAAGACGCTCGACTACGCGATGCGCCACTTCAAGGACGAGAGCTTCATCGGCCAGTACCTGTCGCCGCGGCTGATGCGCGAGTTCCGCCTGTTCTCCATCGTCGACGACGCGGCCCAGCGCGAGCTGGAGGTCTCGGCCATCCACGACGACCTGGGATACCGTCACGTGCGCGAAGCCCTGTCCAGGCAGTACGACCTGAACTGGCGCGAGCCCAACATCCAGGTCTGGAACGTCAACCTGCGCGGCGACCGCTCATTGACGCTGCGCCACACCCGCCAGAACGACCGCCCGCTGGACAACAGCGCCGAGGAGGTGGTCAAGCACGTGGCCCGGCTCTGGGGCTTTCGCGTGCGGCTGGAGAGCGTGGACAGCCACGACCGCGTGCTGCAGCACTGGGAGATCACGCCGGCGCCGCAGCACGGCTGAGCGGGCGCTACGCCTGCAGCTTGCCGAGGATGGCGGCGGTCTCGTCGCGGTTGAAGGCCTTGAGCGTCTGCGTGCGCACGTTGCCGGCCGAGCACAGCGCCAGGTTGAACGCGGTCGCCGAGGCATCGTCGGGCGCGTCCAGCACCACGACGATGTCGTACTTGCCGAGCGTCCACCAGATCTGCGTCATCGTCACGCCGTAGCGCTTTGCCAGTTCCTTGGCGGCATCGGCGCGCTTGACCGTGTCCTTGATGCTGCGGATGCCCTGGTCGGTGAACTTGGCCAATGCGATGTAGCTTGCCATGGCGATCTCCTGAAAGTGGGACCGCGCAAGGTAGGCGCTGGGCCCACCGGCTTCAAGCTCAGGAAGCCGCGCCGTGCTCGTCGGCAGCCTGCGGGGCCGGCGCGGGTGTCACCCGGCGCTGCAGCGCTGCGAACGAGCACAGCTCGCCGGCCAGCGCGCTGGCCATCACCGTGGCCGGGCTGGCCAGCCAGACCTGGCCTGGGCCCGAGCGGCCGGGGAAGTTGCGGTTGATGGCGCTGACGGTCACCTGGCCGGCATCGGTCGAGGAGCCCGGCCCGCAGTTGGCGCAGGCGCCGCACGAGGGCTGCAGGATGCGCGCGCCGGCGGCGGCGAACACGCGGTCGTAGCCGCGCGCCAGGCACCAGTCGCGCACCGCCGTCGTGCCGTACTGCAGGTACAGCTGCACGTGCGGCGGCACCTTCAGGCCGTTCGCCACGCCCCAGGCCAGCACCGCGTGGTACTGCTCGAAGTCCTCGCGCTTGCCCGCCGTGCAGGAGCCGCCGTAGGCGATGTCGATGCGCACCGGCGATGCCAGCTGGTCGAGCGCCAGGCCCTGGCCCGGATCGCCCGGCCGGGCCACCATCGGCGCCAGCGAACTGCAATCCACGCGGATCACGTCCGCATAGGCGGCGCCGGGGTCGCTGCGCATCCACGGCTCGAGGGCGACGCCGACACCGCGGCGCTCCTGCAGGAACCGCACGGTCTCCTGGTCGGGCTCGACGATGCCGGTCAGCCCGCCGAGCTCGGCCGTCATGTTGGTGAGCGTGGCGCGCTCGTCGGTGCCCATGGCCCGGACCACGGGCCCGCCGAACTCGAACACCTTGCCGACCCCGCCGCCGGCACGGATCGGCGGCAGGGCCAGCAGGTGCAGCAGCACGTCCTTGGCGACGACGCCGGCCGGCAGCGCGCCGTCCAGCTGCACCCGCAGCACGGGCGCCAGCGCCGTGCGCACCGCGCCGGTGACGAAGGCGTTGGCCATGTCGGTGGTGCCGACGCCGAACGCGAGGCAGCCCAGCGCCCCGCTGTGCGGCGTGTGCGAGTCGGTGCCGGCCACCACCTGGCCGGGCAGGGCGTAGTGCTCGGCCATCATCGCGTGCGAGATGCCGGCGACGTTGCCGCCGCCGTCGCGCGCCGCCTCCTCGTCGGTCAGCGTGCGGTGGCAGCGCAGGGCGTGGCGGGCGACGAAGTCGCGCTGGGCCTGCTGCATGGCCCGCATGTTGGGCACCAGCCCGGCCTTGAGGTGCGCCGGGCTCTCCTCCACGTAGGAGGTGTGGTCCTCGAACACCACGATGGATGCGGGCTCGTGCAGCGCCAGCGAGGCGCCGGCCTCGCGGTCCAGCAGGTGGGCCGCCATGCCGGTGTAGTACTCGTGGATGAAGCGCCAGTCGGCGCGCACGAAGCAGCCGTCGCCGGTGGCCGGGTCGGCGGGCGTGACCGGCGTGGCCAGCAGGTGGCGGCGCACGATCTTCTCGTACAGGGTCTGCGGCCGGTCGGCTGCCACGGGCGCGGCCGGCGCCGCGCTGCGCAGGTGCCGCTGCCCGAAGCGCAGCAGGCCGCCGCTGCGCAGGATGGCCGCCGCGAGCGGCTCGCGATCCTGCAGCAGTTCCTCCAGCGGGATCGCCTCGCCGCGGGCGATGCGCGGCAGCAGGCCGAAGTCGGTGGAGGTGAACAGGCCGATGTTGTCGGCGTTCTGCCGATAGATGCGCTCGAAGCTCTCAGCGATCACCAGCCGCACGCCGGCCATGCGCTCGGCAGCCGGGCTGTGCTCGCGCGAGGAGCCCTTGCCGTAGCGGCGGCCGGCCACCGTCACCTGGAAGCCGGCGGCCTGCACCGCGCCGGCAGCCACCGGCGACTGGCCGCCGCAGGCCAGGCCGGTGTAGGCGAAGCGCGCCAGCCGCTGGTCGTGGTGCGACAGGATCGCCACCGGCGTGATCTCGTCGGTCGAGACGTCATGCCGCAGCGGCCCCGCGTGGTCGGGGGACAAGGCCTCGCCCGCCAGTTGGCGGCGCACCCGCGCGGGGTCGTCGCAGAGAAAGAAGATCCGGGGCGCGGGGCCCAGGTCGAGCAGGCGGTCGTCGGTCATGGGGAGAGGGGTTGGGTGAGGTGCTCCACCAGCAACTGGGCGGCCGGCGGCAGCGAGTGGGCGTCGCGAAAGCAGATGACGAAACGGCGCTCGGCCCAGGGCTCGGCCAGCGGGATCACGCGCAGCCCGTAGGCGGCCACCTGCAGCTCGGTGACCTCGCGCGGCACCAGGCTGATGGCCAGGCCGGCGCGCACCACCCGCAGGGCGGCCTCGAAATTGGTGACCACCACCCGGTGCCGCACGCGCCGGCCCAGGCGCGCGGCCTCGCGCTGCAGCATGACCTGCACGGCGCTGTTGACCGGCAGGCTGACGTGCTCCCAGTCGAGCGTCTCCTCGAAGCGCAGCGACTTGCGCCGCGCCAGCGGATGGTTGCCCGGCACCACCATGCACAGGTGGTCGCTGCGGTACGGCCGCGCCTCGAGCGGGCCGAGCTCGGCGGCATCCCAGCACACGCCCAGCGAGGCCAGGCCTTCGCGCACGCCGCGCACGATCTCCGGGCTGACCCGCTCCTCCATGTCGACCTGGATGTCGCGGTGCGCGGGCTCGCGCAGGAAGGTGGCGACGTCGTCGGCCAGCGACTCGGTCATGGCCGACACCGACGCCAGGATGCGCACCTGGCCGCGGGCGCCGCGCGCGTAGGCCTGCATGTCGAGCTCGATGCGGGCGGCGTTGTCCAGCATGGCGCGGGCGTGCTCCAGCAGGGTCTGGCCGGCCGCGGTGGGCACCACGCCATGGCGCTTGCGCACCAGCAGCGGCGTGCCGAGCTGGTCCTCCAGCAGGGCCAGCCGCTTGCTGATGGCCGAGCCGACGATGCTGGCGCGTTCGCCGGCGCGCGCGATGTTGCCGGCTTCGCAGACCGAGACGAACAGGCGCAGCGAGGTGAGGTCGAGGTCGCGCACGTAAGGTATTCCGAACTGGAATCTTTGTCTTCCTAAAATGAGAAGACATGACAATCCGGAAATTCTAGACTGGACCCCATGCAAGAGAACGCCTTCACAGCCGACGGCCTGCCCGCGCGCGTGGTCGTGCGCGACGTGGGCCTGCGCGATGGCCTGCAGATCATTCCGCGCACCGTCCCCACCGCCGCCAAGCTCGACTGGATCCGCGCCGCCCACGCCGCCGGCCTGCGCGAGCTGGAGGTCGGCTCCTTCGTGCCGGCCCGGCTGATGCCGCAACTGGCCGACACCGCCGAAATCCTCGCCTTCGCGAAGACGCTGCCCGGACTGGTCGCTTCGGTGCTGGTGCCCAACCTCAAGGGCGCCGAGCGGGCCATCGCCGAGGAGGCCCACACCCTGCTGGTGCCCCTGTCGGCCAGCCATGCCCACAGCCTGGCCAACCTGCGCAAGACGCCCGACGACGTCTTGGCCGAGATCGGCCGCATCCGCGCCGCCCGCGACGCCGCCGGCTCGCGCACCCTGCTGGAGGTGGGCATCAGCACCGCCTTCGGCTGCACGATCCAGGGCGAAGTGGCCGCGGCCGAGGTGGTGCGCCTGGTGCAGGCGGTGCTGGACGCCGGCGCCGAGCGCGTCAGCCTGGCCGACACCGTGGGCTACGCCGACCCGGCGATGGTCACCCGCGTGTTCGAGCAGGTGCTGCGCGTGGCTGGCGACCGCCTGGACAGCGCGCATTTCCACGACACCCGCGGACTCGGCCTGGCCAACTGCTATGCCGCGCTGCGGCTGGGCATCCGCCGGCTCGATGCCTGCATCGGCGGCATCGGCGGCTGTCCGCACGCGCCGGGCGCCAGCGGGAACGTCGCCACCGAGGACCTGGCCTACCTGCTGGCCAGCATGGGCATCGCGACCGGCATCGACTTCGACCGGCTGCTCGCCCTGCGCGCCCAGGTGGCGCAATGGCTGGAAGGCGAGCCTTTGCACGGCACGCTGTGGCGCGCCGGGCTGCCGCGCACGATGCGCGCGGAGGTGGCGGCTTGAGCAGCGCGAAGAACGGCGCGCCGCTGCCGCTGGTCGGCCTGCGCGTGGTCGAGTTCACCCACATGGTGATGGGCCCGACCTGCGGGCTGGTGCTGGCCGACCTGGGTGCCGAGGTGATCAAGGTCGAGCCGATCGAGGGCGACCGCACCCGCCACCTGCTGGGCGCCGGCGCGGGGTTCTTCCCCATGTTCAACCGCAACAAGAAGAGCATCGCGCTCGACCTGCGCAGCCCCGACGGCGCGGAGATCGCGCGGCGCCTGTGCGGCAGCGCCGACGTGGTGGCCGAGAACTTCAAGCCGGGCACCATGGCCAAGTACGGGCTGGACTACGCCAGCCTGGCCCAGGCCAACCCGCGCCTCATCTACATCAGCCTCAAGGGCTTCCTGCCCGGCCCCTACGAGCAGCGCACGGCCCTCGACGAGGTGGTGCAGATGATGGGCGGCCTGGCCTACATGACCGGGCGGCCGGGCGACCCGCTGCGCGCCGGCACCAGCGTCAACGACATCATGGGCGGCATGTTCGGCGCCATCGGGGCGCTCGGCGCGCTGGTGCAGCGCGGCATCACCGGGCGCGGCCAGGAGGTGCAGAGCGCGCTGTTCGAGAACAACGTGTTCCTGGTCGGCCAGCACATGCTGCAGTACGCCATCACCGGCCAGCCGGCCGCCCCCATGCCCGACCGCATCTCGGCCTGGGCGGTCTACGACGTGTTCACGGTCAAGGACGGCGAGCAGATCTTCCTGGCGGCGGTCAGCGACGCGCAGTGGAAGGTGTTCTGCGACGCGCTCGGCTTCGCCGACCTGCTGGCCGATCCGGCCTACGCCACCAACAACGACCGCGTGCGCCAGCGCCCGCGCCTGCTGCCGGTGCTGCGCGAGCGGCTCAAGGCCTGGTCCGCGAACGAGCTGGCCGCGATCTTCGAGCGCCACGGCCTGCCGTTCGCGCCGATCCGCAAGCCCGAGGAACTGCTGGACGACCCGCACCTGCTGGCCACCGGCGGGCTGGCCGACGTGCGGCTGACCGACGGGCCGCGCGCCGGCGAGACCGCCAAGGCCACCTTGCTGCCCTTCACGATGGACGGGCAGCGACCCGGGGTGCGCCTGCACCCGCCCGCCATGGGCGAGCACACCGCCGGCCTGCTCCACGAGCTGGGCTACGGCGACAACGACATCGACGCGCTGCGCGCGCGCCGGGTGGTCGCCTGAGCGCCGCCCGGCATCCCTTTTTCACCCCACCACCAAGGAGACATCCATGAACACCCGCCATGACCCGGCCCGCCGCTCGCTGCTGGCCGCCACTGCCGCCACCGCCGCGACCTCCCTCGTGCCGCTGGGCGCCCTGGCGCAGGCGCCGACCGTGAGGTTCATCCTGCCCAACGCCACCGGCTCCGGCGTGGATGCGATCACCCGCGCCGCCCAGCCGGCGCTGGGCAAGGCGCTCGGCGCCTCGGTGGTGGTGGACAACCAGTCGGGCGCCAGCGGCATCGTCGGCCTGCAGGCGCTGGCGCGCTCGGCGCCGGACGGCCACACGCTGTCGGTGGTGTCGAACAACGTCGTGATCTTCCCCAGCGTGCTCAAGTCGCTGCCCTTCGACATGCCGGGCGACTTCACGCCGATCGCGGTGGTCGGCTCCACGCCGATGGTGCTGGTGGCCAACCCGAACAAGATGCCGGCGGCCAACCACAAGGAGTTCGTCGCCCTGCTCAAGGCCAAGCCCGGCGGCTACAACTTCGGCTCCGGCGGCAGCGGCACCATCCTGCACCTGGCCGCCGAGCTGTACCTGGATGCCGCCGGCGCCAAGGCCCAGCACGTGCCCTACAAGGGCGTGGGCCCCATGGTGGCGGACCTGATGGGCGGCCAGATCGACTTTGCCGTGGCGGCGCTGCCCAGCGTGCAGGGCCAGATCAAGGCCGGCGCGCTGCGCCCGATCGGCACCCTGACGCCCCAGCGCTCGCCGGCGGCGCAGGACATCCCGACGTTCGCCGAGCAGGGCATGCCGGGCTTCGCCGTGGAAGCCTGGTTCGCGGTGATCGGGCCCAAGGGCATGAGCGCAGCGAACGTGCAGAAGGTGCACGGCGCCGTGGTGTCGGCCTTCGGCGACCCGGCGGTCAAGGAAGCCATGGCCAAGCAGGGCAACACGATCCAGATCAGCAGCGTCGAGGAAGCCCAGGCCGCGTTCCGCCGCGAACTGGCCAAGTACGCGGCCGTGGTCAAGAAGGTCGGGCTGGAGCCGCAGTAAGCCGGGTCTGCTCCCTCCCCGCGCGGGAGGGAGCCCCTTACGCGGTGCGGATCACCGCGATGTGCTCGGTTCCGCTTTCCGGCAGCCACACCTCGCCGGGGCGGCCGAGGATCTGGCGCACGCTGGCGCCTTCGCGCGGCAGCGCATAGCGCTCGAACTTCTCCGACTTCGGGTCGAACGCGTAGACGGCATTGCCGCTCCACTCGCTGATCCAGACCGTGTCGCGCTCGTCGACGTACACCGCGTAGACGCGCGGGTTGGTGCCCGGCGCCTTCCAGGCGTGCCAGGCCCCGCTGCGCGGGTCGTGCATCGACAGCTGGCCGCTGTTCCATTCGCTGACCCAGATGCGGCCCTGGCTGTCGCTCCAGACGCGGCGCGCGCCCTGGTCGCGGGTCGGCGGCTCGACGATGTGCGACTCGCCGCTGCGCCGCTCGATGCGGGCGATGAAGGAGCCGGCCAGCGAGCACCACCAGATGTCCCCCGTCGGCGTGGCGCAGATGCCGTAGGGCCCGCGGCCGCGCGGCGACGGCCAGGCCTTGACCTCGCCGGACTTCACGGCCACCTGGCCCAGCCAGCCGGATTGCCCGGTGAACCACAGGTTGCCGTCGCCGTCGAACGCGGCCGTGTTGAGGTTGGCCCAGGGCGTGCCGGCCGGCAACGGGAAGCCCCGCACCTGGCGGTCGGGCCAGCCGACCCGGACGATCGCGTTCTGCCCGCCGTCGGTCAGCCACGCCGCCTGGTCGGGGCCCTGGATCACGCCGTGCGGCGAGGACCCGCTGCCCAGCGCGATGAGTTCGGTGCGGCCGCTGCGGGGGTCGAACCAGCCCAGGTGGCCGCTGGCCTGGGCGCTGAACCAGACGCCGCCGTCGGGCGCCGGGGCCACGTCATGGATGCCGGTGCGGCGCGGGGTGGCGAGCTTCCAGCCTTGCAGCCGGCCTGCAGCGGCCCCGGCCGGCAGCGCAGCCGTCAAGGGGAGCAGGGCGCCGGCCCCGATCAGCTGGCGGCGGTTCAGGAACGACATGGGCGCCTCCGGGAGATGTTCCGGGGCGCCCATTCTGGCGCGGCCAGGCGCGTTGTGTGGGGGCGTTCTGGATCGCTGAAAAAAGTCTCGCGTAGCGACTTTCTTCAGCGCTGCCTCAGATCACGCCCTGGGCCAGCATGGCGTCGGCCACCTTGGCGAAGCCGGCGATGTTGGCGCCGTCCACGTAGTTGACGCGGCCGTCCTCGCGTGTGCCATGCTGCACGCAGGCGGCGTGGATGCCCTGCATGATCACCAGCAGGCGGGCATCGACTTCCTCGCGCGGCCACGACAGGCGCATGGCGTTCTGGCTCATCTCCAGGCCGGAGGTGGCCACGCCGCCGGCGTTGCTGGCCTTGCCCGGGGCGAACAGCACGCCGGCCTGCTCGAACACCTGCACCGCTTCCAGGGTGGACGGCATGTTGGCGCCTTCGGCCACGCACACCGCGCCGTTCTTGACCAAAGTCCTGGCGTCTTCGGCGGTCAGCTCGTTCTGGGTGGCGCAGGGCAGGGCCACGTCGACCGGCACCGCCCACGGGCACTTGCCCGCATGGAACTCGGTGCGGGTGCGCTCGGCGTACTCGCTCACCCGGCCGTATTGGTGGTTCTTCACCTCCATCAGCTCGGCCAGCTTGGCCGGGGTGAAGCCGTCCATGTCGACGACGGTGCCGCTCGAGTCGGACACCGTGACCACCTTGGCGCCCAGCGCCATCGCCTTCTCGACCGCGTACTGGGCCACGTTGCCGGAGCCGGAGACGCTGACGCGCAGGCCCTGGAAGTCCAGCCCGCGCTGCTTGAGCATCTCCGCGGCGAAATAGACCGTGCCGTAGCCGGTGGCTTCCGGGCGGATCAGCGAGCCGCCGAACGACAGGCCCTTGCCGGTGAACACGCAGTCGGCCCGGTTGGACAGCTTCTTCATCATGCCGGCCATGAAGCCGACCTCGCGGCCGCCCACGCCGATGTCGCCGGCCGGCACGTCGGTGTCGGCGCCGACGTGGCGGTACAGCTCGGTCATGAAGGCCTGGCAGAAGCGCATCACCTCGCCGGGGCTCTTGCCCTTGGGGTCGAAGTCGGAGCCGCCCTTGCCGCCGCCCATGGGCAGGGTCGTCAGCGCATTCTTGAAGGTCTGCTCGAACGCCAGGAACTTCAGGATCGACTGGTTCACCGAGGGGTGGAAGCGCAGGCCGCCCTTGTACGGGCCGATGGCCGAGCTGTGCTGGATGCGAAAGGCCCGGTTGACCTGGACTTCGCCGTGGTCGTCGACCCAGGACACGCGGAACTGGATGATGCGTTCCGGCTCCACCAGGCGGTCGAGCAGGCCGTGCTCGGCGTAGCGCGGGTTGCGCTCGATGAACGGCCACAGACTTTCGATGACCTCGGTCACCGCTTGCAGGAATTCGGGTTGGCCCGGGTTGCGCCTGGCCACCTCGGCCAGGAAATCATGGCTGCTCGCGTACTTCATGACGGTTGGTATGGATGGAATGCGGGAAACGCATATTGTCGCTCATCCACGCACCCCGACCGTGCGCGACGTTGTGTCGCGCACCAGTACGGAAGTTCTAAGCGTCCCGGCCGCGCTCAGGCCTCGCCCCACACCTCCTGCGCCGTCTCGATCACCAGCCGCAGCTTGTTGCGCTGGTCTTCCACGGCGATGTTGTTGCCGTGGACGGTGCTGGAGAAGCCGCACTGGGGCGACAGGGCCAGCTGCTCGAGCGGCGCGTGCCTGGCCGCTTCGTCGATGCGGCGCTTGAGCACGTCCTTGCTTTCGAGCTGGCCGAACTTGGTGGTCACCAGCCCCAGCACCACGGTCTTGCCCTTGGGCAGGTAGCGCAGCGGCCGGAAGTCGCCCGAGCGGTCGTCGTCGTACTCCATGAAGTAGGCGTCGATGTCCATCTCCTTGAGCAGCGCCTCGGCCACCGGCTCGTAGTTGCCGGCCGCCGCGTGCGTGCTCTTGAAGTTGCCGCGGCACAGGTGCATGGCCAGCAGCATGCCTTCGGGCTTCTGCGCCACCACCCGGTTGATGAACTTGGCGTAGCGGTGCGGCAGCTCGTTGGGGTCGTCGCCGCGCTGGCGCGCCGCCTCGCGCATCTTCTCGTCGCACAGGTAGGCCAGGTTGGTGTCGTCCATCTGCACGTAGCGGCAGCCGGCGGCGTACAGCGAGCGCAGCTCGTCGCCGTAAGCCTTGGCCACGTCGTCGTAGAACGCCGGGTCCAGCTCGGGGTAGGCGTCCTTGCTGATGCCGGCGCGGCCGCCGCGGAAGTGCAGCATGGTGGGCGAGGGGATGGTCACCTTGGGCGTGCGGCCGGCGCCGACCTGGGTCTTCAGGTACTCGAAGTCCGCCTTCTGGATGTCCTTGGCGTGGCGCACCTTGTCGACCACCCGGATCACCGGTGGTGCCAGCTCCTCGCTGCCGTCGGGCTTGCGGATGGTCACCGGGATGTCGGTCTTGACGCCGCCGAGCTGCTCGAGGAAATCGATGTGGAAATAGGTGCGGCGGAACTCGCCGTCCGTGATGCTCTTGAGGCCGACGCTCTCCTGGAACTGCACCACCTCGGCGATGGCCTTGTCCTCGACCTCGCGCAGCTGCTCGGGCGTGATCTCGCCGCGGGCCTTCTGCTCGCGCGCTTCCAGCAGGTACTTCGGGCGCAGGAAGCTGCCGACGTGGTCGTAGCGGGCGGGGAGTTTCATCATGGTGTCGTCCTCTTGGTCAGGAAATTGCGGGATGGGGCCAGGCGGCAAAGATACCCGCTCCCCGCCGGGGGAGCGGACGGGCTCACAGGTCGAGCACCAGCACCGGGCTCTTCGCGCGCGAGCAGCAGGGCGTGAACTGGTCGTTGCGGGCCTTCTCCTCGTCGGTGAGGTAGAGGTCGCGGTGGTCGCATTCGCCTTCCAGCACGCGCGTGAGGCAGGTGCCGCACACGCCCTGCTCGCAGGACGTGAGGATCTCCACGCCGGCGGCGGCCAGCGCCTGAACCACCGTCTGGCCGGCGGGCACCGCGACCACCTGGCCGCTGCTGGCGATCTTCACCTCGAAGGTGCCGTCGCCGCGGGTGTCCTGCGGCGCCGCGCCGAAGTACTCCAGGTGGATCTGGTCCGACCCGAAGCCGGCGGCGCGGGCGCCCTGCACCGCGAAGTCGATGAAGCCGGTTGGGCCGCACACATACAGATGGGTGTCGGCAGCGGGGTGACCACCCAGCGCCGCCGCCAGGTCCAGCTTCTGCGCCGGCTCGCCGTCGTCGAAGTGGAACTGCACGCGGCCCGCGAAGGTCGAGGCCAGGATCTCGTCACGGAAGGCCGTGCGCGCGGCCGAGCGGGTGCAGTAGTGGAGCGTGAAGTCGGCGCCGATCGCCGCCAGCCGCTGCGCCATGCACAGCAGCGGCGTCACGCCGATGCCGCCGGCCAGCAGCACGCTGCGCCGCGCGTGCACCAGCGGGAAATGGTTGCGCGGCTCGCTGATGGTGAGGCGGTCGCCTTCGCGCACGCCGTCGTGCATGCCGGCCGAGCCGCCGCGCGTGGCCGGATCGCGCAGCACGGCGATGCGGTAGCGATGCTGCTCGCCGGCGTCGTTGCACAGCGAGTACTGGCGGACGGGGCCGCCGGGCACGTGGACATCGATGTGCGAGCCGGCGCTGAAGGCCGGCAGCGGCCCGCCGTCGGCCCGCGCCAGCTCGAAGCTGGCGATGTCCTGCGCTTCCTGCTTCTTGCGCAGGACGGTGACGACGAGGTCGCTCATGCAACCAGCTTAGCCGGCTTTTCGGCCGCGATCATCCGGTCGATGATGCGGCGCGACTGCACGCCGCCGGCGTCGATGTTGAGCATCAGCAGCCGCCGGTCGGGCCAGGCGGTCAGGTTGCGTTGCTGCGCCTCCAGCACCGCCATGTCCTCGGCGAACACCTTGCCCTGGCCGTCGCGGATCTGCGCGGTCAGCGCGGTGTCCTGCGGCCGGAAGTTGCGCGCCATGCCCCAGAAGTACCACATGCTGGTGCCGGTCTCGGGCGTGAGGAAGTCCACCACGATGCTGGACACCTTGTCCTTCGGGTCGGCGTGGTAGCCGCCCTTGCCGGCATGCGCGACGCCCACCTCGATCAGCACGTGGCTGGGCGGATAGAAGTGGCAGACCTGCCAGCGGTCCACCGGCACGTCGTCGGCCAGCCCGGCACCGCGCAGGTTGGCGCGCCAGAACGGCGGCGGCATCACGTTGTCCATGAAGCGGCTGGTGATCACGTGGTCGCCTTCGGTCTTGGTGCTGACCGGCGTCTCGTCGATCTCCTTCTGGCCGATGCTGTCCACGTGCACGTAGGTCTCGTGGGTCAGGTCCATCAGGTTGTCCACCATCAGGCGCCAGTCGCAGGCGATGTGGTACAGGCCGCCGCCGTAGGCCCACTGCGGGTTGTCGGCCCATTCCAGGTGGTGGATCGTGGCGGGATCGGCCTGCGCCGGATCGCCCGGCCAGACCCAGATGAAGCCGTACTTCTCCGCCACCGGATAGGCACGCACCTTGGGAAAGCCCTGCACCCGCTGGCCGGGCATGGAGACGGTCTTGCCCTCGCAGCCCATCACCAGTCCGTGGTAGCCGCAGACCAGCTGGCCCTCGCAGACGCGGCCCAGCGACAGGGCGGCGCCGCGGTGCGGGCAGAAGTCCTCCACCGCCGCCACCTGGCCGGGGCCCGGGCGCCAGAAGACGATCTTCTCGTTGCAGATGGTGCGCCCCAGGGGTTTGGCTTCGATCTCGTCGGGGGTGCAGGCGACGTACCAGGCGTTCTTGGGAAACATGGCTTTCGAGGGCAGGACAGTGCGGATACGATGCCGTGATTGTGCCGTCCGGAATACCGTGTGTATGCAGAAAGCGGAATAACTGATAGAACCGGCCGGTCTTGGAGGGCGTCGGAGAATGGCTGGATTCAGGCTGTTTTCATTGGAGAATGCGGCCCTCGTGCTGGGTTTCCAGACGCCCGGGGTCGGGCCACCGGAACGAGGTCAATGTATACATGAAGAACGAATCCAGGACAGTCCCTGAAGTCGAAGGCAGCGCTTCCCAGGCCGTCAAGGCGCAATTGCGGCTGCGCGAGCTGATCCTGTCCGGCGAGCTGCCCGGCGGCAGCCGCATCGCCGAGCTGGCGATCGTGGAGCGGCTGGGCGTGTCGCGCACGCCGATCCGGGCCGCCCTGATGCGGCTGGAGCAGGAGGGCCTGCTGGAAGCCCTGCCCAACGGCGGCTACGCGGTGCGCACCTTCAGCGAGCGCGACGTGGCCGACGCGATCGAGCTGCGCGGCACGCTGGAAGGCCTGGCCGCGCGCCTGGCGGCCGAGCGCGGCGCGCCCGCGGTGGTGCTGGCCGAAGCCGGCGAGTGCCTGGCCGGCATCGACGCCGTGCTGGCGCAGCCGGCCCTGGACGACGAGGCGTTCTCCCGCTACGTGGCGCTGAACCAGCGCTTCCATGCCCTGCTGGCCGAAGCGGCCGGCAGCCCGGTGCTGGCGCGCGAGCTGGAGCGGGTGGTTAGCCTGCCGTTCGCGTCGCCCTCGGGCTTCGTCGTGGTCCAGGCCAATTCGGCCCAGGCGCGCGACATGCTCATCGTCGCGCAGGACCAGCATCGCCAGGTGCTCGAGGCGATCGGGCAGCGCGAAGGCGCGCGCGCCGAGGCCATCATGCGCGAGCACTCGCGGCTGGCGCAACGCAACCTGCGCGAAGCCGTGCAGGGTCCCCACCTCGACCGCATGCCCGCCGTGCGGCTGATCCGCAAGCGCGCATGAGCGCGCCGGCCGCCCTCCGGAGCGCTCGACCCGATGCCCGCCGTGCGCAGGGTGCCTCGTGGGCGCCTGCCGAGCGACAAAGATCGGCCGCCGGGCTATGCTCAAAAGGGATAGCTGATAGACCGCCCCCTGCCTTGGCCATGGGCCCGGCGCTGACCAGAATCACAGCCCGGCGGCGGATGCCCGTGCCCGATTCCTTTCCCCTACCAGGAGACCTTCGATGAACAAGAGAAACCTGCTGCGGGCCACCGCCTGCGCGGCCCTGCTGGCCAGCGGCGGCCTGGCCTTCGCCCAAGGCGCGCCCTTCAAGGTCGGCCTGATCCTGCCGATGACCGGCCAGCAGGCCACCACCGGCCGCCAGGTCGAGGCCGCTGCCCGCCTGTGGATCGCCCAGAACGGCGACACCGTGGCCGGCCGCAAGGTGGAATTGATCGTCAAGGACGACACCAGCCTGCCCGACATGACGCGCCGCCTGGCGCAGGAACTGATCGTCAACGACAAGGTCGACGTGCTGGCCGGCATGGGCATCACGCCCTCGGCGCTGGCGGTGGCGCCGCTCGCGACGCAGTCGAAGACCCCGCTGGTGGTGATGGCCGCGGCCACCTCCAGCATCACCCAGGCCTCGCCCTTCATCGTGCGCTCCAGCTTCACGCTGCCGCAGGTGTCGGTGGCGCTGGCCGACTGGGCGCCCAAGAACGGCATCAAGAACGTGGTGACGCTGGTGAGCGACTACGGCCCCGGCATCGACGCCGAGAAGTTCTTCAAGGAGCGCTTCCAGTTCAACGGCGGCAAGGTGCCCGAGTCGCTGCGCGTGCCGCTGCGCAACCCGGACTTCGCCCCCTTCCTGCAGAAGGTGCGCGACCTCAAGCCCGATGCGCTGTTCGTGTTCGTGCCCTCCGGCGCCGGCGCGGCGGTGATGAAGCAGTTTGCCGAGCGCGGCATGGACAAGGCCGGCATCCGCCTGATCGCCACCGGCGACGTGACCGACGACGACCAGCTCAACGACATGGGCGATGCCGCCGTCGGCGTGGTGACCTCGCACCACTACTCGGCCGCGCACCCCTCGGCGGCCAACAAGAAGTTCGTCGAGGCCTTCCAGAAGGCCAACAACGGCCTGCGCCCCAACTTCATGGCGATGGGCGGCTACGACGGCATGCGCCTGATCTACGACGCGATCAAGAAGACCGGCGGCAAGGGCAAGGGCGAGGCCCTGGTCAACGCCATGAAGGGCGACATGTTCGAGAGCCCGCGCGGCCCGGTGCTGATCGACGCCCAGACCCGCGACATCACGCAGAACGTGTACCTGCGCAAGGTCGAGAAGAAGGACGGCCAGCTCTGGAACGTCGAGTTCGACGTGATCAAGGACGTCAAGGACCCCGGCAAGACGAAGTGACCCCGCTGGGCCCGGGCGGATCGGACGCCGCCCGGGTCCATCGATTGCGGTCCGGGCCCGCAATGGCAAGGAACTGATGCTCACCATCCTCTTCGACGGCATCGCCTACGGCATGCTGCTGTTCATCCTGGCCCTGGGCCTGGCCGTGACCATGGGCTTGATGAACTTCATCAACCTGGCCCACGGCGCCTTCGCCATGGCCGGCGGCTACGTGACGGTGCTGCTGATGCAGCGCGCCGACGTGCCCTTCCTGGTGTGCCTGCCGATCGCCTTCGTCGTGCCGGCGCTGCTCGGCGCGGTGCTGGAGCGCACCCTGTACCGGCCGCTGTACCACAAGCCGCACCTGGACCAGGTGCTGTTCTCCATCGGCCTGACCTTCATGGCGGTGGCGGCGGTCGACTTCTTCGTGGGCTCGACCCAGCAGCTGATCCAGCTGCCGCAATGGCTGCGCGGCCGCACCGAGATCGGCAGCGGCGCCTGGACCCTGGGCATGGGCCACTACCGCCTGTTCATCATCGCCGTCTGCGCCGCGCTGACCATCGCACTGCAGTACGTGCTGTCGCGCACCCGCTTCGGCAGCCGCCTGCGCGCGGCGGTGGACGACCAGCGCGTGGCCGCCGGCATGGGCATCAACGTCAACGTCGTGTTCCTCACCACCTTCGCCTTCGGCAGCGGCCTGGCCGGCCTGGGCGGCGCGCTGGGCGCCGAGGTGCTGGGGCTGGACCCGACCTTCCCGCTCAAGTTCATGATCTATTTCCTGATCGTGGTGGCCGTGGGCGGCACCTCCTCGATCACCGGCCCGCTGCTGGCGGCCCTGCTGCTGGGCATCGCCGACGTGGCCGGCAAGTACTACATCCCCAAGCTGGGCGCCTTCATCGTCTACACGCTGATGATCGCCATCCTGATCTGGCGGCCGCAGGGCCTGTTCTCGCGGGGGGCCAAGGCATGAGCGCCGTCCGACCGTCCGAAGGCACTGCCGTCACCGGCGCGCCGCTGTCCGTCTCCGGCGATCGCGCGCAGGCCGCGCTGCTGCGCGCCGCCCGCTGGCGCGCCTGGGAGCCGCTGCTGTGGCTGGCGGCCTTCGCCTCGCCGCTGCTGCTGTCGCAGTACTCGGCCATCGTCAACGAAATCGCGATCGTGGCGCTGTTCGCCATCTCGCTGGACCTGGTGCTGGGCTACACCGGCATCGTCTCGCTCGGCCACGCGGCCTTCTTCGGCTTCGGCGCCTACAGCGCGGCGCTGTTCGCCAAGCACGTGATGCCCGATCCGCTGGTCGGCCTGGCCGTCGGCATCGCCGCCGCCGCCGTGCTGGGCGCGGTGGCCAGCCTCACGGTGCAGCGCGGCAGCGACCTCACGCGGCTGATGGTGACCCTGGGCACGGCGCTGATCCTGCTGGAGCTGGCCAACAAGCTCGACTGGCTGACCGGCGGCGCCGACGGCCTGCAGGGCGTGGTCATGGGCCCGGTGCTGGGGCAGTTCGAGTTCGACCTGATGGGCCGCACGGCGGCCTGGTACTCGCTGGCCGTGCTGCTGCTGTGCTTTCTGTTCGTGCGCCGCTTCGTGCGCTCGCCCTTCGGCGCGACGCTGGAGGCGATCCGCGACAACCGGCTGCGCGCGATGGCCGTCGGCATCCCGGTCGGCTCGCGCATCGCGTTGGTCTACACCGTGGCCGCCGCGCTGGCCGGCGCGGCCGGCGCGCTGCTGGCGCAGACCACCGGCTTCGCCTCGCTCGACGTATTCGAGTTCCACCGCTCGGCCGACGTGCTGCTGATCCTGGTGGTGGGCGGCACCGGCTGGCTGTACGGCGGCGTGCTGGGTGCCATCGTCTTCAAGCTGATGCAGGACTTCCTGTCGGCCATCACGCCGCAGTACTGGACCTTCTGGCTGGGCCTGTTCCTGGTGGTGCTGGTGCTGGTCGGCCGCGACCGCCTGTTCAAGCCCTGGACCTGGCGGCGGCGCGGGAGGGCGGCATGAGCGATATCGTCCTGTCCGCGCAAGGGCTGGTGAAGCGGTTCGGCGGCATCACGGCCACCAACAACGTCACGCTCGACCTGCAGCGCGGCGCCCGCCACGCCCTGATCGGCCCCAACGGGGCCGGCAAGACCACCCTGATCAACCTGCTGACCGGCGTGCTGGATCCCACCGAGGGCCGCATCGCGCTGGAAGGCCAGGACATCAGCCGCCTGCCGCCGCACCAGCGGGTGCGCCGCGGCATGGTGCGCACCTTCCAGATCAACCAGCTGTTCGGCTCCATGACGCCGCTGCAGACGCTGGCCATGGTGGTGTCGCAGCAGCGCGGCCTGGGCGCCCGCTTCTGGCAGGCGCTGGGCCGCGACAGCGGCGTGGCCGCGCGCTGCGAGCAGCTGCTGGAGCAGTTCCGCCTGTCCGAGGTGATGGAGCAGCGCACCGAGCACCTGGCCTACGGCAAGCGCCGCCTGCTGGAGATCGCGATCGCGCTGGCCTGCGAGCCGCGCGTGCTGCTGCTGGACGAGCCGGTGGCGGGCGTGCCGGCCGGCGAGCGCGAGGAAATCCTGCAGACCGTCGCCGCCCTGCCGGCCGACGTGTCGGTGCTGCTGATCGAACACGACATGGACCTGGTCTTCAGTTTCGCCAAGCGCATGACGGTGCTGGTCAACGGCACCGTGCTGACCGAGGGCACGCCCGAGGAGATCGCGGCCGACGACCGGGTGCGCGAGGTCTACCTGGGCAGCGGCGAGGCGCAGCGCCACGCGGAGGCGGCCCATGGCTGATCTGCTGAAGGTCGAAGGCCTGTCGGCCGGCTACGGCGAAGCCGTGGTGCTGCAAGGCGTGTCGTTCTCGCTGGAGGAGGGCGCCACGCTGGCCCTGCTGGGCCGCAACGGCACCGGCAAGACCACGCTGATCAACACCCTGGCCGGCGTCACGCGCCGGCACGCCGGCAGCATCGAGCTGGCCGGCGCGGCCCTGCACAAGCTGCCCGCGCACCAGCGGGCCGGCGCCGGCATCGGCTGGGTGCCGCAGGAGCGCAACATCTTCAAGTCGCTCACGGTGGACGAGAACCTGACCGCCGTGGCGCGGCCGGGCCGCTGGACGCCCGATGCGGTGTACGCGATGTTCCCGCGGCTGGCCGAGCGCAAGGGCAACCTGGGCACGCAGCTGTCGGGCGGCGAGCAGCAGATGCTGGCCGTGGGCCGCGCGCTGGTCGTCAACCCGCGCGTGCTGCTGCTGGACGAGCCGCTGGAGGGCCTGGCGCCGATCATCGTCGACGAGCTGCTGCGCGCGATCCGCCGCATCACCCGCGACGAGGGCCTGTCGGCCATCATCGTGGAGCAGCACCCGCAGGCGATCCTGGCGATCTCGGACCGCGCCGTGGTGCTCGACCGCGGCACCGTGGTGCACGGCGGCAGCGCAAGCGAGCTGCTGCACGACGACGCGCTGCTCGACCGGTTGCTGGGCGTGGCGCGGTAAGCTGCGCGCCGATGTCCGACCGCCGCGTCTTCCTGTTCCGATCCTGCGCGCTGGTCGCCGCCGCTCCGCTGGCGGCGCTGGCGCAGCCGGCCTTTCCGTCGCGCCCGATCCGCATCGTCGTGCCCAATGGCGCCGGCGGCGCCGCCGACCTGACGGCGCGCGCCGTGGGACAGGCGATCGCCGCCGACCTCGGCCAGCCGGTCGTGATCGACAACAGGCCGGGCGCCGGCGGCGTGGTCGCCGGCGAGCAGGTGGCGCGTGCCGAGCCCGATGGCCACACGCTGCTGCTGGTGTCGAGCGGTACGGCGGTCAGCGCGGCCCTGTTCCAGTCGCTGCCCTTCGACACCCTGCGCGACTTCGCGCCGGTATCGCAGCTGGCGGCGTTCGACCTGGTGCTGGTGGCCGCGGAAGGCGGGCGCTTCCGCTCGCTGCCGGACCTGCTGGCCTGGGCGCGCGCCAACCCCGGCAAGCTCAACCTCGGCACGCCGCAGGTCGGCACCACCCAGAACCTGGCGGCGGAGCTGTTCAAGTCCGCCGCCGGCATCGCCGCCCAGGTGGTGCCCTTCAACGGCACGCCGCCGGTGGTCAACGCGCTGCGTGGCGGCCAGCTCGACGCCGCCATCGACATCGCCGGCCCGCTGCTGGGACAGATCCGCGGCGGCGCGCTGCGGCCGCTGGCGGTGCTGGGCGAGCGGCGCACCGCGCTGCTGCCGCAGGTGCCGGCCGCGCGCGAGGCCGGCGGCCCGCTGGCCGATTTCAGCCTGCGGTCCTGGAACGGACTGGCTGCGCCGGCGCAGACGCCGCCCGAGCGCATCGACCGCCTGAACCGCGCGATCAACGCCGCGCTGGCGCGCCCCGAGCTGCGCCAGAAGCTGGCCAACCTGAACATGGAGGCGCAGGGCGGCACGCCGGCGCAACTGGGCGAGCACCTGGCCTCCGACATCCGCCGCTGGTCCGGGGTGATCGCGCGCGCGGGCATTCCACGCCAATAGGAGGACTGACATGCAATTGCCACGCATCGGCCTGGTCGGCTGGGGCGAGGTCGGCAAGATCTTCGCGGCCGGCCTGAAGGAACAAGCCGGCGTCACCCAGGCCAGCGCCTGGGACCTGAAATTCGCACAGCCTGCCACGCGCGAGGGCGAACTCGCGCTGGCAAGCCGGGCCGGCATCGTCGCGCAGGCCTCCATGCAGGCGCTGTGCGAGGCCAGCGACCTGGTGATCTCCGCCGTGACCGCCTCGAACACGCTGGCCGTCGCGCAGGAGGCCGCGCCGTTCCTGCGGCCGGGCACCGTGTTCCTGGACCTGAACTCGGCCTCGCCCGGCACCAAGCAGCAGGCGGCGGCGCTGGTGGACGCGCGCGGCGCGCACTATGTCGAGGCCGGCGTGATGACCTCGGTGCCGCCTTACGGCATCCGCGTGCCGATGCTGCTGGGCGGCGCCAAGGCGGCGGAACTGGCGCAGCTCCTGACCGGCTGGGGCATGGACGCCAAGCCCGTGTCCGACCGGCTCGGTGTCGCCAGCGCCATCAAGATGTGCCGCAGCGTGATGATCAAGGGCCTGGAGGCGCTGGTGATCGAGAGCTACGCCACCGCCCGCCAGTACGGCGTGGAGGACCATGTGCTGCCGACGCTGGCCGAGACCTTCCCCGGCATCGACTGGCCGACCCAGGGCGCCTACTTCTTCAGCCGCGTGGTGCAGCACGGCAAGCGCCGCGCCGAGGAGATGCGCGAATCGGCCAACACGGTGAAGGAGGCGGGCTTCCCGCCGCTGATGGCCGCGGCCATCGCCGACAAGCAGCAGTGGGTGGCCGACCACGCCGCTGCCGGCGTGTTCCAGGGCCTGGACAAGGGTGCTCCCTGGCAGGCCTACGCCGACCGCCTGATCGCCGCCCGAAAGAAGCCTTAGTCGCTGAAGTGGGCTCCGTCCTCGCCATCACGCTGCCGATCTACCTGGTGATGGCGGTGGGCTACGTCGCCACCCGCGCCGGGCTGTTCGCGCGCGCCGACATGCGCGTGTTCGGCAAGTACGTGATCAACCTGGCGCTGCCGGCGCTGCTGTTCAACGCGCTGTCCTCGCGCAGCGTGGGCGAGGTGCTGGAGCCGGTGTTCGTGCTGGCCTACACCGCCGGCGGGCTGGTGGCGATGGGCGCCGGCATCCTGTGGGCGCGCAGGGCGGGCAAGAGCCTCTCGGCCGCCGCGACGGCGGGCATGGGCATGTCCTGCCCGAACAGCGGCTTCATCGGCTTTCCGCTGGTCATGCAGCTGTTCGGCGCGTCCACGGCCGGTGTCGGGCTGGCGCTGGCGATGGTGGTGGAGAACCTGCTGCTGCTGCCGCTGGCACTGGCCATCGCCGACAGCGACCTGGGCGATGCGCCGCCCGGCAGCACGCGCGGGCAGCGGCTGCGGGCGGCACTGTGGCAGTCCCTGCGCGGCATCGCGCGCAACCCGATGATCCACGGCATCGCCTTCGGCTTCCTGTTCTCGCTGCTCGGCTGGCGGCTGCCGGAGCCGCTCGCGCGGGCGGTGAACCTGTTCGCCGTGTCGACGGCGGCGATCTCGCTGATGGTGATCGGCGGCTCGCTGGTCGGCATCCCGGCGCGGGGGATGGCTCGTGACGTGTCGGCGGTGGCCATCGGCAAGCTGCTGCTGCATCCGCTCGCGGTGCTCGCGCTGGTGTGGCTGCTGCCGCCGATGCAGCGCGAGCTGCAGGTGGCCGTGGTGGTGATGGCGGCCGTGCCTATGCTGGGCATCTACCCGATCCTGGCGCAGAAGCACGGCCACGACGGCATGGCCGCGGCGGCGCAACTGGGCACCACGGTGGCGTCGTTCTTCACCCTGACCGCGGTGTTGTGGCTGCTGCAGCAGTTGCCGGTGTGATCGGCGCGCTGTGTAGCATCGGGTGATTGCCCGAGCTGCAAAGGAGAGCGCCCCATGGACAAGTTCAAGGCCTACCTGGTCACCAAGCAGGACCGCGTGTCCGCCGCCTTCGTCGAGATGGACGAATCGCAGCTCGACGCCGGCGAAGTCGACGTGCAGGTGGCGTACGCCAGCATCAACTACAAGGATGCACTGGCGGCCACCGGCCGGATGCCGGTGATCCGGCGCTTTCCCTGCATCGGCGGCATCGATGCCACCGGCACCGTGACCGCCTCGCGCTCGCCGCTGTTCAAGCCGGGCGACGCCGTGATCGTGCACAGCCACGGCTTCGGCGTCTCGCAGCACGGCGGCTACTCGCAGCGCGTGCGCGCCCCGGCCGACTGGGTCAACCGGCTGCCCGCGGGCATGGACACGCTGGAGGCCATCACCATTGGCGTGGCCGGCTACACCGCGGCCCTGGCGGTGGAACTGATGGAGCTCAATGGCCTGGCGCCGGACAAGGGCAAGGTGCTGGTCAACGGCGCCTCCGGCGGCGTGGCCAGCGTGGCGATCGACCTGCTGGCCCGGCGCGGCTTCCACGTGGTGGCCGCCACCCGCAAGCTGTCCGAGCGCGACTACCTCACCGGCCTGGGCGCCGCCGAGGTGGTGGATGCGGCCACGCTGCCGGCGGGCACCAAGCCGCTGGAGAGCGCCACCTGGCAGGGCGCCGTCGACTCGCTCGGCGGCGAGGCGCTGGCCGGCCTGACCCGCACCATGCAGCGTGACGGCGTGATCGCCAGCATCGGCAATGCGCTGGGGGTGGAGTTCACCACCACCGTGATGCCCTTCATCCTGCGTGGCGTGCGCCTGATCGGCGTGAACTCCGACAACGACCGCGCCCTGCGCGACCACCTGTGGCAGCGCCTGGGCAGCGACCTGCGGCCCCGGCACCTGGCGAACATTGCCCAGGTCCATCCGTTCGAGGACCTGCCGCAGATGATCGACGCCGTGGCCGGCGGCCGGATCAAGGGCCGCACGGTGATCCGGGTGCAGCCGTAGCGCAGGGCGCAGGCTCGGAACGCCTGCTCGCCCCTCGGCGGCGTTGCGGAGCATCCGGCTCGGCGCCGGGCCGGCCCCGGGCCGTCCACGGCCGAGCCTGTCCGGCGCCATCCGACCGCAACTGTCAAACAGCGCCGACAGACCGTGGCGCCGCAGCGCCATGCCGGCGGCGGTGCGAAGCCGCAAGATTTCCTGCAGAAAGGAAATCACCATGCGGACACACCTCCTCACCCTCACCGTGGCGCTGGCTGGCGCCTTCGCCGGCAGCGCCTTCGCCGCCGACGGCATGAGCAAGGACGCCTACAAGGCGGCCAAGGACAAGATCGAAGCCCAGGCCAAGTCCGACAAGAAGGCCTGCGAGCCCCTGAAGGACAACGCCCAGGACATCTGCCAGGCCGAGGCCAAGTCCAAGGAGAAGATCGCCAAGGCCGAGCTCGACGCGCAGAACAAGCCCGGACCGAAGGCCGACGAGCATGTCCGGCTGATGAAGGCCGAAGGCAGCTACGAGGTCGCCAAGGAAAAGTGCGAGGACCAGAAGGGCGCGGCCATCGAGTCGTGCAAGAAGGACGCCCGCGCCAGCTACGACAAGGCCAAGGCCGAGGCCCAACTCGCCACCAAGGGCAAGAGCGAGAAGACGATGGGGGCCGGCAAGTCCTGACACGCCGCGCTGCGTCGCTGCCGGCGGGCTTCCCCGCGGCAGCGACGCGGCGCAGGCCTCAGTGGGCGAACGCCGGCTTCGGCGGCGTCGCGTCCGCCAGCCAACCCAGATCCTTCAGCGCCTGGCGCGCCGCCTGCGGCAGCGGGGTGTGCGGCTCCGGGCCGATCAGTGCCGTCAGCCGGTCGTTGGCCAGCCGGTGCGGCGTGGTCCACAGGTAGCGCATCTGCGCCAGCGAAGCCCAGCTGGGCAGCAGCAGGCCGCCCGCGCGGATCAGGCCCCAGGGTAGCGGGGCGACCTTCAGCTCCTTGCCGGGACGCAGCCAGCCGGCCTCGCGTGCGATCGCGGCCAGCGCCTCGCACCAGTCCTGGCCGTTGAGCGCATGGCCGCTGAAATGGAACACCTGAGCGCCTTCCAGGCGCGCATGCTGCTGGGCCACGCGCTCGAAGGTGCGCGCCAGGTCGGGCAGGTAGGCCCAGGCCGTGGCCACGTCCCGGGCGCCCGGCAGCCCCACGCGGCCGCGCCGCAGGTCCTTGGCGAGCACCAGGTCCAGCAGGCTGCCGTGGCCGCTGCCGAAGAAGTCGCCGGCGCGGATCACCACGCTGCGCAGCCCCGTGGCCGCATGCGCCTGCGCCAGCAACGCTTCCAGTTCGACCCGCAGCTGGCCCTTGACGGTGGTCGGCCGCTGCGGCGTGCCTTCCTGCAGCAGCGCCGGCATGCCGGCGCCGAAGTTGTAGACGTTGCCCGGGAACAGCAGCAACGCGCCGAGCCGCGTGCCGATGTCGATGGCGGCCCGCATCATGCCGGCGGTTTCCGCGCGCCAGGCCGCGTCGGTGTAGGCGGCCGGGTTCATGGCGTGCACCACGACCTGCGCGCCGGCGGCGCGCGCTGCCAGCGCCGCCGGGTCCGACAGGTCGGCATCGAGCCAGTGCACGTTCGCTGCGGCGCTGGCACCGGCGCGCGGCTGGCGGCGCTGGGCCAGCACCCGCCAGCCGGCGGCGGCGAAGGCACGGGTGGCGGCGGCGCCGAAGCGGCCGGTGGCGCCCAGGATCAGGACGGTCTGTTCAGGCGTGTTCATGAGGCTCCTTCAGGTTCTGGCAATGCGCTTCGGCATCGATGGACCCGATTGTGGAAAGCCCCCGGCTGTTCGACAATTGCCTAACAGTTCATAGCAGCTATTCAGAAATGAAGACCGATTTCGACTGGAGCCTGGCCCGCTCGTTCCTCGCCGCCCTGGAGCACGGCAGCCTGCTCGGCGCGGCCCGCGCGCTGCAGGCCAGCCAGCCGACGATCGGCCGCCACATCGCCGAGCTGGAGGCCCAGCTCGGGGTGTCGCTGTTCGAGCGCACCGGCCGCGGCCTGCTGCCCACCGCCATGGCGCTGAAGCTGGCCGAGCCGGCGCGGGCCATGGAGGCCGCGGCGCTGGCGCTGGGGCGCAGCGCCAGCGGCGCGCAGTCCGGGCTGGCGGGCACGGTCCGCATCACCGCCAGCCAGCCGGTGGCCTGCTTCGTGCTGCCCCCGGTGCTGACGCAATTGCGGGCCGCGCTGCCCGACATCCAGGTGGAGCTGGTCGCCAGCAATGCGGTCGCCAACCTGCTGCGGCGCGAAGCCGACATCGCGCTGCGGATGGTGGCGCCCGAGCAGTCGTCGCTGGTCGCGCGGCGCATCGGCAAGGTGGCCCTGGGCATCTACGCGCACCGCGACTACCTGCGCCGGCGCGGGACGCCGCGCGAACCGGCCGACCTGCCGGCGCACGAACTGGTCGGCAGCGACCGCGGCGAGGACATCCTCAAGGGCTTCGCGGCGGCGGGCATTCCGGTCGAACGCGAGCAGTTCCTGCTGCGCACCGACGACCTGGTGGCGTACTGGCAGGCGGTGCGCGCCGGGCTGGGCATCGGCTTCGTTCCCGACTTCGTGGCCCGGACCGATCCGGCGGTGCTGCCCCTGCTGCCCATGCTCAAGATCCCGCCGCTGCCGGTCTGGCTGGCGGTGCACCGCGAGGTGCGCGGCAACGCCCGCATCCGGGCGGTGTACGACTTCCTGGCCCAGGCCGTGCCGCGCCTGCTCTGACGGCCGGGCAGGCATGACGCACGGTTACAGGCGGGAGGTCGAAAATGGTCCGCCCCGCCCGTCGTGCCTGTGCGGCCCGGCAACCGGCCGCACGCTTTCCAAGGAGATCTCGCATGAGCTATGTGGATGGATTCGTGATCGCCGTGCCGACGGCCAACCGCGAGCGCTTCGTGCGCCACGCGCAGGATGCGGCCGCCGTGTTCAAGGAGCACGGCGCCCTGTCGGTCGTCGAATGCTGGGGCGACGACGTGCCGGAGGGCCAGCTCACCTCGTTTCCGATGGCGGTCCAGCGCAAGGACGACGAGACCGTCGTCTTTTCCTGGATCACCTGGCCCTCGCGCGCGGCGCGTGACGAAGGCATGAAGCGGGTCATGGCCGATCCGCGCGTGCAGCCGGAGACCAACCCGATGCCGTTCGACGGCAAGCGGATGATCTACGGCGGCTTCGAGGTGGTCGTCCAGGCCTGATGTCGGGTTCGGCGTTCACGCCGCGCTGCCGCGGAACCCGGCCCGCCGCGGTCAGTGGCCCGACACGAGCTTCAGCCCGATGATGCCGCCGGCGATCAGGGCCAGGCAGACCCGTCGCGCCATCGCCGGTTGCGCCGCGACAGCGGGCCGGCCCATGAGGCCGGCCGTTGCGTGAGCGGGCCGGCGGCGCATCACACCAGCAGGGCCACGACGTAGATCCCGATCATCACGAAGGCGAGCACGAATTTGCCCAGCATGCCGGCCAGCAGGCCCAGCCAGGTGGCGATGCCGACGTGCATGGCGCGGCCGTGGTCGCGGCGGTCCCAGTACTCGCCGACGAACGCGCCCACCAGCGGCATGAACAGCACGCCGACGATGCCCATGAAGATGCCGGCCACCGTGCCCAGCGCCGCGCCGACCAGGGCCTTGCGGCTGGCGCCGGCGCGCCGCGCGCCGAGCAGCGCCGCGACGTAGTCCAGCAGCCAGGCGAGGATCGCCAGCACGGTGACGGCGCTGACGGCGAACCAGCCGACGCGGGTGAAGTCGTCGATCCAGGCGCCCAGCACGATGCCGGCCAGCACGAACAGCGTGCCCGGCAGCGCCGGCAGCACGATGCCGGCGAGCCCGACGAGGATCAGCGCGGTGCTCAGCACCCACCACAAGCTGTCGGCCATGTCGTCCTTTCATCCTGTTGCCGGCGCCGGGCCACTGTAGCCGCCGCCCCGCGGGCCGTGGTGCTCAACCGGTCCACAGCAGCCAGGCCGTGGTCCAGCCGAGCGCGAGCGACAGCAGCGGAACGACCATCAGCACGGCGCGGTGCCGCAGGGGCAGGGCCAGCAGCAGCCCGGCGGTGAACAGCGCCGTCGGCTCGGGCATCAGTCCCGCGACTTCGGCCTGGGCCCAGCCGCGGCCGGTCAGCGGCGCGGCCAGCGGATAGGCGACCAGCGCGGCCAACGCGCTGCCCCCTCCGATGCCGGCCTGCCAGGCCGGCACCGGCGCCGGGTCGCCACGGGTGCCCAGCACCAGCAGCAACGCGGCCTGCAGCGCCCACGCGCCGGCGAGCCAGGGCCCGGCGGTGTTGACGTCGGCGAAGCGCTGCCAATGGAAGGACAGGGCCACCCAGGCCCACGCGGCGGCCAGCACGAGGCCGGCCCAGCGGGCCGTGCCGCGGGGATGCTGCGCGGTCCGCCAGAGCAGGAGCAGGCCGCTCGCGAGCAGCGCCCATTGCAGCGGCCAGGCCTGGCGGTTGTGCGCCTCCAGCAGGCGGCCCCAGGTGGCGGCCGAGAACATCAGGAAGTCCGAAGGCCGGTAGCTCCACCACTCGGACATGGCTCAGAGGTTGCCGATGTGCGCCTCGATGCGCCGGCGCAGCGCTTCGTCGGGCAAGGGGCCGGCGGCCGCAGCCAGGTTCTCGCGCACATGGTCCACGCGGCTGGTGGCCGGGATGGCGCAGGTGATCGCCGGGTGCGACACGATGTGCTTGAGGATCAGCTGGGCCCAGCTGCGGCAGCCGATCTCCGCGGCGAACGCGGGCAGGGGCTGGCGCTGCAGCCGCCGGGTCAGGCTGCCTTGCTGGAACGGCCGGTTGGCCAGCACCGCGATGCCGCGCTCGCGCGCCAGCGGCAGCAGGCGCTGCTCGGCCTCGCGGTCGACCGGGTTGTAGGTCAGCTGCACGAAGTCGAGTGGGTGGCGGCGCATGACCTGTTCGAACTCGCGGTGCCGGCGCCCTTCCGAGGTGGTGATGCCGACGTAGCGCACCCGGCCTTCCTTCTTCATCGCCTGCAGCAGCGGCAGCTGCTCCTCCCAGGCCAGCAGGTTGTGCACCTGCAGCAGGTCGAAGCGCGGCACGCGCCAGAGCTGGCGCGACTGCTCGACCTGCGCGGCCCCGTCGGAGGCGGTCCAGACCTTGTCGGCGGCGAACAGCGCCTGCGGCCGGCCCAGCGCCTGCAGGCCGTCGCCGACCACCGGCTGCGACGAACCGTACATGGGCGAGGAGTCGATCAACCGTCCGCCGGCGGCAAAGAAGGCGCGCATCACTTCCATGCACTGCTGGCGGCCCTGCGGGTCCTTGCCGACGTTGAAGGTGATCCAGGTGCCCAGTCCGACGACGGGCAGCGGCTCGCCGGACGAGGGGATGGGTTTGGTGAGCGGGGCGGGGGCGGGCTGCGCCAGCGCGGGCAGGACGGGCAAGCCCAGCACTTGCAGCAGGTGCCGTCGGTTCATGGCTGGCAGGTTAGCAAGATCCCGGCGCGGCTGCCGGACGGGCCGGCATGTCCGCGGGAAGGCGGCCGTTCGATGGACAGGGCGAGCGGCGCGCTCCAGCGGGCTGCCGATGGGTCTTCACGCGGATGGGTTCCGGTTCGGCCGCCGCCCAGGCCGGCGCCGCCACTGCCGAGGCGACGTGCGAGAGCAGGCCGAGGCGGCCGCCCGCAATGCCTCGGGCGAGCCACCAATGCTCACCCACTGCGACAGTGCCGGATGCTGGGACACGGCCGGCAACCGGTACCCCGGGTGGACGGCAGCGGCAACTTCCACCGCCAGGACGGCAGGCCCTGGCGGGCCGTGGGCCAGCAGGTGCTTTGCCCGTGAAGCCGTGGCCGCTGGCGGTCCCCTCGGGACGCGGGGCGGCCGGCGTCAGCGCCCCACCACCACCGTCGCCTTCAGCTCGCTGGTCGCATTCAGCGAGTTGGTGATCAGGCAGACCTTCTTGGCCTTCTCCAGCACGGTCTGCGCCAGGTGCTCCTGCTCGGGGCCGGGGATGCGCAGGACGGGCTCGAAGCGCAGTTCGGTGAACCGGGTGACGCCGTCGACGCGGTCGAGCACGCCTTCCACATCGAGCTGCAGGTCATCCCACGCGAGCTTCGACGCGCGGGCGACGGCGCGGAACGACAGCAGGTAGCAGTCGGCCGCCGCCGCCAGCAGCAGCGTCTCGGGCGACCAGTAGCCGGGCGGGCCGTCGAATTGCGGCGGCGGGGTGCTCTCCAGCGCCGGCAGTCCGGCCGACCCGAGCCGGACCGGGCCTTCGGTGCCGCCCCCGGCATGGACGCTGTAGCGGTGCGGATAGGGATGCATGGCCGCTCCTTCAGCTCTTGCGGTGCATCGGGCAGGTGTTGATGCCCAGCAACTGGTAGGGCAGGCACCAGCCCAGCAGGCCGGTGGCCAGCGGAACGACGCCCAGCCAGCCCCACCAGCCCACGGTGCCGGTCGCGGCCAGGGCGATCAGCACCCCGCCGGCGGCGATGCGAAGGCCGCGGTCCAGGCCGCCCAGGTTGGTCTTCATGGTCGAACTCCTCTTCGTGTTGCCGATGGCGTATTGGAACGCCGGCGCGGCTGCCCGTCGGTGACCTGGGTTACAAACCCTGCGCCTGCCGGCGCAGCGCCGCGCTGTCGAGGATGCGGATGCGTTCGCGCGCGCCTTCGATCCAGCCTTCGCGCTCGAAGCGGCGCAGCAGGCGGGTGACGATCTCGCGCACGGTGCCCAGCCGGTCGGCCAGCGCCTGGTGCGTCACCGCGAGTTCCTGGCCGTGGCCGAGCAGGGCGGCCGCGAGCCGGCGATCGAGCTTGTGGAACGCGATCGCGTCGACCAGCGCCGTGAGGTCGGCCATGCGCTGGGCGAACAGGCCCAGCACGCTGTCGCGGAACACCGGCTCGTCCAGCCACCGGCGGAAGGTCGGCGCCTCGACCAGCAGCACGGTGGTTGGCCGCGTCGCCACGCCGTGCGCCATCAGCGGCTGCGAACGGAACAGGCAGGTGCTGGAGACAAGGCACAGCTCGCCGGGGCCGACGCGGTACAGCTCCATCTCGCGGCCGTCGCCCGAGCGGCGGGCCACGCGCACCTCACCCTGCAGCACCAGCGGAAAACCCTTGCAGGGTTCCTGCTCGTTGAACATCGTCGTGCCGGCCGGCACGGTGAGCAGCGCCGCGCCCGCGGGCAGCCCTTGCCCGGAGAGGACGTTGGCCAGCGCCGGGTAGAGCGCCACGATGTCCGGCGGATGGCCGGGCGGGGAAGAGGTCTGCATCGGCCGCCATGGTGCCGCAGCACGCCAGCCCCCGGCTTGTGGGCCATCAAGCGGGCCCGAAATTCGTACCTGACCCCAATTCTTGGTCCCAAGCGGGTCGGAAATTCGTATCTGACCCCAATTCCTGGGCGTCATCCTCCGCGCAGGCGGAGGATCCAGAGCAATGCGCCCGCGGAATGGCGGCGCTATTCGATCAGCTTCAGCAGCCGCTCCAGGTGGCGGTCGCGGATGTTGTGGCGGCGCAGTTCTTCCAGGGTGCGGGCGGCGTAGTCGAGGGTGGTGCCGTAGCGGCCGCTGGCGATGCTGAAGATGCGGCGGTACTGCTCTTCGGTCAACTCGCCGGTGTGGTTGGGGCTCTTCTTCGACAGCGTGAACGCCAGCGCGCTGACCACGCCATCGGGCGTGCGGCAGGCCAGCCAGCGCGGGTCGTAGACGCCGGTGGGCATCTCGCGCGCCCACAGCTCGGTCATGACGGCCGGGCCGGTGTCGCGCGGGATGCGGAACACCACGCCCTGGCAACTGCCGCCGCGCAGCAGGCCGAACACCAGGCCGGGGTTCTCCGGCGTGCCGCGGTTGACCCGGCTCCACATCTTCAGCGCGCGGTGCCAGCCCAGCACGCGCGCCGGGCGCCGCTCGGCGAAGTCGAACTCGGGGTTCCAGATCAGCGAGCCGTAGCCGAAGATCCACAGGTCCTCGCGGCCGCCCCAGTCGGCCAGCACCTGCGCCAGCATCGGGGCTGGATCGCGCACCGGGTCGGGCAGCAGGCTCATGGGGCGCCACTGTAGCGCGGGCACGGGCGGCATTCGTAACGGCATCGTCACCGCCCCGCCTGCCGGGGCATGGCTTGCGGGTAGGATGGTCCGCTCCCTCTCCCCAGCTTCCCGTATCCCCATGCAAATGAACTCCGTGGTGGCCCGGGTCACCGACCGCATCCGCGAACGCAGCGCGCCCACCCGGGATGCCTACCTGCGCCAGGTGGACGAGATGGCGGCGCGCGAGCGCGGCAGCGACCGGCTGGGCTGCGCCAACGTGGCCCACGCGATTGCCGCGCTGCCCGCCGACGACAAGCGCAAGGTGGTGGTGCAGCGCCTGCCGAACATCGGCATCGTCACCGCCTACAACGACGTGATCTCCTCGCACGCGCCGTACGCGCGCTACCCCGAGCTGATCAAGGACGAGGCGCGCCGGCACGGCGCCACCTGCCAGGTCGCCGGTGGCGTGCCGGCGATGTGCGACGGCGTCACCCAGGGCACGCCGGGCATGGAGCTGTCGCTGTTCTCGCGCGACGTGATCGCCATGGCCACCGCGGTGTCGCTCAGCCACGACGTGTTCGACGCCGCGCTGATGCTCGGCATCTGCGACAAGATCGTGCCCGGCCTGCTGATCGGCGCGCTGCACTTCGGCCACCTGCCCACGGTGTTCGTGCCCGGCGGACCGATGGCCAGCGGCCTGTCCAATTCGGAGAAGGCGCAGGTGCGCGAACAGGCGGCGCAAGGCCTGGTCGGGCGCGAGGCGCTGCTGGAATCGGAGATGAAGGCCTACCACTCGCCGGGCACCTGCACCTTCTACGGCACCGCCAACAGCAACCAGATGCTGATGGAGGCGATGGGGCTGCACGTGCCGGGCGCCGCCTTCGTCCACCCCGGCGACGGCCTGCGCGAGGCGCTGACGCGCGAGGCGGTGCGCACCGTGCTGGGCAACGTGCGCGGGCGCCGCTTCCTGCCGATCGGCCGGCAGGTGGACGAGCGCTGCATCGTCAACGCCATGGCCGCGCTGCTCGCCACCGGCGGCTCCACCAACCACCTGATCCACTGGGTGGCGGTGGCGCGCGCCGCCGGCATCCGGATCGACTGGGACGATTTCTCCGACCTGTCCTCGGTGGTGCCGCTGCTGGCACGCGTCTATCCGAACGGCCAGGCCGACGTGAACGGCTTCCAGGCCGCCGGCGGCCCGGGCTTCGTGATCCGCGAACTGCTGGACGCCGGGCTGATGCACGAGGACGTGCTGGCGGTGCGCGAGGAGGGCCTGCGCGCCTACACGCGCGCGCCGGCAGCCGAAGGCGGCGCGCTGGCCTGGCGCGACATCGGCGAGACCCGCGACCCCGCCATCCTGCGCCCGGCGGCCGATCCGTTCAGCGCCACCGGCGGCTGCAAGCTGCTGACCGGCAACCTCGGCCGCAGCGTGATCAAGGTGTCGGCGGTGCCGGCCGACCGCCATGTGATCGAGGCGCCGGCGCGCATCTTCGACACCCAGGAGGCGCTGCAGGCGGCCTTCCAGTCCGGCGAGCTGGAGCAGGGCTGCCGCGCCAACGGCAGCAACGGGCTGGTGTGCGTGGTGCGCTGGCAGGGGCCGCAGGCCAACGGCATGCCGGAGCTGCACAAGCTCACGCCCACTCTGGCGGTGCTGCAGGGCAAGGGCCTGCGCGTCGCCCTGGTCACCGACGGCCGCATGAGCGGTGCTTCCGGCAAGGTGCCGGCGGCCATCCACGTCTCGCCGGAGGCGGCGGCCGGCGGTCCGCTGGCGCTGCTGCGCGACGGCGACATCGTCCGCCTCGATGCCGACCAGGGGCGGCTGCAGGCGCTGGTGCCGCACGAGGAGTGGATCCGGCGCGAGCCGGCGAAGATCACCGAGGCGCAGCAGGCGGCCAACGGCGCGCGCCTGGGCCGCGAGCTGTTCGCCTCGATGCGGCGCAACGCCACCGAGGCGGAACAGGGGGCCTGCACATGGCTGTGAAACCGGCCGGGCTGCTGACGCCGCTGGACGTGATGCGCGACGCCGCGGTGATCCCGGTGATCGTGCTGGACGACGTCGCGCAGGCGGTGCCGCTGGCGCGCGCGCTGGTCGGCGGCGGGATCCGCATGCTGGAAGTGACGCTGCGCACGCCGGCGGCGCTGGCCTGCATCGAGGCGATCGCGGCCGAAGTGCCGGCCGCGGTGCCGGGCGCCGGCACGGTCCGCAGCGCGGCCGATGCGCGTGCCGCGGCGGCGGCCGGTGCGCGCTTTGCCGTCAGCCCCGGCTACACGCCGGCGATCGGCCAGGCCTGCGGCGAGCTGGGCCTGCCGCTGCTGCCCGGGGTGTCCACCGGCAGCGAGATCCTGCAGGCGCAGGAAGGCGGCTTCACCGAGCTGAAGTTCTTCCCGGCGGTGCCGGCCGGCGGCGTGGCCATGCTCAAGGCGCTGGCCGGGCCGTTCCATGACATCCGGTTCTGCCCCACCGGCGGCATCACGGCGGCGAACGCGCCCGAGTTCCTGGCGCTGCCCAACGTTGCTTGCGTCGGCGGCTCCTGGCTGACGCCGGCCGACGCGGTGAAGGCCGGCGACTGGGAGCGCATCACGCGCCTGGCGCGCGAGGCGGCCGCCTTGCGCTGAACGGGAACGCGCGATCGCCGTCGAAGCCGATCGGCTCTCCGCGCGGATCAGGCCGGGTGCCGCGCCGCCATCAGCTCCTCGATCTTGCGCACCAGGATGTCGGGCGCCACCGGCTTGACCAGGTGGCCGTCGAAGCCCGCCGCGGCGCCGCGCTCCAGGTCGGCCGGCTGGCCCCAGCCGGACAGCGCCAGCACCACCATGTCGCGGCCCCATTCGCTGGCGCGCAGGGCGCGGCAGGCGCCGTAGCCGTCCAGCCGCGGCATGCCCAGGTCCAGGATCACGACCTCCGGGCGCCAGGCCTCGGCCCGGGCCAGGCCCTCGACCCCGTCGTAGGCGGTGCAGACCTCCTCGCCCAGCACGCGCAGCACCTCGGCCAGCATGTCGGCCGCATCGCGGTTGTCGTCCACCACCAGCACGCGCCGCCGCGGCGCCGCGGCCAGCCGCTGCCCGCCGGAGCGGTCCGGGGCCTCGACCGGCCCGGCCGGCAGGGGCAGCCGCACCAGGAACTCGCTGCCCTGGCCCAGCCCCGGGCTGTAGACCTCGACCGAGCCATGGTGCAGCCCGGCCAGCAGTTGCACCAGGGGCAGCCCGATGCCGAGCCCGCCGGTGGCCCGGTCCGACTCGCTGCCGCCCTGGTAGAACAGCTCGAACAGGCGCGGAATCTGGTCGGCCGCGATGCCGATGCCCTGGTCGCGCACCCGCAGCACCGCATGCCCGTCCTCGGTCTCCAGGCTGACCGCGATGGGCCGCTCGGCGGCGGAATAGCGGGTCGCGTTGGTCAGCAGGTTCTGCACCACCTGGACCAGCCGGACCTCGTCGCCGACCATGCGCACCGGCTCGTCGGGCAGGGACAACTGGAGCGGATGGCGGCCGGCCTGCAGCTCGGTCTTCACGTTCTCCAGCGCCGAGCGCACCACGTCCTGCAGCACCACCGGGGCCAGCCGCAGTTCCAGCTTGCCGCGGCTGATGCGGCTGGCGTCCATCAGGTCGTCGATCATCCGGGCCAGGTGCGCCACCTGGCGGCCGATGACCTCGGCATGGCGGGCCAGCCGCTCGTCGTGCTGCCCGCTCATGCGCAGCAGCTCGGCCGAGGCGCGGATCGGCGCCAGCGGGTTGCGCAGCTCGTGCGCCAGCGTCGCGAGGAACTCGTCCTTGCGCCGGTCGGCTTCGACCAGCGCCGCTTCGGCCTGCTTGCGCAGGGTGATGTCGCGCTGGGTGCCCCAGGCGCGCAGCAGCAGGCCGTTCTCGATCACGCCCGACAGGTTGTTGGCGAACCAGAGCGGTCGGCCGTCGCGGCCGCGCTCCTGCGATTCGACTTCGCCGGCCCGGTAGCCGGTCTGCACCAGCGACCGCACGTACTCGCGCACCTGCGGCCCGGCCGGATCCATCATCAGCTCCAGGCCGTGGCCGATCACCTGGTCCGGCGAGTCCAGCCCGTACATCCGCACGAACGCCTCGTTGCACTCGGCGAAGCGGCCGCTGCGCAGGAAGGCCTCGACCTGCTCGTCCACCGGCAGCCGGGTGTCCACCGGGGGCTGGAACTCCATGCGCCAGATGCCTTCGCTGCTGTTGGCCACGAAGGCCCGGTAGCGCTCTTCGCTGTCGCGCAGGGCATCCTCGGCCGTGCGGCGGTCGTGGATGTCCGTGACCGAGCCGACGAAGCCGAGGAACTCGCCGTGCGGGCCCCAGCGCGGCCGGCCGGCGTCGATCACCCAGCGCCAGGCGCCGTCGGCCCGGCACATCCGGTGCTCCAGGGCGATCGCGGCCTGGCGCTCGTTGGCCTGGCGGAACGCGGCGTCGGCGCGGCTGCGATCGTCGGGGTGGACCTTCTCCAGCCAGCCGAAGCCCAGGGCGTCCCGCTGGGACTGGCCGGTGAATTCGACCCAGCCGCGCGAGACGAAGGTGCAGGCGCCGTCGGGCCCGGCGACCCACAGCATGCCGGGCGTGAGGTCGGCGAACTCGTGCAGGCGCTGCTGGGCCGCCATTTCGGCGGCGTCGAGGGTGGCGCTCTCGAGCCGCCCACGCCGCGCGGCGGCGGGCGTCCTGTCGGGTTCGGGATCGGGCCGGTCGGGTTTGGACATTGTCCGGCCATTCTAGGAACCGAAGTCGTAATGCGGGCTCTTCCGCAGCTGGCCGGTGGAACTTTCGGTGTCAGGCTGTTCGGCCGGCCCGGGCCCGGCCGAAAGGGTTGAAGCCCGTCACCAGCGCGCACGCCAGCAGCACCAGGGCCACGCCCGGCAGCATGCCGGCGGTGACCGGCTCGCCCAGGAACAGGGCGCCCCAGGACACGCCGAACATCGGGATCATGAAGGCCGACGAGGTCGCGGCGCTGGCCGGGATCTCGCGCATCAGCCGCATGCTGATCCAGTACATGAAGCCGGACGTGAAGATGCCGAGCACCGCCAGCGCCGCGACGGCGCCGGGCGTGATGCGCACATTGGGGGCTGCCGCGCCGGCCGGCAGCAGCAACAGCAGCGCGCCGGCGACGTGGACCGCGGCCGACGCGGGCAGCGGGTCGTGCAGCAGGCTCGCCCGCTTCATCAGGATCGCGCCGAAGCCATAGCTGGCCGAAGCCGCCACGCAGGCCAGCACCGCCAGCAGCACGGGCAGGTCGACCTGCACCGGCCCCAGTTGCACCAGCAGCGCGACGCCCCCCAGGCCCACGGCGCAGCCGGCCAGCTTGCGCCCGGTCAGGCGCTCGTCGCCGAAGGCCGCGCCGGCCACCACGCCGAACAGCGGCGCCGTCGCATTGAGCAGGGCCGAGTAGCCGGCCGGGATCACCAGCCCGGCCCAGTTGAACAGCACGAAGGGGGCCGCCACCGTCAGCGTGCTCAGCACCGCGAGCGCGCGCCAGTGCGCGCGATCGGGCCAGCGCAGCCCCATCACCCGCATCAGCAGCGCCAGCACCACCGCGGCCAGCGCGCAGCGCAGGCACGCCATCGGCCAGGGGCCGAAGGCGGGTGCAGCGATGCGGATCAGGGGAAAGGACGCCCCCCAGACGGCGGACAGCAGCAGGAGCTGGAGGAAGTGGCGGGCGTGCATGCGGGTGCATGATTGTGCGGGCAGGCGCTGCCAGAGGCGGGCGCTCGGATAAGCAATCGAGGAGGAGGGGCAGGCATGCAACATCAAGGTTCGCGCGAATCGCCGGAAGGCCGCGGCTCCGCGGTCCAGGATCCAGGCAACAGCCTGCTGGCCGCGCTGGTGCTGGGCTCGGTGCAGGGCGTGGCGCTGCGGGCGCTCCATGTCTCCGCCGCGGGCTGGGGTGCCAACGAGCCGGCCCTGCACCAGGCGTTGCTGCAGTTCGTGGTGGCGGCGCCGCTCGCCTGGTGGCTGGGCGAAGGAGGGTTCCTGTCCGGCCTCCGGCGGGGCGCCGCGGCGCTGGCCGTGGGGCTGCTGGTCGGCTTGCTGGGCGCGCACGCGGGCGCCACGGTCGCCCCGGGCGCAGGCAACGTGCCGAGGTTCGCCGAATGGCTGGCCACCACCGTCCTCGTCCACGTGGCGGTGGCCCTGGTCGCCGGCTTCGATCCGGCCACGCGGCGCTTCGTCTATGCCCGCCTGTTCGAGGTCGCCTGGCGCAATGCGCTGGTGGTGCCGCTGGCAGCCGCGCTGACCGGGATCTTCTGGACCCTCCTGTGGGCGGCGGCGTGGCTGCTGCGGGCCATCGGCATCCACTGGCTCTGGGACCTGCTGGCCGAACCGGCCACCCTGACGATCGTCACTGCGGCGATCTTCGCCGTCAGCCTGGCCGCGGCCCTGCGGCGCGCTTCCGCGCTGGTGGCGCTGCGCCGCGCCTGGCTGTCGCTCAACACCTGGTTCCTGCCGCTCGCACTGGCCCTGGCGCTGGTGGCCGTCCTGGGGGTCGCCGTGATGGGCATGGCGCAGCTGTTCGCCACCCGCAGTGCCGCCGCCATCCTGTTCTGGTTCGCGTCGCTGGCGGTGCTGTTCCTCAACGCCGCGTGGCAGGACGGCCGCACCGCGCCGGGCCTTCCGCCGCCGCTGCCCCGCCTGGTTCCCTGGGCCTGGCTGGCGCTGCCGGTGCTGGCCGTGCTGGGATGCTGGGCGCTGTGGCTGCGCGTGCAGCAGCATGGCTGGTCGCCCGACCGGGTCTGGGCGGCGCTGGTGGCGGCCATGACCCTGGTCTATGCGTTCGGCTACGCCGCCTCGCTGAGGTCACGCGGCCGCTGGATGACCACGGTGGGTCCGACCAACGTTGCCGCCGCCATCGTGCTGGCCGCCGGCCTGGTCGTCCTGCTCAGCCCGCTGGCGGATGTGCGCAAGCTGTCGGTGCGCAGCCAGCTGGCGCGGCTGGAGTCGGGGGTGATCGCAGCGGCCGACTTCGACTTCCGGTTTCTCGCGCGCGAGGGTGGCCGCTACGGGCACGAGGCCTTGCAGAAGCTGGCCGCCGGCGGCGTCGCCGAGGTGCGCCAGGGCGCATCGGCTGCCCTGGCCCGCGCCGCCGGCAACCAGCCGCCCCGAACCGATGCCGCCGCCGCGCAGGCCGCCTGGCGCGAGCAGGTGCGGGTGCTGCCCCAGGGCGCTCGCGTCGATCCGGCCCTGCTGCAATGGCTCGCGCGCGAGCAGGCCGACTGGGTTGAGAAATCCTGTGCCGCCACCCCCGCCCAATGCGTCCTGTGGTGGATCCCGGCCCGCGGCGATGCCCCGGCGCAGGCGGTCTTGCTGTGGGCGCGCGACGCAAGAGGGGCCCGTGCCGTCGCGTACGGTTTCGAGCCGGCCGGCTGGCGGCGCCAGGGCGACCTGGTCGGCAAGGACCTGCCGCTGTCCGAGTGGACGCAGGCCATCGAAGGCGGCGGCGCCCGCTGGGTCGAGCCGCGCTGGCCCGACCTGCAGATCGGCCAGGCCCGCCTGCGGGTGCGCTGACGCCCGTCAGCTGCGCCGCGGCGCGTCGCGCCCCAGGTGCACGCCGCTGTCCAGCAGGACCAGCTCGCCGGTCACCGTGCGGGCACCGGTCACCAGCCAGACGATGGACTCGGCCACATCCTCCGGCGTGCAGGCGCGGCCGAGCGGGACCTGGGCTTCGTAGGCCTGGCGCGTCTTCTCGTAGGCCTCCTCGCCGATGCCGCGGGTGAACCAGCGCGAGGTGATCAGGCCGGGGCAGACGGCGTTGACGCGGATCTCCGGCGCCAGCGTGCGCGCCAGGTGCAGCGTCATCGCATTGACCGCGCCCTTGGACGCCACGTACGGCACCGACGAGCCGATCCCCAGCGCACCGGCCACCGAGGACACGTTGACGATGCTGCCCCGGGCGGCCTTTAGGTGCGGCGCGGCGGCGCGCACCATCTGGAAGGTGCCGATGGTGTTGACGCCCAGGATGCGCTGGAACACGTCGGCATCCAGCGCGTCCCACCGGGCGGCCTCGCCGAACACGCTGGTGCCGGCGTTGTTGACCAGCGCATCGAGCCGGCCCCAGCGGCCCACGGCCTCGCCGACCAAGCGGCGGCAATCGGCGTCCTGGGCCACGTCGCCCTGCAGCACCAGCACGTCCGCGCCGCCGGCGCGGCAGGCCTGCGCGGTCTCGTTTGCCTCGGCTTCGCTGCGCGAGTAGTTGATCACCACGTCCCAGCCGCGCTGGGCCAGTTGCAGCGCGGTCGCGGCGCCGACACCGGTGGCGGAGCCGGTGATGAGGGCGGCGGGTCGGTCGTTCATGCTGTCTTTCCTCGTCGTCGTTGCTGTGCTCGCGCGGCTGCGCCGCAGCCTGGGTTCCGCGTGCCGGTCCAGCCACTTCGCCAAGCGGGCGCGCAGGCCCGGCCCGCATCGAAGGCGATTGTGACGCCGGGGCGGGTTGCCGCGCGGCGTGCCGCCCCGCACAATCGCCCCCCTGGCGTCTTTTTCCCCGATCGGGCTTCTTCTGCCATGTTCGACTTCACCGTCATCGTGCTGCCGGGGGCCTATGGCAGCAGCGTCGCCGCCACGCTGGACATGCTGCAGGCCGCCTGCGGGCTGGCGCCGCGCGTCGGCGCGCCGGTGCCGCGCTGGCGCGTGTGCTCGCCCGAAGGCGGCGAGGTGCGCCTTCTGTCGGGCCTGCGGCTGGACACGGCCCGGCTGCCGCTGCGCGCGCGCAGCGATCGCTCCACCTGGATCCTGCCGGGGCTGGGCCTGCACACCGAAGGCCAGCTGCGCCAGGCGTTGCAGGAGCCGGCCCTGCAGCAGTTGGCCGCCGCGCTGGCCGCCCACGTGCGGCGCGGCGGCCGGGTCGCGGCCGGGTGTTCGGCGGTGTTCCTGCTGCACGGCGCCGGGCTGCTGGAAGGCCGCCGCGCCACCACCTCCTGGTGGCTGGCGCCGCTGCTGCAGCGGCTGGCGCCGGCCGGCCGAATCGAGGCCGATCGCATGGTCTGCGCCGACGGGCCGGTCACCACCGGCGGCGCGGCCTTCGCCCAGGCCGACCTGATGCTGCACCTGCTGCGCGAGCGCTGCGGCGCGGTGCTGGCCGACGCGGTGTCGCGCTTCCTGCTGGTCGATGCGCGCCAGGCGCAGGCCAGCTACCGCATCCCCGAGGTGATGGCCAACGGCGACGAGTTCATCGCCCGGCTGGTCGCGCGGGTCGAGGGCGCGCTGCCGAACCCGCCCGACATCGCCACCCTGGCGCGCGAGTTCTGCGTGTCGCAGCGCACGCTCGCGCGGCGGGTCCAGCGCACCACCGGCAAGGGCCCGCTGGCGCTGCTGCAGGGCGTGCGCCTGCGCCGCGCGCGCACGCTGCTGGAGCAAAGCCGCCTGTCGGTGGAGCAGGTCGCCGCCGCGGTGGGCTACAGCGACGCCACCGCCTTGCGCCGCCTGATGCGCAAGGCGACCGGCGCCAACCCCAGCCGCTACCGGGCGCCGGCGGCCTCGGCGAGCGGCTGATCGGCCGGCGCGTCGGCGCCCGCCCCGTCGGAAGACGGCCGCAGCAGCCGCTGCGCGAAGAAGGCCAGGATCTCGTCGCGCGCCGCCAGCGTCGGCTGCCCGGCCTCGTCGATGAGGTGCGCGGTGACCACGCTGTGCGGGCTGTTCACCACGTGGCGGAAGAACGGCGGCGGCTCCGGGTTGGCCGCGCTGTCGGGCAGCACCCGGGCCACGAAGCGCGGCCCCAGCGCCTGGCGATAGGCCTCGAAGCGCTGCGCGGTGCACCAGCGGTCACCCTCGAAGCGCAGCGCCAGCACCGTCAGGTCCTCGCGTTCGAGCCGCTCGCGGATGGCGCCCAGCTCGGCCGGCGCCAGGCCGGTGCCGGCCGGGTCCTCCATCGGCAGCGATGGCTGGCAGACCACCGGCGCCAGCGTCGGCGCCTCCAGCATCATCGACAGCGCGAAGTTGCCGGTGAAGCACATGCCGATCGCGCCCACGCCCGGGCCGCCGCATTCGGCGTGCGCCGCCGCCGCCAGCCGGCGCAGCCAGCGGATCGCCGGCGCCGGGCTGCCGGCCGCCAGGGCGCGGAACTCGGCGCTGACGCAGGCGCGCTTGAACACGGCCACGCCTTCCTCGGCCGTGGGCACGGCGCCGTCGCGGCCGAACAGCGAGGGCATGTAGACGGTGAAGCCGGCATCGCGCACCCAGCGGGCGAAGCGCGCCACCTGCGGGCTGATGCCGGGCATCTCGGTCATGACGACCACCGCCGGGCCGCGGCCGGCGACGTACACGCGCTTGCCCAGGCCATCGAAGGTGAAGTCGCGGGGCTGGAAGTCGGCCAGCGGATCGGCCGCGGAGGGCGGGGAGGCGGACATGGAAGCGTTCCGGTTCGCGCGCACACCGGCGTGCGACGCGGCGGCGGTGGCCGCAGGCCGAATTGGAGCGTCCGGTGGCCCGGCGGTCAGGTGTCCGGGATGACGGTTTTCGGGCGTTTTCCGCCACGCATCGACGGGCTGTCGCTGGCGCTGCGCGGCCCTTCGCGCCGGGCCGGCCGGGTGGCGATCGACCCGCGGCAAAATCCGGGCATGAGTGAAGAAGCCCCGCAACGCCCGGCCCTCCCGGACCGCCTGTCGATCGACCCGCGCAGCCCGCACCACGTCCCCGCCATCTTCGAGCACGAGGTCGGCATCCGCTTCAACGGCAAGGAGCGCGACGACGTCGAGGAGTACTGCATCAGCGAAGGCTGGATCCGCGTGCCCGCCGGCAAGACCCTGGACCGCAAGGGCCAGCCGCTGATGATCAAGCTGAAGGGGAAGGTCGAAGCCTTCTACAAGTGAGTGGCGGCGGACGCGGCGGATTCCGGTCCGGCTGCAGGCCGAACCGTCCGCGCGGAATGGCATGCAGCGCGGACACACTTTGGGCGAGGATCCGGCTTTGCCGGCCCTCGCCCAACTGTTCCAGGAACCACTTTGAAAACGCGCGGCGTTTTCAAAACTGAATGATCAGATATACGCCGCCGGCACGTGCGCATGCCGCATGTGCAGGGCCAGGCCGAGCGCCGCCATGTGGTTGCCGTTGCGCCCCAGGATCTCGGCGGCCAGCGGCAGGAACTCGCGCTCTTCGAGCTGCGCGTGGGCCTGGTAGGACTCCACCAGCAGCTTGACCGCCTCGGCGCGCAACTGGGCGGGCTTGCCGGCGGCGACCTGCTGCACCTGCGGGCGCATTCGCTTCCACGTGTCCTCGATCTCCCGGTGCTCGGCGGTGAGGCGGTCCACCAGCACCTTGACCCGGTCGCGCTCGGGGCCGGGCCGCGAGCTGCGCAGCACGGCGTCGAACAGCTCGTCCTCCTCCTCGGCGTGGTGCTCGGTCACCGCGTGGTCCAGCAGCTGGAGCGTCTCCTGCGCCAGGTTGCGGGCACGCACCGCGGCATCCTGCAGGGCGGGCAGTTCGCTGAAACCGTGCAAACCGCTGAGGATGCCGCCATGGCAGTTGGAGAACTGCTGGACGGGGGTCGGCGCTTCGGTGCGGGCGGTGGCGACGGGGGTCATCTGCTGCTCCTGGCGGCGGCGTGCCGCATGCAGCGAATGTAGGCTTCGTGCGCGCCGCTGCGTTGACACTCGTCAAGACTCGCGCGGGGCGGGCGAAGCACGCCGACGGGCGCAAGCAGGGCTTCAGCGCACGCCGCGGCGGCGCATCATCTCCTGCCCCATGGCGCGGGTGTCGGCCTCGTCCATGCCGGCCGAGGCCGCCGGATAGACCAGCTCTTCCTCGGCCCGGATGTGCTCGTCGTACAGCCCGGCGAAGTCGTCCAGCGCGCGGTCCTGCTCCGGATCGATCGCATCCCGTTCGCCGGCGGCCAGGGGCGCGAGCACCGAGCGGGCCGCAGCCCAGGCGCTTTCCATCCGCAGGTGGTCGTCGCGCAGGCGGCGCACCACGGCCGCCAGGGCGGCATCGCCGGTGCCGTCCAGGCGCGGGAACACGTGCAGTTCCTCGTCCAGGTGGTGCTGGGGCGCGGCCTGGTCGAAATAGCGCATCACGTCGCGCGCGGCGCCGCGGGCCTGGTCGTCGGCGCCGTGCCGGCGCAGGTGGTCGCGCAGGCGGCCCAGCAGCGCCAGCATGCGCTGCACCCGCTCGTGGCAGGCTGCCAGCATCTCGTAGGGCTGCTCGAAGGTGGGCGAGGCCCCGCCGCCCGGCGGCGAGATCGAGACGATGCGGCTCATGATGGCAGGCGGGTCAGGTACCGGTCGGGTTGGGGCCGCGGCTTGCCGGGCTTGCGGCCTACGGCGGTGCCGATGCTGGCGAAGCACACGGCCTGTTCGTGCGGCGCCAGCGCGAACAGTTCCCGCAGCGGGCGCGAGCCCAGCGCCTTGCCGCTGGTCAGCGCCGAGGCATAGCCCAGCGCGGTGGCCATCAGCAGCAGGTTCTGCACCGCGCAGCCCAGCGACAGTAGGCGCTCGGCGTCCGGCACGTCGGTTGCATCGCCGCCGAGCCGCGCCACGGCCAGCAGCAGCACCGGGGCGCGGAACGCCTTTTCGCGCGCCTGCTCGCGCTGCTCGCCGGTGGCCTGCGGATCGCGCTGCACCAGCGCCTGCTCGAACGCCTCGGCCAGCCGGCCGCGCGCCGCTTCGGGCACCAGCACGAAGCGCCAGGGCAGCAGCTGGTCGTGGTCGGGCGCGGCGCCGGCGGCCTGCACGATGCGCGCCAGTTCGGCCGCCGACGGCCCGGGCGGCGCCAGGCGCTTGGGCAGCACCGTGCGGCGCGATTCGATCCAGGCCTGCGCCCAGGCTGCGGCCTCATCCGGGCCGGCCGTCGGGGCGGGTGCGTCCATACCAGTCTCCGAGTCGAAAAGCCCAGGCCAGCACCACGCCGGCCCACACCAGGGCGGCAACTGCCAGCAGGACCGGCGCCGTGGGCAGCGGCAAGGATGCCGCAATCCGCAGCACGGTGGCCGCCTGCAGCGCCCAGAACAGCAGCCAGGTGACGTCGTCGGCGGCCTGCGGGCGGCCGCTGTGGCCGGCCGCTACCCGCGTGACCATGGCCAGCAGCAGCGATCCCAGGCAGCCCATGGCCAGTGCGTGCAGCGGTGCCAGCGGCAGCACCGGCTGGCCGCTCCAGCCCTGCGCCAGGTGCGCGCCGCCGGCCAGCAGCAGCGCCAGGCCCAGCCAGGCAAAGCCCAGGTGCAGCATGCGCATCAGCCGCACCTTCAGGCTCTGGATGCGGCTCCAGGCGACCGCGACGGCGACCAGCGCGGCGCCGGCGGCGACTTCCAGCCCGCCGCGCAGCAGCAGCCAGGCCGGGTGCGACGCGCCGAAAGCATCGACCCACACGGCAATCGCTTCGAACCCCGCGGCACCCACCATCAGCCACAGCATCCAGAACGGCCCCCAGGCGCGCACCAGCGGCACCGCGTCGCTGGTGAAGAAGGGCAGCATGCGGTGCGCCACCGTCACGAACACCACCACGACGAAGGCCCACAGGCCGCACTGCACCAGCGCGCGCTGCAGCCCTGGCGCGCCCAGCAGCAGCGCCAGGGCCAATCCGAGCTGGCAGGCGATGCCCACCCCCAGTGCCCAGCCGACCAGCTTCGGGTGCAGCCGGTCGGCTTCGCTGCTGGCGCGCACCAGGGCCCAGAACTTCGCCGCGTTCCAGCCCAGCCCGGCCGTGCCGGCCAGCAACCCGGTGACGGCGGCGGCCAGGTGCCCGTGCCCGCCCAGCAGCCACAGCAGCCAGCCGCCGGCCTGCAGCAGCGCCGGCGCAACCAGTGCGCGCGCCGGCAGCGGCCGCACGTACAGCCAGCGCGGCGCGGCGGTGAACAGGAAGCCGACGAAGAACAGCGGCAGGAAGCCGAACACCATCAGCGCCGAATGCAGCGTGACGGCGGGCAGCGCGGGCGCCGGCCCCGTCATGCCGGCGGCCCGTGCCAGCAGCACCCAGCCCCACCACAGCGAGGCCGCGACCAGCAGCGCGCCGCCGAGGAAGAAGCCCAGGCGGTGCGGCGCCAGCAGCAGGTGCCCGGGCCGCCAGGCAGAAGGAAGCGGGTCGGCCGGGGGGCCGGTCAACCGCAGGCCCCGAGGTGCCCGCAGGAGGTGCAGTACTCGCAGCCGTCCTTGCGGATCATGGCGCGCGCACCGCACTCGGGGCACTTGGCACCCGGCATGACGGCGCTGGGCGCCGGCGCGGTGGCCAGCGGCGGCGCCGCGGCCGCATCGGCGGACTGGCCCTGGCGGCGCGCGATGATGTTCTGCACCGCGTAGGCGATCGCCGCCACTTCCGAGTCGTGCCACAGCGGCACCTGGGCGCCGTCGGCGCGCTGGAAGGTGCCCAGCCGCACCGGCCCGCGGTCCCAGGCGACCTTGCGCATGTCGGCCAGAGCGCGGTCGAGGAAGCCGCCGCGCGCGGCCAGCGACAGCAGCCGCATGCTGGAGGTGATCCACTGCTGCGACTCGCCGCTCTGGCCGACCGGCATGAAGAACTCGATGGCGCGCTCCTGCCCGCCTTCCACCGGCAGGAACGACACCACGATGTACAGCGTCTGCTCGCCTTCCTGCGTCCAGTAGCTGATCTTCTCGGCCACCGCCGGCAGGGCGCCGCGCGGGCGGCTGCCGATGACGGCGCGCATCGGGTCGGATTTCGCCGGTGACGGCTCGGCCGCCGCGGCCGGGCCGGCTTCCAGCACCGCGCCCAGGATGGTGTTGGGCCGGTAGGTGGCCAGCCCCTTCAGGCCCGACTGCCAGGCCTGCCGGTACAGGTCCTTGAAGTCGTCGTAGGGGTAGTCCACCGCGACGTTGACGGTCTTGGAGATCGCCGTGTCGATGAAGGGCTGCACCGCGGCCATCATGGCCAGGTGCGAGCCGGCGTCCATCTCCAGCGCCGAGACGAAGTACTCGGGCAGCCTGGTCGTGTCGCCGCCGAGCGAGCCGTACAGGCGCCAGGCGTGGTCCATCACCTCGTACTCGGTGCGCGAGCCGTCGCCTTCGCGCTTCTTGCGCCGGTAGGTCCAGGAGAAGGCCGGCTCGATGCCGTTGGAGGCGTTGTCGGCGAAGGCCAGGCTGACGGTGCCGGTCGGCGCGATCGACAGCAGGTGGCTGTTGCGGATGCCGTGGGTGCGGATGCGGTCCTTCAGCGCCTGCGGCAGGCGGCTGGCGAAGGTGCCCTGGTCCAGGTACGGCCCGGCCTCGAACTTCGGGAACGCGCCCTTCTCGATCGCCAGGTCGACCGACGCGGCGTAGGCGGCGTCGCGCATGCGCTCGGCGATCTGCGCCGCCAGCTGGCGGCCTTCCTCGCGGTCGTAGCGCAACTGCATCATCACCAGCGTGTCGCCCAGCCCGGTGAAGCCGACGCCGATGCGGCGCTTGGCGCGCGCTTCGTCCTGCTGCTGCGGCAGCGGCCAGTGGGTCAGGTCCAGCACGTTGTCGAGCGCGCGCACCTGGGTGGCGACGGCGCGCTCGAAGCCCTCGAAGTCGAACGCGGGCGTGCCGCCGTAGCCGAAGGCATGGCGCACGAAGCGCGTCAGCACGACCGGGCCGAGGTCGCAGCAGCCGTAGGCGGGCAGCGGCTGTTCACCGCAAGGATTGGTCGCCGTGATCTTCTCGCACCAGCGCAGGTTGTTCTCGCGGTCGATGGTGTCGAGGAACAGGATGCCCGGCTCGGCGAAGTCGTAGGCCGAGCGCATCACCGTGTCCCACAGCTGCGAGGCGGCGATGCTGCGGTAGACCCACAGGCCGTCCTCGCGCTGGTGGGCGCCGGCTTCGATCAGCGCGGCGCCGGGGCGGGCGCGGTGCACCAGGTCCCAGCTGCCGCCTTCGGCCAGGGTGCGCATGAAGGCGTCGTTGACGCCGACCGAGACGTTGAAGTTCGACCAGCGGCCGGGCGTGCGCTTGGCGGTGATGAACTCCAGCACGTCGGGGTGGTCGATGCGCAGCACGCCCATCTGGGCGCCGCGGCGCGCCCCCGCGCTCTCCACCGTGGCGCAGGAGTGGTCGAACACGTCCATGTAGCTGCACGGGCCGGAGGCGAGCGAGGCAGTGGCCCTGACTTCCGCCCCGCGCGGGCGGATCGCCGAGAAGTCGTAGCCGACGCCGCCGCCGCGCCGCATGGTCTCGGCGGCTTCGCGCAGCGCCTCGTAGATGCCGGGCAGGCCGTCGTCGTCGCGGCCCTGGATGCAGTCGCCCACCGGCTGCACGAAGCAGTTGATCAGCGTGGCCTCCAGCCCGGTGCCGGCGGCGCTCATGATGCGGCCGGCGCCGATGGCGCCGGCCTGCAGGTTGGCCAGGAACTTCGCCTCCCACTCGGGGCGCAAGGGCTCGGCCTCGACGCTGGCCAGCGCGCGCGCCACCCGCCGGTACAGGTCGTCGATCGTGCGCTCGTCGTCCTTGAGGTACTTCTCGGCCAGCACGTCCTCGCTGATCGGCTGCGGCGGCAGCACGCGCGTGGTGTCCAGCAGGGCGGGAGCGTCGTCTCTCTTCATGTCGTCGCTTCTTTTCTCAGGATCGCCGGGTGGCGAGAAACGGGGTCACGGCTGCGTCAGCAGGGTTGCGGCCGCACGCCGGCGACCAGCCAGCGGAACAGTTCCTGCACGGAGCGGATCTCGCTGCCGAAGGGCAGCGCGCCCGAGCCGCGGAAGAACAGGCCCTTGCGCACGTCGCCGGCCAGCGCATGGCCCAGCACCTTGTCGATGCAGAACTGGCCCCATTCTGGCTTGCCGTCGCGCAGTCCGCAGGCGGTCAGGCAATCGAACCACATCGTGCAGTGGCTCTTGAGGTGGGCCGCCGCCTGCAGCTTCTCGCGCATGCGCAGGTACTTGTCCAGCCAGGGGGTGCGCACGGCGCGCGCCGGCAACCCGGCCACGCTGGTGAATTCGACGATGTCCTGGGGCTGGGCTTCGGCCAGCACGCGCTTGAACTCGGGCGCGGCGTCGCTCTCGCGGGTGACCGCAAAGGGCGTGCCGAGCTGGGCCGCCGAGGCGCCGAGCGACTGCACGCGGCGGATGTCGTCCAGGCTGCGCACCCCGCCGGCGGCGATGACGGGCACGTCCTCCAGCCCGGCTTCGCGCAGCACCTGCACCACCTGGGGCAGCACCACGTCGAAGTCGAAGCGGGGATCGGACACGTCTTCCACCCGGGCGGCGCCCAGGTGGCCGCCGGCATGGCCGGGGTGCTCGATCACGACGGCTGCCGGGCGGCGTCCCTTCTTGTCCCACTTGCGCAGCACCAACTGCACGCCGCGGGCGTCGGACAGGATGGGGATCAGCGCCACGTCCGGATGATCCTTGGCCAGGTCGGGCAGGTCCAGCGGCAGGCCGGCGCCGACCACGATGGCGTCGATGCCGCTCCTGAGCGCCTGCGTGACGTAGCCGGCGTACTCGCCGACCGCGCGCATGACGTTGACGGCGAGCAGGCCGCGGCCCTGCGCCAGCCCGCGGGCGCGGCGGATCTCGCGGTCCAGCGCCTCCAGGTTGGCGGCGTCGATCTGCGGCTTGCAGGACTTGCCCGACAGGTGCCGGGTGGCTTCGAACAGGTCGGGGTGGATGCGGCGCAGGTCGACCGAGGCGATGGTGCCGACGCCGCCCAGGCCGGCCACCGTGCCGGCCAGGCCGCCGGCGGAGATGCCCACGCCCATGCCGCCCTGCACGATGGGCAGCAGGCGGCGGCCGGCCAGCCGCAGCGGGGCCAGCCCGTGCTGCTCGGCCTGCGCCAGCAGGCGCTCGGCTTCGGTCAAGGGGTCGTTCGGGGGGTCTCGTCGAGGGGGGAATTCGGAGGATGCATGTGGGCCGAAATCCTAGGCGTGCGCGGCTGCAGCAGGCTGACGCAGATCAACTCAGCCGGCGCGGGGGCGGTCATGGCGCCGCCGCCAGGCGACCACGGCGCCGGCGGCCGTCGCCGCGAACAGCGCGATGGCCGCGGCGTTCAGCCCGGCGCCGCGCGGCAGCCAGCCGGCGTCCAGGCCGCGCAGGCCCAGCCGCAGCAGCAGCGAGCCGTGCAGCAGCGCCAGCGGCAGGTAGAACGGCCAGCCGAACAGCAGCTTGACCCGCGCCACCGCCGGCAGGATCACCGGCGCGTGGCCCATCATCATGCTGAACACGAAGCCCAGGCCCAGCGCATGCAGGGCGGTGTCGCGCCAATTCGCGCCGAGCGCGGTGGCGGCCCAGGCCAGCCCGCCGATCGCCAGCCAGGCGTAGCCGCCCAGCAGGCAGACGGCCATGTAGCGCGACAGCCCGTGCGTGAACAGGGTGCGCCGGGCGATGTCGAAGGCCAGCAGCCAGAGCGCCAGGCCGAGCAGCGCGGCGCCGTACAGCACGCCGCCGGCCACGGGCTCGGCGGCCGACAGGGTCGAGCCGGCCACCAGCAGCGCCAGCAGGGCCACCAGCGCCGGCAGGGCGCCGCGCCGGCGGCGCATCAGCCGCGTCATCTCCAGCCGCTCGGCGGCGATCGTCATCACCAGGAAGGCGAACCACCAGGGCACCACCGCGGCCGGGGCGAAGCCCAGGGCGAACAGCAGGTTGCCGGCCAGCCAGGCCAGCGCGCTGGCCAGCAGCAGCTCGGTGTGGGGCTCGTTCTGGCGCCGCACCACCACCATGTTGACGCCGACGAACACGGCGCCGGCCGCGACCAGCAGGCCGCCGGCCGCGCCCGGATGCCCGAGCAGCAGCAGCGGCCCGGCCAGCGCCGAGGCCGCGGGTGCCAGCCAGGCGATCGCCAGCTTGACGGCGACGGCGCGCTCGACCGCGATCACCGTGCCCATGAAGGCGCAGATCATCAGCGCGGCGTGCTGCACCGCCGCTTGTCCGAGCCAGTCGGGCGCGCCGGCGCCGGCCAGCGGCACGCCGGCGCGCAGCAGGCCGCCGGCCACGGCGGACAGCAGCGCCGCGGCGATGCACAGCAGCAGGACCACGCCGCCGGCGCGGACGGCGGGCGAAGCCGGCTCGCCGCGGCCGGGGCGCTCGCGGGCGGGCGGGCGCATCACCAGCCCATGAAGTTGCGGGCCGATTCGCTCATGCGATCGGGTGTCCAGGGCGGATCCCAGACGAGTTCGGTGCGGACGGTGTACTCGAGCGGCAGGACGCGGTCGAGCTCGCGCTCGATGTCGTCCATGATGACGTCGGCCACCGGGCAGGCGGCCGAGGTCATGGTGATCTCCAGCTGGATCTCCTGGCCGGCCAGCTGCACGCCATACACCAGCCCGACGTCGACGATGTTCATCGCCACCTCGGGATCGACCACGCGCTGCAGCGCCTCCAGCACCGGCAGCTGCAGCTCCTCGGGCAGCTCGAACGGGAACGGCAGGTCTTCGATCATGCGCGGCTCCTTGCCGGCTCCTGGCCGGCCACGGGTTGGAACAGGATGGCGGCCAGCTCGTCGCGGTTGCGCACCAGGTCCTCGAGCGTATAGCGGGCCAGCACGGCATAGAAGGCCGCCACGGCATCGCCCATGACATTGCGCAGCTTGCACACGGGGCCGATCACGCAACTGCCCTGGCCGCCGAAGCATTCGGCCACGCGGGTGTCGCCCTCGGCGTCGCGCACCACGTCGGCGATGCCGATGCGGTCGGCCGGGCGGGCCAGCTCCAGGCCGCCGCCCTTGCCGCGCACGTTCTTCAGCCAGCCGGCCTTGCCCAGGAAGTGCACCACCTTGACCAGGTGGTTCTCCGAGACCTGGAAGGCCTGGGCGACCTGGGCGATGGTGGCGCGCTGGCCGGGCCGGCTGGCCAGGTAGATCAGCACGCGCAGGCTGTAGTCGGTGAAGGCGGTGAGTTTCATGGCTGGGGTCCTGCAGAAGGAAAAAGGGCCGGCTCGCGCCGGCCCCGGTTCGGTCGGTCAGCGGCGTGCCGTGGCAGCCCCCACCGGTACCTTGGCTTCGCGCCGGCCGCCGCGGCCGAGCAGGCGCAGCACGTAGACCGCCAGGATCGCGGCGCCCCCGGCGAAGACGATGTCGCCCGGCACCCGCATCCACACCAGCGTGTGCATGACGGCGGACTGCACGATCTCGGGCGAGCGGGCGTACCACAGGCCCTCGGTGATGCTGGCCCAGGCCTGGTAGATGCCGGCCGGCAGCAGCGACAAGAACACCATGCCGGCCAGGCCGATGTTCAGCGCCCAGAAGGCGGGCTTGAGCAGGTTGTCGGCGTGCAGGTGGCGCGCATACAGGCCGCGCAGGCAGAACAGCATCAGGCCGATGCCCAGCATGCCGTAGACACCGAACAGGGCGGCGTGGCCGTGGGCCGGCGTCATGTTCAGGCCCTGCACGTAGTACAGCGCGGCGGGCGGGTTGATGGCGAAGCCCAGCAGGCCGGCGCCCACCGTGTTCCAGAAGCCCACGGCGACGAAGAACAGCACGGGCCACTTGTAGGCCTGCAGCCAGGCCACGCCCTGCGTGCGGCGCCAGGTGGCGAGCGCCTCCAGGCCGATCAGCGTCAGCGGCACCACTTCCAGCGCCGAGAACACGGCGCCGATGGCGATCACCGAGGTCGGCGTGCCGGTGAAGTACAGGTGGTGCAGCGTGCCCAGGATGCCGCCGAACAGGAACACGATGGTCTCGGCGACGATGGCGCGGTTGGCGCTGGAGGCGCGCACCAGGCCCACCTTGGTGAAGATCAGCGCGATGGCAGCGGTGGCGAACACCTCGAAGAAGCCTTCCACCCACAGGTGGACCAGCCACCAGCGCCAGTACTCGACCATCGAGTAGTGGGTGTGCTGGCCCCAGGTGAGCGAGGTGGCGTAGAAGCCCGCGATGCAGGTGGCCGACAGGAACACCATGGCGATCAGGCCGCGGCTCTCCGACGGCGTCTTCAGCGCCGGCCACAGGGCGCGGCCCAGCAGCACGGCCCACAGGATCAGGCCCACGAACAGCAGGTACTGCCAGATGCGGCCCATGCTGGTGAACTCCAGGCCCTGGTTGCCCAGCCAGAAGGAGAAGTCGGTGCCGCTGCGCTGCAGGGTGCCGAGCCAGCCGGTCGCGGTCGAGCCGACCACGATGGCGACCAGCGCGTAGAACAGGAAGTCGACCCCGAGCTTCTGGAACTTCGGTTCCTTGCCGCCCAGCATGGGCGCGAGGTACAGGCCGGTGGCCAGCCAGGCGGTGGCGATCCAGAAGATGCCGACCTGGGTGTGGATGGTGCGGCTGGTCACGTAGGGCAGCACTTCGCCCAGCGGGATGCCGAACAGGGCGTTGCCTTCCACGGTGTAGTGGGCGGTCAGGATGCCCATCGCGATCTGCAGCAGGATCAGGCCCACCACCACGAAGAAGTACTTGCGGGTGGCCTTCATGGACGGCGTGGCGACCACGCCCGCCAGCGGATCGGCCTTGGGCGGCTGCGGCTCGTCCTCGTGCTTGCCGGCGCCGAACAGCCACAGCATGGCGGCGATGGCGGCCAGCAGCAGGATGATGCTGGCCATCGACCAGACGGCGGCCGAGGCGGTCAGGGTGTTGCCGACCAGCGGCTCGTGCGGCCAGTTGCTGGTGTACGACAGGCCGGTCTCGCCGGGGCGGTCGGTGGTGGCCGACCAGGAGGTCCAGAAGAAGAACGCGGCCAGCGCCTCGCGGTCGGCGCGGTCCGGCACGTTGTCCTCCACCATCGAGTACTGCGAACGCAGCTTGTCCAGGCTCTGGTCGTTGCCGAACAGGGCCAGGTAGTGCGCGGCAGTCTCGCGGATCGCCTGCGCGCGCTGCGGCGACACCGTGACGTTGCCGGTGGCGGCGTCATAGGTGTTGGCGCGCATCTCCTCCTTGAGGGAGGCATCGACGGCGCCGCGCTCGCCGGCGCTCAGGGCGGCCGGATCGCTCTTGATCGCCTTGGCGCGCAGCTCGCGCAGCGCCACCGCCTCGCGGTGCAGCCAGTCGGCCGACCAGTCGGGCGCCAGGTAGGCGCCGTGGCCCCAGACGGAGCCCTGCTGCTGGCCGCCGGCCGCGAGCCAGACCTGCTGGCCCTGGCGGATCTGCTCGCCGGTGAACAGCACCTCGCCCTTGGTGGTGACCACCTGGTTGGGGATGGGCGGGGCCGACTGGTAGATCTGCCAGCCCAGGTAGCCGAGGGCGCCGAAGGACAGGACGAATATGAATCCCAGCCAGCGCCACAACAGGTTGTTGCTTTTCATGATGTCTTCATCCGAAGTTGAAGTGGGGAATGGGGATCAGCCTCCGCACGAGCCGCAGCACGAGCCGTTGGTGCCGTGCGGGGCCTTCAGGCGGGTGATGGCCACGCGCCAGGTCTCGGGGCCCTGCTCGAGGTAGGTCCACTCGAACTGGCCGGGCATCTGGTCGTTGAACTGGTAGTACAGCGGCCGGGGATCGTGGTCGTTGACCAGCTCCAGCGACTGGCCCGTGGCGAGCGCGCCGAAGGTGGAGAAGATCAGCGGATGGCGCTCGCGCGGGGCGATGCTGCGAACGTCGATGCGGGATGCTGCCGTCGTCATGGGAGTCCTTTTTTGAAGGTGCATTGGGAATGCACCTAATGCTAGGGATGGGCCTGATTTCCTCCTTGACGCACGTCAAGCGCCGGTCGCGCCGCTCTCGCCGCTCGTCGTCTACCGCTCCTGCCTGGGCGTCCTGCGCGCAGGCGGAGGATCCAGCCCAACGCGCCCGAGAACGAAAAAAGGGGCGCCGAAGCGCCCCTTCCTCACTCGCAGCGAACCCGTTCAGTGGTCCGCGTGCTTGCCGCCGTCCAGCGGCTGGTAGATCTTCGAGTCGGCCGGGCCGGTGACTTCCAGCACGCCGCTCAGGCCCTTGCCGGCGCGCGAGAGGGCGTGGTCGACCAGGATGTACTTGCCGGGGTAGTTGACCTTGAAGTCCACGATGGTCGCGCCGCCGGGGGCCACCAGGGTGGTCTGCACGTCGTTCTTGACCGTGGTGATCGAGCCCTCGCTGTAGACCTTGTCGAAGATCTCGCCGATCACGTGGAACGAGGAGACCTTGTTCGGGCCGCCGACGCCGAAGTAGACCCGCACCGTCTCGCCGACCTTGGCGCTCATCTTGTGCTCCTTGCCGAGCGCTCCCACCGCACCGTTGAAGGTGTAGTAGGTGGGCAGCTCGTCGTCGGCGCGCTGGTGGCTGTACTCGTGGTGGCCCTTGGTGCCGTAGGCGTGCGAGGTGTACAGGTCGCCCTGCATCACGTAGAACTCCTTGTCCACCTTGGGCAGGCCCTGCGGCGGCTCGACCAGGATCATCCCGTACATGCCGGCCGAGATGTGGTGCGGCACCGAAGGCGTTGCGCAGTGGTAGACGTACAGGCCGGGGTTGAGCACCTGGAAGCGGATCGTCTTGGATTCGCCGGGCGCCACCTGGGTGTGCTCGCCGCCGCCGTGGCCGCCGGTCACCGAGTGCAGGTCGATCGAGTGCACCGCCTTGCTGTTCGGGTTGTTGGCCAGGGTCAGCTCCACCGTGTCGCCCTGCTTGACCCGCAGCATCGGGCCGGGCACCTTCTTGCCGAAGGTCCAGTAGGTGAAGGTGGTGCCGTCGTCCAGCTTGCCTTCCAGTTCCACCGTCTCGATGTGGTACTTCACCAGTTGCGGGGCGCGCGCGCCGGGCGACCTGGGCACCGCGTTCGGGTCCATCGAGATGCTCACGGCGTGGGCGGCAGCCGGGGCGATCGCCCTGGCGTCGGCAGCGGCGGCGCCGAGGGCGACCGTCTTCACCGCGGCCGGAGCGGCGGCCGCGGCAGCGCCGGCCGGGCCTTCGACCTCCAGCACGCCTTCCATGCCGATCTGCCTGTGGCCGGGGATGGAGCAGAGGTAGGTGAACTTGCCGGCCTTCGTCAGCGGCACGCTCACCTTGACCACGGCCTTGCCGCTGAACTTGGCCGAGTTGACGTTCAGCTCGGGGAACACGATGTCGTGTTCGGCGCCTTCGCCGCTGGCGATGGTGATCTCCAGCGTGTCGCCGACCTTGCCCTTGAGCACCGGGTTTGCGTTGCCCTTCTCGTCCAGGTAGACCATCTTGCCGCCGGCCATGCCGGTCTTGAGCGTGATCTTGTGGACCTGGCCGGCGGCGGCGGAGGCCTTGGCCTTGGCGGCTACGGTCGCCGGGGCGGCGGCGCCGGCGTTCTTGCCGGTCACCACGGTCGCACCGACCGAGCCGATCAGGGGTGCCGCCGCGAACAGCAGGGCGACGGCAACGGCGGTGGGGGCGAACTTCGGGGCTTTCATCTTCGAACCTTGCTTCCTCTGATTCGCGGGGGTGGCCCCCGCGGGCCGACAACCTTGTGAGCCGTCGAGAAGAATTTAGGGTTTACCCGAGGTGAGCCGTTTGATCCGGGTCAAAAGGTGCCGATTCCGCACACCTTTTGGGGCGCTTCCCCGAAAAACGCCTGGCGGGCCGGGCGGACAGCGCCGCGCCCGCCGAGCCACCGGTCCGCCACCTACCGCGCCGGCGCCTCAGCAGGGCATCTCCGCCCCCTTGCGGCTGTAGTACCACCAGGTGAGGGCGATGCACAGCAGGTAGAAGACGATGAAGACGTACAGCGCCGCCTCCGGGCCGCCGGTGCTGGCGATCGAGGTGCCGTAGCTCTTGGGGATGAAGAAGCCGCCGTAGGCGCCGATGGCGGCGGTGAAGCCCAGCGTGGCGGCGCCCTCGGTGTTGCCCTCGCGGGTGGCCCGCGCCACCGCTTCGGTGTCCTTCGGGTCGACGCCGCGCAGGGCCTGGGTCAGGAAGATCACCGGGATCATGCGGAAGGTCGAGCCGTTGCCGATGCCGGTGGTGACGAACAGCACCAGGAAGGCCAGGAAGAAGCCGGCGAAGCTGCCGCCGCTGGGCCCCGAGGGCAGGAACCACAGCACGCCCACCACGCCCAGCGCCATGGCGACGAAGTTCCAGAACGTCACCACCGCGCCGCCCCAGCGGTCCGCCAGCCAGCCGCCGAACGGCCGCACCACCGCGCCCAGCAGCGGCCCGAGCCAGGCGAAGGCCAGCGGGTTGACGTCGGGGAACTGGGCCCGGATCAGCAGCGGGAAGCCGGCCGCATAACCGATGAAGGAGCCGAAGGTCCCCAGGTACAGCACGCACATCAGCCAGTTGTGCTTGCGCCGGAAGATCGCCGCCTGGGCCGACACCGAGGCCCGGGCTTCGGCGATGTCGTTCATGCCGAACCAGGCGGCGATCGACGCCAGTGCGATCCAGGGCACCCAGATGAAGGCGGCGTTCTGGGCCCACACGTTGACTTCCTGGCCGCCGCGGACGATGGTCTGCGGACCGCCGGCGAACACGCCCAGGACCCCGGCCGTGACCACCAGCGGGCTGAGGAACTGCACCACCGACACCCCCAGGTTGCCCAGGCCGGCGTTCACGCCCAGGGCCGAACCCTTGCGCTCCTTCGGGAAGAAGAAGCTGATGTTGGCCATGCTGGAGGAGAAGTTGCCGCCGCCGAAGCCGCACAGCAGCGCCAGCATCAGCATGGTCGGGTAGCTGGTGGTGTTGTCCTGCACGGCGATGCCGATGCCGATGGCCGGGATCAGCAGCGAGGCGGTGGAGATCGCCGTCCAGCGCCGACCGCCCACCAGCGGCACCATGAAGGCATAGAAGATGCGCAGCGTCGCGCCCGACAGGGCCGGCGCCGCCGCCAGCCAGAACAGCTGGTCGGTCGTGTAGCGAAAGCCCAGCGCCGGCAGGTTGACGGCCACCACGCTCCACACCTGCCAGATCGCGAACGCCAGGAACAGGGCCGGCACGCTGATCCACAGGTTGAGGCGCGCGATGGCCTGGCCCTCCTGCTCCCAGAAGGCCTTGTCCTCGGGGGTCCAGATGTGGAGGGTGCGGCGGGCGCTCTGCGCGCTGCTCGAAGGCGGGGTGGTCTGCATGGGCGGCTTGGCCGCAATCTAGCGGCGCGCGGCGACGGGGTGTTCGGGCTGTCAGCGCATGTAAGCCCACGGCTCATGGATTGGACGGCCCGCATCCGCGCCGATGCCCCTGCGCGTCGCGGCCGGGATCCGGGCCGAGCGCCGGGCCCGCTGTTACACCGGTACCCCGGCGGGCGCAGCGGTTGCTAATCTGCCCGGCAGCATGGCGACGACTCAATCCCCATTGAGCGCGGCACCGGCGGCCGATGCTCCCATCGGGCGCCAGGCCTGGTCGGTGCTGGCGGTGAGCACGCTGGCCTTCACCGTCTGCTTCATGGTCTGGATGATGTTCGGCGTCATCGGCATCCCGCTGCGCCAGCAACTGAACCTGAACGCGACGGAGTTCGGCCTGCTGACGGCCACGCCGGTGCTGACCGGCTCGCTGGTGCGCGTGCCGCTGGGGATCTGGACCGACCGCTACGGCGGCCGCGTCGTCATGGCGCTGCTGATGGCGGCGACGATTCCCGCCATCTGGCTGATGTCATGTGCCACCGACTACTGGCATTTCCTGGTGATCGGCCTGTTCGTCGGCCTGGCCGGCGGCTCGTTCTCGGTCGGCACGCCCTACGTGGCGCGCTGGTTTCCGAAGAGCCGCCAGGGGCTGGCCATGGGCGTCTACGGCGCCGGCAACTCGGGCGCGGCGGTCAACAAGTTCGTCGCGCCGGTGCTGGTGGTCGCCTTCGGCTGGGCCATGGTGCCGCAGGTGTACGCGGCGGTGATGCTGGGCGCGCTGCTGCTGTTCTGGTTCTTCAGCTACAGCGACCCGGCGCACCAGGTGCCGTCGCACGTCAGCTTCGGCCAGCAGCTCAAGGCGCTGAAGGACCCGGCCGTGCTGCGCTACTGCCAGTACTACAGCATCGTGTTCGGCGGCTACGTCGCGCTGTCGCTCTGGATGGTGCAGTACTACGTCGGCGAGTACGGGCTGGACATCCGCATCGCTGCCCTGCTGGCGGCCTGCTTCTCGCTCCCGGGCGGCGTGCTGCGCGCCATCGGCGGTGCGCTGTCGGACAAGTACGGCGCGCAGAGCGTGACCTGGTGGGTGATGTGGGTGAGCTGGATCTGCCTGTTCCTGCTGTCCTACCCGCAGACGCAGTTCACCATCCTCACGGTCGAGGGGCCGAAGACCTTCCACATCGGCCTGAACGTCTATGCCTTCACCGCGCTGATGTTCGTGCTGGGCATCGCCTGGGCCTTCGGCAAGGCCAGCGTCTTCAAGTACATCAGCAACGACTTCCCGCACAACATCGGCGCCATCAGCGGCATCGTCGGCCTGGCCGGCGGCCTGGGCGGCTTCGTCCTGCCGATCCTGTTCGGCGCGCTGCTGGACGTCACCGGCATCCGCTCCTCGGCCTTCATGCTGCTGTACGGCGTGGTCTGGGTGTCGCTGATCTGGATGTACTTCACCGAGGTGCGCCGCACCGAAGTGCTCCACCCGGCCCGCGTGCCGGCCTGAGCCCGCCCGCGCGGGCTGTCCCCACGAAAGGATTGCGGTGAGCCATTTCCTCGACCGAATCACCTACTTCCGGCAGGCCCGGGAGACCTTCTCCGGCGGCCACGGCATCACCACCAACGAGAGCCGGTCCTGGGAGGACGCCTACCGCAAGCGCTGGGCCGCCGACAAGATCGTGCGCAGCACCCACGGCGTGAACTGCACGGGCTCGTGCTCGTGGAAGATCTACGTCAAGGGCGGCATCGTGACCTGGGAGACCCAGCAGACCGACTACCCGCGCACCCGGCCCGACCTGCCCAACCACGAGCCGCGCGGTTGCCCGCGCGGCGCCAGCTACAGCTGGTACCTGTACTCGGGCACCCGCATCAAGTACCCGCTGGTGCGCAGCCGCCTGCTGCGCCACTGGCGCGAGGCCCGCGCAACGATGACCCCGGTGGCGGCCTGGAAGGCCATCGTCGGCGACCCGGACAAGCGCCTGGACTGGGTGCGCAAGCGCGGCCGCGGCGGCTTCGTGCGGGCCGGCTGGGACGAGGTCAACGAGATCATCGCCGCCGCCAACGCCTACACCATCAAGGAATACGGGCCGGACCGCATCGCCGGTTTCTCGCCGATCCCGGCCATGTCGATGATCTCGTACGCGGCAGGATCGCGTTACCTGTCGTTGATCGGCGCCAACCTGCTGTCGTTCTACGACTGGTACTGCGACCTGCCGCCGTCGTCGCCGCAGACCTGGGGCGAGCAGACCGACGTGCCCGAGAGCGCCGACTGGTACAACGCCGGCTTCCTGCTGGTGTGGGGCTCCAACATCCCGATGACCCGGGCCCCGGACGCGCACTTCTATGCCGAGTCGCGCTACCGCGGCACCAAGAGCGTGGTGATCGCGCCCGACTTCAACGAGGCGGCCAAGTTCTCCGACATGTGGCTGCATCCCAAGCAGGGCACCGACGCCGCGCTGGCCCTGGCCTTCGGCCACGTGGTGCTGCGCGAGTTCCACCTCGACCGGCAGGTGCCGTACTTCGAGGACTACACCCGCAAGTACTCCGACTTCCCGATGCTGGTCAAGCTGGTGGAGCAGGGCGGCCGGCTGGTGCCCGACCGGCTGCTGCGCGCCGCCGACCTGGTCGACTCGCTCGGCGAATCGAACAATCCCGACTGGAAGACCGTGGCCTTCGACGAGGCGAGTGACACGATGGTGGCGCCGCTCGGCTCGGTCGGCTTCCGCTGGGGCGAGCAGGGCAAGTGGAACCTGGAGGAAAAGGACGGGCAGGGCCGCGAGGTGCGCCTGCTGCGGACGTTCGAGAAGCAGAACGACGGCATCGTGCCGGTGGCCTTCCCCTATTTCGGCAGCGAGGCGCCGCACGACTTCGTCGCCACCGCGCACGAGGAGGTGCTGCTGCGCCACGTGCCGGTGCGCGAGATCGAGCTGGCCGGCGGCGGCAAGGCCAAGGTCGCCACCGTGTTCGACCTCTTCTGCGCCAGCTACGGCCTGGACCGCGGCTTCGGCGGCGCCAACGTGGCGCGCAGCTTCGACGAGGACGTGCCGTTCACGCCGGGCTGGGCCGAGAAGGTGACGGGCGTGCCGCGCGAGCGCATCGTCCAGGTGGCGCGCGAGTTCGCCGACAACGCGGCGAAGACGCAGGGCAAGTCCATGGTCATCCTGGGCGCCGGGCTGAACCACTGGTACCACATGGACATGAGCTACCGCGGGATCATCTCGCTGCTCGTGATGTGCGGCTGCGTCGGCCAGAGCGGCGGCGGCTGGAGCCACTACGTGGGCCAAGAGAAGCTGCGGCCGCAGACCGGCTGGCTGCCGATCGCCTTCGCCAGCGACTGGGTGCGGCCGCCGCGCCAGATGAACGCCACCAGCTTCTTCTACGCCCACACCGACCAGTGGCGCTACGAGACGCTGCGCATCGACGACATCCTGTCGCCCACCGCGCCGCCGGGCGACTGGTCGGGTGCGATCCTGGACTACAACGTGCGCGCCGAGCGCATGGGCTGGCTGCCGTCGGCGCCGCAGCTGCAGGCCAACCCGATCGAGCTCGGGCGCCGGCTCAAGGCCGCGGGTGCCGACATCCAGCAGGAGGTGCCGCGCCTGCTGAAGTCGGGCGAGGTCAAGCTGGCCTGCCTGGACCCGGACAACCCGGTCAACTGGCCGCGCAACATGTTCTTCTGGCGCGGCAACGTGCTGGGCGCCAGCGGCAAGGGCCACGAGTACTTTCTCAAGCACTTCATCGGCTCGCTGCACGGCATCGTCGGCACCGACGACGTGCGCGCCGGCATCCAGAAGCCGACGGAAGTGGTCTGGCACGAGCAGGCGCCGGTCGGCAAGCTGGACCTGATGGTGAACATCGACTTCCGCATGTGCACCACCAGCATCTACGCCGACATCGTGCTGCCCACGGCCACCTGGTACGAGAAGCACGACCTCAACACCACCGACATGCACCCCTTCATCCACCCGCTGACGGCGGCGGTGGACCCGGCCTGGGAGGCACGTACCGACTGGGCGATCTTCCGCGGCATCGCCGAGAAGTTCTCGCAGGTGGCGCCCGAGGTGCTGGGCGTGGAGCACGACCTGGTGCTGCAGCCGCTGCAGCACGACAGCAAGGGCGAGATCGCCCAGCCCTACGCACCGCGCGACTGGGGCCGCGGCGAGTGCGAGCCGCAGCCGGGCCGGACCATGTCGAACGTGTTCCTGGTCGAGCGCGACTACCCGGCCACCTACGCGCGCTTCACCTCGCTCGGGCCGGCGCTGGACCAGCTGGGCAACGGCTCCAAGGGCATCCAATGGGACACCCGGCACGAGGTGGCCGGGCTGAAGGCGCTCAACGGCACGGTGCCCGACGGTCCGGCCGCCGGCCGGCCGCGGATGGAGACCGACATCGAGGCCTGCGAAGCCGTGCTGTACCTGGCGCCCGAGACCAACGGCGAAGTCGCCGTGAAGGCGTGGGAGGCGCTGGCCAAGGCCACCGGGCGCGAGCACGCCCACCTGGCCGAGGGACGGCACGAGGAGAAGATCCGCTTTCGCGACATCACCGCGCAGCCGCGCAAGATCATCTCCTCGCCGACCTGGTCGGGCATCGAGAGCGAGGCGGTCTGCTACAACGCCGGCTACACCAACGTGCACGAGCTGATCCCCTGGCGCACGCTCACCGGGCGGCAGTCGCTGTACCAGGACCACCCCTGGATGCTGGCGTTCGGCGAGGGCTTCGTCACCTGGCGCCCGCCGATCGACACCCGCACCGTGCGCCAGGTGCTGGGCAAGCTGCCCAACGGCAACCGCGAGATCCAGCTCAACATCCTGACGCCGCACCAGAAGTGGGGCATCCACTCGACCTACACCGAGTCGCTGATCATGCTCACGCTCAGCCGCGGCGGCCCGACGGTGTGGGTCAGCGAGGTGGATGCGCGCGAGGCCGGCATCGAGGACAACGACTGGATCGAGGTCTTCAACATGAACGGTGCGCTGACGGCGCGCGCCATCGTCTCGCAGCGCATCATGGCCGGCACGGCCATCATGTACCACGCGCAGGAGAAGCTGGTGAACGTGGTCGGCTCCGAGATCACCGGCCAGCGCGGCGGCATCCACAACTCGGTCACCCGCATCAACATGAAGCCCACCCACATGGTGGGCGGCTACGCGCAACTGGCCTACGGCTTCAACTACTACGGCACTGTGGGCGCCAACCGCGACGAGTTCGTCATCGTGCGCAAGATGAGCCAGGTCAACTGGTTCGACAAGGCGGCCGATGACGCCGTGCACGCCGGCGGCGGCAGCGCCGACTGGGGCAAGGGCGTGGTCGCCCGCAAGGAGGTGGTGCGATGAAAGTCCGCGCGCAGATCCCGATGGTGCTGAACCTGGACAAGTGCATCGGCTGCCACACCTGCTCGATCACCTGCAAGAACGTCTGGACCAACCGCGAGGGCCAGGAATACGCCTGGTACAACAACGTCGAGTCCAAGCCCGGCATCGGCTATCCCAAGGACTGGGAGAACCAGCAGCGCTGGCGCGGCGGCTGGGTGCGCAAGAAGAACGGGAAGATCGAGCCGCGGCTGGGTTCCAAGTGGCGCATCCTGGCCAAGATCTTTGCCAACCCGCACCTGCCGGAGATCGACGACTTCTACGAGCCCTACACCTACGACTACGGCTGGCTGCAGAGCGCCGGCGAGCTGCAGGCGCAGCCGGTGGCCAAGCCGCGCTCGCTGGTGACCGGCGAGGTGCTGAACAAGATCGAGTGGAGCGGCAACTGGGAGGACATGCTGGGCGGCGAGTTCGCCAAGCGCTCGCACGACCAGAACTTCGAGGGCATCCAGAAGGAGATCTACGGCCAGTTCGAGCAGACCTTCCTGATGTACCTGCCGCGCCTGTGCGAGCACTGCCTGAACCCGTCGTGCGCGGCCTCCTGCCCGTCGGGCGCGATCTACAAGCGGGTGGAAGACGGCATCGTGCTGATCGACCAGGAGAAGTGCCGCGGCTGGCGCATGTGCGTGTCGGGCTGCCCGTACAAGAAGATCTACTACAACTGGTCCTCGGGCAAGAGCGAGAAGTGCATCTTCTGCTTCCCGCGCATCGAGACCGGCCAGCCGACGGTGTGTTCGGAGACCTGCGTGGGCCGCATCCGCTACCTGGGCGTGGTGCTGTACGACGCCGACCGCATCGAGGCGGCGGCGTCGGTCGAGGACCCGAAGGCGCTGTACCAGGCGCAGCTGGACCTGATGCTGGACCCGCGCGACCCCGAGGTGCAGCGCCAGGCCGCCATCGACGGCGTGCCGCGCCAGTGGATCGAGGCCGCGATGCGCTCGCCCTGCTGGAAGATGATGAAGGAGTGGAAGGTCGCCTTCCCGCTGCATCCGGAGTACCGCACCCTGCCCATGGTCTGGTACATCCCGCCGCTGTCGCCGATCCAGTCGGCGGCCGAGGCCGGCAAGCTGTCGGCCAGGGACGGCATGCCGGACGTGCGCTCGCTGCGCATCCCGCTGCGCTACCTGGCCAACCTGCTGACCGCCGGCGACGAGGCGCCGGTGGCGGCGGCGCTGGAGCGCATGCTGGCGATGCGCGCCTACATGCGGGCCAAGCGGGTCGATGGCCGCATCGACGAGTCGATCGCCGCGCGCGTGGGCCTGTCCGCCGCGACGCTGGAGGACATGTACCAGGTGATGGCGATCGCCAACTACGAGGACCGCTACGTCATCCCGACGGTGCGGCGCGAGCTGGAGGAAGACGCCTACTGGCTGCGCGGCTCCACCGGCTTCGGCTTCCGCGACCAGACCGAAGGGCGCAGCGGGCTGAACCTGTTCGGCGGCGGTCCCAGGCAGACGCCGCGCCACAAGGACATGGACGTGCCGACATGAGACTCACGGCCAAGGCATTGAGCGCACTGCTGGGCTATCCCAGTGCCGAACTGCAAGCCGCGGTGCCGGAGATCCGCGCCGCGCTCGAGACCGAAGGCGCGCTCGGCGCGCGCGAACTGCGCGCGCTGGAGCCGCTGCTGGTGCGGCTGTCCGCGCATGACATCTGGGACCTGCAAGAGCACTACAGCTCGCTGTTCGACAGCTCCGGCGCGCTGTCGCTGCACCTGTTCGAGCACGTGCACGGCGAGAGCCGCGAACGCGGCCAGGCCCTGGTGGACCTGGCCCGGCGCTACCAGGACCACGGCTTCCTGATGCAGGGCAGCGAGCTGCCCGACTACCTGCCGCTGTTCCTGGAGTTCGTGTCCTTCCTGCCGCCGGGCGAGGCGCGCGAGTGGCTCGGCCAGCCGGCCCACGTGTTCGGCGCGCTGGCCGAGCGCCTGCAGCAGCGCGGCACGCCGTATGCCGCCGTGTTCACCGCCCTGCTGGAGCTGGGTGCCGGCGCGCCCGATCCGCAGGCGCTGGACGAGGTGCGCCAGCGCCTGGCGGCGCACGAGGCGAAGTCGCTGGACGAGGTGTGGCAGGAAGAGCCGGTGACGTTCAGCGGCGCGCCGGCGCCGCAGGCCGCAGGCGGCCTCGTGCAGCGGCTCAAGGCCGCGATGGGACGCTAACGGGCCTGCTTTCCCACGCCGCGGCTCGCGATGGCCGCCATGGAGGACTGACATGAATGATTTTCTCAACCAGATGGCCTTCGGCTGGTTCCCCTACGTCGCCGTGATCGTGATGGTGGTGGGCAGCATCCTGCGCTTCGACAAGGACCAGTACGGCTGGCGCTCGCAGTCCAGCCAGTTCCTGCGCCGCAAGCAGATGCTGATCGGCTCCAACCTGTTCCACCTGGGCGTGATCGTGCTGTTCTTCGGCCACTTCGTCGGGTTGCTGACGCCGGTCTGGGTGTTCCATGCGGTGGGCTTCACCAACCAGAACAAGCAGATGATGGCCATGCTGGTGGGCGGCATCGCCGGCGTGTCGGCGCTGGCCGGCTGCACGCTGCTGCTGCACCGGCGCCTGTTCGACGCGCGCATCCGGCGCAGCTCCTCATGGGGCGACATCGCGGTGCTGGCGCTGATCTGGGTGCAGCTGGTGATGGGGGTGGGCACCATCTACTGGAGCATGCAGCACCTGGACGGCCGCGAGATGGTGCAGCTCATGGGCTGGGCGCACGGCATCCTCACGCTGAACCCGGGTGCGCCCGGCCAGCTCGACGAAGTCGGCGTGATCTTCAAGCTGCACATCATCCTGGGGCTGGTGCTGTTCCTGATCACGCCGTTCACCCGGCTGGTGCACATCTGGAGCGTGCCGATCTGGTTCCTGCTGCGCCCCGGGTACCAGATCGCCCGTTCGCGCGCGCCGCTGGGCCGGCCGCGTCCGCCGTCCGACGCCACCGGCCTGGGCCAGCCCTATGCCAGCGAGGTGGTGTCGCGGGCCCAGTCGCAAAGCGGGCAGCCGACATGAACGAAGCCCTCACGCCCGCAAAGCCCGTTGCGCGGCCCGAGCCGCAGATGCCGTCGGCCTGCTCCAGCGGCGGCTGTGGCTGCGGCAGTGGCGGCGGGGGCGGTGGCACCACGTCCACCATCCGCATCCACCGCCGCGGCGAAGCAACGGCCGAACCGGCGCTGCCGCCGGCCTACGTCAGCGTCAGCGTCAACGGCACTCCCATCCCGCCCGAGGCCATCGCCGAGGAGGCGCAGCAGCACCCGGCGCCCGACCCGGCCGCCGCCTGGCGTGCGGCGGCCCGCGCGCTGGCCATCCGCGAGATGCTGCTGCAGGAGGCGCGCCGCCTCGGCCTGGCCGCCGAACCCGAGACCGACGAAGCCGGTCGCCGCGAAGTCGACGAGGAGGCACTGATCCGCGCCGTGCTGGAGACCCAGGCGGCGCCGGCCACGCCCACGCGCGAGGAGTGCCTGCGCGTCTACGAGCAGCGTCGCGAGCGCTTCCGCACGCCGCCGCTGCTGGAGGCCAGCCACATCCTCATCGAGCCCGGCAGCGGCGACGAGGCCGGCTGGGCCGAGGCGCACCGGCAGGCGCGCCTGATCGCGCAGGAGGTCGGCGACGACCCGGCCGCCTTTGCCGAAGCGGCGCAGGCGTTCTCGTCGTGTCCGTCGAAGATGCAGGGCGGCTCGCTCGGGCAGCTGCAGCCGGGCGAACTGGTGCCGGTCGTGCAGTCGGCGATCGAGGCGCTGCCGGAAGGCACGACCGGCCGCGAGCCGGTGCGCTCGCGCTTCGGCTGGCACGTGCTGCGGCTGCAGCGGCGCATTCCCGGGCGCGAGCTGCCGTTCGAACTGGTGGAGGCGCGCATCGCCGACATGCTGGAGGCGCGCTCGTGGACGCTGGCGGCGGCGCGCTACACCGCGTCGCTGGCCGCATCTGCCGAGCTGGAAGGCGTGTCGCTGACGCCCGGCGAACTGGAGGCCCAGCTGTGGTGATGCTGGGCGACCTGCTGGCGCATGCCGAGGGGGCGGCGGCCGCGCTGCCGTCGGCGCTCGCGCACGAGATCGAGGCGGCCGGTTCGCAGCCGGAGGCCTTCGCCCGCCTTGCGGTGTCGCGCTTCGAGCGGCATGCTTCGCCCGAGGACTGGGTGAACCTGATGTCGCGCGTTTCGGGCGCCGCCGATCCGGCCCAGGCCTGCCTCGAATTCATGGTGCGCTGGAGCTTGCGCGCCACGGCCCCGGCTTCGCTGCAGGAGGAAACGCATGAGCAACACCACCCCCACCGGTGACGACGGCGCCGGCCGCGAAGCGCTCAACCCCGCCCTGCACCGCAGCACCGACGAGACCTACGGCAAGGACTTCCACGGCACCGACCCGATGAAGAGCGTGTCGGTGCAAGACACGAAGGAGGGCGACAGCTGGCCCGCCATCTGGGCCATCGTGGCGGGAATCTGCATCCTGGTGACGCTGTACCTGCTGGTGACCTGAGACCTCGAATTCCCCGCTACCCTCGCGTCATCCCCCGCGATGGCGGGGGATCCACCGCAACGCGCGAAAAGAATCCGTACGGCGATCGGGGGGCGCGGCGGGCGGCGCCTGGCGGTGCTTCATGGTGTGGCGGCCCCTGCTCGCTGTCGCTCGCAGGGGCTTCCCGCGAAATTTCTCCGGCCTGGGGCGGGCGGCATAACTCGCTGCGCTCCTTCGTCGCGCTGCTCAAACAGATGCCGCCAGTCAGAGCACGGTCGCGCGCCTGCGGCGCGCTGCCCCAGGCCGGAGAAATTTCGCGGCGCCCCACAAATCAGCCCCGCCAGACGCCGCCCGCCGCGGGAAACGCACCACGGGTGCAAACAGGCATCAACGCGTGCCCAAGGCGAAGGCGGGCGGGAATCCAGCGCTCGCATCTCAGCAGCGCGCCCCCGTTCCGCGGATCGCCGGTCAGCCCGCCAGCGCCTTCATCTCCCGGTACAGGTCCGACTTGCCCTCGAAGCCGATGCCGGGCAGCTCGGGCAGGGTGACGTGGCTGTCCTCGACCTTCACGCCGTCGGGAAAGCCGCCATAGGGCTGGAACAGGTCGGGATAGGACTCGTTGCCGCCCAGGCCCAGGCCGGCTGCGATGTTCAGCGACATCTGGTGGCCGCCGTGCGGGATGCAGCGGCGGGCCGACCAGCCGTGCTGCTCGAGCATCTCCAGCGTGCGCAGGTACTCCACCAGGCCGTAGCTCAGGGCGCAGTCGAACTGCAGCCAGTCGCGGTCCGGGCGCATGCCGCCGTAGCGGATCAGGTTGCGGGCGTCCTGCATGGAGAACAGGTTCTCGCCGGTCGCCATCGGGTTGGCGTAGTAGTTGCGCAGGGTGGCCTGCAGCTCGAAGTCGAGCGGATCGCCCGCCTCCTCGTACCAGAACAGGTCGTAGCGCGACAGCGCCTTGGCATAGGCGATGGCGGTGTCCAGGTCGAAGCGGCCGTTGGCGTCCACGCACAGCTTCTGGCCGTCCTGCAGCACCTCCATGACCGCGTCGATGCGCCGCAGGTCCTCGTCGAGCGAGGCGCCGCCGATCTTCTTCTTGACCACCGTGTAGCCGCGGTCGAGGTAGCTGCGCATCTCGTCCTGCAGCTTGCGCAGGTCCTGGCCCGGGTAGTAGTAGCCGCCGGCAGCGTAGACGAAGACCTTGCGGTCGGGCTTGCCGTCGCCGTAGCGGTCGGCCAGCAACTGGAACAGCGGCTTGCCTTCGATCTTGGCCACCGCATCCCAGACCGCCATGTCGATGGTGCCGATCGCCACCGAGCGCTCGCCGTGGCCGCCCGGCTTCTCGTTCTGGAACATCGCGGCCCAGATCCGGTGCGGATCGAGGTTGTCGCCGCCGTCGTCGACCAGCGAGGCGGGGTCGGCCTGCAGGATGCGCGGGATGAAGCGCTCGCGCATCAGGGTGCCCTGGCCGTAGCGGCCGTTGGAGTTGAAGCCGTAGCCGATCACCGGCTTGCCGTCGCGGATCTCGTCGGTGACGACCGCCACGAGGCTCAGGTTCATCTTGCTAAAGTCGATGTACGCATTGCGGATCGACGAGCTGATGGGGACGGTCTTTTCACGGATTTCGACGATCTTCATGGCGTGGCGGCAGAGCCTGGGTTGGAACGGCGCCGATGTTCGCCGTTCGACCGCGCCGGCGCCAATGCTCGTTTTGGCTGCTTCCATGCACCGCACGAACCGCCCATGAACTTCAACTTCACCTGGCTCGAGGACTTCCTGGCGCTGGCCGCCACGGGCAACTTCTCGCGGGCCGCGCAGGAGCGGCACAGCTCGCAACCGGCCTTCAGCCGGCGCGTGCGGGCGCTGGAGGAATGGCTCGGCGCGCCGCTGGTGGACCGCAGCACCCAGCCGGCCCGGCTGACCGAGGCCGGCGAATGGTTCCGGGGCGTGGCCCAGGACCTGGTGGCCCGGGCCGCCCGGCTGCCGGGCGAGGCCCGGCAGGTGGCGCAGGCGCGCTCGGCCACCCTGCGCATCGCCAGCACGCACGCGCTGTCGTTCACCTTCCTGCCGCGCTGGCTGCGCAGCCTGGAGGCCCGGCTCGCGCTGGGCCCGGTCGAACTGGCCTCCGACGTGCTGGCGCGCTGCGAAGCGCAGATGCAGGAGGGCAAGGTCCACTTCGTGCTGGCCCATGCCCACCCGGGTGCGCGCGGCCCGCTCGACTCGCACGCCTACCGGTGCGCCCGCATCGGCGGCGATCAACTGGTTCCGGTGTCCAGGCCGGGGGCCGAGGGCGGCCCGCTGCACCGGCTGGAGAACGGGCCGGCGCAGGCGAGCGTGCCGCTGCTCGCCTACACCGACGAATCGGGCATGGGCCGGGTCGTGCGTTCGGTGCTGGGCGGCCGGCTGGAGGTCATGGCCTCGCACGTCGTCTTCAGCGCCCACCTGGCTTCCGTGCTGCGGTCGATGGCGCTGGACGGCCGCGGCATCGCCTGGCTGCCCCGCACGCTGGTCGAGGAGGACCTTGCCGCGGGCCGGCTGGTGGCCGCGGCGGCGGAGGGGCCCTGGGCGGTGGACCTGGAGATCCGCCTCTATCGCCAGCGCGACGCGGCGGGCCGCGCAGCCGAGGCGTTCTGGGAGGCGGCGGTGCCCAGCGAGTCCGCCGGCCCCTAGCGGCCGGTGGCCGAAGGCGAAGCTGCGGCGCCGCTGGGCCGGGCCCGCCCGCGCCACGTCCGCGCGGGCGATCCAAGCAGGCTCTTCCAGTCCCGCTTGCAGGACAGGACCACGGGAAAGTCCAAGAGATGTCCTACGGCAGCCCGGCTGCGATGCGGCCAGAGTGGGGAGGAACGAAAGGGAGCACCGCCATGCGCACACCTGCCCAGATAGCCGGACATCCGATCCACCCGATGCTGGTGTCCATCCCGATCGGCTTGTGGATCTTCTCCCTGGTCTGCGACTTCTTGGCCTTGCGTTCGGGAGCGCTGGCGAGCTGGCAGACCGCTTCGCTGTACGCGATGGTCGGCGGCATCATCGGTGCGCTGGCGGCGGCCATCCCGGGCCTGGTCGATCTCATGTCGCTGCGCGACAAGCCCATCTTCTCCACCGCGCTCACCCACATGGGCCTGAACCTTGCGATCGTGGTCCTGTATGTCGTCAATGCCTGGTTGCGCATGGCCGAAGCAGCGACCGCCGGCACGCCGCTGGTCCTGTCGCTGGTCGCCATCGCGATGCTGCTGGTGTCCGGCTGGCTGGGCGGCAAGATGGTGTACGAGGCCGGCGTCGGCGTGCACGCGGAGGAAATGGCGGCGAGCGCCACCCCGGCTGGCGGCTGGCGGCAGGCGGGCGGCGCCAGCGCGTCGCGCGCGGGCTGGACGCCGACAGCAGCCAATCCGGACCGCGCCATGGCCAGCGATTCCTCGCGCCCGCGGGACACCGGGCGCGCCGAGCGGCCCGGCGCGGAAAACCTGGGCAAGTAACGCGTCAGCGCCCGCCCGGAGCGCGCTGCGCGGCCAGGCGCAGGAAGAAGTCCAGGCTGTCGGGGTTGGCCATGGCGTCGCGGCTGGCCACCTTGTCGGCCGGCGCGCCCAGCAGCAGCTTGCGCACCGGCACTTCCATCTTCTTGCCGGTGAGCGTGCGCGGCACGTCGTCCACCTGGTACACCGCATCCGGCACGTGCCGCGGCGAGGCGGCGCTGCGGATGCGGGCGAGCAGCTCGTTGCGCAGGGCGTCGTCCAGTGACGCACCGGGTGCCAGCACCACGAACAGCAGCAGGGCCGAGGGGCGGCCCAGGTACTCCAGGTCCACCACCAGGCTGTCGCGCACCTGCGGCAGCGCCTCGACCACGCGGTAGATCTCCGCCGTGCCCATGCGGATGCCGCCGCGGTTGATGGTGCTGTCCGAGCGGCCGTAGATCACGGCCGTGCCGCGCGGCGTGAAGCGGATCCAGTCACCGTGGCGCCAGACCCCGGGCCAGGTGTCGAAGTAGCTGTCGCGGTAGCGCTGGCCATCCGGATCGTTCCAGAAGAACAGCGGCATCGACGGCATGGGCTGGGTGACGACCAGTTCGCCGACCTCGTCGTGCACCGGCCGGCCGGCCTCGTCGTAGGCGTACACCGCCACCCCCAGCTCGGGGCACTGGATCTCGCCGGCGAACACGGGCAGCGACGGCGCGCAGGCCACGAAGCCGGAGGCGATGTCGGTGCCGCCGCTGATCGAGGCCAGCCAGACATCCGGCTTGACCGCCTCGTACACCCAGCGGTAGGCGTCCTGCGGCAGCGGCGAGCCGGTGGCGTTGATGGCGCGCAGCCGCGCCAGCCGGGCGAAGTCGCGCGGGCGCAGGCCCTGCTTCATGCAGTTCACCAGGAACGCCGCGCCGCAGCCGAACAGCGTGACGCCCTGTTCGTCCATGAAGCGCCACAGCGCCTCGCCGTCGGGCCAGGCCGGGTTGCCGTCGTACAGCACGATGCTGGCGCCGGCGAGCAGGGCGCCGAGCTGCAGGTTCCAGACGATCCAGCCGGTGCCGCCGAGGAACAGGATGCGGTCGCCCGGCCGCACGTCGTGCTGCAGCGCCTGGGTCTTCAGGTGCGTCAGCACGATGCCGCCATGGCCATGCACCATGGCCTTGGGAAGGCCGGTGGTGCCGGAGGAGTACACGATCCACAGCGGGTGCTCGAACGGCAGGCGCTCGAAGCGCAGTTCGGCCGGGCCGGCGACCGCCTCGGCCCAGGCCAGCGCGTCGTGCCAGCCGGTAGCGCGCCCGGGCGCCAGCGGCCCCGGCACGTGGACCACGGTGTGCACGCTGGGCAGCTGGTCGAGCAACTGCGCCACCGTCGCGGCGCGATCGTGCACCTTGCCGTTGTAGCTGTAGCTGTCGGCGGCGAGCAGCACCGACGGCTCGATCTGCGTCCAGCGGTCCAGCAGCACCGACGGACCCATGTCCGGCGCGCAGCTCGACCAGATCGCGCCCATGCTGGCGCAGGCCAGCATCGCGGCGACCGTCTCGACCCGGCTGGGCAGGTAGGAGGCCACCCGGTCGCCGGGTCGCACGCCGCGCGCCTTCAGGGTGGCCGCGAAGGCGCCGGTGAGGCGGCGCAGCTCTTCCCACGACACCTCGCGCAGCGCGCTTTGCTCGTCGCGCGCGATCAGCGCCGGGCGATCGGCCGCTGCCTGGCGGAAGATGTGCTCGGCGTAGTTCAGGCGGGCGTTGGGAAACCACTGGGCCCCCGGCAGGGTGCGCCGGCCCAGCACCGGTTCGGGCGAGCCGTTGGCCTGCACCTCGAAGAAGTCCCAGATGCTGCGCCAGAAGGGCTCCAGCTGGTCGACCGACCACAGCCACAGCGCCTGGTACGAATCGAAGGCCAGTCCGTGGCGTTCGGACAGCCAGCGCTGGTAGCCCGCCAGCCGCGAGGCCTGGACCTGCGCCGGGCCCGGGGCCCACAGCAGGGAGGGCGCGTCCTCGCGCGGCGGGCTTGGCTGGTGCGACAGGGCCATTCTCATTTCCGGCTGCCGGCGAACGTGCCGGAATGGCCCAACGGTACTTGCATGCGCGCCGCCGGGGCGGCCGCAGGGTCTCTCTCAGCCGGACAGCTGCTCCGCGGCCGGGCGATAGCCGGCACGGAACGCCTGTTGCGTCCGCGCGTGCAGGTGGACGAGCTTGTCGTGCCAGCCCGGCCCGGGCCATTGCCTGTTCTCGACCAGCTGCGCGTACAGCGATCGCGTCTCCTGGTGCAGCTTGTGCAAGCCGGCGTTGCCGCAGATCCCGACCAGCGAATGCAGCAGCTCGCGCGTGGCTTCGAAGTCCTGTTGCGCCAGCGGCTCCTGGAGCTCGTCGATCAGGATCCGCGACGCCTGGATCGCCTGCGGAACATCGTCCTCGAGCATGCCGACGCGGCGCAGGCTTTCCAGCCGGCTGGCGTTGAGCAGCTGTTCCTCGCGCAGGTCGGGCACGGGCGGGCGGCCAGCGGCCGCAGAAACGGCCGCGCGGCTGCCGGCGCCCAGGTGCCGGGCCAGCTTGGCGAGCAGGTCGCCCGGCTGGGCCGGCTTGGAGACGAAGTCGCTGATGCCTGCCGCGCGGGCCTTTTCGACCGCCGCGGCGTCGTCGCGGGCGCTCAGCGCGATCAGCACCGGCTTGCGGGCGAGATCCGAGTCGCGCACGGCCTGGGCCAGCCCGATGCCGTCGAGCGCCGGCATGTGCAGGTCCGTCACCACCGCGTCCACCGGCGCGGCTTGCAGCCTGCGCAAGGCGGCGGCGCCATCTTCGGCTTCCGCCACCTCGATGCCGTGCTGCTCCAGCAGGACGCGCAGGTAGCGGCGGCTGAAGGCGTCATCGTCGGCCACCAGGATCGTCTTGCCGGCCAGGCCGGCGGCGGCCCGGTCGCGCTCGTCGGCCTCGCGGGCGTGCTCGTGGGCCCGGCAGAGGGCTTCGAGCAGCTGCACCTGGGAACACGGCTTGCCGACCACTGCGTCCACGGCGACCCGCTCCAGCTTGGCCAGCGCCACCGCCGCGGGTTCGGCGGTGAGGGCGACGATCGGCACCCGTGCCAGGCCGGGAATGCGCCCGGAGCGGATGCTCTCGGCCGTGCCGTAGCCGTCCAGCACGGGCATGGCCAGGTCGAGGACGATCGCATCGACCGGGCTGCGCGCCAGCCTCTCCAGGGCCTGCTGCCCGTTCCCGGCCTCCTCGATCTGCACGTCCAGCGGCGCCAGCAGCGCGCGCGTGGTCTCGCGCAGCGCCGGGACATCGTCCACCACCAGCACCCGCTTGCCGGCGAAGGCGAGCCGGGCCCGCTCCAGCACCTGCGCTTCGTGCGCGGCGATCTCCGCGGCGGGAACGGCCGGGAAGTACAGGCTGAAGCGGGTGAACCGGCCCAGCTCCGACTCGCAGCCGATGTCGCCCCCGAACGCCTGCATGGTGCGCCTGCAGAACGACAGCCCCAGTCCGGTCCCGCCGGCCTTGCCCGAGGTGTGGAACGACTCGAACGCGCGGGCCAGCACCTCCGGCTTCATGCCCGGGCCGGTGTCTTCGAAGGTGACGCAGTGGCGGTCCACGACCACCCGGACGCGGGCCTGCGGATGGCTGGCGAAGTAGTAGAGCGCGTTCTTCAGCAGGTTGAACAGCACGAACACATAGCGTGTCTCGTCGACCTTGAACACGAAGTCCTGCGCCACGTGCAGCTCGACGCGGGCGCGATGGTCGGCGCTGTCGTAGCCGAACCGGTCCAGGGCCTTGCGGGTGGTGCACTCGGCCGACAGGTAGCGCAGGCTCGAGTTGTCCAGCGGCTTGGCATGGATCTCGTCCAGCGTCATGGCGATCATCTGCAGGCCGCGCTCGATCGCGAAGCGGCCTTCGGCCAGCTCCTCGTGCAGGGCGTTCAGGTCATCGGCCGACAGGCTGGCGCCGGGGCGGTCCGCGGCCGGCCGGGGCAGCCTCCGGTTGACGGTCTCCAGCCGCTGGCGCAACTGGCCCAGCGGGTTGCGCAGCTCGTGGGCGATCGAGCCGGCCAGGTCCTTCAGCGTGTCGATCCGCTGCCGCGCCAGCATGCCCGCCAGGTTGCTGCGCATGAACAGCAGCCCGGCGGTGGCGGTATAGACCAGCGCCTGGATGTGGACCGACTTGACGATGGCGTGGTTGAGCGCGCCGAAGCCGGGGATCGTGAGCCAGCCGGCCAGCACCCCCAGGCCGATCCCGAGGGCAATGTTGGCGAGCGCGAGCAGGTAGTGCGGGAAGACCACGATGACGAAGAACACCATCGTGACTTCCAGCATCGAGCGCAGCACCGAGTAGTTGCTCCCCAGCAGCTGGTAGGTGGCATAGAACGGCAGCGTGTACATCACGCCGGCGAACCAGACCCACGGCAGCAGCGGCTGGAGCCGGCGCGGCCAGTGCGGGCTCAGGAACACGGCCAGGCACAGCAGCACCGCGATGGCGCGCAGCCCCAGGCTCTCGTGCTCGACCGGCGTGACGTGCAGCCACAGGATGCCGTAGCCGGTGAAGACGGCCGCGCCGACGCCGGCCGCCACCACCATGCTGCGGGCCGACGCGGTCGTGCTCTCCCGCAGGGCGGCATCGAACCGGCGCAACAGGTCCTTCAGCATGCAGGCGGCCTCGCGGCGCTCAGAACACGAAGCGGCTGAGGGCGAACGACATGCCGGCGCTGCCCATCAGGCACATCACCTTGTCGCCCCTGGACAGCTTGCCGGCCTTGCGGGCCAGCGCCATGGCGGCCGGGATCGAAGCCGAGACGACGTTGCCGGTCTGCGGGTAGGCATGGAAGATCTTCTCGGCGAAGCCGTGCTGCCGGCCCACGTTGTCCCAGGCCGGCGTCGACGAGGCATGGGTGAACACGACGTCGGCCCGGGCCGGGTAGTCGCCGGCGCTCTGGATCAGCAGCGGCATCTCCTTGGCCATGTGGTCGTGCAATTCCGTGCCACGGGCGTTGAAGCGCCCTTCGCCGAGCGCCGCGACGGCCTCGGTGAGCTGGCAATAGCCTTCGTAGCCGGCCGTCGGGATCATGCACAGGTCCGCCAGGTCGGGCCGGGTGCGAAAGGTGATCTGGAAGTTGTCCGGCTGGTCCGGCAGCAGCAGGGTGGCGGTGGCGGCCTCGCCGATGGTGTACGAGGGCATCAGGTAGCCCAGCTCGTCGAGGTTGCGCACCCGGTAGTTCTCGGGGCAGCCGGCCGTGCCCTCGGTCATGTTGAACTCCGCGTTCACCACCAGCGCATTGCGGTAGCCGCCGGCCTTGAACAGGCTGTCCACGACGGACAGGGCGCGGGTCCAGCTCATGCAGGCATCGATGATGTCGAAGCACTGGGCCCGGTGCAGCCCGAGCGCCTGGGCCACCATGTACGAGTTGCCGGGTTCGCGAAAGCCCCCGCCGATGCCGACGTACACCAGCAGGTCGACCTCCTTGGGCCGCAGGCCCGAGGGCTCCAGCGCCTCCTGCACCGCGGTCGCCAGGTGGTCGATCGGCCGTTCACCGGGTTCGCGCCAATGGCGGTGGACGATGCCGCTGCGGTCGAGCAGGGTCTTGACGACCCGCAGCATCTTCTCGAGGTCGCCCTCGAAGCCGGTGGAGTGATGGCGGACGAGGTCCACCACGTCGTCGTTGCTGGCGCGCCGGCCCGGGAAGCTGGCGGCGACGGATTGAAAAATCATGGGCGTGCAGGATGAAGGCGACCTGCAGGGGCTCGGGTCGCCCGGTTTTTCTTGGAAGGAATGTGCAGCGCAGGTGGCGTGGCCGCCGGTGGCGGCAGCCGCTTGCGGCTTGCGGCCTCCATCTTAGGCGAGCGCAGGGCGCGCGCCGGGGCCGCCGGCTCACCCCGGCCCGGAGGTCGCGCCGGGTTTGCGCCAGATCGTGTCGGCCTCGCCACGCATCTGCGCGATCTGCCGGTCCTTGTCCTGCCACAGCTGGTCCAGCCACTGGTGGAACGACGAGCGCAGCGCCGGGTCGCCCTCGTAGTCGCCGCTGCAGAACACCTCGGGGATGGCCAGCTCGCGGATGTGGACCCGGACCTGCGGCACCCGGCCGCACAGGAAATCCCAGAACGTGGGCGCACCGGCCGGGTAGACGATGGTCACGTCCACCAGGCTGCGAAAGCGCGTGCCCAGGGCGCCCAGCGCGAAGGCCAGCGCGCCGGCCTTGGGCTTGAGCAGGTGCTGGTAGGGCGAGCGCTGGCCGCGGTGCTTGGCGGCGGTGAAGCGCGTGCCTTCCGCGAAGTTGGTGACGCTGGTGGGCGCCAGCGCGAACTTCTCGCAGGCGCGGCGGGTGGTCTCGGCATCCTGCCGGCGCAGCGCCGGGTTGGCCCGCAGCGCCGACTTGCCGTGGCGCCGCATGAACGGAAAGTCCAGCGCCCACCAGGCCAGCCCGATCACCGGCACGTAGATCAGTTCCTGCTTCAGGAAGAACTTCAGCAGCGGGATGCGCCGGCCCAGGACGCGCTGCAGCACGAAGATGTCGACCCAGCTCTGGTGGTTGGCGTTGACCAGGTACCAGCCGCCGGGCTTGAGGCCCTCGCCGCCCTGCACCTGCCAGCGGGTGGGCTGCGTCAGCCGCATCCAGCCGGTGTTGCAGGCGATCCAGGCGGTGGCCACCGCATTGAGCAGCGGATCGAGGCGGCGGCGCACCGGCTCGAAGGGCAGGGCCAGCTTCACCAGCGCCAGCGCGAACAGCACCAGGCACCAGAACAGGGTGTTGGCCGAGACCAGCACGAACGCGAAGGCGCCGCGCAGCGCCTGCGCCAGCTTGCGCAATCCGGTCACTGGACGACCCTCCGCACGACGTGCTTCGGGATGAGCGCTTGGGAGCGGCCCGGCGCGCTCATGCCGCCGGGTACGCAGCCGGTTGCGGCGCCTCCACGTGGGGAGGATAAGGGCCGGTGCCGGCATGCGAAGCCTGCGCGGCCGGCACGAAGCCGCCCTGCGCCGCATCGAACACATGCACTTCGCCGGTCTCGATCACATAGTGCCAGCCGTGCAGCGCCAGCCGCCCGGACTCGACGCGCTCTCGCACCATCGGGTAATCCATCAAACGTTCCAGTTGCAGCTCGACCGAGCGCTGCTCGGTGCGGCGCAGGTCCTCGGGGGTGGAGCACACCGGCAAGGCGGCATCGGTGGCCAGCTTCAGCCACTCCTTGAGGACCACGGCCCCTGGGGGCACGCCCTCGTAGACGGCACGGATCGCGCCGCAGTGGCTGTGGCCGCACACCACGATGTGCTCGACCTCCAGGGCGAGCACGGCGAACTCCACGGCCGCCATCGTACCGTGCAGGCCGCGCGAGCCGTCGTAAGGCGGCACGAGGGCCCCCACGTTGCGCGCACCAGCCGCGGCTTCAGCCCGGTGTGCTGCTGCGCGCCGGGGGCGTGGAACAGCTCGTGGGCCAGCTCCTCGGCCAACTCGCGCGGGCCCAGCCAGCCCAGCTCGCCGTCCTGGCCGCCGCTGGGGCAGTTGGACAGCTCGCGCGCCAGCTCGCCGAAGCGGTGCGGCGATGCGTCCTTGCGCGTGAGTTCCAGCAGCGCCTGCTCGGCCCGCGCCGCCAGCGCCTGGACGTCGACCTTTTCGGTCACGGCGAACAGGATGTGGCGCAGCAGGCCTGGGCGTCCCCGACGAAGCGCTCGCCGTGGCCCTCGTAGTAGCGGCACGCCTCTTCTTCGGTGGGCTGGCGCGTGGGCACTTCGGCTTCCACCATCGCCTCGATCACCGACTGCTCGGCATCGGTCAGGGCCGGGGACTGCAGCACCACGGTGCCGGGCAGCAGGCCCTGGCGCACCATCATCATGCCGCCGTCCAGGTGCTGGGTCGACAGCGGGATGGTGGCCAGGCCGAGGGCGAACTGCAGCCACCGCAGCCCCAGCAGCACGATGTCGCCGGTGCGCGAGGTCGCGCGGATGCGCGGATCCCCCAGCCGGCGGTGCAGCAGCATCGTCACGCCGGCGAAGCCGAGCAGGCCGCCCGACACCATGGCCTTGCCGGTCTGCCAGTTGTAGTAGATCTTCTTGTAGGGGCAGCCCGAGACGCACATGCGCCAGCCGCGGCACTTGTCCTGGTCGATCAGGACGATGCCGTCCTCCTCGCGCTTGTAGATCGATCCGGACGGGCAGGAGGCCACGCACGCCGGGTTGAGGCAGTGCTCGCACAGGCGCGGCAGGTACATCATGAAGGTGTTCTCGAACTGGCCGACCATGGCCTTCTGGACCTGCTCGAAGTTCGCGAAGTTGGCGTCCTTGCTGCGCTTGGAGAACTCGCCGCCGAGGATTTCCTCCCAGTTGGGGCCCCACTCGATCTTCTGCATGCGCTGGCCGGTGACCAGGCTGCGCGGGCGCGCGGTGGGCGCCGCCTTCATCTCCGGCGCCGCCTGCAGGTGCTCGTAGTCGAAGGTGAAGGGCTCGTAGTAGTCGTCGATCTGCGGCAGGTTGGGTCGGCTCTGTCGCCCCCCGCGATGACGCGTCGTCCCCCGCCATGACCCGCCATCCCCCGCGCAGGCGGGGGATCCACCGCAACGCGCCTGCAGCCTCGAACGGGCGCCAACCTGTCCCGCGCGCCCGACGCGATCCCGCCGCACATCCCTGCGACATCCTTCACGCCCGCGCGCTGCAAGGCGCCGGCGTCCCGGCGCACGATCGGCCTGCAGGACGGCTGCCGTTAGCATGGCCGCGCCTGGAGCCCCCGATGTCCTGCGTCCCCAGTGCCCTCCCTTCGCCCCCCTGCATCGCCGCGCTTGCCGCGGCGCTGCTGCTGCCGTGCGCCGGCGCGCAGGACGTGCTGCCGCTCGCGTCCGCGGCGCCCTCCGGCGCGGTGCTGTCGCCGGCGCCGGGGCTGCGGATCCAGTACGAGCCGCTGGGTGCGGGGTCCGGCCCGCCCGCCGGCCGGCTCGACGGCGCGCTGGACACCGGCCGCGGCACGCTGCGCGGCAGCCTGCGCATCGACCCGGCCGCGCAGGCGCCGCTGCAGCGGCTGGACGCGAACTGGGCCTCGCAGCTGCCCGGCCCCTGGCAGACGCTGGTGGTGGGCGAGACCCACGGCAGCGGCGGCGGCTGGAGCCAGCCGGTGGCGCTGACCGGGCTGCGCTTCGGCCGGCCGCTGGCCTGGCGCGCGCCGCCGCCCGACACCGACAACGGCGTCCACCTGCCCGGATTCGCGCCCTCGCAGCCCTGGCCTCCGGGCGGACTCGCGCTGCCGCCGGCGCTGCGCCTGCGCGACGCCGCGGGTGCGGCGATGCAGGACTCGCGCGCGCTGCTGGCGCCCGGCGCGCTGGCCGGCGGCCCGCCGGTGCAAGGGCCGCAGACGCTGCAACCCGGCGCCACCGATTACGAGGTGGAGCTTGGCCGGCTGCGCGAGCAGCCGGGCGGCTTCGCGGCGGCCGGCTGGCGCGTCGGGCTGCTGCAGGGGCTGACGGCGGAAGCGCGCGCGGAGTGGATGGCCGAGCGCGTCGCCCACGGCGTGGAACTGGTGCAGTCCGCCGGCGCCGGCACGCTGCAGGCCAGCGTGGCGCAGGCGGCCGGCGGGCAGGGCTCGGGCCTGCGCTGGGCGATGGGCTGGGTGCAGGGCGGCGAGGACGGCCACTGGCGCCTGGGCTGGGACGGCTCGGAGCGCGGCTTCACCAACACCGGCGGCGGCATGGAGCCGCGCGCCGCACTGCGGGCCGCCACCGGCTGGAAGCTGGGTCGCTCGGCGCGCGCCGACCTGAGCTACACGCGCTCGCTGGCCTGGGATGCCGCGCTGCCCGATGCCACCCTCAAGCTGGCCACCCGCTGGCCGCTGGCGCGCCGGCTGGACCTGTCGCTGGGGGTGTCGCTGCAGGACGGCAGCCAGCCCGGCTGGGGCGCGGCGATGTCGCTGTCGGTGCCGCTGGGCGACTGAAGGCGGCCGGCGCTACTGCAGCCGGCTGGCGAACACGGCCGCCTGCACCCGCGAGCTGAGCCCGAGCTTGCGCAGGATGTTCTGCACGTGGATCTTGACCGTGGTCTCGGCGATCGACAGGCTGCGTGCGATCTCCTTGTTGCTGGCGCCGCGCGCGATCTCCTGCAGCACCTCCTGCTCGCGCGCCGACAGCACCGCCAGCGGGTCGGCCGGCGCGGCCACGGCCGGTTGCCGCAGCGCCGCCAGCAGCCGCGGCGTGAGCTCCGGGCTGACCACGGTCTCGCCGCCCATGGCGCGCCGGATGGCGGCCACCAGGTCCTCGCCGTCGATGGTCTTGAGCAGGTAGCCCTGGGCGCCGTTGCGCAGCGCGGCCTGCACGTCCAGCTCGTCCTCGCTGACGGTGAGCATCAGCACCACGGCCTGCGGGCAGGCCTCGCGCAGGCCGGCCAGCGCCTGGATGCCGGTGACGCCGGGCAGGTGGTTGTCCAGCAGGATCACGTCGGGCTGCAGCCGCTGCGCCTCGCGCACGGCCTGGCCGGCGTCGCCCGCCTCGCCGGCCACCTGCACGCCGGGCTGACTGGCCAGCAGCGCCACCAGGCCGCGCCGGAACAGGGTGTGGTCATCGACCACCAGCAGGCGGAACGGCGGGTTGGCGCTCATGCCACGGCCTCCTCGCGCGCCGCCTCGAAAGCGGCCGTGCCGGCCGGCGGCAGCTCCAGCAGCATCGAGCAGCCGCCGCCCGGCTGCGACTGCACCTGCACGCGCGCGCCGGTGTCGAGTTCGCCGGCCACGCGTTCGAGCGCGGCGCGGTCGCGCTGCTGCAGGGCTGCGCGCAGCAGCTGCACCTGGATCTTGAGGAACGCGAGCGACTGCGCGATCGAGTCGTGCAGCTCGCTGGCCAGCAGCGTGCGCTCCTGCGTCACCGCGGCCTCGCGCTCCAGCGCGCCGGCGCGCAGCCCCTCCATGGCGCCGGCCAGGTGGCCGGCCAGCGCGTCGAGCAGCTCGCGGTCGGAGGCGGCCGCATCGGACGTGCCGGTGAAGAACAGGTTGACCTCGCCCAGCACCTGGTCGTGCAGCCGGATCGGCACCGACACGAGCGTGGGCGGCCGGGGTCGCCCCGGTCGAGCAGGTCGACGATGCCGTCGAAGGTGTGGGCGATGCGCTGGGCGCCGGCGCTGTCGCCGTGCTCGACGGTGGAGGCGAGCCGGTAGGTCAGCATGCGCAGCCGCCCGGCCTCGTTGACCGCCGCGGCGCCGCCTTCCAGGCGCCAGCTCACCCACAGCGTCAGCCCGGTGGAGGTGAGCGCCACCACGAGAAAGGCGATCCCGTTGACGACCAGCTTGGAAGTGAGCGTCCAGGCGCCTTTCATCTCGGCCCACGACAGCCGGGCTGGCGCAGAAGGCGGTTGACCGAAGTCAATCGGGCCGGCGGCGCGTCAGCGGACCCGGCGCAACGTCGGGTCGTGCCCTCGGCCGCTACTTGACCAGCAGCACCGGCACCTGCGAATCGACCAGCACGCGCTGGGCGACGCTGCCCATGACGGCGCGGCCGATCATGCCGTAGCCGTGGGTGCCCATGACGATCATGTGCGCGCCGGACCGCTTGGCGGCGCCGACGATCTGCGAGGCCGGCTCGCCGGTCTTCCAGTCGCAGCGGTGGTTCAGGCCCTTGCGCTCGAGGTACTTGCGGATCGGCGACAGCACCTTCTCGGCCTCTTCCTCGTGGTAGCTGTTGACGGCGGCGGTACCCACCATGCTGCGCACGCGCGGCGGCATGGCCGGCTGCACGTTGATGACCAGGATCTCGTCCTCGGGTCCGGCCAGCGATTCGTGCGTGGCGAGGAAGGCCAGGGCTTTCTTGGTGTACTTGCTGCCGTCGGCGGCGAGGACGATGCGCATGGGAAGGGCTCCTTGTTGGGGTCTGTTGGGATGGGGCTAGCGTAGCACCAGCACCGGCAGGTTTCCGCGCGTGAGCACGTGCTGGGTCTCGCTGCCCAGCAGCAGGCGCTGCAGGCCGCGGCGCCCGTGCGAGGCCATCACGACCAGGTCGCAGCGGTGCTTCTTGGCCGCGCTCAGGATGGCATCGGCGACCGCATCCGACTGCGCCACCACGCCGCGCGCCCGCACGCCGGCCGCCTGCGCGGCGCGCACCGCGGCATCGGCCACCGACTGCCCCTTGTCGGCCCACTGCCCCTCGATCCGGGCGATGTCCTCCGGCTCGATCGCGATGGCGCCCTGGAAGAAGTCGGTGGGGTAGCGCGGCACCACGTGCAGCACCACCAGTTCGGCCTGCAGCGGCGCCGCTAGGCCGATGGCGGTCTTCACCGCCTTGCGCGAGAGGCTGGAATCGTCGGTGGCGACAAGGATGCGTTGGTACATGGCGGGGCTCTCCTCGATCTTGCAGCGTAGCGCAGGGCCTTGATTGACTTTGGTCAACTGGAAGCTAGCATCCCGCCGCTACCCTTTGCCGCATGCCGTCCGTACCCCTCGCCTTGCCGATCGATGCGGCCGTGCCGCCCCCCGACTGGGCTCCGGTGCTGGACGAGCCCGGTGCCTGGCAGGAATTCAGCCGGCCGCTGGCCGGCCGCGACGGCTGGTGGGAGTCGTACATCGCCATCGAGGGCATGTACTGCGCCGCCTGCACCCTGACCATCGAGCAGGCGATCGGGCAGCTGGCCGGGGTCGAATCGGTGCAGGTCAATGGCAGCACGGCCACCGCGCGCGTGGTCTGGACGCCGCAGCGCAGCCAGCCGTCCGACTGGTGGCGTGCGCTGGAGAAGGCCGGCTACCGCGGCCTGCCCGCCGGCGACGAACTGCAGGCGCAGCCGCGCCAGCGCGAGCGCCGCAAGCTGCTGTGGCGCTGGCTGGTGGCGGGCTTCTGCATGATGCAGGTGATGATGTACGCGGTGCCGGCGTACATCGCCGAGCCGGGCGAGATGACGCCCGACATCGCCTCGCTGCTGCGCTGGGCCTCCTGGATGCTCACCGTGCCGGTGCTGCTGTTCTCCTGCCAGCCGTTCTTCGCCTCGGCCTGGCGCGATCTGCGCCACCGGCGCATCGGCATGGACGTGCCGGTGACGCTGGGCATCCTGATCGCCTTCGGCGCCAGCAGCATCGCCACGATCGATCCGGCCGGGCCGCTCGGTGCCGAGGTCTGGTACGACTCGGTCACCATGTTCGTGTTCTTCCTGCTGTCCGGCCGCCTGCTCGAGCAGCGCCTGCGCGACCGCACCGCCGGCTCGCTGGAGGCGCTGATGCGCCGTCTGCCGGCCAGCGTGGAGCGCCGGCGCGCCGACGGCGCGTTCGAGCGGGTGGCGGTGCGGCGGCTGCGGGCCGGCGACGTGGTGCGCGTGCTGCCGGGCGAGGCGTTCCCGGCCGACGGCACCGTGCTGGAAGGCGACAGCCGGGCCGACGAGGCGCTGCTGACCGGCGAATCGCGGCCGCTGCCGCGCGGCGCCGGCGACGCCGTGATCGCCGGCAGCCACAACCTGGCGGCGGCGCTGCTGGTGCGGGTCGAGAAGGTCGGCGAGGACACCCGCTACGCCGCCATCGTGGCGCTGATGGAGCGCGCCTCGGTCGACAAGCCGCGGCTGGCCCGGCTGGCCGACCGCGTCGCCGGCCCCTTCCTGCTGGCGGTGCTGGCGGCCGCGGTGGCGGCGGCCGCCGCCTGGTGGCCCTCCGGCCCGGGCCATGCGCTGGGCATCGCGGTGGCGGTGCTGATCGTCACCTGCCCCTGCGCGCTGTCGCTGGCCACCCCGGCCGCGACGCTGGCGGCGGCCGGGGCGCTGGCGCGGCGCGGCATCCTGGTGCGGCGGCTGGAGGCGCTGGAATCGGCCGCGTCGGTCGACACCGTGGTGTTCGACAAGACCGGCACGCTCACGCGCGACCGCATGTCGGTGATGGATGTGCGCACCCGGGCCGGCCTGCTGCCGCACGAGGCGCTGGAGCTGGCCTCGGCGCTGGCGGGGCATTCGCTGCACCCGGCCTCGCGCGCGCTGGCCGCGGCCAGCGGGCCCGGCCGCTGGCAGGCCAGCGGGGTGCGGGAGATCGCCGGCCAGGGCCTGGAGGGCACGGTGGCGGCCGGCGATGGCGGGCCGCGCCAGCGCCTGCGGCTCGGTTCGGCCGCCCTGTGCAGCGCGCCCGACAGCCGCAGCGCGGTGGCGGAAGCGCACCTGGCCGACGAGCACGGCTGGCTGGCCACCTTCAGCCTGGACGAATCGCTGCGCGAGGATGCGGCGCCGGCGGTGGAGCGCCTGCAGCAGCGCGGCTTCGGCGTGCAGCTGCTGTCCGGCGACCGCACCCGCGCCGTGCGCCGGCTGGCCTGGCGCGCCGGCATCGAATGGAGCTGGGGGCGGCAATCGCCCGAGGACAAGCTGGACCACGTGCGCGGGCAGCAGGACCGGGGCCGCCGGGTGGCGATGGTGGGCGACGGGCTGAACGACGGGCCGGTGCTGGCGCGCGCCGACGTCTCGTTCGCGATGGGGCAGGGCGTGCCGCTGGCACAATCGCGCTCCGATTTCGTGGTGCTGGGCGGCCAGCTCGAGGCCATCCCGGCGGTGCTGGCGCTGGCGCGCCGCACCCGCCGCATCGTGCGCCAGAACCTGGCCTGGGCGGCCGGCTACAACGCCGTCTGCGTGCCGCTGGCGCTGGTTGGCTGGATGCCGCCCTGGCTGGCCGGCCTGGGCATGGCCGCCAGTTCGCTGCTGGTGGTCGCCAATGCCGCCCGGCTGTCGCGACCGGAGCGTGCCCCCCTGTCGCCTGGCGCCTAGCGCCTGGCGCCCCATCCCCTCGGACCCATGGACATTCTTTTCCTCCTCATCCCCCTCTCGGTCGTGCTCGGCCTGCTGATCCTGGGCGCCCTGGCCTGGGCCGTCTGGCGCGGGCAGTTCGAGTCGGTCGACGCCGAGGCGCAACGTATCCTCGACGAGGGCTGAAGGGGCGCGCCCCCGGAGCCGGAGCCGTTGACTTTCATCAACCAGGCGCAAGCCATCGACCCCGACACTCGAAGGGTCTCCACAAGAGGTGTTTTCCCGATGAACGTTTCATCCTCCCCTGCCCAGTACCACGACACCGTGGTGCGGCAGTTCTCGCTGATGGCGGTCGTCTGGGGCGTGGTGGGCATGCTGGTTGGCGTGTTCATCGCGGCCCAGCTGGCCTGGCCGGAACTGAACTTCGGCATTCCCTGGCTCAGCTACGGGCGCCTGCGTCCGCTGCACACCAACGCGGTGATCTTCGCGTTCGGCGGCAGCGCGCTGTTCGCCACCAGCTACTACGTGGTGCAGCGCACCTGCCACGTGCCGCTGTTCCTGCCCAGGCTGGCCTCGTTCACCTTCTGGGGCTGGCAGGCGGTGATCGTCGCTGCGGCCATCAGCCTGCCGCTGGGCTACACCTCCGGCAAGGAGTACGCCGAGCTGGAGTGGCCGATCGACATCCTGATCACCGCGGTGTGGGTGGCCTACGCGGTGGTGTTCTTCGGCACCATCGGCATCCGCAAGGTGCGCCACATCTACGTGGCCAACTGGTTCTACGGCGCCTACATCATCGCGGTGGCGCTGCTGCACCTGGTCAACAGCGCGGCCATTCCGGCCGGCTGGATGAAGTCGTACTCGGCCTACGCCGGCGTGCAGGACGCGATGGTGCAGTGGTGGTACGGCCATAACGCGGTGGGCTTCTTCCTGACCGCCGCCTTCCTGGGGATGATGTACTACTTCATCCCGAAGCAGGCCGAGCGCCCGGTCTACAGCTACCGGCTGTCGATCGTGCACTTCTGGGCGCTGATCTTCACCTACATGTGGGCCGGCCCGCACCACCTGCACTACACCGCGCTGCCGGACTGGACCCAGTCGGTCGGCATGCTGTTCTCGCTGATCCTGCTGGCGCCCAGCTGGGGCGGGATGATCAACGGCATGATGACCCTGTCGGGCGCCTGGCACAAGCTGCGCGACGACCCGGTGCTGCGCTTCCTGATCGTGTCGCTGTCGTTCTACGGCATGAGCACCTTCGAGGGCCCGCTGATGTCGATCAAGACCGTCAACGCCCTGTCGCACTACACCGACTGGACGGTCGGCCACGTGCACTCGGGTGCGCTCGGCTGGGTCGGCCTGATCACCATGGGCTCGCTGTACTACCTGATCCCGCGCCTGTTCGGCCAGAAGAAGATGTACTCGATCAAGGCCATCGAGCTGCACTTCTGGACCGCCACCATCGGCATCGTGCTGTACATCGCCGCGATGTGGATCGCCGGCGTGATGCAGGGCCTGATGTGGCGCGCCGTCAACACCGACGGCACCCTGACCTACACCTTCGTCGAATCGGTCAAGGCGAGCTACCCCTTCTACGTGATCCGCGTGCTCGGCGGCCTGCTGTACCTGGGCGGGATGCTGGTGATGGCGTGGAACACCTGGATGACGGTGGCCGGCGGGCGCGCGGTGCGCGTCAACGTGCCGGCGCCGCAAGCGGCCTGACCCCGGGAGGAAAGAGATCATGAGCGACAACGCCAATTCGCAAGCCGGTTTCAGCCACGAGAAGGTCGAGACCAGCAACTTCCTGATGATCGTGCTGATCCTGCTGGTCGTCGCCATCGGCGGCCTGGTGGAGATCGTGCCGCTGTTCTTCCAGAAGTCCACCACCGAGCCGGTGCAGGGCCTCAAGCCCTACACCGCGCTGCAGGTGGCCGGCCGCGACATCTACCTGCGCGAGGGCTGCTACAACTGCCACTCGCAGATGATCCGGCCGTTCCGCGCCGAGACCCTGCGCTACGGCCACTACTCGGTGGCCGGCGAGTTCGTCTACGACCGCCCGTTCCAGTGGGGCAGCAAGCGCACCGGCCCCGACCTGCACCGCGTGGGCGGCAAGTACAGCGACGAGTGGCACCGCATCCACCTGGTGAACCCGCGCGACGTGGTGCCCGAGTCCAACATGCCGGCCTACCCCTGGCTGGAGAAGAACCCGGCCGACGCCGGCAGCATCGCCACCCACATGAAGGCGCTGCGCATCGCGGGCGTGCCCTACACCGACCAGGAGATCGCCGAGGCGCCGGCCCAGCTCAAGGGCAAGACCGAGATGGACGCGCTGGTGGCGTACCTGCAGTCCCTGGGACTCGCATTGAAATGAACTTGGGGACAGACCAAGCGCGCAGCGATTGCTCTGTCCCCGACTGACTAGGGCAAGACATGGAATTCGACGTCACCACCCTGCGCATCGCGGCCACGCTGGCCTCGTTCGCGACCTTCATCGCCATCGCCGCCTGGGCCTATGCCCGGCGCAACCGCGGCCGCTTCGACGAGGCCGCGGAGATCCCCTTCCAGCAAGACTGAGAGCCGAGGACGTCATGAGCGACTTCACGGGCAATTTCTGGTCGGTCTACGTGGCCGGCATCACCCTGGCCGGCATCATCGGCTGCCTGGTCCTGCTGTGGCTGACCGCCCGCAAGAAGGTGGCTTCCACCACCGACAACACCACCGGCCACGTCTGGGACGAGGACCTGACCGAGATGAACAACCCCATGCCGCGCTGGTGGATGTGGCTGTTCGTGCTCACCGTCATCTTCTCGCTGCTGTACCTGGTGGCCTACCCGGGGCTGGGCACCTACCAGGGCAAGCTGGACTGGAGCTCCAAGTCCGAGTACGAGAAGGAAGTCAAGCGCGCCAACGAGGCACTGGCGCCGCTGTACGCGCAGTTCACGGCGCGCAAGGCCGAGGAGGTGGCCGGCGATCCGCAGGCCATGGCCATCGGCGAGCGCCTGTTCATGAACAACTGCGCCCAGTGCCACGGCTCGGATGCGCGCGGCAGCAAGGGTTTCCCGAACCTGGCCGACGGCGACTGGCTGCACGGCGGCTCGCCCGCCAAGATCGCCGAGTCCATCAAGGCCGGCCGGGTCGGCGTGATGCCCCCGATGGCCGCCGCGGTGGGCGGCTCGGACGACGTGAAGAACGTGGCGCACTACGTGCTGTCGCTGTCCAACAGCCCGCACGACTCGCTGCGCGCCCAACTGGGCAAGTCCAAGTTCGGCGCCTGCGCCGCCTGCCACGGCGCCGACGGCAAGGGCAACGCGGCGCTGGGCGCGCCCAACCTGGCCGACGACACCTGGCTGCACGGCTGGGGCGAGCAGGCCATCGTCAACATCGTCACCAGCGGCAAGACCAACAGCATGCCGGCCCAGGAGGGCAAGCTGACCGACGCCCAGATCCACGTGCTGGCGTCCTACGTCTGGGGCCTGTCCAACAAGCCCGCCCAAGCCAAGCCTTGAAACGAGGGCCCCGAAGTGGGGCTCACAAGCAGATGGGGGTCAGATTCCGGATTCCGGCGGCCTGCCGGAATCCGGGGTCTGACCCCCATTTCGTATGGCTGCCGGCATCCGGCGTTGGGTCGGGGCTCCTGCTTTGGTTTCCGTCCCCGAGGGTTCTTGGGGTCGATTGACTTAAGGCAAACCCTTAAAGCTGGGGCAAGGGCACGATGCGGGGGTCGGTGATTTATCCTGCCGCCCTCGCATGAGCCAGAAAGTCATTCCCATCCAGCCGATTCCCCCGTCGGGGGAGCCGCCGCAGACGCAGTCGCTGTACGAGGCGCAGAAGAAGATCTACCCGCGTTCGGTCAGCGGCCTGTTCGCGCGCTGGCGCTGGGTGTTCGTCTGGCTGACGCAGCTGGTGTTCTACGGCCTGCCCTGGCTGCCCTGGGCCACCGAGGCGGGCGCCCGCCAGGCGGTGCTGTTCGACCTGGCGGCCCGGCGCTTCTACCTGTTCGGGTACGTGCTGTATCCGCAGGACTTCATCTACCTGACGGCGCTGCTGGTGATCAGCGCGCTGTCGCTGTTCCTGTTCACCGCGGTGGCCGGCCGCCTGTGGTGCGGCTTCACCTGCCCGCAGACGGTCTATACCGAGATCTTCCTGTGGATCGAGCGCAAGGTGGAGGGCGACCGCCAGCGCCGCATGAAGCTCGATGCCGGCGGCTTCTCGGCCGCCAAGCTGGGCAAGAAGTCGCTCAAGCACTTCCTGTGGATCGCGCTGGCGCTGTGGACCGGCTTCACCTTCGTCGGCTACTTCACCCCGGTGCGCGAGCTCGGCAGCGAGATGCTGGCCGGCCGCATGGGCTCCTGGGAGGTCTTCTGGGTGCTGTTCTACGGCTTCGCCACCTACGGCAACGCCGGCTTCCTGCGCGAGCAGGTGTGCAAGTACATGTGCCCCTACGCGCGCTTCCAGGCGGCGATGTTCGACAAGGACACCCTGATCGTCAGCTACGACGCCGGCCGCGGCGAGCCGCGCGGCTCGCGCGGCCGCCAGGCCGATTTCGCCGCGCAAGGGTTGGGCTCCTGCGTCGACTGCACCCTGTGCGTGCAGGTCTGCCCGACCGGCATCGACATCCGCCAGGGCCTGCAGTACGAGTGCATCAGCTGCGCCGCCTGCGTCGATGTCTGCGACAGCGTGATGGACAAGATGAACTATCCGCGCGGGCTGATCCGGTTCACCACCCAGAACGCGCTGAACGGGCAGGGCGCCGGGCGCGACGTGCTGCGCACCATCCTGCGCCCGCGCGTGCTGGTCTACACCACCATCCTGGCGGCGTTGTCGCTGGGCCTGGCGATCCACCTGGCCACGCGCACGCCGCTGAAGGTCGACGTGATCCGCGATCGCGCCGCGCTCTCGCGCATCGTGGCCGGCGGCAAGCTGGAGAACGTCTACCGCCTGCAGCTGATGAACGCCACCGAGGAGACCCAGCACTACCGCATCGGCGCCGAAGGCCTGGCCGGCCTGGAGCTGGCGTCCGACGGCGAAGTCAGCATCGGTCCGGCCGAAGCGCGCTGGGTCGCCGTGCGGGTGCAGATCCCCTATGGGTCCGCTGCCCCGGGTTCGCATACCATCCATTTCACCGTCGAGTCGCGCGGCGGCGACGCGCATGTGCGCGAGAAGTCCGTCTTCCTCGTCCCCCGCTGAAGGAGAGCCCCCGCCATGAAGTCCGAACCTGAACCCGCGCAGCCGCCCGCCCAACCCTGGTGGAAGCAGGGCGTGGTCTGGGGCCTGATCGCCGGCCCCGCCATCGCGGTGGTGGCCGGCGTGGTCACCACCGTGATTGCCGTGCAGGGCGCCGATTCGCTGGTGACCGGCGACTCCTACCGGCGCGGCGCGGAGATCAACCAGCAGCGCGCCAGCGAGCGCGCCCAGATGCCGGCCCACCAGGCCCGCAACCACGCCGCCACGCCGACGGCGCAACCCTGAAAGGCCCAGGCGATGAACGGCCGCAAGCTGATGTGGATCGCCTGGCCTTCGTTCCTGGCCGCCTGCATGCTGCAGATGCTGGTGTTCGCGCTGGTCGACCCGCTGGAGCTGAACTGGGCCGGCCGCGAGCTGGCCTGGTCGCGCCAGGCGGTCTATGCCGGCGGCTTCTTCCTGTTCTGGGCCGCCACGCTGCTGTCCAGCGCGCTGACGGCGCTGCTGGTCATCCCCTCCGCCGAGGTCAACCAGGCCGGCGACTGAAGCCGGCCCGGGGGCGCGCCGGCGCCCGCGGCCGGTGCCGCTTGTCCGGGCTGGTAAATTCAGCCTCAATGCCTTCCTCGGTCACCCTGCAAAGCGACGACGTCGTGGCCGCCCGCCTGGCGGGCCTGCTCGACTCGGCCATGGATGCGATCCTGTCCGTGGATTCGCACCAGAACATCGTCCTGTACAACCGCGCCGCCGAGAAGATCTTCGGCTGGAGCGTCGACGAGGTGCGCGGCCGGCCGCTCAGCCTGCTGATGCCGGCGCGGTACCGCGCCGGCCACGCGCATTCGGTGCAGCGCTTCGGCCAGACCGGCGTCACCTCGCGCCGGATGGGCGACGGCACGGTGATCATGGGCCTGCGCAAGAGCGGCGAGGAGTTCCCGATGGAAGCGGCGATCTCGCAGCTCGAGACCTCCGAGGGCAAGCTCTACACGGTCATCCTGCGCGACATCACCGAGCGGCTGCGCGCGCGCGAGGAGCTGGCCACCTTCGCCGCCGAGGCGAGCGGCGTGCGCGAGCAGGAAAAGACCCGCATCGCGCGCGAGCTGCACGACGAGCTGGCTCAGTCGCTCACCGCGCTGAAGATGGACACGATCTGGGCGCGCGACAACCTCAAGGCCGACCCGGCCGGCGCCGCCGCCCGCCTGTCGCAGATGCTGGCCATGCTCGACGCCAGCGTGGCCGCCACCCGCCGCATCGCCGCCGACCTGCGTCCGCTGGTGCTGGATGACCTCGGGCTGGCGCCGGCGATCGAATGGCTGGTGCAGAACTTCAACCAGCGCACCGGCGTGCCGTGCGACCTCGACATCGACGAGGAGCTGGAGCTGCAGGAGCCCTACGCGACCGCCGTGTTCCGCATCGTGCAGGAGTCGCTGTTCAACGTCGGCAAGCATGCGCAGGCGAGCAGCGTGCAAGTGCGGGTGGCGCGCGAGGGCGGCGAGATGGTGCTGAGCGTGCAGGACGACGGCGTCGGCTTCCAGGTGTCGGACCCGCGCAAGCCGCAGTCGCTGGGGCTGGTCGGCCTGCGCGAGCGGGCCCACCTGCTGCAGGGCAAGGTGGACGTGGCCAGCACGCCGGGGCAGGGCACGCGGGTGGAAGCGCGCATCCCGGTGCGGGAGGGCGCGTGATCCGCCTCGTCATCGCCGACGACCACGCCATCGTCCGCGAAGGCCTCAAGCGCATCGTCGGCGAGGCCGGCGGCCTGCAGGTGGTGGGCGAGGCGGCCGACGGCGGCGAGGTGATGCAGCGCGTGCGCGAGCTCGACTTCGACGTGCTGGTGCTGGACCTGTCGATGCCGGGGCGCAGCGGCATGGAGCTGATCAAGCTGGTCAAGGCCGAGAAGCCCCGGCTGCGCATCCTGGTGCTGTCGATGCACCAGGAGACCCAGTACGCGGTGCGCGCCATCAAGTCCGGCGCCAGCGGCTACCTGACCAAGGAAAGCGCGCCGGCCCAGCTGGAGCAGGCGCTGCGCAAGATCGCCGCCGGCGGCGCCTACATCAGCGCCGAGGTCGCCGAGCAGCTCGCGCTCGGCGCCATGCCGGGCGCGGCTTCTGCGGCGCCGCACGAGTCGCTGTCGCACCGCGAGTTCGAGGTCATGCGGCGGCTGGCTGCCGGCGAATCGGTCACCGACATCGCCACCGCGCTCAACCTGTCGGTCAAGACCGTCAGCACCCACAAGGCCAACGGGATGGCCAAGCTGGGCCTGCACAACCAGACCGAGCTGGTGCGCTACGCGCTCAAGCACGGGCTGATCGAGCTGGGCTGAGGCCCGGCGGTCAGCGCGCCGGCGCCCCGTAGGCCGGCTTCTCGCGCACCTTCGCCAGCGTGCCGGCCGGCTCGAACAGCAGCACCAGTTCGGGCGCGGCGCGCGGGTCGGGCGCGCCTTTCGACCGGTACACCCAGACCTCGTAGCCGCTGTCGAAACGCAGCACCTCGCCCGGCCCGAGCCGCGCCTGCACCTCGGGCTTGGCTTGCCCCGGCGCGACGCGCTGGGCCGCCGCCGGTACCGTCAGCTGGGGATCGGCGAAGGGTGGTTGGGGCGGACCGCCGCCGAAGAAGCCGCGCGGGGCGGCGCAGCCGGCGAGCAGCAGCACCGCCGACCACGCCGCCGCCAGCCAGACTTCATTGCGCCGCATCGTGCGCCTCCATGTAGTCGAACACCACCCGCGTCTCGTCCGGCCAGCCCGCATCGGCCAGCGGCAGGAAGTAGGTGCGGTCCAGCAGCACTTCGCAGTCGCAGTACGGCAGCTCGCGCGCGAGGTTGGCCTCGTCGATCGCGCCGGCCCACAGGCGGGCCGCCGGCACCGTCTCCCGGCGCTCGCCCGAGACCAGCGTCACGCCGAAGATCGGCCGGTCGGCGAAGAGCAGGTAGCGGTTGCCCTCGCTGCCGCAGTAGGCCGGGGTGGTGGACAGCTCGGAGAAGATGCGCGTGATGAACGAGGGGCTGTTGGAGTACAGGCCGGCCTCCATGCCGACCCGGCACTCCAGCCGCAGGTCGCCCAGCCGGCGCGTGCCGGGCGGCAGCCCGGGCGTGCGCACCTCGGCCCGCCAGGTCATGGTCAGCGCCTTGCGGTCGGGCGTCACCTTGGCGTCCTCGGCCCAGGCCTTCGCATTGCGCGGCAGCACGAAGCTGCGGTCGGGCGCCACCGCCAGCGGGATCTCCACGCTGGCGCCGAGCACCAGCAGCTCGAGCCGGTCCAGGTCGACGCCGGGCTTGCGCGGCAGCAGCTTGAAGCGCAACTGCCCCTGCGGCGAGCGCGCCCGCTCGCGCTCGAACAGGTCCATGCCGCGCACCATGCGCCGGTACGATTTCTCGACCGGATCGGCGATGGGGTCGTAGGTGATGGTCACGCCGGGCAGCGTGGCCCGCGGGGCCGGGGCTTGGGCGAGGCCGGTCGCCGGCACCAGCAGCGCAGCCCCGGCCGCCCAAGCCGCCAGGGCCAGCGCCCGTCCGGGGGCCGATGCGCGTCGCCTGCGCGCCGCCGGCATGGTGAACCGGGGTGTCTCAGCGCTTCGGGTTCTGCTTGGCCTTCCAGTCGGCGTAGGCCTCGTCCATGCGCTGGCGCCGGCCCGAGTCGGACAGATCGGTCTCCCGGGACGAACCGGCCGCGCCCATCCTGCGCTCGTCCATGTGCCCGGCGCCGCGCTTCGCATGGCGGTCGGCGGCGCGGTGGCCGGCCTTGCCGGCGTGCCGGGTCGCATCGCCGGCCTTGTGGGCGGCGCCGCGGGCCTTCTCGCCCACGGTGCGGCCGTCGGCCGAGCCCTCGGCCGCGGCGCGCTCGCCCGGCGCCGGGGAACCGTCGCGGGCCTGGGCCCAGGCCCCGGCGCTCGTCGCCAGCAGGGCGGCCAGCAGGAGGGGGGAGATCTTCATGGCGAATCCTTTCGTGCGTGCTTGGTGCGCCCTCCATCTGACGCGCCGCCGGCGCGCGGCCGTGTCGGAGGCCGTTGCGAGGCCGTGTCGGGCGGCTTCGTGAGCGGCTGCCGCGGGTGAACCTGCCTGGCCCAGCGGTTGCGACGCGCCAAGGCGACGGCGCTAGGACTTTTCCTAGCCAGGCCCGGAGCAGCGGCAGCCGCTTTCCGGACTCGTCCTAGCTCCACATTCATCCTGCGCCGATGTCGCCGGAGCCGGGCGGCGGGCACAGTACATCCCATGGCAACCGCCCCCGCCCCCAGCCCCGTGAGAGTGTTCCTGGCCGACGACTCGGCCCCCATACGCCAGCGGGTGGCCGAACTGCTGGCCGTGCGCTCGATGGACATCGTCGGCCAGGCCGAGACGCCGCGCGCGTCGATCGAGGGCATCCTGGCCGCCCACCCCGACGTCGTCGTCCTCGACGTCCAGCTCGAGGGCGGCACCGGCCTGGAAGTCCTGCGCGCGGTGCGCCAGGCCGACCCCGGCATCGCCTTCGTCGTGTTCTCCAACAACTCCGCGCCGGCCTACCGCAAGCGCTACCTGGGCGAGGGTGCCCGCTGCTTCCTCGACAAGAGCAGCGAGTTCGACCGGCTCGCCAGCGCCGTGGCGGAAGCCTCCGCCGTGCGCGTGCACTGAATCCCCAGCCTCCACGAAGAAAGACCAGCATGACGACCGCCACCCTTGAAGACCGCCGCCCCGCGCCGACCCGCGTCATCCCCGTGCGCGAGACCCGCGGCAGCGCCCCCGCGCCGCTGACCACGCTGTGCTCGAGCTGCCACCTCAAGGACATCTGCCTGCCCTGCGGCCTGGCCGGTGACGAGGTGGAGCGCCTCGATGGCCTGCAGTTCGCGCGGCGCAAGGTCAAGGCCGGTCAGGCGCTGTACCGCCAGGGCGACGGCTTCCACTACATCTATGCGGTGCGCAGCGGCACCTTCAAGTCCAGTCTGATGCTGCCCGACGGCCGCGAGCAGGTGACCGGCTTCCACATGGCCGGCGAACTGATGGGCCTGGACGGCCTGGCCCAGGGCCAGCACGCCAGCAGCGCGACGGCGCTGGAGGATGCCGAGATCTGCTCCATCCCCTACGCCCAGCTGGCCGAGCTGTCGACCGCCAGCATGAACCTGCAGATGGTGGTCAGCCGCCTGATGAGCCGCGAGATCGTGCGCGAGCACAACCTGATGGTGCTGCTGGGCAGCATGAACGCCGAGGAGCGCCTGGCGGCCTTCCTGCTCAACATCTCGCAGCGCATGAAGGCGCGCGGCTACTCGCCGCACGAGTTCCACCTGCGCATGACCCGTGCCGAGATCGGCAGCTACCTGGGCATGAAGCTGGAGACGGTCAGCCGCACCTTCTCGGCCTTCCAGCAGCAGGGCCTGCTGGAAGTGGACAAGCGCCACATCCGCATCCTCGACATCGCCGGCCTGACCCGTGCGTTCGAGATGCGCGTGCAGTAAACGAAGGAGGACGACGCCATGGCCACCCCCGGAATCTCCCTGCAGGTGCTGCGCGACGAGCACGGCGCCGTCGCTGCGGTGCTGCGGTCCATGCTGATGATGCTCGAGCAGGGCCCCGGCGATGCGCCGGAGCGCTTCTTCGACGTGCTGCGCGCCATGCTGTTCTACATCGACGAGTTCCCGGAGAAGCTGCACCACCCGGCCGAATCCGACCTGCTGTTCCCCAAGATCGCGCGGGCCCGGCCCGACCTGATGCCGGTGATCGAGCAGCTCGAGGCCGAGCACATGGAAGGCGAGGGCCGGGTGCGCGAACTGCAGCACCTGCTGATGGCCTGGGAGCTGATCGGCGAGACGCGCCGCGGCGCCTTCGAGGAGGCCGCCCGCCGCTACGTCGACTTCTACCTCGGCCACATGCGGATGGAAGAGAGCCAGCTGCTGCCCGCGGCCAGGGCCTGCCTGACGCCGCAGGACTGGGCCGAGCTCGACGCCGAGTTCACCGAGGGGCGCGACCCGCTGCTCGCCAGCGAGCGCGACCCCAGCTACGACCGGCTGTTCACCCGCATCGTGATGAACGCGCCGGCGCCGATCGGCGTCGGGCCGGCCCTGGAGAAGTCGGAGGCCTGAAGCCGCATCCGGCGGCCGGCCGATCGGCAGCCGTTCGCCGATGCGGCCACAATCGGCCGCATGCAACTGCGATCCCTCGGCCAATCTCCCCTCAAGGTCTCGCCCCTGTGCCTGGGCGGCAACGTGTTCGGCTGGACCGCCGACGAGAAGACCTCGTTCTCCCTGCTCGACGCCTGGCTGGATGCCGGCTTCAACTTCGTCGATACCGCCGACGTCTATTCGCGCTGGGCGCCCGGCCATGCCGGCGGCGAATCGGAAACGGTGATCGGCAAGTGGCTGCGCCAGGGCGGCGGCCGGCGCGAGCGGGTGGTGATCGCCACCAAGGTCGGCCTGGACATGGGCGAGGGCCGCACCGGGCTGAAGCCGGCGCGCATCCGCGAGGCGGTCGAGGCTTCGCTGCGGCGGCTGCAGGTGGACTGCATCGACCTGTACCAGGCGCACAAGGACGACGAGGACACGCCGCTGGAAGAAACGCTGGAGGCCTTCGGCGCGCTGGTCAAGGAAGGCAAGGTGCGCGCGATCGGCGCCTCCAACTACAGCGCGGCGCGCCTGGCGCAGGCGCTGGAGGCCAGCCAGCGGCTCGGGCTGCCGCGCTACGAAAGCCTGCAGCCGCTCTACAACCTGTACGACCGCGCCGTCTTCGAGCGCGAACTGCAGCCGCTGTGCCGGCAGCACGGCGTCGGCGTCATGAGCTTCTATGCGCTGGCCGCGGGCTTCCTCACCGGCAAGTACCGCTCGCCGGCCGACGCGGCCAAGAGCCCGCGCGGCGCCAACACCACGGCCAAGTACCTCAACGAGCGGGGCTTGCGCATCCTCGCTGCGCTGGACGAGGTGGCCGGGCGGATCGGCAGCACGCCGGGGCAGGTGGCGATCGCCTGGGTGATGGCCCAGCCGGGCCTCACGGCGCCGATCGCCAGCGCCAGCTCGCTGGCGCAGTTGCAGGAACTGGTGGCAGCCGCCCGCCTGCAGCTCGACACCGAAGCCCTGCAGGCGCTCGACGCGGCCAGCCGCGAAACCTGAGCGGCGCGGGCCGGCCTTCAGCCGGCGTCGTGCGCCGGGTCGCCCGGGTCCGCGCCGGACACCGGCAGCCGCACGGTGAATTCGGCGCCGCGACCCTGGCCGGCGCTGCGCACCTGCACCGTGCCGCCGTGCAGCTTCACCACCTGGCGCACCACGTCCAGGCCGATGCCCATCCCGCTTGGCTCCATCTGCTCGGCCCTCGGATCGCGCGTGAAGAGGTCGAAGATCATGGGCAGCAAGGCGGGGTCGATGCCCATGCCGGTGTCCTCCACCCGCAGCACGGCCTCGTCGGCCTCGGTGGTGGCCTTGCACCAGACCCGGCCGCCGGCCGGCGTGTACTTGATCGCGTTGCTGACCAGGTTGTTGAGCACCTGCTGGAAGCGCTCGCGGTCGATCTCCGCGTACAGCGGCTGCGGGGGCAGCACCGCCTCGATCCGCACGCCCTTGTGCGTGGCGGCGTCCCGGTGCCCGATCACGCAGTCCTCCACCAGGGGGCGCAGGTCCATCCGCTGCCGGTTGAGTTCGACCCGGCCCATGTCCAGCCGGGTGGTTTCCATCAGGTCGTCGGCCAGGCGGCGCAGCGTGTCGATCTGGCCCTGCATGATGGTGGCCACCCGCTGGATGCGCTCGTCGCCGCCCAGCCGCTCCAGGATCTGCGCCGACGATTGCAGCGGCGACAGCGGGTTGCGTATCTCGTGGCCCAGCGAGCGCAGGAACTGGTTGGTGCGCTCGCGCGTGCGGGTCGCGACTTCCAGTTCGTTCTCCAGCGCCTCGAGCTGCATCCGTAGGTCGGTGCGGTCGCGCAGGACCTTGACGAAGCCCAGCACCTCGCCGGCGTCGCCGCGCACGGCCCTGACGGTGCCGGTGACCCAGATGCGCGTGCCGTCCTTGCGCAGGTGCCAGCGGTCGTCTTCCGACTGGCTGTCCTGCAGCGCGACCGCGAGCTCATGCCGGTCCAGGCCGCGGGCCCGGTCCCCGGTGGTGAAGAGCAGCGATACCGGTTGGCCCAGGACCTCGGCTTCGCCGTGGCCGAAGATCCGCTCGGCGGCACCGCGCCAGCCGACGATGCGGCCTTCCGGGTCCATCAGGATGAGCGCGTAGTCCCGGGTCTGGGCCAGGAACAGCCGCTGCAGGGTTTCCGGAAGATCCGCGGACGTGGGGGTCATGGGCGGGCGGGTGGCGCAAGGGCCACGCTAGCCCGATCGGCTCGCGGCGCGCGTCAGCCGGAACCGGATATCGAGGCGGGCGGCAGCGACGGGCCCGGCGCCGGAGCCGTCCGGCCCGGCGCGGACACGGGTCTCGCCCGCAGCAGGCTCAGCGGCGCCGCTGCGGAGCCGCCCCGCCGCCGTCGCTGTTGCGCGGGGGCAGGTGGCGGAACATGATGCGACCCTTGTTCAGGTCGTAGGGCGACAGCTCCAGCGTCACGTAGTCGCCGGCGATGATGCGGATGTGGTGCTTGCGCATCTTGCCGCCGCTGTAGGCGACCAGGTTGTGGCCGTTTTCCAGCACAACGCGGTAGCGCGAGTCGGGCAGCACTTCCTCCACCCGTCCCCGCATTTCGATCAACTCTTCCTTGGCCATGGGTTTCCTCTAGCTTCCATGCGATTCAATGGCCCGCGCCGCGAGAGGCCGGCACGCGGGCCCGCCCCACGGCCTCTGCCGCCGTGCCGCGCGGCGGCAGGCTTGGGCCGAGGGCTTCGGGAGGGTGTGGGGCCGGCTCGAAACCGGGGCTTGGCAGGACACGCCGCGAGCGATTCAGCCTGCGTGTGGCCCGCGCGGCGGCTTTGGGTCGCCCAGGATTGTAAGCGTTGCCCCGGTTGTGCAGGCGACAGGGTCTTCGCCTAGGGCGCCGTCTCGCTCCAGCCCCCGCCGAGCGCGCGGTACAGCAGCACGCGGTTCTGCAACTGGGCGACGCGCACCTGGATCTCGGCCTGGCGGGCCGTGAACAGCGAGCGCTGGGCATCCAGCAGGTCCAGCGTGCTGGCCACGCCGGCGTCGAACCGCATCTGGGCCAGGCGCGTGCGCACGGTTTCGGCCTGCGCCACCCGGGACTGGGCCTGCAACTGCTCGCCCAGGGTGGCGCGGCCGGCCAGCGCGTCGGAGACCTCGCGGAAGGCCGACTGGATGGCGCGCTCGTACTGGGCCACGGCAATGTCGCGCCCGACCTGCGCCGTGCGCAGGCCGGCTTCGTTGCGTCCGGCATCGAAGATCGGCAGCAGCAGCGAGGGCGCGACGGTGTAGGCCCAGGAGCCGCCGCCGCCGAACAGCCCCGACAACTGCGTGCTGGCCCGCCCCGCCTGGGCGGTGAGCGTGATGCGCGGGAAGAAGGCCGCGCGCGCCGCGCCGATGTTGGCGTTGGCCGCGACCAGCAGTTGCTCGGCCTGGCGCACGTCGGGCCGCGCCGCCAGCAGGTCCGACGGCAGGCCGGCCGGCACGTCGGGCAGCGCGATCGCCGCCATGGTGGTGCCGGTCTCGAAATCGGCGGGCAGCGCACGGCCGACCAGCAGGCCCAGCGCATTCAGGTCGAGCGCGCGCTGGCGCTGCTGCTGCGCCAGTGCGGCGCGCGCGGTTTCGGCCAGTGACTCGGCCCCGCGCAGGTCCAGCTCGGACGACACGCCGTGGTCGAAGCGCAGCTGGATCAGGCGCAGCGACTCCTCGCGCGTGGCCAGGGTCTGGCGCGTCAGGGCCAGCAGTTCCTCGTCGGCCACCAGGCTGAGCCAGGTGGTGGCGATCGAGCCGACCAGGGTGATCTGCGCCGCCTTGCGGCCTTCCTCGGTGGCCAGGTACTGCGCCAGCGCCGCCTCGGACAGGCTGGCGATGCGGCCGAAGAAGTCCAGCTCCCAGGCCGTCAGGGCCAGCCCGGCCTGGAAGCTGCTGACCTGCTCGCCGGAAGACGGGCTGGGGGCGCGGCTGGCGTTGACGCCGACGCCCACGGTGGGCAGGCGGTCGGCGCGGCGGATGTCGTACTGCGCACGCGCCTGCTCGATGCTGAGCAGGGCCACGCGCAGGTCGCGGTTGTCGGCCAGCGCGGTGGTGATCAGCTCGCGCAGCCGGGCGTCGGCGAAGAAGCGCTGCCAGTCCAGCGCCGGCGCCGCCGTGCCTTCGGCGGCGGCGGGGTAGGGGAAGGCCGCCGGGACCGGCGCCGCGGGACGCTCGTAGGTGGGCATGAACGAGCAGCCGGTCAGCACGGCCGCGGCCAGCGGCGCGATCAGGTGCCTGGTGCGAAGACGGCTCATACCTGGTCTCCTGCGCGGGCGCCGGACGGCAGTTCGGGGCCGCCCAGCTCGTGGGTGTAGAGCATCCGCTGGCGATCGCTGCCCCGGAAGATGCCGCGCACGACGACGAAGAACACCGGCACGAAGAACACGGCGAGCGCCGTGCCCGTGATCATGCCGCCCAGCACGCCGGTGCCGATGGCCCGCTGGCTGGCCGAGCCGGCGCCGCTGGCGATGGCCAGCGGCAGCACGCCCAGGCCGAAGGCCATCGAGGTCATGATGATCGGCCGGAACCGCAGGTGCGCCGCCTCCAGCGCCGCCGAGATCACGTCCTTGCCCTGGGCCTGCAGGTCCTTGGCGAATTCGATGATCAGGATGGCGTTCTTGGCCGTCAGGCCGATGATGGTGATCAGGCCGACCTGGAAATAGACGTCGTTGGCATAGCCGCGCAGCAGCGTGGCCAGCAGCACGCCGAGCACGCCCAGCGGCACCACCAGGATCACCGACAGCGGGATCGACCAGCTCTCGTACAGCGCCGCCAGGCACAGGAACACCGCCAGGATGGCGAAGCCGTACAGGATCAGCGCCTGCGAGCCGGCCAGCTTCTCCTCGCGCGACTGCCCGGTCCACTCGAAACCGAAGCCGGCCGGCAGCTGCGCCGCCAGGCGCTCCATCTCGTCCATCGCGGCGCCGCTGCTGTAGCCGGGCGCGGCCATGCCCGAAATGCGCATGGCGGGGTAGCCGTTGTAGCGGATGGTCTGCATCGGCCCGGTGACCCAGCGCGTGCTGGCGAAAGCCGACAGCGGCACCGCGCGGCCCTGGTTGTTGACCGCATTGATGCGCAGCAGGTCCTCGGGCTGCATGCGCGCCGGCGCATCGGCCTGCACGATCACCCGCTGCAGCCTTCCCTGGTTGGGGAAGTCGTTGATGTAGGACGACCCCAGCGAGGTGGACAGCGCCGCATTGATGGCATCGAAGCCCACGCCGAGCGCCTGCGCCTTCTCGCGGTCGATGTCCACCTGCAGCTGCGGCGCGTCTTCCAGGCCGTCGGGGCGCACCTGCGTCAGCACCTTGCTTTGCCCGGCCAGGCCCAGCAGCTGGTTGCGTGCGGCGACCAGCGCCTCGTGGCCGTTGCCCCCGCGGTCCTGCAGGCGGAAGGTGAACCCCGAGGCCGTGCCCAGTTCCGGAATGGGCGGCGGGCTGAGCGGAAAGATGAAGGCATCCCGGATGCCCGACAGCGCGCCGAACGCGCGGCCGGCCAGGGCCTGGGCCGACTGGCTGGCCTCCTTGCGCTCGTCCCACGGCTTGAGCGTGATGAAGGCGATGCCCGCGTTCTGGCCCTGGCCGGAAAAGGAGAAGCCCAGCACGCTGACCATGCCCTGCACCTCGGGCTGCTTGAGCACCCAGGACTCGACCTGCTCCATCACCTGCTGGGTGCGCTGGGCGGTGGCGCCGGGCGGCAACTGCACGTTGACCAGCATGTTGCCCTGGTCTTCCTGCGGCAGGAAGGAGGTGGGCAGGCGGGTGTAGACCAGGGCCGCCACGGCGCCGATCACCGCGTACAGGATCAGGTACCAGCGGGCGCGGCGCAGGATGCGCGCCACCGTGCTTTCGTAGCCGTGCGCGGTGCGCTTGAAGCCGCGGTTGAACCAGCCGAAGAAGCCGCGCTTTTCCACGTTGTGGCCGGCCGGCACCTGCTTGAGCAGGGTGGCGCACAGCGCCGGCGAGAGCGACAGCGCCATGAAGGCCGAGAACGCGATCGAGGACACCATCACCGCGGAGAACTGGCGGTAGATGTTGCCGGTGGAGCCGGCGAAGAAGGCCAGCGGCACGAACACCGAGATCAGCACCACGGTCACGCCGATGATGGCGCCCTGGATCTGGCCCATCGCCTTGCGCGCGGCCTCGCGCGGCGGCAGGCCTTCCTCGCTCATGATGCGCTCGACGTTCTCCACCACCACGATGGCGTCGTCGACCACGATGCCGATCACCAGCACCATGCCGAACATGGTCAGCACGTTGATCGAGAAGCCCAGCGCCAGCAGGGTGGCGAAGGTGCCCAGCAGCGCCACCGGCACCACCAGCGTGGGAATCAGGGTGTAGCGCCAGTTCTGCAGGAACAGGAACATCACCAGGAACACCAGCGCCACGGCTTCCAGCAGCGTCACCACCACCTGGCTGATGGAGATGCGGATGAAGGCCGAGCTGTCATAGGGGATGTCCCACTTCATGCCCGGCGGGAAGTAGGCCGCCAGCTCGCCCATGCGGGTGCGGACCAGGTCGGCGGTCTCCAGCGCGTTGCCGCTGGGCGAGAGCTGAACGCCGATGCCGGTGGAGGGCTTGCCGTTCAGGCGGGCCGAGGTGGCGAAGGTCTGCGCGTTCAGCTCGACCCGGGCCACGTCCTTCAGGCGCACGGTGGAGCCGTCGGTGTTGGCGCGCAGCACGATCTCGCGGAACTGCTCGGGCGTGGTGAGCTGGCCCGGCACGACCACCGTGGCGGCGATCTGCTGGCCGGCGACGTTGGGCAGCTCGCCGATGGAGCCGGCCGACACCTGCGCGTTCTGGGCGCGGATGGCGGCGTTGACCTCGGCCACCGAGAGGTTGTAGCCGACCAGCTTCTGCGGATCGATCCAGACGCGCATCGCCGCCTCGGTGCCGAACAGCTGCGCCTGGCCGACGCCCGGGATGCGCTGGATCTCGGGCAGGATGTTGCGCGAGGCGTAATCGCCCAGCTGCACCGGCGTGAAGTTCGGGTCGTCCGACGAGATGATGGTGAACAGCAGGAAGTTCGCGCGCGACTTGTCCACCCGCACGCCCTGCTGCGTCACCGCCGAGGGCAGGCGCGGCGTGGCGCGCGACAGCCGGTTCTGCACGTCGACCTGGGCCAGGTCGGGGTTGGTGCCCGGGGCGAAACTCAGCGTGATCTGGCCGGTGCCGTTGGCCTGGGTCACCGACTCCATGTAGATCAGGCCGGGCGAGCCGTTCATCTCCTGCTCGACCACGCTGATGACGCTCTCCTCCATGGTGGTGGCGGAGGCGCCGGGGTAGGTGGCCGAGATGACGATGGACGGCGGGGCGACGGGCGGGTACTGCGCGATCGGCAGCTGCGTGATCGCCACGCTGCCGAGCACGATGATGAACAGGGCGATGACCCACGCGAAGATGGGCCGGTCGATGAAGAACTTGGCCATGCGGCGGCGCCCCGGTCAGTTGCCGGGCGCGGAAGCGGCCGAAGAAGCAGTGCGGGCGGGCGCCGAGGCGGCGGAAGCGGCTGGCGCCGCCGCGGCGGCGGGCTTGCCGTTGCTCCACGGCACCGGCTTGACGGGGCTGCCGGGCCGCAGCTTCATGAAGCCGTCGACCATCACCTGCTCGCCGGGCTTGAGGCCGTCGAGCACCACCCATTGGCCGTTCTGCGAGCCGCCGACCTTGATCGGGCGCGGCGCCACCTGGCCGTCCGGCGCCACCACCATTACGCTGTCGCCCTGCTGCGACCGCGTGACGGCCTGCTGCGGCAGCAGCACCGCGTTGCTGGCGGTGGCCTGCTCCAATTGCACGCGCACGTACATGCCGGGCAGCAGCAAACCCCGGGCGTTGGGCACTTCCGCGCGCAGCGAGACGTTGCCGGTGGCCGGGTCCACCTGCAGGTCGGCGAACAGCAGCCGGCCCGGCTGCGGATAGGCGCTGCCGTCCTCCAGCACCACCTTGACCGGCGCGGCCTCGGCGCCGGCGCGCTTGAGCCGGCCCTGTTCCAGCGCGCGGCGCAGGTTCAGCACCTCGCTCGAGGACTGGGTGATGTTCACGTACAGCGGGTTGATCTGCTGGATCATCGCCAGCGGCGTGGCCTCGCCCTGGCCGACCAGCGCGCCCTCGGTCACCAGCGCGCGGCCGATGCGGCCGGAGATCGGCGCGTTCACCAGCGCGTACCCGAGGTTGATGCGGGCGACCTTCACCGCCGCTTCGCCGGCGGCCACTTCCGCCTCGGCGGATTTCTGCGCCGCCACGGCATTGGCGTATTCCTGCTTGCTGATCGCATTGGCTTCCACCAGCGGGCGGTAGCGTTCGGCCAGCGCCTTGGCCTGGCCCAGGTTGGCCTGGCCGCGCGCCAGCGTCGCCTGGGCGCTGGCCAGCGCCGCCTCGTAGGGCGAGGCGTCGATGCGGAACAGCGGCTGGCCGGCCTTGACGTCGCTGCCCTCGCGGAACAGCCGCTCCTGCACGATGCCGGCGGCGCGCGCGCGGACCTGCGCGACGCGCGATGCCTCCAGCCGGCCGGGCAGTTCCGTCACCAGGCCGATGTCGCGCGGCTGCACCGTCACCACGCCGACTTCGGGCGGCGGCATGCCGCCGGGGGGCGCGGCGGCAGCGTTGTTCTTGGACTGGCCGCAGGCGGCTAGCAGGAGGGCGGCGAGGACGGGGGCAAGCAGGAGGGGGCGCGACAAGGGCATGGTGTGCCGGCGGGCGGGGCAAAAGCCGACCAGTATACGAACCGGTTTTGACGCGCGTCAGGCGCCTGCGCCGATGGGCTTTGGAATGCCTGAGGTCTTTGCGCGGGGCGCTCGCGTCCGGCCCGGCTATGTGGCAGGCCGCAGCACGCGGCACGGGTTGCCGGCTGCAAGCTGCCCGTCCGGAATGTCCCGCGTCACCACGCTGCCGGCGCCGATGACGGCGCCGTCGCCGATGCGCACGCCGGGCAGGATCAGGGCGCCGGCGCCGACCCAGACGTCCGAGCCGATCTCGATCGGCCGGCCGTACTCGAGGGTGCGGCGCTCGATGGCGTCCATCGGGTGCAGCGCCGCGCAGACCTGCACCGCCGGGCCGAACAGCGTGCGAGCGCCGATGCGCACCCGGCAGATGTCCAGCACCACGCAGTTGAAGTTGAAGTACACGCGCTCGCCGAGCTCGATGTTGAAGCCGTAGTCGCAGAAGAACGGCGGCTGCACCAGCGCGCTGTCGCCGCCGCGCGCGAACAGGCGCTGCAGCAGCTCGCGCCGGCCGGGCGCGCCGACCTGCAGGCTGGCATTCAGCTCGATGCAGAGCTCGCGGGCGCGGTGGCGCGCGGCCACCAGTTCAGGATCACCGGCGTCGTACAGCTCGCCGGCCAGCATGCGTTCGCGCTCGGACGCCATCGCCGACCCCTGCCTTCAGAAGATCCACGCCAGCAGCAGGAACAACAGGATGGTGCCGACGAGCGAGACCCCGATGGAGCCGATCCAGCCCAGCTTGTTGGAGAAGAACAGGAACATGCGGCGACTGTGCCGCCGCTCGCCGCCGGGCGGGGTAGGGGCGTGCGGCAGGCGCCTGTAGCCGCTCGCCGACACTCGCCTGCCTGCGGGCACGGCGAAAGCGGCGGGGCACCGGCGGGTTTCACTCCCGGCTGGGGATGTTGCTCAACTCCGCATTGGCATCGACCAGCACCTTCATCAGCCGGATGAACTCCTTGCGTTCGGCCTTGGCCAGCGGCTCCAGCAGGCGCTCCTGCGACCGGAGCATGCGCGGAACGACGCCCGCCAGCACCTCGATGCCCTTGTCCGTGGGCGTGATCAGCCGCGCCCGGCGGTCGCTGGGCGAGACGTTGCGCACCACCAGCCCGCGCGCCTCCAGCCGGTCGATGACGCCGGCGATGGTCGAGGTGTCGTAGCCGACGCTGTTCGCCAGCGTCTTCTGGTCGATGCCGGGCTGGTTGCAGACCGTCTGCAGCGACGAATACTGGACGGGGGTCAGGCCCAGGTCGCCGACTTCCTGCGTGTACAGGGCGCAAGCGAGCTGGTGGACGCGCCGGGCGAAGTGCCCCGGCAGGTTCGTCAGGTCCAGGTTCTTCCAAGGCTCGGTCATGGGGTCAGCTCCGGGATTACCCGTATTCGATTGGTTCGAGATTAGATCGCATGCTGATTATTATCATGCTGATCATCGCGGGGCGCCTGCCGGTCGGTCCAGCCGATCGGAGCGACCGGCTGCGGCGCCCGCGACGGCCCATCGACCCACACCCGAATCAGAGTAGACCCATGCAATTCCACCTGAATGGCTTCCTCCCCGGAGATCCCCACGTGGCCCAGGCTGCGCCGCAAGCGCGGCCGCACACCGATGCCGCGCCGGCCGAGGTCGATGTCCTGATTGTCGGCTGCGGCCCCGCGGGCCTGACGCTGGCCGCGCAACTGTCGGCCTTCCCCGACATCCGCACCTGCATCGTCGAGCAGAAGGACGGGCCGTTGCAGCTCGGCCAGGCCGACGGCATCGCCTGCCGCACCATGGAGATGTTCGAGGCCTTCAACTTCGCCGAGCGGGTGCTGAAGGAAGCCTGCTGGATCAACGAGGTCACGTTCTGGAAGCCCGACGGCCAGCAGCCCGGCAACATCATGAGGCATGGCCGCGTGCAGGACACCGAGGACGGCTTGTCCGAGTTCCCGCACGTGGTGCTGAACCAGGCGCGGGTGCACGATTTCTACCTCGACGTCATGCGCCAGTCGCCCAGCCGGCTGGAGCCGCACTATGCCCGCCGCGTGCTGGACGTGGCGGTGGACAGCGGCGACGTGGCGTACCCCGTCACGGTGCGGATGGAGCGCACCGACGCCGCCCATGCGGGCCAGGTCGAGACCGTGAGGGCGCGCTACGTGGTCGGCTGCGACGGCGCGCGCAGCGCGGTGCGCAGGGCGATCGGACGGCAGCTGGTGGGCGACTCGGCCAACCAGGCGTGGGGCGTGATGGACGTGCTGGCGGTGACCGACTTCCCGGACATCCGCTTCAAGTCGGCCGTCCAGTCCGAGCACGGCAACCTGCTGGTGATCCCGCGCGAGGGCGGCTACCTGGTGCGCCTGTACGTGGAGATGGACAAGCTGGGCGAGGAGGAGCGCGTCGCCAGCCGCAACATCACGATCGACAAGCTCGTCGCCGCGGCGCAGCGCATCCTGCATCCCTACACGCTGGACGTGAAGGAGGTCCCGTGGTGGTCGGTCTACGAGATCGGCCAGCGCATTTGCGACAAGTACGACGACGTGCCGGCGCAGGAAGCCGGCGCGCAGCTGCCGCGGGTGTTCATCGCCGGCGACGCCTGCCACACCCACAGCCCGAAGGCCGGGCAGGGCATGAACTTCTCCATGCAGGACACGTTCAACCTGGGCTGGAAGCTGGCGGCGGTGCTGCAGGGGCAGTGTGCGCCCGAGCTGCTGCGGACCTATTCGGAGGAGCGCCAGGTCGTGGCCCAGGAGCTGATCGACTTCGACCGCGAGTGGGCCAAGATGTTCAGCGACCGCGCCAAGGAAGGCGCCGGCGGCGAGGCCGGCGGCGTGGACCCCAAGGCCTTCCAGACCTACTTCGAGCAGCACGGCCGCTTCACCGCCGGCATGGGAACGCACTACAAGCCGTCGGTCATCTGCGGCGAGGCCACCCACCAGGCGCTGGCCACCGGCTTCGTGATCGGCACCCGCTTCCACTCGGCGCCGGTGGTGCGGATCACGGACGCCCGGCCGCTGCACCTGGGGCATGTGGGCAAGGCCGACGGCCGCTGGCGCCTGTATGCCTTCGCCGGCGACCGGGACGCGGCGCTGGACGGCGCCGGCGGCGTGCGTGGCCTGTGCCGCTTCCTGGAGGAAGCGCCGGACTCGCCGGTGCGCCGGTTCACCCGGCCGGGGCAGGACATCGACGCCGTGTTCGACCTGCGGGCGATCTTCCAGCAGTCCCATCGCGAGATCGACATCGGCGCCATGCCCGGCCTGCTGCGGCCGCGCAAGGGCCGCCATGGCCTGGTCGACTACGAGAAGGTCTTCTGCCCGGACCTCAAGGACGGGCCGGACATCTTCGAGCTGCGCGGCATCGATCGCGCCCGCGGCGCCCTGGTCGTGGTGCGCCCCGACCAGTACATCGCCCATGTGCTGCCACTGGAGGCGCACGGCGAACTGGCGGAGTTCTTCGCGGGATTCATGCTGCCGGGTTGATGCGACGAGCAGGGACGCCTGCAACGAACTGTCCGCGCGCCGATCGTTGCGCGGAGCGTCCCGCGCAACGGTCGGGTGGAGCTGCAAGCCGCTGCGCCAACTTCCGGCGGGCAGGGCCCCCAGCGCCCGCACGTCCCGGATTTCGCTGGCCCCACGCCGGCGGACCGCGCGTCGCCCCGGCGCGACCGGCTGTCGCGGATGCGATCCGGCTCGGTGTAACAACTGGTGACGTGTCGACTGCTGTTGAGGTACAACGGGCCCCAAGTCCAACCTCATCCATCGTGGCGGTCATCGTGACCACGCTCCCCATCGACCATGCAGTGCCAACGGCAGTACCGGCTCCCCAGGCCTCCCCATTCTTCCTGGCGCGCACGGGAGGCGGCCTGAACGATGGGACACGGCCGCTTTTCCTCCGACGGCGCTGAGTTCCCGGCCACCGAGGCGGCCCCGCTCGAGCCGCTGTTCACGCCGTCCCACCCCTCCGCCATCGAGGAAAGCCGGCCGCCGACTCCGAGGCCGGCCGACGACGAGGGGGCCATCAGCACCTTCCTGTACGCGCGCCTGCACAACTTCACCGCGGCCTGCTCCACCGTGGCCGGCCCCGAGCTGACCGCCTTCGTCAACGAAGCCCGGCGCATGCTGTCGTCGGCGGCACTCAAGCTGGGCGGCGAGATCGCCCAGCGGCGGCCCGACTCCATCCTGTGCGTCTTCACGCACAACCCGAAGGACCGGGTGCCGACCCATGCCAAGCGCGGCCTGCACGCGGCCATCCTGACGGTGCACGAGGCGATGCAGCTGGCGGCCCGGATCGGGCCGCAGCTGGAGGCCGCGGGCGTGCCGCCGCTGTGGATCGCAGTGGGGGTGCACCTGGGGGCGGGCGAGGTGACGCCGCGCGCCAGCAACGCCGAGCGCATGGTGCACGCCACCGGCGAGGCGGTGGAGATCGCCCGGCTGCTGGAGGGCGTGGCCGCTGACCTGCGCTGGGGCCTGGTGGCCTCGGCCGGCACCCGGCTGGCAGCCGGCACCCGGGTCGAGAGCGGGCGCAGCGCCACCATCGGGCTGCCGGACGAATCGTTCCTGGAGCTCACGGAGATCAGCGGCCTGGTGGCTCGCGCCGGTTCGACCACGCCGCCCAGCCACTACGCCATGCTGCGCGAGTCGCTGCTGCTCAACCAGCAGATCGCCCGCGCCAGCGCCGGCGCGCCCACCGGCAGCGGCAACCTGCTGATCGAGGACTACCGCGTGCTGCGCAAGATCGGCGAGGGCGGCAACGCCTCGGTCTACCTGGCGCAGCCGGTGGGCGGCGGCCCGACCCAGGTGCTCAAGGTGATGCGCATGGACGGCCCCGAGGGCGACGCCGGCCTGCAGCGCTTCCTGCAGGAATACGCGCTGCTCTCGGGCATCGACCACCCGAACGTGGCGCACTTCTTCCGCCAGGGCTTCTCGGCCGGCAGCGCCTACATCGCGATGGAGTACTTCCCGCTGGGCGACCTGCGCAGCCGCATCCGCCGCCTGCTGGACCCGGCCATCGCGCTGTACTACCTGCGCCAGATCGCCGCCGGGCTGGAGGCGATCCACCACGCCAACATCGTGCACCGCGACCTCAAGCCGGACAACATCATGGTCCGGCAGGACGGCATCGTCGCCATCACCGACTTCGGCGTGGCCAAGCAGGTCTCCATGCTGATCACCGACACCGGCGCCGGCGAAGTGGTGGGCACGCCCTACTACCTGAGCCCGGAGCAGGCCCAGGGCCACCGCGTCGATGCCCGCTCCGACCTGTACAGCCTGGGCGTGCTGGCCTACGAGATGCTCACCGGCAACAAGCCCTATCACGCCACCACCACCCACGACCTGCTGCGCCTGCACGTGGAGGCGCCGGTGCCCGCGCTGCCGCCGCAGCACCGGCACCTGCAGCCGGTGCTCGACCGGCTGATGGCCAAGGACCCGCAGCAGCGCTACGCCTCGGCCGGCGAACTGCTGGACGACCTCGACCGGTTGCAGGCATGACCGCGCTGGAAGTGCAAGCCGCCGTCTTCGCCGGTCCTTGGGAACTGCAAGCGGTGCTGGGCCGCGGCCGCCGCTCCACCGTGTACCGGGCCCTCGACGCGCAGGGGCGCACCGCCGCCGTCAAGGTGTGCGCGGGCGCCGACCTGGCGCGCGAGCACCGGCTGCTCGCCACCTTCCGGCATCCCCACCTGCTGCGGCCGCTCGGTTGTGGCCGCGGCCCGCAGGGCCCCTGGCTGGCCAGCGAATGGGCGCAGGGCGGCGCCTTGCCTGCCCCGCCCGCCGGCGGTTTCGCCGATGCCCAGGTGCGCCGCTGGCTGGCCGAACTGGGCGGCGCCCTGGCCCACCTGCACCGCCGCGGCTGGGTGCATCGCGACCTCAAGCCCGCCAATTTGCTGCGGCGCGCCGACGGCTCGCTGGTGCTGGCCGACCTCGGCGAGGCCGTGCCCGCCGGCACGCCCGGTCCGGCTCCCGGTACGGTGGTCGGCTCGCCGCGCTACGCCGCGCCCGAGCAGTCGCAGGGGGCGCCGGCCGCGCCGGCGGCCGACGTGTACAGCCTGGGCGTGCTGCTGCACGAGTGGCTGACCGGGTGGCCGGCCTATGGGGGCGAGACGCCGGCGGAGCTGCAGGCGCAGCACCTGATCGCCCCGGTGCCGCGGCTGTGCGCCGAGCGCGCGCACTGGCAGCCGCTGCTGGATGCCCTCATGGCCAAGGACCCGGCCCACCGCCTGCCCGACGGGCAGGCGGTGCTTACCAGGAATGCAACGTGAATCCCAACGACCACTACCTCGTCGACGTCATCGGCTTCAATGACGTCGAGCGCGCCATGCTGGCCAGCATCTTCGCGCTGGCGGCCCGGCGCGACCCCGGCTTCGCCCAGTTCGAGCCGGGCACCCCCGGCCGCACGCCCGACGTCTACCTGGTGGACGCCGACAAGCCCGAGGCCATGAAGGAGTTCCGGTCGCTGCACAAGCGCGCCGGCCTGCCCTCGGTGCTGATCGGCACCAGCGCCCAGGGCACCGACTTCCCGGTGCTGCCGCGCCCGCTGCAATGGGCCCGGCTGCTGCAGGCGCTGGACGACGTGGTCTCCGGCGGCGACGACGGCGCGCCCTTCGTGGCGCCGCCGGTCGATGCCCACGCCCACCTGCGCCGCAGCCTGCCGGGGGCATCGCGTTCCAGTTCGCCGCAGGCGGCGGCGCAAGCCGGCGCCGCCCAGCGGATGATGGGCGACACCGTGCTGGTGGTCGACGACAACGCCACGGTGCGCGCCTTCATGCAGGCCAAGCTGGCGCCGTTCGGCTTCGAGGTGGATTTCGCCGAGACCGGCGAGGAGGCGATCGGCCTGTCCGGCACGCACGAGTACACCTGCGTGTTCCTCGACGTGGTGCTGCCCGGCATCGACGGCTACCAGGTCTGCAAGCTGATCAAGTCGAACAAGCAGGCGATCCGCAAGACGGCGGTGGTCATGCTGACCAGCCGCAGCTCGCCGTTCGACAAGCTGCGCGGCTCGCTGGCCGGCTGCGACGAGTACCTCACCAAGCCGCTGGACGAAGACCGCCTGCTGGAGGTGATCGCCAAGTTCCTGCCCAGCGGGCGCAAGCAGGCCGAGCGGGCGGCGCGCAAATGAGCACGACCATGACAGGCAAGTCCATCCTGGTCGTCGACGACACGCGCTCCATGCGCAAGATGGTGTCGGCCGTGCTGGCCGGCGCCGGCTACGAGGTGTCGGAGGCGGGCGACGGCGCCGAGGCGCTGCAACTGGCGCAGCAGCGCCAGTTCGACCTGGTCGTGACCGACCACAACATGCCGGTCATGGACGGCGTGACGCTGGTGCGCGAGCTGCGGCGGCTGCCGCAGTACGACGCGGTGGCGCTGATCGTGCTGTCCACCGAGGTCGATCCGCTGCTCAAGCAGAAGGGCCGCGAGGCCGGCGCCACCGGCTGGATGGCCAAGCCGTTCGACCCCCAGCGCATGCTGGACATCGTAGGCAAGTTCGTTTGACCCTCCAGGCGCGGCCATGAACCAGCCCTCCACCGCCTTCGGCGACGCCAACGCGTACCGCGAGATCTTCTTCGAGGAAACGCACGAGCACCTGGCCCAGGTCGAGTCGATCCTGCTGCGGCTGCAGCCCGAACAGGCGGACGGCGACTGGCAGGCCGACCTGAACGCGATCTTCCGCGCCGTGCATTCGATCAAGGGCAGCGCCGCCATGCTGGGCTGCCACGACATGGCGGCGCTGGCCCACCTGCAGGAGAACCTGCTGGACGTCCTGCGCAAGCAGGAGCGCGCCCTGGAAGCCGCCGACGTGCAGGCGCTGCTGCGCGCCGGCGATGCGGTGCAGGCGCAGGCGCTGTGCCACCGCGGGCTGTCCGACAAGGCGCCCGAGACCTTGGTGGTGGAAGCGCTGCTGCGCGACCAGCTGGCGCGCCCGCGCGCCGGCGCACAGGGCGACCTGCCGGGGCCGGTGCGGCGGGCCTTCCGCGTGCAGCTCGGGCCGCTGGCCGAGGCCATCGCCGATGCCGAGCTGGAGATGATGCTGGCCGGGCTGGCCGAGATGGGCACCGTGGGCGAGACGCAGATCGACAACGTGGCCGGCGGCAGCGTCGCCTTCGACGTCGAGCTCGAAGGCACGGCGATGGATTTGCAGAGCGTGCTGGCGCTGCTGGTGGCGCCGGAGCTGGTGGCGATCGAGCCGCGCCAGCCCGCCGGGACTCCCGCGCTGGCGGCCGAGGCACAGGCCGCCAGCCCCGCCCCGGTGGCAGGCGCCGACCTGGGCGACGAGCTGTTCGTCGATCCCGACGAATTCCGCCGCAAGCGCGCGGCGGCCGCTCCCGCCGAGTCCGAGCGGCCGGAACCCGCGGTTGCCCCGGCGCCGCAGCCAGCCACGGCACCGCAGCCGGCAGCCACGGCGCAGCCGGCCGCCGCCGACCTGCACGAGCCGGTCGGGCTGGCCGCCACCGACACCGGCTACATCCGGGTGGCCACCGAGAAGATCGACCTGCTGGTCAACCTGGTGGGCGAGCTGGTGATCACCGAAGCCATGCTGGCGCGCAGCAGCAATCTGGCGGGCGAGGGCGGCGACGGCCGTTTCTCCGAGGGCGGCCTGGCCGACCTGTCGCGCCACACGCGCAACCTGCAGGAAGCGGTGCTGGCGATCCGCATGCTGCCGATCTCCAATGTGTTCTCGCGCTTCCCGCGGCTGGTGCACGAGCTCGGCTCGCGCCTGGGCAAGCGGGTCGAGCTGCGCTTCGGCGGCGAGAGCACCGAGCTGGACCGCGGCCTGATCGAGAAGATCTCGGACCCGCTCACCCACCTGGTGCGCAACGCGGTCGACCACGGGCTGGAAACGCCCGACGAGCGCGCCGAAGCCGGCAAGCCGCCGGTGGGCACCTTGCGCCTGCACGCCACCCAGCGCGGCGGCAACGTGGTGATCGAGGTCAGCGACGACGGCCGCGGGCTGGACCGCCGGCGCATCCTGGCGCAGGCGGCCCGGCGCGGCATCCCGGTGCCGGCCGACGCCAGCGACGCGCAGGTCTGGCAGCTGGTGTTCATGCCGGGGTTCTCCACCGCCGAGCAGGTGACCGAGCTGTCCGGCCGCGGGGTCGGCATGGACGTGGTCCGTCGCAACATCCAGGCGCTGGGCGGCACGGTCGAGCTGTCGTCAGCCGCCGGCTGGGGCACCACCGTCACCGTCAGCGTGCCGCTGACGCTGGCCATCATCGAGGCGATGACGGTGGCCATCGGCAATGCGATCTACGTGCTGCCGCTGTCGGCGGTGGCCGAGTCGCTGCGCGTGCAGCCCGGCGAGATCCACAGCCTGCCCGGCCACGGCGACATGCTGCGGGTGCGCGAGGACTACCTGCCGGTGCTGCACCTGGCGCGCCTGTTCCCGCCGCAGCAGCCGGCCGAAGCGGCCGACACCATCGCCGTCATCGTCGAAGCCGAAGGCCAGCGCGTGGCCCTGGTGGTGGACGAGCTGGTCGGCCAGCAGCAGATCGTGGTCAAGAGCCTGGAGGCCAATTTCCGGCGCGTGCCGGGCCTGTCGGGCGCCACCGTCATGGGCGACGGCTCGGTCGCCCTGATCCTCGACGTGAGCCACCTGGTGCGCCGTTGCAGCGGCCGCCAGGCCTCGCACGCCTGAGCGCAGCACCCCGGAGCCGCAACCCATGCAGACACACGCCCCCTTTCGCAACCCCGGCGACAGCGCCATGGCCGCGCCCGCGCAGCGGCGCGAGTTCCTCACCTTCCGCCTGGGAGCCGAGGCCTATGCCATCGACATCCTGAAGGTGCAGGAGATCCGCGGCTGGGAGCCGCCGACCGCGATCGCCAACTCGCCGGCCTTCATCAAGGGCGTGATCAACCTGCGCGGGGTGATCGTGCCCATCCTCGACCTGCGGGTGAAGTTCCGGCTGGACAAGGCCGACTACGACGAATTCACCGTGGTGATCATCCTGAACGTGGCCTCGCGGGTGGTCGGCGCGGTGGTCGATTCGGTGTCCGACGTGCTGGCGCTGCCCGAGGAGGCGATCCGGCCGACGCCCGAGTTCGCCTCCGCCACCTTCGACACGCGCTACATCACCGGGTTGGCGACGGTCGAGGAAGAACTGCTGATCCTGCTGGACATCGAGAAGCTGATGACCTCGGCCGACATGGCCCTGGTGGACGCCGCCACGCACTGAGGAACCCGCCCATGCTGAAGAAGCTCACCGCCGACGCGATGCTGAACCTGCTGATCGCCGTGCTGCTGTTCACCACCGCGCTCGCCGCCGGCCTCGGCTACTACGGCATCCAGCAGGTTCGCGCCGATGCGGATGCCGCGATGAACCTGGTGCGCGACCACGGCATGGCCGCCGGCCGCGCCAAGGGCGAGGAGAACTACCTGCGCCGCGAGATGGCCGAGTTCGAGCGCTCGCCGCAGCGCGCCGATGCGCCGGGCATGGACCCCGGCGAAGCGGCCGCGCTGCGCGCTTCGGCCGAAGCCCACCTCAACGGCCTGCGCGAGCGGGCCGACGAATCGGCCCGCAAGAGCGACCAGGCGCTGATCGCCGCCCAGCGCGAGAACGACCGGCTGGCCAGGGACAGCAATGAACTGCTGCTGCAGGCCGCCGTGATCCTCGGTCTGGTGTTCGCCGCCGCCTGCCTGCTGGCCTGGAAGTTCCGCGACTGGACCCGGGCCGCCAACGTCGGCCCGCTGCGCAATGCCGTGCACATGGTGCGGCGGGTGGCCGACGGCGACCTGACGGTCGCCGCCCAGGGCATGGACCAGTTCCATACCCGCAAGCTGGCGGACGCGCTGGAGGACATGACGCAGAAGCTGCGCACGCTGGCCAGCGAAGTGCAGCGCAGCGCCCGCACCGTGGCCGACACCAGCTCGCAGATCGCCCAGGGCCACCTGGACCTGTCGCAGCGCACCGAGGAGCAGGCCAGCACGCTGGAGGAGACCGCCAGCTCGATGGAGGAGCTGACCTCCACCGTGGCCCACAACGCCGACAACGCGCGCCAGGCCAGCCAGCTCGCGGCCGACGCCTCCGAGATCGCCCGCAAGGGCGGCCAGGCGGTGTCGCAGGTGGTCGCGACCATGAACGACATCGCCGGCTCCTCGCGCCGCATCGGCGACATCATCGGCGTGATCGACGGCATCGCCTTCCAGACCAACATCCTGGCGCTCAACGCCGCGGTGGAGGCGGCGCGCGCCGGCGAGCAGGGCCGCGGCTTCGCCGTGGTGGCCGCCGAAGTGCGCGGGCTGGCCCAGCGCAGCGCCGCCGCCGCCAAGGAGATCAAGGGCCTGATCGGCGACTCGGTGCAGAAGGTCGATGCCGGCACGCGCCAGGTCGATGCCGCCGGGCGCACCATGCAGGAGATCGTCGATTCGGTGCGCAAGGTCAGCGGCCTGATCGCCGAGATCGCCGCCGCCAGCCAGGAGCAGAGCGCCGGCATCGGCCAGGTCAACACCGCCGTCGCCCAGATGGAGCAGGTGGTGCAGCAGAACGCCTCGCTGGTGGAGCAAGCCACCGCGGCCACCGAGTCGCTCAAGGAGCAGGCCGGTGCGCTGCTGAAGTCGATCTCGCGCTTCCGGATCGGCGACGCGCATGCGGCGGCCGCGATCGAGTCGCTGGCGGCGCGCGCGCCGGTGCAGGCGGCACCGCCGCCGATCCGGGTGCGCCCGCCCAAGCCCGCGCTGGCGCGCGCCTACCCGGGGCTGGCCAGCCGCGTGCGGCAGGAGCCGCCCACCGACAGCAACTGGCAGGAACTCTGAGGAAAGGGGCCCGACATGTCGATCTCCGAAATTTCGGTGGCCGCGAAGATCAGCGCCATGGTGCTCGTGCAGTTCATCGCGCTGCTGCTGGTGGCCGCCATCGGGCTGTACGGCGTGGACATCGCCGGCCTCGGGCCGGCCGCCACCATGGGTGCCGTCATCCTGCTGGCCACCGTCGCGGCGGTCTGGCTGCGCATGCAGGTGCGCGAGGGCATCCTGCGCTCGATCCGCGGTGCCGCCGACGTGATCGAGCGCGTCGCCCAGGGCGACCTCACCGGGCGGGTCGAGGTCAGCTCGCATGGCGAGACGCAGCGGATGCTGCGCAGCCTGGAGACCATGGTGGGCGGCCTGCGCACGCTGGTGGGCGAGGTCGCGCGCGGCGCCGGCGCCGTGGCCGACACCAGCTCGCAGATCGCCCAGGGCAACCTGGACCTGTCGCAGCGCACCGAGGAGCAGGCCAGCACGCTGGAGGAGACCGCCAGCTCGATCGAGGAGCTGACCTCCACCGTGGCCAACAACGCCGAGAACGCGCGCCAGGCCAGCAAGCTGGCGGCCGACGCGGCCGACACCGCGCGCAAGGGCGGCGAGGCGGTCGACGACGTGGTGCGCACCATGGACGACATCCTGGATGCCTCGCGCCGCATCGGCGACATCATCGGCGTGATCGACGGCATCGCCTTCCAGACCAACATCCTGGCGCTCAACGCCGCGGTGGAAGCGGCGCGTGCCGGCGAGCAGGGCCGCGGCTTCGCGGTGGTCGCCGCCGAGGTGCGCAACCTGGCGCACCGCACCACCGCCGCCGCCAAGGAGATCAAGGGCCTGATCGCCGACTCCGAGCAGAAGGTGCAGACCGGCTCGACCCGGGTCGACGCCGCCGGCCACACCATGGTGGGCGTGGTGATGTCGGTGCAGAAGGTCAGCAGCCTGATCGCCGAGATCGCCGCCGCCAGCCAGGAGCAGAGCGCCGGCATCGGCCAGGTCAACGGCGCCGTCGCCCAGATGGAGCGGGTGGTGCAGCAGAACGCCTCGCTGGTGGAGGAGGCTGCCGCGGCCACCGAGTCGCTGAAGGACCAGGCCACGGCGCTGCAGGTCCTGGTGTCGCGCTTCCGCACCGGCAACGCGCCGGAGGCGTCGATCACGCCGCTGCAGCCGGTGCCGGCCGAGGCGCAATCGCCGGCGCCGCCGCCGATCCGGGTGCGCGCGCCGCAGCCGTCCAACGCCTTGCCGCCGGCCTATGCCGCGGCCATCGCCCCGGCCACCCGCAAGGGCCCCGCCGCCGGCGGCGCCGACTGGGAAGAGTTCTAGGGCGCGGCATGGCAGTGGAGGAGGGGCTGCTGGGCGAAGCCGAGTTCGAACTCGCCTGCCGCCTGATCGCCGAGTACGCCGGCATCAAGCTCAGCCCGCACAAGCGCTACATGGTGCACAACCGGCTGTCGCGCCGGCTGCGCGCGCGCGGGCTGGCCAGCTTCGCCGAGTACCTGCAGCGGGTGCAGGACGACCCGGCCGGCGAGCGCGAGGACTTCGTCAACGCGCTCACCACCAACCTCACCGCGTTCTTCCGCGAGCCGCACCACTTCGAGCTGCTGCGCGAGCGCGCGCTGCGCCACCGCGAGCAGCGGCGCGAGCCCATGCGGGTGTGGTGCTCGGCCAGCTCCACCGGCGAGGAGGCCTGGTCGATCGCGATGACGCTGCGCGAGGCCGGCTGCCCGGGCGAGGTGCTGGCCACCGACATCGACACCGACGCGCTGGACACCGGCGTGGCCGGCGTCTACCCGCACGAGCGCGCGGCGCACCTGTCGCCGGAGCGCCTGCGCGCCCACTTCCTGCGCGGGGTCGGCCCCAATGCCGGGCGCGTCAACGTGCGGCCCGAACTGCGGCCGATGGTCAGCTTCGCCCAGCTCAACCTGCTGGCGCCGGCCTGGCCGGCGCTGGGCACCTTCGACGCGATCTTCTGCCGCAACGTGGTGATCTATTTCGACCGCGAAGCGCAAAAGCGCCTGCTCGGCCGCTTCGCCGGGCTGCTGCGTCCCGGCGCGCTGCTGGCCGTGGGCCACGCCGAGAGCTTCCCGGCCGGCCATCCGCGCTTTCGCGCCTGCGGCCGCACGGCGTACGAATTCACCGGACCCGGCTGACCATGACGGCCGCGCAGCCGCAGCGCTACTTCGACCGCGACTTCCAGATCGAGTCGGTCCGGATCCTGCCCGGCCAGTACCACGCCGGCCGCGGGCCGGGCTCGATCTCCACCGTGCTGGGCTCGTGCGTATCGACCTGCCTGTGGGATCCCGTCGAGCGCATCGGCGGCATGAACCACTTCATGCTGCCGGGGCAGCCCGGCGCCGCGCCGGCCCCGTGGGAGGTCTCCGGGCGCCTGGGGGTCTACGCGATGGAAGTGCTGATCAACGAGATGATCCACGTCGGCGCCGACCGCCGCCGGCTGGTGGCCAAGGTGTTCGGCGGGGCCCGCGTGCTGCAGGGCTTCGAGACGCTGGACGTGGGCGCGATGAACAGCCGGTTCGTGCTGGAATTCCTGCGCGAGGAAAACATCCGCGTGCTGGCGCAGGACCTGCTGGGCGTGGCGCCGCGCAAGATCCATTTCTTCCCCGACACGGGCACCGTGAAGATGCGCCGGCTGCACCTGCAGTCGGGCGACGCACTGCAGCGCGAGGAGCGCGCGTACCTGGCGCGGCTGTCGCGCGAGCCGCGCGCCGGAGAGATCGAGCTGTTCGAGCCGCCCGCATGATCAAGGTCCTGGTCATCGACGATTCGGCCGTGATGCGCGCCTTCCTCGGGCGCGTGGTCGGCGCCCAGCCCGACATGGAACTGGCGGGCGTCGCGTCCGATCCGCTGCTGGCGATCGAGCGCATCCGCCGCGCGCCGCCCGACGTGATCACGCTCGACGTCGAGATGCCGCGCATGAACGGGCTGGAGTTCCTGCGCAAGCTGATGGCGGTGCGGCCGATTCCGGTGGTGATGGTGTCCTCGCTCACGCGCCAGGGCGCCGAGGCCACGCTGCGGGCACTGGAGCTGGGCGCGGTCGATTTCTTCCCCAAGCCGGGTTCGTTCGAGGCGCTGGATGCGGTCGGCCCGGAGATCGCCGAGAAGATCCGCGCGGCGGCGCAGGCGAAGGTCGGGCGGCACGGCTGGGTCGCCGGAGGCGGCAACCCGGCGCCGCTGCGGCCGGTGCGCCCGGTGCTCGCCGGCGCGCGGCCCGCCAGCGGCAGCATCATCGGCATCGGCGCCTCCACCGGCGGCGTCGAGGCGCTGCGCCACATCCTCACCGGGCTGCCGGCGACCATGCCGCCGATCGTGATCGCGCAGCACATGCTGCCCGGCTTCACCGAGACCTTCGCCCGCCGGCTCGACGCGATCTGCGCATTGGACGTGCGCGAGGCGCGCGACGGCGACGTGGCGTGCGAAGGCGGCGTGTACGTGGCCCCGGGCGGGCGCCACCTGCTGGTGCAGCGCAGCGCCGGCGCCTGGCGGCTGCGGCTGTCCGACGCCCCGCCGGTCAACCGGCACCGCCCCTCGGTCGATACGCTGTTCCGCTCGCTGGCGCAGGCCGCCGGGCCGCGCTGCATCGCGCTGATCCTCACCGGCATGGGCGCCGACGGCGCCGAAGCCATGCTGGCGCTGCGCGCCGCCGGTGCCACCACGCTGGCCCAGGACGAAGCCAGCAGCGTGGTGTTCGGCATGCCGCGCCAGGCCATCGCGTTGGGCGCGGCGCAGGAGGTCGTCGGCCTGGAGCAGGTGGCCGGGCGGCTGCTGGCGCTCAGCGCGGCCTGAGCGGCGTCACTACGCCGTCTCCCCGGCGTCCTCCTCCAGCTGCTGCAGCAGATACAACCGCTGGTAGATCCCGCCCTCCAGCGCCATCAGCGCCTCGTGGGTGCCCTGCTCGGCGATCCGGCCGTGGTTCAGCACCACGATGCGATCGGCGCCGCGCACGGTGGACAGGCGGTGCGCGATCGCCACCACCGTCACCCGGCCGTGCAGCGCCGCCAGCGCGCGCTGCACGCGCTGCTCGGTTTCCGAGTCGATGTGGGCCGTGGCCTCGTCCAGGAACAGGATGCGCGGCTGGCCGGCCAGGGCCCGGGCGATCGCCAGCAACTGCTTCTGGCCGGCCGAGAAGCGCGCGCCGCCTTCGCCCAGCGGCGTGTCGTAGCCCTGGGGCAGGGCGGCGACGTGGTCGTGCAGGTGGGCCGCGCGCGCGGCGGCTTCCAGCTGGTCGTGCGACAGCGCGCGGCCCATGGCGATGTTCTCGCGCACCGTGGCCGCCAGCAGGAACGGCTCCTGGGGCACCAGCCCGACCTGGTCGCGCAAATGGTCCTCGGCGATCGACTCCAGCGGCGCCCCGTCGATGCGGATGCGCCCGGGCGGCGCCGGGTAGAAGCGCAGCAGCAGCGACAGCAGGGTGGTCTTGCCGCTGCCGGTGTGGCCGACGATGCCGAAGAAGCCGCCGGCCGGCACGTGCAGGTCGACGCCGTGCAGCACCGGGTGGCCGGGCTGGTAGGCGAAGGCTACGCCGTCCACGTCGATCGCGCCCGCCGTCACCTGCGCCGCGCCCCGGGGCACGGCCGCCTCGCCCTCGCGCAGCAGCGCCTGCACCCGGGCGGCGCCCACCAGCGCCTGCTGCAGCTGGGCGAACTGCATGGTGATCTGGATCAGCGGCTCGACCACGCGCGAGAGGTAGCCGATGAAGGCGTACAGCACGCCGACCTCGGCCGCGCCGAGTGCGCCGCCCTGGCTGCGCAGGCCGAAGGCCCAGATCAGGCCGGCCAGCAGGGCCACGTTCAGCAGGTCCAGGACCGGCCGCAGCAGCCAGGCGTTGGCGCGCAGCTCCCGCCGGCGCGACTGGTAGTGCGCCTCGTTCAGCGCCGCGAAGCGGGCGCCGAAGCGGGCGGCGGCGTTGCTGGCCTGCAGTACCGGCATGCCCGAGATCGCCTCGGCCATCTGGGCGTTCAGTTCGCTGCGCAGCTCGCGCGTGCGCGCCACCGCCGGCGCCGACAGGCGCTGGTAGCTGGCCACGATCAGCGCCACCGCGGGAACCAGCGTGGCGACGATCAGCATCAGCCGCCAGTCCAGCCACAGCATGGCCGCCATCGCGCCGGCCAGCACGATCACGCTGTCCAGCATGACGAACAGCACCTGCACGTACAGCTGCTTGACCGCCTCGGTGTCGTTGGTGACGCGGCTGACCAGCTGCCCGGTGATGGCGCGGTCGAAGAAGGCCATCGGCAGGCGCAGCACGTGGCCGTAGGCCTGCTCTCGCACCCGCTGCACCGAGCGCATCGCCAGCCCGGCCAGCCGGACGATCTGCCCGTAGCGCAGCCAGCTGGCCAGCCAGCCGGCGAACAGCGCACCCAGCAGCAGGGCGGCGATCTCCAGCCACTGCGCATTGCGCGGCAGCAGGTAGGCATCGATCAGGTACTTGCCGGCCAGCGGCCCCAGCGCCTCCAGCCCGGCGGCCAGCATCAGCCAGACGGTGGCGTGCAGCAGGTGGCGGCGCTCCGGCGCGGCCGCGCGCACCAGCAGCGCGGCGGCATCGCCGAACAGCTCGCGGCGGCCCGGCGGGCTTGTCGGCCGGCCGGGAGAGGCCAGGGTGTCAGTCGGCATCGAGGCTGGCCTCCAACTGTTGGTAGCGCCACTGGCGCGCATACCACCCGCCGGCCGCGACCAGGCGCGCATGGACGCCTTGCTCCGCGACCTGGCCGTCGCGCAGCACCAGGATGTGGTCGGCATCGGCCACCGCGCTCAGGCGGTGGCTGGCGATGACCACGGTGCGGCCGACGCGCGCCTCGCGCAGGTGGGCCAGGATGCGCGCCTCGGTGTCGGTGTCGACCGCCGACAGCGCATCGTCCAGCAGCAGCAGGGGCGCATCGGCCAGCAGCGCGCGGGCGATCGCCACCCGCTGGCGCTGGCCGCCCGATAGCGTGACGCCGCGCTCGCCGACCGGCGTGTCGTAGCCCTGCGGCAGGCGAACGATGTCGGCGTGCACGGCCGCCAGCTTCGCCGCGCGCTCGATCGCCTCGCGCGTCGCCTGCGGGCGCGCCAGCGCGATGTTGTCGGCGACGGTGGCGGAGAACAGGAAGGCCTCCTGCGGCACCCAGGCCATGGCGGCGCGCAGCGCGTCCAGCGTGTAGTCCTGCAGGTCGAGCCCGTTCCATTGCAGCGAGCCGGCATCCGGTGCGTGGTGGCGCAGCAGCAGGCGCAGCAGGGTGGTCTTGCCGGCGCCGGTCGGGCCGACCAGCCCGAGCGTGCGGCCGGGCGGCAGCTGCAGCGAGACCCGCTGCAACGCGGGGCCCGGCTGGCCGGGGTAGTGGAAGGTGACGTCGCGCGCCGCCAGCAGGCCGGGTTCGACCTTCGCCACCGTGCCGTGGTCGTCGACGGTGAGCGGGGCGTCCAGCACCGGCTGCAGCCGCGACCAGGCGGCCTTGCCGCGCTCCAGCAGCGACAGCACCCAGCCGGCCGCGAACATCGGCCAGATCAGCTGCCCCAGGTACAGGCTGAAGCTGGTGAGCTGGCCAACGGTGAGCTCGTCGGTCCACACCAGCCAGCCGCCCGCGGCCAGCACCAGCGTCATGGCGGTGGCGAGCGACAGGCCCACCGCCGGTTCGTAGGTGGCTTCCCAGCGCTGGGCGGCAAAGCTGGCGTCGGCCGCACCGGCGGCCAGCGCCGAGAACTGGGCGCGGCTGCGCGCCTGCAGCCCGAGCGCGCGGACGGTGCGCACACCGGCCAGGGATTCCTGCACCTGGTCGTTGAGCGCGCCGAAGCGCTCCAGCGCCAGCCGCTCGGCATCGTGCACACGGCGCGAGATCCGCCAGAACGCGAACGCCATCAGCGGGAACGGCAGCAGCGCGACCGCCGCCAGCCGCGCATCGACGCCGAGCGACATCATGCCGACCACCAGCACCAGGGTCAGCGTGCCGTCGAAGCCGGCCAGCATGGCTTCGCCGGCCGCCATCTCGACCGCATCGATGTCGTTGGTGCCCAGCGCCATCAGGTTGCCGGTGCGGCGGTCCTGGTAGAAGGCCGGGCCCTGGCGCGACAGCCGCTGGTACAGGCGCTGGCGCAGTTCCACCCCGAGCCGATAGGCGGCCGCGTAGAGCTGCAGCCGCCAGCTCACCCGCAGTGCATAGACCACCACGCCGGCGCCCAACAGCCACGCCAGCTCGCGTTGCAACTGTTCAGTGGACAACTGCCCGGCGACCAGCAGGTCGACCACGTGGCCGACCTGCCGCGGAATCCACACGAGCAGCAGCGCGATGCCCAGCAGCATCACGGCCGAGGAGGAGTAGGCGAGCCAGTGGCGGCGCAGGAACTGGCCGATCAGGCGGTACAGGGACATGAAACGCAAAGGGCGCCGCGACGCGGCGCCCGAGTGGAAGCGCGATTCTAGGGAGGTTGCGCCTCAGCGCAGCCGCTGCGCCATCACGTCGGTGTCGCCGCTGGCCACGGTCGTGGTCCAGGCCAGCAGCAGGCCACCGCCGGCGAGCGCGGCCGCCTGCACGTCCGCCCCGGCCGCCACCGGCACCGGATCGCCCACCGGCTGGGCCTGCGCGTCGAACCGGTAGGCCACCATCCCGCTGGCCGTGTCGCCCGCGATCACCACGAAGCCGCCGTCGCTCAGCGCCGTCGCCGCAACCGGCGCGGTCGGCATCGTGCCGGCATAGCCCTGCCCCTGGCCGTCGGCGCCGTAGAGCTGCAGCGAGCCGTACACCTTGACCGGCGACAGCACCACCGAGCCGCCGCCTTGCAGCGGCACCAGCAGGCTGCCTTCGGCCATGCCGGCCGAGCCGGTCGGCAGGATCGGGGCGCTGGCGCCCTCGAACGGGTGGTAGCGCAGCGCGGTGCGGCCCATCAGCCGCTGGAAGGTGGTCAGCACCCAGCCGCCCGAAGGCGCCGCAGTGAGCTGGAAGCCCGAGTCGATCTCGCCGGTTGCGGCGTGCGAGGGCGCGCCCACCGGCTGGCCGGCGGCGTCGAAGCGCTGCACCCAGAACTGCGGCAGGCGGCCGCTGGCGTCTTCCTCCACCTGCGCCCAGCCGACCAGGAAGCTGCCGTCGGGCCAGCGCACCACCGCCGGGTCGGCGACGTAGCGCATCGTGGTGGCTCCGATCCGGTCCTGCCGCACGGCGCCGACGTCGATGTCGGCCAGCCGGTGGCCGCTGCCGTCGAAGCGCTGCACCCGGATGGCCGAGCGCGTGACCCAGGGCTCGTCGACCGAGGCCGGGCCGGACACCGCGCCGGCCACCACGAATCCGCCGTCGGCCAGCACCGCCGCCGCCGGCCGGCCCTGGCCGAGGTCGACCGGCGTGCCGAAGCCGTCGCTGGCCGCCGTGCCTTGCGCATCGAAGCGCCGCATGTGGACGGTGGCCGCGAGGCCGCCGTCGCCCTGCGAGAGCCAGGCGATGCCGTGGCCGCCCGCGGCCGACGCCCCGGTGGCCAGCAGCGTCTGTCGGCCCGCGCTGTCCGGGTTCACCTGCGCGGCCGGTCCGGCCGCATAGGTCTGCGAGAGGGTGCTGGAGCCGGGGCCTTGCGCATTCACGATTGCTCCTGTGGGCAAGGTGCCGCTGCTCGCGCCGCCGCCGCCGCAAGCGGCCAGGGCGGCGGCGAGGGCCGCGAGCGAACAAACGAGGGAGATTCGGCGTGCCGCATGGTTCCCTGCGACGGGGGTACTGCTGGTGGGCATGGAAGGCCTTGGGATCGAGGCGTCCCATCCTAGGAATTCGCCTTGGCCCGCCGTGTAGGCCAACCGCAATGTCCGCTAGCTCCTTCGGGCTGCCTCGGCCGCAGGCCGGGCGGCCGTGACCGCGATCCCGGATCGCGGCGCGCTCAGCCCCGCGCGTCGATCACCAGCTGCGTCTGGGTCACCACCGCGCACAGCTTGCCGGCCTGGTTGGTGATGGAGGTCTGCCACACCTGGGTGCTGCGGCCCCGGTGCAGGGCCACGCATTCGCCCCGCACCGTGCTGCCGGCCGCGGCGGCAGCGATGAACTTGGTGCTGGAGTCGGTGGTGGTGGTCGCCTTGCCGGCCGGCAGGTTGACGAGGGTGCCGACCGCGCCCAGGGTGTCGGCGAAGGCCATGGACGCGCCGCCGTGCAGGATGCCGCCGGCGGTGCACAGGTCCGGCCGCACCGCCATCTCGGCCACGACGCGATCCGGCGCCACCTCGAGCAGTCGCACGCCCATCAGGCCGGGGAACAGGGGTTGCAGCAGCGACTGGAGCCGGTCGATGTCCATCATGCGAGGTTGGCCTCGGCAGGGTGTGATGGCTCATTGTGGACCACCGCGGCCCTGGCCAGGCCGGGAGCCTGCCAGCGGACGGGCAGGCGCTCAGGCGTGGAGCGTGCGTCCCGCGCGAATGCCGGCCGCCGCCCCGCGTGGCCGGCGCGCCATCAGCGGCACGCGCACCACGAAGGTCGCCCCGCGGTCCGGCCCGGCGCTCTCGGCATGGATGCGGCCGCCATGCAGCTCCACCAGGCGGCGCACCAGCGCCAGCCCGATGCCCAGGCCGGGGCGCCCGCGGGTGCGGCGCTCGCGGCGGAAGATGCCGAAGATCGCTTCCAGCTCGCTGCGCGCGATGCCGCAGCCGTTGTCGGCCACGCGCAATTCGGCCTGGTGCGCCTCGTCGTCCACCTGCAGGCTGACGTCGATGCTGCCGCCCGGCTGGGTGAACTTGCCGGCGTTGTGCAACAGGTTGGTGATGACCTGGGCCCAGCGCAGCGCGTCGCCGCGGATCCAGGCCGGCTCGCTGCAGATCCGGGTGCTGACCTGCTGCTGGCGTTCGCTGAACAACGGCGCGCAGGCCGACAGGCCCTCGTCGAGCAACTGCTGCAGCAGCAGCGGCGTGCGGTCGAGCAGCACCTGGTCGTTGACGATGCGGCCGACGTCGAGCAGGTCGTCCACCAGCTGGCAGATGTGGCGCACCTGGCGCCGCGCCACCGGCAGGGCGCGCCCCAGCAGCTCGGGGTTGGCCTGTCCGCGATCGAGGATTTCCAGGGCCGCATCGAGCGGCGCCATCATGTTGCGAAGCTCATGCGCGATGGTGGCGATGAAGATGTCCTTGCGCTCGCTGTCGCGGGAGACCCGCTCCAGCACCGCCTGGCTTGCCCTCGCCTGGAGCTCCTGCCTCAGCGCCTGGGTCGGCGCGTCATCGTCGGAATGCATGTGTCGTTCTGCAGATAGTTGAACGTAGGATGAATCCCACCATGGCGGGCGTCAGTGCGGGTGTTCACGCAAGGTGAAGGACATTTGTATGGGGTTGTAAGGTTCTTCCCTAGTACTGACTGCCGTCCGGTCCGCATTACCCTGTGCCTTGCAAGACAGGGCAGGGGGCGAGCAATGGACAGGACAATCAAGCCCAGCGAACGCGGCAGGGCTGGCGACAACCTGCTGCTGTCCCTGATGCCGCCGGAAGTGGCCGCCCGGCTCGCGGGCCGGCTCGAGCCGGTCGTGCTGCCTGCCGGCGCGGTGCTGGCCACGGTCGGGCAGGAGGTGCGCTCCGTCTACTTCCCCCTGGACACCGTCCTCAGCCTGCTGCACACCGACGTCAACGGCAGCACCGTCCAGGTGGCGCTGCTCGGCCGCGAAGGGATGGTCGGCCTGGGCTGCGTGCTGAGCGACCGCCACCTCGCCACCTGCGTGGTACTCACCAGCGGCACGGCGATGCGGCTGGGCGGCCGGCTGCTGCGGGAGCTGTTCGAAAGCGAGTCGGCGGTCCGTGAAGTGCTGTTGAGCTACGGCGGCCGTCTGCTGACCCAGGCCTGGCAGACGGTGGTCTGCAACCGCCACCACAGCCCCGAGAGCCAGCTCTGCATGCTGCTGCTGCTGGTGCTCGACCGTGCGCCGCAGGCGGAGCTGGCCCTGACGCACGAGACCATCGCCCGGCTGTTCGGACTGCGCCGCGAAACGATCAGCCAGGCCGCCATGCGGGTGCAGGAGCGCGGCTACGTGCGCTACTCGCGCGGCCACATCAAGGTGCTCGACCGCGCCGGCCTGCAATCGCACGCCTGCGCGTGCTACGAGCGGCTGCGGCCGATGCTGCCGCTCAGGTGACCGGACGCCGCCCGGCTACCGCCCGCTCGCGCTGAACGGCACGCGCCGGCTGGCGTAGTACCCGGAGACCTCGGCGATCTCCTCCGCCGTCATCTGCCGCGCCACGTTGCGCATCACGCCATGCGCGTCGTTGCGCCGGTCGCCGCGGGCGAAGGCCTGCAGCTGCAGCTCCAGGTAGGCGCGCGGCATGCCCTCCAGCCAGGCACTGCCCGGCTTCTGGTCGATGCCGCCGTGGCAGGAGGCGCAGGGCGCGATGCCGCGCAGGGGCGAACCGACGGCGATCAGCGCCGGCGCCGGCGCTTCCTGCGAGTTGGGCGAGGGCCGCGGCAGTTGCGCGTAGAAGGCCGACAGGTCGCGGATGTCCTGCTCGCTGAAGGTGGTGGCCAGCGCCTGCATCAGCGGGTGCCTGCGGTGGCCGCCGCGGTAGTCCATCATCTGCTTGAAGGTCACTTCGGCGTACTGGCCGGCCAGGTTGGGGATATCGGAGGCGCTCACGCCGCGTGCGCCATGGCACATGGTGCACTGCAGGGCCAGCGTGCCGCCGCGCCCGACGTCGCCGCCGGCCACCCGCTCGAAGTCGGGCACCACGGCGATCCGGCTGGCCTGCGGGTCCACCAGCGGCTGGGCCTGGTACCAGCGGGTGGGCACGCCGGCGGCGCGACAGATCGCCTGCCACCAGCCGGCCTCGCGGAAGTCGGGCTTGACCGAGGGCAGGACGACGAAGCCCAGCAGCAGCGAGAGCAGCAGCAGCGCGCCCAGGCCGGCCAGGGTCCAGCGCACCCCCGGCGTCAGCAGGCCGTGGCCGCTGCTCATCGCGGTCCTCCCACCCGCAGCACCGGCACGGAACCCTCCGCCTGCGCCGCCAGCTGGGCGAGCGGCCAGCCGTAGTTCACCACCGTCAGGGCAATCATCAAGCCGACCCACAGGCCGAAGCTGTTCAGCGCGGCCGGCACCGGCACCGTGTGCGCCGCCCGCGCGAAGGTGTATGGAGCGGCCGGCGCGGCCTGCGAGCGCCGGTGCGCCTGGGCCAGGATCCAGACGAACAACAGGCCGGAGATCACCAGCAGCAGCCCGCCGAAGGCCGAGACGATCACCGTCGGGGCCTGCGGCGCGATCTCCGGATGGCTGTAGTCGAAGTAGGCCATGCGCCGGGGCATGCCCAGCAGGCCGGACACGTGCCACGGCAGGGTGGCGATCATCATCCCCAGGAACCACAGCCACAGCTGCCAGCGCATCGGGCCGGCCGGCAGCGGCCCCGAGCCGGTGAGCTGCGGCCACAGGTCGTAGGCGACCACGAAGTACATGATGACGATGGTGCCGGCGAAGATCAGGTGGAAGTGGCCGGTGACCCACTGGGTGTTGTGCACCGTCTCGTTGAGCTGGTAGCTCATGTTCACGATGCCGCCGGCGCCGCCCAGCCCCAGCATGACGAAGGCGAAGGCGACCGCCAGCATGTACGGGTTGTCCCAGGGCAGGGCGCGCACCCAGCCGAACAGGCCGCGGCCGCCGCGCAGCCGCGCCGCGATCTCGACGGAGGCGGTGATCGTGAATACGGTCAGGAAGGTCGGCACCGTCACCATCGCCGTGAACACCGCATGCACGAACTTGAAGGCCGAGCCCAGCTGCGGGTCGGCGAACAGGTGGTGGATGCCGATCGGCATGGAGAACACCAGGAACAGCACGAACGACACGCGCCCGGCGGTGTCGCTGTACAGGCGCCCGCCGATGGCGCGCGGCACGATGGTGTAGAAGGCCACGTAGGAGGGGAACAGCCAGAAGTAGACGATGGCGTGCAGCGTCCAGGAGAAGAACACGCGCGCCAGTCCGGCGTCGACGGTGTCCTTCAGGCCCAGCGCCGCCGGCAGGATCAGCAGCAGGATCTCCAGCGCGGCGCCGAGCGAGGTCCAGGCCCACAGGTAGGCCCCCACCGTCATGCCGAACATGGCCAGCGGCAGCGGGGCGCCCGGGTTGTCCTTCTTCCAGCGGTGCGCGTGCCAGGCCATCAGCACCACCCAGATCCAGGACCCCACCACCACCAGCACCACGCCGAGGTAGAACCACACGCTGCCCAGCAGGGGCGGATAGAAGGTGTAGAGCACCGAGGCGCGGCCGGCGGCGATGGTCAGGCCGGCCATCAGGGTGCCGCCCAGCACCAGCCAGAAGCCGGCCCAGGCCCAGCCCAGGCCCTGCAGCGGCCGCTTGAGCGCCAGCTCGACCACCGCGTAGCCGAAGCCCATGGCGACCAGCGTCGGCATGACATACGCCATGACCACGCCGTGCCCGGTGACCGCGCGGTAGTACAGCTCCGGGTTGCGGATCCAGGGCAGCAGCGGGCTGCGCACCACCATCTGCCATTCGCCCAGCAGCAGCGCCACCGTGAAGCCGGCGAAGGCCACCCAGAAATGCGCCAGCACCAGCCGCCTAACCTGCCACACAGCTCATCGCCTTTCCGGCCTGCGCCCGTTGCATGAACTCGCGCGGCTCCAGCACCCGCACGCGCGCCCACATGCCCTCGTGGCCGGTGCCGCAGTACTCGTGGCAGGGCATCAGCATGTCGCCGGGCTCGGGGAAGGTCACGGTGAAGGTCGCGACGTAGCCCGGGATCAGCATCACGTTGGCGTTGGTGCGGCCCACGATGAACCCGTGCACGACGTCGCTGGCGGTGCCGCGGAAGGTCACCGGCACGCCGGCCGGCACCACCAGGCAGGCCGGGGTGAACGAGTACTGCTGGGCCACCAGCCGCACCGTGACCTGGCCATCCGGCCCGACGACGGTGCCGAGGTTGGGCTCGACGAACTCGCCGCGCATGTGCAGCGTGCGTGCGTCGATGGTCTCCACGCGCGAGGGTGGCATCGCACCCCAGTGCAGCCCGGTGGCCACCATGACGACGATCAGCAGCGCGATGATGGCGCCCACCACCCAGGCCCAGCGGCGCTCGGCGTGCTCGGCCACCGCATGGCCGTCGCGGCCCGGCAGCGTGCCGGTGCTCATTGCACCTGCCCCCGCGGCAGGTAGGCCAGCAGGTAGAACAGCAGGTAGATGGCCATCACGACGAAGGTCGAGACGCCGGCCAGCGCCCAGGCGCCGACCGGGCCCTCGCGCATGATTTCCTCGACGCGGGCATCGTCCCGATCGTCCGGGTCGTTCGGGCTGGTGGGGGCGGGCGGTCCGGGTTCCATGCTCACTCCAGTCGCACGGCGCGCAGTTCGTTGGCCTGGCCGGTGCTGACCGGCGTGCCGCCGTTGCCCCAGGCCACGCGGATGTAGGTGGTGACGGCGGCCACCTCCTCGTCGTTCAGGAGGTGGGCGAACGGCGGCATGCCGTACGGGCGCGGGTTGCCGCGGGTGGCCGGGGCGTAGCCGCCGTTGAGGACCATCCGCACCGCGTTGACCGGCGACTCCATCTCGATCGACTGGTTGTTGGCCAGCGGCGGAAACGCCGGCGGGAAGCCCTTGCCCTGGTTGCCGTGGCACATGGCGCACTGCACCTCGTACACGCGGCGCCCCAGCTCCATCACGCCCGGCGCCACCAGCTGGGCGCTGGACTCGGGCCGGCTCTCGCCCTTGGGCGCCAGGCCCTTGAGGTAGACCGCCATGGCGCGCAGGTCGGCCTCGGCCAGGTACTGCAGGCTGTGGAAGGTCACTTCGGCCATCGGTCCGTACACCGCGCCGCGCGCCGACGCGCCCTTGCCCAGGATGTCGACGATCTCCTGGATCGACCACTCGCCGAGCCCGGCCTCGCGGTTGGAGGTGAGCGAGGGCGCATACCAGTACTGATTCGGGATCAGCCCGCCGGCGAACGCCTTCGACTCGCTGCTGCCGCCCAGCATGTTGATGGCCGAGTGGCACATGGCGCAGTGGGCCAGGCCGTCCACCAGGTAGGCGCCGCGGTTCCATTCGGCGCTCTGGGCCGGGTCCGGCTGGTACTCGCCCTGGCGGAAGAACAGGCTGCGCCAGCCGACCAGCAGCTCGCGGTTGTTGTAGGGAAAGCGCAGTTCGTGCGGCCGGCTGGGCTGCCGGATCGGCGCCAGCGACATGAAGTAGGCGTAGATCGCATCCGAGTCCTCGCGCGTGACCTTGGTGTACGCCTGGAACGGCATGGCCGGGTAGAGCGGCTTGCCGTCCTTGCCGATGCCGGTGTGCATCATCCGGTAGAACTCGTCGGCGGTCCAACGGCCGATGCCGGTCTCGTCGTCGGGCGTGATGTTGGGCGTGTAGAGCGCGCCGAAGGGCGTGGGCATGGCCAGGCCGCCGGCGTTCTCGCGGCCGCCGCGCGCGGTGTGGCAGGCGATGCAGTCGCCCGCGCGCGCCAGGTACTCGCCGCGCGCGATGATCCCGCTGCCGCCGCCCGCGGCCGGCGTGGCCGGCGCCAGCTGCTGCCAGGGGCGCTCGGTCCACAGCACCCAGCCCAGCCCGATCGCCAGCAGCAGCGGCAGCCCGATGCCCAGCAGCAGGGTGCGCTTGCGCCCGGCGCCGGGGCGGGGGGCAGTCGCGTCGCGCCGGGAGTCGTTCATGGCGCGGCGTTCATGGCTGGCTGCCGCAGGCCATGGGCATGCGGCCGATGTTGCGGCGCTCGGGGTCGTGGCTGGACGGCGCCGGGCGCGAGCCGAGCCAGGCGGACACCGCCACGATGTCCGGATCGTCCAGCCGGCTCGCGATGCGGTGCATGCAATCCGGAGCGGCGGCGACGCGCTCGCCGCTGCGCCAGCGGGTGAGCTGGGCGTTGATGTAGTTCGGCCGCAGTCCCACCAGGCCGGGGATCCCGGGTTCCATGCCGGTGAGGCTGGCGCCATGGCAGGCCGCGCAGGCCGGCAGCTGGCGAGTGGGGTCGCCCACCTGGACCAGCGTGCGGCCGCGCTCGAGCAGCTCGCGCGGGACGGCCGTCGCCGCCGGCGCGCCGAAGGCCGGCCGCTGCGCGGCGAAGTACTCCGCCATCTCGCGCAGGTAGTCGTCGGTCATGTAGGCCAGCAGGTAGTTCATCGGCGCATAGCGGCGGGCCCCGGTGTGGAAGGCGCGCAGCTGGTTGAACAGGTAGCCGGCCGGCTTGCCGGCGATGCGCGGGAAGTACTCGTCGCCGGTGCCTTGCCCCTGCCAGCCGTGGCAGGTGGCGCAGCCCTGCACCCGCGCCGCCATCGAATCGACCTTGTCCACCCGCGGGATGGCGCTCTCGTCGACCCTGCGCGGCGGCTCCTGCGGCCAGCCCGGCGTGGCCACGCCCAGCACGGCGGCCAGCAGCAGCCCGCGCAGACGAGAGGGCCCGATGGTCATGGCGCCCGATCATGGGCACGGGCCCCGGCCGGGCCTGTGGGAATCGGCGCACCCGCCTGTCGGACGGCGGCCAAAGGGCAGCCCGGCGGTGCCGGCAAGGCGCCGGACCTTGATGCGGCGCAAGCGCGCACTTGATGCGGGACAAAGTGCGGGCCGGGGGCGGCGTGTCCAATGCGCCGATGCATTCGATCCCTGCAGCCCGCTTCGGCGACGCCCTGATCCTGTGGCGCTCGGCGGAAGCCTGTGCCTGCGCGGCCGAATCGCACCTGCAGCTGGCGCTGGACCTCTACTGCGAGGGCCGGGGCGCCGCGCCGGCGCGGGAGGCGATCGACGCCGCGCGCGACCTGCGCCGCCACGCCTGCGAGGCGCTGGCCGGCGTGCTCGACACCGTGTCGGGCGAGCGGGTCACGCTGCCGCTGATCTGACGCCGGGCGCCCTCAACCGGCGCGATCGCCCTGCAGCGTGCGGGCGCCGGCGCCGCCCTGGTCGCCCGCATCGCCGTCTTGCAACAGCAGCGTCGCCAGCACGGCGCAATCGGTCCGGGCCCGCAGCGAGTGCCGCTCGCGCGCCGGCAGCACCACCAGCTGGCCGGGCGACAGGTGCCGGGTGCCGCCCGGCGTGACCACTTCCACCTCGCCTTCCAGGCAGTGCAGCGTGCACTCCTCGTCGACGTGGTGCATGGGCTGGTCGTGGCGGGCGCGCAGCACGAGGTGCAGCAGCTGCAGGCGACTTGTCTTGATCAGGCTGGTGCTGACGGCGCCCCCGAGGGCACGGCCGAGCGGCGCGACGCTGATGACGTCCATCGGTTGGGCATGCGGCAGTGCCATGGCTTGTTCCTTCGTTTCGGCCGTGCGGGGCGGCTGCCGCACAGGCTAGCGCCGGCGGCCGCACGGCCGTGTAGGCGCGGGCTGATGGAAGCCCCATCGGCACCGTTGGCATGGCCGAGCCGCCCGGCTGCAAGCGACAATGCCCCTCAGATGAAACCGTTCCCCACCGAAGAGCAGCCCGTGGCCGTGCCGCTGGCCTCGGAGCAGGCGCTGCGCGAGCGCATCCGGCGCCAGGCCCGGCTGAAGGGCCGGCAGCCCGACGCGCAGGCGCTGCGCGAAGTCCGCGAGAGCCTCGGGCCGCGCCCGGCCGAGGGCCACCGGCGCGACCTGCTGATCGAGCACCTGCACCAGCTGAACGACCGCTTCGGCGCCCTGCGCGAGCCCCACCTGGTGGCGCTGGCGCGCGAGATGAACCTGCCGATGGCCGAGGTGTACGAGGTCGCCAGCTTCTATCACCACTTCGACATCGTGCCGGCCGATGCCGGGCTGCCGGCGATCACGGTGCGCGTGTGCGACAGCCTGTCGTGCGAGATGGCCGGCGCGCGCGAGCTGCTGGACCGCTTGCCGGCCTTGCTGGGCCCGGCCGTGCGCGTGCAGGCGGTGCCCTGCATCGGCCGCTGCGAACAGGCGCCGGCGGTGGCGGTGCAGCAGGCGGCCGTGCCGCAGGCGAGCGCCGACAAGGTGGTGCAGGCGGTCCGGCAACATGGCCAGCCCGCCGCCGCGCCGGCGCCGGCCACCGTGGCCTTCGAGCCCGCAGCGCTGGCCGAACGCAGCGTTTCGCCGCCGCCCGATGCCTTGCAGGCGGTGCCGGCGGTCACCGGCTACGACCTGTACCGGCAGGCTGGCGGCTACGCCTTGGCTGCGGCGCTGGCCCGCGGCGAGATCGAGGCCGAGGCCGTGCTGCGCGCGCTGGAGGACGCGGGCCTGCGCGGCCTGGGCGGCGCCGGCTTTCCGGCCGGGCGCAAGTGGCGCATCGTGCGCGAGCAGGCGGCGCCGCGCCTGCTGGCCGTCAACATCGACGAAGGCGAGCCGGGCACCTTCAAGGACCGTACCTTCCTCGAGCGCGACCCGCACCGCCTGCTGGAAGGCGTGCTGGTGGCGACCCAGGTGGTGGGCATCGAGGCGGTGTACATCTACCTGCGCGACGAGTACCACGACGCGCGCCGCCTGCTGCAGGCCGAGCTGGACCGGCTGCAGGCCGACCCGCCGTGCCCGCTGCCGCGCATCGAACTGCGCCGCGGCGCCGGCGCCTACATCTGCGGCGAGGAGTCGGCGATGCTGGAGAGCATCGAGGGCAAGCGCGGCGAGCCGCGCATGCGCCCGCCCTACATCGCCCAGGTCGGCCTGTTCGGCCGGCCGACGCTGGAGCACAACTTCGAGACGCTGTACTGGGTGCGCGACATCGTGCAGCGCGGCCCGCGGTGGTTCGGCGGCTTCGGCCGGCATGGGCGCCAGGGCCTGCGCTCGTTCAGCGTGAGCGGGCGGGTGAAGGAGCCCGGCGTCAAGCTGGCGCCGGCCGGCATCACGCTGCGCGAGCTGGTCGACGAGTACTGCGGTGGCATGCAGGACGGGCACGAGCTCTACGCCTACCTGCCGGGCGGCGCCTCGGGGGGCATCCTGCCGGCCTCGCTGGCGGATGTCCCGCTCGACTTCGACACCCTGCAGCCGCACGGCTGCTTCATCGGCTCGGCCGCCGTGATCGTGCTCGGCCAGCACGACCGGGCGCGCGATGCCGCACTGAACGTGATGCGCTTCTTCGAACACGAGAGCTGCGGCCAGTGCACGCCGTGCCGGGTCGGCACCGCCAAGGCGGCGGCGCTGATGGCGGCGCCGGCCTGGGACCACGCCACGCTGGGCGACCTGGCGCAGGTGATGGGCGACGCGTCCATCTGCGGCCTGGGCCAGGCCGCCCCGAACCCGATTCACTGCGTCCAACGGTATTTCCCGCATGAAGTCTCCTGACGTCCTGACCCACCCCCGAAGCGGCCTCCGGCCGCTTCCCCTCAAGGGGCGCCACCAGCGGCCCGGCAAAGCCGGTTCCGCGGTGGCCCCTCGACGACGCCTCGGTGAGTCGCTCATGAGTGACATGGACGAGTCGACACCGGTGATCTCCTTCAGCCTCGACGGCGAGCGCGTGCAGGCGCTGCGGGGCGAGACCATCCTGCAGGCCGCGCGCCGCGTGGGCGTGGACATCCCGCACCTGTGCTACACGGACGGCATGCGGGCCGACGGCAACTGCCGCGCCTGCGTGGTCGAGATCGCCGGCGAGCGCGTGCTCGCGCCCAGCTGCTGCCGTGCCGTGACGGCGGACATGGATGTCAAGGCGAAGAGCGAGCGCGCGCTCAAGAGCCAGCAGATGGTGGTCGAGATGCTGCTGGCCGACCTGCCGCAGCAGGGCTACAAGTGGAACGACGAGGCGGGCCGCCCGCCCGCGGCCGCCGGACTCGTCGGCCAGCACGGCGAACTGTCGCTGTGGGCGGATCGCCTGGGCGTCACGCCGCGCCCCGAACTGGTCGCGCTGCGCCGCCAGCAGCCGGCGCCCGACCTGTCGCACCCGGCGATGGCCGTCAACCTCGATGCCTGCATCCAGTGCACGCGCTGCGTGCGCGCCTGCCGCGAGGTGCAGGTCAACGACGTGATCGGCTACGCGCAGCGCGGCGCCGGCAGCCAGATCGTGTTCGACCTCGGCGACCCGATGGGCGCCAGCACCTGCGTGGCCTGCGGCGAGTGCGTGCAGGCCTGCCCGACCGGCGCGCTGATGCCCAAGACCCTGGTCGGCTCGCAGGCGGTGGACCGCAAGGTCGATTCGGTCTGTCCGTTCTGCGGCGTCGGCTGCCTCATCACCTACCAGGTCCGCGACGAGAAGATTGTCGGCGTCGAAGGCCGCGATGGACCGGCCAACCAGGGCCGGCTGTGCGTCAAGGGCCGCTTCGGCTTCGACTATGCGCACCACCCCCAGCGCCTGACGCGACCGCTGATCCGCAAGCCCGGCGTGCCCAAGGATCCCGCCGACGCACCCAACCCGGCCGACTGGCGCGATGCCTTCCGCGAAGCGAGCTGGGAGGAAGCGCTGGACGTCGCCGCCGGCGGCCTCCAGCGCCTGCGCGACACGCACGGCCGCAAGGCACTGGCCGGCTTCGGTTCGGCCAAGGGCAGCAACGAGGAGGCCTACCTGTTCCAGAAGCTGGTGCGCACCGGCTTCGGCAGCAACAACGTCGACCACTGCACCCGCCTGTGCCATGCCTCCAGCGTGGCGGCCCTGCTGGAGGGCGTGGGCTCGGGCGCGGTCAGCAACCCGGTGCGCGACGTCGAGAAGGCCGACCTGATCCTGGTGATCGGCTCCAACCCCACGTCCAACCACCCGGTGGCCGCCACCTGGATGAAGAACGCCGCCAAGCGGGGCACGAAGCTGGTGCTGGCCGACCCGCGCGTCACCGACATCGGCCGCCACGCCTGGCGCGTCATGCAGTTCAAGCCGGGCAGCGACGTGGCCCTGCTCAACGCGCTGATCCACGTGGTGATCGAAGAGGGCCTGGCCGACCAGGCCTTCGTGCGCGAGCGCGCCGCCAACTTCGAGGCCCTGCGCGAGAACGTGAAGGGCTACAGCCCCGAGGCGATGGCGCCGGTCTGCGGCGTGCCGGCGCAGACCCTGCGCGAAGTGGCGCGCGCGTTCGCCGGCGCCAAGGCCGCGATGATCCTGTGGGGCATGGGCGTGAGCCAGCACGTGCACGGCACCGACAACGCGCGCTGCCTGATCGCGCTGTCCACCGTCACCGGCCAGATCGGCAAGCCCGGCAGCGGCTTGCATCCGCTGCGCGGCCAGAACAACGTGCAGGGCGCCAGCGACGCCGGCCTGATCCCGATGATGTTCCCCAACTACCAGCGCGTGGACGACCCGCAGGCGCACCGCTGGTTCGAGGACTTCTGGGGCCTGCCGCTGGACGACGCACCGGGCTACACGGTGGTGGAGATCATGCACAAGGCGCTGGCGCCCGACAGCGACCCGCACAAGATTCGCGGCATGTACATCATGGGCGAGAACCCGGCCATGAGCGATCCGGACCTGAACCACGCCCGCCACGCGCTGGCGTCGCTCGAGCACCTGGTGGTGCAGGACATCTTCATGACCGAGACGGCCTGGCTGGCCGACGTGGTGCTGCCGGCGTCGGCCTGGCCGGAGAAGACCGGCTCGGTGAGCAACACCGACCGCATGGTGCAGCTGGGCCGCCGCGCGCTCACGCCGCCCGGCGATGCCAGGCCGGACCTGTGGATCATCCAGCAGCTGGCCCGCCGCATCGGGCTCGACTGGCCCTATGAAGGCGAGGACGACGGCGTCGCCGCGGTGTACGAGGAGATGCGGCAGGCCATGCACGCCTCGATCGCCGGCATCTCGTGGGAGCGGCTGCAGCGCGAATCGAGCGTGACCTATCCCTGCCTGTCGGAGGACGACCCCGGCCAGCCGGTGGTGTTCACCGAGCGCTTCCCGACACCCGACGGGCGGGTGAAGCTGGTGCCGGCCGACATCGTCCCGGCCGCCGAGCGCCCCGACGCGCAGTACCCGTTCGTGCTGATCACCGGCCGCCAGCTCGAGCACTGGCACACCGGCAGCATGACGCGCCGCGCGGCGGTGCTGGATGCGATCGAGCCGATGGCCACGGCGTCCATGAACGGCGCCGACCTGCAGGCTTTGGGCCTGCAGCCGGGCGACGTGGCGACAGTGCGGTCGAGGCGCGGCGAGGTGGCGATCCACGTGCGGCGCGACGACGGCACGCCCACCGGCGCGGTCTTCATCCCGTTCGCGTACTACGAGGCGGCGGCCAACCTGATGACCAACGCGGCGCTGGACCCGTTCGGCAAGATCCCCGAGTTCAAGTACTGCGCCGTGCAGGTCCAGCCCGGCGGCGTGCCGCGCCCGGCGGCGGGCTACGGCAGCGGTGCGGTGGCGACGGCACGGGCCTGAGCGAAGGCGGGTCCCGCGCCCGCAATTCGCCAATCCGGTGTGGCGTCGGGGTGGCGGAAATGGGAAATCCGCCCATCTCATTTGCAACCATCGGTTAGGGGCGCCTAGTGCAGTAGAAGCCTTTTGAGCGGGCTGCTTACGAATCGGCACAGCACTTGCGGCAATCCTGAAGAGCATCCGCGGTTCCATGACCACGAGGAATCCGATGCGCTTCGAGAACCAACCTGCCCCTGGCTGGAAGACCTGGCTGGCGTTGTCGGCCGGTGCCGTGCTGGCCGCCTGCGGCGGCGGCGGCGATGGCGGCGCCACGAGCGCCGCGCCGCAAGGCTCGCTGCGCCTGGCACTGACCGACGCGCCGAGCTGCGGCTACGACAACGTCTTCGTCACCGTCGAGCGGGTGCGGGTGCACCGCAGCGACTCGGCGGACGAGGCCGCTGGCGGCTGGGAAGAGATCGTGCTGGACCAGCCCCGGCGCATCGACCTGCTCGAGCTGACCAACGGCAAGCTGGAGGAACTGGGCCAGATCGATCTGCCCGCCGGCACCTACAACCAGGTGCGGCTGGTGCTGGCGGCCAACGATGGGCGCAACCCGACGGCCAACGCCGTCAAGCCCAGCGGCGGCGCGGAAGTGCCCTTGCGCACGCCCAGTGCGCAGCAGAGCGGCCTGAAGCTCAAGTCCTCCTTCGAGGTGGCCGAGGGCGGCCTGGCCGACCTGGTGCTGGACTTCGACGCCTGCAAGTCGGTGGTCAAGGCCGGCGGCTCCGGCAACTACAACCTCAAGCCGGTGCTGACGCTGGCCCAGCGCACCCAGGCCGGCATCCAGGGCTACGTCTCGACGACCCTGACGCTCAACGGCACCCGGGTCTCGGCGCAGCAGGACGGCACCATCGTGCGCTCCACCGTGCCGGATGCCAACGGTCGGTTCGTGCTGCCCTTCCTGCCTTCCGGCAGCTACGACGTGGTGATCGTCTCCGAGGGCCGCAGCACCGCGGTGGTGTCTTCGGTGCCGGTGGGCACGTCCACCCTCAGCCTGAACGACAGCAGCGCCGCGATCGCGCCGCCGGCGTCGACCGTGCGCGAGCTCCGCGGCACCGCCTCGGTGGGCGGCAGCGGCACGCCGACCCTGGTGCTGGATGCCAGCGTGCGTGCGCTGCAGGCGCTCTCCGGTGGCCCGGTGGTGGAACTGGCGGCGACCCCGGTGGATGCCGTCGAGGCCAGCTACACGTTCAGCCTGCCGGCGGCTGCGCCGGTGCGTGCGCCGTTCGCGGCGAGCGGCCTGAGCTTCAAGGCCGACGACCCGGTGGCCGGCAAGTACCGCCTGCAGGCCAACGCGCCGGGCCGCACCGGCCTGACGCAGGACGCCGACATTTCGTCGAGCGACCTGGTGGTCGACTTCAGCTTCGCACCCTGAGCGAAGCGGGCGGGGCGCCCCGGCGCGCCGCCCGTGCCGCAACCCGAAGCGGGCCCCTGGTGGGGCCCGTTTCTTTTGGGCCGGCGCTCAGCGGCGCGCGAACAGGGGCTGGTCGAAGTGCGCGACGCGGGTGTCGCGCCCGGCCAGGCCGACCTCGCGGAACTGGTAGATCACGGCCGCGGTGGGCGCCGCGATCCAGCCGCTGCCCAGGGGCAGGCGCAGGATCTGGCGGCCCGGTTCATCGGACGGCTCCAGCAGCGGCGCGTCGGGCCGCATGAACTCCGCCAGCCGCACCCGGTGCACGCTGGCGACTTCGGCGGGGTTGGGCACGAGCCCGCGCGCGGCGCCGGCCCACACCACCACCGGGGTGATCACGAAGCCGGAGCGGGTGGCGTAGTCGTCCAGCCGGCCGAGCACGTCGGCGGCGTCCAGCCGCAGGCCCAGCTCCTCGTGCAACTCGCGCAGCGCGGCCTCTTGCGGGCTTTCGCCCTCGTCGATGCGGCCGCCGGGCAGGGCCCACTGGCCGGAGTGGCTGGACAGCGCCTCGGCCCGGCGCGTGAGCAGCAGCGCGGCTGCAGGGCTCCACCCCGCCGGCCGGGCCAGGCCGGGGATGTCCGCGCCTTCGCCTTCTTCCGCCAGCGCGACCACCACCGCGGCCGTGCGGTGCGTGCCGGCATCGAGCGTGCGCACCGGGAAGTCGCGCAAGCGCCTCTCCACCTCCGACCGCAGCGAGCCATGCAACAGCATGGGGCCATTCTGGCATCCGGCCGGCGCCCGGCCATGCGCTTGCGGGACAGCGGCGCGGCGCGTTGCGCTGGATGCCTTCGCCGAGGAAGGCCAGGGAAGGGTTTACATCCAGCCGCCGCAGGCGGCTGACCCTACGGTTGCCACCAGTTGCCGGAGGCCACCATCATCGGGATCAGCTGCAGCTCCGAGTCGTAGTACAGCGTGCTGAAGTTGTTGGCGTTGAAGGACCACAGCGCGTTCAGGTACGACTGGTGGGCCGGGTCGCACAGGGCGCTGCACAGCTGCGGGCCGATCATGCCCTTGGGCGTCCAGTTCGGGTAAGGGCGCATCAGCGGCGACGGCAGCGTGCCGTTGAGCGCGTAGCCGGTGGCCGTGCGCGCGGGGTCGCCGCCGGTGTCGGTCTTGAAGAACGCCATCATCTTGTTCATCACCGCGCGCCAGCGCGCGTCGCCGGAGAACACGTAGTCCGTGCCCCAGCGCCAGGGGTTGCGCTGGGCGTTGGCGTAGTAGTGCATCTCCGTCATCACGAAGTCGCCCATGCCGCCGGGCGAAGGCACCGGCGTCGCCGTGTTCGTCTGCACGATGAAGTCGGGCATCAGGCCGGCGCTGGGCGAGTACACCGTCTGCATGCGGTTGATCAGCCAGTGGCAGCGGTCGATCACCGTGGTGGCCCACCAGTTGTCGCCGGTGGCGCGGGCGAACGCGCGGAAGTGGTTGATCATGTAGTCGGAGGTGCGGCTGACGTCGGGCGTGGCCATGCCCTTGGTGGTGCCGTCCGGCTTCATGTTCCACGACTTCATGGCGTTGATGGTGTCGATCGCCTCCTGCCGGTAGTTCCATCGGCCGGTGGCCGATCCCCACTGGCGGTCCGCCATCAGCAGCGCCATCGCGATGTCCAGGTCGCCGTCCATGGCGTTCCAGCCGCCGCCGGCGGCGTCGGTGGACGAGCCGTTGATCGTCAGGCGCCAGTCCATCAGGTAGCGGCCGCCGGAGCTGGTCGGGATGCTGTAGGCCGGGCGGGCGCGCACGGTGGTCAGCAGGCCGTCGAACAGGGCGCGCGCCTCCGGGTCGTGGCCCGCCATCACCACCGTGAGCAGCATGCCGTAGCCCATGCCCTCGGACACCGTCAGGTAGGTGCTGGAGTTGCCGAAGCGCACCGCCTTGCCGCCGGCCACCGTCGGGACGTCGGCGATCGCGACCGCCTTCCAGGCGTCGTAGCAGCGCCGGATGGTCGCGTCCATGCTGGCGTTGGACACGTTGTTGGGCAGGATGCCGGCGGCATAGGGCACCAGGCGCGAGCCGAACGGGTAGGCGATGCCGCCGGGGGCGGGCGCCGGGCTGGGCGCCGGGGCGGGCGAGGGCGCCGGTGTGGGCGCTGGTGCCGGGGCCGGGGCCGGCTGCTGGCCGGGCGGCGTCGGCTTGTTGGCTGGCCGCTTGGCCAGCAGCTCCTCGTCGGTCAGTTCGGTGCCGATCGGGGCGTCCGTGGCGACGGCATCGCCACCGCCACCCCCGCAGCCCGCCAGTGCCGTTGCGACGGCGGCCGATCCGCCCTGGATGAATATGCGCCTCTTCATGTCCAGCAACCACGTGTAAAAAAGGGACGAAGGAGGGGGCTCGTGCCGCTGCCGTCCTGCGCCCGTGTTGAGGGGAATGCCTGGAGGGCGGCGCGTGCTCCGATGGGCGTCGTGAACGCATGCCGATCGGGTTCGAAGCGCCTGCCCAACCTCAGCAGGAGGCCGCGAATGTAGTAGGAGGCGTCCGACAATCGTGTAGGCACTGGCCTACACAGGTAACCAAGTACGTGAGTTGCTTCGCAGGCTGCGAGCGTATTGACGCGCGATTACCTCAGCCATTCGGGGCAATGGCAGAGTTATCGACGGTGATTGGCGCAGCCGCTGGAATGGATGAGGCGAGCCGTCCACACCGGTGTTGCCGCGGGCACGCGCCGCAGTGAAGGATGCACGCCTGCGCGCGGCGGCGCTGCAGCCGCAGAAGTTACTATTGCACGCGAACCGCCGGCACCAGATCGGGGCGAGCAGCGCCGGTTGACGCTGATTGCGCAACCGGATGTTGCAGCGGCTGTGTCCTACAGGCGGGCAGCGGGCTGCTGCGTTGGATTCGGGGAGCCGACTTTCCGGCCCAAACCAAGGAGCAGAACCTCATGCACAAGTCCCTCATCGCCCTGGCCGCCGCCCTCATGCTGGGTTTGTCCGGTGGCGCATTCGCGCAGACTTCGTCCGGCACGGCGACTTCGCCTTCGTCCGGTGCATCGGCATCCACCGGCAGCACGGGCAGCGGCGCTGCGACGGCCTCGCCCGGTGCGTCCTCCAGCACCACGGCAGCCACCGACACCAAGGCCATGAAGAAGCAGGCCGATGCCGACTACAAGGCCGCCAAGGCCAAGTGCCAGCCCATGAAGGGCGACGAGCAGAAGGCCTGCCAGAAGGACGCCAAGGCCGCCCACGACAAGGCGCTGGCCGACGTCAAGCGCGCCCAGGCCGACGCCAAGGCGGCGAAGAAGACCAGCAAGTCGACGTCCTGAGAGCGGCCTCGCGGCCATCCAGGAAGGGCCGGGTGCGTTCCGGCTTGCGAGCAAGCATCCGACCTTCTACGAAAAAGCCGGGCACAGGCCCGGCTTTCCTGTCTGCGGCGCGCCGCGGCCTCAGCGCCGCAGTTCCGACTTGTTCTGGATGATGCGGCCCACCAGCCCGTAGTCGATCGCTTCCTCGGCGGACAGCCAGCGGTCGCGCTCGATGTCGACCAGCACGCCGTCCAGCGGCCGGCCGGTTTCGCGGGCGATGGTCTGGGCGATGCGCTCGCGCGCCTTGATGATCTCGCGCGCGTGGATCGCGATGTCGCTGGCCGGCCCGCCGGCGCCGCCGCTGGGCTGGTGGATCAGGAAGCGGGTGTTGGGCAGGCAGAAGCGCCGCTCGCGCGGCACCGCCAGGTACAGGTGGGTGGCGGCGCTGCCCACCCAGCCGGTGCCGATCATGTTCACCGGCGCGGCGATGAACCGGATGATGTCGTGGATCGCGTCGCCCGACTCGAGGTGGCCACCGGGCGAGCTGACCAGCATGTCGATCGGCTTGTCCGATTCGGCGTCCAGCGCGATCAGCCGGCGCGCGATGTCGGCGGCCGAGCGGTCGCTGACCTCGCCGAACAGCAGCACGGTGCGCGACTTGAAGGCCTTTTCCTCCAGGAAGGCATTGCGCGGCTCCGCGGTGGAGGGGGCCGCAGCGGCGGGTTCTTCGTGTTCCTGGGGTGTTTCCATGGCAGGGCTCCTGTGATTTCGTCATTCCCGCGCCGGCGGCCATCCGCCGCTTGCGCGTTCAACCAGGTCGCCATCATGCACCGGCCGCTGGCTCAGCCGCGGCGGCCCGACGGCGGCTTGGTTCATCGCCGGGGCCTGGCTGCGGCCGGGCCCGCGCACCGCCGACGACCCGGCCCGTTCCTACACGGCCGAGGCGCAACCCGCGGCAGCATCGATCCATGCGCGTGCTGGTGGTCGAGGACGACCGCATGATCGGCGAGGCCGTCCAGGGCGCCTTGCGCGCCGACCACTGGGCGGCCGACTGGGTGCGCGATGCCGACCAGGCCGATGCCGCGCTGGCGGCCGGCAGCTACGACGCCGTGGTGCTGGACCTGGGCCTGCCGCGGGGCAGCGGGCTGGATGTGCTCGCGCGGCTGCGCGCGCGCGGCAACCGGGTGCCGGTGCTGGTGGCGACGGCGCGCGATGCGGTCGCCGACCGGGTGGCCGGACTCGACGCCGGCGCCGACGACTACCTGGTCAAGCCCTTCGACACCAGCGAGCTGCTGGCGCGCCTGCGCGCACTGGTGCGGCGCAGCGCCGGCCGCGGCGAGGCGCTGATCCGGCATCGGGACGTGGTGCTCAACCCGGCCACGCGCGAGGCCACGCTGGCCGGCCGGCCGGTGGCGCTGTCGGCGCGCGAGTGGGCGGTGCTGGAGCCCATGCTGCTGCGCCCCGGCGTGGTGTTCTCGCGCGCGCAGCTGGAGGAAAAGCTGTACGGCTGGAAGGAGGACATCAGCAGCAACGCGGTGGAGGTCTACGTGCACGGCGTGCGCAAGAAGCTGGGCGCGGGGCTGATCCAGACGGTGCGGGGCCTGGGCTATGTCGTCCCGCGCGAGTGAGGCCGCCACGCCCGCGCACTCGCTGCGCCGGCGCCTGCTGGGGCTGGTGCTGGCGGCGGTGGCGCTGGCCAGCGCGCTGCAGGCCGCCAGCGCCTACCGCACCGCGCTGCGCACCGCCGATGCGCTGTTCGACACCCAGTTGCAGGCGCTGGCGCGCTCGGCCCAGGCCGGGCTGCCGCTGCGCCCCGGCGAAGAGCTGGACTACACCGTGCAGATCTGGGCCGGCGACGGCGTGCTGCTGTTCCGCGCCGGCCCGGCGCTGCCGCCGCCGGCGGTGATCGGCTTTTCCGAGCAGCGGGTGGACGGCACCCGCTACCGCCTGTACACGCTGCGCACCGGCGACCGCTCGGTGCAGATCGCGCAGGACCTGGACCGGCGGCAGGCCCGGGCCCGGGCGCTGGCGCTGGAAGCGGTGGTCCCGGTGGGGTTGCTCGGCCTGCTGCTGATGCTGGCCGTGTGGTTCGTCATCGACCGCTCGCTGGCGCCGGTGCAGCGGTTGCGCCGGCAGGTGGCGGCGCGCCCGGCCGAGGACCTGTCGCCGCTGGAGGCCGGCGGCCTGCCGCAGGAGGTGCAGCCGCTGGTGCACGACCTGAACGCGCTGTTCGCCCGCGTGCGCGAGGCCCTGGCGGCGCAGCAGCGCTTCGTCGCCGATGCGGCGCACGAACTGCGCTCGCCGCTGACGGCGCTGAAGCTGCAGGCGCAGTCGCTGCAGCGCGAGCCGGCCGGGCCGGCGCGCGACGCCGCGCTGGCGCGGCTGGAGCAGGGCATCGCCCGCGCGATCGGGCTGGTCACGCAGCTGCTGGCGCTGGCGCGCGAGGAGGGCGAGCCGGCCGGCGTGCCCGCGCCGGTGGACCTGGAGGCGCTGTGCCGCCAAGCCGTGGCCGACGTGCTGCCGCTGGCGCGCGACAGGCAGGTCGATGTCGGCCTGGCGGATGCGCCGGCCGGGCCGCTCAGCGTGCAAGGCGATGCCGACAGCCTGCGCACCCTGCTGCGCAACCTGCTGGACAACGCCGTGAAGTACACGCCGGCCGGCGGCCAGGTGGACATCGTGCTCGGGCCGGCGCCGGGTGGCGGAACGCTGCTGGCCGTGGAAGACAGCGGCCCGGGGGTGCCGCCGGCCGACCGCGAGCGGGTGTTCGACCGCTTCTGGCGCGGCCCCGACGAGGACGCCCCCGGCAGCGGCCTGGGCCTGCCCATCGTCGCCGCGATTGCGCGGCGGCACGGCGCGCAGGTGCAGCTGGGCGAATCGAAGCGGCTCGGCGGGCTGCGGGTGGAGGTGCGGTTTCCCTGAAGGACGACGGGGTCGCGCGGGAGTGGGCGCGCCTTAAGCCACGCCTAAGAACCGGGGCGCACAGTCACCGTCAACCGATTCCCCCCAGGAGGACTGCCCCATGAACCGCTTCCGCTCCGCTCCCCTCGTGCTCGCCCTGATGGCCGCCGGTGTCGCCGGCGGCGCCGGGGTGGAGCTGGCGTACCGCCAGCCCGCCGTGCAGGCGGCGGTCGCGCCGCCCGCCGCGAACCCGGCGAGCGCAAACGCGCCGACCCGCACGCCGGACTTCGCGCAGATCACGCGCGAGCAGGGCCCGGCGGTCGTCAACATCACGGTCTCGGGGACGCGCAAGACCGCCGCGCTGCCCGACATGGACGGCGATGACCCGCTGGACTTCTTCCGCCGCTTCCAGCCGCCCGGCGCTCCGGGCCTGGAGCGCGAGGTGCCGGTGCGCGGCGCCGGCTCTGGCTTCATCGTCGATCCCGGTGGGCTGATCCTGACCAACGCCCACGTGGTCAAGGGCGCCGACGAGGTCACGGTCAAGCTCACCGACCGGCGCGAGTTCAAGGCCAAGGTGCTGGGCAGCGACGAGAAGACGGACGTCGCGGTGATCAAGATCGACGCCAGGGACCTGCCGGTCGTCAAGCTCGGCTCGACCCAGAACCTGCAGGTGGGCGACTGGGTGCTGGCGATCGGCTCGCCATTCGGCTTCGAGAACACGGTCACCGCCGGCGTGGTCAGCGCCAAGTCGCGCACCCTGCCGGACGGCAGCGGCGTGGCCTTCATCCAGACCGACGTGGCCATCAACCCGGGCAACTCGGGCGGCCCGCTGTTCAACTCGCGCGGCGAGGTGGTGGGCATCAACTCGCAGATCTACAGCCGCTCGGGCGGCTACCAGGGCGTGTCGTTCGCGATCCCGATCGACCTGGCGGCCAAGATCCAGCAGCAGATCGTGGCCCACGGCAAGGTCGACCACGCACGGCTGGGCGTGGTGGTGCAGGAGGTGAACCAGGCGCTGGCCGATTCCTTCAGGCTGCCGCGGCCGCAGGGCGCGCTGGTTGCCCGGGTCGAGCCCGGCAGCGCCGCCGCCAAGGCCGGCCTGCAGCCGGGCGACGTGATCCATGCGGTCGATGGCCACGACGTGATCGGCTCGGGCGACCTGCCGGCGCAGCTGGCGGCGCGCAGCCCCGGCGAGAAGGTGCAGCTGAAGGTGTGGCGCAAGGGCGAGTCGAAGGATCTCGTGGCCACCCTCGCCGGCGCGCAGGAAAAGCGGGCCGCTGCGGACGGCGATGCCGCCCCGGTCCAGGCGGCCACGGGCGGCAAGCTGGGCCTGGCGCTGCGGCCGCTGGGCGAGCAGGACGGCCGCGGCGGCCTGGTGGTCGAGCAGGTCGCCGGCGCCGCCGCCAAGGCCGGCGTGCAGCCGGGCGACGTGATCGTCGCGGTCAACGGCACGCCGGTGAAGTCGGTCGAAGCGGCGCGCGCGGCGGTGGACAAGAGCGGCAAGAGCGTGGCGCTGCTGGTGCAGCGCGGCGAGGACACGCTGTTCGTGCCGGTGCAGGTGGGCTGACGCCGGCGGGCGCTGGCAAGCGCGGGACGGGAAGCGGCATGCCGCAAAAAAGGGGCCCCGGTGAGGGGCCCCAAGCAGATGAGTCTGGCGGATCTCATCTTCCCAAAGGATCTCTCGGATCCCGTTGCCAGTGTAGGGGGCGGCGTGCGCGTGGCGTTCCCGGGAATTCCCCGTGCCCGGCCTGCCCGGCGGCGGGAACTTTTGCCAGGTGTCGGGGTAAGCCCTAGGCTTGCGGGCCAGCGCGCGCCCGGTCAGCCCGCGTACTGTTGGCGCAACTGCCGCTTGAGCACCTTGCCGATGTCGCTGCGCGGCAGCTCGGCGATGTAGCGCACGCCGGCCAGCCGCTGGGTCTTGCCCAGGCGCTGGTTGGCCCAGGCGCGCAGTTCCTCGGGCGGGGGAGCATCGTCGTGCGGCACCACGAAGGCGGCCGGCGACTCGCCCCATTCGGCCGAGGGAACGCCGACCACGGCCACGTCGGCCACGGCCGGGTGTTCGCGCAGCACGGCCTCGAGGTCGCTCGGATAGATGTTGAAGCCGCCGCTGATCACCAGGTCCTTGCGGCGGTCCATCAGCGTGAGGAAGCCGTCCGCGTCGAAGCGGCCGACGTCGCCGGTGCGGATGAAGCGCTGGCCTTGCGCGTCGTACCACTCGGCCTCGCGCGTCTGGCCGGGCTGGTTGCGGTAGGCGGTCATCATCGCGCTCGATCGGCCCACCACTTCGCCGATCTCGCCGGGCGGCAGCTCGCGGCCGTCCTCGTCGATCAGGCGGATGTCGTGCCCCTCGGCCGGCCGGCCGACCGTGTGCAGCTTGTCGGGGAACTCGTGCGCGAACAGCATGCAGGTGCCGCCGCCCTCGGTCATGCCGTAGTACTCGGTCAGCCCGCCCGGCCAGCGCTTGAGCACGTCCGCCTTCAGCGCCGCGCTGAACGGCGCGCTGGTGCAGAACTTCATCACGAAGGACGACAGGTCGAAGCGGTCGAAGCCGGGGTGGGCCATCAGCCGCTGGTACTGCACCGGCACCAGCATGGCGTGGGTGGCGCGCTCGCGCTCGGCCAGCCGCAGGTAGGCGCCGGCGTCGAACCGGCCCTCGGTGAGCACGACGGTGCCGCCGCGCGAGAGCGCGGGGAAGAAGCACACCAGGGTGGTGTTGGAGCACAGCGAGGTGGCGAGCAGGGCCACCGATTCGGGGCCGTAGCCGCCGGCCGCCGCGCGCGCCACGTGCGCCCAGCGCATGCCGTGCGGCTGCACGATGCCCTTGGGGGATCCGGTGGTGCCGGAGGAATAGATGATGTTGAAGGGCCAGTCGGGCTGGACGTCGACCGGGTCCGGCTGGGTGCCTTCGGGGGCCAGCCACTCGCCGACGGTCGAGGGCGCGTTGCGCTGGATCCCCGCCTGCGCGGGAATGACCTGCAAGTCGGCCAGCGCGATGCGCGGCACGCCGGTCGCGAGCGCCGGCACGGCGTCGTCGGCGAACAGCAGCCGCGCGCCGCTGTCGTCCACCATACCGGCCAGCTGCTGCGGCGTCGCGCCGCCGGGCAGCGGGGCCACCGCGACGCCGGCGCGCAGGGCGCCGAGGAACAGCACGGCATAGGCGATGCCGTTGGCGCCGCTGATGGCGATCGATTGCCGCGGCTGGACGCCATCGCGCTGCAGCGCCGCGGCCACGCGGTCCATCAGCACGTCGAGTTCGCCCCAGGACAGGCGGTGCTCGCCATGCACCAGCGCCGTGCGCAGCGGCCGCGCGGCGGCGTGCTCGCGCGCGAGATCGGCGATGGCCCGGAAGGGCGGAAGGGCGCTGGGAGCGGTGGCCGGTGCGGTCATGGAAGGGCGCGGCGTGTGCGGGGTGGGCTGTGATTCTGCCCCGCACCCGGGGCCGCCGCCCGCGGCTCAGTCCTGCCCCAGCATGTCCTTCGTCACGAGCACGACGCCGCTGTCGGTGCGGTGGAAGCGCTCGCCATCGAGCTGCGGGTCCTCGCCGATCACGGTGCCCTCGGCGATCTGGCAACCGCGGTCGATCACCACCTTCGACAGCTTGCTGCCGCGGCCGATGTCGCAGCCCGGCAGGATCACCGCCTCGCGGATCGAGCAGCACGAGTGCACCCGCACGCTGGAGAACAGCACCGAGTGCGACAGGTCCGACCCCGACACGATGCAGCCACCCGAGGCCATCACGTTGGCGATCTCGCCGTGGCGGCCGCGCTCGTCCGGCACGAACTTGGCCGGCGGCAGCTGCTCCTGGTGGGTCCAGATCGGCCAGTCGCGGTCGTAGATGTTCAGCTCGGGCATGTTCGACGCCAAATCCAGGTTGGCGGCCCAGAACGCATCGACCGTGCCGACGTCGCGCCAGTACGGGTTGTGCCGGGTGCTGGCCGGCACGCTGGACAGGCCCAGCGGGTGGGCCAGCACGTTGCCGCGCGCCACCAGCCGGGGGATCACGTCCTGGCCGAAGTCGCGGTGCGAGGCCGGGTCGACGCAGTCCTCCTCCAGCTGCCGGTACAGGTATTGGGCATCGAACACGTAGATGCCCATGCTGCCGAGCGCGCGGTCGGGCTTGCCCGGCATGGCGGGCGGGTCCGCCGGCTTTTCCAGGAAGGCGGTGATGCGGCGCCGCTCGTCGATCGCCATCACGCCCAGCGCCGTCGCCTCCATGCGCGGCACCTCGATGCAGCCGACGGTGCAGCGCGCGCCCGACTCCACGTGGTCCAGCAGCATCAGCGAGTAGTCCATCTTGTAGACGTGGTCGCCGGCCAGCACCAGGATGTACTCGGGCGCGTAGGACTTGAGGATGTCGATGTTCTGGTAGATCGCGTCGGCGGTGCCGCGGTACCAGTCGGCCCCGCTCACCCGCTGCTGGGCCGGCAGCAGGTCGATGAACTCGTTGACCTCGCCGCGCAGGAAGTTCCAGCCGCGCTGCAGGTGGCGCAGCAGCGAGTGCGACTTGTACTGGGTCAGCACGCCGATGCGGCGGATGCCGGAGTTGATGCAGTTGGACAGCGCGAAATCGATGATGCGGAACTTGCCGCCGAAGTAGACCGCCGGCTTGGCGCGGCGGTCGGTCAGCTCGTGCAGGCGCGAGCCGCGCCCGCCGGCCAGCACCAGCGCCACGGTGCGCTTGGGCAGCTGGCGCGCCAGGCTGAGGCGCTCGGCCGTGCGCGGGTCCTCGTCCAGCCGGGGGGTCGGGGTGAGGTGATCGAACGCCAGGTCTTCCTTGGCCATGAGCGCCTCCTTGCTCAGGTTGCACTTTCCGGCAGCGCGGCACGGCGCGCTGTAGGACTCGGCCGGAAGTGGGGTGCTAGGCCGGGTGCGCCAGCTCGTCCTGCTCCAGCAGGCGCAGCAGGGCGGCCGGCTCAACCGGCTTGACCAGGTGGGCGTCGAACCCCGAGGCCTGCGTCAGCCGGCGGTCGTCGGCCTGGCCCCAGCCGGTCACGGCGACCAGCTTGAGCCGGTCGCCGCCGGGACGGGCCCGCAGCGCCCGCGCGACCTCGTGGCCGTTCATGCCGGGCATGCCGATGTCCAGCAGCACCCATTGCGGGTCGAACTCGGGGACGGCCCGCAGCGCCGCCGGCCCGTCGTAGGTGGTGCGCACCTCGTGCCCGGCGGCCATCAGCAGCAGGGCCAGGCTGTCGGCGGCATCGTGGTTGTCGTCCACCACCAGCACGCGCAGCGGCTGGGCCGAGGCCGGCAGTCCGGGCGCGACGCCGGCGCCGGCCGGCTCGGCGCCGGCCGCCAGCAGCGGCAGCCGCACGGTGAAGCGGGCGCCGGCACCGATGCCGCCGCTTTCGACCTGCACCGTGCCGCCGTGCATGCGCACCAGTTGACGCACCAGCGTCAGGCCGATGCCCAGGCCGCCCTTGGCGCGTCCGAGCGTGCGGTCGATCTGGGTGAACAGCTCGAACACCCGGTCCAGCATGTCGGGCGGGATGCCGGTGCCGTTGTCCGCCACCGTCAGCACCGCCTGCCCGCGTTCGGCACGCAGGCCGACGCGCACCTGGCCGCCGTCGGGCGTGTACTTGCAGGCGTTGGCCAGCAGGTTGTCGACCACCTGCGCGATGCGGATCGGGTCGGCGTTCACCAGCACCGGCTGGAGCGGCAGGTCCACCCGCACCTGGTGCTGGGCGGCGTGGAACTGCGGCTGCATGCCTTCCAGGCTGGCGCGCACCAGCGAGCGCAGTTCCACCACCTCGCGCCGCAGTTCGATCTTGCCGCGCGTGATGCGCGAGACCTCCAGCAGATCGTCGACCAGCCGCACCATGTGCTGCACCTGGCGCTCCATCAGCTCCAGCATGCGCTCGCGCGTGGCGTCCTCCAGCCCCGGCACGCGCAGGATGGCCAGCCCGTTGCGGATCGGCGCCAGCGGGTTGCGCAGCTCGTGCGCCAGGGTGGCCAGGAATTCGTCCTTGCGGCGGTCGGCGTTGCGCAGCGCCTCCTCGGTCTTCTTGCGCTGACTGATGTCGAAGAACACGCCGACGAAGCGCACCGGCTCGCCGTCCTCGCCGTAGAAGAAGCGGCCGGCCGCCGTCACCCAGATCAGCTGCCCGTCGACGCGCCGCATCCGGTGTTCGGAGCGGAACACGTCGCGCGCCGCCAGTGCCCGCTGCCATTCGGCATGCAGCGCCGGGACGTCCTCGGGCCAGATGGCGTTGAGCCACAGGTCCATGCTCGCTTCGCCGCCGGGCGTGGGTTGCAGGCCCAGCACTTCGAAGCGGCTGCGCGACCAGACCAGCCGGCCGCTGACCATGTCCCAGTCCCAGGTGCCGGCGTCGGCGATGGTCATCGCCAGCTGCATGCCTTCCTCGGCCGCCCGTAGCGCCTGCTCGGCCTGCCGCAGCGCATCCTGCGCCCGCCGGCGCGGGGTCACTTCGAACAGCACGCCGGACGCCCGCAGCGGCCGTCCGTGGTCATCGGACTCGACCCGCCCGCGGGCCAGCAGCCAGCGCGGCCCGCCATCGGCGGCCGGCGCGTGGGTGCGGTACTCGACCTCGTAGGGACGCCCCTCGGCCAGTGCCCGCTGCCAGATCGCCTGCACCACCGGCACGTCGTCCGGGTGCAGCCCTTCGACCCAATCGGTGGCGGTGAATTCGCGCCGGCCGAGCCCCACCAGCTGCGCGCCGCGCTCCGACCAGCTTCCGCGTCCGGCGATGAGGTCGATCTCCCAGGTGCCGACCCCCGCGCCCTCGGTGGCCTCCTTCAGCTTGTGCTCGCTGGCGCGCAGCGCCGCCGTGACTTGCGTCGGCTCGGTGACATCGACGGCCGAAAGGAAGATGCCGGCCACGCGGCCGGCGTCGTCGCGCATGGGCTGGAACACGAGGTCGAACAGCCGGTCCTCGCGCGGCGTGTCGCGCCCGCGGCGCAGCTTGACCGCCATGGAGCGGCCGACGAAGGCGGTGCCGCTGCGATACGCCTCGTCGAGCAGTTCGTAATAGCCCTGGCCTTCCAGGTCGAGGGCCTCGCGCACGGTCCGCCCGACGATGTCGCCGCGGCCGGTGAACTCGTGCACCGCCCGGTTCGCCACCTCGATCACGTGCTGCGGCCCGCGCAGCACGGCCAGCAGGTTGGGCGCCTGCGCGAACCACTGCTGCAGCCGACGGTACTCGTCGCGCCGGTGGCGCTCGGTAAGCACGCGCTCGGTCGTCTCGTCGATCAGGCACAGCACGCCGGCCACGCGGTCGCCGTCGTGCACCGGGCTGCAGGACACGGCGAACCAGGCCTGCACCTCGGCGCCCGCGCGCCGCAGCGTGCACTCCACTTCCTCGATCTGGGCCGGTTCCCCCCGCAGGGCGCGCTCGTGCAGCGGGCCGACGCAGTCCCAGATCTCGGGCCAGACTTCGCGCAGCGGCCGGCCGAGGGCGGCCGGGTGCCGGTCGCCGAGGATGTGGCGGTAGGCGTCGTTGTACAGGAGGGCCAGTTCGGCGCCCCAGGCCACGTACATCGGGCGCGGCGCGTTCAGGACCAGGGCGGCGACGGTGCGCAGGGCCTGGGACCAGCGCGAGGGTTCTCCCAGGGCGGGGGACGCCCCATCCGGGGCCTGGAGGAGGCGGGCGACCTCCCCCTGGGCCGGGAGCGGGCTGGAGCTCATGCGGGGAGTGCAAAGCCGGGCGGCACATGGTAGTGGCAAACCGGGACGCGCCTCAACCCGGAGTGCCTGCCCGACCTTGGCAGAATCGGCCCATGCACATCACCAAGGACACCGTCGTCACGCTGGCGGTCAGGATCGCCGACCTGCAGGGCCGCCTGCTCGACCAGAGCAAGGGCGCCGAGGCCTACCTGCACGGCGGCTATGGCAACACCCTGCCCAAGCTGGAGGCCGCGCTGGAAGGCCGCCAGGCGGGCGACCAGCTCACGCTGCAGCTGGCGGCGCCCGACGCGTTCGGCGAGCGCGGCGAGCAGCTGGTTCGGACCCTGCCCAAGCGCGAATTCCCGCCGGGCGTGAAGGTGGGCGGGGTGTTGGAACTGCCCGACGACCAGGGCCGGCCGCAGGCGTTCCGGGTCGCCAAGGTCAGGGGAGACACCGTGCACCTGGATGGCAACCACCCGCTGGCCGGGCAGGCGCTGCGTTTCATGGTCAAGGTGCTGGCCGTGCGCGCGGCCACGCCGGAGGAGATCCAGCACCGGCACGCCCACGGCGAGCACGGCCACCACCACTGAACCGGCGGGGTTTCGCATGAAGTTCCGCATGGCGGAGAACTCGCTGTTCGCGGTGCTGCTGCGATCGCCCTGGTGGATCAGCATCGCGGTCGCACTCGGCCTGGTGGCGCTGGCGCAGGCGCTGCTGCCGCAGGACCTGCGCACGGTGGGCAGCATGGGTGCCTTGCCCTTCGTCGTGATCGGCGCGATCGCCTGCTGGCGCCAGTGGAACGCGCCCAGCCCGGCGCAGGCGCAGCAACTGCTGGACGGCGCGGCGAAGATGTCGTGGCCGCAGTTCGAGCAGGCGCTGCGCGCGGGCTTCGCGCGCGAGGGCTGGCAGGTGCGGCCGGGCGAGGGCGGCGCCGATCTGGTGCTCGAGCGCAAGGGCGTGCCCACGCTGGTGTCGGCGCGGCGCTGGAAGGCCGCGCGCCATGGCGAGGAGGCGCTGCAGGCGCTGGACCAGGCCATGCAGCGGCAGGAGGTCGGCCGCGGCGTCTACGTGGCCCTGGGCGAGCTCAGCCCGCAGGCCCGGTCGCTGGCCAAGGCCCGATCCATCGAAGTGCTCCAGGGGACCACGCTGGCCCGGCTGCTGCGTTCCTGACGACATTCCGGCGAACGCGGGAATCCCCGCGGACGCCTGCCCGCCGCTAAACTGACCAGCCTGCGCGCGATCCGCGCGGACACCTCGGGAGGGCGGTGGCTGACCCGCTGTCGCGCTCCCGATCTGCAACCCTGTTGGCGTGCCAGAAGCACGCGGAGCGATTGCATGAGCGAGCACCAGCCCCTGCGGCTGCACGTGCCGGAGCCCTCGGGGCGGCCCGGCTGTGCCACCGACTTCTCCTACCTCCCGCTGTCCGAAGCCGGCGCCGTGCGAAGGCCGCCGGTGGACACCACCCACTTCGACACCGCCGACCTGGCCTACCAGCTGGTGCGCGTGCTCGACCCCGAGGGCCGCGCCGTCGGCCCGTGGGCGCCCGAGATCTCCACCGCGCAGTTGCGCAAGGGCCTGCGGGCGATGATACGCACGCGCACGTTCGATGCCCGCATGATGGTGGTGCAGCGCCAGCGCAAGATCTCGTTCTACATGCAGAGCCTGGGCGAGGAGGCCATCGCCTGCGCCCACGCGGCGGCGATCGAGCCCGGCGACATGTGCTTCCCCACCTATCGCCAGCAGGGTCTGCTGCTCAGCCGCGACGACATTCCGATGGTCGAGCTGATCTGCCAGCTCATGAGCAACCAGCGCGACCCGGTCAAGGGCCGCCAGCTGCCGGTGATGTACTCGTACAAGCGGGCCGGCTTCTTCTCCATCTCCGGCAACCTGGCCACCCAGTTCATCCAGGCGGTGGGCTGGGCCATGGCCTCGGCGATCCAGGGCGACACCCGCATCGCCTCGGCCTGGATCGGCGACGGCGCCACGGCGGAAGCGGACTTCCACACCGCGCTGACCTTCGCCCACGTGTACCGGGCGCCGGTGATCCTGAACGTGGTCAACAACCAGTGGGCGATCTCCACCTTCCAGGCGATCGCCGGCGGCGAATCGACCACCTTCGCGGCGCGCGGCGTCGGCTGCGGCATCGCCTCGCTGCGGGTCGACGGCAACGACTTCCTGGCGGTGTACGCGGCGTCGAAGTGGGCTGCCGAGCGGGCCCGCTCGAACCTGGGGCCGACGCTGATCGAGTGGGTCACCTACCGCGCCGGCGCGCACTCGACCTCGGACGATCCGTCCAAGTACCGGCCGGCCGACGACTGGCAGCGCTTCCCGCTGGGTGACCCCATCCAGCGCCTGAAGCAGCACCTGATCGCACTTGGCGCCTGGTCGGAGCAGGAGCACGAGCAGGTCCGGCTTGAACTGGAAGCCGAGGTGGCCGCCGCGCAGAAGGAGGCCGAGGGCTACGGCACGCTGCTGGACGGGCACATCCCCAGCCCGGCGGCGATGTTCGAGGACGTGTACGCCGAGATGCCCGCGCACCTGCGCCGGCAGCGGCAGGAACTGGGGGTCTGAGCCATGCTGACCGAAACCCGTGAAGCGCAGGCGGTCGAGACGGCCGCCGTGGCGACCCGGCCCATGACCATGATCCAGGCCCTGCGCTCGGCCATGGACGTGATGATGGACCGCGACGACAAGGTCGTGGTGTTCGGCCAGGACGTGGGCTACTTCGGCGGCGTGTTCCGCGTCACCGAGGGCCTGCAGGCCAAGTACGGCAAGCACCGCTGCTTCGACACGCCGATCAACGAGGGCGGCATCGTCGGCGTGGCGGTGGGCATGGGCGCCTACGGCCTGCGGCCGGTGGCGGAGATCCAGTTCGCCGACTACTTCTACCCGGCGTCCGACCAGATCGTGTCGGAGGCCGCGCGGCTGCGCTACCGCTCGGCCGGCGACTTCACCTGCCCGATCACCATCCGCATGCCCTGCGGCGGCGGCATCTACGGCGGCCAGACCCACAGCCAGAGCCCGGAGGCACTGTTCACCCACGTCTGCGGCATCCGCACCGTGATGCCGAGCAACCCGTACGACGCCAAGGGCCTGCTGATCGCCGCGATCGAGTGCGACGACCCGGTCATCTTCCTGGAGCCCAAGCGGCTGTACAACGGCCCGTTCGACGGCCACCACGACCGGCCCGTGGTGCCCTGGTCGAAGCACGAACGCGGCAACGTGCCCGAGGGCTATTACCGCGTGCCGCTCGACTCGGCTGCCGTGTTCCGGCCCGGCTCGCAGGTGACGGTGCTGACCTACGGGACCATGGTGTGGGTGTCGGAGTGCGCGGCGCGCGAGGCGGGCGTCGATGCCGAGATCATCGACCTGCGTTCGATCTGGCCGATGGACCTGGACATGGTGGTGGCTTCGGTGAAGAAGACCGGCCGCTGCGTCATCGTGCACGAAGCGACCAAGACCAGCGGCTTCGGCGCCGAGCTGTCGGCGCTGGTGCAGGAGCACTGCTTCTACCACCTGGAAGCGCCGATCGAGCGGGTCGCGGGCTGGGACACGCCGTACCCGCATGCGCAGGAGTGGGCCTACTTCCCCGGGCCGGATCGCGTCGGCGCCGCGCTCAAGCGCGTGCTGGAGGGCTGATCGATGGGAATCTATGCGATCAAGATGCCCGACATCGGCGAGGGCATCGCCGAAGTGGAGCTGGTCGAGTGGCGGGTCCAGCCCGGCGACGAGGTGAAGGAAGACCAGGTCGTCGCCGACGTGATGACCGACAAGGCCACGGTGGAGATCCCGTCGCCGGTGGCGGGCAAGGTGCTGGAGCTGGGCGGCAAGCCCGGCGAGCTGATGGCCGTCGGCGCGGAGCTGGTGCGCATCGAAGTGGCGGGGGAGGGCAACGTGAAGGCGACGTCGCCGACGGTTGCGGTGGCCCCTGCAGCGGCGGTGCAGCCGGTCACGGCCTCCGCCTCGGCGCCGGTGTTGCCGCCCGACCGCAAGGACGACATCACTCGCGAGAACCCGGTGTCGGCCTCCACACCGCGAGCGCCCGCGGTGCCGCCATCCGCGCGCGAGGCCGGCCCCCGCGCGCCTGTCGTGACGCCGGCCCCGCGCCGCGCGCCCGGCGAGCGCCCAATCGCCTCGCCGGCGGTGCGGCGCCGCGCCTGGGAGCTGGGCATCGAGCTGCAGTTCGTGCACGGCAGCGGGCCGGCCGGTCGCATCGAGCATTCGGACCTGGACGTGTATCTCGCCTCGCGCGGCCAGCCGCAACAGGCCGTTGCCGGTGGCCTGCGCCAGAAGCACGGCGAGCAGCAGGTGCCGGTGATCGGCCTGCGCCGGCGCATCGCGCAGAAGATGCAGGAGGCCAAGCGCCGCATCCCGCACTTCAGCTACGTCGAGGAAGTGGACGTCACCGAACTCGAAGCGTTGCGCGCCAAATTGAACGAGCGGCATGGCGCCACGCGCGGCAAGCTGACGGTACTGCCCTTCATCGCCCGCGCCGTGGTGCTGGCCCTGCAGGATTTCCCGCAGATGAACGCCCGCTTCGACGACGAAGCCGGCGTGGTGACGCGCTACCAGCCGGTGCACCTGGGCATGGCGACGCAGACCGAATCGGGCCTGATGGTGCCGGTGCTGCGCCACGCCGAGGCCATGGACCTGTGGACCCTCGCCGGCGAGGTCGCCCGGCTGGCCGAAGCCACCCGCGGCGGCAAGGCGGCGCGCGACGAACTGGCCGGCTCCACGATCACCATCACCAGCCTGGGGCCGCTGGGCGGCATCGTCACCACGCCGGTGATCAACCACCCCGAGGTGGCCATCGTCGGCGTCAACCGCATCGTCGAGCGGCCGGCGTTCCAGGGCGACGCGATCGTCAAGCGCAAGCTGATGAACCTGTCCTCGTCGTTCGACCACCGCGTGGTCGACGGCATGGACGCGGCGCAGTTCGTCCAGGCCATCCGGGCGCTGCTGGAAACACCGGCGCTGCTGTTCATCGACTGATCCGGCCATGAAGACGATCAACAAGAAGCTGCTGGTGATCGGCGGCGGCCCGGGCGGCTACGTCGCGGCCATCCGCGCCGGCCAGCTCGGCATCCCGACCGTGCTGGTCGAGGGCGGGCAACTGGGCGGCGTGTGCCTGAACGTGGGCTGCATCCCGTCCAAGGCGCTGATCCATGCGGCGGCCGAGTACGACAAGGCCTGCCGCTTCGCCGCCGACAACCCGCTGGGCATCCGCGTGCAGCAACCGGCGATCGACCTGGCGCGCCTGCAGCAGTGGAAGGACGGCGTGGTGACCCGGCTCACCGGCGGCGTCGCCGCGCTGCTGCGCAAGGCCGGCGTGCAGGTGGTGCGCGGCTGGGCGACGGTCGTGGACGGCAAGACCGTGGAGGTCGCCACGCAGGAAGGCGAGCCGGTGCGCATCGGCTGCGAGCACCTGCTGCTGGCCACCGGCTCGGAGCCTGTGCAGCTGCCTGGGCTGCCGCCGGGCGGGCCGGTGATCACCTCGACCGAGGCGCTGGCGCTCACCGCGCGCCCGCAGCACCTGGTGGTGGTCGGCGCCGGCTACATCGGCCTGGAGCTGGGCATGGCCTGGCGCAAGCTGGGCGCCGATGTCGCGGTGGTCGAGGCGGCCGGCCGCATCCTGCCGACCTACGACGAAGAGCTTGCCAAGCCGGTGCTGGCGTCGCTGCGGCGCATGGGGATCACGCTGCACCTGAATTGCAAGGCCGAGGGCCTGACCGCGACCGGCGACGGCCTGCGGGTGCGCAGCGCCAGTGCCGACGAGTACGTGCTGCCCGCCGACCAGGTGCTGGTGGCGGCAGGCCGGGTGCCGCGCACCCAGGGTTACGGCCTCGAGTCGCTGCAACTGGACATGGCCGGTCGCGCAGTCAAGATCGACGAGCAGTGCCGCACGTCGATGCGCAACGTCTGGGCGATCGGCGACCTCACCGGCGAGCCGCTGCTGGCGCACCGCGCGATGGCGCAGGGCGAGATGGTGGCGGAGATCATCGCCGGGCACCGGCGGCGCTTCGACCCGATGGCCATACCGGCGGTGTGCTTCACCGATCCGGAACTGGTCGTGGCGGGCCTGACGCCCGACGAGGCCGAGGCGCGCGGCGTCCAGGTGCTGGTGTCGTCGTTCCCGTTCGCCGCCAACGGCCGCGCGCTCGGCATGGAAGCCGGCGAGGGGTTCGTGCGCGTGGTCGCCCGCGCCGACACGCACCAGGTGCTGGGTTGGCAAGCCGTGGGCGCCGGCGTGTCCGAGCTGAGCACCGCGTTCGGCTACGCGATCGAGATGGGCGCCCGGCTGGAGGACGTGGGGGGCATCATCCATGCGCACCCGACGCTGGGCGAGGCGGTGCAGGAAGCCGCGCTACGGGCGCTGGGGCGGGCCTTGCACGTGTGAGCGCGGGGGGGCGGCAATCCCCGCCTTGCTCGTCATCCCCGCGCGGGCGGGGATCCAGCGCAGCGCGCGCCTGCGCTCAGTTCGACACCGGCGCACTGCCGGCTTGCGCGGCCTTCCCCGGCAACTGCGCTGGACCGGTGATCCCGCGCCGGAATTCCACCAGCTTGGCCTTCAGCCGCCGGCGCTGGTCCGGTGCCATCCGCAGCAGGATCTTCTGCCCCGCGGCCAGGCCTTGCAGTTGCTCGTCGGCGAACTCGTAGCGCACCCAGGGCCGCTGCGGCTGATGCGGGCCCTTGATCTCCAGCAGCTTCACCGCGAGCGGCCCGGTGGGCTCGGGCGTGCGCAGCAGCAGGTCGATCACCGCGACCAGGCGGTCGTTGAAGTAGCCCTGCCCCATGCCGAGGTCGCGCCAGGCCTGCTGGAACATCGGGTAGGCACCGATGTAGAGGTTCACGGCCGCGGCGGTGTCCACCTGGTCGACGAAGTCGACGAAGGCCGCATAGCGCTTCGCGTTGTCTTCCGCGATCACCTCGCCGTTGCCCTGGGCACGCGTGGCGAAGCGCCCCGGTGTCGGCAGCACCGGCCAGGCCGCCGGCGGCGCATGCTCGCGCGCCAGGTTGTCGACGGTGGCGACGAAGTGGGCCGGGAAGTTGCTGTCGCGCAGCAAGGCCATGCCCTGGCGGCCGGCCAAGGCGCGCAGCGAGGCGGTGAAGTCGGCCGGCGCCGGCGCCTCGGGCAGCGGGTGCTCGATGGCCGGCGCGCCGGCGGGAGCCGCCGCCTGCGCCGGATCCGCGGGCGCCTGCACCTCGGCCGGCGCAGGCGCATGGCCGCGCCACTGGTCGTACCAGAGCAGCGCGACAATGGCCACCGCCGCCACGGCGACCAGGCCCACCCTCGGTCGCCGGCTCGCATTGCGGGGCGCATGGCCGTCGGGCCTGAACATCAGATCGTCTCTATCCGGCATGGGCGCACTGTGCATCGCTACCGGCGCGCGATCAAGCACGGATGACCATGCCCCTGTGCCCAGCGATGGCTGGCTCGACCGGTACGCACCTACTGTCCAGCCCAGTACAAACCGCCGAGCTGGATCGGTAGGTTTCTCCGTTGAGCCAGGAGCGGCGCCGTTCGTTAATCCACGGACGCATCCGGAGAGGCAATCATGGCCATCAGCATCGTTTCATTCGGCAACACGCCCCAGGCCAGCGACGACCTGTTCCTGTCCTCGGCGACCGGCCTGGACGAGGATTCCAGCGGGGTGGTCTGGCTCAGCGTCATGCTCAACGATTCGGGCGGCGCGGCCAAGACGCTGTATGCGCTGGACGACGGCAGCAGTGGCGGTACCGCGCTGCGACCGACGGACCTGCTGGTGCAGGACACCGCGCGCACCGAAGCGCTCAGCACGGACACCAGCCGCGGCGGCGCCCGCATCTGGATCACGAACGATGGCCGGGTCGGCTACGACGCCGGGACGCTGAATGCCGAGTTCCAGCAGCAGTTGCAGGCGCTCAACCCGGGCGAGTTCCTGTACGACAGCTTCACCTATGCGATCCGGCTCGGCAACGGCACGCTGAGCTGGGCCACGGCGACCATCCAGTACGCCGGGCTGAACGATGCGCCGGCGGTCACCGGCGCCGTGGTCGGCAACACGGTCGAGGACGGCGAGGCGCTCACGCTGGATGCGCTGGCGAATGCGAGCGACGTGGATGCCGGCGCCGTGCTGTCCGTGGTCGACGTGCCCGAGTCCCTGCCGCCCGGCGTCAGCTACGACCCGGCGACGCACAGTGTCACCATCGATCCCGGTCATGCCGCCTACCAGCACCTCCCGGCCGGTGCGGTGCTGCCCGTCACGGTGGTCTACGGCGTTTCCGATGGCACGGCGACCACGCCGGCATCGGTCACCTTCACGCTGACGGGCGTCAACGACGTGGCGGTGATCGGCGACCCGGCCAACGCCGACGTCACGGAAGACGCAGGCGTCGACGGTGACGGCCATCTCCAGGCGAGCGGCACGCTCGCCATCACCGACGACGACGAGGGCGAAGCCTCGTTCCAGGCCGGCGCGACGGCGGTCGGCAGCGCCCTGGGCACGCTGGCCCTGGAGACCGACGGCGACTACACCTACTCGGTCGCCAACTCGGCGGTACAAAGCCTCGGCGCCAACGCCACCCACGTCGACACCTTCACCGTGACGGCGCTGGACGGCACGACCAAGGACATCAGCTTCACCATCCATGGCGTCAACGATGCTGCGGTGGTCGGCGGCCCGGCCAACGCCGACGTCACGGAAGACGCAGGCGTCGACGGCGGCGGCCATCTCCAGGCGAGCGGCACGCTCGCCATCACCGACGACGACGAGGGCGAAGCCTCGTTCCAGGCCGGCGCGACGGCGGTCGGCAGCGCCCTGGGCACGCTGGCCCTGGAGACCGACGGCGACTACACCTACTCGGTCGCCAACTCGGCGGTACAAAGCCTCGGCGCCAACGCCACCCACGTCGACACCTTCACCGTGACGGCGCTGGACGGCACGACCAAGGACATCAGCTTCACCATCCATGGCGTCAACGACGCCGCGGTGATCGGCGGCTCCTCCACCGGCAGCGTGCAGGAGGACACCAACGTCATGGACGGGTTCCTGCACACCGCCGGCTCGCTGACGGTCAGCGACGATGACGCGGGCGAGGCGCTGTTCCAGGGGCAGGCGTCGGCCGCAGGCACCTACGGCACCTTCACGCTGACGGCCGCCGGCGCATGGACCTACGCCGTGTCCAACGACCTGGCCGCCGTGCAGGCGCTGGACACCGGCGGGTCGCTGACCGACAGCTTCAGCGCGCTGTCGCTGGATGGCAGCGCCAGCCAGCTGGTCACGGTCACGATCCAGGGCCTGGCCGACAGCAACGCCATCGTCGGCAGCGACAAGGCGGACACGTACAGCTTCGATGCCGCCGCGGCCGGCGTGCACACGCTGGCCGACCCCGGCCCGGGCGGGACCGACCTGATCCGCTTCACCGGCGACAACCTGCTGCTGTCCACCCTGAACTTCGAGAAGGTGGGCAGCGACCTGGTCATGCAGGTCAACGACCAGACCGTGACCGTGCTCAACCACTTCGCCGCCGGCACGACGGCGGTGGAGCAGGTGAGCTTTGCCACCGGGCAGAGCTACGCCGGTTATTCGCTGGCCGGCACCTTCAGCCTGTTCGCCGGCTCGGGCTTCGTCGCCGGCAACGGCAGCAGCAACGACGTGGTGGCCGGCACCTCGTCGGCCGAGACCATCGACGGCGGCGGCGGCAACAGCGGGCGCGACCTGCTGTTCGGCAACGCCGGCAACGACACCCTGGTCGGCCGCAATGCCGGCGACCTGCTGGTCGGCGGTGCCGGCGACGACGTGCTGCAAGGCGGCGAGGGCAACGACGTGCTGGTGGGCGGACCGGGCAACGACACCTTCGTCTTCAACACCGTGCTGTCCGCGGCCGACAACGTCGACCGCATCGTCGGCTTCGAGGCCGGCGGCGCCGATGCGCTGCTGCTGTCCAAGGCGGTGTTCGGCGGGCTGGCCACGACGGGTTCGACCGGCGGCACCGCGCTGCAGGCTTCGGATTTCCTCGCGGTCGCCAATGCCGCGACCGCCAGCGTGGGATCGGGCGTGCACATCCTGTTCGACAGCGCCACCGGCAACCTCTACTACGACAGCAACGGCGGCAGCGCCGCCGGGCGCACCCTGTTCGCCACGCTGGATCCGGCCACCCTGTCGGGCACGGTCGACGCGTCGGACTTCAAGGTCGGCCTCTGATGGTGGCGAGTGCCCTGGCGCCGGTGGCGGCCCTGCTGCGGCGCCCGCTCGCGTGGGTCGCCGCGCTCTCGCTGCTGGTGAACCTGCTGCTGCTGGCGCCGGCCCTGTTCATGCTGCAGCTGTTCGACCGCGTGCTGAGCAGCCGCAGCCAGGACACCCTGCTGGCGCTGCTGCTGGGCATGGGCCTGGCGCTCGTCTTCATGCTGGTGCTGGACCTGCTGCGCAACCGGCTGCAGGGCGTGGCCGGCCAGCTGCTGGCCGACGCGCTGGCGCCGCGCGTGGCCTGCGTGCTGCTGGCGCGGCTGGCCGGTGCCGGCGAACGGGTGCCGCAGGAGGCGCTGCGCGACGTGGCGGCGCTGCGCAACCTGTTCTCGGCCCAGGGCCTGGTGGCGCTGCTGGACCTGCCCTGGGTCGCGGTCTACATCGCCGTGATCTGGCTGGCGCACCCCTGGCTGGGCGTGGCGGCGCTGGGCTCGGGCGTGGCCCTGCTGGTGCTGGCACTGGCCAACGACATCGCCACCCGCCAGGACATCGAGTCCGTGCAGGTCCAGGCCGCACACGCGACGCGCTCGCTCGAAGCCTCGATGCAGAACGCCGAGGTGGTGCAGGCCCTCGGCATGGCGGGCGCCGTGCTGCATCGCTGGCAGGCGCTCAACGCCGCCTGCGGCGCGGCGCAGCGATCGCTCGCGGCCCGCTCGGTGCCGCTGGCGGCGGCGACCCGCTCGCTGCGGCAGGCGGTGCAGGTGCTGATCCCCGCGCTCGGCGCCTGGCTGGTGATCGCCGGCGAAACGTCGCCGGGCGTGCTGGTGGCGACCACGCTGCTGCTGGGGCGGGCGCTGGCGCCGGTGGAGCAGGTGGTGGGCCACTGGCGCGTGCTGGCCGAAGGGCGGCTGTCGCTGCGGCGGCTCTCGGCGCTGCTGGCCGAAGCCGGCCAGGAGCCGCAGCGCATGGCACTGCCGCCGCCGACGGGCCGGCTCGAGGCGCAGTCGCTGGTGCTGCGCGCCCCCCAGGGCGAGCGGCTGCTGCTGGCCGGTGTGTCGCTGCAACTGGCCGCGGGCGAATCGCTCGCCATCGTCGGGCCCAGCGGTGCCGGCAAGTCGACGCTGGTGCGGCTGCTGACGGGCCTGTGGCAGCCCAGCGCCGGCGCGGTGCGGCTGGACGGGGTGGACCTGGCGCAGTGGCCGCGCGACGCGATCGGCCCCTGGCTGGGCTACGTGCCGCAGGACGTGCAACTGCTCGCCGGCACGGTCGCCGAGAACATCGCCCGCATGGGCCCGGTCGATGCCGGCCAGGTGGTCGAAGCGGCCCGGCGCGCCGCGGTGCACGACTGGGTGCTGTCGCTGCCGCAGGGCTACGACACGCCGCTGCAACCCGGCGGCACGCTGCTGTCGCCCGGCCAGCGCCAGCGGCTGGCGCTGGCCCGGGCGCTCTATGGCCAGCCGCGCCTGCTGCTGCTGGACGAGCCGAACGCCAACCTCGATGCCGATGGCGAAGCCGCGCTGGCCGCGACGCTGCAGTCGCTTGCCGGCCAGGTGACGGTGGTCGTCGTCACGCACCGGGTGGCGCTGGTGCGGCACGTGGACAAGCTGCTGGTGCTCGAGGCCGGGCGGGTGCGGCACTTCGGCCCGCGCGAGGAGGTGCTGCGCGCCATGAACCCGCGCGCGGCGGCGGGCGGCGCCCAGGTCATGCCGCTGCCGCGCCAGGACGGCTGGCCATCGCCGACGACCGCCACGGCCGGGAGTGCCGCATGAGCGCGGCGGCTGCTTCCGCCGCCGAGCGGGTGGACCTGGCCGGCCATCTGCAGGACGTGCAGCGCCTGTGCCGGCGCGCGGCGCTGGTGGTGCTGTGCGGCCTGCTGCCGCTGGCGGCGTGGATGGCCCTGGCGCCGCTCGCTTCCGCGGTGGTCGCCAGCGGCCACGTCAAGGTCGACCTGGACCGGCGGCCGGTACAGCACGCCGAGGGCGGCACGGTGCTGCAGGTGCTGGTGCGCGACGGCCAGGCGGTGCGGCAGGGCGAGCCGATGCTGGTGCTGGGCGACGTGGCGGTCGATGCCGACCGCAACCGGCTGGCCTGGCGCCTGATGGCCGAGCGAGCCGGCCTGGTGCGGCTGGACGCGGAGCAGCTGATGGCCGCTGCGCTGCAATTCCCGTCCGACCTGCTGGAAGCCGCAGCAGACGACGCCCGGCTGGCCGCGCAGCTGGACAAGGAGCGCCAGCTGTTCGCGACCCGGCGCGACGCCCTGCAGCGCCAGGTGCAGTTGCTGCAGGCGCAGCGCGGCCGCGTCGCCGAGGAGATCGATGCGCTGCAGGCCCAGCTGGCGAAGGCGGCCGACTCGCTCGGGTTCCAGAAGGCCGAACTGGAAACCAACCGCCGCCTGCTGGGCGATGGCTTCATCTCGCCCACCCGCGTGGCCCAGCTCGAAGGCGCGGTGGCCGACTACGCCTCCCGCATCGAGGAGCGCCGATCCGAGCTGGCGCGGGCCGGCCAGCGGATGACCGATACCCAGCTGCGCATCAGCGCACTCGACGGCGACTACCGGCAGCAGGCCGGCGAGCAGCGCCGGGCGGCGGCGGCGCGCGTCTCCGAGCTGGAGCAGGAGCTGCGCAAGTCGGCCGATGCCGCGCAGCGGCAGGTGATCCGGGCGCCGGTGGCCGGCGTGGTGCTGGACCTGAAGTACCCCGCGGCCGGCGCGGTGATCGCGCCGCGCGAGACCGTGGCCGACATCGTGCCGGTCCAGGCGCGGCTGCTGACCGACGCGCGCATCCGCACCGAGGACATCGACCGGGTGGCGCCGGGGCAGCCGGCGCAGATCCGCTTTACCGCCTTCAAGGCGCGCACCACCCCGATGGTGGACGGCAAGGTGATCTATCTCTCGCCCGACCGGCTGCTGGACCGCGCCACCAACCTGCCGTACTACGCGGTGCAGGTGGAGGTGGATCCGGCCTCGCTGGCCCGGGCCGGCGAGCTGAAGCTGCAGGCCGGGATGCCGGCCGAGGTGTTCCTGCCGGGCGACAGCCGCACGCCGCTGCGCTACCTGCTGGAGCCGATCGCCGATTCGATGCGGCGAGCGGCGCGTGAACGCTGAACGGCGGGCCAGCGGCCCGAGGCGATCAAGCCGCGACGCGGCGCACCCAGTTCCCCGCGCCGCGGCGGCGGAACAGCAGGCGCAAGGGGGCCAGCAGCAGCCAGCCGGCAAGGGCTCCGCCCGCCAGGCAGAGGGCGCCGTGGATCGCGGCGGCGAGCCGGCGCGTGGAGGTGGAAGGCGCCGCCGTTTCGATCGCCTCGCTTGCACCTGATGCGCGCTGGGCCGTCGGCTCGCACGGCGAGTCGCTGGTCGCCTCGCTGCGCCGCCCGTCGGCGTGGAAGACGACCAAGCGGCAGCGCGACCCGGGCCCGGCCGGGTTGGCGCCGAGCAGCGCGAGCGCGTAGCCGGGCGGGCTGCCGGTGCGGGTCCAGGGCAGGGCGGCCAGGTACAGCGCGAAAGCCATCAGCAGCAGGGCCAACCCGCTCCACAGCGCAACGAACAGCTGGAAGCGCACCGGCGTCATGCCGGCCGCGCTGCGGCGCTCGGCCTTGCAGTGCGGACAGATGCGCAGGCGTGCGGCCAGCGGCGTGCTGCAGAAGGGACAGTTCAGCTCGACGGCGGGTGCGGGCATGCGGGCGGCGCTCCTTGCATGAGCCAGGAATGATGCGCCAGCGGGGGGCGGCGCGGGGCCGCGATGAGGGGTTTACCCCATCGCTGCGATTGGCAGGACCCATTCGAAAGTCCGCTTTTCGGCCCGAGATGGGAACCATGCTGTTGCGCCGCATCGACTCTTCGGTGGCCAAGTCGGCCTGCTTCGGGCTGATCCACCTGGCGATCGCGCTGGGGCTCGGCTGGCTGTTCACGGGCACTTTCGTGCTGGCCGGCGCGCTCGCGCTGGTCGAGCCGCTGCTCAACACGGTCGCCGCCCACAACCTCAACAAGGCGATCGACGCCTCGCGGCTGCCGGCTCGCCGCCGTGGCCTGGTGCGTGGCGTGTTGCTGACCTCATCCCACCTGGTCGTCGCGACCGGTTGCGGCTGGTGGTTCACGGGCAGCCTGGCCGCCGGCGGCGCCTATGCGCTGATCGAGCCGCTGGTCAACGCGGTGGCCTACCACTTCTTCGATCGCGCCTGGACCGCGCGCGTCCCCGCGATCCGGCCAGCCTCTGCCTGATGGGCCTGGCTCGCCTGGATCAGCCGTACGGCTCAGCAGGGCCGGTGCCCGCAAACTGTCCACAATGACCCATGCAAACCCGCCCGTGAACCCGATCGTCCCGAACGCCCAGCTGATCCAGGCCGTGCTGAACGGCCAGGTGGTCCAGGTCACGCCCAACGACAACGAGGGTTGGACCGACATGGACCCGGCCGTCGCCATCACGACGCTGGTGCGGTCCGCGCCCGGCCTGAAGTTCCGCGTGAAGCCGCGGACGCTGGTGCACTGGCTGCCGGTGTACCGCCATGCGCGGGAAGGCGCCGGCATCGGCAACGTCTATCTCGATCGCAGCCGCGTGCCGCGCGAACTGCCGGCCGGCCCCGTGGTGAAGCTGCTGCGGCTGGAACTGGACCCGGAATCGCTGGAGCCGATCTCGGTGACCAGCGAGCCGGTGTGAGTTCGTCGTTCCCGGTCGTCGCTCCCATCTCCTCTGCGCCACCTTGTCATTCCCGCGCAGGCGGGAATCCACCGCAGCGCGGCGCTGCCAGCCCGCTGGGTCAGGCCTGACTTTCCCTATCACGGCTGCAAGCGCACCGGGTCTACAGTCGACCCGTTCCCTGGACGGAAGGCGACCATGTCCCTAGGCTGGCTCAACGATTCATCCCTGATGGCGCCGCCGCGCGCCGTGCGCGTGCAACTCGACGACGGCTGCTTCGTGCTGCGCTCGCCCGAGCAGCTCAAGCCCTATGCGCGCTGCATCGGCGAGTGGCTGGAGCGCTGGGCCGCCGAGACGCCGCAGGCGCCCGCCTTCGCCGAGCGCAACCCCGACGGCAGCTGGCTGCGCCTGACCTGGGCCGAAACACGGGAGCGGGTGGGCCGCATCGCGCAGGCCCTGCTCGACCTGCGGCTGCCGCCCAACGCGCCGGTGGTGGTGCTCTCCGACAACGGCATCGAGCACCTGCTGCTGGCGCTGGCCGCGATGCACGTCGGCATCCCCGTCTGCACGGTGTCCAGCGCCTACTGCCGCATGACGAAGGACTACAGCAAGGTCCACGGCATCCTCAACACGCTCGGGCCGGCGCTGCTCTATGCGTCGGATGCGGCGGTGTACGGGCCGGCCATGGCCAGCAGCGGGCTCGATTGCCCGATGGTGCTGGGCCGCGGCGCCGACCAGGTGCCCGGCGCCATCCCGTTCGGCCTGCTGCTGGAGAAGAAGGAGGGACCGGGCGTGATGCAGGCCTACGAGGGCATCACCCCGGACATGCACGCCAAGTACCTGCTGACCTCCGGCTCCACCGGCCACCCCAAGGTGGTGATCAACACGCACCGAATGCTGTGCGCCAACCAGCAGATGATCGCGCAGGCCTGGCGCTTCCTGGCGACCGAGAAGCCGGTGCTGGTGGACTGGCTGCCCTGGAGCCACACCTTCGGCGCCAACCACAACCTGCACATGGTGCTGCGCAACGGCGGCACCCTGGTCATCGACGAGGGCCGGCCGGCCCCGGCGCTGATCGGCAAGACGCTGGCCAACATGGCCGAGGTGCAGCCGACCATCTGGTTCAACGTGCCGAGCGGCTTCGACGCCGCCTTGCCGCTGCTGGAGAACGACGCGGAGCTGGCCAAGAAGGTGTTCGCCCGCATGCGCGTGGTGTTCTACGCCGGCGCGGCGCTGCCGCAGGCGAGCTGGGAGCGGCTGCAGGCGGTGGCGCGCAAGGCACGCGGCGAGGACGTGTGGCTGACCACCTCCTGGGGCGCCACCGAGACGTCGCCCGCCATCACCAGTTCGCACTGGAAGCTGGACCGCGCCGGCGTCATCGGCGGCGTGCTGCCGGGGCTGGAGCTGAAGTTCGTGCCCGACGGCGAGAAGCTGGAGATGCGGGTGCGCGGCGTCAGCATCTTCCCCGGCTACCGCAACTCGCCGCGCCAGACCACGCAGGCCTTCGACGAAGAGGGCTACTACTGCCTGGGCGATGCCGGCTACCTGTTCGACGAAGCGCACCCGGAGCAGGGCGTGGTCTTCGATGGCCGTGTCTCGGAGGATTTCAAGCTCACCACCGGCACCTGGGTGTCGGTGGGCACGCTGCGCGTGCGTGCCGTGTCGGCGCTGGCGCCGCTGGCGCAGGACGTGGTGGTCACCGGCCACGACCGCAGCGAGATCGGCCTGCTGGTCTTTCCCACGCCGGCTGCCGCCGCGATGGACAAGGCCGAGCTCGCGGGCAAGGTGGCGGGCGCGCTGCGCCGCCTGCGCGAGGAGGCCGGCGGCAGCTCCTCGCACACCCCGATGCGCGCGCTGGTGCTGGCCGAGCCGCCCAGCGTGGACACCGGCGAGATCACCGACAAGGGCTACATCAACCAGCGCGCCGTGCTGCAGCGCCGGGCGGAGCGGGTGAAGCGGCTGTACGACGGCGGCGAGGGCGTGATCCTGCCGGCGTGAGGCGGGCAGTCGCCCCACAAGCCCCCTTCTTGTCATGCCGGGCTTGACCCGACACCCATCTCCTGAACGTCAAACTGGAAAGCCCCGCATGAGCCAGGAACGAGTCCGCATCCGCGTCGACGCCGAGGGCGTCGCCGAAGTCATCCTCGCCCGCCCTGACAAGATGAACGCCCTCGACCCCGCGATGTTCGAGGCCATCGTCGCTGCGATCGAGCGCCTGCGCGCCGATGCGGCCGTGCGCGCGGTCGTGCTGCACGGCGAGGGCCGGGCCTTCTGCGCCGGCCTGGACAAGGGCAGCTTCGAAGCCATGATGCGCGGCGAGCGCAGCTTCGGCGACATCGAACGGCGCACGCACGGCCTGGCCAACATCTGGCAGCAGGTGGCCTGGGGCTGGCGCGAGCTGCCGGTGCCGGTGATCGCGGCGGTGCAGGGCGTGGCCTTCGGCGGCGGCCTGCAGATCGCGCTGGGAGCGGACGTGCGCTACACGCGGCCGGATACCCGGTTCTCGGTGATGGAAGTCAAGTGGGGCCTGGTGCCCGACATGGCCGGCTGCGTGTTCATGACCGAGCTGCTGCGCGCCGACGTCGCGCGCGAACTCACCTTCAGCGGCCGCATCGTGGAGGGCGAGGAAGCCGTGCGCATCGGCCTGGCCACGCGCACCTGCGACGACCCGCTGGCCGAAGCGCGCGCGTTGGCGCGGCAGATCGCCGGCAGCACCCCGGACGCGATCCGCGCCGCCAAGCGGCTGCTCAACGGCGCCTCACCGGTGCGGGCCGACGCCGTGCTGGGGGCCGAATCGCGCGAGCAGCAGGCGCTGATCGGCAGTGCCAACCAGGTGGAGGCGGTGAAGGCCGGGCTGGAGGGGCGGGCGGGGGTGTTCGGGTAGCTGGCTTGCGACCGCGTCGCGCGGATCATCGAAAATCGCAGCTTCGAAGGCTTCAGCCTGAACCGGCGGCCAGAACCCGCTTCCTTGCACATCCCCTTCCATGCGCCTGTGGTCGCTGCATCCCCGATACCTCGATTCGCGCGGGCTGGTCGCGCTCTGGCGTGAGGCGCTGCTGGCGCAAGCCGTGCTGCGCGAGCAGACGCGGGGCTACCGCCACCATCCGCAGCTCGCCCGCTTCAGGACGAGCGCGGCGCCGCTCGATGCCGTCGCGGCCTACCTGGGCGCGGTGCACGCCGAGGCCACGCGGCGCGGCTACGGCTTCGACCCCACCAAGCTGCGCCCGCCGGGCGCCGAGGTCGTGATCCCCGTCACCACCGGCCAGCTCGCCTACGAATGGCAGCACCTGCTGGCCAAGCTGGCCGTTCGCGATCCGGCGGCCTACGAGCGCATACGCGACATCGGCGCGCCGGAGTGCCATCCGCTGTTCCAGCCCTGCGAAGGGAGCGTGGAGATGTGGGAGCGGCTGCTGCCGAGCGACGGCGGGCCCGCCGGCCGCGGCAAACCGCGGCGCGGCGACGGAAACGGGTGACCGCAACGATCTTCTCGCCGACATCGATAATCTCGGGCGCGCGGAGGCGGTGAAGCGGCCGGGCGCTCAGGCCGCCACCAGCGAATCGAGCGGACTGGCAGTGCCGCCGGCGGCGACCTTGAGGACGTGCGTGTAGATCATGGTGGTGCTGACGTCGCTGTGGCCGAGCAGCTCCTGCACCGTGCGGATGTCGGTGCCGGCTTGCAGCAGGTGGGTGGCGAAACTGTGGCGCAGGGTATGCGCCGACACGCGCTTGTCCAGCCCTGTCTGGCCGGCGCCCGACTTCAGCGCGCGGTGCAGCCGTTCTTCGTGCAGGTGGTGGCGCCGGACCACGCCGGAGCGCGGATCGGTCGATAGCGCGGGGGCCGGAAATACCCAGAACCAGCCCCAGGTCTGCCCCACGCGCGGGTACTTGTTCGCCAGCGCATGGGGCACATCCACGCCTGCTTGCTCCTGGCGATGGTCGAGCTGCCAGAGCACGCGCGCGTGGGCGATCTGCGCGCGCAGTTCGCCAGCCAGCGAATGGGGCAGCATCACGACCCGATCCTTGTTGCCCTTGGCTTCGCGCACGACGATGACGTGGCGGTCGAAATCGACGTCCTTCACGCGCAGGCGCAGGGCCTCCAGCAGCCGCATGCCGGTGCCGTACAGCAGGCGGGCCACCAGCCGCATCGGCTCGGGCATCGCCTGCAGCAGCGCGTGGACCTCCGGGCGCGTCAGCACCGAAGGCAGGCGCCGGGCTTGCGAGGGGCGGCGGATCTGCTGCATCCACGGCAGCTCGGCGCCCAGTACTTCCCGATAGAGGAACAGCAGGGCGCTCAGGGCCTGGTTGTGGGTAGCGCTGGAAACGCGGCGCTCCGCGGCCAGCATGGACAGGAAAGCCTCCACCTCGGCCGGGCCCAGTTCCCGCGGATGGCGCCGGCCATGGAAGTGGATGAAGAAGCGGACCCAGTACAGATAGGCCTGCTCGGTGCGCAGGCTGTAGTGCATATAGCGAAGCCGGTCGCGCACCTGGTCCAGCAGGCGCGGTGTCGGCCGGCCGGGCAGGACGGGAAGCGCCGGGCGGGATGAACTCGAGGGCGGCGGCGACGGTGGCAGCGAGGGATGCATCACATCCTTGTACTGGACGACCATACAGTATTCAAGTGACTTGTTCACCAGAACGCGCGCTGGCAGACTCGCCGCAGCAAACACAAGAATGAAGCGCCGCAGCTTGCATCACGCGGCGAAGCAGGTCGCTGAAAGCGGCACCTGCATATTCAAAAAAGGGGAGGCAAATGCAGATGCATCAACAACTTGCGAGCGGCGCGCCGGAAGTTTTATTTGGCGAGTGCGGTGGCGGAGGTCTGTTCGTGCGGGGTTTGGTTGCGCTGGGGGCGCGACCTACATTACGTTAGAGCTCAAGGGTCAGAATGGCACGCTGGATGAATCTCGGAGTGTCCGGCCAATGTGGGTGGCCGGGCGCGCGGATGGAAGTCTCGTTTGGAGAGCGTTCGTTTGTGCTTCTGCCGCAGACCAAGGAAACATCAGCGTCCATTCATCTGGAGTCCAGGGCATCTCAGGGCGTTGAGGATATGACCACCGTCAATCGGTTCCTGAGCGTCGTTTCCTGGGCGTACAAGGACTCATTGCGGAACGAGTACGGGTGGTCCGGAAGCCCTGCCCCCATTCCTGTGCCTGCTCGCAACCTCGCGCGGAGCATCAATTCATACTTCCTCAACAAGTGGACACCGCTGACTGATCCGAAGCAACGACTCGCCTTGGCTCTATACAGGGAGGCTGTATCCCTCAACAGCCTGCCATACCAGTTCCTTGGGTTCTTCAAGATCATCAACATCCTCCACAAGTCCGGCGCCGCACAGATGACGTGGATTCGGGAGACGTTGCCAAAGCTTAGAGAGCGAGGAATCGAGGAGCGGCTGGGCTGGCTAGAGAAAAATGAAGCTGACCCTGCGCGTTATCTTTACGAGTCTGGACGATGCGCCGTCGCACACGCATTTGGTGACCCACTAGTGGATCCGGACGATTTGACCGACTTGCGAAGGCTCTCTGCCGATCTGAATGTGGTCAGGGCTTTGGCGGAGTACTTGATAAAGCATGAACTGCAGGTGCCGGACTATCCATGAAGGTGAGCCATTTGCACGCGTCCTCAGAGCGAGCGAACGGCGCTTGAGCTCTAACATGGCAATCGACACGGACGTCCTATCGGCCGGCTTTCGCCGGCCTACTGTCCGCCGGTCATTTCAACGTTAGAGCTCAGATGCTGATCCGCCGCTTAGCTCTTTTCGGGCTCGCTGCAATCGTCTCCCACGCGCTTGCCGCCGATCGCCAAGAAGCGTTCCGCCTCTACGATCTGGCTCTCCGCCATGAGTTCGCGCGCGAATACAAGGAGGCGCGCGCACAGTTCGAGGCGTCGTTGGCGAGCGCTAGAGCTGCGGGCTTAGGTCCGAGCTTCGAGTCTGCCGCGACATACAACCTCGCGCGGATGGTGGGCTACACGTGCGACTTCGAGCGCGCTAACGAACTTCTCCTGGAGGCGCTCGAACTCGAGCAAGGCCTACCGCGGCCGAATCCAGGAAACTTGACCAAACGAGTCTCGGAGCTTGCGCGCCTTTCGTTTGACCGTGGCCAGTTCGCGGAATCGGCGACCTACTACGAGCAGGTCATTCCGGAGTTAGTGCGCCTCGGTGTACTGCGTCAAGATCCTATTGGCTTCGCTGCGCTCTTGGACGACTACGCATTAGCCGAGTCTCGCGCCGGCAACGAGGCTTCAGCCCAAGAGGCACGGGCACGTAGTGCATCAATTCGCTCCGAGAACCCGGGCAAGAACGCACAGTTTGTTCCGGTCCACTATCGCGAGGCCTGCCCTCAGGCCAAGAGCTCTAACATGACAGTCGACACGGACGTACTCACGGCTGGCTTCCGCCAGCCGATCGCCCGCCGGTCACTTCCACGTTAGACCCCATGGCCGACATCACTGCCACCCTCGACCGCTGGAAAGCGTCTCTGTGCCCGCAGGTGAGCTTGGCGGGCCTGTTCGCGCGTAATCCCGTCGCACATAAGTGGAAGGCCACCCTGCGGAGCCTCACATTGCGCGAGTGCGTGTTCTGGCGAGTGCATGATCTTCTGACCCAGGCGCATCTGCTGCATCAGGCCAAGCACACGCTCGGAAGCCGAATCCTCATTCGAAGTGCGCTCGAATCTGTCGCGACGCTGATTCACCTGAACCAGCTTACGTCCCAGGTGCTCGATGGATCCTTGAACTTCCATGTCTTCGACCTGAAGACGCGGACCCTGCTGCTTGGGTCTCGCGATGGATCCACCAAACACACATCGATCAACATCGTCACGGTGTTGTCGCACTGCGAAAAGAAGTACAAGGGTGTTTCGAGCATCTATGCAACTCTGTCGGAGTGCGCACACCCGAACTACGAGGGAATCTGCATCGGGTACTCCGAGGTGGATCACGATCGATATGAGACGAATCTCGCCAACCGTTGGCCAGAGTTGTGGGCGGATCGTCACGAGCGGCTCGTGGAACTCGTCGCCGCGGTATTCGAGGCGGAGTACAACGAGGTCTGGCCAGATCTCTTCAATTGTTTAGAGAAGTGGATTGAAGAGAACGATGCCGTCCTAGAGGCCACGAAGAATGAGGTCTAACAGGTCGTTCGACGCGGACACGCACCGGCAAGGCGCCGCAAGCCGTGCGCGGGAGCATACGTCTCGCGGCGCCTTGCCGGTGCGCGCCGGTCAACTCCGACGTTAGAAGGCAAGGGAGGCGAAGTGCTTTATCACACCGACACACACGGCCCAAGCGAATCGGGCTTTAAAGCCGGAATCATGAAAGCCGCAGCGGAAGCGCAGGCGAATGGCACCAACGAAGTTCTGCTTCTCGCGCACACGCTCGACAACCTCAAAGGAGTTGTAGCTGCTGTGCTCGGCGATGACTTTGTCGCGGCCTTGGCGAAGCACAAGCAAGTAGTCGTCGGTCCAGTGACCATCCATCTCGAGACCGAGCGCATCCGATCTGCGTTCGTGAAGGGCGTCATCTTCGCTCCATTTGTCTCGTCCAAGCTTCTCGAGACGGCGATTAAGGACCACCGTGGGACCGACATCGTTTATGTCCCCTGGGCCGAATCGGAGCTACTCACATTCGTGGAGGCACACCCTGAGTCCACTGTCCTCTGACTTGCCTTCTAACATGTCGTTCGACGCGGACACGCACCGGCAGTGCGCCGCACGGCGTGTGGACGAGCCTACGCCGTGTGGCGCACTGCCGGTGCGCGCCGGTCAACTCCGACGTTAGACGTCATCGCGACTCACGATGGAACCCGAGGAGCTACCACTTCTTGATGCTCTGCGAGGCCTGGCTCTGCTCCAGCAGGAGCTATTGCGGCTTGCACTGTTTCTTGCGTCTGAAGGCCCTGTGACGTTTGGAGGGGAACGGCTTGTTTGTAGCCTAGGCGTCGGTCAGCGGCGGAGCAGTACGCTTCTCGCTATGGGCGCCGGTCAATCAACTCAGACGTTGCTGCGGATGGCGAAGCTTCGCGGTATACCCGTGCGAGATGCATACCCGATCGCACGTTCAGCGGTAGAGTCCTTTGTCAATGCCAGCTATTTGCTGGCCGAGTGCGACCAAGTGGCTGCGCGTGCCATCCGGTACGTGGATTTTGCTGCGTGGCGCCACGGCAATAGGAGGATTGGAAGCGGAGAGTTTTCGCTAGAAGTCCGATCAGACGATGATCCTCAGTCGACTCTCGCTGGGGAGTATCCAGAGTTCGCTGGCAAGGGTGCGGGCTCCTGGACGAGCCTTGACGTTCCGAGTCGGGTAAGAAGGGTGGGTGAACTCGCCGGACGCAAATCAGGTTCACGTCTTCTCGCAGCCTATGCTCTCCTGTACTCCCTTTCGTCCGAAATCATCCACGGTTCTCCTTTCGGAGTGAGCTATTTCTACTCCGCGCACCAGCATGGCGAACCAACAACGGAGGCATTCCGCGCTGGGACGATCCGCCATCTCGAAGAGATCCTGATCGCTGTCCTTCACGCCGGGTGCGGTTACTTGGCCGCTTTTTTTGAAAAGCAAAGCATGGAAGCGCCGTTGAAGGCGGAGGAGAGGATTTTTAAGCGCCTGTTCGCTCTGAGCACCAAGCCGTCGTCTGCTTTCCCGCCTCCCGTTGAGCAAGAGGCGCAGGCAAATATGGGCGATCCGGAGAATGACGTCTAACATGGCAATCGACACGGACGTCCTATCGGCCGGCTTTCGCCGGCCTGCTGTCCGCCGGTCGTTTCTACGTTAGGCGTCGGAACAACCTTCTTATCACGGGCAGGCGCTATGCGACACAGCGAGAGACACAGAACTCACCGCACAGGCTGGCTCCGTGCTGCCGTTCTTGGCGCCAACGACGGTATCGTTTCTACTGCTAGCCTTGTCTTGGGTGTAGCTGCGGCAGGCGCGGATACCAGGGGCCTTCTGGTTGCGGGCGTCGCTGGCCTCGTCGCCGGTGCCATGTCAATGGCCGCAGGAGAGTATGTCTCGGTCAGTTCGCAAGCTGATACTGAGCGCGCGGATCTAGCGCGGGAGGGCAAGGAGTTGGCCGAGAATCCCACACAAGAACACGCAGAACTCAAAACCATTTACGCCAAACGTGGGCTCGACGAAGCGCTGGCGTCGAGCGTTGCCACGCAATTGACGCAGCATGATGCACTTGCCGCACATGCGCGAGATGAGCTGGGCATATCGGACACACTGGCCGCGAAACCAGTGCAAGCCGCATTGGCCTCGGCCGGCACCTTTGCGGTGGGCGCAGCGCTTCCTCTCCTCATGGTTCTCTTGCTTCCAGGCTCTCTGCTCATGTGGGGTCTTGCCGGCAGCTCTCTCTTCTTTCTTGCTCTGTTGGGCTTTCTGGCAGCACGCGCAGGCGGTTCTCCCGTAATTGCCTCTGTAATGCGCGTCACGTTCTGGGGCGCTTTGGCAATGGCATTGACCGCCGGAGTTGGGACCCTCTTTGGCGTGGCCGCTTGAAGCCTATGGAGCCCTCGAGCCCGACGCCTAACCCTTCGCTCGAGCGGTCCCTCACCGGCAAGGCACTTGGCCCACAAGGCCGTGCCTTCTATCATCGGCCTTGCGGAACAAGTGCCTTGCCAGTTCGGTCCGCTCAGCTCAAACGTTAGGCGACACAGGGAGAACACCTCGCGAGTTGGGCTCGTGCCCTTGGAGCCAGTCGGCGAGCGGCCCGGCGCGTATCTCGGACAGAGGACACCATGGGACTCTTGACCTTCAGTATCAACGTCACCCTGGACGGCTGCGTCGACCACCAGGAAGGAATCGCCGACGACGAGACACACGCCTTCTTCACCGGCCTCATGGACGAGGGCGGGGCGATGCTGTGGGGCCGCGTCACCTACGAGATGATGGAGAGCTACTGGCCAGCGGTCGCCAGCGGCGACGTGCAGGCACCGCCGGCGATGCGCGAGTGGGCGGTCAAGCTGGAGGCCAAGCCGAAGTATGTGGTGTCCTCGACGCGAAAGGACTTCCCCTGGATCAACAGCCACCACATCGCCGGCGACCTGCGCACGGGCGTGCAGAAGCTCAAGGACGCGACACCGGCCGGCGTGCTCCTCGGTAGCGGCAGGCTCGCGACAGAGCTGGACCGGCTGGATCTGATCGACGAGTACAAGTTCCTCGTTCACCCCAGGATTGCCGGCCACGGCCCGACCCTGTACCAGAGCGGGCTCCCTGGCACGCGACGGCTCGAGCTGGTCTCGGCGAAGCTGCTCCGCTGCGGCGCGGTCGCCATGCACTACCGGCGCGCGCGCTGACTCGGAGATGGGTCAGGTCGCCTAACCATTCATTCAGGCCGACGCCGCTTCGCGGCGTGGCTCAATTCAGGCGTAATGCCTCACGAGCACCGTCGTTAGCGCGCCAACACCAGAACCAAGACATGTCTCAACCAGAACAAGCGAAAGAATTCCATGGGGGCTGTTCCTGCGGCAAAGTGAGATACGAATCCGCCTCACCTCCCGTGCAAGTGGTGGCCTGTCACTGCACACTTTGTCGGCAGATGAACGGAACACCGTTCTCCGTCGATGCGGTGCTGCGCCAGAAAGACCTCCACCTTCTTACGAGCGAGACGAGCCAGTACCGAGTGACGGAGCGAACGACCAAACACTTCTGCAGTGCATGCGGAACGCCAATCTTCAACTCCAATCCGACCACCTACAAAGGCTTGGCCATGGTGTACGTTGGAACCGTGGAAGATCCACAGAGGCATGTTCCCGCAATGAACATCTTCTGTGAGAGCAAGCTTGATTGGGTCATCCCGAATATCGGCGGCAAAGTCTTCTACAGGTCACCCAGTGAGGCCTAACCCCTCTATCGAGCGGACAGTCGACAGCGAGCTTCGCTTGCTGTCACCTGCCGCTCATGTCGAACGTTAGAAGCCATGGTGAACCGTGTTCATGCCTGGAGTTTCGGCCTTGCATTGGCGAGTGGCGCTTGCTTCGCGCAGACCGGAGGCGGATCTCGCGACGCACCTACTGTGCAGGAAAACTCTGCCTGCGGGCCGATCTATCCGGCGGTGTCGCGCAGGCTCGGAGAAGCAGGAGTTGTGTTTGTGAAGGCGTTCGTCGAAGCAGACGGCATTCCGTCCCAAGTCGACATCGAGCGATCAAGCGGATTTGCGCGTCTGGACAAGTCGGCCATGGATGCCGTAACTTGCTTCAGGTTCAGGCCAGGCAGAATCGAAGGTGTTCCGAGCGCCATGTGGGTTCGCGTTCCGATCCGGTTCGACTTGCGATAGCGAAAAGGCAAGTTCGTGCAGCTGACCCCTAACAGGTCGGGCGGCTCGGCAGCTGCAAGGGATCGCACGGTCAGCTTCGACGTCAGCCTCAGGAGCGGCGCCGATTTCCAGGCGGCCCTTCCTCCAAAGGCAATGGACCCGTCGATTTGCCCGGCGCTCGTTCGTCGTAGCTTTACCAGGCAACCTACATTCGGAGAGAGTAGATATGCGGTTCATCATCACGGCGCAGGCGAGTGCGGATAAGAAGGCGGCAGAACAGCGGCCAGATTTCGATGTGGAACTCTTCAAGGCCTACATGCGCTTCAACGAGGAGATGCATCAGGCCGGAATACTTGTGGCCTCCGAGGGCCTCAACCCCTCAGCGCCAGGAGCCCGCATCGCGGTAGCTGATGGCAAACGCTACGTTGTGGACGGCCCCTTCGCCGAGTCGAAGGAGCTGGTGGGAGGCTTCTACCTCATCGAGGTGAGCTCGCTTGACGAGGCGATTCAATGGGCCCTCCGCGCTCCGTCTGGTTTCGGGTCGGACGACATCCTGGAGATTCGCCAACTGACGGGATCGGCAGACCTGCCACCTGAGATTCTCCGACTCATCACCGAAGCCGCGCCGACATGGAGCGCCTCAGCCTGGCAGTCGCGCACCGCGAACTAGTCGCTGGCAACGTGTGTATGCTGAAGCTTAACGGGTCGCTCGAACCTATCACCAGTCGCGAGCCAATCTCATGCTGCACATCGTTGTCGTGCCACCGTTCCTTGTCGGCAATGTGGCCGTGCTGGTGGCGCCCTTCCAGCGGTCTTGGCTCACTGCAGCCATAGCGCCCTAGCTGCGAGATCCAAGGATGGAGCACGCCCTCGACTTCCGCCGCGCAACGCTCGCCGACCTGCCGGCCATCGTCGCCCTGCTGGCCGACGACCCGCTCGGGGCCCGGCGCGAGAAGTTCAGCGATCCTTTGCCCCCAAGCTACAGCGAAGCGTTCGCCGCCATCGACCGGGATCCGAACAACGAACTCGTGGTGGTCGACACCCCGGAGCGCCGGGTCATCGGCGTGCTGCAGCTGACCTTCATTCCGTCCATCACGTACCAGGGCGGCTGGCGTGCGCTCGTCGAAGGTGTGCGCGTGGCTGCCGAGTTCCGGTCCGGCGGCGTGGGCCAGCGGATGTTCTCGTGGGCGATCCAGCGGGCGCGCGAACGAGGCTGCCACCTGGTTCAGCTCACGTCGGACAAGACGCGGCCCGACGCCATCCGCTTCTACGAGAGCCTGGGCTTCGTCGCTTCGCACGAAGGCCTGAAGCTCCATCTCGGCGGCCCGGGACGCGCCTGACCCTTCCGTCGAACGAGGGGCCGAACCGGCTCCGCCGGTCGGCCGCCGCTTCTGTCTCGGGCCGCGGATGTCCTGCCGAGGCGCTAGACGATCTCCGTGCCCGTGCGGCGCGCAACCAGAAAATCGCGCCCGATCGAGACGACCAGGACGGCCAGTACGCCGGCGGCGATGACGGGCCACACGAGGATGTAGGCGGTGATCCAGAAAGTGTCCATGCTTGGTTCCTTGTGGGATGAAGTGACGGCGTTCAGGCGCTCGGGCTGGTCTGGTAGGAGCTGACGCGCTGGGCGATCAGGTCGAAGTCGAACAGCTTGTTGTTCAGCAGGCTCAGGCCGGTGCAGACCACGGCGCTGACGCCATAGGCCAGCAGCGAGGCCAGCAGCACCTGGTACTCGCGCAGGGCGCCGAAGGCGAGCGGTGCCACGGTGGCGATGGTCAGGCCGGCGACGAGGATCGCCACGTTGCGGTTGAAGAAGCCGAAGGCCATGAGGCCGGTCACCACGCCGGCGCCGACGATGGCGGCCGCCTCCAGCACCAGGGCCACGTTGCCTTCCAGCGCCACCAGGTCGAAGCGCACCAGGCAGAAGGTGGCCACGGCCGCCAGCACCGACCCGGTGAAGGCCGCATTGGTGACGCGCTTCCAGTAGCAGCTGACGATCACCGGAAAGACGATGGCGCCCCACATGGCGCCCACCAGCACCAGCATCACCAGGATGTCGAGCTTGAGGGTGGCCAGCAGGATGCCGATGACCGTGGCCACCACCATCGTCAGGCGCCCCAGCAGCAGCATGGTGCGGGGGTTCGGGTTGCCGCGCGACAGGTTGCGCCCGTAGATGTCGGCCATGACGATCGACGACATCGCGGCCAGGTCGGAGTCGGCCGTGGACGAGAGCGAGCCCACCACCAGGATGAAGAACAGCGCGATGCCCACCGGCGTGAGGTAGGTCGACGCCATCTGCGGAATGATGTTGTTCATGTCGCCGTCGGCCGGCTGCATGCCCACCATGGCGGCCAGCAGGCCCAGCATGCCCAGGCCGATCACCACCGAGCCGTAGCCGATGGTGGCCGTGAGGAAGGTCGGCTTGATCAGGTCTTCGCGCACGGCGAACAGGCGTTGCGCGATGGTCTGGTTGCCGATGGCGTAGGCCAGCACGGCGATGAAGAAGGGCAGGCCCTGCTCCAGGATGGCGGTGCCCGAGAAGAAGTCGAGCTGCTCGGCGGTGAGGCGATCCAGGCCGGGCCCCACGGCGTCCAGGCCGCCGGCGCTGAAGAAGACGACCGGGATGATGATCACGGCCGCCCCGATCATCGCCACCAGCTGCGCGAAGTCGGTCATCACCGACGCGCGAAAGCCCGACCACAGCGTGTACGACAGCACGCCGACGGCGGCGATCAGCACGCCATGTAGAAAGCTCAACGGCGTCAGGATCTCGACGAGCGCGCCGGCCGCGGTGAAGTTCACCATCAGGCTGATGCAGCTGCCCATCAGGTTGGACACGGCCAGGATCATCTGGCTCGAGGTGCCGTGGCGCGCGTAGACCAGCTCCGCCAGCGTGTGCGCGTTGGGCGCCAGCTTGCGGAAGCGCCGTCCGAACGGGTAGATGAACAGGATCATCAGCGCGCCCCACAAGCCATAGTGGATCGGGCCGGACAGGCCGTAGGTGAAGCCGGAAGTCGCGCTGGCGTAGAACGAGGCGGCCCAGATCCAGGTGGCGATCATGCTGGCGGCGGAGATGCCGAAGCCGAGCTTGCCGCTGGAGACCATGTAGCCGTCGACGTTCTCGTTCTTGCGGCCGATGAACAGCGACATGATGAACGTCAGGCCATAGAAGCCGACGAGCAGCCACAGCGTGGTGGCGATGGACAGCTGATGAAAAACGGGTTCCTGCATCCGAAGGGGTTCCTCTTGGTTGTTGGAATGGCGGTGCACACGGGTGGCCGGAGCCACCCTGTGGAGGGTCAGCAAGACGCTGGGGCTGCAGCAACCGTGGATTCGATCCACGCCTCCGGCAAAGGACGCCGGCTTCACCGCGCAAAGGCGCGGTGAGGGACGTTGCATGCAAATGAAGGACCGACGCACTGCAAGGGCAGCGCCAGCCTTCGTTGATGGAATGCGGGCAAATATACCCCTGTGGCTCAGGCAGCGGCCGGTGCCCATCCAGTACCGCACCGCAATGTGCAGGTATGCCTTGACGGGCTCTTTTCACGCAAGCGATCTGGTCGAATGCAAGCGACGTTGCCACACTGCGGTTCCTTCGTTTCGCAAGGAGTCGCAGCATGGAGAACGCAACCGTGGAAGTCACCGCCGAGCTGCTGCAGGCGTTCGCCGATGCATGGAACCGGCACGATGCCGACGCGCTGATGTCCTTCATGGCACCCGACTGCGTGTTCGAGGCGTCGGCCGGACCGCACGTGTGCGGCACCCGCTACCAGGGCCGGGATGCGGTGCGCGCCGGCTTTGCCGAGGTCTGGGCCACGTTCCCGGATGCGCGGTGGAGCAACGCCCGCCATTGGGTGTGCGGCGAGCGCGGTGTGTCGGAGTGGACATTCACCGGCACCCGGGCCGATGGCACGCGGGTCGAAGTGCATGGCTGCGACCTCTTCACGTTCCGCAACGGCAAGATCGCGCTGAAGAACTCGTACCGCAAGCAGCGCCCACCGATCGCGAACCCCTAAACTCGGCGGGATGCTTCGTCAAGTCCTGCTGTTCCTCCACTTCGCCAGCGCCATGGTCTGGGTGGGCGGAATGGTCTTCGCCTATTTCTGTCTTCGTCCCGCGGCCGCCCAGTTGCTGGAGCCGCCGCAGCGCCTGCCGCTGTGGGCCCGCACCTTCGGCCGGTTCTTTCCCCTGGTCGGCGTGGCCGTCGCCCTCATCCTGCTGACCGGCTTCACCATGCTGCTGCAGGTGGGCTTCGCGGCGGCGCCGGCCGGCTGGCACGTCATGATGGCGCTCGGGCTGCTGATGTCGGGCGTGTACGCCTACATCGTGCTGGTGCCCTACACCGCGCTCCAGCGCTACTGCGAAGCGGCGGCCTGGCCCGCCGCGGCCGCGTCGCTCAACCGCATCCGCCAGCTGGTGGCCGTCAACCTGGTGCTGGCTGCCTTCACGGTGGCTGCGGCTGTAGCCGCGCGCTGAAGCCGTCCGGCCGCCGGGGCAGCGCAAGCGGTCCGGCAGCCGATCAGCGTCCCGCCACCACTTCCGGCACGATCCTGTGGATCAGGTCCAGCGTGGCCTTTTGCGCCGGCGTGGCCGGCCGCTGCAGGCTGGTGACCAGCGACAGCGCGATGCGCAGCGGCGGCTGGCCGATCTGCTGGGCGGTGTAGGCCGAGGGCCGCGGCGAGTTGAGCAGGGCGTTGCGCGACAGGATGGCGCAGCCGGCGCCGTCGAGCACCAGGTCCAGGATGGCGGTGACGCCGTCGATCTCCAGCGCCACGTTGGGCTTGCAGCCGATGGCGGCCAGGGCCGACTCCACGTGCATGCGGATCGCGTTCGGCCGGCTCGGAATCACCAGCGGCATCTGCGCCACCTCGCGCAGGTCCACCGGCCCGGGCGGCGGGTCCTCGTGCAGGCCGCGCGGGCGAGGGCGCACCAGCAGCAGGTCCTCTTCGACCAGCGGGGTGACGTCGATCTCGCGCGAGGGCTGGGGGTTGTAGAGCACGGCGATGTCGAGCCGGCCGCTGGCCAGGCCTTCCAGCAGGCCGGTGGACAAGGCCTCGCTGATCGACAGCCGGGCGTCCGGCATTGATGCCCGGAAGGCCCGCGTCAGCGGCACCGCGAGCACCCGCGCCACGCTGCTCGGCAAGCCCAGCGACACGCGGCCGGACAGCCCGCCGCGCAGCCGCCCCAGGTCGTCCTGTGCCCGCTGCACCTGGTGCAGGATGCCGCGGCCGTGCTCCAGCAGCACCTTGCCGGCCTCGGTGGGCACGGCGCCGCGGCCGTTGCGCACCAGCAGGTTCTGCCGCAGTTCCACCTCCAGTAGCCGGACCTGCCGGCTGAGCGCGGGTTGCGCCACGCCCAGCTCGACCGCGGCGCGGGTGAAGCTGCCCAGTTCCGCGACGCGGACGAAGTATTCGAGCTGCCTGAGTTCCATTGGAATAGCTGGTGGTCAATTATGCTGAATTGCTATAGCTGCTAGACCCCGTGCGGGCTATTGGCGGCGCCCTGCGCTGACCACAATCGGCCCCATGACCACAGCTCTCCGCGGTATCTCGTCCATGGCCACGCGCCAGGTGCTGGCCGAACTGGCCGCCGCCTGGGAAAAGCACTCGGGCCAACGCGTGGAGATCGAGTCGGTCGGCGGGGTGGATGCGGCCAAGCGGGTCGCGGCCGGCGAGCCGTTCGACGTCGTGTTCCTGGCCGCCGATGCCGTCGACAAGCTGCTGGCGGGCGGCCATGCCGTCGCCGGCAGCCGGGTGGACCTGGTGCGCTCGGGCGTGGCGGTCGCCGTGAAGCGCGGCGCGCCCAGGCCGGACCTGGGCAGCGAAGCGGCGGTGCGCGCGGCGGTGCTGGCCGCACCCACCATCGGCTACTCCACCGGCCCCAGCGGTACCGCGCTGCTCCAGCTGTTCGAGCGCTGGGGCATCGCGGAGCAAGTCCGTCCGCGGACGGTGCAGGCCCCGGCCGGCATTCCGGTCGGCTCGCTGGTCGCCAAGGGCGAAGTGGCCCTGGGCTTCCAGCAATTGAGCGAGCTGATGCACCTGGACGGCGTGGACGTGGTCGGGCCGCTGCCCGAGCCGATCCACATCACGACCATCTTCTGCGGGGCGGTGTGCACCGCCTCGGGCCGGCCGGACGCGGTGCGCGACCTGCTGGCCTTCATGGCTTCGCCCGGCACCGCCGGCCTCAAGCGCGCCTGCGGCATGGACGCCGCCTGAGCACGACCCCCTTGTTTCGAATCCGAGAGGAGCAGCACGCATGATCATCGATTGCCACGGCCACTACACCACCGCGCCCAAGGCGCTGGAGCAGTGGCGCAACCAGCAGATCGCCGGCATCAAGGACCCGGCCGTCAGGCCCAAGGCGTCCGACCTGAAGATCGGCGACGACGAGATCCGCGAGACCATCGAGAGCAACCAGCTGCGCCTGATGAAGGAGCGCGGCAACGACCTGACGCTGTTCTCGCCGCGCGCCAGCTTCATGGCCCACCACATCGGCGACTTCAGCGTGTCCAGCACCTGGGCGGCGATCTGCAACGAGCTGTGCTTCCGGGTGTCGCAGCTGTTTCCCGAGCACTTCGTGCCGGTGGCCATGCTGCCGCAGTCGCCCGGCGTCGACCCCAAGACCTGCATTCCCGAGATGGAGAAGTGCATCAAGGAATACGGCGCAGTCGGCATCAACCTGAACCCGGACCCGTCGGGCGGCCACTGGCAGGAGCCGCCGCTGACGGACAAGTGGTGGTATCCCATCTACGAGAAGATGGTCGAGTACGACGTGCCGGCGATGATCCACGTCAGCACCAGCTGCAACGCCTGCTTCCACACCACCGGCGCGCACTACATCAACGCCGACACCACGGCGTTCATGCAGCTGATCCAGGGCGACCTGTTCAAGGACTTCCCGACGCTGCGCTTCCTGATCCCGCACGGCGGCGGCGCCGTGCCCTACCACTGGGGCCGCTACCGCGGGCTGGCGCAGGAGCTGAAGAAGCCGCTGCTGGACACGCACCTGATGAACAACGTGTTCTTCGACACCTGCGTCTACCACCAGCCGGGCATCGACCTGCTCAACACCGTGATCCCGGTGAAGAACGTGCTGTTCGCCAGCGAGATGATCGGCGCCGTGCGCGGCATCGATCCGACCACCGGCCACTACTACGACGACACCAAGCGCTACATCGACGCCTCGACCATCCTGTCGGCTGAGGACAAGCAGGCGATCTTCGAGGGCAACACGCGCCGCGTGTTCCCGCGGCTGGACCAGCTGCTGAAGTCGCGCGGGCAGTAAATGAGGTGTCATGCGCAATGACAAGCTTCAGGGCGCAATGACGGCAACAGCAACCAGGAGATTTCAAGATGCATGAACTCGGCGTCGTCTATCGCAACATCCGCCGCGCCGATCCCAAGGTGGCGGAACAGCTGGCCCGCTTCGGCTCGGCCACCGTGCACGAGGCCATGGGCCGCGTGGGCCTCATGGCCACCTCCATGCGGCCGATCTACGCCGGCGCGCAGGTGTCCGGCACCGCCGTCACGGTGCTGCTGCACCCGGGCGACAACTGGATGATGCACGTCGTGGCCGAGCAGATCCAGCCCGGCGACATCGTGGTGGCCGCCATCACCGCGCCGTGCACCGACGGCTACTTCGGCGACCTGCTGGCCACCTCGTTCCAGGCGCGCGGCGCCCGCGCGCTGGTCATCGATGCCGGCGTGCGCGACGTCAAGACCCTGACCGAGATGCAGTTCCCGGTCTGGAGCAAGGCGATCAGCGCCAAGGGCACGATCAAGGCGACGCTGGGTTCGGTCAACATCCCGGTGGTCTGCGCCGGGATGATCGTCAACCCCGGCGACGTGGTCGTGGCCGATGACGACGGCGTGGTCGTGGTGCCTGCCGCGATGGCGCAGAAGACCCTGGATGCCGCCGCCGCGCGCGAGGCCAACGAAGGCGAGAAGCGCGCCAAGCTGGCATCGGGCGTGCTGGGCCTGGACATGTACAAGATGCGCGAGCCGCTGGAGAAGGCGGGGCTGCGCTACATCGACTGATCATGAGCAAACCCACCTCGGGCGACTTCACCAAGACCCCCGGCTGGCTGGACTGGTACACCGGCCCCAGCAAGCCGCAGTTCCGGCTGCCGCCCGGCAGCGTGGACGCGCACTGCCACGTGTTCGGCCCCGGCGCGCAGTTCCCCTACGCGCCCGAGCGCAAGTACACGCCCTGCGACGCCGGCAAGGAGCAGCTGTTCGCGCTGCGCGACCACCTGGGCTTCGACAAGAACGTGATCGTGCAGGCCACCTGCCACGGCGCCGACAACCGGGCGCTGGTCGATGCGCTGAAAGCCTCGAACGGCAAGGCGCGCGGCGTGGCCACGGTCAAGCGCAGCGTCACCGATCGCGAGCTGGAGGAGATGAACGCGGCCGGCGTGCGCGGCGTGCGCTTCAACTTCGTCAAGCGGCTGGTCGATTTCACCCCGCGCGACGAGCTGATGGAGATCGCCGGCCGCATCGCCCCGCTGGGCTGGCACGTGGTGATCTACTTCGAGGCGGTGGACCTGCCCGAGCTGTGGGACTTCTTCACCAGCCTGCCGACCACGGTGGTGGTGGACCACATGGGCCGGCCGAACGTCGCCCAGCCGGTGGACGGCCCCGAGTTCGCCCTGTTCCTGAAGTTCATGCGCGAGCACGGCAACGTCTGGAGCAAGGTGAGCTGCCCCGAGCGGCTGTCGCTCAGCGGCCCGCCGGCGCTGGGCGGCGAGCGCAACGCCTACCGCGACTTGGTGCCGTTCGCGCGCCAGGTGGTCGAGACCTTCCCCGACCGCGTGCTGTGGGGCACCGACTGGCCGCACCCCAACCTGAAGGACCACATGCCCGACGACGGCCTGCTGGTGGACTTCATCCCGCACATCGCCACCACGCCCGAGCTGCAGAAGAAGCTGCTGGTGGACAACCCCACGCGCCTTTACTGGCCCGAACTCACCCAAGGAGGCTGACATGTCCCTCGACAAGCCTTACAAGGACGTGCCCGGCACGACCATCTTCGACGCCGACCAGAGCCGCAAGGGCTACTGGCTCAACCAGTTCTGCATGTCGCTGATGAAGGCGCCCAACCGCGAGCGCTTCAAGGCCGGCGAACGCGCCTACCTCGACGAGTGGCCGATGACCGAGGAGCAGAAGCAGGCCGTGCTGGCGCGCGACCTGAACCGCTGCATCGCGCTGGGCGGCAACATCTACTTCCTGGCCAAGGTCGGCGCCACCGACGGCAAGAGCTTCCAGCAGATGGCCGGCTCGATGACCGGCATGACCGAGGAGCAGTACCGCGACATGATGGTCGGCGGCGGCCGCTCGCCGGAAGGCAACCGCTACATCGGGGAAGGAAAGAAGTAATGGCCCGCATCACCGCATCCGTCTATACCTCGCACGTGCCGGCCATCGGCGCCGCGATGGACCTGGGCAAGACGCAGGAGCCGTACTGGCAGAAGGTGTTCGCCGGCTACGAGCCCTCGCGCGAGTGGATCAAGGCCAACAAGCCCGACGTCGTGTTCCTGGTCTACAACGACCACGCCACCGCCTTCAGCCTGGAGATCATCCCGACCTTCGCCATCGGCACCGCCGCCGAGTTCGCCGTGGCCGACGAGGGCTGGGGCCCGCGCCCGGTGCCCAAGGTGGAAGGCCATCCCGAGCTGGCCGCGCACATCGCCCAGTCGGTGATCCAGCAGGACTTCGACCTCACCATCGTCAACAAGATGGACGTGGACCACGGCCTGACGGTGCCGCTGTCGCTGATGTGCGGCCAGCCGCAGGAATGGCCGTTCAAGGTGATCCCGTTCGCGGTCAACGTGGTGCAGTACCCGGTGCCCAGCGGCATGCGCTGCTTCCGCCTGGGCCAGGCCATCCGCAAGGCCATCGACAGCTTCGACCAGGACCTGAACGTGCAGATCTGGGGCACCGGCGGCATGAGCCACCAGCTGCAGGGTCCGCGCGCCGGCCTGATCAACCGGGAATGGGACAACAAGTTCCTGGATCGCCTGATCGACGACCCGGAGGGGCTGGCTGCGGTGCCGCACATCGAGTACGTGCGCGAGGCCGGCAGCGAGGGCATCGAGCTGGTGATGTGGCTGATCGCCCGCGGCGCGATGGCCGACGTCAACGGCGGCAAGAACAAGCCCACCGTGAAGCACCGCTTCTACCATGTGCCGGCGTCCAATACGGCCGTCGGGCACCTGATCCTGGAGAACCAAGCATGAGCAAGACCCTTCGCATCGCGCTGGCCGGCGCCGGCGCCTTCGGCCAGAAGCACCTCGACGCCCTCAAGCTGATCGACGGCGTGCAGGTCACCTCGGTGATCGGCCGCGAGCTGGACAAGACGAAGGAAGTGGCCGCCAAGTACGGCATCGGCCACGTGACGACCAACCTGGACGAGAGCCTGGCGCGCGACGACGTGGACGCCGTCATCCTGTGCACGCCGACGCAGATGCACGCGGCGCAGTCGATCGCCTGCCTGAAGGCCGGCAAGCACGTGCAGGTGGAGATCCCGCTGTGCGACAAGCTGGAGGACGGCCGCGCCGTCGTGGAGATGCAGAAGAAGACCGGCCTGGTCGCGATGTGCGGCCACACGCGGCGCTTCAACCCCAGCCACCAGCTGGTGCACAAGCGCATCCAGGCGGGCGAGTTCCACATCCAGCAGATGGACGTGCAGACCTACTTCTTCCGGCGCACCAACATGAACGCGCTGGGCCAGCCCCGCAGCTGGACCGACCACCTGCTGTGGCACCACGCCGCCCACACGGTGGACCTGTTCCAGTACCAGACCGGCAGCAAGGTGGTGAAGGCCAACGCGGTGCAGGGGCCGATCCATCCCACGCTGGGCATCGCCATGGACATGAGCATCCAGCTCCAGGCCGAGAACGGCGCCATCTGCACGCTGAGCCTGTCGTTCAACAACGACGGGCCGCTGGGCACCTTCTTCCGCTACATCGGCGACACCGCGACCTACATCGCCCGCTACGACGACCTGTTCAACGGCAAGGACGAGAAGATCGACGTGTCGAAGGTGGACGTGTCGATGAACGGCATCGAGCTGCAGGACCGCGAGTTCGTCGCCGCCATCCGCGAGGGCCGCGAGCCGAACGCGAGCGTCGCCCAGGTGCTGCCTTGCTACGAGGTGCTGCACCAGCTGGAGCAGCAGCTCGCCTGAGCCCGGTCGGGCACACCGTGCCCGGCAGATCCATTCCGGCGTCACCGCGCGAAGCCCGGCAGCCTTGCCAGGCGCGGTGACCTCGATCAGCTCGAGGGTGCCGGCAATCCGTCCGCCGCACGGCCCGGTGCGTGCTTCGTCATCTCCTGCTGGGCCCAGTCACGGAAGGTCGAGATGGCGCGCTCGTTGCACCGTTCGTTCAAGGACAGCAGGTAGTACTCGCCCGCGCTGCGCACCTTGCAGCCGGTGGCCGCGACCAGGCCCTGCGAGGCCGACCCGCTCAGCAGGATGTCGGGAACGATGGCGACGCCTTCGCGCTGGCGGGCCGCTTCCATCGACATGAAGAAGTGCCCGTACTCCAGGGTGCGCGGCGCGTTCGTCGGCGCCAGCCCGCAGGCGCGCATCCAGTCCGGCCAGGCATGCGGGCGGCTGGTGGTGTGGATCAGCGGCAATTGCTGGATCACCGCAGGTTCCGATACCGCGCGCGGGTCGTCCGTCAGGCTGGGCGAGAAAACCGGGACCAGCGTGTCGGGTGCCAGTTCCTCGGCCAGCACGCCGCGCCAGTCGACCATCATGGTCAAGTCGACCCGCGGTACGTCCACGTCGTAGCGCCGCCCGGGCAGCGCGCCCACGCGGATGGCGACATCGACCTCGCCCCCGTGCAGGTTCACCGGCTCGATGGAGCTGATGACGCGCGTTTCGATCTCGGGATGCCGTTGGCTGAACCGGGCCAGCCGCGGCATCAGCCAGAAGGAGCCCACCGAGGGCAGCACGCTGATGGTGAGGATGCTGCGCGTGCGCTGCTCGCGGACCTTGGCGGTCGCCTGTTCGAGCGTCCGGAAGGCCGCCTGGACTTCCGCCAGGTACTTCTCGCCGGCGGGCGAGAGCTGCACCTGCCGCGTGAGCCGGACGAACAGCCGCACCCGCAATTCATCCTCGAGTGCGCGGATCTGCCGGCTGACCGCACCCTGGGTGATGTTCATTTCCGCGGCGGCCTTCGAGAAGCTGCGTAGCCGGCCGGCCACTTCGAACACCTTCAACGCCGTGAGGGAAGGCAATGCCCTGCTCATGTCTCCAACTGCTTCTTCTGCTTGTGATTGCCTCGGAACACTTTACCTCAGGTCATGCATGGCGGTCGAATAAATCGTTTGTGGCGCGCGAAGGCGCGCTCCTATAGTCGCCGCAACCTGCAGTACCGCGTGGAGTTCGGCAGGCGCCAGGCAGGATATGGATCTACAGATACAAGCAAGGGTCGCCCTGGTCACGGGCGCAGGCGGGGGACTCGGACGAGCGATCGCGCTGGCGCTGGCGCAAGAGGGCGTGCGCATCGCGGCGGCCGACCGTGACGAGGCGGCGCTCGCGCAAACGGTCCAGGCCGTCCACGCGCAGGGCGGCGAAGCCCTCGGTGTGCGCCTCGATCTTTCCGACCTCGACGACATGGCGGCCGCTGTCGCCGGAATTGCCTCGAGGCTCGGCCCCGTCGACATCCTGGTCAACAACTCGGGCGGCCCGCCGCCGGGCACCGCGCAAGCGGTGAGTCCGCAGCAGTGGCGCCAGCACTTCGACGCCATGGTGCTTTCCCTGATGCACCTGACCGACCTGGTGCTGCCCGGCATGCGCGAGCGCAAGTGGGGCCGGATCGTCACCAGCAGTTCCTCCGGCGTGATCGCGCCGATCCCCAACCTGGGCATCTCCAACACGCTTCGATCGGCGCTCACCGGCTGGTCCAAGACGCTGGCGCGCGAGGTGGCCGCGGACGGCATCACCGCCAACATCGTGGTGCCGGGCCGCATCCTCACCGACCGGATCCGGCAGCTGGATGCGGCGCGCGCGGCGCGCGAGCAGCGTCCCGTCGAGGACGTCATGCGCGAGAGCGTGGCCACCATTCCGGCCGGCCGCTATGGCCGCCCCGAGGAGTACGCCGATGCCGTCGCCTTCCTCGCGAGCGAGCGGGCGAGCTTCATCACCGGTTCCGTGCTGCGCGTCGACGGCGGAATGATCGCCAGCGTGTAGTTCACGGCCGTCGCCGCAAATAGAAATAAGGAGACTTGCATGCTGTCGAAGGAAAACAATCTTCTGCTCTGCTCGGTGGGTCCCGGCACGCCGGCCGGCCAGCTGTTCCGGTCGATGTGGCTGCCCGCCATGCTGTCCTCGCAGTTGCCGGACCGCGTGGGTACGCCCGTGCGTTTGAAGCTGCTCGGCGAGGAACTGGTGGCCTTCCGCGACGGCGAGGGCAAGGTGGGCATCGTGCAGTCGCAGTGCGCGCACCGGCTGGCACCGCTGTTCCTGGGGCGGGTCGAGCCGCAGGGCATCCGCTGCCCCTACCACGGCTGGCTCTACGACAGCACGGGGCAGTGCCTGGAGATCCCGAGTGAGCCCTCGGGCACGGTCTGCCGCAACATGAAGATCAAGGCCTACCAGACCACCGAGAAGGCCGACATCGTCTGGGTCTACATGGGCGAGGGCGCGCCGCCGGCGCTGCCGCAGTTCCCGTGGATCGACCTGCCCAAGGACCAGCGCATGGCCTCGGTCTGGCTGCAGGAGTCCAACTGGTTCCAGGGCGTGGAAGGCGAGGTCGACAGCTCGCACGTCTCGATCCTGCACAAGTCCAAGAGCCAGAAGGACGTGGCGACCATGGTGCACCAGAAGTACACCTTCCTGGATCCCACGCCGAAGCTGTTCACGCACGACACGCCGGTCGGCTTCCTGTCGATCGCCCGCCGCCGCGCGGACGAGCGGTTCTACTGGCGGCTGACGCAATGGATGCTGCCGATGTTCTCGCTGGTCCCGAGCGCCGTGTGGCCGATCGGCGGCCGCGCGTGGATCCCGATCGACGACGAGAACACCTACACCTGGGACTTCAGCTACAGCCTGGACCAGCCGATCCCGCCCGCCTTCCTGCACACCGTGCTGGACGGCATGCTGTTCCCGCCGGCCGCCGACTACGGCCGCATCCGCCTGAACACCGGATCGGTCATCGAAACCTGGATCCCGCGCCGCCGCGCCGACAACGACTACCTGATCGACCGCCGGCAGCAGGCGGAGGACTGGGAAGTCACCGGCATCTACGGCATCAACGACCAGGACCGGTCGGTGCAGGAAGGCATGGGGCGCATCTCCGACCGTCCGCGCGAGAGGCTGGTGGCGGCCGACCTCACGGTGGTCACCGCCCGGCGCAAGGTGCTGGAGGCGATCAAGTCGCCCGAGTCCATCGCGCAGTTCCGCAGGCTGATCGAGGACGGCTCGGTGTACGCCTGCAACCCGGTCGACACGGTCCTGGACACCGACGACCTGCAGGTGTTCCTCCAGCAGGTCGGCATCCAATGACGGCGATCCGCGCGCAGCGGCGCTACGTGGATGCCCTGGGCGTGCGCACCGCCTACTACCGCGCCGGCAGCGGCCCGGTGCTGGTGCTGCTGCACGGCTCCTCGCCCGGGGCCTGCTCGGAGCTGAACTGGTTCCGCAACTTCGACGCCCTGGCCGAGGCCGGGTTCGACGTGCTCGCCTTCGACCAGCCGGGCTTCGGCTACAGCAGCGCGCCGCAGGACCACGGCGTGGAGTTCCGCTACCGGCATGCCGTGGCGGTGCTCCAGGCCCTGCAGGTCGGGCGCGCAGTGCTGGTGGGCAACTCGCTGGGCGGGCTGCTGGCGGTGCTGCTGCACGGCCGCCAGCGCGAGGCCGGCCTGCGCATCGACGGGCTGGTGCTCGCGGCGCAGTTCCCGCACTTCGAGATCCCGGCGCCGACCCGGGCGCGCATGCAGCAGCACCTGGCGCGCCTGGGCGGCGTGGAGCCGACCGCCCAGAGCGTGCGTGCGCTGACCGCCAACACCCTGGCCGACCACGCCAACCTGACCGACGAGCTGCTGCAGTTGCGCCTGGACATGCTGGCGCGCACGTACGAGGCCCACCAGGCCCGCGGCCGCGCCGGCATGCAGTTCGACGCGCAGGCGATCCGGGCCACGCCGGTCGACGCACCGTCGCTGGTCGTCTGGGGCCTGGACGACCACAGCCTGCCGGCGGAGATCGGCATCGAGGCGATGCAGCACTTCAGCAACGCCGAGTTCGTCTTCCTGCCGCGCTGCGGGCACTGGCCCCAGACCGAACACGCCGGGCGCTTCAACCGCTTGGCGACCGAGTTCGCGCAGCGCGTGAGCGCCTAGCGCGTCCCCTCAACGAACCCCTGGAAGATCACGATGAAGATTCGCTTTGGCATTTGCGGCCTGGGATTCGCCGGCTCGGTGCTGATGGCCCCGGACCTCAAGGCCCATCCGAACGTCGAGCTGGTCGCCGCCTGCGACCCGAACGCAGACGTGCGCGACCGGTTCACCGCGGACTACCGCATCGCCGGCTTCGGCTCGCTCGGCGAGATGCTGCGCGAGGCCCGGCTCGATGCCGTGTACATCGCCAGCCCGCACCAGTTCCACGCGGAGCACGTGATCGAGGCGGCTGCCCACGGCGTCCACGTGATCGTCGAGAAGCCCCTGACGCTCAGCGCGGCGGACGGCGAGCGCATCGTCGAGGCGGTCGAGAAGGCCGGCATCCACCTGGTGGTGGGTCCCTCGCGCGGCAACGACCCGGTGGTGCGGACGATGCGCGACCTCGTGCTCTCCGGCGAGGTCGGGCGGGTGGCGATGGTCAACTGCTGGAACTACACCGACTTCCTGTACCGCCCGCGCCGGCCGGAGGAACTCGACACGTCCAAGGGCGGCGGCATCATCTTCAACCAGTTGCCGCACGCCATCGATTCGGTCAAGGCCATCTCCAACCAGAAGGTGGTCGCGGTGCGGGCCATCGCCGGCAGCCTCGATCCGCAGCGGCCGACCGAGGGCCATTGCGCCGCCTTCCTGACCCTGGCCGACGGCGCCGCGGCCAGCATCGTCTACAGCGGCTACGACCATTTCGACAGCGACGAGCTGCAGTTCTGGATCGGCGAGGTCGGCAACCCCAAGACGGCCTCGCATGGCTCGGCGCGCAAGGTGCTGCGCGAGCTCAAGGGCCGCGAACAGGACCTGCGTGTCCAGCGCTACGGCTACGGCGGGCCGGTCGCACAGGGCCTTGCCTCGCTGCAGGCCAAGCGCAAGCAGTCGCACTTCGGCATGATGCTGGCGACCTGCGAGCGGGCCGACCTGCGTCCCTCGCCCGATGGCGTGCTGGTCTATGGCGACGAGGGCGTGCGCGAAGTGCCGGCGGTCCGCACCCGGGGCGACAACCGCCTGTCGGACACCACCATCGACGAGCTGTACGACGCGGTCACCGGCCGAGCGCCCGTGCTGCGCGACGCCCGCTGGGGGCTGGACACCGTGCGCGTCTGCCAGGCCCTGCTGGATTCCAGCCGCACCGGCGAGCAGATCACCCTCTAGGAGACCGCACGTGTTCCTCGCGATCGACGCGCTCACCAAGAAGTACGAAAGCGACCAGCGCTCGAGCCTGGCGCTGAACAACATCGGCTTCGGCATCGAGAAGGGGACCTTCCTGACGCTGCTGGGCCCCAGCGGGTGCGGGAAGTCGACCCTCCTGAACATGCTGGCGGGGCTCGACCAGCCCAGCAGCGGGCGCATCGAGATGAACGGGCGGGTGGTCTACGACTCCGCCCGCGGCATCCTGCTGCCGCCAGCCGCACGCAACATCTCGATGGTGTTCCAGAGCTATGCGATCTGGCCGCACATGACCGTGCGCGAGAACGTGGACTTCCCCTTGCGCTTCGGCGTGCCCGGCAAGGGAATGGCGCCGAAGGAGCGCGAGCGCACGGTCGACCACGCGCTCGAGCGCGTGCGGCTGCAACAGTTCGCCGATCGCCCCGCACCGCTGCTGTCGGGCGGCCAGCAGCAGCGCGTCTCGCTGGCCCGGGCCCTGGCCCAGAAGCCTTCCCTGCTCCTGCTGGACGAGCCGCTGTCCAACCTGGACGCGCACCTGCGCGAGAGCATGCAAAAGGAGATCCGCTCCATCGTCACCGAGGAGGGCATCACGGCGGTCTACGTCACGCACGACCAGAAGGAAGCGCTTTCGATGTCGGACCTGATCGTCGTGCTCAAGGACGGCGAGGTGCAGCAGATCGGCTCGCCGATGGACATCTACTACCGCCCGCAGAACCGGTTCGTCGCCGGGTTCATGGGCTCGCCGAACATCATCGACGCCGAAGTCAGGCACGTCGACCTGTCGCAGGACCTCGTGCTGGCCGAAAGCGAGCTCGGCGCGCTGCGGATGAAGCGGATCGACGGGTGCGAGGGACTGGCGCCGGGCCGGCGCCTGAACGTGGTGCTCAAGCAGGAGGACCTGCGGATCGCCGCGCCGGAGCAGTGCGCCCCTGAGGAAAACTACTTCTCGCTGCCGCTGGTGCGACAGGTTTTCCTGGGCGACCGGCTCGAGGTGCTGTGCCAGGCGCGCGACAAGCTGATCTCGATCTACACCAGCGCGCGCGACTGGCAGCAGGGGGAGCGCGTGGGTTTCGCCTGCTGCCCGCGGCGGCTCCACTACTTCCCGGTGGGGTGAACCGGCGTGCCTGCAATCCTGACCCTCTCGCTGATCCTGGTCCTGGCGCTGACCGTGTTCCCGGTCCTGGTGCTGCTGCTCACCAGCTTCCGGCCCCGCGGCACCTACGGTTTCGACGGTGACGGCTTCAGCCTGGCGCACTACGCCGCGCTGCTGCAGCAGAAGGAGGTGGTCGTGCTGGCCACCAACACCTTCATCTACGTGGCCGGCACCATCGTCATCGGCGTGCTGCTCGCCGGCTTCTGGGCGTGGGTGACGGAGCGGACCGACTTCCGCCACAAGGTCTCGGTGCGCGTGCTCATGCTGGTCACCTTCGCGCTGCCCTCGCTGGTCCAGGGCCTGGGCTGGACGCTGCTGGTCAACCCCAGCAACGGGCTGGTGAACCTGTGGCTGCGCGAGCTGTTCGCCCTGCAGGGCGGCGAAGGTCCGCTCAATGTCTACAGCATGTCCTCCATGGTGTTCATCAGCGGGCTGCTGCTCACGCCGCCGGTGTACGTGATGCTCGCCGGCGTCATCCGCCACCTGGACTACAAGCTGGAGTTCCCGGCGGTGCTGGCCGGGGTGCCGCCGCGGGTGGTGTTCGCACGGGTGCTCATCCCCATCCTGCTGCCGGGCCTGCTGTCGGTGCTGATCTACACCGTGATGCTGATGATCCAGGTGTTCGACATCCCGCTGTCGATCGGACTGACGGCCGGCATCCAGGTCTTCAGCACGCGGGTCTACCTCCTGAGTTCTTCCGAGATGGGGCCGCCGGAATACAACCTGGCAGCCGCCTGGGGCGTGGTGCTGGTGATCGTCGCAATCGCGCTGGTGAGCCTCTACCGCCGGATGACGCGCCTGTCGGAGCGCTTCGCCGTGATCTCGGGCAAGAGCTACGCGCTGGTGCGGACCCGCCTGGGCCGGCGCCGGTACATCGTGTACGCGGCCGGCGTGGTGTTCTTCGCACTGGCACTGGCGCCGAGCGCGATCCTCGCCTGGACCAGCCTGCTGCCGTTCTACGACGCGCCCTCGCTGGAGGCGCTGCAGCACGTCTCGCTGAAGAACTACAGCGACCTGTTCGAGTCGTCGATGTTCCGCCGCGGCCTGGTGAACACGGCGCTGATGGTGCTGTCCGGCGCCACGCTGACCATGCTCCTGAGCTTCGTGATCTCGTACACGACGTTCCGCCCGGCCGGCGCAGTGCACAAGCTGATCGACACGCTGGCCTTCCTGCCGATCGGGATTCCCCAGATCGTGCTGGGGCTGGCCGTCCTGCTGCTGTACGTGCGCTCGCCGCTTTACGGGACGATCGCCGTGATCATCCTGGCGCAGCTGAGCGTCAACATGGTGTTTGCGATCCGCACGCTGTCGGCCGGCCTGATCCAGGTGGACCGCAACATCGAGCGGGCCGCGGAGATCAGCGGCGTGTCGCGCGTGAACATCATGGCGCGCGTCATGGCGCCCATCATCAAGACGCAGTTCTTCAACGCCTGGCTGCTGGTGTTCGCCTTCTCGATCCGCGACATCGGCATTCCGCTGATCTTCCTCACGTCGGAGACGGTGGTGCTCGGTTCCGCGTTGTGGCTGCTCTGGGGTTACCCGAACGTCCCGGGGGCCGCTGCGCTGTCGGTGATGCTCGTCGTGTTCCTGGCGCTGTTCATCACCCCGCTGCAGGTGTACGTGTCGCGCCTGACGGACAGGGCCTCGGCGTGAGCCGCGCACGCATGACCTGCGCTCATGCGAATCGGGCGAATAAATCGTTCGTCCAAACGCTTCGCACCTCGCATCATCCGAACGCGATCCCCGAAGGGAAACGCAGTTTCAGCCAGGTCCGCAACAGCTTCATCCAGTCAATGAAAGGGCATTCGATGGATTCCGATCAGGTCAAGGGCGCAAGCCGTCGCGCATTCCTTGCTGCCGGTGCTGCAGCCGCGGGAGGCGGGCTGATGTTCGCGGGCATGCCCGCCTTCGCCGCCGACAACCCGCAGATCGTCGCGAAGGCGCGCGAGGAGGCCAGGCAGGGCAAGTTCGTGATCATGGTGAGCTCGCCCAAGGGCGAGAAGGAACAGAAGGTGCTGATGGAGGCCTTCCAGAAGCGGTTCGACCTCCAGGTCGACTGGGAGTGGCTGCCGCTCACCTCGCCGGTCTCCGGCCCGCGCGTGGTGGAACAGGCAAAGAACAACGTCCGCCTGCCGAGCGCCATCGGCGGCTATCCGTACACGCTGTACGAATCCGTCATCGTCAAGAACGGGCTGGATGCCCGCGTCGACTGGGTCGGCGAGTTCGGCGGGATGTTCCCGGACATCAAGACGGCCGCCATCGACACCGTGCTGCCCCGCTACCACAACCGGCTGCTGCGCCAGTGGGACGTGCACTACGTGCTGGTCTACAACACCCGCCGCGTCAAGAAGGAGGAGCTGCCCGCCCGCATCGAGCAGTTCACCGACCCGAAGTGGAGGGGCCGCTTTGGCATGTCGAACGTGAACCCCAGCCCGGTGGAGTACCTGGCCCTGGAGCACGGCGTCGATGGCGTGGTGGACCTGACCCGCAAGCTGGTCGCCAACCAGCCGCGCTTCAAGGCGGGACCGCCGGCGGTGGTCGGCGCGGTGGCTTCGGGCGAAATCCCGGTGGCGCTGTGCGGCTACACCGCGCTGGCCGAGTCGCTGAAGGCCAAGGGCGCGCCGATCGACTGGGTGGTGCTCGACCAGTTGCCGATCCAGCCGCTGCTGGACTTCATGCTCAAGGGCGCGCCGCAGCCCACGCTCGGCAAGCTGTTCCTGGCATGGCTGGTCACCGAAGGCCGCGCGCTGCAGGAGCAGGCGGAGTTCCTCTCGCTTTACTCGAACCCGCAATCGCCCACCACGGTCGCCGTCAAGAGCCGCAACCCGCAGCACAAGGTGCTGGAGGTGCGCAGCGATGAGGACATGGAGCGGATCCTTGCCGCCGAGAAGGCCGCGATGGCCGTGATCGCCGAGGCCGGCGGCAAGTAGCGGCGCGGCGCGGCGGGGCAGGGCAAGGGAGTCGGGCATAGCAACGAAGGCGGCAGGCAGGCGGATGGCGGCAGTACTCGAAAGTGTTGAAACCACGGTTGCGGCGCCGGCGCGCCCCATCTACCTGGCCCACCTGACCTTGCTGCACCTGGCGCCGCCGCGCTTCGTCACCGTGGCGGCGGAAGCCGGCTTCGATGGCGTGTCGCTGCACCTCACGCCGCCCGGCCTGTCGGATCCGGGTGCGCTGTCGTACCCCATGCTGGGCGCCGGCAGCGTGATGCTGCGCGAGACGCAGGCGCGCATCCGCGACTTCGGCATCCATGTGCACGACATCCAGGGCATCCGCCTGACGCCGACGGTGCGGCTGGGCGAATTCCTGCCCATGCTCGAAGCGGGGAGCCGGCTGGGCGCCACGTTCGCCATCGCCACCAGCGAGGACACCGACGAGCAGCGCAATGCCGATCACCTGGCCGAACTGGGCGAGCTCTGCGCCCGCTTCGGCCTGCGCGTGGCGCTGGAGTTCATGGCGTATTCCGGCATCCGCGACCTCGTCCAGGCCGGCCGGATCATCGCGCTGTCGCGGAGCCCGCACGCGGTGATCCTGCTCGATTCGCTGCACCTGGCCCGCTCGGGTGGCACGGCGGCCGACGTCATGCAGGTCGACCGCCGGCTGATCCCCTACCTGCAGATCTGCGACGGTCCCAAGGAGCCGCTGCACGAGAGGCTGGGCGGCCTGCGCTGGGAGGCCCGGCGCGAGCGGACCATCCCGGGCTGGGGAACGCTGCCCCTGCACGAGCTGCTGGCCATGCTGCCGCCGGAGTTGCCGCTGTCCGTCGAAGTGCCATCCGAGTCGCTGCACCAGTCGTTCGACGACGCGGTGGTCGCACGCATGGCGCTGGACGCGACCCGCAACCTCTGCAACCAGGTCCTCGTGGCGCGCGCGCGGCGCGGCGAGTGAAGCCCGTCCATCCACCGCATCGATAGAGAAAGTTCTCCCATGAACGCGATCCCGTCATCGGCAACGAACCCGCTGCGCCCGTGCTTCCGCCCGCGCCGCCTGGGCCACGCCAACCTGTTCGTCGGCAACTACGAGCGTGCATTCGAGTTCTACAACCAGGTGGCCGGCTTCGAGGAGGTGTACCGGCAGCCCGACGTGCCGGCCAGCTTCATCAGCAACGGCAACACGTACCACGACTTCGGCCTGACCGACCTGGGCAGCCGCTACGCCCCGCCGGGCCAGGCGCCGGGCGTGTTCCACATCGCGTTCGAGCTGGAGACCGAGGTCGACCTGGTCGATGGCTACCGGGCTTCGCTGGCGCAGGGCATCGAGTTCGCCTTCTGCCAGAACCACGACGTCGCCCACTCGCTCTACAAGTACGACCCCGACGGCAACATGGTGGAGGTCTACGCCGACGTGTTCGAGGACTGGCGCGCCGCACGCAATGGCGTCATCTCCGGCCAGAAGCCCGAGTGGATCCCCGGCGAGACCACGGTGCCCGTCGCGGACCCCCGGTACCCGAAGAACCCGCAACTGCGCACGGTCACTTCTTCGGTGTTTCGCGGGCGCCGCGTCACGCACGTCAGCCTGGTGGCGCAGAAGTACGAGGAGATGCTGGCCTACTACACCTGCTACCTGGGCCTGCAGCAGGTCGCCGGCTCGGCGGGCGGCGACTGGGTGCTGCTGGGCGGAACCGCGAGCGATTCGGCCCTCACCCTGTACCGCGCGGGCCCGGGGCGGGCCCCGGGCTTCCACCATGTCGGCATCGAAGTGGGCAGCGAAGCGGATCTGGACCGGGCGCTGGCGCTGCTGCCGCGCGACGGGGTCGAAGTGGAGCACCAGATCGACCACCCGGTGCGTCGGGCGATCACGATCCTGGATCCCGACGGCATCCGGCTGCAGTTCTACGTGGACCGCGACTGGAGCGCGCAGCGGCTGGCCGGCGTCGCGCTGCAGGATGCGCTCTACCTGCTGTGAGCCGCTGCGTGGACGCGAACTCGGGGAGGGCACATGCCTGATTACGACCTGAAGGGACGGGTGGCGATCGTCACCGGGGCCGGGCGCGGCATCGGCCGGGCGGAGGCGCTCGCGCTGGCCGCCGAAGGGGCGGCCGTGCTGGTCAACAGCCGCACCGCAGAGTCGGCACAAGAGACGGTGGAGCGCATCCGCGCCGCCGGCGGCGAGGCCCTGGCGGCGCCCGGCGACGTCGCCAGCGAGGAGGTGGCCAATGGCGTGGTGCAGCAGGCCCTGCAGCGCTACGGCCGCCTCGACGTGCTGGTGAACAACGCCGGCGCCGGCGCGGAGTTCATGAACCAGCGGGTGGGAGAGATGTCCATCGCCGCCTGGGACCGCATCTGCGAGACGCACCTGCGCGGCACGTTCCTGTTCTGCCACTTCGCCGTGCCGGCGATGCGTGCCCGGGGATACGGCCGCATCATCAACACGTCCTCGATGCATGCGTTGGGCGGTGGCCGCGAAGGCATCGTCAACTACACGACGGCCAAGGCCGGGGTGCTGGGCCTGACGCGCAGCCTGGCCAAGGAAACCGGGCGAAACGGCATCACGGTCAATGCGATCGCCCCCGGCTTCATCGAGACGGATTTCTTCAGCACCTATCCGCAAGCCTTCCTGGCCCAGATCCGCAGCCAGAACCCGATGGGCCGGCTGGGAACGCCCGAGGACTGCGCGGCGCTGGTCTGCTTCCTGGCTTCCAGGCAGGCCGGATTCATCAACGGCGCGGTCCTGCCGGTGGACGGCGGGCGCAGGGAGTACGCCCTGACACCGGTGGGCCAGGCCGCGCCGGAGGCCGTTTGATGGCGGCCCTGGCCGGCGCACGACGCCGCGCAAGCCGGCCGGCTCGCGGGGAGAGAACCATTCCACAGATGTACAAGGGAAAACAGAGATGAACAGACAAGCAGTGCAGCGCATCGGGATCGCCGGGCTGGGGGCCATCGGCCAGGAGCTGGCGCGGGCGCTCGACAAGGGCGTGCCCGGTACCCGGCTGGTCGCCGTCAGCACACGCGACCGGGAGAAGGCCGCCGCCTTCCTCTCGCAGTTGCATTCGGAAGTCCGGCTGGTCGGCCTGGCCGAGCTGGCCGAGCACTGCGACATCGTGATCGAGTGCGCGCCGGCCGAGCTGCTGCCGACCATCCTGAAGCCGGTCGTGGCTGCCGGCAAGCGGGCGGTCGTGCTGTCGGTCGGTGCCTTGCTGGACTACCCCGAGCTGGTCGAGCAGTGCCGCGAGACGGGCGCCCAGGTGATGGTGCCCACGGGCGCCCTGATCGGCCTGGACGCCGTGACGGCGGCGGCCGAAGGCACGATCTATTCGGTGAAGATGGTCACGCGCAAGCCGCCCAAGGGGCTGCTGGGGGCGCCGTTCCTGGCCGAACGCGGCATCGACCTGGCCGGCCTGAAGGAGCCGGTCAAGCTCTACGACGGCAACGCCCGCAACGCGGCCAAGGGCTTCCCGGCCAACCTGAACGTCGCCGTCGCGCTGGGGCTGGCCGGCATCGACCCGGACCGCACCACCCTGCAGGTGTGGGCCGACCCGGGCGTCGAGCGCAACACCCACACGATCGACGTGGAATCGGATTCAGCCTCCTTTTCGATGACGATCCAGAACATCCCATCGGACAACCCCAAGACCGGCCGGATCACGGCCAAGAGCGTGATCGCGCTGCTGCGCAAGATGTCGGCGCCGCTGCGCGTCGGTACCTGAGCAGACCCAACACCATCCTCAGAAAGCAGGCAGACCATGAAAGAACGTTCGAGCGCGCAGCGGGCCGAGATCCGGCAGCGTTTCCTGGCCGTGGACACCGCCAATGTCGGCGACGTCCTGGACAACCTGGGCCACCTGAACCAGGGCCTGGCGCCCGAGTTCGCCCCTTACCCGGCCAACGCCGGCAAGCTGGCGGGCTGGGCGTACACCATCCGCGGCCAGATGACGCCTTACCCGATGGGCGGTGACGCCGACAAGATGAAGGCCTGCCAGGGCCTGGGGCCGGACGAGGTGTCGGTCTGGAGCGGCGACGGCGAGGGCATCTGCTACTTCGGCGAGCTGATCGCCATCGGCATGAAGGAGCGCGGCTGCACGGGTGCGCTGGTCGACGGCGGCATCCGCGATATCCGCTGGATCGGCGAGCAGGATTTCTCGGTGTACGCGCGCTACCGCACGCCGGTGCAGTCGATCGGCCGCTGGAAGGTCACGGCCTCCCAGGTGCCGGTGTTCCTGCGCGGCGCGACCACCAGCCTGGTGCAGGTCAACCCCGGCGACTTCATCCTGGGCGACGAGGATGGCGTGATCGCGATCCCCTCGGACCTGGTCGAGCAGGTGCTGGTCGAGGCCGAGCGGCTGACCGCGATCGAGCGCGACATCCGGATCGACCTGAAGAAGGGGCTGACCCTGGCCGACGCGCTGAAGAAGTACGGCCACGTCTGAGGGGCTGATGGACATGAGCGACGATCGACAGGCCTTCCTGGCGGCACGCGAGCTGCTGCTGCGCCTGCGCGACGACCCCGAGGGCGCCGTGGCCGGCTTCCGCTGGCCGAAGCTGGTCCACTTCAACTGGGCCCTGGACCACTTCGATGCGCTCGCCCACGGCAACGACGCGCCGGCCCTGTGGATCGTCGAGGCGGATGGCAGCGAGTACCGCGCCACCTTCGCCGAGCTTGCCGCGCGCTCCTCGCAGGTGGCGAACTTCCTGCGGACGCAGGGCGTGCAGCGCGGCGACCGCGTGCTGCTCATGCTGGGCAACGAGCCGGCCCTGTGGGAGATCATGCTCGCGGCCATGAAGCTGGGCGCGGTGGTGATTCCGGCGACGGCGCTGCTCACCGCGGACGACCTGCAGGACCGGCTCGATCGCGGGCAGGTCCGCCATGTCGTGGCGGGTTCCGCCCAGGTGGAGAAGTTCGCGCAGCTGCGGGGCGGATTCACCCGCATCAGCGTCGGCGCTCCGCAATCCGGGTGGGTCGACTATGCGGCCGCCGACCAGGCTGGCCGAGGATTCCAGCCGGACGGTCCGACCCGCGCCACCGATCCGTTGCTGCTGTACTTCACCTCCGGCACGACCTCCAAGCCCAAGCTCGTGCTGCATACGCACCAGAGCTACCCGGTGGGGCACCTGAGCACCATGTACTGGCTGGGCCTGCGCCCCGGCGACGTCCACTTGAACATCTCGTCGCCCGGCTGGGCCAAGCACGCCTGGAGCTGCCTGTTCGCGCCCTGGAATGCCGGCGCCTGCGTGTTCATCCACAACACGCCGCGCTTCTCGGCGCCGGCCCTGCTGGCCACGCTGGCCCGCTGCGGCGTGACGAGCCTGTGCGCCCCGCCCACCGTGTGGCGGATGCTGATCCAGGAGGATCTCGCGGCCTGGAAGGACCGTCTGCAGCTGCGTTCGGTCGTCGGTGCCGGCGAGCCGCTGAATCCCGAAATCATCGAACAGGTGCAGCAGGCCTGGGGGTTGCGCCTGCGCGACGGCTACGGCCAGACGGAGACGACGGCACAGGTCGGCAACTCTCCTGGCTTGCCGGTCAAGCCCGGCTCCATGGGCAAGCCGCTGCCCGGCTATCGCATCGTCCTGCTCGATTTGGACGGGCATGAGGCCGACGAGGGCGAGGTCTGCATCGACCTGCGCGAGCAGCCGGTCGGGCTGATGGCCGGCTACCAGGACAGCGCCGAGAAGAATGCCGAGGCGATGCGCGGCGGCTACTACCACACCGGCGACACCGCCGCCCGCGATGCCGACGGGTATTTCACCTTCGTCGGGCGCGCCGACGACGTCTTCAAGGCGTCCGACTACCGGATCAGCCCCTTCGAACTGGAGAGCGCGCTGATCGAGCACGACGCGGTGGCGGAGGTCGCGGTCGTACCCGCCCCCGATCCGGTGCGGCTGGCCGTGCCCAAGGCCTACGTCATGCTGGCGCCGGGCCGCGTCGGCGATGCCGCGACCGCCCGGGAGATCCTGGCATTCGCACGGCGCCAACTGGCGCCCTACAAGCGGGTGCGACGGGTCGAGTTCGTCACGGAACTGCCCAAGACGATCTCCGGCAAGATCCGGCGCGTCCAGCTGCGCGCCCAGGAAGCCAGCCGCCACGCCGCCGGTGAACGCGGAGCGCAGGAGTTCCGGGAAGAGGACTTCCAGGACCTGCGGGACGAACCGTAGGCTTGCGATCGCCATGCTTTGTTCCACCACGCGCTGGGTGCGCATTGCGCGCAAGAAGCCCGAGACCGCGGAGATCTGCTCGTTCGAGCTCGTCGATCCCGATGGCCAGCCACTGCCGCCCTTCACGGCGGGCGCCCACATCGACGTGCAGCTGCCGGGCGGGCCGCTGCGGCAGTACTCGCTGTGCAGCCCGCCCTGGGACACGCAGCTCTACCTGATCGCAGTCCTGCGCGAGCCCGCCTCGCGCGGCGGCTCCCGCGGGATGCACGCGCTGGCGGAAGGACAGCTTGTGCTGATCAGCGAGCCGCGCAACTGCTTTGAGCTGGATGCCAGCGCCGGGCACCACCTGCTGGTGGGCGGTGGGATCGGGATCACGCCCCTGCTGGCGATGGCCGAGACGCTGGCGCGGGACCAGGCGTCGTTCGAACTGCACTACTGCACGCGCGCCTCCGAGCGAACCGCATTCGTCGACCGGATCGTGGCGGGTCCCATCGGCCCGCATGCCGAGTTTCACCATGACGATGGGCCCACCGAGCAGCGATTCGACCCGCGTGCGGTCCTCGACCAAGCGCACGCCGGCACGCACCTGTATGTCTGCGGCCCGGCCGGGTTCATGGACTGGGTCCTCGGGAGCGCCCGTGCAGCGGGCTGGCCCGAGAGCCGATTGCATCGCGAGTACTTTGCTGCGCCGGTGCGCAGCCCGTGCACCGAAGGCGAATTCGAGGTCCAGATCGCCTCGACCGGTGCCGTGATCCAGGTATCAGCTGGGCAATCGATTCTTGCTGCATTGGCTCAGCACGGGTTCATCCTGCCGACATCGTGCGAGCAAGGCATCTGTGGCACCTGCGCCGTGGGGGTGCTCGACGGCGTACCGGACCATCGGGACATGTGCTTGACCCAGGAAGAGAGGATGCGCGGGGACCGGTTGACGCCCTGCTGCTCGCGCTCGCTGAGCCCGCGTCTGGTACTGGACATCTGATGGCCTGATGCCCCCGGGCGCTCGCGGGCGGCCGGGCGTAACCTCGTGATGCGCAAGAGGCTCGCCATTGACAAGGTCGCCTCCGGCGCGCCTTGCATCGACGGGCGCGCGGGCCATACTGGCCGCTCGAGTCCCGAGCGCCGCACGCAGGAGGTCCGCATGTGCTACCTCGCCCGTCATCAGCAATCCCTGCACGGAGATGAACCCGTGGCCCCCCGGCAATCCGGCCACCACCGGCCGCGCTGGGCCGGTGCCGCAGCCGCTGCAGCCGTCGCCGGCCTGGCGCTGGCGGCCTCCTGGTTGTCGCCGGCCGCGCCTCCGGTGTCGGCGGATGAAGCGCGCCTGGTCGAAGCGACGGTCTTCTCGACGCTGGTGCCGACGCCGACGGTGTCGCAGTTGGCGCCGGTGCCTGCGGCAACCGAGCAGGTTTCGATCACCACCACCCTGGACGACGGCACGCCCGCGCCGCAAGAGGATGTAAAGGCGGTCGGCAGCGCCTGCGCCCACGATCTGTAGCTGACGGATCGCTGCGGCAGCGGCTGCGCAGCCGTTGCGCGGCGTGACGCCACGACGGCGGCACGTGGGACTCTTCACACAGCTTCGCAGTCGCTTCGCAAGCCGGACAGCATCGCGCGCCACCATCGTCGTGCCCCAACCCGAAAGGAGACGCGACATGGGTCAGACAGCTTGCATGATCATCGTGGCCGGCACCCTGCTGGCGGCCGGCACTGCCGCCGCGCGCCCGGCTTACGTGGATCAATCACCGCGACCGGTTTATGCGCCGCCGGCCTACGCAGCCCCGGCTCACCAGCGCACCTTCGTGCCGGGCCATTGGGAGCAGCGCGGCCCGCACCGGGTGTGGGTCGAGGCCCAGTGGGTCGTCACCCCACGGTACGCCGGTCACGGTGCCCCGCAATGGCAGGGCGGTCCCGGCCCGCGCCGAGACCGTGACCGCGACGGCATTCCCGACCGCTTCGACCGCGACCGCGATGGCGACGGCGTGCCGAACCACCGCGATCGCGCGCCCGACAACCCGCGTTGGCGCTGAGGGTTCGAACGGCTGCACCAGGCCCGCCAGCGTGGCGCAGCCGTTGCCGAGCCCAAAGCGCAGCGGCGACGGTCTGTCAAGCGATCCAGCCGCGCGCTGTGGATGAGTGAGGGTTATCCCCGAGATTTCTTCGCGATCCGGGGCACAAACCGGACAATACGGGCATGGCAAAGACTGACGAAACCGCTATCCACTGCATCATCGAGGACGAAAAGGAACTCACTCCCAAGGAACTGGCCCAGGAGCGCAAGGCCGCGCTGGAGGAGCAGAAGCGCCTCACCTGGCTATCCCAGACGCCCGCCCAGCTGGCTGGCCGCATCCCCGTGTCCGTGTTCGCCATGGGCGAACTGGTCGCTTCCTGACCGGCACGCCGGCCGCCATGCACGATCGCTCCCTCGGCCCCTTCCAGGTCTCCGCCATCGGCCTCGGCTGCATGAACCTCAGCCACGCCTATGGCACGCCGCCGTCGGCTGAGCAGGGCGAGCGGCTGTTGCTGGCGGCGCTGGACGCCGGCGTGACGCTGTTCGACACCGCGGCGCTGTACGGCTTCGGCGCCAACGAGACGCTGGTCGGCCGCGTGCTCAAGCCGCATCGCAGCCGCTTCACGCTGGCCAGCAAGGGCGGCATGGCGGGCGTCACGGGCGACGACGGCACGGTCCGGCGCGTGATCGATGGCCGCCCGGACACCGTGCGCCGCAACTGCGAGGACAGCCTGCGCCGCCTGCAGACCGACGTGATCGACCTGTACTACCTGCACCGCTGGGACAAGCAGGTGCCGATCGAGGACAGCGTCGGCGCCATGAGCCGGCTGGTGGAGCAGGGCAAGGTGCGCACGATCGGGCTGTCGGAGGTGTCGGCGGCCACGCTGCGCAAGGCGCATGCCGTGCACCCGGTCACGGCGCTGCAGACGGAGTATTCGCTCTGGACACGCAACCCGGAGATCGCGGTGCTGCAGGCCTGCCGCGAGCTGGGCGTCGCGTTCGTGGCGTTCAGCCCGGTGGCGCGCGGCTTCCTGTGCGACGCGCTGCACGACGTGGCGACGCTGGACGCCAAGGACATCCGCCGCTCCATGCCGCGCTTCGCCCCCGAGCACTACGCGCGCAACCTGCAACTGCTGCCCGGCTACAAGGCACTGGCGCAGGAGGCGGGCTGCACGCCGGCGCAGCTGGCGCTGGCCTGGCTGCTGCACAAGGGCAGCGACATCATCCCGATCCCGGGCACCACCCAGGTCGAGCACCTGCACGAGGACCTGGCGGCGGCGAACCTGAAGCTGGACGCCGGCCTGGTCGAGCGGCTGGAGGCCCACGTCAACCAGCAGACGGTCAGCGGCAACCGCTACAGCGCGCAGTCGCGCACGGAAGTGGATACCGAGGAGTTCGCGCCGTAGGCGACGGGACTCAAGTCCGTGCCACCGGCCGGCGTCTGCCGCGCAACCACGACACCACGCCCGCGAACGCGGCGGTGACCAGCAGCAGCAGGAACGCCCCGATCGCCCAGGTGATCCAGATCAGCACCGGCATGGCGCTGGCAGCCCAGCCGGTGATGGAGTCCAGCGTCGGGGCGACATGGCCCAGCCAGGGACCGATGGCCTCCATCCATTGACGCCAGGTATCGCCCAGCCACGGCTCCAGGGCGGGCGGCAGCTGCAGGTTGGGCAGGCGGTTCACCGCCACGTCCCAGCTGGTGTCGGCCAGTGCGGCCCACAGGGCATGCACGCCCCACATCGTGAGGCTCCACAGCAGCAGGGCCAGCAGGCCCAGGATCCAGACGGCGGCGAACATGGCTGTGAGCTTCCTGCTTGCTTGACAAGGAAAGTGGATCGTCCGCGCCCGCGGAGGTTCCGGCCGGCTGCCGCCGCCCGCGCGGGTGAAGCCGGCTTCAGCCCAGCCGTGAAACCAATTGCAGCCAGCGTGCGCCAGCTCGCGCTGCGGTGCCACCCCCGCGCCGGGACGCCACTCCCGCGCTTGTCATGACGGCGCGGGCGGCGCAATCTGGCCCCCTTTTCCACCCGTGCAAGGAGAGGCGCCATGACCGCGTTCAACATCGTCCGCTTCCGCGTCAAGCCCGGCCGCGAGCAGGAGTTCATCGACGCGCACCGCAAGGCCGACCCGCAATTCGGCGGCATGCAGCGCTTCTCGCTGGTGAAGACCGGCGATCGCACCTACTGCGTGGTCGGCGAGTGGGACTCCATGGCGGAGCTGGCGGCGGCCCGGCCGGGGATGATCGCCATGCTCGACAGCTTCCGCGACTGCCTGGAGGACCTGGGCGGCGGCCTCGGCGTCACCGACCCGGTGTCCGGAGAAGTGGTGGCGCGGTTCGAGTCGGCGGGCCTGCACGCCTGAGCGCAGGCCCGAGGACACCGCGCATGCCTGCTCAGGCGGGAGTGGCGAATTCCTTCTCGTGCATCCAGGCCGCGTGCTTGGGTGCGCGCTTGGTGCGCGCCCACTCGTCGACCATCTCGTACTTCACCTCGTCGAGGCGCCTGTACATCTCGGGCGTGCCGGTGTTGAACGCCAGCTCCAGCCGGTGGCCATTGGGGTCGAAGAAGTAGATCGACTGGAAGATGGTGTGGTCGGTGATGCCGATCACGGGCACGCCATTGGCCTCGAGCTTCGCCCTGGCCTGGTGCAACTCGTCCAGGCTGTCCACCTCGAAGGCGATGTGCTGCACCCACTCGGGCGTGTGCGGGTCACGGCCCATCGGGGGCGAGTTCGGGATCTCGAAGAAGGCCAGCACGTTGCCGCCGCCGGCGTCCATGAACAGGTGCATGTACGGATCGGGGTCGCGCGTGGACGGCACCTGGTCCTCGGCGATCGCCAGCACCAGCTTCATGCCGAGGTTCTTCTCGTACCACTCGACGGTCTGCCTGGCGTCGTGGCAGCGGTAGGCGACATGGTGGATCTTGCGGATGGGCACGGGTTGTCTCCTTTCGGGGGGCTGGGGCAGGGTTCAGGTGTCGAGGCCCTGTCGGGCGATCGCGAAGGCTTCGCGCAGGACGCTCAGGTCGCCGATGTGGTTGGCCAGCAGCAGCACCAGGCGGGCGTTGAGCTGCTCGCTTTGCTCGTCGGTGAGGTCGCGGTGGGCGTCGATCAGCGCTTCGTAGAAGTCGTCGCCGGGGCTGAAGTCGCGGAAGTAGCGCTTGCCGGGTTCGGCGATGTTGGGGGCGAGTTGCAGCGGCATGGGGGCTGTCCTTCAGGCGTTGCAGGTGGCGTGGGCCACGGCGGCGCGCACCCGTGCGGCGTCGAACGCGCGCCAGCGGGCGGCCACGTGCTGGTCGGGGCGGATCAGGTAGACGGCGCCGTCGCGGGCGTCGTAGCGCTGCGCCGCCAGGCCGGTGGGGTCCTGTGCCACGGTGAAGCCGGGCAGGGCGCCGCCGTCGGGCGCGACGACCAGCGCCGTGACGGGAATCGGGTCGTGTGCCAGTTCGGCCAGCTTGTCGCGCCAGCCGGCCGGCACGGCCTGCGCCGAGGGCGCGAACACCAGCAGCCGGAAGCCGTTGCCGACCCGGTCCAGCAGCCAGTCGTCATGGCCATCGATGCGCAGCGGCGCATCGTCCATCGGCGCGCCGGGGACCATGCGGCCCTCGAAGGCCTCGGCATCGGGCGTGTTCAGCACCGATCCGGTCAGGAAGCTGGGCACCGACAGCCGCCCGGAGTTCACCAGCCTGCGGGCGAAGGCGTGCTCGCGCGCCAGGTGCAGCACCGCGTTGCGGAAGGTCTTGCTGGCGCGGCTCTTGGGCGTGATGAAGTCGGTCGAGCGCGTCGAGTTCAGCAGGTTCTCGTCCGCGGCGTCGATGCGGTCCCGGCTGTAGGTGTCGAGCAGGCGATCGGGCGCCTGGCCGGCCATCACCAGCCGCAATTTCCACAGCAGGTCGTCGACGTCCTGGAACCCGGAGTTGGCGCCGCGCGCGCCGAACGGCGAGACCTGGTGCGCGGCGTCGCCGACGAACAGCACGCGGTTGGCGCGCAAGTCCTTCATGCGCCGGCACTGGAAGGTGTAGATGCTGACCCACTCGAGTTCGAACGGGCGCTCGCCCAGCATGGCCTGCAGCCGCGGGATCACGTTCTCCGGCTTCCTCTCCTCTTGCGGATCGGCGTCCCAGCCGAGCTGGAAGTCGATGCGCCAGACGTTGTCGGCCTGCTTGTGCAGCAGCACGGTCTGGTGCGGATGGAAGGGCGGGTCGAACCACAGCCAGCGCTCGGCCGGGTAGTCGGCCTTCATCACCACGTCGGCGATCAGGAACCGGTCCATGAAGATGCGGCCGTCCACCTCCAGGCCCAGCATGCGGCGGATCGGGCTGCGCGCGCCGTCGGCGGCGATCAGCCAGTCGGCCTCGATGGCGAACAGGCCGTCGGGCGTCTCGACCTGCAGGCGCACGTGGTCGTCGGCCGGCTGGATCGACACCACCTTGTGCTTCCAGCGCAGGTCGGCGCCGAGTTCGGTGGCGCGCGCGATCAGCGCCTCTTCCAGGTAGTACTGCTGCAGGTTGATCATGCCGGGCCGCTTGTGGCCCGGCTCGGGCAGGAGGTCGAAGCGGTACACCTCCTGCTCGCCGAAGAAGGTGCGGCCGACGTTCCAGCCGACGCCCTTGTCGACCAGCGGGTCGCCCACGCCGAACCGGTCGAGGATCTCCAGCGTGCGCTTGGCGTAGCAGACCGCGCGCGAGCCGATCGAGACGGTGTCGTCCTCGTCCAGCAGCAGCACCGGGATGCCCTGCAGCCGGGCGTCGATGGCGGCGGCCAGCCCGACCGGGCCGGCGCCGACCACGATCAGCGGGCGCCGCTGCGGCGGATCGGACCGCAGGTCCGTCGGGGCTTTGTACGGAAAGCGCGGGTACGCGTAGGTCCCCATGCGGGCGTCTCCTGTTCTGGTTCGCACCGTCCGGTGGGTGCGGGTTGGGAATTTACTATTGCGAAATTGATTTCACTAAACGTAATTCTACGTACGCTTGATCTTCGTCAAGTTCCACGGCGGTCCTTGACCTGGATCAGGGACTGGCGCGCGCGGCGGCGGAATAGTCCGCGAGCGCCCATCCACCCGCAACCGCACACCATGGACCGCTATCCACCCATTCCCGGCACCACCGTCTTCGACGGTCAGCAGGCCCGCAAGGGCTATGCGCTCAACCGCATGTGCTTTTCCTTCAACGAGGCCGCCAACCGCGAGGCCTTCCGCGCCGACGAGGCCGGCTACATGCAGCGCTACGGGCTGAACGAGGAGCAGGCGCGCGCGATCCGCGGTCGCGACGTGCCGGGCCTGCTGGCCGCCGGCGGCAACGTCTACTACCTGGCCAAGTTCGCCGGCATCCTGGGGCTGGACGTGCAGGACCTGGGCGCGGCCCAGACCGGCATGAGCAAGGACGACTTCAAGGCGATGCTGGTGCGCGCCAACGAGCAGCCCGACACGCTGCCAACCTGAAACCACAAGGAGACATCGACCATGGCCCGCATCCTCGGAGGCCTCGCCACCTCGCACGTGCCCGCCATCGGCGGCGCCATCGCCAAGGGGCTGCAGCAGCAGCCTTACTGGAAGCCCTTCTTCGACGGCTACGGCCCGGTGCAGCAATGGCTGGCCGAGGTGAAGCCCGACGTCGCCGTGGTCTTCTACAACGACCACGGCCTGAACTTCTTCCTGGACAAGATGCCGACCTTCGCGGTCGGCGCAGCGCCCGAGTACCGCAACGCGGACGAGGGCTGGGGCATCCCGACGCTGCCGCCGTTCCGCGGCGAGCTGGACCTGTCCTGGCACCTGATCGAGCACCTGGTGGCGCGCGAGTTCGACATCACCACCTGCCAGGAGATGCTGGTCGACCACGCCGTGACGCTGCCGCTCAAGCTGTTCTGGCCGGAAGGCGACTGCCCGGTGGCGATCGTGCCGGTGTGCATCAACACCGTGCAGTACCCGCTGCCGTCGGCCAGGCGCTGCTACGCGCTGGGGCAGGCGGTGGGCGAGGCGATCCGCTCCTGGGACAGCGACCGGCGCGTGGTGGTGATCGGCACCGGCGGCCTGTCGCACCAGCTCGACGGCGAGCGGGCCGGCTTCATCAACAAGCCGTTCGACCTGAAGTTCATGGACAGCATGCTCGACGACCCGGCCTGGGCCACGCAATTCAGCATCCACGAGCTGGTCGAGAAGACCGGCACCCAGGGCGTGGAGCTGCTCATGTGGCTGGCCGCGCGCGGCGCCGTGTCGGGGCCGGTGCGCAAGGTGCACTCGAACTACCACATCCCGATCTCGAACACGGCGGCCGGGCTGATGGCGATGGAGGCGGTGGCGTAAGGATCCTGGATTCCGTCATTCCCGCGAAGGCGGGAATCCACCGCAACGCGCAGCGCGAGCGCCGCAGGCGCGCGTTGCGCGCCGGAGTCCTCAGTGCTGCGCCTGCGCGGCCGCTGCCGCCATGATCTTGTCGGTGTAGGCGATCGCCATCGCCGACAGCAGGAAGGTGATGTGGATCGCCGTCTGCGCGATCAGCACGCGGTCGGTGTAGTTGCCGGCGTTGATGAAGGTCTTGAGCAGGTGGATCGAGCTGATGCCGATGATGGCGGTGGCCAGCTTCACCTTGAGCACCGACGCGTTCACGTGGCTCAGCCATTCGGGCTGGTCGGGGTGGCCCTCCAGGTGCATGCGGCTGACGAAGGTCTCGTAGCCGCCGACGATCACCATGATCAGCAGGTTGGAGATCATCACCACGTCGATCAGTGCCAGCACCACCAGCATGATCACGGTCTCGTTCAGCGCGGTGACCGGCGCGTCGGCCTTGTAGCCGATGCTGCCGACCAGCTTGTGCAGCGCGTCCTGGTTGCCCCAGGCGGCTTCCAGCAGGTGGACCAGCTCCACCCAGAAATGGAACACGTAGACCGCCTGCGCGGCGATCAGGCCCAGGTACAGCGGCAGTTGAAGCCAGCGGCTGGCGAAGATCAGGTTGGGAAGCGGACGCAGCGGAGAGCTCCGAAGCATCGGGTTCGGGTCGGGCATTGAGGTCTTTTGGATGATGCGATAAGCCGGCCGGCATTGTAGTTTTGCCCCATGACAGCCCGAGCCGTTCGGCGTACCTTGTAAGCTCGCGGGAGTCAGACATCTGTAAGTGGCCGGTCCGACATTCCCGGCCATCCCATCCACCCCCCAGCCCGGAGACAAGAGCATGAGCGCCATCACATCGGTCCTGGTCGAGAACCGCGTCTTTCCACCCGCCGAAGCGTCGATGCGCGGCGCCCGCATCGCCGGCATGGCCGCCTATGACGCGATGTGCCAGGAGGCCGCGCGCGACTTCGAGGGTTTCTGGGCGAAGCTGGCGCGCGACCACCTGGTGTGGACCAGGCCGTTCACGAAGACGCTCGACGAATCGCAGGCGCCGTTCTACAAGTGGTTCGAGGACGGCGAGCTCAACGCCAGCGCCAACTGCCTGGACAAGCACGTCGGCACGCCGGTGGAGAACAAGACCGCGGTCATCTTCGAGGCCGACGACGGCACGGTCACGACCTACACCTACAAGGACCTGCTGCTGCGCGTCAGCCGCTTCGCCAATGCGCTCAAGGCACAGGGCATTCAGAAGGGCGACCGCGTGCTCATCTACATGCCGATGACCGTGGAAGGCCTGATCGCCATGCAGGCCTGCGCGCGCATCGGCGCCACCCACAGCGTGGTGTTCGGCGGCTTCTCGGCCAAGGCGGTGAACGAGCGCATCATCGACGCCGGTGCGGTGGCGGTGATCACCGCCAACTACCAGATGCGCGGCGGCAAGGAGATGCCGCTCAAGGCCATCGTCGACGAGGGCATCGCCATGGGCGGCTGCGAGTCGGTGCGCTCGGTGCTGGTCTACATGCGCACGCCCACCGCCTGCAACATGGTGGCCGGCCGCGACAAGACCTTCGAGGACGTGCTCAAGGGCCAGCCCGACGAGTGCCCGCCGGTGCCGGTCGGTGCCGAGCACCCGCTGTTCGTGCTGTACACCTCGGGCTCCACCGGCAAGCCCAAGGGTGTGCAGCACGCCACCGGCGGCTTCGTGCTGTGGGCCAAGCTCACCATGGACTGGGTGTTCGACATCCGCCCGGACGACGTCTTCTGGTGCACGGCCGACATCGGCTGGGTCACCGGCCACAGCTACGTGGTGTACGGGCCGCTGGCCGCCGGGGCGACCCAGGTGATGTTCGAGGGCATTCCGACGTACCCGAATGCCGGCCGCTTCTGGCAGATGATCGAGCGGCACAGGGTCAGCGTGTTCTACACGGCGCCGACGGCGATCCGCTCGCTGATCAAGGCGGCCGAGAGCGACGAGAAGGTGCACCCGAAGAACTGGGATCTGTCCTCGCTGCGCATCCTGGGCAGCGTGGGCGAGCCGATCAACCCCGAAGCCTGGATGTGGTACTACCGGAACGTCGGTGGCGAGCGCTGCCCGGTGGTCGATACCTGGTGGCAGACCGAGACCGGCGGCCACGTCATCAGCCCGCTGCCGGGTGCGACGCCGCTGGTGCCGGGCTCGTGCACGCTGCCGCTGCCGGGCATCATGGCCGCGGTGGTCGACGAGACCGGCAAGGAACTGCCCAACGGCTCGGGCGGCATGCTGGTGATCCAGCGGCCCTGGCCGGCGATGATCCGCACCATCTGGGGCGATCCGGAGCGCTTCAGGAAGACCTATTTCCCCGAGGAGATGGGCGGGCGCACCTACCTGGCCGGCGACGGCGCGGTGCGCGACAAGGAGCGCGGCTACTTCCGCGTCACCGGTCGCATCGACGACGTGCTCAACGTCTCGGGCCACCGGCTGGGCACGATGGAGGTGGAGTCGGCGCTGGTCGCCAAGACCGACCTGGTGGCCGAGGCCGCCGTGGTGGCCCGGCCCGACGAGCTGACCGGCGAGGCGATCTGCGCCTTCGTCGTGCTCAAGCGGCCGCGCCCAACCGGCGAGGAGGCCAAGCAGATCGCTAACGAACTGCGCAACTGGGTGGCCAAGGAGATCGGCCCCATCGCCAAGCCCAAGGACATCCGCTTCGGCGAGAACCTGCCCAAGACCCGCAGCGGCAAGATCATGCGCCGGCTGCTGCGGTCGATCGCGAAGGGGGAGGCGATCACCCAGGACACCACGACGCTGGAAAACCCGGCAATCCTCGATCAATTGGCGGAACGCAATTGATCGAGGCGGCCGAAGGCCGGCCGCGCATCCCCGCTTTCGCGGGGATGACCTGAACCGCCAAAGAAGAAGGCCCGCTTGCGCGGGCCTTTTTTTCTTTGGCTTCGTTCAGGTCACTTGAGGCTCATCACCCAGGCGGCGAGCTTCTTGGCATCCGCCTCGCTGACCTGCGTGTTGGCGGGCATGGGGACCGGGCCCCAGACGCCGGAGCCGCCCTTCTGGATCTTGACGGCGAGCTTGTCGACCGCGTCCTTCTGGCCGGCGTACTTGTTGGCGACGTCCTTGTAGGAGGGGCCGACCAGTTTCTTGTCCACGGCGTGGCAGGCCATGCAGTTCTTGGCCTGGGCCAGCGCCTGGTCGGCGAACGCCGGGCCCGCCACGGCGACGGTGGCTGCGAGGGCAAACAAGGCTCGTTTCATGAGGGCGATCCTCCAGGGTTGCGTTACAGTGCTCAACGTCATTGTACCGACCGCGGTTGACCCTTTCTTGTTCCCGGCAAGGCGGTGAAAACCGGGATTTTGCGGAGACGAAGCGATGTTGTTCCTCGGCGTTGGGCTCATCCTGCTCGCCATGAAGTACCTGGAGATGGGCCCGGTAGCCGCCTGGCCCTGGTGGGCGGTGCTGGCCCCCTTCGGCCTGGCCGTGGCCTGGTGGTCGTGGGCCGACTGGTCGGGTTACACCAAGAAGAAGGCCGTGCAGAAGGAAAACGCCAAGCGCCAGGCCCGCATCGACAAGAGCCGCGAGAACCTGGGCATGGTGCCGCGCCGCAAGCGCTGACGCGGCTGCCGCCGTGCGGCCGTGCGGCCGGGCGGCGGCGAACCACCGGCCCCGCGCCGATCAGCCCAGCGTCAGCTGCCTGCGCTGCAGCGGCGCCAGCGCCGGCCCCTCGATCACCGTTCCGTCCGGGCGGAACCGGCTGCCGTGGCAGGGGCAGTCCCAGCTGGTTTCCACGCTGTTCCAGTGCACCTTGCAGCCCATGTGCGTGCACACCGGCGAGACGGCGAACAGTTCGCCATCGGGCGCGCGCCAGGCGGCGAACGCCTCGCCCTCCGACTCCACGATCGCGCTGTCGCCCGGCGCCAGGCTCGACAGGTGCTCCTGCTGGCCCCGGGTCAGGTAGTCCTGCACCAGCGCGCGAGCCGTGGTGGCGTTCTCCTCCAGCAAGGCCCTGGCGCCCTTGGCCGGCGTGAAGCGGCCCGGCGAGCAGCGCTCGATGAAGGGGTCGTCCTGTCCCGCCAGCAGCGCCGCGATGCCCTGTGCCGCAACGGTGCCCCAGGTCAGTCCGTCGGTGCCGAAGCCCGTCGCCACGAGAACGCCCGAGCGGTCGCGCCCGATGTAGGGCAGGCCGTCGTGCGAACGGTAGTTCTGCGCCGACCAGTGATGCAAGGCCGGACCCGGATCGAGGTAGCTGCGGGCCATGGCTTCCACCGCCATCAACGCCGCCTTGGCGTTGTGCGTGCCGACCTTGTGCTGCGGCCCGACCACGACCAGGTAGCGGCGCCCCTCGTGTTCATGCATGCGGATCGACAGGCTCTCGTCGCCTTGCCACCAGAAGATGCCCGGACCGGGATCGACGCCGCCGGCCTCGAATGCGACCGCGTACTCGCGGTGCACCGGCATCTCGGCATGGACCCCGTGCACGCCCTTGGGCGAGTGCGTGGCCAGCACGATCTCGCCTGCGCTGACGCTTCCCGCGCCGGTGACCGCCCGGCGGGCCTTGGCATCGAGTTCCAGCACGCGGGAATGCTCGTGGAGCGAGGCGCCGGCCCGGGCTGCCCGCGCCGCCAGTTCGCGCACGTAGGCCTGGGGCTGGAACTGCGCCTGGTCGGGCAGAACCAGCACCGAGCCGGAGGGCGGCGGCAGTCCACCGGGCAGCGAATCCTCCATGCGCACGGCGCAGCCGGCCCGGGACAGGGCTTCGCGCTCCTTGTGGATGCGGTCCTGGTCCTGCGCGAAACGCGCGGACTGGTAGTGCCCGCAGCGCGTGAAGGCGGCCCGCGGAATCCGGCGGCACTGAAGCTCGATGAAGTCGATGGCGGCGGCGCGCCGGCGCACCACTTCGAGCGCCACCGGTTCGCCCCACGCCGATGCGATGGATGACAGCCCCTGGCTGGTCGTGACGTAGAGGTTGCCCGTGGAGTGCCCGGTGGTACCGCTGCCGATCTCGCCGGCCTCGAGCAGCACCACCTTGCGTCCCTGCTCGGCCAGCAGCAGCGCCGTGGTCAGGCCGGTGATGCCGGCGCCCACCACCAGCACGTCGCACGGCACGTCACCCTGCAGCGGCTCGAAGCCGGGTCCGGGCGCCGTCGCGCGCCACACCGAGGTGGTGTCCATGGGGGTCTCCTGTCGGGGGAGGCCCATGCTAGGAAAGACGGATGCTGGTGGGTGTAGGACGGCAGCGAAACCGCCGGCTCGTACCCGACCGCAGGTCGAACCGTTCGCGCGAAATGACAGGCAGCGCGAACACCTCTTGAGCGAGGAACCGGCTTTGCCGGGCCTCGCTCAACTGTTCAGAGCCTCAGAAGTGATCCAGCACCGCGCCCTTGCTGGCGCTGGACGCGTTGAACGCGAACTTGGCCTGCACGCCGCGCGTGTAGCGCGGCGCAGGCGCCTTCCAGCCGGCACGGCGCTTGGCCAGTTCCTCGTCCGACACGTTCACCTGCAGCAGCAGCTGGTGCGCATCGATGGTGATCGAGTCGCCTTCCTGCACCAGCGCGATGTTGCCGCCAGCGGCCGCTTCCGGCGCCACGTGGCCGACCACCATGCCCCAGGTCCCGCCGGAAAAGCGGCCGTCGGTGATCAAACCGACGCTCTCGCCCAGGCCCGCGCCGATCAGCGCGCCGGTGGGCGCCAGCATCTCGGGCATGCCGGGGCCGCCCTTGGGGCCCAGGTAGCGCAGCACCATCACGTCGCCGGCCTGGATCTTGCCGTCCAGGATGGCCTGGAGCGCCGACTGCTCGTCGTCGAACACCCGCGCCGGCCCGGTGATCACCGGGTTCTTCAGGCCGGTGATCTTGGCCACCGCGCCTTCGGGCGACAGGTTGCCCTTGAGGATGGCCAGGTGGCCTTCCTTGTAGAGCGCCTTGTCGAGGGTGCGGATCACGCTCTGGTCGGCGCGCGGCTGGTCGGGCACGTCCTTGAGCACCTCGGCGACGGTCTGGCCGGTGATGGTGAGGCAGTCGCCGTGCAGCAGGCCGGCATTGAGCAGGATCTTCATCACCTGCGGGATGCCGCCCGCCTGGTGCAGGTCCACCGCCAGGTACTGGCCCGAGGGCTTGAGGTCGCAGATCACCGGCGTGCGCTGGCGCACCCGCTCGAAGTCGTCGATGGTCCACTCCACGCCGGCCGCGTGTGCGATCGCCAGGAAGTGCAGCACCGCGTTGGTGGAGCCGCCGATGGCCATGATCACCGCCACCGCGTTCTCGATCGACTTGCGCGTGACGATGTCGCGCGGCTTGATGTCCTTCCTGATCGCCTCGATCAGCACCCGCGCCGATTCCTTGGCCGAGTTCTGCTTCTCGTCGTGCGGGTTGGCCATGGTGGACGAGTAGGGCAGCGAGATGCCCAGCGCCTCGAAGGCCGAGCTCATGGTGTTGGCGGTGTACATGCCGCCGCAGGAGCCGGTGCCGGGAATGGCGTGCTGCTCGATGTCCTTGAGTTCCTGGTCGCTGATCTTGCCGGCGGCGTTCTGGCCCACGGCCTCGAACACGCTGACGATGTTCAGGTCCTGGCCGCGCCACTTGCCCGGCAGGATGGTGCCGCCGTAGACGTAGATCGCAGGCACGTTGGCGCGCAGCATGCCCATCAGGCCGCCGGGCATGTTCTTGTCGCAGCCGCCGATCACGACCACGCCGTCCATCCACTGGCCCTGCACGCAGGTCTCGATGCAGTCGGCGATGACCTCGCGGCTGACCAGCGAGTACTTCATGCCCTCGGTGCCCATGGCCATGCCGTCGGAGATCGTCGGCGTGCCGAACACCTGCGGGTTGCCGCCGGCTTCCTCGATGCCGGCGATGGCGGCGTCGGCCAGCTTCTGCAGGCCGCTGTTGCAGGGCGTGATGGTGCTGTGGCCGTTGGCCACGCCGACCATCGGCTTGCCGAAGTCGGTCTCCTTGTAGCCCATGCCGTAGTACATGGAGCGGTTGGGCGCACGGGACTTGCCCTGGGTGATGTTGTCGCTGCGCAGGTGCAGGCGGATCGGGTGTTCGGCCATGGGATCTCTCTTCGGCAGGTTGGCAGCCCGGGCCGGCGGTGCGCCGGTCAGGGCGGGTCGGAAGGCCGCAGTATGCGGCCCCTCGGTGATTGCTTCCAATCCATTTTTTGGCGCGATTAATATGCGACGCATATGAAGGATCCGCTCATCGAGCTGCGCCTGTGGCGCCAGTTCGTCGCCGTCGCCGACACCCTGCACTTCGGCCGCGCCGCCCAGCGGCTGCACATGACGCAGCCGCCGCTGACCCAGGCGATCGCGCAGCTGGAGCGGCTGCTCGAGGTGCGCCTGTTCGACCGCAGCAAGCGCAGCGTCCAGCTCACCGGCGCCGGCGCCGCGCTGCTGCCGCTGGCGCGCGACCTGCTCGCGCGCGGCCAGGCGCTGCCGGCGCAGGCGCGGGCGGCCGCTGCCGGCGAGGCCGGGCGGCTGCGCCTGGCCTTCGTGTCGACCGTCGGCTTCACCCTGCTGCCGCCCTGGGTGCGGGCGTTCCGCGCGACCCACTCGCGCGTGCAGCTCGAGCTGGTGGAAGCCACGGCCGACGTGCAGCTGCCGGCGCTGGAGCGGGCCGACCTCGACGCCGGCTTCCTGCTGCATTCGCCGGGCTTCGCCCCGGGCGGGTTCGAGCACCGGCCGGTGGCGAGCGAGCCGCTGGTGCTGGCCGTGCCGGAGCAGCACCCGCTGGCCGCGGCCCCCCGCCTGCCCCTGCGCCAGGTGCTGGCCGAGCCGCTGGTGATGTTCCCGCGCCGCATCCTGCCGTCGCTGCACGACGCGGTGTTCGGGCTGTACCACGCGGCCGGCCGGGAGCCGGACGTCGCGCAGGAGGCGATCCAGATGCAGACCATCGTCAACCTGGTGTCGGCCGGGCTGGGCATCGCCTGGGTGCCGGACAGCGTGCGCCAGTTCCAGCGCCCCGGCGTGGCCTACCGCGAAGTGGATGTGCCGCGCGGCCGGTCCGTCCCCCGCTGCGAGACCAGCCTGGTCTGGCTGGCCGGCCGCCTGCCCCCGGTGCTGGAGGGCTTCATGGCCGCGCAGCCGCCCGCAGCTGCGAGCGCAGGCCGCTGACCGCGGGCGGGTCCTCGCCGCCCGTGGTCAGCAGGCCCAGCCCTTCGAGCGCGGCCTCCGGCAGCTCGGGCAGGTCCACGTCCAGCACCGCCGCGACCCCCCATTGCAGCAGCGGCTCCACCATGCTGCGCGGCATCAGGCTGACCGCCGGGGTGGTGCGCAGCACCTCCAGCACCAGCGGCAGCGAGGTCGTGGTCAGCGGGTGCAGGCGCGGCGCGGCGCGGCCGGCCCACAGCTGCTCGTGGTAGCGGCGCACGCCCATGCCGCGCGGCGGCAGGATCCAGGGCAGCAGCTCCAGTGCCGCCAGCGGCACCTGCGGACGGCCGGCCAGGGCATGGCCGGGTCCGGACACCACGGCCGGCCGGTCCTGCTGCAGCAACTCGAAGCGCCAGTGCGGCGGCAGCGGGCGTGGCGGCCGGCACAGCACGGCGTCGAGCCGGCCGGCGGCCAGCTCCGGCAGCAGGTGGTCGGTGTTCTCCTCGGCCAGCTCGACCTGCAGGCCCGGCTGCGCGGCCAGCAGCGCCGGCAGCGCCTGGCGCAGCAGGCCGGAAGCGGCCGCCGGGATGCAGCCCAGGCGCAGCAGGGCCTGGGCGCCCGCCTGCAGCGCCGCGACCGCCTCGGTGGACGCCCGCAGCGCCTGCAGCACGTTGCGCGCTACCGGCACCACCGCCTGGCCGAAGCGGGTCGGCCGCACGCCGCGCGTGTGGCGCTCGAACAGCGCGGCGCCGAACAGCTCCTCCAGGTCGGCCAGTGCCTGGGTGGCCGCCGGCTGGCTCATGCCGACCACGGCCGCGGCGCGCTGCACGCCGCCGGCGTCGGCCAGCGCCACCAGCAGCTGCAGGTGGCGCAGCCGCCCGCGTGCCAGCAGGCGGTTGAACAGCACGGCGGGTTCGGTGGGCATGGTTCTGCTTATCGATTCTGCTTATGGGTCGGGGCGAAAGGTGATTGGAACTGCAAATAGTCGCTTTCGATAATCCCGCCCTGTTTCGACGAGGACCGAACATGACGATGTCAGTCAAGCGCCGCCGCCTGGCGGCCATCGCGCTGGCGTGCTCCCTGGGCGCGCTGGGCCTGCAGCCGGCGGCTGCCCAGGACCCCTATCCGGCCAAGCCAGTCAAGCTGATCGTGCCCTTCGCCCCGGGCGGCTCGACCGACATCGTGGCGCGCCTGGTGGCCGACCGCATGCAGCAGACCCTGGGCCAGCCGGTGGTGGTGGACAACCGCGCCGGCGCCGGCGGCGCCATCGGTGCCGAGGCGGTGGCCAAGGCCGCGCCGGACGGCTACACGATCGGCATGGGCACGGTGAGCACGCTGGCCGTCAACCCGGTGCTGCTGAAGGCCTCGCGGGTGGATCCGCTGAAGGACTTCGCGCCGATCACGGCGCTCGCCGCCGTGCCTTCGGTGTTCTCCACCCATCCCAGCCTGAAGGCGGGCGACTTCAACGCCTTCGTGGCGCTGGCGAAATCCCGGCCGGACCAGCTCAACTCCGGTTCGCCCGGCAACGGCTCGATCGGCCACCTGATCATCGAGGCGATGAACCAGGAGCTGCACATCCAGTTGCGCCACATTCCCTACCGCGGCATGGGGCCGGTGATCAACGGTGCGCTGGGCGGCGAGACCCAGGTGCTGTCCGACCAGTTCCCCTCGTCGGCGCCTTTCATCAAGGCCGGCAAGCTGGTGCCGTTCGCGGTGGCGGCCGAGCAGCGCCTGACGGCGCTGCCCAACGTGCCGACCTTCAAGGAGCTGGGGCACGGCGAACTCAACGAGCTCGCGATCACCTGGTTCGGCCTGGTGGCGCCGGCCCGGACGCCGGCTCCGGTGGTGGCGAAGCTGCAGGCAGCGGCCGTCGCCGCGCTGAACGACCCGGCGCTGGCCGCCCGGCTCAAGGAAATGGGCATGCAGCCGATCGGCAACACGCCGGAGCAGTTCGGCCAGCTGATCGCCAGCAGCCTGGAGCGCGTGCGGGCGGTGGTCAAGGCCCGCAAGATCGAGATCGAGTGAGCATGGCCCTGACCGAGCCGCTGGCGCGCGACATGGCCGGCCTCGCGCGCGCCCAGCACGCCGAGGTGGTGTCCTGGCGCCGGCACCTGCACCGCAACGCCGAGCTCTCGTTCAAGGAGTTCGACAGCGCCGATTTCCTGGAGCGCGAACTGCGCCGCATCGACGGGCTGGCGATCGAGCGGCCGACGCCGACCAGCCTGGTGGCGCGGCTGCGCGGGGCGCTGCCCGGCCGGGTGCTGGCGATCCGGGCCGACATCGATGCGCTGCCGATCCAGGACCAGAAGACCTGCGACTACGCCTCCACCCGGCCGGGCGCCATGCACGCCTGCGGCCACGACGGCCACGCCGCCATGCTGCTGGGCGCCGCGCGGCTGCTGGCGCAGCTGCGCGAGCAGCTGCCCGGCGAGGTGCGCTTCTTCTTCCAGCATGCCGAGGAGCAGCACCCGGGCGGCGCCCAGCAGATGGTCGACGCCGGCGTCATGAACGGCGTGGACCGGATCATCGCGGCGCACGTCATGTCCACCGTGGACACCGGCCGCATCACGGTGCTCGACGGCCCGGCCTTCGCGAGCTCCGACCGCTTCGTGCTGCGCGTGCAGGGCCGCGGCGGCCATGCGGCCAATCCCGATCGCTGCGTCGACCCGATCTGGATCGGGGCGCAGATCGTCGCCAACCTGCAGGCCATCGTGGCGCGCAACACCGATGCGCACGACGCGCTGATCGTCTCCGTCACCCGCTTCGTCGCCGGCACGGCCTTCAACGTCATCCCCGACGGCGCCGAACTCTGGGGCTCGGTGCGCTGCTTCGACCCCGGGGTCCGCGAGGCCGTGCCCGGCCGCATCGAGCGCATTGCCCGCGGCATCGCCGAGGCCCACGGCGCAACCATCGCGCTCGACTACGTGCACGGCTACCGGCCGGTGGTGAACGATCCGGCGGTGGCCGGCGCGCTGCGCGAGGCGGCCCGGCTCGCCCTGCCGGAGGTGCCGCTGCACGCCATGAGGCCGCTGCCCAACAGCGAGGACTTCAGCGCTTTCACGGTGGGCACGCCGGGCGCCTACGCCCTGATCGGGGCGCGCAGCGCCGCCAAGCGCATCGAGCACCCGCACCACCATCCGCTGTTCGATTTCGACGAGGATGCGCTGGAGCACGGCGTGCGGCTGTTCGCCGCCGCGCCCTTCGTGCTGAACCAGCCGGCCTGAGGGCGACGGGGCCGGCCTGCCGGCCCCGTCCGCGTGCTGCGCCACAATCGCCGCATGCTGATGTACCCCCAGATCGATCCGGTCGCGCTGAAGATCGGCCCGCTCGCCGTCCACTGGTACGGCCTGACCTACCTGGCCGCGTTCGGGCTGTTCTGGCTGCTGGCCATGCGGCGGCTGCGCCACGAGCCGTTCGCATCGGTGCAAGGACGCGGCGCGTGGAGCCGGCGCGACGTGGAGGATGCACTGTTCCTCGGCGTGGTCGGCGTGATCGCCGGCGGCCGGCTGGGCTACTGCCTGTTCTACAAGCCGGCCTACTACGCGGCGCACCCGCTCGAGATCTTCTTCATCTGGCAGGGCGGCATGAGCTTCCACGGCGGCATGCTCGGCGTGATCGCCTCGCAGTGGTGGTTCGCCCGCACGCGCGGCAAGCCGTTCTGGCAGGTGATGGACTTCGTGGCGCCGTGCGTGCCGCTGGGGCTGGCCGCCGGCCGCGTCGGCAACTTCATCAACGGCGAGCTGTGGGGCCGCTTCGCCGACCCGTCGCTACCCTGGGGCATGGTGTTCCCGCACAGCGGCTCGATGGCGCCGCGCCACCCGTCGCAGATCTACCAGTTCCTGCTCGAGGGCGTGCTGCTGTTCGTGCTGCTGTGGCTGTATGCACGCAAGCCGCGGCGCGAGGCCCAGGTCTCGGCCATGTTCCTGATCGGCTACGGCATCTTTCGCTTCATCGCCGAGTTCTTCCGCGAACCCGATGCCTACCTGCTGTGGCTGCAGGAGCAGACCGGCCTGAGCATGGGCCAGTGGCTGTGCGTGCCGATGATTGCTTTCGGCATCGCCCTGTGGCTGTGGGCCCAGCGGCGGCCGCGCGCCGGCGTCGCGGCCTGACCGTGACCGCCATCGCGATGGCGGCGCGCGGAGAAATCCCGATGGCAGGCGCCCTCGGCCGCCTGTACGGTTGAGGTCCCACAAGGCTTTCGGAGACAGTCCCATGCAGTCCTTCCCCTTCCAGCGCCGCGACCTGCTGCGCGCCGCCGCCGCTGCCGCCCTCAGCCCCATGGCCTTCGCCCAGGGCAGCGGCTGGCCCAGCCGGCCGGTCACCCTGGTCGTGCCCTTTCCGGCGGGCGGCGGCACCGATGCCTTCGCGCGGCCGCTGGCGGCGCAGTTCGCCAAGCAGACCGGCCGCCAGCTGGTGATCGACAACAAGGGCGGCGCCGGCGGCACGGTGGGCGCCAGCGTCGCGGCCAAGCTGGCGCCGGACGGCTACGGCCTGTTCATGGGCGCCGTGCACCACACGATCGCGCCCTCCATCTACCCGCGGCTGGACTACGACCTGCTCAAGGACTTCGTGCCGATCTCGCTGGTGGCGCGCGTGCCGCAGGTGATCGTGGTCAATCCCAAGCGCATCGAGGCCAACGACTTCAAGACCTTCCTGGACATGGTCAAGCGCAGCCCCGGCCGCTACAACTACGCCTCGGCCGGCAACGGCACCTCGCACCACCTGGCCGGCGAGCTGTTCAAGCTGCAGACCAAGACCTTCATCACGCACATCCCCTACCGCGGCGCCGGCCCGGCGCTGCAGGACCTGATCGCCGGCAACGCCGACCTGATGTTCGACGGCCTGGGTTCCTCGGCCACCCACATCAAGGGCGGCCGCATCAAGGCGCTGATGGTGTCGGGCGACCAGCGCAACCCGGCGCTGCCCGACGTGCCCTGCGCGGCCGAGATGGGCCTGCCGGATTACACCGTCACCACCTGGTACGGCATCTGGGCGCCCAAGGGCACGCCGGCCGACGTGCAGACGCGCATCGCCGACGAGATCCGCAAGGCCATGCAGACCGACGAGCTCAAGGCCATCTGGGCCAATCAGGGCGCCGAGTTCCCCAACCTCTCGCAGCAGCAGTTCGGCAGCTTCGTGGAGGCCGAGGTCAAGCGCTGGGCCCAGGTGGTGAAGGCCTCCAACGTGAAGGCAGACTGAATTGGCCCACCCCCGAAGCGCCTTCGGCGCTCCCCCTTCGAGGGGGCGCCACCAGCGGCCCGGCAAAGCCGGTTCCGCGGTGGCACTGGACTGGGCCGCGCCGCCGCTGGCGGTGAGCGCCATGGAGAGTTGACGCCTTGCCAGGAAAAGTTTGGCTCGAGTCGCAGGGTCCGGTTGCCCGGGTGCGGCTGTCGCACCCGGGCAAGCTCAACGCCATGTCGCGCGCGATGTGGCGCGAGCTGCGCGCGACCTTCCTGCGCCTGCAGGACGATCCTGCCGTGCGGTGCGTAGTGGTGCAGGGCGAGGGCGGCGCGTTCTGCGCCGGCGGCGACATCTCCGAGTACGCCGATTTCCGCTTCGACGAGGCCTCGCTGCGCGACTTCCACGAGCAGGACGTGTGGGGCGCGCTGCAGGCCATGCTGGACTGCGACGTGCCGCTGCTGGCGGGCATCGCCGGCGCCTGCATGGGCGCCGGCATGGAGATCGCCAGCTGCTGCGACATCCGCATCGCCGCCGACGACGCCAGCTTCGGCGCGCCGATCGCCCGCCTCGGTTTCCCGATGGCCCCGCGCGAAGCCGAACTGGTGGCCCGCGCGGCCGGCGAGGGCACCGCGCGCCAGATGCTGCTGGAGGCGGCGGTGCTCGACGCCGCCGAGATGAAGGCGCGCGGCTTCCTGCAGCACCTGGCGCCGCCCGCGGACCTGCCGGCACGCTGCAATGCGCTGGCCGCCCGCATCGCCTCGCTCGCGCCGCAGGCGGCGCGCCTGAACAAGCGCACCCTGCGTGCCCTGCGCGAAAGGCACGATCCCGAGCGCGCCGGCGCGGCCGCCGCCGAACTCGCGGCGGCCTACCGCTATGCTCCCGCGGCCGAGCACCGTGAAGGGGTGGCGGCTTTCCTCGACAAGCGCAAGCCTCAGTTCTGAATGAGCAACGACAACCTGTTCGCCGCCCTGCGCGCGGCCTTCCCGAAAGACCTGGACACCATCGCCGTCGAGACCGACGACGAACTGGCCTACAGCTGGCGCGACCTGGACCGCGGCACGGCCATGATCGCCAACCTGCTGGCCTCGCTGCAATTGCCCGAGGGCTCGCGCATCGCGGTGCAGGTGGAGAAGTCGGTCGAGGCCATGATGCTGTACCTGGCCACGCTGCGCGCCGGCTACGTGTTCCTGCCGCTCAACACCGCCTACCAGAGCGCCGAGATCGAGTACTTCATCGGCAACGCCGAGCCGGCCGTGGTGGTCTGCACGCCGGAGAACTTCGGCTGGGTCAGCAAGATCGCGTTCAGGGCCGGCACCCGCAACGTGTTCACGCTCGGCGACGACCGCACCGGCACCCTGCTGGACCGCGCCGCCCAGCACGGCGACCGCCACGAGCCCGCCCGCAAGCGCGCCGGCGACCTGGCCGCCATCCTGTACACCAGCGGCACCACCGGCCGCAGCAAGGGCGCCATGCTGACGCACGGCAACCTGCTGTCGAACGCGCAAGTGCTCAAGGACTACTGGGGCTGGGTGCCCGGCGACGTGCTGGTACACGCGCTGCCGATCTTCCACGTGCACGGCCTGTTCGTCGCCATCCACGGCGCGCTGCTCAATGGCAGCCGCATGCTCTGGTTCGGCAGGTTCGACCCGAGGAAGGTGATCGCCGCGCTGCCGCGCGCCACCGTGTTCATGGGCGTGCCGACGCTGTACGTGCGCATGCTGGCCGAGCCGGCGCTGGATCGCCAGGCTGCGCGCAACATGCGCCTGTTCATCTCGGGATCGGCGCCGCTGCTGATCGAGACCTTCAACGACTGGCGCGAGCGCACCGGCCACACCATCCTGGAGCGCTACGGCATGAGCGAGACCATCATGCTGACTTCCAACCCCTACGAGGGCGGCGAGCGGCGCGGCGGCACCGTGGGCTTTCCGCTGCCGGGCGTGGGCCTGCGCGTGGTCGGCGACGACGGGCGCGACGTGCCCACCGGCGAGATCGGCGGCATCCAGGTGCGCGGGCCCAACGTGTTCGACGGCTACTGGCGCATGCCGGAGAAGACCGCCGAGGAGTTCACCGCCGACGGCTGGTTCAGGACCGGCGACGTCGGCCGCATCGACGAGCGCGGCTACGTCACCATCGTCGGCCGCAGCAAGGACCTGATCATCAGCGGCGGCTACAACGTCTATCCGGCCGAGATCGAGGGCTTCATCAACGAACTGCCCGGCGTGGCCGAGAGCGCGGTTGTGGGCGTGCCGCACCCGGACTTCGGCGAGGTAGGCGTGGCGGTGGTGATCCCGAAGGCGGGCGCGCAACTGGACCCGGACGCCATCGTCGCCACGCTCAAGGCGCAGCTGGCCAACTTCAAGATCCCCAAGCGCTGCTTCGCGGTGGGCGAGCTGCCGCGCAACACCATGGGCAAGGTGCAGAAGAACCTGCTGCGCGAGCAGTACAAAAGCCTGTTCGCGTAGGCGCCGCCCGGGCGGCGCTCAAGCCCGTTCAATTTCCGTTCGCGTGGCCGCTGGCGGCGGCCCGGAACCAAAGCGCCCCAGCCCGATCTCCACCAGTTCGCCTGCGCGGCGCAACAGCCAGAGCGCTTCCAGGCCCCGGCGCCGGGCGAGGGCCAGCCCCTCGCCCGGCCCGGCCACCAGCAGGGCCGTGGCCCAGGCATCGGCATCCATGCAGGTGGCGGCCAGCACGGTGACCGAGGCCACGCCGTTGTGCACGGGCGCGGCCTGGCGGCCGTCCATGGTGTGCGCCACGCGCGCCTGGCCAACCTGCACGAAGCGGCGGTAGTCGCCCGAAGTCGCCACGGCCAGGTCCTCCATCTCGATCACGCCGTGCACCGCCCGACGCCCGGCCTGGGGGCTCTCCAGCGCCACCGGCCAGGGCCGGCCGTCCGCCTGGCTGCCCAGGGCGCGCAGTTCGCCGTCGAGTGCCGCCAGCGCGTGCGCCACGCCGTGGCGCCGCAGCACGTCCACCATGCGATCCACGGCGTAGCCCTTGGCAATGCCGCACAGGTCGAGCTGCACCGGCGCGCGCTTGCGTGCGCGGCCTAGGCCCAGGTCCAGCTCGAGTCGCTGGTGCGCAGGGCTGCGGGCCTGGTCGCGAGCGGCGCGGATCGCTGCAGCATCGGGTGCATCGCGCACCGGTCCGAAACCCCAGGCCTCCACGAGATCGCCCACCGCGGGATCGAAGGCGCCGGCGCTCAGGCGGTTGATCTCCAGCGCGCAGGCCAGCACCTGCAGCGTGGGCGCCGGCAGGTCGAGCCAGGCATCCACGTCGGCGCGGTTCAGTCGCATGAGGTCGCTGTCGGGCTTCCAGGGCGACATCTGCGCATCCACCTGCTCCACGGTGGCCCGCAGGGCTTCGCACAGCCGTTCGCGGTCCAGTTCGGGCGCGGCATCGCAGGTGACCGACCAGCGTGTGCCCATGGTCGGTCCGTGCAAGCGCAGGCGCAGGGTCGGCCCTTCAGAACAGGTCTTCGGCATAGCGCCCCTTCGCCTTGAGCTGCTGCACGCTGGACTGCAGCGGCCCCAGGATCTCGTCCAGTGCTTGCGCCACCCCCTGCGCCATCGGCCGACTGCCGCACACGCGCACGATCGCGCCGCCCGCCAGCAGTTTGCGCAGGCCCGGGGCGTCGCGGCGCAGGGCGTCCTGCACGTAGCCGCCGCCTTCGGGCACGCGCGAGAAGGCGGTTCGCACGCTGGCCAGGCGCTGCTCGCCGAGCCAGCGCTGGATGTCGGTCTCGAAATAGAAGTCCAGCGCCGGGTCGCGGCCACCGTAGTACAGGTGCATGGGGGTGCGCCTGTCATTGCGGCGGATGAAACCGGCCAGTGGCGCCACCCCCGTGCCCGCGCCGACAAGGACCACCGGCCGCGCTGCGCCGTGCAAGGCGAAGCCGGGGTTGGCCCGGATGAAGGCCTGGACCGTGTCGCCCGGCTGCAGGCCATGGAGGTGGGTGGAGCACAGGCCGCCGGGCAGGCGGCGCACGCAGATCTCCAGGAATCCGTCCTGGCTGCCCGAGGCCAGGGAGTAGAAGCGCGGCACGGTGGAGCCCGGCGGCACGATGCCGACGAGGTCGCCAGCGGCAAAGTGCGCCAGGCCGCGTCCGCGCAGGCGGTCCCACCAGCCCGGCCGCGTCCAGTGGAAACGAAGGATGGCCGCCGGCCGGTCGGACTGGCCCGGGTAGTCCTGGCGCGAGATCAACGTGAGCGCGGTGGTGGGCGGCAGGCGCGGCACGTGGTCCAGCACCAGCGGCTCGCCCAGCGCCTGCGCCAATGCCTCGCCCCAGAGGGCGAACTGCTGGCTCGATTGCTGGTGGATGCATTCGAGCGGCAGCAGGATCGGCCAGCCCTTGTCGCGCAGGGTCTGCTCGACGGCCCGGGCGAAACCGCAGAACGCGGGGTACTGCCGGTCGCCGAAGCCCAGCACGGCCACGGGCACCGCGTGCGTCTCGCGGGCGATGTGCTCCAGGGCAGGGCGGGCGTGCGTCGGGGCCTGCCCTTCGCCATGGGTGGCGGCCAGCACGAGCACCTGGCGTGTCGCGGCCGCGGTCTGGAAGTGCTCCAGCCCGCTGGTGTGCACCCGATGCCCGCATCGGACCAGCGCATCGTGCAGCGTCTGGGCGAAGCCCCAGGTGCTGCCGCCTTCGCTGGCGACGAACACCAGCACGTCCGCCTGCGCCAGCGGGCTGTTGTCGGCGATGCGGATGGCCTCGCGGCGCACCTGCCACCAGATCAGCAGCCCGGTGATCCAGAACAGCAGCACGCTCGCGCCGACCACTGCGAGGACCACGGCCCAGGGCCAGGCGCTCTCGCCGGTGTGCAGCACCACCGCCCAGTCGTGCACGCGCCGGGCCGGCGTGGCGTCCTGCCAGGCCAGGACCTGGCCGCTGTAACGGTCGATCCAGCCCTGGCCATCCCGGGTCGTCACCGTCCAGACGTCCTCCGGATCGGTGGCAGCGGGAACATTCAGCTTGAGCAGGTTCCGCACGGGCACGTCCTGCAGCAGGGGCAATCGCGGTCCGGGCAGGCCGGGCCGGCCGGTGGCCATGGACACCACGTCCGGCTCGGGTCCGGCCTCCAGCGGCACCAGCCCCAGCGTCGTCGCGCTCATGTAGAGCCCGGTGAAGGAGGTCAGGCACAGCACCGGCAGCACCACCCGTCCGGCCAGCACGTGCAGGCGCTGCGCCAGCGAACCGCGCACCCGGCCGGCCAGTTGCCGCCAGCCGCCCATGCGCCGCAGCATCAGCACCAGGCCCGAGATCGAGATCAGCGCCATGGCCAGCGCAGTGCCGGCGGCACCCCAGCGCCCGGCATCGCCCAGCAGCAGCGAGCGGTGCAGGTTCTTCACCCAGCGCGGCAATTGCGAAGGCCGGTAGGCGGCAAGGGCGCGGCCGTCGCGCGGATCCACGTAGAACGCCTGGGCCTGCTCGCCGTCGAAGCCGAAGGCGACGACGGCACCGGAGGGCAGGCGCCGGATCTCCTCCAGGCCGGGCATGGCGCCCTGCACCCGCTGCACCAGGGCGGCGGTGGACAGGTCGGGCGCATCCGCGGGTGCCTGCCAGGCCTGCTGCACCGGGTCGATGGCCAGCAGGGCGCCGGTCAGGCCCAGCAGCACCGCGATGCTGCCGGCAACCAGCCCCAGCCAGCGATGGATCGCCTTCCAGCCCATGCGCATGCCTTACTGGAACTGGTAGGTGAGGGACTGGATGTACTGCTTGCCTGCCTGCGGCTTGCCGGCGTTCTGGCTGGTCAGCGGCACCCGGATCTCGGACGGGCTGTCCCGCATGTCTTCCGCGGCGGCGTCGACGCGGATTTCGTAGCCTGCGTCGATCAGGGCGTCCGCCAGGTCGGCCGTCACCTTGAGCGAGCGCCCGGCGCCCACGCTGGCACCGGTCACGCCGGCCAGGCGCTTGGCGTCGGCGGCGGACAGCCGATTCCAGTCGGCCAGGTGCTTGTAGTACTTGGCCTTGCCCCCGGCCACCCACAGCGTGCGGACGTAGGTCCCCTTGGCATCGGTGAGGTACATGGCCAGGTAGGCGCCATCGCCGCCATAGTTCTTGAGCTGCGTGGTCACGGTGACCGGACGGCTCTGCGCCAGTGCAGGCAGGGCGAGCGCGCAGGCGGCCGCCACTGTGGTCAGGACGGGCTTGGACATGGTCTTTCTCCTTTTCAACGATCGACGGGATTGCGCGGGGCCGTGCCTGGCGTGGTCAGGGGCGGTGCGCCGGTGTCATCGGCGCGCGAGGGTCCCGGATGCGCCGCGGCAGGGTCGCGGCCAAGGTCGTGCTCACGCTCGCGGGTGCGCTCGCGAGCGCGGTCCTTGTGCTTGATCTTCACGATCGCCAGGGTCTGGGGATCGACCCTGGCCTTGAAGGTGCGGCCCTGCGAATCGGTGCCGCGGATCTCGTAGCAGCCGTCGTCGATCTTGAGGCGCTGCACCTGCCAGCCCTGGGCGGCGGCCATCTGGCGCACGGCTTCGCGCGATTGCCACTGCTGCACCGGGGCATCGCAATCGTCGGCCAGGGTGGGCCAGGCGGCCAGTCCGAGGGACAGGGCCAGCAGGCTGCAGCGCAGGAGGGGAAAAGGCTTCATGGCAGTGCTCCTCTTCAACGGGGGTCAGCGCATGGCAGGGGGTCGCTCCGATCGACGTCCGGGCCGATGGCCCTCGTCACTGGCGCTGATTCTGGGAAATGCGGCATGAATGCAGGCTGAAGCGCGCTTTCATCTGCCGTTCAGCCGGAACCCAACTTAGCCCCGCGTGGCGGCGACAGGCTTGATCTTCCGCACGGCGTGCGCACTCATTACCTGCTTTGACGCTAATTGCATTGAGGCGTAATATTTGGCGCCATGTCCCCCGGCGCGCGCCACCTCATCCTCAACCTGCTGCTCGGCGCCGGCGGCGCGCCGCTGAGCGCTCGGCAGGCGGTGGCGTCGTGCGCCCTGTTCGGCATCCGGGAAAACAGCGCGCGGGTTGCGCTGGCGCGGCTGGCGTCGGCCGGGCTGATCGTGGCGTCGGGCCGCGGCAGCTACGCGCTGGGTCCGCAGGCCGAAGCGCTGGCCGCCGACGTCGCGCAGTGGCGCAGCGCCGAGCAGCGGGTGGGCGACTGGCAGGGCGGCTGGATCGCCGTCCATGTCGCCGGCCTCGGCCGCAGCGACCGGACGGCCTTGCGGGCGCGCGAGCGCGCACTGGGCATGCTCGGGCTGGCCGAGCTCGAGCGGGGCCTGTACCTGCGACCCGACAACCTGGGGCAGGGCGCGGCCGGGGTGCGCGAACGCCTGGACAAGCTGGGGCTGGGCCCCGACATCGCGGTCTTCGCCGCCCGCGACTTCGACGCCGGCCGCGAACGCCAGGCGCGGCGACTCTGGGACGGTGCCGCGCTCAACCGTCGCTACCGCAAGATGGGCCAGCGGCTGGCCGCCTGGCTGGACCGCTCGCGCGGCCTGGAGCCCGAAGCCGCCGCGCGCGAGGCCTTCCTGCTGGGCCATGAAGCGATCCGCGAACTGGTGTTCGACCCGCTGCTGCCCGACCCGCTGGTGGACGTGCAGGCGCGCCGCGCCTATACCGACACCGTGCTGGCCTTCGACGCCGCCGGCCAGGCCCTGTGGCAACGATTCCTGGCGACCGCCTGAGCGCGGCCGCACCTCCACCCCCTCACCAGGAGACCTCCATGAACGCCCCCGAATCCCTGATCCAAGGCGCCGCCTGGCTCGCCGAGACGCACGAGGTGGTCAACGTGTCGCGCGAACTCGCCGATTACGACATGTACAGCCAGGACCGGGCGCTGACCGAGGCGGTGCGGCGCGAGGGTGCGGCCTGGGCCGAGCAGGATCTCGCCGCGTTCGGCCGGCTGACCGGCTCCGCCGACTACCTGGACCTGGGCGCGCAGGCCAACCGCTACGGCCCCGAGCTGGACACGCACGACCGCTTCGGCAACCGGGTCGACCTGGTGCGCTTCCATCCGGCGTACCACACCTTCATGAAGACGGCGATCGAGCACGGGCTGCATTCGTCGCCCTGGGCCGATCCCAAGCCCGGCGCGCACGTGGCGCGGGCCGCCCACGTCTACCTGCACACCCAGGTCGAGGCCGGGCACGGCTGTCCGATCGCCATGACCTTCGCGGCCGTGCCCTCGCTGCGCAGCACGCCGGCGCTGGCGGCCCTGTGGGAGCCGAAGATCACCGCGCGCCACTACGACCCGCGCAACGTGCCCGACAGCCAGAAGGCGGGGCTCACCATCGGCATGGCGATGACCGAGAAGCAGGGTGGCTCAGACGTGCGCGCCAACACCACGCGCGCCTACCCGGTCGGCGCCGGTGGCGAGGGCCAGGCCTACGAACTCGTTGGCCACAAGTACTTCGTCTCGGCCCCGATGTGCGACGCCTTCCTGGTGCTGGCGCAGGCGCCCGGGGGCCTGTCCTGCTTCCTGGTGCCGCGCTGGCGGCCCGACGGCAGCAAGAACCCGCTGCAGGTGCTGCGCCTCAAGCGCAAGATGGGCAACGTGTCCAACGCTTCCAGCGAGACCGAGCTGCGCGGGGCGCTGGGCTGGATGGTGGGGGAGGAGGGCCGCGGCGCGCGCACCATCATCGAGATGGTGGCCATGACCCGCTTCGAGTGCATGGTCGGCTCCTCGGCCGGCCAGCGCGCCGCCGTGGCGCAGGCCCTGCACCATTGCAGCGTGCGCTCGGCCTTCGGCCGCGTGCTGAACCAGCAGCCGCTGATGCGCAACGTGCTGGCCGACCTGGCGCTGGAGCAGGAAGGCTCGCTGGCGCTGACCATGCGCATCGGCCGCGCGCTGGACCACCGCGACGATCCGCACGAGGACCTGCTGGTGCGCCTGTGCACCGCCGTCGGCAAGTACTGGATCTGCAAGCGCACGCCCCACCTGGTCTACGAGGCGATGGAGTGCATCGGCGGCAGCGGCGTGATGGAGGACAGCCCGTTCCCGCGGCTGTTCCGCGAATCGCCGGTGAACGCGATCTGGGAGGGCAGCGGCAACATCCAGTGCCTGGATGTGCTGCGCGCGATGCAGAAGTCGCCGGCGGTGGTCGACGCGTACTTCGCCGAGGTCGGAAAGGCCCGCGGCGCCAACGCCGCGCTGGACCGCTGGGTCGGCGGCCTCCAGGCCCTGCTCAAGGACCCGGCCGACGCCGAGTACCGGGCGCGCGACCTGGTCGATCGCATGGCGCTGGGCATCCAGGCGGCGCTGCTGGTGCAGCACGCGCCGGCGGCCGTGGCCGATGGCTTCTGCGCCTCGCGCCTGGCCGACGGCGGCCATCGCAACTACGGCACCCTGCCGCGGGGGGTGGACGTGGGCGCGCTGATCGAACGGGCGACGCCGCGCGTGGCTGCGGCAGGCTGACGGGGGCGCCGCTACACCGAAGGCACGATGGGCTGGATGCCGTCCATTGTTTCCAGCTGGCGCAGCATCCGCCAGGTCGCGGCGGAGACGAACTGCTCGGTCTGTTCGGCCGGGTGTACCAGCCGGCCTTCGTCGCGGGTCGCGTACCAGCCGGCGGCGAACAGGCCGCGCGCTTCGCGATCCGGTTCGATCGGGATCGGCTCTGCGCCGGGATCGGGGTGCCGCAGTGATTCCATGCGCGCAACATAGCGGCGGCCTCGCGGCCTGCTGCCAGCTTTCCGGCACAAGCGCTGTCGGCGGGGTCCCACACCTGCATCTCGCGCGCCAGGACCGGAAACGAAAAGGGGCGGGTCTCGCCCCGCCCCTCGATCGCCGGCTGCCTTACAGCCGCGCCTTCATGGTCGAACCCCAGGTGTTGCCGCCGTCCAGGTTGTGCTGGGCGCTCCAGCAGAACATGCCGCGGATCTCGGGGTGGGCCGCCTTGACCGCATCCCATTCGCGGATGCAGTCGTCCAGCGAAGGACCCTGCGGGTAGTTGGCCGACAGGCCCAGCATCACGCGCGAGGCGCCCAGGTCGTTGACCCAGTCGCGGGTGCGGTTGCGGATGAAGCCGACGTCGTTGAAGCCGGACCAGTCGTAGTACTGCGGGCCGGCCCAGGTCAGCACGCCGGCGTCGGCCATGGCCTTGAGCATGGCCCGGTCCTCCGGCGAGTTGGGCTGCGGCGGCGCCGTGATGGCGAAGTCGCTGCCGTACAGGCCCTTGAGCTGCTCGGCGATCCAGATCATCTCGGCCTGCGAGGATCCGATATTGGCCTCGAAGTTGTTGAAGTCGCAGCCGTCCACGCCGCCCATGCGGTCGTACATCTCGCGGAACGAGGCGATGAAGTTGCCGCTCTTGGCGCGGCTGTCGAAGTTGAAGCCGGCCTGGGCGCCACCCATGGTGAAGATCACGCGCTGGCCACGGCCCCGGCATTGCTGCACGTCGGACGGCAGCACGTCGCCCCAGTGCTCGAAGGCGAACGAGCCGTTGCCCACGTTGTTCCAGTTGCCGTTGACCGGCTGGCCGTTGGGCTTGGCATGGAACAGGTAGATGGCGTTGAAGTCGGCCGGCACGTCGGTGATCCGGTAGCGGCCCGCATCCCAGGCGGTGTAGTAGCAGGCCAGCACGCGCTCGGGCAGGCCGCCGGCCGCGCCGGCGCTCGCCGCAGCGGATCCGGGATTGGCCACCAGCACGCCGGTGGGCAGGTCGACCGGTGCCACGGCCGAGCCGCCGCCGCCACCGCCGCCGCAACCCATGAGTCCGAGGGCGGATGCAGCAGTGCCGGAGAGGAAGAGTCGTCTTTTCATGTTCAGCTTTCCGTTGGAGGTGGTCATGGGGCCGCGCGGGCGGCCTTGCGAAGACCTGTTGGCAGATGAGCTGAGCGCCGACTGGTCGTTGCCGGACCCGCAGCGTGGCGGGGGTCGTCTCAGCGAGAAGCCGGGACTGTAGTCAGCACCGTCCTACAACCGTGTAGGCGAGCGACTACAGACGTAACGGAACATGAGCTTGGGGTTTTCGTGATGGCCGTCACGAAAAGGGTCTTGCCGGGCACGGATCGAGGCGCCGTGAAGCGACCCCGATGCGCCGGATCGCCAAGGAAACGCCGAGAAGGCGTCCTACAGGTTTGTAGGACGGCCCTGTTGTGCAGCCGCACGCTCCAGCTCTGCCGTGGCGTCCGGCTCAGGCCAAACGGTTACGTATTGGGCCGCCGCGCAGCTTCCGGATGTGCTTGGAAAGCTCAGCCGTGGCGGCACAAACGGCCAAAAAAAAGCCGCCCGGGGGCGGCTTGTGCAGGGCGCGGAGTTGTCAGCCAGCGTCGGCTGGCGCCGAGGCAATCTGGCGCAGCGCCTGCTCGAACACTTCGGGCGGCTGGCCGCCCTGGATCAGGTGGCGGTCGTTGACGATCACCGAAGGCACGGCGCGGATGCCCTGCTGGGCATAGAACTGCTGCTGCTCGCGCACGTCGCGGGTGAACTCGTCGCTGTCCAGGATGGCCTGCGCACGCGAGCCGTCCAGGCCGGCGGCGGCCACCGCGTCCAGCAGCACCTGCCGGTCCGACACGTTGCGCGCTTCGCCGAAGTAGGCCTGCAGCAGCGCCTTCTTCAGCTTGAGCTGGGCGCCGCCCGATTGCTGGCCGGCCCAGTGCAGCAGGCGGTGCGCATCGAAGGTGTTCCAGACCCGGCCGCGCCCACCCTGGCGGAACTCGAAGCCCACCGCCTCGCCCCGCTGGCGCAGCGCCTCCCAGTTGGCGGCCTGCTGCTCGGCGGTGGAGCCGTATTTCTGCGCCAGGTGCTCGACGATGTCCTGGCCTTGCGGGCCCATCTGCGGGTTGAGCTCGAAAGGCTGGAAGTGCAGCTCGGCCGTGACTTCGCCGTCCAGGCGCTCGAGCGCGCGCTCCAGCGAAGACAGGCCGACGGCGCACCAGGGGCAGGCGACGTCGGAGACGAAATCGATCTTGAGGGAGGAGGTCATCGCCGCATGGTAGCGGTCAGCCCCTGACCTTGCTGCCCGCACGCTGCGGCGGCGGCGCTCAGGCGGTCGGCACTTCCGGCTCGGCCGGCTCGACCGGGATGGCGGCGAACGGATCGAGCCCGAGTTCGGCCCAGTCCTCGCCGAACAGCTCGATCGGGTGCTGGGTGCGGTCGGATCCGTTGCCGCAGGCCATGTCGTGCGACGGGCAGTAGCGGTCGCATCCCCAGCAGTTGCGCTCGGGATGGGCGGGACGGACCGGAAACTTCTTGCTTGTCATGGCGCCGGGGAGTTGCAGGCCATGGTGCGCGCCTGAAAGAAGGAGGGATTTGACTTCCCTCAAGGCCGGCGCGCTAAGCGCCGTACTCGACCTTGCGCACGCCCGGCGCCGGACCGGTGGCCGGCTCGCCGGCGAAGCACTGGGCCACCGCCATCCAGGCGGCCGCGGTGGCGCCGGTCACCTGCAGTTGCGTGTCCTGCACATGCCGGCGCTGGGTGACGACCGCGCAGAAGTCGGCGGCCGGCCCGCGGATGGCATCGCTGCTGCCGGGCTCGCCCCAGCTCCAGCGTCCGCCGCCGGGGCCCTCCAGCTCGACGAAGGGCTGCGGGCCGGGCGGCGGCTGGCCGCGCACTGCGAAGCTCCAGCCAAAGGTGCTGACGCCCAGGTGGGCGATGTGCCGCAGCCGCGCATGGACCGGCCGGCGGCGCCGGACCGCATCCCACACGTCCTGGCCGTGGGCCCAGCACTCCATCAGGCGCGCGGTGGCGAAGGAGCGCGCGCTCATCGACGGGCCGTACCAGGGCAGGCGGTCCTTGGGATCGAGCACCGACAGCCGCTGCACCAGCTCGCGGTACAGCGGCCGCCACTGGCGCACGAGCGCCGCTCCGTCGAGGGGGCGGTACAGCTCGCGGCACATCAGGCTCATGTGTTCGCCGCGCGCCATGCGCGCCATCAGGTCGCGCGCATGAACGGCAAAGGCCTGTGGTTCGGTCAGGGCCTGCAGCGAGGCCTGGTCGAAGTACATCAGGTGGGCGATCTCGTCCCACGGCGTCCAGTGGAAGAAGCCGGTCGGCAGTTCCCACTGCGGCGGCGTGAAGCCCTCGACCAGCCCGCCCAGTTCGTCGTATTCGGCCAGCAGGTCGCGGCCCAGTTCCTGCATCGTCATGCGGGGCTCCCGTTGGCGGCAGCCGGCGCGACCTGCGCCAGCAGATGGCCGGCCGGCACCTGTTCGCCGACGGCGGCCAGCACGGCCTCGACCGTGCCGTCGACCGGCGCCGCGTGCACATGCTCCATCTTCATCGCTTCCAGCGCCAGCAGCGGCTGGCCGGCCTGCACCGCCTGGCCGGGCTCGACCAGCACGGCGACCACGCGGCCGTTCATGCTGGCGCGCACGCGCCCGTCCGAGGCCGCGCCGGCGCCACGCCGCAGCGGCTGGCGCGTGCGGTCGACCGCATGCAGCGGCTGGCCGGCGAACAGGAACCACAGGCCGTCGCCCTGGCGGACGAACGGCATCTGCGCCTGCACGCCATCGACGAGGACGTGCGCCTGCCCGACGTCCAGCGCCGCCACCTGCAGGGAATGCGCCTCGTCGCCGATCCGCACGGCAAAGCAGCCGGGGGCGGTGCGGGCGACCTGCGCCAGCACCGTTTCGCCGCCGAGATCGAACCGCAGCGGCAGGGCCAGCGCCGGGGCCAGCGGGTGGGCCGGGCGCTGCGGGTCGGCCACCAGCAACCAGGCCGCCACCGCTTTGGCAGCCGGACTTGCGCCGTCGCCCAGCAGCTGCGCTTCATGCTGCGCGATGAACGCCGTCGTGGCCTGCCCGGCGGCAAAGGCCGGGTGCTGCAGGCAGCGCGCCAGCAAGGCCTGGTTGGTCGGCACGCCCAGCGCCACCAATTCATCCAGGCCGCGCAGCAGCCGGCGCCGCGCTTGCTCGCGCGTGGCACCGTGCGCCACCAGCTTGGCGACCATGGAGTCGTACCAGGGCGGGATCGCGCAGCCGGAGGCCAGCGCGTGCTCGACGCGCAGGCCGGCGGGCGGCTGCCAGCGCAGCAGCGTGCCGCTCTGCGGCAGGAAGCCTTGCGCCGGATCCTCCGCGCACAGCCGGACCTCGATCGCATGGCCGTCGAAGCGGATCTGCTCCTGCCGCAGCGGCAGCGGTTCGCCCGCGGCCACCCGCAGCTGCCACTCGACCAGGTCCAGCCCGGTCAGTGCTTCCGTCACCGGGTGCTCGACCTGCAGCCGGGTGTTCATCTCCATGAACCAGAACCGGCCATCGGCGTCCAGCAGGAACTCCAGCGTGCCGGCGCCTTCGTAGCCGATCGCCCGCATGGCCGCCACGGCCGCCGCGCCCATGCGCTCGCGCAGCGCCGCATCGACGGCGGGCGAGGGCGCTTCCTCCACCAGCTTCTGGTGGCGCCGCTGCACCGAGCAGTCGCGCTCGCCCAGGTGCACGACCTGCCCGTGCCGGTCGGCGAAGACCTGGATCTCGACGTGCCGCGGCGATTCGATCGCCCGCTCCAGCAGCACGGTGCCGTCGCCGAAGGCGTGGCTCGCCTCCGATTGCGCACTGCGCAGCAGGTCCGGGAACTCGCCCGCCGAACGGGCCAGCCGCATGCCGCGCCCGCCGCCGCCCGCGGTGGCCTTGATCATCACCGGCCAGCCGATGCGCTGCGCTTCCTGCAGCAGGCGCTGCTCGTCCTGCGCGCTGCCGTCGTAGCCGGGGATGCAGGGCAGGCCGGCTTCGGCCATGCGGCGCTTGGCGGCGGCCTTGTCGCCCATGGCACGGATCGATTCCGGCGAGGGGCCGATGAACACCAGACCGGCGTCGCGGCAGGCCTGGGCGAAGCCCTCGTTCTCGGCCAGGAAGCCATAGCCGGGATGCACCGCGTCGGCGCCGGCCGCGCGCGCGGCCGCGAGCAGCGCGTCGACGTTGAGGTAGGACTGCGCGGGTGCCGGCTCGCCGATGCACACCGCCTGGTCGGCGGCGGCGACGTGCGGCGAGTCCGCATCGGCGCTCGAGTACACCCCCACGGTGCGGTAACCGAGCCGGTGCGCCGTGCGCATGATGCGCAGGGCGATCTCGCCGCGGTTGGCAACGAGGATCTTGTGGAAGGGCGTTGCCGTCGTCATGCGTTCAGTCGCGCTTGGGGAAGGTGCCCATGAACTTGGACAGGATCTGCAGCATCACCTCGTCGGCGCCGGCGCCGATCGACACCAGCCGAAGGTCGCGGAACAGGCGCGAGATCGGCGCTTCGTCCGTGAAGCCCATGCCGCCCCAGAACTGCAGGCAGGTGTCGGCCACTTCGCGCACCACGCGACCCGCCTTGAGCTTGGCCATGGTGGCCAGCCGCGTGGCGTCTTCGCCGCGCACCAGCATCTCGACGCCCGACCAGGCCAGCGCGTGCAGGGCTTCCACTTCGGTCTGCAGTTCGGCCAGCTTGAAGTGCACCCACTGGTTGTCCAGCACGGGGCGACCGAACACCTGGCGCTCGGCGGTGTAGGCGATGGTCTCGCGGATCGCCCGGCGGGCGCCGCCGCAGGCATTGAGCGCACTCCACAGCCGCTCGTGCTGGAACTGCTCCATCTGGTACATGAAGCCCATGCCTTCCTCGCCGATGCGCAAATGCTGCGGCACGCGCACGTCGTCGAAGTGCAGTTGCGCGGTGTCCGACGCGTGCATGCCCATCTTGCGGATCTTCTTCGCCACCGTGATGCCGGGCGTGTTCATCGGCACGACGATCAGCGACTTGTTGCGGTGCGCGGCGCCGTCGGAGGTGTTGGCCAGCAGGCAGCAAAAATCGGCCTGGGTGCCGCTGGTGGTCCACATCTTGCCGCCGTTGATCACGTAGTCGCCGCCGTCCTTGCGCGCCGTGGTCCGGATCGAGGCGACGTCCGAGCCGCTGCCGACTTCGGACACGCCCAGGCAGCCGACCTGTTCGCCGGCCACGGCCGGCGTGAGGAACTCGGCGCGCAGTTCCGCGCTGCCGTGGCGCGCCAGCGCCGGCGTGCACATGTCGGTCTGCACGCCGATCGCCATCGGCACGCCGCCGCAGTGAATCTCGGCCAGCGTCTCGGCCAGCACCGCGGCATACGACCAGTCGAGCGCCGCGCCGCCGTTCTCCTGCGGCTTGGTCAGGCCCAGCAGGCCCAGTTCACCCATCTGCCGGAACACCTGGTGCGCCGGAAACGTCTCCTCGCGCTCCCACTGGTCGACGTGGGGATTGACCTGTTCGGTGATCCAGCGCTGGATGGTGGCGCGCAGTTGCTCGTGTTCGTGGGTCAGTTGCATGGGGGTCTCCTGGTCTTCACGGCCGCGCCACCGAGAACTGCATCTTCTGCGGCTGCCGCGCCTGCGCCTCCCGGCAGGTCGCGAACACCTCGGCCAGTACCGCGCGGGTGTCGCGCGGGTCGATCACGCCGTCGTCGAGCAGGCGGGCGCTGGTGGCGAACACGCTCATCTGGCTGTCGAAGCGCTCCACGATGCGGCGCTCCAGCTCATCGAGCTTGCCTTGGTCCACTGCGCCCTTGCGGCGCATGGCGGCCTCGGTGACCATGCGCATCGTGCCCGCGGCCTGCTCGCCCCCCATCACGGCGGTGCGCGCATTGGGCCAGCTGAAGCAGAAGCGCGGCGCGAAGCCGCGGCCGCACATGCCGTAGTTGCCGGCGCCGTAGGAGGCGCCGCAGTAGATCGTTACCTGCGGCACGGTGGCATTGGTCACGGCCTGGATCATCTTGGAGCCGTGCTTGATCATGCCGCCTTCCTCGTAGGCCTTGCCCACCATGAAGCCGGTCGTGTTGTTCAGGTAGAGCAGGGGCGTGCGCGACTGGCAGCAGGCCTGGATGAAGTGGGTGGCCTTGTTGGCGCCGGCGATGTCGATCGGGCCGTTGTTGGTGATCACGCCGAGCGGCCAGCCTTCCAGCCGCAGGTGGCCGCAGACGGTGCCGGGGCCGTAGTCGGCGCCGAATTCTAGGAACTGCGATCCGTCGGCAATGCGCGCGATGACTTCGCGCATGTCCACCGGGCGCTTCAGGTCGGCCGGCATGATGCCCAGCAGTTCCTCGCGGTCGTGGCGGGGTGGCTCGAAGTCGCGCGCCGCGCTGCCCGTGCGGTCCCAGTCGATCTGCGCCAGGATGTCGCGCGCGATCCGCAACGCGTCGCGGTCGTCCTCGGCCAGGTAGTCGCCCAGGCCCGAGATGGAGGTGTGCATCACGGCGCCGCCCAGTTCCTCCTCGGTCGCGATCTCGCCGGTGGCGGCCTTGAGCAGCGGCGGTCCGGCCAGGAAGGCGCGCGAGCGGCCGCGCACCAGCACAATGTAGTCGGACAGCCCGGTCTGGTAGGCGCCGCCGGCCGTGGAGGAGCCGTGCGTGACGGTGACCACCGGCAGCCCGGCCGCCGACAGCCGCGCCAGGTTGCGGAACGTGGCGCCGCCGCGGATGAAGTCCTCCACGCGGTACTCCAGCAGGTTGGCGCCGGCCGACTCGACCAGCTGCACGTAGGGCAGCTTGTTCTCCAGCGCCAGCTCCTGCACCCGCAGGATCTTGTCCAGGCCCATCGGCTGCAGGGCGCCGGCGTCGATGCCGGCGTCGGACACCAGCACCATGCAGCGCACGCCGCTGACGAAGCCGATGCCGGCGATCACGCCGCCGCCTGGCACGCTGCGCCCCAGGTCGGGCGTGTCCAGCCCCAGGCCGGCCAGGGTGGCCAGTTCGAGGAAGGGGGCGCCCGGGTCCAGCAGCAGGGCCAGGCGGTCGCGCGGCAGCAACTGGCCGCGCTGTTCGAAGCGCTCGCGCGAGGCGGCCGACCGGGCCTGGGTGCGCTGCTCGCAGTCGCGCACCTGCTGCAGCAGGCCGAGCATGTGCTGGCGGTTGGCCGCGAAGGCGGCGCTGCCGGGGGCGAGGGTGGATTCGATGACGGGCATGGCGGGTTCCCCGTCATTCCCGCGAAGGCGGGAATCCGCGCAGCGCGGTGCCGGGCGCCGCAGGCGCGTTGCGCTGGATCCTCCGCCTTCGCGGAGGATGACAAGGTTCTGTTGAACTCTCGGGCAGCCTAGCCAATCCGTCCCTCGCGGTCTTGCGCCAACTGGCTGGCGCGCCACTTGGGCAGCAGGAACGCCGGCTGGTAGCTCTGCTTGGTGCGGCGGAAGTTGGGCAGCCCCAGGTCCTGCTCGAAGTTGAGCCATTGGGCCGGGCGCGGCGCGTGCAGCGCGAAGTGCTGGAACAGGTATTGCGCCACGCCGGTGTAGCGCGCCAGTCCCTTGGCGAAGCGGATCACCCAGGCGCCGGGCTGCAGCTCCTCGGCCAGCAGGAAACCGGCCGGCGCCCCGTCGGCGCGGACCATGAACCCCTCCAGCCCCAGCTCGGCCGCATGGGCCAGCGCCTCGCGGCAGGGCAGGTCGTCGGCCTCGCCGGGCTGCTTGTGCTTGTCGGCCAGCCAGCCGTCCAGCACGGCCAGCGCCTCGTCGCGCAGGGTCGGCGCGTAGGGCAGGGCGGTGACGGCATGGGCCGAGGTGAACTGCGCCATCAGATTGCGCTTCTTGTGCAGCACGCGACCGGGGTAGCGGCGGAACTGCTCGGCCGGATAGACGTAGTCGGCGTCGTCGGGATTGGCGTCGACGCGGAATCGGAGCGGGTCCAGGACGGCGATTTCGCGCCCGGACAGCGGGAACAGGCTGCCGTGCCGGCCGGTCATGTCCTGCAGCGCCGCCGCAGGAGCGGTGGCGAGGTCGAACAGCGGCAGCACGTGCGAGTCGCCGTCGTAGCTGCGACCGCTGATCAACGGCCACTCGCCCTCGTGGAAGCGCCAGCCATGCGCCCGCCGGAACAGCCACAGGTTGCAGTACGACAGGTCGGCCGGCGCCCGCTCGCCCAGCCCGGCGATCCGCGCCTGGAGCAGCGGCTGCACGCGCGGCGCCAGCTGGAGCGTGAGTTCGACGCCTTCGCCGGCCATTACAGCCCCAGTTGCCGCGCGGCCAGGTCCTTGAGGATCTCCTCCGAGCCGCCGCCGATCATCATCACCTTGACCTCGCGGTAGATGCGCTCGGAGCGGGTGCCGCGCATGAAGCCCATGCCGCCCAGGATCTGCACCGCCTGGTCGGCGCAGGCCTGCAGGGCGCGCGTGGCCAGCACCTTGGCCATCGCGGTGCGCGCCACCAGCTCGGGGCCGTCGCCCACGCCGTGGTCCAGCCGCCAGGCCAGCTCGTACACGTAGCTGCGCGCGGCCTCCAGCTGCAGGGTCATGTCCACCAGCTTGTGGCGGATCACCTGGCGCTCGACCAGCGGCTGGCCGAAGGTGCGGCGCTCGCGCGCCCAGGCGGTGGCTTCCTCCAGGCAGGCCGCCGCGAACGCGCAGGCGCTGGCCGCCATGCCGAGCCGCTCGGCGTTGAAGTTGTGCATGAAGACCTTGAAGCCCTGGCCCTCGGCGCCCAGCAGGTAGGCGGCGGGCACGCGCACGTGGTCGAAGTGCAGGTGGGCGGTGTCGGAGCACCACCAGCCCATCTTCTTCAGCGGCGTGCGCGTGATCCCCGGGCTGTCGCCGGGCACCAGCAAGGCGGAGATGCCGCCGGGGCCGCGGTTGGCCGGGTCGGTGCGCACCGCCAGCGTGAGCCAGTCGGCGCGCATGCCGGAGGTGATGAAGGTCTTCTCGCCGTCGACGACGTAGTGGTCGCCCTCGCGCACGGCGGTGGTCCTGAGCGCGGCCACGTCGGAGCCCGCGCCCGGCTCGGTGACCGCCAGCGCGCTGATCCGCTCGCCGGCCAGCACGGCGGGAATGACCTGGTCCTGCAGCGCCTCACTGCCCCAGCGCGCCACCGGCGGCAGGCCGATGGTGTGCGACAGCAGCGAGGCGAGCACGCCGCCGCTGCCGGCGCGGGCCAGCTCCTCGAAGGCGGCCAGCTGGAAGAAGGTGTCGGCCGGGGTGCCGCCATGGCGCTCGTCGAAGCCGATGCCCAGCAGGCCGATGCCGGCGGCCTTGCGGTACAGCTCGCGCGGGAAGGTCTGCGCCTCGTCCCATTCGTTCACGAAGGGTGCGATCTCGCGCTCGACGAAGGCACGGACCGTGGCGCGGAAGGCTTCGTGCTCGGGGGTGAAGCAGTGCGGCAGGGGCGGCAGGGCGGACATGGGGCGAGTGTGCGGCAATCGCCCGGCTGCGTTCTTGCGTGAACTGGCTCCGCCAGCGCCCCTTGTCGCCGCCTTGGCCCTCAAGCCATCGCCGCCTGCGCGATCACCCGCAGCTTCCTCGACCCGGCCACGATGTCGCGCGGCTTGAGGCCGTAGCTCTGCCGGATCGAGTGGCTGAAGTGGCTGGAGTCGGGGTAGCCGATGTCCAGCGCCAGGTCCACCAAGGGCGGCGCGGCGCTGACGTGGTGCAGCAGGCTGCGCGCGCGCTTCCAGCTGCGCAGGCTGCGGAACGGCACGCCGGCCTGCTCGCGGAACAGGTGCAGGAAGCGCGAGAACGACAGGCCGGCCTGGCGCGCGCCGTCGTGCGCCGACAGCGCCGCCGAAGGGTCGGCGCGCAGCCGTTCCAGCACGGCGGCGATGCGCGGGTCGAGCGGGCGGGCCGCCAGCGGTGCGCCGAAGAACAGGGGATCGAAATCGGCCGGGCGCAGGTCCAGGCCCGCTCCCGCCGCGACCATGCGCGCATGGCACTGCCGCACGTGGGCGGCGAACGCCGGGGCGCGGACCGCGCCGTTCGCGCGCAGCAGCTCGGGCAGGCGGGCCGGGTCCACCGTCTCGGGTTCGAGCAGCAGGCCGATCGCGTGGCGGCCTTCGCAGGCCACCTGGTAGGGCCTGCCGGGCTGGACCACCGCGACTTCGGCCGTTTGCCACTCGCCGCCCTGCAGGCGCAGCTTCAGCGGCGCCTCGGCTGCGACGTGCACCGTCAGGCTGCCGCGCGTGTGCATCGAAGGCTCGCCCAGCAGGCCGGCGTAGAACACCCGCTCCGGGGTGATCCACATCAGCCGCTCGCCGCTGGCCAGCCGGCGCGGGAACGGGACGGGGAACGGATCGGATCGCATCACTCGAACGTGCCGTGGCGGCCTTCGCCTGCCGCGAAGCGCACTGCGCCCTGCAGGGCGTGGGTGATGCACGGCGCGCCGCCCTGCCATTCCTGCTGCAGCGCCTGCGGCAGCGGCAGGTCCCACTGGCGGTAGGCGCTCAGGCGGTCGGCGCGCAGGGTCTCCTGCGGAAACGCGGCGAGGCGGCGGGCCAGCTCCAGCGCCGCCTCGCGCGCCTGGCCGTTGGGCACCACGCGGTTGCACAGGCCGATGCGCAGGGCTTCCGCGCTGTCGACCTTTCGGCCGGTGAGGATCAGGTCCATGGCATGGCCCATGCCGACCAGCCGCGGCAGCCGCACCGTGCCGCCGTCGATCAGCGGCACGCCGAAGCGGCGGCAGAACACGCCGAAGTAGGCGTCCTGCTCCATCACCCGCAGGTCGCACCACAGGGCCAGCTCCATCCCGCCGGCCACGGCGGCGCCGCTGACGGCGGCGATCACCGGCTTGGACAGCAGCAGGCGCGAGGGGCCCATCGGGCCGCGCGGCTGACGGGCGTCCGGTTCGAAGTCCAGGCCCGCGAAGGCGTCGGTCGGGTCGTCGGCCGCGAGCCGGGCGCCGAACTGCAGGTCCCAGCCGGCGCAGAAATGGCCGTGGGCGCCGTGGAAGACGGCCACGCGGGCGTCGTCGTCCTCGTCGAAGGCCACGAAGGCCTCGTGCAGCTGGCGCGCGGTGTCCTCGTCGACCGCGTTGCGCACCTGCGGCCGGTCCAGTGTCACGAGGGTGACGGGTCCCTCCTTCTCGATTCGTACGGCGCTGTCCATGGCGGCATTAGATCGGTCACTGCCTGCACCCGCAATCGTCGTCTCTCCGGACGAACCCTGTAGGGCGCGGGCAGCAGGCACGGCTATAACCGGCGCCAACGGAAAGGGGCTCGGGGCGCAGTGCAATTCCTACAACTGGTGATCAGCGGCATCGCACAGGGATGCATCTACGGGCTGATCGCGCTGGGCTTCGTGCTCATCTACAAGGCCACCGAAACCGTCAGCTTCGCCCAGGGCGAGCTGATGATGCTCGGCGCGTTCGGCGGCTACGCAGCGATCACCTTCCTGGGCATGCCGTTCTGGCTGGCCGTGCTGTCGGCCATCGCGGCGATGGCGGTGTTCGGCGTGCTGGTCGAACGGGTGGTGATCCGCCCGATCCTGGGCCAGCCGGCGTTCTCCATCGTGATGCTGACCATCGGCATCGGCTACGTGGCGCGCGGCGCCATCACCATGATCCCGGGCATCGGCACCGAGACGCACACGCTGGCCGTGCCCTACAGGAACGAGATCTGGAAGGCCGGCGGGCTGGTGATCAATGCCGAGCAGGTGGTGGTGATCGTCGCCACCGCGCTGCTGTGCGCGCTGCTGTACGCCACCTTCCGCTACAGCAAGGTCGGCATCGCGATGCAGGCGGCTTCGCAGAACCAGCTGGCGGCCTATTACATGGGCATCCCGGTGCGGCGCCTCAACAGCCTGGTGTGGGGCCTGGCGGCGGCGGTGGCGGCCATCGCCGGCCTGCTGCTGGCGCCCATCACCTTCGTGCACGCCAACATGGGGTTCATCGGTCTCAAGGCCTTCCCGGCCGCGGTGGTCGGCGGCTTCGGCAGCCTGCCCGGCGCCATCGTCGGCGGGCTGATCATCGGCATCGTCGAGTCGCTGTCCGGCTTCTACCTGCCCGAAGGCTTCAAGGACATCGCCGCCTACATCGTGGTGCTGCTGATGCTGGTGGTCATGCCGAACGGCTTGTTCGGGGAAAAACTGAGGAAGAAGGTTTGATCGCCGTTGCCATCACCAGGGGGCGCGGCTGACATGCGCTTCATCTTCAAGACCGACTACGCCCAGGACATCCGGCTGGTCCAGCATGGCGGCCACGCGTTCTGGTACAGCCTGCTGGGGCTGGTGCTGGCGGCGGCGCCCTGGCTGATGTCGGAGTACCTGCTGGCGCAACTGACCTTCGTGCTGATCTACGGCATCGTCGGCCTGGGCCTGATGCTGCTGGCCGGCTTCACCGGGCTGTTCTCGCTCGGGCACGCCGCCTTCTTCGGCGTCGGCGCGTACGCGCAGGCGGTGCTGACCAACATGGGCTGGCCGTTCCCGCTGGCCATGGCGGTGGCCGGCCTGCTGGCGGCTGCCGTCGGCGTGGTGGTGGGGCTGCCGGCGCTGCGGGTGAAGGGCATCTACCTGGGCATCGCCACGCTGGCCTTCGGCTTCATCGTGGAGGAGGGCTTCGCCCGCTGGGAGTCGGTGACCGGCGGCAACTCCGGCCTGGCGGTGGACGTGCCCAAGGCGTTCGGCTGGGCGGCCGACGGCGCGACCTCGTTCTACTTCGTCTGCCTGGTCACCGCGGTGGGGGCCACGCTGGCCTGCCGCAACCTGCTGCGCGCGCCCACCGGCCGCGCCTTCGTGGCGATCCGCGACTCGGAGATCTCGGCCCAGAGCATGGGCATCCACCTCGCGTACTACAAGACCCTGAGCTTCGCCATCTCGGCGGCGCTGGCCGGCATCGGCGGCGCGCTGTACGCGCACCAGATCCGGTTCCTCTCGCCCGACCAGTTCAACATCATCCAGTCGATCGACCTGCTGCTGATGGTGGTGATCGGCGGGCTCGGCTCGCTGCACGGGGCCTTCCTCGGCGCGATCTTCCTGATCGGGCTGCCGCAGGCGATCTCGGCGGTCAAGGACTTCTTGCCCGAGGCCATCGGCAATGCGCCGGGCCTGAAGGCGGTGGTGTACGGCGCGGTGCTGATCGCCTTCGTGCTGTTCGAGCCGCTCGGCCTGTACGGCCGCTGGCTGAAGGTGCGCACCTGGTTCCAGCTGTTCCCGTTCTACCGCCAGGGCATGTTCCGGCGGCAGAAGGCCTTCCAGAAGTCGGAGCGCTTGCGGTGAGCGAAGTCCTGCTATCGGCCAAGAACCTGTCGGTGCGCTTCGGCGGCGTGCTGGCCGTGAACGACGTCAGCTTCGACGTGCGGCGCGGCGAGGTGTTCACCCTGATCGGCCCGAACGGCGCCGGCAAGACCACGGTGTTCAACCTGATCAGCCGCATCTACCAGCCCACCACCGGCCACATCGATTTCGAGGGCGGGCCGCTGACGGCGCTGCCGCCGCACCGCATCGCCCAGCTGGGCATCGCGCGTACCTTCCAGAACATCGAGCTGTTCGAGCACGCCACCGTGCTGCAGAACCTGCTGATCGGCCGCCACACGCACCGGCGCACCGGCCTGTGGGCCGACCTGCTGTTCACGCCCGGCGCGCGCGCGGCGGAGATCGAGGCGCGCGAGAAGGTCGAGCGCGTGATCGAACTGCTGGACCTGCAGCACCACCGCGAATCGATGGTCGCGGGCCTGCCCTATGGCGTGCGCAAGGTGGTGGAGCTGGCGCGCGCCCTGTGCACCGAGCCGAAGCTGCTGCTGCTGGACGAGCCCTCGTCCGGCCTGAACGTGGAGGAGACCGAGGACATGGCGTTCTGGATCCAGGACATCCAGAAGGAGCTGGGCATCACCGTGCTGATGGTGGAGCACGACATGACGCTGGTGTCCAAGGTGTCCGACCGGGTGCTGGCCATGAACCAGGGCGAGGTGCTGGCCATGGGCCGCCCGGCCGAGGTGCAGGGGCACCCCGGCGTGATCGAGGCCTATCTCGGCTCGGTCGAGGACGTCGCTTCCCTGCGGAGGGCGGCTGCATGAAGTCGGCGTGCGGCGAGGGGGCTGCGATGGGCAGCGCCACCGGCACCCCGGTGCTCAAGCTGGCCAACGTCGAATCGGCCTACGGGCCGGTCAAGGCGATCCGCGGCGTCAGCCTGCAGGTGCGCCGCGGCGAAATCGCCACCGTGCTGGGCTCCAACGGCGCCGGCAAGACCACCATCCTCAAGACCATCTCGGGGATCATCGACCCGCTCAAGGGCCAGGTGGAGTTCAAGGGCGAACCCATCACCGCGCGCGACCCGGCCGAGATCGTGCAGCTGGGCCTGTCGCACGTGCCGGAGGGCCGCGAGGTGTTCCCGCTGCTGTCGGTGCGCGACAACCTGGCCATGGGCGCCTACACCCGCAAGGACAAGGACGGGGTGGCGCGCGACGTCGAGGCGGTGTTCCACTATTTCCCGATCCTCAAGGAGCGCGCCGCGCAGGACGCCGGCCTGCTGTCGGGCGGGCAGCAGCAGATGCTGGCGATCTCGCGCGCCATCATGGCCGCGCCCGAGCTGATCCTGCTGGACGAGCCCAGCCTGGGGCTGTCGCCCAAGCTGACCAAGGAGATCTTCGAGATCGTGGTGCGCATCAACCGCGAGCGCGGCACCACCATCCTGCTGGTGGAGCAGAACGCCAACATGGCCCTGAACGCCGCCGACTACGGCTACGTGCTGGAGAACGGCCGCATCGTGATGGAGGACACCTGTGCCCGCCTGCGCGAGAAGGAGGACATCAAGGAGTTCTACCTGGGCATGAAGGAAGCCGGCGCGCGCGGCGAGCGCCGCTGGAAGAAGAAGAAGACCTGGCGGTGAGCACGGCATGAGCAACCTCTGGAACCTCTCCCACATCCAGCCCCGCACCGAGGTCGTGCTGGAGGGCGACACCATCGCCGCCCTGTTCTGGAACGCGGTGGCCAAGCGCGGCCCGCAGGTCTGGCTGCGGCAAAAGCAGCTCGGCATCTGGCGCAGCCACACCTGGTCGCAGGTGGGCGAGGCGGTGCGCGAGATCGCCGGCGGGCTGATGGCGCTCGGCTTCCGGCGCGGCGACACGGCCTCGATCCTGTCCAACACCGTGCTCGAATGGGTGCTGGCCGACCTGGCCGTGCTGTCCTGCAACGGCGTGTCCAGCGGCATCTACCCGACCGACGCACCCAACCAGGTGCAGTACCTGTGCGAGGACTCGGGCACCCGCATCCTGTTCGTGGAGGACGACGAGCAGCTCGACAAGGCGCTGTCGGTGCGCGAGCGGCTGCCGGCGCTGGAGAAGATCGTGGTGTTCGACATGGAGGGCCTGCGCGACCTCGACGACCCCGGCGTGATCAGCCTCGATGCGCTGCGCGAGATCGGGCGCGGCTGGAACACGCAGCACCCGGATGCGGTGGCCGAGCGCGCCGCCGGGTGCAAGCCGGGCGACCTGGCGATCCTGGTCTACACCTCCGGCACCACCGGCAAGCCCAAGGGCGCCATGCACAGCCACCACGGCCTGGTCTATACCGCGCGCGGCTTCAACACCCTGATCGCGCGCAACGAGAAGGACGAGTGCATGTGCTTCCTGCCCCTGTGCCACATCGCCGAGCGCATGGGCGGCGAGTACTTCTCCCTCTACACCGGCGCCAAGCTCAATTTCGTCGAGAACCCCGAGACGGTGCCGGAGAACGTGCGCGAGATCGCGCCCACCGTCTTCACCGCGGTGCCGCGCGTGTGGGAGAAGTTCTATTCGGGCGTGACCATCGCGCTCAAGGAAGCCAGCGCGCTGCAGCGCGTCGCCTACGGCTGGGCGATCGGCGTCGGCCGCGAGATCGCCGAGCGGGTGCTGCAAGGGCGGCCGGTGGGCGGGCTGCTGAAGGCCAAGTTCACGCTGGCGCGCTGGATCGCGCTGGACAACGTGCGCAAGCTGATCGGCATCCACCGAGCGCGCTTCCTGGTCACCGGCGCCGCGCCGATCTCGCCCGAACTGGTGAAGTGGTACCTGGCGCTGGGCGTGCCGATGCTGGAGGTGTGGGGCATGACCGAGACCTGCGGCGCCTCCACCGGCGTGCCGGCCAGCCGCATCAAGCCCGGCTCGATCGGCCCGGCCGCCAGCTTCAACGAGGTCAAGCTCGATCCGGCCACCGGCGAGATCCTGGTGCGCGGCCCGAACGTGTTCATGGGCTACCTCAACCTGCCCGAGAAGACCCGCGAGACCCTCGACGCCGACGGCTGGCTGCACACCGGCGACGTCGGCACGGTGGACGCCGAGGGCTACTTTCGCATCACCGACCGGATGAAGGACATCATCATCACGGCCGGCGGCAAGAACGTCACGCCCAGCGAGCTGGAGAACGAGCTGAAGTTCTCGCCCTACATCACCGACGCCGTGGTGATCGGCGACCGGCGCGCCTACCTCACGGTGATCGTGATGATCGACCAGGAGAACGTCGAGAAGTACGCGCAGGACCGCGACGTGCCGTTCAGCAATTACGCCAGCTTGACACGTGCACCCGAAATCCAGGAATTGATCCAGGCCGAGATCGACCGCGTCAACGCCGGGTTCGCGCGGGTCGAGCAAATCAAGAAGTTCTTCCTGCTGGACACGCAGCTCACCGCCGAAGACGAGGAGCTCACGCCCACCATGAAGCTCAAGCGCAAGCTGGTGGAGAAGAAGTACGCCCCCCAGATCGAAGCGATGTACGGCTAGCCAACCCCAACGAAGGAGACACGCATCATGAAACGCAAGCTCGCCGCCGCCGCGGCACTGGCCCTGGCGGCTGGCCTCGCCGGCGCCCAGAACAGCAACCAGGGGGTGAGCAAGGACGAGATCGTCCTGGGCTCGATCCAGGACCTGTCGGGCCCGCTGGCCGGGTTCGGCAAGCAGGTGCGCCTGGGCATGATGCTGCGCGTCGACGAGCTCAACGAGCAGGGCGGCATCAACGGCCGCAAGGTCCGCCTGATCGTCGAGGACTCCGGCTACGACCCGCGCAAGGCGGTGCTGGCGGCGCAGAAGCTGGTCAACCAGGACAAGATCTTCGCCATGGTGGCGCACATCGGCACGGCCCAGAACATGGCCGCCATGCCGGTGCAGTTCCAGAAGAACGTGATCAACTTCTACCCGGTGACGGCGGCGCGCGAGATGTACGAGCCGCACCACCGCCTGAAGTACGCCTTCGCCGCCACCTACTACGACCAGATCCGTGTCGCCCTGCCCAAGCTGGTGAAGGAGAAGGACGCCAAGAAGGTCTGCACCATCTACCAGGACGACGAGTTCGGCCTGGAGGTCATGCGCGGCGGCGAGGACGGCCTCAAGGCGGCGGGCATGGCATTCGCCGAGAAGACCACCTTCAAGCGCGGCGCCACCGACTTCTCCTCGCAGGTGGCGCGCATGAAGGCGGCCGGCTGCGACCTGGTGGTGCTGGGCACCATCATCCGCGAGACCATCGGCACCATCGGCGAGTCGCGCAAGACCGGCTTCAACCCGACCTTCCTGGGCTCCAGCGCCGCCTACACCGACCTGATCCACAAGCTGGGCGGCCCGGCCATGAACGGCCTGTACGCCACCATGACGGTGCAGCATCCCTACCTGGACGAAGCCTCGCAGCCGATCCGCTTCTGGGCCAACAAGTACAAGACCAAGTTCAACGAGGACCCGACCGTTTTCTCGGTCTATGGCTGGGGCGCCATCGATGCCTTCGCCCGCGCTGCCAGCAAGGCCGGCGGCCAGCTGACCACCGACAGTTTCGTCAAGGCCATGGACAGCATGGTGTACCCGCCCGACATCTTCGGCAGCGCCGAGGCGACGTTCAGCGCGACCAAGCGCCTGGGCAGCAACCAGGCGCGCCTGTCGCAGATCCAGGACGGCAAGTGGAAGGTGATCTCCGACTACGTCAAGCCGTAAGGCGGTGGGGCCGCGGCCCCGTCCGTGCAGCGAGGCCGGGCTTTGCCCGGCCTTTTGCATGGGCGCGGCCGTGCGCGAAGCGCTCATGCCTGCTCCGGCGCACCTGGCGCTCAAGCCGTCCTGCGGACGTCGCGGCGGAGCCAGTAGTACCCGCCGGCGAGCACGGCCGACGTGACGACGGCGGTCATGAGGAGGGCCGGTTGCGGCTGCTCGAAGGCCGCCAGGCTGCCCGCGGCACGCAACGCCTGCACCACCCCGAACGTGCCCAGGAAGTTGTGGAAGACGATGGTGCCGGCGACGTCGCGGCTCAGGAAGAAGAACGCGCTGGTGGCGAGGCCTACCACCGACAGGAGGGCGACCATCCTCCACGTGTTGAAGGGTGGGCTGTGCGCGAAGTGGTAGATCCCGAACGACAGGCTCGCAACGATGGCCGCAACCGCCAGGGCGGTGGCCCGGCCTCGCGAACCCAGGGCTGCCTCCACCGCACGCCCGACCAGCGCCCAGCACACCAGCACTTCGGCTGCCGAAACGACGAAGACCTGGGCGAAGGCGTTCAGGATGACCACCGGGTGGGTGGAGGGCGTGCCCTGGATCCGGTAGAAGGCCAGCCCCGCGACGGCACCGACGGCAATCCAGGCCGCACTGCGCCGGCCGGATCCGAAGCCGCTTCGGCCTGGGTCCATCGAATCATCTCGCCAGCGGCGCAAGATGAGCATGCCGAGCGCGAGGCCGATGAGCAGGTTGGCAACCAGAGCGTAGATGGCACGGTCGAGGGCGGCATCCGGCCTTCGCAGGGCCTCGATGCGTCCCTCGAGCAACCAGGTCGCTGCCGTCCAGAGCGCGAACGCACCGACCGCTGTGCCGACGACCCTTCGTGTGTGCATCCTTGCCTCCGCGTTTCCTTGCCGACGCAACGGCCGAATCGACCGGAACTGCGTCGGCGCGACGCGCCCTCGGCGATTTTCGGCCCCGGATGGTTCATGCGCGCCACGCAAGGGCCTGTTGCCCGGCGCCGTGCGCCGGCTGCACGGCTGCGGCCCCGGGTACCCGGCTGATACGGTTCAGGATACCGGCCTGTAATATTCCGGCCGGACATGGCCCGATCCATCCAACCACCTGCGATTGCCGGCGTCCCCGAGGGATCCAGCGTCGAGGAGCTGCGGCGGCTCGCCAGCGAAGCGGCGGCCGCGACCGAACGCATGCAGCTGGCGCTGGACGCCGGCGCCATCATCGGCACCTGGGTGTGGGACGTGCCGCAGGACCGCTTCGTGGCGGACGCGCTGTTCGCCCGCGCCTTCGGCCTCGATCCGCAGGATTGCCGCCGCGGGCTGCCGCTGGACAAGGTCAAGGTCTCGATCCACCCCGACGACATCGACCGGGTGAACCGGGCCATCGCGCAGGCCATGGAGTCCGGCGGCGGCTACCGCTGCGAGTACCGGGTCCGGCGCCAGGGCGGCGAGTACCAGTGGGTCGAGGCCAACGGGCGGGTCGAGTTCGGCAGCGATGGCCGGCCGCTGCGCTTTCCCGGCGTGCTGATCAGCATCGAGGAGCGGCTGCGCGCGCAGGCCGAGCGCGACCGCGCGCACGCCATGCTGAGCAGCTTCATCGAGGCGGTGCCCGGCGTGGTCTATGCCAAGGACCGGCAGGGGCGGATGCTGGTGGCCAACCGCGGCGCGGCCGAGCTGATCGGCAAGCCGCCGGCCGAATTCATCGGCAGGACCGACCTCGAGTTCCTCGAAGACAAGCAGCAGGCCGCCGCCTTGATGGCGCGCGACCGCCGCATCATGGATTCGGGCGTGGCCGAGCTGCTGGAGGAGCCGATCCGGCTGGCCGACGGCAGCCCGGCCTGGTGGCTGTCGTCCAAGGCGCCGCTGCGCGATGCGAGCGGCGCCGTGATCGGGCTGGTCGGCGCCTCCATCGACATCACCGAACGCATCGCCGCCGAGCAGGCCTTGCGCGCGCGCGAGCAGGAACTGCAGGAGCAGGACCGCCGCAAGGACGCCTTCCTCGCCACCCTGGCGCACGAGCTGCGCAACCCGCTGGCCGCCCTCAGCAACGGCCTGGCGGTGCTGTCCCGCGGGCCGGCGCTGCCCGCCGAGGGCCCGGCCCGGCGCACGCTGGACATCATGGATCGCCAGCTGCGCCACCTGGTGCACCTGGTGGACGACCTGCTCGACGTCTCGCGCATCAACAGCGACAAGATCACGCTGCGCCTGCGCTGCGTCACGGTGCAGGAGCTGGTTGCCGCGGTCATCGAGGCCTGCCGGCCCGCCTTGCAGTCGGGCCGCCACCCACTGCAGGTGGACCTGCCGGCCGAGCCGCTGGCGGTGCAGGCCGACCTCACGCGGCTGGTGCAGGTGCTGACCAACCTGGTGGTCAACGCCACCAAGTACAGCGATCCGGGAGGCGGCGTCTGGCTGCGCGCCACGCGCGAAGGCGACCAGGTCGCGATCAGCGTGGTGGACCGCGGCATCGGCATCCCGGCCGACGTGCTGCCGCACCTGGGCGAGATGTTCGTGCAGGCGCGCGATGCGCTCGAACGCGCCCAGGGCGGCCTCGGCATCGGCCTGGCGCTGGTGCGCAAGCTGGTGCAGATGCACGGGGGCAGCTTCAGCGCCGAGAGCGCGGGCCCCGGCCAGGGCAGCACGTTCACCGTGCGGCTGCCGCTGCTGCCGCAGGAGGCCGCGACCGCTGCCGGCTAGAACCGCCGGCGCCGGGCGTCCGTCCACCCGCCTGCGGGCCCGCTCCGGTCAGGACGCCCAGTGCGGCAGCCCGGCGCCCATCGGCGAGGGCGGGAGCGCCCAGCAGGCGGTGTTTCGCGTTCGTGGCGGCCCTGATGGTCGAAGCGAACGCGATCGAGCGGGGCGAGCGCGGCGCGCGCGTGCCGCAGCGCGGGAAAGCGGCCCGGGCGGCTCGAGCCGCCCGTTCACGCCGCCCGGATCACTCCATCGTGATGCCGGTGCGCTTGATCACCGGCGTCATCACGCGCAGTTCCTGCTGCAGGAACTTCGCCAGGTCCTCGGTCGAGCCGCCGATCGGTTCCATGAACTGGTTGTTCAGCTTTTCCTTGACCTCGGGCATGGCCAGCACCGCGTTGATCTCGCGGTTCATGCGCTGGACGATGTCGTCGGGCGTGCTGGCCGGGGCCATGATCGCCATCCAGGCCAGGTTCTCGATCTCCGGCAGGCCGGCTTCCCGCATGGTCGGGATGTCGGGCATCAGCGTGCTGCGCTTGCCGGTAGACACCGCCAGCGCGCGCATCTTGCCGGCCTTGACCTGCGGCATCACCGCCACCGGCGGCACGCAGGCGAACTGCACGTCGCCCTGCAGGATCGCCATGATCGCCAGCGGCGACGAGGCATAGGGGATGTGCACCGCGTAGGTGTCGGTCTTGATCTTGAGCAGCTCCGGGCCGAGGTGCGACAGGCTGCCGACGCCGGTGGAGGAGAAGTTGAACGCGCCCGGGTTCTTCTTCATCGCCGCGACCAGGTCGCGCAGCGAATTGATGCCCGAGTCGGCGCGCACGGCGCAGACGTTGGGCTGGCCGCCGGCCAGCACCACCGGCCGCAGTTCCTTGAACGGGTCGTACGGCAGGTTCTTGTACATCACCGTGTTGTAGACCAGCGGGCCGTTGGTGCTGATCACGAAGGTGTAGCCGTCGCCGGCCGACTTGGCCACGGCGCCGGTGCCGTTGTTGCCGCCGGCGCCGGCGCGGTTCTCCACCACCACCGGCTGGCCCAGGCGTGGCGACAGGCGCTCGCCGACGATGCGGGCGATGACGTCGGGCGAGGAGCCCGCCGCGTAGGGCACGACGATCTTGACCGGGCGCTGCGGCCAGGCCTGCTGGGCCAGCCCGGCCAGCGCGAAGCTGGCCAGACCCAGGGCGGCCAGCGAGCGGGCGACGAGGCGGCGGGTGAACGGCGTCTTCATGGTTCGATGCTTTCGGTTTGCTGGAACAACTGGCCCTCGGCGGCGATGTAGCCGGCCACGAGGGTGCGATAGGCGGACTCCACGATGTCGGGCAGCCCGGGGAAGGACGTCTCGTGCGCGGCGGCAAGGGCGCGCACGCGCTCGAACACCTGGGCCTGGCGCGCCGGCGCCTGGACCTGGAAGGCGTCGCGCTTGAAGCGGGTGGCGTCGCGCACGCATTCGGCGCGCTGCGCGAGCAGCGCCACGATCTGGTCATCCAGCGCGTCGATGCGCTGGCGCAACTCGGCCAGGGTGCCGGCGACCGGCCGGTAGGCGGGATCCTTGAAGCGCCGCACCGGCGGCGCCGTGGTGGAAGGCTCGGTGGAAGGGGACATTCCTGCGGAAACTCAAAAGCTCCGAGGGTAACCGCTGCCGCGGCAGGGCGCCGATGGGCTCGCCAATGCAGCGGCTTCCAGGTCGGGCTTGTGCGGGGAAACCGCTCGCAGCGATCCGGGGCGCCGCGGCGGGGCGCGGCGATGTCAGCCCGCCACCGCGCTGCCCACCCGGCCCAGCAGCGCCTGCAGGGTGTCGATGTCGGCCGGCTTGACCAGGTGCTCGTCGAAGCCGGCCTCGCGCGTGCGCTGGCGGTCCTCGGCCTGGCCCCAGCCGGTCAGCGCGACCACGTGCATGCGATCGCGCCGCGGGTGCCCGGCCAGCCGGCGCACGACCTCGTAGCCGTCCATGCCGGGCATGCCCAGGTCCAGCAGCACCAGCTGGGGCGGCTGCTCCTGCGCCGCCGCCAGCGCGTCGGGGCCGCCGTAGACCACGCGCGTGGTGGCCCCCATCATCTCCAGCATCGCGCCCAGGCTGTCGGCGGCGTCGCGGTTGTCATCGACCACCAGCACCGACGGCCCCTCCGGCTGCACCGGCGGTGCGGCCGGGTCGGCGGCCGGCGCGGGGGCCTCGCCTTGTTGCGCGGGCAGGACCGGGATGCGGACCTCGAAGGTGCTGCCCTTGCCCGGGCCGTCGCTCTGCGCGAACACCACGCCGCCGTGCAGCTCCACCAGGCTGCGCACGATCGACAGGCCGATGCCCAGCCCGCCCTGCGCGCGCGCAGCCGAACGGTCGGCCTGCACGAAGGGCTGGAACACCTCCTCCAGCATCTCGGGCGGCAGGCCCATGCCGTTGTCCTGCACCTGCACCACGGCCTGCGCGCCGTCGGTCCGGGCGGTCAGCGCGACATGGCCGCCGGGGTCGGTGTACTTGGCCGAGTTGTTCAGCAGGTTGGCGAACACCTGCCCCAGCCGCAGCGGGTCGCCGTCCACCTCGACGGCCGCCACCGCGCCGATGTCCACGTGCAGCGAGTGGCGGGCGGCGTCCAGCACCGGCCGGCAGGACTCGACCGCCCCGGCCAGCAGTTCGTGCAGCGACATCCGGCCGCGCTGCAGCACCACCTTGCCGGAGGTGATGCGCGAGACCTCCAGCAGGTCGTCGACCAGCCGCACCAGATGGTCGATCTGGCGGCGCATCATCGCCTGTACCCGCGCGCCGCTGTCGGGGCCGCCGCCGAGCTCGAGCAACTGCACGCCGTTGCGCAAGGGCGCCAGCGGGTTGCGCAGCTCGTGCGCCAGGGTGGCGATGAACTGGTCCTTGCGCCGCTCGACCTGCTGCAGCGCCGCCAGCGCCTGCGCCAGCGCTTCGGCCGCCTCGCGCTGGCGGCGCTGGACCTGGGCGCGCTCGAAGGCCTCCCAGCAGCGCTGGGTGGCCGCCTGCAGCAGCACCACCTCCGATTCGCTCCAGCGCCGCGCCGTGCACTGCTGCACCCCGATGCCGGCCACCAGCCGGCCGGCGCGCAGGATGCCGAAGGACGCGTGGGCGCCGGCGCCCATGAGCCGGAACGCGTCGCGCTGCGCGGCGTCGATGCGGGCATCGCCGGCGATGTCGTGCACGACGAAGGGCAGGGCGGCGCGGTACAGCCGCAACTGCTCACCACCGAAGTCCCGCAGGCGCAACCGGCCCAGGCTGCTGGTCAGGCCCTCGCGCCGGAACTCGCCGCGGATCTCGAAGCTGTCCTCGTCCTCGTCGAACAGCACCCAGGTGCAGCGATCGGCCCGCAGGTATTCGGCCAGCGCCCGGACCGCGGCATCGAGCACCGCCTCGGGATCCTCGATGCGCTGCATCAGCCCGCCGAAGTCGGCCAGGAAGCGCTGCTGCGCCTCGCTCTCGCGGATGCTGCGCTCCAGCAGCCGGGTCTGCAGTACGTCGCGGAACGAGCAGGCCAGCCCGCCCGAAGCGACCGGGTAGATGCTGGCTTCGAACCAGCCGGCCATGGGGTCGATCGGCCCGTCCACGGTGGTCGGCTCGCGCTCGCGCATGGCGCGCAGCAACGGCTCCTCGAACACCGATCCGCGCGCCTTGGGAAACAGCTCCCAGTAGCTGCGGCCCAGCATGCTTTCGCGCGACCGGCCGAACACCGCCTCGGCGGCGCCGTTGACGTAGGTGAAAAGCCAGTCCCGGTCGACCACGACGAAGCTGTCGGTGACGCTCTCCAGCACCTCCTGCACCTCGGCGCGCAGCGCCTGCTCGCGCTCCATCGCCTCGCGCCGCACCTGCGCCAGCCGCAGCGTGGCCGACAGGCGCGCGAGCAGCTCGCGCGCATGGAAGGGCTTGACCAGGAAGTCGTCGGCGCCGGCCTCCAGTGCCTGCAGGCGCGCGCCGTGCCCGGCGCGGGCCGACAGCATCACCACCGGCAAGGCGGCGGTGCCGGGGTCGGCGCGCAGGCGCTGCAGCAGCCCGAAGCCGTCCAGCCCCGGCATGCTGGCGTCGGTGACCACCAGGTCGGGCATCCATTCGTCGATCGCCCGCAGGGCCTGCCAGCCGTCGCCGACCACCTGCACCTCGTGCTCGTGGCCCACCAGCTGGGCCAGGTAGGCGCGCATGTCGGCGTTGTCGTCGGCGACCAGCACCCGGGGGCGATGGCCGGCGGCCGGCGGCTGTGGCGGCAAGGCCGGCGCGAAGGCGAAGTCGGCCGGCAGCGGTTCGGCCGCGGTGTGGTCGATCCAGCCCTCGACTTCGTCCAGCCAGCCGCGCGGCGGTTCGGTGGCCGGGGCGGCTTCCCCGGCCTGCTCCACCTGCCCGGGGTCCAGGTGGGCGCTGCCCCAGGGCAGATCGACCGTGAAGGTGCTGCCTTCGCCCAGACGGCTTTGCACCTGCACCGTGCCGCCGTGCAGCCGCACCAGCTCGGCGACCAGCGCCAGGCCGATGCCGGTGCCCTCGATGCTGCGGCCGTGCGCGCCTTCCACCCGGTAGAAGCGCTCGAACACGCGCGGCAGCGCCTCTTCGGGAATGCCCACGCCGGTGTCCAACACTTCCAGCCGGGCCCCGGTGGGCGTGGGCTTCAGCCGCACGACGACCTGCCCGACCAGGGTGTACTTGATCGCGTTGGACACCAGGTTGAAGACGATCTTCTCCCACAGGCTGCGGTCCACGTACACCGGCTCGGGCAGCGGCTCGCAGCGGATGTGCAGCGCCAGGCCCGCGCGTGTCGCGGCCGACTGGAAGAAGGCGGCCAGGCCGGCGGTGTGGGCCCCGAGGTCCAGCGGCCGGAACCGCGCCTGCACCCGGCCGCCTTCGAAGCGCGAGAACTCCAGCAGCGTGTTGACCAGCCGCTGCAGCCGATGGCCGTTGCGCTGGGCCAGCCGCAGCGCGTCGCGCGCCGGCCCGCTGACGGCGCCGCCTTCGAGCAGGTCGCTTACCGGCCCCAGCACCAGCGCCAGCGGCGTGCGCAGCTCGTGGCTGACGTTCGAGAAGAACAGCGTCTTGGCACGATCCAGCTCGGCCAGCGAGCGGGCGCGCTGCTGCTCCGCCTCGAAACTGCGCGCATCGGCGATGGCGCTGGCCACCCGCTGGGCCAGCAGCCCCAGGTAGTCGCGGTAGTCGCCGTCCAGCGGCCGGCGCGGGTTGAGACCGGCGACCATGAAGCCGGCCGGCGCGCCCGGCGCACTGGCCGGCAGCGGCAGCACGATCGCGTCCTCCACCGGTTCGGGCCAGGGCCCGGCCGTCACCTCGGCGTGCGCGGTGACGCCGGCCACCACGGCCGGCTCGCGCCGCGCCGCCACCGCGGCCAGCGGCCAGGGACCTTCCGGCGCCGCCAGCGCGACCTGCGGCACGGCGAGCCGGGCGTCATCGACGCCGCAGCGGGCGGCCAGCCGCGCGCTGTCGCCTTCCTGCAGGTACAGCAGCACGAAGGGCAGGTCATGCGGGTTGCCGGCCAGCGTGCGCGCGGCGGCCTCGCAGGCCTCGCGCGGGTTGTGCGAGTCCTGCACCGCCGCGGCCAGCGCCGCCAGGCTCTTGAGGCGGCGGTCGCCCAGCACCCGGTCGGTCTCGTCGGTGCAGGCGCAGTAGACGCCGCCGACTTCGCCCGAGTCGTCGAAGCAGGGGCTGAAGGAAAAGGTGAAGTAGGTTTCCTCGGCGAAGCCCTTGCGGTGCATCACCAGCAGCACGCGGTCGTTCCAGGTGGCGGCGCCGCGCTGCATCGCGCTGTCCACCTGCGGGCCCACCACGTGCCAGATGTCGGCCCAGGTCTCGCGCGCGCTGCTGCCCAGCGCCCAGGGGTGGCGCGGGCCGAGGAAGGCGACGTAGGCGTCGTTGTAGAGGGAGGTGAGCTGGGGCCCCCAGCAGATGAACATCGGGTAGCGCGAGGCCAGCATCAGGCGCACCGCGCTCTTGAGGCTTTGCGGCCACTGCTCGGCCGGGCCGAGCGGGGTGGACGCCCAGTCGTGGCCGGACACCAGGGCCGCCATGTCGCTCTCGGCGATGGCTTCGGCCTTGGCCGTGGAACCCGCCAGCAGGGACACCCCTGCGGCGGTGCAGTGGGAGTCGTTCGACTGGGGCAGGCCCGTGGTTTCTTTCATGGATGCGTCGTGGTATCGCGTGGCTGCGTGCCGCGGCCGGCTGCTGCATCGGGCCGCTGATCTTTTGCCATCGCGCGGCCGCTGTTTTCTGCCGATTGCGCCGGCTTGTCAAATGACGAGCCAGCGTGCCGCGCGCCGATGGAAGAGCTAATTGCGGTCGCCGTCGCCAGTGCCGTCGTGGCAGGGCTGCTGCCGTGCCGGCTCGTCGCGGTGTTCGCTCCAACGGGGGCGGCCCGCAGTCTAGGCCGTCGGCAACTCTGCCTTGAGGTATCTCTGTGCAACGCGCGGCCGCACTCGTCCGGCCTGTCCCCACTCGCGGTTGCGCTCGCCCGGCCCCGTCCTACGGTGCGGCGCGCACGGGATGCCTAGCATGGGTGAACCCTTCCGCGAGAACGCCATGGCTGACGAACGACTGCCGAGCACCGGCCCCATCGACCTGAGCGAATCCGTGGCCGGCGAGGAGGATCCGGGCGCTGCCATCGACCTGGCGTTGCGTCCATCGGCCGCAGCCGCGACGGACCCATCCGGCATTCGCGCCGCCGGGCCGACTTTGCCCATGGCCCCCGGCGACGAGGCGCCCCCCGGCACGCCCGGCACCGGCGAGGACATCTGCCGCGCCTGCGGCGGCAGCGGCCAGCTCAATGGCGGTCCCTGCCCGGAATGCGAAGGCACCGGCAAGGTGGTGCGCGGCATCGGCGGAGCCTGAACGCGGGTGCGAGCCGGTTCCTTGCCGCCGCGTCGCCGGCTGGAGATATCCGCCGGCGCGGTGGAATTCGTGCTGTCGGGTGAGGGGTCGCCGCCGCTGGTCCTGCTCAGCGGCGCCGGCGTGACGCTGGAGGGCTGGAGCCGCCTGTACCCCGGCATCGAGGCGATCGGCCGCACGCTGGCCTGGAACCGCGCCGGCGCCGGCGCCAGCGTGGCGCGCCGGCCGCAAGCGGCCAGCGCGGTGGTGGCCGCCTTGCGCCAGCTGCTGTCGGCGCTGCGGCTGTCGCCCCCCTATGTGCTGGTCGGCCACTCGCTCGGCGGCCTGCATGCCCAGCTCTTCGCACGCTGCCATCCGGCCGAAGTGGCCGGCGTGGTGCTGCTGGAGGCGACCCACCCGCGGGACGGCGCATCGCTCGAAGGGCACGAAGGGCGCCTGGCGCGGGTGCTGGCGAAGCTGCTGTCGGTGCCCCGGCGCCGGCTGCGCGCAAACGTGCATCTGGAGCTGGAGCGGATCGGCCAGACGGTGCGCGAGGTCGAGTCCGCCGCGGCGTTCCCGCCGGTGCCGCTGGTCGTGGTCAGCGGCGGCCGCGAGCCGCCGCGCTGGCTGGTGCCGGCCGGCGAGCTGCGGCGGCGCCAGGAGCACCAGCGGGCGCTGGCGCAGCTGTCGCCGCTGGGCCGGCAGGTGATCGCACGGCGCAGCGGGCACTTCCCGCAACTGACGCAGCCGGAACTGGTGCTGCAGGTGCTGCGCGAGGTGACGCAGCGGGCGCGGGAAGCGTCAGCCCGCCAGGCCCTTGTAGAGCATGTAGGCGGCCAGCACGTACAGGATGCTGGCGAAGATCCGCTTGAGCCGGGCGACCGGCAGGGCGTGGGCGGCGCGCGCGCCGAGCGGGGCGGTGCTGACGCTGGCCAGCGCGATCACGGCCAGCGCCGGCAGCCAGATGTAGCCGAACGAGCCCGGCGGCAAGCCCCCGACCCGCATCCCGCTGCCGACGTAGCCGACCACGTTGGCCACCGCGATCGGGAAGCCGAGCGCGGCCGAGGTCGCGACCGCGTTGTGGATGGCGACGTTGCACCAGGCCATGAAGGGCACGCTGATGAAGCCGCCGCCGGCGCCCACCAGGCCTGAAAGGAAGCCGATCACGCCGCCGGCCGCCACCGTGCCGGCGGTGCCGGGCATCTGGCGGGTCGGCTTGGGCTTCTTGTTCAGGAACATCTGGGTGGCCGAGAAGCCGACGAAGCCGGCGAAGACGATGGCCAGCACGCTGCCCTTGAGCAGTGCGAACACGCCCAGGCTGCCGGCCAGGCTGCCGATCACGATGCCGGGAGCGAGCCGCTTGACGAGGTCCCAGCGCACCGCGCCGCGCTTGTGGTGGGCGCGCACGCTGGAGACCGAGGTGAAGATGATGGTGGCCATGGAGGTGGCGATCGCCATCTTCACCGCCAGGTCGGGATCGACGCCGCGCTGGCCCAGGATCAGGGTGATGAACGGCACCATGATCATGCCGCCTCCGATGCCCAGGAGTCCGGCCAGGAAGCCGGTGGCCAGGCCGAGCGCGGCCAGTTCGAGAACGAGGTAAATCGCGAGGTCCATGCTGTTGCTGTTCGCGCCGTTCGAGGCGCAACCCGCGATTGTCGCTGAGCCAGCATCGATCTGATGCTTTGCTTCAGATCGATGTGCCGGACCGCGCGGAACAACGTGCAGCGCGGTCCCACAATGACGAAGGCCGGATTCACTCCGGCCTTCGTCATCTGGCTAGTCACCACGATGAAATCGCGCAGCGATTTCATCGTGGACAGAATAGGGTGTCTGCAGTTGCCACCGGACCGGCATCCTGAACCGGGGGTTCAGGTGGGCTAGGTCAACCAGGCGTTGGGATCATCTGACGCGAGACGTTCACGCTCGCCAGGTTTGTTCCAGGCCCGAGCTCGAAGAGCATTGGTTCAAGGAAATATAAAGCCCGGCATGCACTGCAGACGAAGGTCATTCTAGGGGCTGGCCTGCGCGCGTGGGGCGCTTGCGGCGCAAAACACCGGCATGGTTCGGACAATGCGCCGCCGAGCTTGACAGGGCCGGCTGCAGCCGCCGCTTGCTAGATCAGGCGCCCATCCTGGCCCAGCGCGCGATCGAGCCGATCGAGCAGCAGCGCCAGGCGCGGATCGAACTCGCCCTCGGCGGCCGGCGGCGCGGGCGGGGGCGCCTGCCGGTCGGCCACGTCGAACGCGAGGTTCAGCGCCGCCAGCACCGCGATGCGGTCGCGCGCCTTGACCTTGCCGGCGTCGCGGATGCGGCACATGGCGGTGTCGACCTTCTCCACCGCCTCCAGCAGCCGGCCTTCGCCGCCCTCGGGGCAGCCGAGCAGGTAGCTCTGGCCCATGATCTGGACTTCGATCTGCTTGGTGGCGGGCATGTCAGGTGGCCGAGTTCATGTCGGGCAGGCGCTCGAGCAGCGCATCGACCCGCGCCCGCGCCGCCGACAGGCGCGACTTGAGCGAATCCCGTTCCTGGGTGAGCGCGTCCACTTGCTGCTGCAGCAGCGCGTTGGTGCGCTGCAGCTCCTCGTAGCGCACGAGCAGGCGCTCGACGCGTTCGGCGATTTGATCGACCTGGGAAGCGGTGGCCATGGCTGTAAGGGATTGTAGGGTTGCGGCTCGCCTTGCGCCTAGAATCGACGCGTTGGTGCCCGCGGTGTGGTTCGCATGCCGCAGTTCAACGGGAAGCAGGGAGCCTGCTCCGCCAGCGTGGCAATCGCCGCGCCCGCGCGGAAAGCGAGCCAACCTGCGCTGCCCCCGCAACGGTAAGCGGAGGCGCCTGCCCCGCAGGCGCCCGCCCCATCACAGCAAGCCACTGGCGCGCGTGCCGAAACTCACGCCGCCGGGAAGGCGATGGAGGCGTCCTCCGCCAGCCCGGATACCGGCCAACGAGGTGGCTGCGCTTGCGCGGCCGTATTGCCCCATATGCCGGCGGGGAAGCCGGCCGGGGCTCGCTTGCTTTCTCGTTTCCATGAACGCTTTCCGTTCCTCGGCGCGACTGGCCCGGCTGTCGCTGGCGCTCGCTGCCTGTTTCCCTGTCTTCACGCACGCCCAGACGGGCACGCTCAAGCCCACCGTCGTCACCGCCACCCGTTCGCCCACCCTGGCGGATGACCTGGTCAGCGAGGTGCAGGTGGTCGACCGCGCCGCCATCGAGGCCTCGTCCGCCCGCACCCTGCCGGAACTGCTTGCGCGCACTGCCGGCGTGCAGATGTCCTCCAACGGCGGCCGCGGCAAGCAGCCGAGCGTGTTCATCCGCGGCGCCGAGAACCGCCACACCATCCTGATGGTCGACGGCGTGCGCATCGGTTCGGCCACCGCCGGCACGCCGACCTGGGACGCCCTGCCGGTGGAGATGATCGAGCGCATCGAGATCCTCAAGGGTCCGGCCTCCGCGCTGTACGGCAGCGAGGGCGTGGGCGGCGTCGTGCAGGTGTTCACGCGGCGCGGCCAGGAAGGCTTCCATCCGCACGCCGCCCTGACCGCCGGCAGCAACCGCCACTGGCTCGCGGCAGGCGGCCTGCAAGGAGGGCAGGGCGGCTGGCGCTACGCCCTCGGCGCACAGCGCCTGCGCGAGCGCGGCTTCAACAGCACCCAGCCCTACGTCCCGTTCGGCAACTACAACCCGGACGTGGACCCCTTCTACCAGGACGCGGTCAACGCCTCCGTGAGCCATGACTTCGGCGGCGGCTGGCGCGCGGATGCGGGCCTGATGCATTCGGACGGCATCAGCTGGTACGACGACGGCCTGGGCGTGAACGCGCGCACCGCGATCCGCGCCACCACGGCCCGTGCCGGCGTCGAAGGGCGCGTGCTGGAGGGCTGGCGCACGGAGTTGCGGGTCTCGCAGGCGAGCGACACCGCGAACATCATCGAGGCGAACTTCCCGGGTGCGTTCCGCACGCGCGAGACTCAGTGGACCTGGCAGAACCACGTCGACTCGCCGCTGGGTGCGGTGCTCGCCGGCCTGGAACGGCGCGAGCAGGACGTGGACGCCACCACCGCCTACACCGTCAGCTCGCGCGCGATCGACGCGGTGTTCCTGGGCCTGAACGGCAGCACGGGTGGCCACAGCTGGCAGGCCAATGCACGCCGCGACCGCAACTCGCAGTTCGGCACGGCCGACACCTGGTTTGCCGGCTACGGCTACCGCTTCTCGCCCGCATGGCGGGTGCATGCCTCGCATGGCACGTCCTTCGTCGCGCCTTCGTTCAACCAGCTGTACTTCCCGCGCTTCGGCAATCCGCTGCTGCAGCCTGAGCGCGGCCGCAACACGGACCTGGGCGTGACCTACACCGCCGGCGAGCACGAGCTCAGGCTGGTGCGGTTCGACAACCGCATCCGCGGCTTCATGACCAACACCACCCTGCCGGTGAACATCCCGCGGGTGCGCATCGACGGCTGGTCGCTGGGGTACACGGGGAAGGTGGAGCGTGTGGCGCTGCGCGCCAACCTGGAATTCCTGGATCCCCGCAACGCCGTGACCCAGCAGTTGCTGCCGCGCCGGGCCCGCCATGCCGCCAACCTGGGCGCCGACTGGCAGGTCGATTCGAAGTGGACCGTGGGAGCCAACCTGCTGGGCGTCGGCAAACGCTACGACGACGTGGCCAACTCGCAGCCTCTGGGCGGCTACGCCACGGCCGATCTCTACGCCGACTGGCGGTTCGCGCCCGGGTGGTCGCTCCAGGCCCGGCTGAACAACCTGGCCGACAGGCGCTACGAAACCGCCTACGGCTACAACCAGCCGGGGCGCGAGTTCTACCTGACCCTGCGCTGGCAGCCGAAGTAAAGTGGCCCGATGATCGCCTTGCCCTGCGGACCGCGCCGCATCGTCTGCCTCACCGAGGAGACGACCGAATGGCTGTACCTGCTCGGCGAGGAGGCGCGGATCGTGGGCATCTCCGGCTACACGGTGCGCCCGCCTAGGGCGCGCCAGGACAAGCCGCGGGTCAGCGCCTTCACCTCGGCGAAGATCGACCGGATCCTGGCGCTGGAGCCGGACTGCGTGTTCGGCTTCTCCGACCTGCAGGCCGACATCGCCGCCGAGCTGGTGCGGCGCGGCGTGCAGGTCACCATCTTCAACCAGCGCAGCGTCGATCAGGTCTTCGCCATGCTGTTCCAGGTGGCAGCCCTGGTCGGCCGCGCCGAGCGCGGGCTGGAGCTGCTGCAGGCGATGCGCGAGCGGCTCGACGCGATCCGCGCGGCGGCGGCGGCGCTGCCGCGCCGCCCGCGCGTGTTCTTCGAGGAATGGGACGAGCCGCTGATCAGCGGCATCCGCTGGGTCAGCGAGCTGCTGGGCATCGCCGGCGGTGACGATTGCTTTCCCGAGCTGGCGGCGCAGCCGCTGGGCAAGGACCGCATCCTGGCCGATCCCGGCGAGGTGGTGCGGCGTAACCCGGACATCGTGATCGGCTCCTGGTGCGGCAAGAAATTCAGGCCTGAGCGCGTCGCCGCGCGGCCCGGCTGGCAGCAGGTGAACGCGGTGCGCGACGGCCAGCTGTTCGAGATCAAGTCGGCCGACATCCTGCAGCCCGGGCCGGCGGCGCTGACCGACGGCGTCGAGCAGCTGCACCGCATCGTCATGGACTGGGGCGCCCGCCATGGCTGACCTGCGCGTGGCCCGCAGCGAGCTGGTGCTGGGGACGCCGGCAGGCGGCCAGGCCGCGCGCGCGGTCGCGCTCGCCGGCGCCTGGCTGTCGCTGTCGGCGGCGCACGAGGCCATCTACGTGGCCTGCGCCCAGGCCTGGGACGCGGAGATGCGCGAGCGGGTCGCGCGGGCGGCCCGCGACGCGGCGCCGGGCCGCCTGCGCACGGCGGAGGAGCCGCTGGCGCTGGCGCACGCGCTGGGCGCCAGCAGCCGGCCCGGCACGCTGGTGGTGGCCGATGCCCTGACGCTGTGGCTGACGGCGCTGATGATGGGGACGGTGGATCAGCCGTCCGGCCATGACCTGATCGCCGACCCTGGAAGAAGGGCCGAGGGGGCGCCGCCTGCGTCGCTGGCGGATGCCATCGCTGCCTGCGCCGGTCCGCTGGTGCTGGTCGGCCACGCCGGCGATGCCGGTGACCTGGGCGGCCGCGATGCGCGCCAGTACGCCGAGACCCTGGGCCGGCTCGACCGGCAGGCCGCGGCGGCCTGCGAACGGGTCACGCTGATGTCCAACGGCCTGCCTCTGGTGCTGAAGGCAAGCGCATGAGGCGCCTGCTGGCCGCGCTGATATTCGTGCTGGCCGCGGCGCCGGTCCTGGCCGTCACCGTGACCGACGACCGCGGCGTGGCGGTGGAGCTGCGCCAGCCGCCCCGCCGCATCGTGACGCTGCTGCCTTCGCTGGGCGAGACCGTGTGCGCGCTGGGCGCCTGCGACCGGCTGGTGGGCGTCGACGACTACGCCAACTGGCCGGCATCGGTGCAATCGCTGCCGCGCGTCGGCGGCGTGGACGACCCGCGCATCGAGCGCATCGTCGGCCTGCAACCCGACCTGGTGCTGCTGTCGTCCACCTCGCGTGCGCTCGGCCGCCTGCAGGCGCTGGGGCTGCCGGTGATGGGCTTCGACATCAAGACCCTGGCCGACGTGCGCCGCGTGCTGGCGGGGGTCGCCGACGCGCTGCAGGTGGGCGGCGCCGAGGCCGTGTGGCAGCGCATCGGCGCCGGCGTCGATGCCGCCGCCCGCAGCGTGCCGCGCGAGCGCCGCGGCACGACCGTCTACTTCGAGGTGAGCAGCGGCCCCTATGCGGCCAGCGAGTCGTCCCACATCGGCGAGATCCTGGCGCGGCTCGGGGCGGTGAACGTGGTGCCGGGCCGGCTGGGCACGGTGCCGCTGCTCAACCCCGAGTTCGTGGTGCGCGCCGACCCGCAGGTGATCATGGCCTGGCAGCGCGATGCCGCGGCGCTCGCGGCGCGGCCGGGCTGGCCGCGCATCCGGGCCCTGCGCGAAGGCCGCGTATGCCGCTTCACGGCGGAGCAGGGCGACGTGCTCGCCCGGCCGGGGCCGCGGCTGGCCGACGCGGCGCAACTGATGGCCGACTGCCTGGCGGGGCGGCTGGCCGAGCACCGATGAACAGCGCCGACAAGACCCTGGAGACCGGGCGCACCGCGGCGAGCCGCACCGATGCCTGGCTGGACGCGCAGGCCCGGCGCGTGCGCTGGTTCACCGGCGCGGCGCTGGCCGCCAGCCTGCTGCTGCTGCTGCTGGGCGCCGCCGTCGGCTCGCTCGGCTGGGAGCCGCTGTGGGACGGCACGGAAGCCGCGCGCGCCATCACCTGGGACATCCGCGTGCCGCGCAGCCTGGGCGCCTGGCTCGCCGGCGCGCTGCTCGGGCTGGCCGGCGCCCTGGCGCAGGGCCTGTTCCGCAACCCGCTGGCCGATCCGTATTTGATGGGCAGCTCCACCGGCGCAGCCTTCGGCGTCGCCGTGCTGCTGGTGGCGATGGGGGCGGCGCCGGGGACGGCCGCCGGCGCGCTGGCGCAACTGGGCCTGGCCGGCGCCGGCTTCCTCGGCGCGATGGCCGCGGTGCTGCTCACGCTGGTGCTGGCGCGCGGCGTGCAGCACACGCTGCGGCTGCTGCTGGCCGGCGTGATCGTCGGCGTGGTGTTCGGCGCGCTGGCCGCGCTGGTGATGCTGTGGTCGCCCGACGTGCTGCGGGCCATGCAGGCGTTCCTGCTCGGCACCACCGGCCTGCTCGGCTGGACCGGCACGCTGCTGCTGGCGGCGATGGGCGCGCTGGTGCTGGCGGGTGCGCTGGTGCTCAGCCCGGCGCTCGATGCCCTGGCGCTGGGTGAAGCCGCGGCCGCCAGCCTGGGCCTGTCCTTGAACGCGGTGCGCCGGGGCCTGGTCGGCGCGATCGCGCTGGCCACCGGGGCGGCGGTCGCGCAGGTCGGCCTGATCGCCTTCGTCGGCCTGGTGGCGCCGCACATCGTGCGCTCCGCCGTGCGGCCGACGCACCGGGCGCTGCTGGCGCTGTCGGCGCTGGCCGGCGGCGTGCTGCTGCTGGCGGCCGACGTGCTCTCGCGCTGGCTGCTGGCGCCGCGCGAACTGCCGGTGGGCGTGCTCACCGCGTTGCTGGGCGGCGCCTACCTGCTCTGGCTGATGCACCGGAGGGCGGCATGAACCGGGCGGTGCCGGCGCTCGCCGCCCAGGGCCTGCGGGTGACGCTGGCCGGCCGCGAGGTGCTGCGCGGCGTCGACCTGTCGCTGCCGCAGGGCCGCTGGACGGCGGTGGTCGGGCCCAACGGCGCCGGCAAGACGACGCTGCTGAAGGCGCTGGCGCAGCTGCTGCCCGTGCAGGGCCGGGTCGACCTGCTCGGGCGCCCCGTGCCCGACTGGCCCCGCCGCGAGCGCGCCCGCGCCCTGGCCTGGCTGGGACAGGGCCAGGAAGCCGGTGCCGAGGACCTGCGGGCCTGGGACGTCGCCATGCTGGGCCGCCTGCCGCACCACCCCTGGCTGGCTGCGCCCACCGCCGCCGACCACGCCGGCGTGGAGGACGCGATGCGCCAGACCCAGTGCTGGGACTGGCGGGCGCGGCCGCTCGGCCAGTTGTCCGGCGGCGAGCGCCAGCGCGTGCTGCTGGCCCGTGCGCTGGCGGTGCAGGCGCCGGTGCTGCTGATGGACGAGCCGCTGGCCAACCTGGACCCGCCGCACCAGGCCGACGTGCTGGCGCTGGTGCGCCGCCACGTGGCCGGCGGCGGCACCGCCGTCACCGTGCTGCACGAGCTCACGCTGGCGCTGCGTGCGGACGACCTGCTGGTGGTGGCCGACGGGCGCGTGCTGCACCACGGACCGACGCACGACGGCGCCACCCACGAAGCCGTGCGCCAGGTGTTCGACGGCCGCATCCGGGTCCACGCGCTGGATCGCCACTGGGTGGCGCTGGCCGAACCATGAGCCGCCGCATCGCCTGCGAGCCCAGGGCCCGGCGCGCCGCGGCAAAGGCCCGGCGATGACCGCGCGCTGCGTCATGGTGCTGGGCACCACCAGCGGCGCCGGCAAGAGCTGGCTGGCCACCGCCCTGTGCCGCCGCTACGCGCGCCAGGGCCTGACGGTGGCGCCGTTCAAGGCGCAGAACATGAGCAACAACGCGCGCGTGGTGGCCGGCGGCGAGATCGGCAGCGCGCAGTACTTCCAGGCGCTGGCGGCGCGGGCCGAGCCGGACGTGCGCATGAACCCGCTGCTGCTCAAGCCCGAGTCCGACACGCGCAGCCAGGTGGTCCTGCTCGGGCAAGTCGACGAAGGCCTGTCGCGCACGCCCTGGCGCGGGCGCAGCGCCCGCGTGTGGCCGCAGGTGGCCGCAGCGCTCGACGAGCTGCGGGCGCAGAACGACGTGGTGGTGATCGAGGGCGCGGGATCGCCGGCCGAGATCAACCTGAAGGACGACGACATCGTCAACCTGCGCACCGCGCTGCATGCGGATGCGCGCTGCCTGCTGGTCACCGACATCGACCGCGGCGGCGCGTTCGCCCACCTGTACGGCACCTGGGCGCTGCTGGACGAGCGCGAGCGCAGGCTGATGCGCGGCTTCGTGCTGAACAAGTTCCGCGGCGATGCGGCGCTGCTGGCGCCCGGCCCGCAGCAGCTGCAGCAGCTCACCGGCGTGCCGACCGTGGCGACGCTGCCGATGTGGCGCGGGCACGGCCTGCCGCAGGAGGACGGGCTGGCGATCGACGAGCCGGCAGCGCAGCCCGGCCCGGCCGGCGGCAGGGGGCGCACGACCGTGGCCATCGTCGCCTACCCGCGCATCAGCAACCACGACGAGTTCCAGCCGCTGTTCGCACTGCCCGGCGTGCGGGTGCGCTGGGCGCGCAGCCCCGCGGAACTCGACGGCGCGGACTGGATCGTGCTGCCCGGCTCCAAGCACACCAGCAGCGACCTGGCCTGGCTGCGCGCGCAGCGGCTGGCGCCGGCGATCGCCGCCCACGCGGAGGGCGGTGGTGCGGTGCTGGGCATCTGCGGCGGGCTGCAGATGCTGGGCGAGGCGCTGGTCGATCCGCACGGCATCGACGGCAACGGGCCGGGCCTCGGCCTGCTGCCGCTGGTGACCGCCTTCGCGCCCGACAAGACGGTGCGGCGCACGCAGGCGCGCTTCGGCCCGCTGCAGGGTCCGTGGTCGGCGCTCTCGGGCCTGCCGGTGCGCGGCTACGAGATCCGCCATGGCCGCACCGCCCAGCACGCCGGGATGGCGCTCGCACGCGTGGCGATGGCGCAGGGCCTGGCCTGGCAGAACGCCGCAGGCAACGTGCTGGGCGTGTACCTGCATGGCCTGTTCGAGGATCCGGCGCTTCTCGGCGCGCTGTTCGGTTCGACGGGGCCCGGACTCGATGCCGTGTTCGACGGCCTGGCCGCCTTCATCGACACCCACTTCGACGCCGGCGTCCTCGATGGCCTCATTGCTTGAGCTGGCCTTGCGGTGCCAGCATCGGGTTAATGCCCTGTGGCGGCCCGGCTGCGCGGCGGTAAGGTTGGATCCACCCAGCACTCCCGGGAGACCCGCATGTACAAGCGAATCCTGTTGGCCTACGACGGCAGCGATGCCGGCCAGAAGGCGCTGCTCGATTGCCGCGAAGTCGCGCAATGGTCCGGCGCCGAGCTGTTCCTGGTGGCGGTGATGCCGTCGGCCATGAGCTTCGTCGGGCTCGAGGGCGGCGTGTACGACGTCGAACTGGAGGAGCGCGAGCGCGCCAAGTACCAGGCCATCCTGCAGGACGGCCTGCGCCGGCTCGAGCAGACCGGCCATCCCGCCCGCGGCGAGGTCGTCACCGGCGAGGCGGTGGAAGAGATCACCCGGTACGCGCGCAAGGTCGAGGCCAACCTCATCATCGTCGGCCACAAGCACCTCGACAGCTGGGCCGCCCGCTGGTGGCGCGGCTCCATCTCCGGCGCCCTGATCGAGCACTCGCCCTGCAGCGTGCTGGCGGTGATCACGTCCTGATCGGCGGCTCGGGCCACTGAGCCCGCCACGGCCCGCTCGAAGCCATCCTCCGCGCCAATCCGGCCCCCCCGTGCAGGCAGGGGCGGAGGACCCGCGCATACACACGTTTGCAATTCCGAAACCTGGGGGCCAAGCGGGCGACACCTGGGCGGGGCAAGCTGCCCTGGCAAGCCCGGCCTGCGCAAAGGCCCTACAGTCGCAGGCGACCGCCGCACGGTGCGCGGCGACGGCAGAGCCGGCCCCGCCCCGGACTTACCCAGAAGAATGCAATCCGACCCCACCCGCGAATCCGACCGCTCCGCTCCTGCCGAATCCGCGCATCCACCGCCCCGCCGCCTGGGCCGGCGCGGCAAGCTGCTGGGCAGCCTGGTCGCGCTGCTGCTGGTGGGGGGCCTGGCCTGGCTGGCCTGGAGCCTGACCCGGCAGCCGGCCGCGCCGGCCGGCGGGCCGGGTTTCGGCGCCGGGCGCGGCGGCCCGGCCACCACCGTCGGGGTGGCCGTGGCCGAACGCTCCGACATCCCGGTCACGCTGGACGCGCTCGGCACCGTGAGCCCGCTCGCCACGGTGCGGGTGCGCCCGCAGGTCTCGGGCGTGCTGCTGCAGGTGCACTACAAGGAAGGCCAGGCGGTGCGCCAGGGCGAGTTGCTGGCCACCATCGACCCGCGCCAGTTCGAGATGGCGCTGCAGCAGGCCACCGGCCAGCGCATGCGCGACGAGGCCCAGCTCGATGCGGCGCGGGTCACGCTGCAGCGCTTCCGCACCCTGCTGGAGCAGGATTCGATCGCGCGGCAGGAGGTCGACACCCAGGCCGCGCTGGTCAAGCAGCTGGAAGCGGCGGTCGTGGTGTCCAAGGCGAACGAGGCGACGGCGCGGCTGAACCTGGGCTACACGCGCGTGGTTTCGCCGATCACCGGCCGGGTCGGCCTGCGCACGGTGGACGTGGGCAACGTGGTCGGCCCCAGCGACACCAACGGCATCGCGGTGGTCACCCAGCTCTCGCCGATCGACGTGGAGTTCGCCATCCCGCAGGACCGGGTCGGCGCGCTGGTGCAGGCGGCACGCGCCGAGGCGCTGCCGGTGCGAGCGCTGGACAGCACGCGCAGCCGCGAGCTGGAGACCGGCCGCTACCAGTCGCTGGACAACCAGGTGGACGTGCAGACCGGCACGGTGCGCGCCAAGGCCCGCTTCGACAACGCCGGGCAGGCGCTCTTTCCCAACCAGTTCGTCAACGTGCAGCTGCGGCTGCGCACCGTCGAGGGCGCCGTGACCGTCCCGCTGGCGGCGCTGCGCACCGGCGCCAACGGCGACTACGTGTTCGTGCTCAAGGACGACCGCACCGTGCAGCTGCGCAACGTGCGGCGCGGCGAGGCGACGGCCGATCGCGTGCAGGTCACTAGCGGCCTGCAGGCCGGCGAGCGCGTGGTCACGGAAGGCGCCGACCGCCTGCGCGACGGCTCGCGCGTGGCCTTGCCGGGCGAGGGGCCGCGTCCCGGTGCCGCGGGTGCGCGCGGTGCACCCGCCCCGGGGGCTTCCGCGCCGCGCGGCGGTGCCCCGGGCGCCACGCCGGCCCCGGGGCCGGACGGCGCCGGCGCGGCGCGGGCGAATGGCGGCCCCGCGGTCGCCAGCCGGTCGCCGGCCGATGCCGGCGCGACCCCGCGCGCCGCGATCGCCGGGCCGACCCCCGAGCAGCGCCAGCGCCTGCTCGATGCCGCCCAGGGCGACCCCGCCCAGCTCGATCGACGCAAGCGATTCCTGGAAGCCATCGACCGCGGCGAGCCGCAGGCCATGGAGCGCTGGCAGCAACTGCAGCAGCAGCGCCGCTCGGGCGGCCAATGAGTCCCTCCCGTCCCTTCATCCTGCGCCCGGTGGCGACCTCGCTGCTGATGCTGGCGATCGTGCTGGCCGGCCTGGTCGGGCTGCGGCTGATGCCGCTGTCGGCGCTGCCGCAGGTCGACTACCCGACCATCCAGGTGCAGACGCTGTACCCCGGCGCCAGCCCGGAGGTGATGGCCCAGACCGTCACCGCGCCGCTGGAGCGGCAGTTCGGCCAGATGGCCGGCCTGGCGCGCATGAGTTCGACCAGCGCGGCGGGCGTGTCCATCGTCACGCTGCAGTTCAGCCTGGGCCTGGCGCTCGACGTCGCCGAGCAGCAGGTGCAGGCCGCGATCAACGCCGGCGCCACGCTGCTGCCGGCCGACCTGCCGGCACCGCCGATCTACGCCAAGGTCAACCCGGCCGACGCGCCGGTGCTGACCCTGGCCATCACCTCCGACCAGATGCCGCTGCCGGACGTGCAGAACCTGGTCAACACCCGGCTGGCGCTGAAGATCAGCCAGGTGCCGGGGGTCGGCCTGGTCACGCTGGCGGGCGGACAGCGGCCCGCCGTGCGCGTGCAGGTCAACACCCGCGAGCTGGCGTCCTACGGGCTGACGCTGGACAACGTCCGCAGCGCGATCAACGCCGCCAACGCCAATGGCGCCAAGGGCAGCATCGACGGCACCGCCCGGTCCTGGACCATCAACTCCAACGACCAGCTGCTCGCCGCCGAGGACTACGCCAACCTGGTCGTCAGCTACCGCAACGGCGCGCCGATCCGCCTGCGCCAGGTGGCGCAGGTGGTGGAGAGCGCCGAGAACGTCAAGCTGGGCGCCTGGTCGGCCCGGGATGGGCGGGTCGAGCCGGCCATCATCCTGAACGTGCAGCGCCAGCCGGGCGCCAACGTGATCGCCACCGTCGACGCCATCCAGCAGCGCCTGCCCGAGCTGATGGCCGGGCTGCCGGCGGCGCTGCACGTGGACGTGCTGTCCGACCGTACCACCGGCATCCGCGCCTCGGTGCAGCACGTGCAGATCGAGCTGGTGCTGGCGGTGCTGCTGGTGGTGCTGGTGATCTTCGCCTTCCTGCACAGCCCGCGCGCCACCGTCATCGCCAGCCTGGCGGTGCCGATCTCGCTGGTGGGCGCCTGCGGCGTGATGTACCTGATGGGGTACAGCCTGAACAACCTGTCGCTGATGGCGCTGACCATCGCCAGCGGCTTCGTGGTCGACGACGCGATCGTGATGATCGAGAACGTGCAGCGGCACCTGGAAATGGGCAAGCGCCCGCTGGACGCGGCGATCGAGGGCGCCAGCGAGATCGGCTTCACCATCATCTCGCTGACGGTGTCGCTGATCGCGGTGCTGATCCCGCTGCTGTTCATGGGCGACGTGGTCGGGCGGCTGTTCCGCGAATTCGCCGTCACGCTGGCCATCACCATCCTGATCTCCGCGGTGGTGTCGCTGACCCTGGTGCCGATGATGTCGGCGCGCTGGCTGAAGGCGCACCCCGGCGGCGAGGCGGCCGGCACCGGGCTGGGCGCGCGGCTGCAGCGCCGCTTCGACCGCCTGATCCACCACTACGACCGGGCGCTGGTCTGGGTGCTGCAGCGCCAGACCCTGACCCTGCTGGTGGCGCTGGGCACGCTGGTGCTGACCGTGCTGCTGTACGTCGTCATCCCCAAGGAGCTGTTCCCGACCCAGAACAGCGGCCAGCTGCAGGCTCGGGTGGAGGCGCAGGAATCGATCGCTTATCCGCGGATGGCGCAGCTGCAGCAGGAGGTGGTGCAGGCCCTGCTGGAAGAGCCGGAAGTGGCCAGCATCGCCAGCTTCGTCGGCGTCGACGCGGCCAACAACACCATGCTGCACACCGGCCGGCTGCTGATCAATTTGACCAGCAGCCGCGGCGACCAGCCGGCGCTGCTGGAGCGGCTGCGCCAGCGGGCCCACCAGGTGCCGGGCGCCACGCTGTACCTGCAGCCGGTGCAGGACCTGACCATCGATGCCGAGTCCGGCCCGACCCAGTACCGCTTCGCGCTGGAGGGCGCCGACAGCGCCAGCGTCCACCAGTGGGCCGAGCGGCTGGTGCAGCGCCTGCAGGCGGTGCCGCAGGTGCGCAACCCGGTGACCGATGCCGGCGCCAGCGGGGCGGCCATCTACGTCGACGTCGACCGCGACACGGCTGCACGCCTGAACATCACGGCGGCGGCCATCGACGAGGCCTTGTACAGCGCCTTCGGCCAGCGCATCGTCTCGACCATCTTCACCCAGACCAACCAGTACCGGGTGATCCTGGAGGCGCGGCCGGAGGCCAGCGCCACGCCCCAGGTGCTGGCCGGCATCCAGCTGCGCACCGGCTCGGGCGGCTCGACGCCGCTGTCGGCCATCGCCCGCATCAGCGAGAAGCGCGCGCCGCTGCAGATCACGCACGTGGCCCAGTACCCGTCGGCGACGGTGGGCTTCGACACCGCGCCGGGCGTGTCGCTGGGGCAGGCGGTGGCGGCGGTGCGGCAGGCGGCGAAGGAAGCCGCGCTGCCCACCTCGGTGAGCCTGAACTTCCTGGGCTCGGCGGCGGCCTACCAGTCGTCGCTGGCAAACCAGCTGTGGTTGATCCTGGCGGCGGTGGTGTGCGTGTACATCGTGCTGGGCGTGCTGTACGAGAGCTACGTGCACCCGCTGACCATCCTGTCCACGCTGCCCTCGGCGGGAGTCGGTGCGCTGCTGGCGCTGATGCTGACCGGCAGCGCCCTGGGCGTGGTGGGCATCATCGGCATCATCCTGCTGATCGGCATCGTCAAGAAGAACGCGATCATGATGATCGACTTCGCGCTCGATGCGCAGCGCGAGCAGGGCAAGCCGGCGCAGGAGGCGATCCACCAGGCGGCGCTGCTGCGCTTCCGGCCGATCCTGATGACCACGCTGGCGGCGCTCGGCGCGGCGATCCCGCTGATGCTGGGCTGGGGCGAGGGCGCCGAGTTGCGCCGCCCGCTTGGCCTGGCGATCTTCGGCGGGCTGGTGCTCAGCCAGCTGCTGACGCTGTTCACCACGCCGGTGATCTACCTGTGGTTCGAGCGGCTGGGGCAGCGCTGGCGCCGTCCGCAACCGGCCCATTCCCGCCTGCCCGGGGATGACGCCGACGGAGCCCGGGTGCTGCGGTGAACCTCTCGGCGCCCTTCATCCGCCGCCCGGTCGGCACGGTGCTGCTGACGGTGTGGATCGCGCTGGCGGGCATCGCGGCCTTCTTCAACCTGCCGGTGGCCTCGCTGCCGCAGGTGGACCTGCCGGTGATCTCGGTCAGCGCCAGCCTGCCGGGCGCCAGCCCCGAGACCATGGCCACCAGCGTGGCGCAGCCGCTGGAGCGCAGGCTGGGGGTGATCGCCGGGGTCAACGAGATGACTTCGCGCAGCGGCACCGGCTCGGCGCGTGTGACGCTGCAGTTCGACCTGAGCCGCAACATCGACGCCGCCGCGCGCGAGGTGCAGGCCGCCATCAACGCGTCGCGCGCCGACCTGCCGGCCAACCTGCGCAGCAACCCGACCTACCGCAAGGCCAACCCGGCGGCCGCGCCGGTGCTGATCCTGGCGCTGACCTCGCCGCGCCGCTCGCCGGGGCAGGTCTACGACGCGGTCTCCAACGTGGTGCAGCAGAAGATCGCCCAGGTGCCGGGCGTCGGCGACGTCGAGCTGGGCGGTGGCTCGCAGCCGGCGGTGCGGGTGGAGCTGCTGCCGTTCGCGCTGAACAAGTACGGCATCGCCACCGAGGACATCCGCGCCGCGCTGCAGGCCGGCAGCGCCAACCGCCCCAAGGGCGACGTGCAGGACGCCGGCGGCCGGCGGCTGCCGATCTACACCAGCACCAGCAGCAACCTGCAGGGCCCCGGCGGGCTGATCGCCATGGGCGCCAACAAGCTGTCGGCGGCCGACTACCGCGGCCTGGTGATCGCCTGGCGCGACGGCGCGGCGGTGCGGCTGGGCGACGTGGCCGAAGTCACCGACAGCGTGGAGAACGTCAACACGCTGGGCCTGTTCAACGGCGAGCCGGCGGTGATCGTGCTGGTCACGCTGCAGGCCGGCGCCAACGTGATCGAGACCGTGGACAACGTGCGCGCGCTGCTGCCCGAGCTGCAGGCCGAGCTGCCGCCCGACATCCGGCTGGCGGTGGCGTCCGACCGCACGCACTCGATCCGCGCCTCGCTGCACGAGGTGGAGCTGACCCTGGCGATCGCCATCGTGCTGGTGGTGGTGGTGGTCGGCGCCTTCCTGCGCAGCGCGCGCGCCACCTTCATCCCGGCGGTGGCCACCATCGTCTCGCTGCTGGGCACCTTCGGCGTGATGCTGGCGCTGGGCTTTTCGCTCAACAACCTGAGCCTGATGGCGCTGACGGTGGCCACCGGCTTCGTGGTGGACGATGCCATCGTGGTGCTGGAGAACATCTCGCGCCACCTGGAGCAGGGCATGAACCGCTTCCAGGCCGCGCTGCTGGGTGCGCGCGAGGTCGGCTTCACCGTGCTGTCGATCAGCCTGTCGCTGGTGGCGGTGTTCATCCCGCTGCTGTTCATGGGCGGGCAGCTCGGGCGGCTGTTTCGCGAGTTCGCCGTCACGCTGTCGGCCGCGGTGCTGATTTCGCTGCTGATCTCGCTGACCACCACGCCCATGATGTGCGCCTGGCTGCTGCGCCCCGGCCAGCCGCAGCGCCCGCCCGGGCGGCTGTCGCGCCTGGCCCAGCGCGGCTTCGACGCCATGCACCACGCCTATGCGGTGACGCTGGACTGGGCGCTGCAGGCGCAGAAGCTGGTGCTGCTGATCCTGGTGGCCGTGATCGCGCTCAACGCCTTCCTGTTCGTGAAGATCCCCAAGGGCTTCTTCCCGCAGCAGGACACCGGGCAGATCAGCGGCGGCCTGCGTGCCGACCAGAGCATCTCGTTCCAGGCCATGCAGGACAAGCTGCGCCAGCTGGTGGACATCATCCGCGCCGATCCGGCGGTGGACACGGTGGTCGGCTTCACCGGCGGCAGCCGGGCCGGCGGCGGCTTCCTGCAGGTCAGCCTCAAGCCGGCGGCCGAGCGCGCGCCGGGCGAACGCGCGCAGGCCGTGATCGCGCGGCTGCGCCCGCAGCTGCAGCAGGTCTCTGGCGTGGGCCTGTTCCTCAACCCGGTGCAGGACCTGCGCATGGGCGGCCGCCAGAGCAACTCGACCTACCAGTACACCCTCAAGAGCGACAACCGGCAGGACCTGCGGCAGTGGGCGACGCGGCTGGCCGAGGCCATGAAGCAGCAGCCGGCGCTGGTGGACGTGGACACCGACCAGGAGGAGAACGGCGTCGAGCTGTTCGTGCAGGTGGACAAGGACGCGGCGGCGCGGCTGGGGATCAGTTCGCGCGACGTCGACAACGCCCTGTACAACGCGTTCGGCCAGCGCCAGGTCGCCACCATCTACGGCGAGCTGAACCAGTACAAGGTGATCCTGGGCGTGGCGCAGCGCTACACGCTGAACCCGCAGGCCCTGAAGGACATCCACGTGCCGGCGCGCAATGCGCCGGCGGCCAACGGCGCCGCGGCCACGGCGGCAGCCGGTGCGACCTCCGCGACGGCGGCCAGCGCCGCGGCGGCCGCCGCCACCGCGTCGCCGGTCAACCCGGCCCTGCGCGACCCGGCCACCGGCCAGGCGCTGAGCGGCGCCTCGGTGCCGATGGTGCCGCTGGCGGCCATCGCCACCCTCAGCGAGCGCCCGACGGCCGCCTCGGTGCAGCACCAGGACGCCGAGCTGGCCACCACCATCTCCTACAACATCGCCGACGGCTACACGCTGGCCGACTCGCAGGCGGCGGTGAAGCAGGCCGAGGCCGACATCGCGATGCCGGTGAACGTGCGCGGCAGCTTCCAGGGCACCGCCCAGGCGGCGCAGCAGTCGCAGGCGCAGCAGCCGCTGCTGATCCTGGCGGCGATCGTGGTGATCTACATCGTGCTGGGCATCCTGTACGAGAGCCTGGTGCACCCGGTCACGGTGCTGTCGACGCTGCCCTCGGCCGGCGTCGGCGCGGTGCTGGCGCTGATGCTGTTCAAGCTGGAGCTGTCGGTGATGGCGCTGATCGGGCTGTTCCTGCTGATCGGCATCGTCAAGAAGAACGCCATCCTGATCATCGACTTCGCGCTGGACGCGGAGCGCTCGCGCGGGCTGACGCCGCTGCAGGCGGTGCGCGAGGCCAGCCTGCTGCGCTTCCGCCCGATTCTGATGACCACGCTGGCGGCGGCGCTGGGCGCGCTGCCACTGGCCATCGGCTTCGGCGAGGGCGCCGAGCTGCGCCGGCCGCTGGGCATCGCCATCGTCGGCGGGCTGGTCGCCAGCCAGGTGCTCACGCTGCTGACCACGCCGGTGGTCTACCTGCTGCTGGACAAGCTGCGCCGGCGCAGCCCCCACGAGCGCGCGCTGGCGCGCAGCCACGAACCGGAACCTGCATGACCCCCTCGCTTCGTTCGAAGACCCCGCTCGTCCTGGCCCTGTCGCTGGCGCTCGGCGCCTGCGCCGTCGGCCCGCGCTACGAGGCGCCGCCCGCCGTGGAGACGCCGGTGGCGTTCAAGGAAGGGTCCGGCGAGTGGGTGCGGGCCGCGCCGGCCGACGGCGTGGAGCGCGGGCCCTGGTGGGAGGCGTTCCAGGATCCCGTGCTCAACGACCTGGCGGCGCGGGTGGAGGTGTCGAACCAGAACGTCGCCGCCGCGGTCGCGGCGTACCGGCAGGCGCGCGCGCTGGTGGCGCAGCAGCGCGCCTCGCTGTTCCCGGCCGTCAGCCTGGATGCGAGCGGCAGCCGCAGCGGCAGCCGCGAGGGCGGCGGCACCGGCTCCGCCATCGGTGCCGGCGTCGGCGGCAGCGGCAGTGGCTCCATCCGCGGCGGCGGCGCGCGCAACAGCTACCAGTTCAGCATCGGCGCCAGCTGGGAGCCGGACGTCTGGGGCCGCCTGGGCCGCAGCGTCGACAGCGCCCAGGCCGGCGCCCAGGCCAGCCTGGCCGACCTGGCCTCGGCCCGGCTGGCCGCCCAGGGCGAGCTGGCCACCAACTACTTCAACCTGCGCCAGCAGGACGCCCAGCGCGCGCTGCTGGCTCGCACCCTGGCCGGCTACGAGCGGGTGCTGCAGATCACGCGCAACCGCTACGAGGCCGGGATCGCGGCGCGCACCGACGTGCTGCAGGCGCAGACGCAACTGGCCAACGCCCGTGCCCAGCTGCTCGGGCTGGAGCGCCAGCGTGCCCAGCTGGAACACGCGATCGCGGTGCTGGTGGGGCGGGCGCCGTCGAACTTCTCGCTCGAGCCTGCGCCCGACTTGCCGGTCGCCGTGCCCGACGTCCCGCTCGCGCTGCCCTCGACGCTGCTGCAACGCCGCCCCGACATTGCCGCGGCCGAGCGCCGCGTCGCCCAGGCCAACGAGCAGATCGGCATCGCGCAGTCGGCGTACTACCCGAGCCTGCGGCTGACCGGCTCGGCGGGGGCCGGGGCGGCCAGCATCGGCGACCTGTTCAGCGCGTCGTCGCTGGTGTGGGCGCTGGGCGCTTCGCTGGCCCAGACGATCTTCGATGCCGGCGCCACCGCCGCCCAGGTGGAGGGCGCGCGCGCGGGCCTGGATGCCGCCGCGGCGCGCTATCGCCAGGCCGTGCTGGCCGCCTTCCAGGACGTGGAGGACCAGCTGGCCGGCGTGCGCATCCTGGCGCAGCAGGTCGCCTTGCGGGAAGAGGCGGCGCGGGCGGCCGACCTGGCCGAACAGCAGGTGCTCAACCGTTACCAGGCCGGCCAGGTCGGCTTCACCGACGTGGTGACCGCCCAGGTCACGGCGCAGAACGCGCGCAGTGCGCTGGTGCAACTGCAGGCCGACCGGCAGTCGGCGGCCGTGGCACTGGTGCAGTCGCTGGGCGGCGGCTGGGGTGGCTTGGCGGCGCAATAGCGCAGGCTGTCGTCACGCGGCGCCGGCTGTTTCCACGGCGCCTGTCCCGCAAGCGCAGCGAGCTACCGCGCCAGCACCCACTCGCCGCAGCGCAGCCCGACCCAGGTCAGTGCCAGCGACCCGAACAGGTGCAGCGCGGTCAGCGCGGCCGCCTGCGCCAGGCGGTCGGCCTGCAGCAGCTGCACGGTCTCCATCGAGAAGGTCGAGAAGGTGGTCAGCGCGCCGAGGAAGCCGGTGATCAGGGCCAGCCGCCAGACCGGATCGATGTGGGGATGCGCCTGCAGGATGGCGACCAGCAGCCCGATCAACCAGCCGCCCGCGAGGTTGGCCACCAGCGTGCCGAGCGGCAGCCAGGTGCCGCCGGTGTTCAGCCAGAGCGCCAGTTGCCAGCGCGCCAGGGCGCCGGCCGAGGCACCCAGGCAGAGCAGGGCGACCGCCGCCATCGCCGCGGGTCAGGCGCGCGGTGCGCCGAGCAGGGCCCGCATCCCGGCTTCCAGGGCTTCCATGCGCGCCGCCAGGTTCGGGGTGGCTTCCCGGGCCCGCTGCATGATGCGCTCGAAGTCCGCCAGCACGGCGGCGCGGTCGGCGTGGTGCATCAGGGCGCTGGCCAGCGCCGCCTGCAGCACCTGCACCTGGGCGACCAGCGCGAACTGGTTGTCCTTGAGGGCGTCGATGTGCTGCGCCTGCTCGGCCAGTTGCCGCCGGATGTCGTCGGAATCCATGCGTGCCAATGTAGCAGCGGCCGCGGTCAGGGCTGGCGGGCGACCGTGTCTTCGGCGTGCGCCGTCTGCGGCTGGGGCGAGGGGAACGAGCGGGCTTCGAGGCGGCTGGCGGGGATCAGCCGCAGCGGCGCGTCGGCGGCCGGGTCGGCGTCGCGGATCGGCAATGCCGCCGCCGCCGCGGGCTGGCCTGGGCGCGGACCGACACCCGCCGGCCCGTCGGCACGCTGCGCCGGGGACGACCCGGCCGCGGTGCCGCGATCCAGCGGGTAGCGCGCCAGGAAACCGGCCCCCACGGCCACCAGCAGCAGCGCGGTCGCCGCCCACAGCAGGCGAAGGCGGAGGCGGTCGCCGGGGAGGGTGACCCGGCCGGGCCGGCGCGGTTCGCCGGGGGGCTGGCGCCCGTGGTCGTAGCGGGCCCGGCGCTGCCGATCGGACAGCACCTCGTAAGCCTGGTTGATCAGCGCCATCGCCTCGCTGTCGGCGGCATCGCCGCGATCCGGGTGGTGCTGCTGCGCGAGGCGCCGCCAGGCCTGGCGCACGTCCTGGTCGGACGCGCCCGGATTCAACCCGAGCACGTCGTACAGGGAGGGCGGGCTCTTGCCGGACATGGGGGCGGACCTTAGCACCGTCCGGAGTGTGACGCATCCGGCATTACATGCGTCATTGCGGCGGCGGCGTCTTGGGCTGGTAGTCGCACCAGGCGCGCACGGCGCAGCGCCAGCATTGCGGCAGCCGCGCCACGCAGACGTAGCGGCCGTGCAGGATCAGCCAGTGGTGCGCATCGCCCAGGTAGGCGGCCGGCACCCGCTGCAGCAGCTTCATCTCGACCTGCAGCGGGTCCTTGCCCGGGGCCAGCCCGGTGCGGTTGCTCACGCGGAAGATGTGGGTGTCCACCGCCATGGTCGGCTCGCCGAAGGCGACGTTCAGCACCACGTTGGCCGTCTTGCGGCCGACGCCGGGCAGCGCCTCCAGCTCCTCGCGGGTGCGCGGCACCTGGCCGCCGTGGCGTTCCACCAGCAGGCGGCAGGTCTCCAGCAGGTTGCGCGCCTTGGTGCGGTACAGGCCGATGGTGCGGATGTAGCCCTCCAGCCGCTCCAGGCCCAGGGCCAGCATCGCCTGCGGCGTCGGGGCCGCCACGAACAGGCTGCGGGTGGCCTTGTTGACGCCGACATCGGTGGCCTGGGCCGACAGCAGCACGGCCGCCAGCAGCTCGAACACGCTGCTGTATTCCAGCTCGGACTGCGGGGAAGGATTGGCCGCCTGGAGGGTGGCGAAGAAGGGGGTGATGTCGGCGTCGGTCACGGCCGCGAAGTGTAGGCCGCGGGCGGGGCCGGCTCAGTGCTGCACCAGGTACGCCAGCAGCCCGCGCGGCGTGTACAGGCGCGGCGTGTCGGCCTCTGGGATCGGCCGGCCGGTGCGCTCGCTCAGGCCCACCACCAGGTTCATGAAGTCCATCGAGTCGAGGTCCAGCGCCGAGCGCAGGTCCTCGTCCGGCCCGACCGCGGCCAGGTCCGCCTCCGGCGCGATGCCGGCGAGCACCGCCGCCGCCAGTTCCCGCGCCTGCGCTTCGTCCATGCATCGCTCCTTCAAAGTCCCTCGGGCTTCTGCAGCGCCGCGTCGATCGCGGCCAGCAGCTGGCCGCCCAGATGACCGTCGCTCGCGCGGTGGTCGGCGGCCAGGCTGACGTGCACCACCGGGCGCGCGAGCACCTGGCCATCGGCCACCCACGGCCGCGGCGCGATGCGCCCGAAGCCGATGAGCGCCAGCTGGGGTGGATAGATCACGCCCTGCACGCCGTCGGCGCCGCGCTCGCCCAGGCTGGTCACCGTGACGGTGGGATCGGCCAGCTCGGAACTGCGCAGGCCGCCGCTGCGGGCGCGCTGCACCAGGTCGCGCAACGCTGCCATCAGCTCGGGCAAGGCCTTGCGGTCGGCGTCGTGCACGGCCGGGGCCACCAGGCCGCCGCCGCGCAGCGAGATCGCCCAGCCCACGTGGACGGCTGGCGCCGGCTGCGCGGCGCCGTCGCGCCAGAAGCCGTTGAGCTGGGGCACCGCCCGCAGCGCCAGCGCGCTGGCCTTGAGCAGCAGCGCCGCCGGCAGCAGGCGCTCGGCGGGAGGGCGCTCGGCGTTGAAGGCGGCCAGCCAGCGGTCGGCCGCCGCGAAGTCCACCGCCAGCGTCAGGTAGTAGTGCGGGATCTCGCGCTTGGACCGGCCCATGGCCGCCGCGATGGCCGCCCGCATCTGGGCCGGATCGAAGCGGCGCGCAGGCGCCGCGGCCGGCTCGCGAGGCGCTTCCCCGGTGGGCGCGCCGGCCTCCACGTCCTGCAGCACGATGCTGCCGTCCGGGCCGCTGCCGCGCAGCGCCGCCAGGTCGATGCCGAGCGCGTGCGCTCGGCGGCGCGCGCCGGGACTGGCCTTGATGCGGGTGGACGCCTGCGGCGCTGACATGAAGGCCTGCGCGGCCGGAATCGCGGCAGCACGCGTTCCTTCATGGCCGGCAGCGACACGGGCCGGCGCCGGTGCCGGTGCCGCGACCGCCGCTGCGGCGGCTTGCGGCGAAGCGGCAGTGGCCGGCTCGTGCATGCCGCGCACCCGCGCCAGCAGCCCGCCGACCGGCAGTTCGGTGCCCACCGGCACCAGGTCCTCGATCGTCCCTTCCAGGAAGATCTCGACGTCGATCGCGCCCTTCTGTGTTTCCACCACCGCCACCACGTCGCCGGGCCGGACCAGGCTGCCGGCCGAAACCCGCCATTCCAGCAGCCGGCCCGATTCCATGTCCGCTCCCAGGGCGGGCATGCGGAAGTCCTGCATCTCAGCTCCGGGCGAACAGGCCGCGGGCGGCGGCCAGGATGCGGTCGGCACCGGGCAGGGCGGCCTGCTCCAGGTGGGCCGGGTAGGGCATCGGTACTTCGCGGCCGCAGACGCGCCGCACCGGCGCGTCGAGCTCGTAGAAGCAGTCCTCGGCCAGCCGGGCCGCGAGTTCGGCCGACAGCGAGCCGCTGCGCCAGCCTTCGTCGACGATCACGCAGCGGCGCGTGCGCGCCACCGACGCGGCCACCGTCCGGTGGTCCAGCGGCCGCAGCACCCGCAGGTCGACCACCTCGGCCTCGATGCCTTCGGCCGCCAGCGCCTCGGCGGCCGCCAGGCAGCGCGGCAGGCTGCCGCCGTAGGTGGCGAGCGTCAGGTCGCGACCCGCGCGGCGCACCCGGGCCTGCTCGATGTCGACGCGCTCGAGGCCCGCGCGGATCTCGTCCTCGGCGGCGTACAGCTCGATGTGCTCGAACAGCAGCACCGGGTTGGGATCGGCCATCGCCGCCGGCAGCATGAAGCGGGCGTCCTCGACGGTGGCCGGGGCGAGCACCTTCAGGCCGGGGATGTGCGCGTACCAGCCCTCCAGGCTGTGCGAATGCTGCGCCGCCAGCTGGCGGCCGGCGCCCGTGGCCATGCGGATCACCAGCGGCACCGCGAACTGCCCGCCCGACATGTGCGGGATGGTGGCCGCGTTGTTCATGATCTGGTCCAGCGCCAGCAGGCTGAAGTTGCAGGTCATGACCTCGACGATCGGGCGCAGGCCGCCGAGCGCGGCCCCGATGCCGGCGCCCACGAAGCCGTTCTCCGCCAGGGGCGTGTCGACGATGCGTGCGGGACCGAACTCCGCCAGCAGCCCCTTGCTGACCGCATAGCAGCCGCCGTAGCGCGCCACGTCCTCGCCCATGAGGAAGGCGCGCGGGTCGTCCAGCAGCGCCTGGCGGATCGCCTGGCGGCACGCCTCGCGGTAGCTGATGCGGCCGGCGGCGCTCATGGCGCATTCCCCTGCGGCTGCTCCTGCGGCACGTGGTCCATGAGCACGAACCGCTCCAGCTCCTCCACCGGCTCCAGGGTCCCGGCCTCGGCGAACGCCAGCGCGGCGGCCAGTTCCTGCTCCACCTCGTCGGCGATGGCCTGGAACTGGTCCGCGGTGATCTGGTGGTTGTCCTGCATCCAGCGCCGCAGCCGCTCCAGCGGGTCGCGCTCGCGCCACTGCGCGATCTCCTCGCGGCTGCGGTAGGACTGGGCGTCGAACATCGAATGGGCCCGGAAGCGGTAGGTGCGGCACTCCAGCAGGAAAGGACCGTGGCCCGAGCGGACACACTCGACCGCGTGCCGGGCGGCGGACTCGACCTCCACGGGGTCCATGCCGTCGACGCTGGCCGCGGCCACCCGGTATGCCTCGGCCTTGCGGTGGATCGAGGGCTGCGCTTCGGCTTCGGCCACGGGCATGCCCATCGCGTACAGGTTGTTCTCGCAGACCAGCAGCAGCGGCAGCCGCCAGATCGAGGCCAGGTTCATGGTCTCGTGGAAGGCCCCTTCGGTGACCGCCCCTTCGCCGAAGAAGCACGCGGTGACCGCGCCGGGGCGCAGCCGGGCGTCGGCCAGCGCCAGGCCGGCCGCCAGCGGGAGGCCGCCGCCGACGATGGCATTGCCGCCGTAGAAGCGGCGCGCGCCGTCGAAGATGTGCATGGAGCCGCCCCGGCCGCGGCAGCTGCCCTCGACCTTGCCCAGCATTTCGGCCAGCAGGCGGTCCATGGGCACGCCGCGCGCCAGCGCCTGGCCGTGCTCGCGGTAGGTCGCCACCACCGCATCCTGTGGCTGCAGGGCGGCCATCACGCCGACCGCCACCCCCTCCTCGCCGTCGTACAGGTGCAGGAAGCCGCGGATCGCCTGGGCCTGGTACAGCTCCACGCACCGGGCCTCGAAGCGGCGGATGCGCAGCATGCCGCGGTACAGCCCCTGCAGGTGGGCGCGGTCAAGGTGCAGCTTGGCAGTCATGTCGCGTCGCTCTCCAGCGTCGACAAATCGCCTTCGGGCAGGCCGAGTTCGCGGGCCTTGAGCAGGCGCCGCATGATCTTGCCGCTGCGGGTGCGCGGCAGGCCGGAGCGGAAGTCGATCTCCTTGGGGGCCACCGCGGCGCCGAGCCGCTGGCGCGCATGGCCCAGCAGCTCGCGGCGCAGCGGCTCGCCGGCCTCGAACCCCGGCTTGAGGGCGACGAAGGCCTTCACCACCTCTCCCACCACCGGGTCGGGCTTGCCGATCACGCCGGCCTCGGCCACCGCGGGATGCTCCATCAGGGCGCTTTCGACCTCGAACGGTCCGATCAGGTGGCCGGCCGACTTGATCACGTCGTCGGCGCGCCCGACGAACCAGTAGTAGCCCTCGGCGTCGCGGCGCGCCAGGTCCCCCGTCAGGTACCAGTCGCCGGCGAAGCACTTGCGGTAGCGCTCCTCCTCGTGCAGGTAGCCGCGCATCATGGATGGCCAGGGCGGGCGCAGCGCCAGTTCGCCTTCGAGGTCCGGCTCGTCCACCGGCTGCACGGCGCCGTCCGGCGTGCGCCGCACGATCGCGGCCCGGATGCCGGGCAGGGGCCTGCCCATGGAGCCGGGCTTGACGTCCATCGCCGGGTAGTTGGCGATCATGATCCCGCCGGTTTCGGTCTGCCACCAGTTGTCGTGGAACGGCCGGCCGAACGCCTCCAGGCCCCACAGCACCGCTTCCGGGTTGAGCGGCTCGCCCACGCTCGCCATGAAGCGCAGCGCCGCCAGGTCGTGCCCCTGCAGCGCCTGCGCGCCCAGCTTCATCATCATGCGGATCGCGGTCGGCGCCGTGTACCAGACGCTGACGCACTCGCCGGCCAGCACGCCGTACCAGAGCTGCGGGTCGAACTCCGCCTCCACCACCACGCTGGTGACGCCGTTGCACAGCGGCGCCAGGATGCCGTAGCTGGTGCCGGTCACCCAGCCCGGGTCGGCGGTGCACCAGAAGATGTCGTCCTCGTGCAGGTCCAGGGCGTAGCGGCCGGTGACCATGTGGGCGAGGACCGCTTCGTGCACGTGCACCGCGCCCTTGGGCCGCCCGGTGGTGCCGCTGGTGAAGTGCAGCAGCGCCATCGATTCGGGGTCGGTCGGCCCTACCGCGTAGGCCGGCGAAGCGCTGTCGACCACTTCGCCCCAGCGATGCAGCCCCGGCCCCTGCGCGGGGCCGTCGCCCACCAGGATGACGTGGCGCAGCCCGGGCAGGCGCTCGCGCAGCCCCTGCACCTTGCGGCGGTACAACTCGGGCGTGGTGACCAGCACCCGGGCATCGGCCATCTCCGCGCGGGTGGCGATCGGTTCGGGGCCGAAGGCGGAGAACAGCGGCGTCACAACGCAGCGCGCCTTCAGCGCGCCCAGCACCGCCACGTACAACTGAGGCACCCGCCCCATCATCACGAACACCCGCTCTTGCGCGGCGACACCCAGCGCGCCCAGCGCGTTGGCGAAGCGGCTGGTCTGGGCTCCCAGCTGCGCGTAGCTGAGCTCAACCCGCTCACCGGACTTCAGGATGCAGCGCAGCGCCGTGCGGTCGCCGCGCCCGTGCACGAGATGGCGATCCACGGCTTCGTATGCCATGTTCAGCCCGCCGGCCGGCAGGCCGTCGAGCAGGCGGCGGGCATCGTCCCAGCGGAAGGCGGCGCAGGTCGCCTCGTAATCGAGCAGGTGGGGCGATGGCCGCAGCCGGCCGACATCCTTGCGGATGCGCGTGCGGGCTTGCGCAGGCAGCAGCTCGGTCATCGTCCGTGCTCCTTGTCCTTCGACGCGAACGGCGCCCGCGCCGGTGGCCTTCGGCAAGGGTAGTGGAACCCCTGCGGCAGAGCTTTGCCGGGATCGGCCGCGCAGCCCCGGCTCAGCCGCCGGGCTGGCGCTTGCCGCGCGGCTGCCAGGCCCGCGGCGCGAAGCGGGAATGTTCCTTTTGGCGAACTTCTTGCATCCGGTTCACAGTTGCCTGCGAGCCGGCCGCGCCAGGGTCGCGCCGGTGGCCAGCCGGTCGTCGACGACGATCACCGTGCGCCCGGCCGCATCCAGCGGGCCGCGCCCGGGGGTGTGCGCCATCTTGCCGCGCCGCATCGCCGGGAGGCAAACGGCACGGCAAGGGCCTCATCGGTCGCTGCGGCCGCTCGGTTGGGGCATGGGCTGGCCCTGTCAGGCGTAACCTTGTTTCGCTGCGCGTCGACGCGCAGCGAAAACCGGAGACAGCGATGAAGCAAGGCACACCCACCGCCGCGCCGGACCGCGCACCGGGGCCTGCGCAGGAGTCCGGACGACAGCCGGCGCAGGATGCCGGGACGGCTCCGGCGCCCATCGTCGAGCGCCCCGACGGCTACTACTGGCTGGCCGACGAGGAACTGGGCGAGGTCGGCCCGTTCAAGACCTACGAGGAGGCCGAGGCCGACCGCAACTCGGCGGGGGTCGAGGCGACCGAGCCGGGCGAAACCGTGCGCGAAGCGCAGGGCGAGATCGGCATGAACGAGTGGACCGACGCCGAGACGCGCGAGCCGGCCGAAGGGCAGTCGCCGCCGCACCTGGACGAGCAGCCGTAGGCGGGCGTTCCGGCGTGCTGCCGCCTGCCACGGCACGTCCTCAACGCCAGCGCAGCACGAAGCGGCCCTCGGGGCCGTCGTCCACGCCGGTGCCGAGCGGCCGGCCGTGCTCGCCGAAGGCGCGGCGCAGCCAGGCGCGGGCCTGCGCGTCCGCATGCGCCAGGCGCAGGCGCCGCAACTGCATCGGCAGGATCTCCAATTGCTGCAGGGCGCCGTCGGGCGCCAGCCGCACCAGGTACAGGCAGCCGAGGTCGCTGCGCAGGTCGCCGCGCGTCTCGATGCCCTCGTAGTCGTTGAGGAGGTCGCCGCAGCCATAGAGGATGGCCCGCCCGCGGTGCACCTCGATCGGCAAGGCATGGTGCGAGGAATGCCCGTGCACGAGGTCGGCGGCGCCCCGGTCGATCAGGCGGTGCGCGAAGGCGCGGTGGGCCGCCGGGATGTCGAAGCCCCAGTTGCCGCCCCAGTGCAGCGACACCACGCTGATGTCGCCCGGCCTGCGCACCCGCTCGACCTGCGCGGCCAGGTCGTCGGCCGCGTCCGCATCGAGCGCGTCCAGCAGCGCGATCCCGGCAGCCGCCGCCGACGCGGCCCACGCCGCCGGCACGCCGCTGTCCGGCGTGGCCCGGGCGGTCAGCAGCACGCGCCGCGGTCCCGGCAGCGGCAGCGCCGCGGGCGCGAGCGCCCCTGCGGCGTCCAGGCCGGCGCCAGCCGTTCGGATGCCGGCACCGGCCAGCGTGGCCAGCGTCTCCCGCAGGCCGGCCCGGCCCCAGTCGAGCACGTGGTTGTTGGCCAGCGTGCAGGCGTCCAGCCGGGCGGCCGTGAGGCAGCCGACGTTGGCCGGGTGCATGCGGTAGTGGATGCCCTTGCCGGGCCAGGCGTCCTCCGAGCGGGTGACCGCCGTCTCCAGGTTGACGATGCGCAGCTCGGGTGCGGCCCGGTCCATGGCCGCCAGGGCGTCGCCCCAGACGTACGCGGGATCGACCGGCGCCGGCACCGGCCCGTTCTTCGCCTCGGCCAGGCGCACGTAGTCGCGCGCGTCGCGCACCCAGGCTTCGAACAGCCGCGCAGGGCCCGGGTGCGCGAGCACCTGGTCGATGCCGCGGCCGGTCATCACGTCGCCGGCCAGCAGCAAGGTCGTCGTCTGCATAGCGGCACCCCGGTGCACGGTCTCCTGCATGGCATGCTGCAGGCGACGCGGCGGTGCTGGCAAGCACGGCGGCGCCGGCCCGGCGGTGGAGGTCAATAATCCGGCGGTCCAGACCCGGGAGGCCCCATGCTCGAACTCAGCACCCTGTACGTCCGCAAGGACGCCGCCAACCCCCGCATCGCCCGGCTGGTGCTCAACCGCCCCGAGCGCCTCAACGCGATCAACGAGGACACGCCGCGCGAATTGCGCCAGGCGGTCGAATGGGCCAATGCCGATGACGAGGTGCACGTGATCGTGCTCGAGGGCGCCGGCAAGGGCTTCTGCGGCGGCTACGACCTGACCGTGTTCGGCCAGGGCGAGGTGGACCACCCCTGCCAGCAGGAGCGCTTCCGCTGGGACCCGATGGTCGACTACGCCTTCATGAAGGGCAACACCGAGGACTTCATGGCGCTGTGGCGCAGCGCCAAGCCCACCATCGCCAAGGTGCACGGCCACGCGGTGGCCGGCGGCTCCGACATCGCGCTGTGCTGCGACCTGCTGGTGATGGCCGACGACGCCCGCATCGGCTACATGCCCACGCGCGTGTGGGGTTGCCCGACCACGGCGATGTGGACCTTCCGGCTCGGACCCACGCGGGCCAAGCAGCTGATGTTCACCGGCGACACCATCGACGGGCGCACCGCCGCGCAATGGGGCCTGGCCAACGAGAGCGTGCCGGCCGCGCAGCTGGAGCAAGCCACGATGAAGCTGGCCCAGCGCATCGCCGGCGTGCCGCGCGGGCAACTGGCGATGCTCAAGATGGTGGTCAACCAAGTCATGCTGACCCAGGGCCTGGAGCAGACGCAGCAGCTGGCCACCGTCTTCGACGGCATCACCCGCCACAACCCGGAAGGCCTGTGGTTCCGGCGCCAGGCGCAGGCCGCGGGCTTCAAGGCCGCGGTCGAGTGGCGCGACAGTGGGCGGCCGATTCCGGAGGGCGACGAGGCGCGGGCGCTCATCGCCAGGCTCGAGGAGCAGCCTTCGCGCAAGTAGGGCTCAAAGGCGGATGCTGTACGACATAATATGACCATGGCCACTGCTGCTGCGCCGCTGCGCCGCCCCCGCTCGTTGACGGCCGACCTGGTCGAGGCGCTGGCAGACCGCGTGCGCGACGGCCGCTGGCAGGCCGGCAGCAAGCTGCCCACCGAGGGCGCGGTCATGGCCGAGTTCGGCGTCAGCCGGACCGTGGTGCGCGAGGCGATCTCGCGCCTGCAGGCCGCCGGCATGGTCGAGACCCGCCATGGCGTCGGCACCTTCGTGCTGGGGCAGGGCGAGGCCAGCAGCTTCCGCATCGGGCCGCAGGAGCTGGCCACGCTGAACGACGTGATCGGCGTGCTGGAACTGCGCATCGGGGTGGAGACCGAGAGCGCCGCCCTGGCGGCGGCCCGGCGCACGCCGGAGAACGTGGCCGCGATGCGGGCCGCGCTGGACGCGTTCGGCACGGCGGTGCAGGAGGGGCGCGATGCCGTCGGCCCCGACTACCAGTTCCACCTGGAGATCGCGCGCGCCACCCAGAACCCGCGCTATGCCGACCTGATGGCCACGCTGGGCGGCAGCATGATCCCGCGGGCCCGGCTGGACAGCGCCGAGCCGGTCACGCCGCAGCGGCTGGAGTACCTGCGCCGCGTCAACCTGGAGCACGAGAGCATCCTGGCCGCCATCGAGCGGCAGGACGCCGACGCCGCGCGCGCCGCCATGCGCACCCACCTGGCCAACAGCAAGGAGCGGCGCCAGCGCGCCGCGACGCCCGCCGGCCGGCGCTGACCTTTTCGGCGGAAGGGACATGCACCCTGGCAATCGGGATCTAAGTTGTACGATGTCTTACCTCAAATCCGGATGCCGCATGACCCCCAACGAACTCAAGCAGGCCCTCTCCAGCGGGCTGCTGTCCTTCCCGATCACCGATTTCGACGCCGAACTGAAGTTCGACCCGCGCGGCTACGCCGCCCGGCTGGAATGGCTGATGCCCTATGGCGCCAGCGTGCTGTTCGCCGCCGGCGGCACCGGCGAGTTCTTCTCGCTCGAGCCGCAGGAGTACGCCGAGGTGGTGAAGACCGCCACCCGGACCTGCCGCGGCCGGGTGCCCATCGTCGGCGGCGCCGGCGGCGGCACCACGCTGGCGATCAAGTACGCGCAGGCCGCCGAAGCCGCCGGCGCCCAGGGCGTGCTGCTGCTGCCGCACTACCTGACCGAGGCCACCCAGGACGGCCTGGTCGCGCACGTCGAAGCCGTCTGCAGGAGCGTCAAGATCGGCGTGGTGGTCTACAACCGCGGCGCCTGCAAGCTGGGCGCAGATGCGCTGCTCCGCCTGGCCGAGCGCTGCCCCAACCTGATCGGCTTCAAGGACGGCCTGGGCGATGTCGAGCGCATCGTCGCCATCCGCCAGCAGCTGGGCGACCGCTTCGCCTACGTCGGCGGCATGCCCACCCACGAGGTCTATGCCCACGCCTACCAGGCGCTGGGCGTGCCGGTCTATTCGTCGGCGGTGTTCAACTTCATCCCGCGCACCGCGATCCAGTTCTACAAGGCCTACGCCAGCGGCGACACGGCCACCACCAGCCGCCTGCTGCAGGACTTCTTCCTGCCCTACCTGGAGATCCGCAACCGCGGCCAGGGCTACGCGGTCAGCATCGTCAAGGCCGGCGCGGCCATCGTCGGCCATGGCGCCGGGCCGGTGCGCCCGCCGCTGTCGGACCTGCGGCCGCAGGAGACCGAGGAGCTCGCCGCCCTGATCCGCCGCCTCGGCGCCCAGTAGACAAGACTTACCCACCCCAAGGAGACAACAGCATGTTCAAGAAGACCCTGATGGGCCTGGCCTTCGCCGCCGCCGCTGCGAGCGCCTTCGCCTACCCCGACAAGCCCGTGACGATGGTCGTGCCGTTCCCGCCGGGCGGCTCGACCGACTCGATCGCGCGGGTGCTGGCGCAGAAGCTGCCGGAAAAGCTGGGCGGCACCTGGGTCATCGACAACAAGGCCGGTGCCACCGGCACCATCGGCGCCGCCTTCGTCAAGCGGGCGCCCGCCGACGGCTACACGCTGTTCGTCTCCTCGCTCGGCCCGTTCGTGATCGCGCCGCACCTGATCAAGGGCGTGCAGTACGACGCGCTGAAGGACTTCGACCCGATCACCGTGCTGGTGCAGGCGCCCAACGTGCTGGTGGTGCCGGCGGCCTCGCCCAACAAGAACCTGGCGGACCTGCTGGCCAACCTGAAGAGCACGCCGGCCAAGGTGAGCTTCGCGTCTTCCGGCAACGGCTCGTCCGACCACCTGTCGGCCGAACTGTTCTGGCAGCAGACCGGCACCGCCGGCGTGCACGTGCCCTACAAGGGCGGCGGCCCGGCCATCAACGACCTGCTGGGCGCGCAGGTGGACGCCGCCTTCGTCAACATCAACAGCATCATCCAGCACATCAAGGCCGGCAAGGTGCGTGCGCTGGCGATCTCCTCGGAGAACCGCTCGCCGCTGCTGCCCGAGGTGCCGACGCTGCAGGAGCAGGGCGTCAAGGGCGCCGAGGTGCAGTCCTGGCAGGCGGTGGCGGCGCCGCGCGGCGTGCCGGCCGACATCAAGGTCAGGCTGCATGCCGCCATCGCCGCCTCGCTCAACGAGCCGGCCGTCAAGGACAAGCTGCTGGCCCAGGGCTTCGAGATCGTGGCCAGCACGCCCGAGCAGTTCGCGAAGTTCCAGGCTGCCGAGTACGCGCGCTGGAAGCAGCTGATCGAAGCGCGCAAGATCACCGCCGATTGAGGCGTCGCAACGGCGCCCCGCGAGGGGCGCCACCGAATCCCGCGAAGGCGTGCCCGAGCCCATGAAGCAAGCCGCTCCCCGCTGCATCCGCATGCACGAGGCGGACAACGTCGCCATCGTCGCCAACGATGGCGGCCTGGCGGCGGGCGCCGTCCTGCCCGGCGGCCCGGCGCTGCGCGAGCGCATCCCGCAGGGCCACAAGGTGGCGCTGGCCGACATCCCGGCCGGCGGCGAGGTGCGCCGCTATGACGTGGTGATCGGCCGCGCGCTGGCCGACATTGCGGCCGGCCGCTGGGTGCACGAGCGGCTGCTGGCGATGCCGGCGGCGGCCTGCCTGTCCGAGCTGCCCGGGCCCGGCGGGCGGGCGCGGCCGCTGCCGCCGCTGGACGGCTTCACCTTCGAGGGCTACCGCAACGCCGACGGCTCGGTCGGCACCCGCAACCTGCTGGCCATCACCCAGACGGTGCAGTGCGTGGCCGGCGTGGCCCGCATCGCCGCCGAGCGCATCCGCGCCGAGCTGCTGCCGCGCTATCCCCAGGTCGACGGCGTCGTCGCGCTGGAGCACAGCTACGGCTGCGGGGTGGCGATCGACGCGCCCGATGCGGTGATCCCGATCCGCACGCTGCGCAACATCGCGCTCAATCCGAACTTCGGGGGCGAGGTGATGCTGGTCAGCCTGGGCTGCGAGAAGCTGCAGCCGCAGCGGCTGATGCCGCCGGGGGTGATCCCGGTAGTGGTTGACACCGCGGACGACCGGGGCCTGGACGTGGTGACGCTGCAGGACGAGCGCCACGTCGGCTTCATGTCGATGGTCGATGCGGTGGTGCGCCAGGCGGTGCCCCACCTGGAGCGGCTGAATGCTCGCCGCCGCGAAACGGTCCCGGCCAGCGAACTGGTGGTCGGCGTGCAGTGCGGCGGCAGCGATGCCTTCTCCGGCGTCACCGCCAACCCCGCCGTCGGCTTCTGCACCGACCTGCTGGTGCGTGCCGGCGCGACGGTGATGTTCTCCGAGACGACCGAGGTGCGCGACGCGGTCGACCAACTCACGGCGCGGGCCGTCGACGCCGAGGTGGCGCAGGCCATCACGCGCGAGATGGCCTGGTACGACGGGTACCTGCAGCGCGGCAGCGTGGACCGCAGCGCCAACACCACGCCCGGCAACAAGGCCGGCGGGCTGTCCAACATCGTCGAGAAGGCGATGGGCTCGATCGTCAAGTCGGGCAGCGCGCCGATCGCCGGCGTGCTGCGCCCGGGCGAGAAGCTGCCTCGAGGCGGCCGCGGCCTGTTCTACGCCGCCACCCCGGCCAGCGACTTCATCTGCGGCACGCTGCAACTGGCGGCCGGCATGAATCTGCATGTGTTCACCACCGGCCGTGGCACGCCCTACGGGCTGGCCGAGGTGCCGGTGATCAAGGTGGGCACCCGCACCGAACTGGCGCGCCGCTGGCACGACCTGATCGACCTGAACGCCGGCCGCATCGCCGACGGCGAGGCCACCGTGCAGGAGCTGGGCTGGGAGCTGTTCCGGCTGATGCTGGACGTCGCCAGCGGGCGCACCCGCACCTGGGCGGAGCGCTGGAAGCTGCACAACGCACTGGTGCTGTTCAACCCGGCGCCCGTCACCTGAATCCGAAGTCCCCAAGAATGAGCACTCCCCTCGTCCAGCACATGCGCGTGGTCCCGGTCGCCGGCCGGGACGGCATGCTGCTCAACCTGTCGGGCGCGCACGCGCCCTTTTTCACGCGCAACCTGGTGATCGTCACCGACAGCGCCGGCCACACCGGCGTCGGCGAGGTGCCCGGCGGCGAGAAGATCCGCCAGACGCTGGAAGACGCCCGCGCGCTGGTCGAAGGCCGCCCGATCGGCGAGCTGCAGGCGATCCTGGACGCGATGCGCAGCCGCTTCGCCGACCGCGACGCCGGCGGCCGCGGCCTGCAGACCTTCGACCTGCGCACCACCATCCATGCGGTCACCGCGGTCGAGTCCGCGTTGCTGGACCTGCAGGGCCAGCTTTTGGGCGTGCCGGTCGCAGCGCTGCTCGGCGAGGGCCAGCAGCGCGAGGCCGTGCAGATGCTCGGCTACCTGTTCTACGTCGGCGACCGCCGCAAGACGGACCTGCCGTACGCCAGCGAGCCGGAGGCGGGCGACGACTGGCTGCGGCTGCGCCACGAGCCGGCGCTGACGCCCGAGGCCGTGGTGCGCCTGGCCGAAGCGGCGCAGCGGCGCTACGGCTTCCAGGACTTCAAGCTCAAGGGCGGCGTGCTGCGCGGCGAGGAGGAAGTCGAGGCGGTGCGGGCGCTGCACGAGCGCTTCCCGCAGGCGCGCGTGACGCTCGACCCCAACGGCGGCTGGCTGCTGAAGGAGGCGATCCGCCTGCTGCGCGACATGCACGGCGTGCTGGCCTATGCCGAGGACCCGTGCGGTGCGGAGGAGGGCTTTTCCGGCCGTGAGGTGATGGCCGAGTTCCGCCGCGCCACCGGCCTGCCGACCGCCACCAACATGGTGGCCACCGACTGGCGCCAGCTGGCGCACGCGCTGTCGCTGCAGGCGGTGGACATCCCGCTGGCCGACCCGCATTTCTGGACGATGGCCGGCTCGGTGCGGGTGGCCCAGACCTGCCGCGACTGGGGCCTGACCTGGGGCTCGCACTCCAACAACCACTTCGACGTCTCGCTGGCCATGTTCACCCATGTCGGCGCCGCCGCGCCGGGCAAGGTCACGGCGATCGACACCCACTGGATCTGGCAGGACGGCCAGCGCCTGACGAAGGAACCGCTGAAGATCGAAGGCGGCTTCGTGCAGGTGCCCAAGAAGCCGGGCCTGGGCATCGAGCTGGACCTGGCGCAGGTGGAGCAGGCCCACGCGCTGTACCTGCAGCACGGCCTGGGCGCGCGCGACGACGCGATCGGCATGCAGTACCTGGTCCCGGGCTGGACCTTCGATCCCAAGCGGCCCTGCCTGGTGCGCTGAGCGGCGGGCGAGGGCGCGAGATAATCCGCGCTCGCCTTCCCTTCGTCATCCCCGCGAAGGCGGGGATCCCGCGCAACGCGCCACGGCTCGCCCGCCGGCGCCCGATGTCAGCCCGATGATGCAGTTCGACTTCCACAATCCCTACCGCACCACGCGCATTCCCGTCTTCGCGCGCAACGTCGTTTCCACCTCGCATCCGCTGGCCGCGCAGGCCGGGCTGCGCATGCTGTGGAAGGGCGGCAACGCGGTGGATGCCGCCATCGCCGCTGCCGCCGCGATGACGATCTGCGAGCCGGTCAGCAACGGCCTGGGCAGCGATGCCTTCGCCATCCTCTGGGACGGCAAGGAGCTGCACGGGCTCAACGCCGCCGGCTGCGCGCCCGCGGCCTGGTCGCCGGACTACTTCCGGCGCAAGTACGGCGACGACGCCGCCACGCCGCCCAAGCGCGGGCCCGACTCCATCACCGTGCCCGGCGCCGTCGCCGGCTGGGTGGCGCTGTCCGAGCGCTTCGGCAAGCTGCCCTTCGCCGACCTGCTGGAGCCGGCCATCGAGATCGCCGAGCGCGGCTACCTGCTGCCGGTGGTGGTGCAGCAGAAGTGGGCCGCGGCCACGCCGGAGCTGGGCGCGCTGCCCGGCTTCGCCCCCTCGTTCCTGCCCTGGGGCCGCGCGCCCCGGGTCGGCGAGCTGTTCCGCTTCCCGGCGGCGGCGCGCGCGCTGCGCGCCATCGCCACGAGCCGGGGCGAGGCGTTCTACGGCGGCGAGATCGCGCAGGCCGTCGAAGGCTTCGTGCGCGAGCACGGCGGATCGCTCAGCGCCGCCGACCTGGCGGCCTACCGGCCCGAATGGGTGCAGCCCATTTCGAAGGACTACCGCGGCTACACGCTGCACGAGATCCCGCCCAGCGGCCAGGGCATCGCCGCGCTGGTCGCGCTGGGCATCCTGCGCCAGTTCGACATGGCCGGCCACAAGGTCGATGGCGCGGACTCGCAGCACCTGCAGATCGAAGCCATGAAGCTGGCCTTTGCCGACGTGTACCAGCACGTCGCCGAGCTGTCGCACATGGAGGTGACGCCGCAGCAGATGCTGGACGACGCCTACCTGGCCAGGCGCGCGAAGCTGATCGACATGAAGCGGGCGCAGCAGTTCGGCGCCGGCAACATCGCCCAGGGCGGCACGATCTACCTGACCGCCGCCGACGAGGACGGCATGATGGTCAGCTTCATCCAGAGCAACTACATGGGGTTCGGCTCGGGCGTGGTGGAGCCGACCTTCGGCATCAGCCTGCAGAACCGCGGCCATGGCTTCTCGCTGCGGCCCGGCCCCAACCAGGTGGCGCCCGGCAAGCGGCCGTTCCACACCATCATCCCGGCGTTCCTGACCAAAGGCGGCCAGCCGGTCATGTCGTTCGGCGTCATGGGCGCCAACATGCAGCCGCAGGGCCACATGCAGATGCTGGTGCGCATGCTCGACTACGGCCAGAGCCCGCAGGCCGCCTGCGACGCGCCGCGCTGGCGCTTCAACGCCGGCCTGGAGATCAACGTCGAGCAGCAGATGGACCCGGCCACGGTGCAGGAGCTGGCCCAGCGCGGCCACCGCGTGGAAGTGATCGACGACAACTACCAGGACTTCGGCGCCGGCCAGTTCATCTGGCGCGCCGGGGACCCCAAGGTGGAAGGCTACGTCGCCGCCTCCGATTCGCGCCGCGACGGGCTGGCCGCCGGGTTCTGAGCACCCGACCCGGTCAGGAGGACCGGGTCGGGATCTCCTGCGGCGCCTTGCGCGGCGCCGACAGCGAGCCGTGGGCGTCGGCGTAGGCCTTGGTGAACTCCGCCCCCAGCAGGAAGATCTGCGCCGCGTAGTAGACCCACACCAGCACGATCACCAGCGCACCGGCGGCCTCGAACGACTCGTTGACGCCGCTCTTGCCGATGTACAGGCCGATCAGCAGCTTGCCGGCCTCGAACAGCACGGCGGTGACGACGGCGCCCACCCACACGTCGCTCCAGCGCACCGGCGTCGAGGGCATCAGCTTGAAGATCATGGCGAACAGGGTCGACAGGATGGCCAGCGACACGGCCAGGTTCATGCCCTGCAGCAGCACCTCCCAGCCCGGCAGCAGCCCGCCGGCCCAGGTGCCGAGCGAGGCCAGGATCGCGCTGACCACCAGCGACACCACCAGCAGGAAGGCCACGCCCAGGATCAGCCCGAACGACAGCAGGCGCGCCCGCAGGATGCCGAGGATGCCCGAGGGCTTTTCCGCCTCCGGCACCTTCCAGATGCGGTCCAGCGCGTTCTGCAGTTCGGCGAACACGGTGGTGGCGCCCACCAGCAGCAGCACTAGGCTGGTGATGCCGGCCACCAGGCCGCGACCGGTATCGCTGTGCTGCGCCACGAGCCGCTCGACCAGCGCGCCGCCCTGGGAGCCGACCATGCCCGAGATCTGGCCGGTGATCTCGCCCTGCACCGCCTCGCGGCCGAACACGCCGCCGGCCACCGCGATCACGATCACCAGCAGCGGCGCCAGCGAGAACACGGTGTAGTACGAGATCGCGGCCCCCATCGAGGGCGCGTAGTCGTTGGACCAGGCCTTGACGGCCTGGAGGGTCAGGCGGAACAGCTTGCGCGGGCCGAACATGGTGCTTCCGTCTTATAGGCCCGGGCCCCGGTCCCCGGCGTTCGCAACGGCCGAGCCGGCACGTAGTCCCGCGCCTACACCGGCTGCCCGGCCGGGCGGACTGCGCCGGACCGGCGACCGCGCTTGAATGGGGGCAGCACCGAAAGGAGCGCACCATGCACACCGCCCTTTGCACCTTCGACGATCGCGACACTGCGGCCCGCGCCCGCGACCGGCTGGTCGCCGCCGGCTTCCCGCGCAACGACATCCACCTGCAGCACCGTGGCCCCGCCGATTCCGACAGCATGGGCGAGGACCCGCGGGCCTGGGAGGGCACGGACCGCGAGATCGCCGCCAGCCGCGACGTGGTGGACCGGGTGGCCGGCTTCTTCGTCCACCTGTTCGGCGCCGACGACCCCGAGCGGCGCCACGAGAGCTGGTCGCGCGCCGTCGACAGCGGCCGCACCGTGCTGGTGGTCGATACCCGCGACGAACGCGAGGCGCAGCGCGCACGCGACCTCCTGCACGACCTGCAGGTGGCCGACCTGGGGGTGTACCACCGGCCGCAGCAGCACTCGGTGCAGGACATCCTGGGCATCCGCGCCGAGGACGAGGGCCCGGACGCGGCGGGGTCCTCTCTTCGCAGCCGCGAGCCGGGCGGGAGCGAGCGCAACGAGGCCGCCCGCGAACGCGCGCTGGCGGCCGGCCGCATCGGCGAGCAGCCCCCGCTGGACCTGCGCGACCCGGACGAGGAGCGCGACAGCCGTCGCGGCGTGCAGGGCGGCGGTGACAAGCCGTCGCGCTGAGTCTGCACCGGAGGGCGGGCGCACGCGGGGCAGGGCGGTCGCCAATGGCGCGACAATGGGGGCGTTTGCCCCGACTGCCGACACGCCCATGCCCCTGCCTTTCGCCTCCCGCCTCGACAAGGTCGAAACCTCCGCCATCCGCGAGCTGTTCAAGTTGCTCGGCAAGCCCGGGATCATTTCCTTTGCCGGCGGCTTTCCGGACAGCGCCATGTTCGACGTGGAGGGCCTGCGCGAAGCCAGCCAGAAGGCGCTGGCCGAGGAGCCCGGCGCCGCGCTGCAGTACGGCGCCACCGAGGGCTACGAGCCGCTGCGCGAGCAGCTGGCCGCCTTCGAGCAGGGCAAGGGCGTGGCCGGCCTGGAAGCCAGCCAGCTGATCGTCACTACCGGCAGCCAGCAGGCGCTGGACCTGCTGGGCAAGACCCTGGTGGACCCCGGCGACAAGGTGATCGTGGAAGGGCCGACCTTCCTGGCCACCATCCAGTGCTTCCGGCTCTATGGCGCCGAGCTGGTCTCGGCCCCGATCGACGCGCAGGGCGTGCAGGTCGACCGGCTGGAGGCGCTGATCGCCGAGCACAAGCCCAAGTTCGTCTACCTGATCCCGACCTTCGGCAACCCGAGCGGGGCCTTGCTGTCGCTGGAGCGGCGCCGCCGCATCCTGGAGCTGGCGGTCAAGTACCGGACCTTGATCGTCGAGGACGATCCCTACGGCGACCTGTACTTCAGCCCCGAGCCGCCGCCGCCTTCGCTGCTGGCGCTGTCGAAGGACGTGCCGGGCTCGCGCGAGTGGCTGGCCCGCTGCGGCAGCCTGAGCAAGGTGCTGTCGCCGGGCCTGCGCGTGGGCTGGCTGGTCGGGCCCGCCGAGCTGCTGGCCAGGGCCACCATGTGCAAGCAGTTCAGCGATGCCCACACCAGCACCTTCGCCCAGGCCACGGCGGCGCAGTACCTGCGCAGCGGCCGCATGCCGCAGACCCTGAAGCACGTGCGCCAGGTCTATGCCGAGCGGGCGCAGGCCATGGGCGACGCGCTGCAGCGCGAGCTGGGGGACGCCATCACCTTCACCCAGCCGCAGGGCGGGCTGTTCTTCTGGGCGCGCCTCACGGGCGCCGGCGGCAAGGTCCGGGACGCGGGCGAGTTCGCCCGGCGCGCCATCGAGCAGGGCGTGGCCTTCGTGCCGGGCGCGCCGTTCTTCGCACGAGACCCCGACACCAGCTCGCTGCGCCTGTCGTTCGCCACGGCCGGCGTGGACAAGATCCGCGAAGGCATCGCGCGCCTGGGCCAGGCGCTCTAGCCGGGGAGGGCGTGATGGATGCTGCAGTGACCGATCGTCCCGCGGGCCTCGGCGCTGCCGAAGCGCAAGCCCTGTCGTCCTCCTTCGAGCGCCTGCGCGCCGCGTTCGCCGCCGACCCCTATCCCGAGTGGCCGGCGCGGGCGGATCGCCTGCGCCGCCTGCTGCGCCTGGTGCGCGAACACGAGCCCGCGATCGCGGCCGCCATCCACCAGGATTTCGGCGGACGCCCGGCCATCGAGACCGAGATCGTGGAGATCTGGCCCAGCCTGGACGAGATCAAGGGCGCGCTGCGGCACGGGCGGGGCTGGATGAAGCCGCGCCGCGCCGGCGTCGGCAAGTGGTTCCGGCCCGCTCGCGCGCGCATCGTGCCGCAGCCGGTGGGTGTGGTGGGCATCATCGTGCCCTGGAACTACCCGCTGAACCTGGCCGTGGTCCCGCTGGCGGCGGCGCTGGCGGCCGGCAACCGGGCGATGGTCAAGCTGTCGGAGTTCACGCCCGCCTACGCGGCGCTGATGCAGCGGCTGCTGGGCGACGCCTTCGGCCCGGACGAGGTCGTGGTCGTCACCGGCGGCGCGGAGGTCGCGGCGCAGTTCAGCGCGCTGCCTTTCGACCACCTGCTGTTCACCGGCTCCACGCCGGTGGGGCGCAAGGTGATGGCCGCGGCGGCACCCAACCTCACGCCGGTGACCCTGGAGCTGGGCGGCAAGTCGCCGGGCGTGGTGACGCCGGGCTACCCGATGGCGCATGCCGCCGAGCGCATCCTGATGGGCAAGCTGATCAACGCCGGGCAGACCTGCATCGCGCCGGACTACGTGCTCGTGCACCGTCCCGAACTCGAGGCCTTCGTGCAGGCGGCGCAGCAGCAGGCCCTGCGCATGTACCCGCAAGGCCTGGCCGACAGCAACTACTGCAGCATCGTCAACGACCGCCAGTACGCGCGCCTGCTGGCCGGCGTGGAGGAGGCGCAGGGCCGCGGCAGCCGCGGCGTACCCCTGTTCGGCGGCGAGCAGCGCAGCGATGCAGGGCACCGGCTCGCACCGCTGTTGCTGCTGGACCCGCCGGCCGACACGCGGGTCATGAACGAGGAGATCTTCGGGCCGGTGCTGCCGGTCGTGCCCTACGACACGATCGAGCAGGCCATGCGCTTCGTGCAGGAGCGTCCGCGCCCGCTCGCCTTGTACTGGTTCGACCGCGAGCGGGCACGCACCGAAGTGGCCATGCGCGAGTTGCCGGCGGGCGGCATGACGGTGAACGACACCCTGCTGCACGCAGGCCAGGAGAGCCTGCCGTTCGGCGGCACCGGTGCCTCCGGCATGGGCCACTACCACGGCCGCTGGGGCTTCGAGACCTTCAGCAAGCTCAAGCCGGTGTTCCTGCAGTCGCGGGTGAACGCGCTGTCGCTGTTCCTGCCGCCCTACAGCCCGCTGGCGCGGCGCCTGCTGCACTGGATGAAGCGGCTCTGACGGCGCCGGCCGGCGAGCCGGGCGGTCAGCACAGCCGGGCAGGCCGGCTGTCCAGCGGTGCGATGAAGGAGTTGGGCTGCTGCCAGGCCGCCGGTGCGAAGTCGCTCTCCCCCAGCAGGCCGGTGGGATCGGAATCCGAGCCGGCGCGGCCGGCGGCACGCGCCTGCTGGCGGGAGTCGCGCTGGCGGTGCAGCGCCGCCAGCAGCTTCTCCTTGGCAGCGGCCAGCTTGGCCTGTTCCTCGTCCTCGTGCGAGGCGGGGGCAACGGCCTGTTCCCCCAGGAATTCCGCGCGGATCTCGGCTGCGTCGGGCAGCCTGCCCGGCCGGGCCACCCAGTAGCTGATGCCGCACTGCGACAGCAGCATCAGCTTGAGGTGGCGGTTGCTGCGCGACAGCCCCTTGGGCCCGGGCACGTCGACACAGCCGACCACTTGCCCGTCGGATCGGCAAACGGTGAAGGTGCAATAGACGCCGCCGAGCAGCTGGTACCAGTATTCGCTGTTCTCCCCGGCGCGCGGCAGGGTGAATCGCGTGACGGGCAGCTTGACCATCACGTGCTGGTCGGGGAACACGCCCACCAGCCAGCGCCAGACCCTGCACTCCTGGGAGTTGGCCATCCTGCGCGAGTCGAGAGGCCAGTGGCGCGGGATGCGCCGGCGCGCTTTGGCGGCGTGGTTGATCCACCAGACGTGGCCGATTATTCCTGCGGCAATTCCGAACATGGCCACGACCGTCGAAATCCACAGCTTTGGCGCATCACCCATCGAGTTGCCTCCCGATTTGTAATCGAATGTAGCACCATCGACTGGAAAAATGTGTGGCCAGGAGGTTGTTCGCGCGATGCCCAAAGCCATGCCGCGCCAGAGCCGCGCGCATCAAGGTCCGCACCTGGATGGGCTGGCCATGGGCATGGCCGCGAAAGTGTCTTGTGCGGGCCGCTCGCGGCGGCCCGCGGCCGGTCAGCCGACCTCGGCGGCCGGCAACGGTGCCGGGTCGCTGTCGTCGATCACCGGCAGGCGCGGTCGCTGCAGCTTGATGTGGGCGGCGAGTCCGCCCGAGGTGGTGTTGGCGAGCGCGAAGATGCCGCCCATGCGCTGCACCGTCTTGTCGACGATGGCCAGGCCCAGCCCCGCGCCGGTGGCGGCGGTGCGGGCGGCGTCGCCGCGGAAGAAGGGCTTGATCAGGTTGGGCAGGGCCTCGGGCGCCACGCCCATGCCGTGGTCGCGCACCTTGAGCAGCACCCATTCGTTGCGCTGCTTGGCGGCGATGTCGACCACCGCGATGCCGGTCTCGGGCGTCTTGCCGTAGCGGCGCGCGTTCTCCAGCAGGTTGGAGATGACGCGCGCGAGTTCCACTTCGTCGGCCAGCACGTACAGGCTCTTGGGCACGTCGGTGTTGATCCGCATGTCGCCGTGGTCCTGCACGGCATACACGCAGGCCTCGACCACGCTGCGCAGGTTGACCGGCTTGAGCTCGGCGTGGTCGGGCCGGGCGTAGTCGAGGAACTTGTCGATGATGGCGTCGAGCTGGTCGATGTCGGACGCCATGTGTTCGCGCGCCTCGGGGTCGGCCACGCTCATCTCGGTCTCCAGCCGCAGCCGCGCCAGCGGGGTGCGCAGGTCGTGCGAGATGCCGGCCAGCATGACGGCCCGGTCCTGCTCGATCTTGGCGAGTTGCTGCGCCATCCGGTTGAAGCCGATGTTGACCTCGCGGATCTCGCTGGTCACGGCCTTCTCGTCAAGCCGGCTGGCGTCGAAGTCGCCGTCGCGCACCCGGCTGGCGGCGAACGACAGCTGCTTGAGCGGACGGTTGATCAGGCGCGCGATCAGCGCCGCGCCGGCCAGCGACAGGCCCGCCGCGGTGATCAGCCAGATCAGCCAGGTGCGGCCCCCGACGCGCGTGAAGCGGTTGCGGTCCATCAGCAGCCAGTAGGCATCGGCGTCGATCTTGAACCCGACCCAGAAACCCTGCTCGCCATTGACGGCCGAGGCCAGGATGGTGCCCGGTCCGAGCCGGTTCACCAGTTCGTCGGCCACGCGTTCGTCGAGCGAGACGGAATCGAACACCACATAGACGTCGGTCGGCTTGCTTGGGAGGATGCGCACGCCTTCCTGCTCGGCCAGCGTCTTGATCAGCGATACGCGGGCGATCGCGTCGGAGTAGCGCAGCGCCGCGCGGCTGAGGTTGACCAGCGACGCGATCTGCTGCGCGGTCTGCACCGCGCGCGGCTCGAACTCCAGCGCGCGGAAGGTCTGCAGCCAGGCCACGATCGAGCCGATCAGCAGCAGCGACAGCAGGAAGAAGGTGCGCCAGAACAGGGACAGCCCGACGCGCGGGCGCATCTCCAGCGGCGCCGGTGCCGTCTCCAACGGGGCCGGCCCGGTGGCGTCCATGCTGGTCGTCGAAACCCCTCGGATCATCTCGTCATGCAGGTGCGAATGGCGCCGGCCGCGGCCGGGTGCGAACCCCGATTGTCGACTGCGGCTCAGCCCTTGTCATTCGCCGGCGCCGATGGCGCCCCCGTCGTGGGCTCAGCCCGCGCCGTCCGGCACGAACACGTAGCCCACGCCCCACACGGTCTGGATGTAGCGGGGCGCGGACGGATCGAGCTCCACCAGCTTGCGCAGGCGGGACACCTGCACGTCCAGGCTGCGGTCGAAGGGCTCGAACTCGCGGCCGCGGGCCAGCTGCGCCAGCTTCTCGCGCGACAGCGGCTGGCGCGGATGGCGCACCAGCGCCTTGAGCATGGCGAACTCGCCGGTGGTCAGGGGCAACTCGTCGCCGTTCTTGCGCAGGGTGCGGGCGCCCAGGTCGAAGGCGAAGGGGCCGAAGGTGACGACTTCGTTCTCGCTCGACGGTGCGCCGGGGGCTTCCTGCGCCGGGCGGCGGCGCAGCACCGCGTGGACGCGGGCCAGCAGTTCGCGCGGGTTGAACGGCTTGCCCAGGTAATCGTCGGCGCCGACCTCCAGCCCCACGATGCGATCGACGTCCTCGCCCTTGGCCGTCAGCATGATGATCGGGGTGCGGTCGTTGGCCGCGCGCAGCCGGCGGCAGATCGACAGGCCGTCCTCCCCGGGCATCATCAGGTCCAGCACGATCAGGTCGGCGGTCTCTCGCAGCATCAGGCGGTTGAGCGCCTTGCCGTCTTCCGCCAGGATGACCTCGAAGCCTTCCTGGGTCAGGTAGCGCCTGAGCAGGTCGCGGATGCGGGCATCGTCATCGACCACCAGGATCTTGTCGGTGCGGGCAGCAGCTTGTGTCATGATGCTCCAAAACGTATTTGTAACAGAGCCGATTCTGAGGGCCTTGTCCAGCGAAAAGCGGGTAATCGGGCGGTACCTGACACACTGTTACACAAGTTGCGGCGAATGGGAGCGAATCACTTTCTGAGCGTGAACGCCGCGCCCTGAGAAACATTCAAGTCCTGATGTCCAAGCCCAGCTTTATCCATTCCTTCCACCGCCCCCTGGCCGCGGCCGCCCTGCTGGTGGTCTGCATGGCGCCTGCCATGGCGCAGCTCATGCCGGTGCCGGCTCCCGCGCCGGAGAACGTGGTCCAGCTTTCCGCCTCGGCGGCGGTCGAGGTGCCGCAGGACCTGCTCAGCATGCAACTGGCCGTCACGCGCGAAGGCGCCGATCCGGCCCAGGTCCAGTCCCAGCTCAAGAGCGTGCTGGACCAGGCCCTGGCCGAGGCGCGCAAGGCCGCCCAGCCCGGCGCGCTCGACGTGCGCACCGGCACCTTCCAGGTCGGCCCGCGCTATGGCCGCGAGGGGCGCATCACGTCCTGGGTCGGCACGGCCGAGCTGCAGCTGGAAGGCACCGACTTCGCCCGCATCGGCCAGGTGGCCGGGCGCCTGCCGGGCATGAACATGACCGGCGCCTCGTTCCGGCTCAGCCGCGAGCGCCGGCTGCAGGCCGAGCGCGACGCGCAGGCGCAGGCCGTCGAGCGCTTCCGCACCAAGGCGGGCGAACTGGCGAAAGCCTTCGGCTTCGCCGGCTATGGCCTGCGCGAGGTCTCGGTCCACGCCCAGGACGAAGGATCGCCGCCGCGCCCCCGCATGATGGCGATGGAGGCCAAGTCCGCCATGGCCGATGCCCCGGTGCCGGTGGAGGCGGGCAAGTCCGCCGTGGTGGTCAACGTCTCGGGTTCCGTACAGCTGCGATAGCCGGCGTCCGACAAGGCCCCCGGGGTCGCGGCCCCTAAGCTGGGCTGCATGAGGGCCGAGTGCACCGATCCGGCGCCGGGTCCGGAAGCCGCCGGGTCGCAGCCCGAGCTGTTCATCCTGGTCAATCCCGGCTCCGGCGGCCATGGCCCCGGCGACGTGCGCGCCACGCTCGAGGCCGTGTTCGGCGCGGCGGGGCGGCGCTTCCGATTCGTCGGCCTGGCTTCACCCGCCGACCTGCCGCACGCCAGCGAGGCCGCCGCGGAGCAGGCGCGCGCGTGCGGCGGTGCGCTGGTGGCCGTCGGCGGCGACGGCACCCTGAACACCGTGGCGCAAGCGGCCTGGCGCCACGAATGCCCCCTGGGCGTGCTGCCGCAGGGCACCTTCAACCTGTTCGGTCGCGAGCACGGCATCCCGCAGGAACTGGAAGCGGCGGCGCACGCCTTGCTGCGGGCCCGAACCGAGCCGGTGCAGGTGGGCGAGGTCAATGGCCGGCTGTTCTTGGTCAATGCCAGCCTCGGGCTCTATCCGCAGCTGCTGCAGGACCGCGAGGCCTTCAAGCAGCAGTTCGGCCGCCATCGCTGGGTGGCCGTGATGGCCGGACTGAAGACCCTCTTCGAGTGGCGCCGCCAGCTCACGCTGGAGATCGAGCTCGACGGCGAGCGCACCGTGCTGCGCACGCCGACCCTGTTCGTGGGCAACAACCGGCTGCAATTGCAGCGCATCGGCATGGAGCCGGCGATCGCGGATCGCGTGGGGGAGGGACGGCTGGCGGCGCTGATCGCGCGGCCGATCGGCAGCGGGGCGATGGCCTGGCTGATGCTCAAGGGCGCTTTCGGACGCCTCGGCGACCCCGAGCAGATCGACAGCTTCGCCTTTCGCACGCTCACGGTGCGGGTGCTGGGCCGGCGGCGCGTACGGGTGGCGGCCGACGGCGAAGTGGGGGTGCTGGAGGCGCCGCTGCATTTTTCGGTGGCTGCGCGTTCGCTGCGCCTGCTGCTGCCGCGGGCCGAAGACCGGGTGCCGGTCGCATGAGCCTGCTGCTGCACATCTCGGACACGCACTTCGGCACCGAGGATCCGCCGGTGGTCGCCGCCTTGCAGCGTTTGTCGGAAGCCCTCGCGCCCGACGTGCTGGTGCTCAGCGGCGACATCACCCAGCGGGCCCGCCGGGCCCAGTTCGAGGCGGCCCGCAGCTTCTGCGATGCGCTGGGCATCGCGCGCATGCTGGCGTTGCCGGGCAACCACGACATCCCGCTGTTCAACCTGGCGGCGCGCGCGCTGGATCCGTATGGCGGCTACCGCGCCGCGTTCGGGCCGGAACTGGAGCCCGAGCTCGAAGGCGACGACCTGCTGCTGGTGGGCGTGAACACGACCCGCCCGGCGCGGCACAAGGACGGCGAAGTGTCGGCGGCGCAAATCGCCCGGGTGGTGCAGCGGCTGGAGCGCGCGCAGCGCCGTCAACTGCGGGTGGTCGTCACGCACCAGCCGGCCTGCGTGATGCGCGCGGAGGACGAGCCGGACCGGCTGCACGGCGGCCACGCCGCCCTGCGGGCCTGGTCGGCGGCGGGGGCCGACCTGGTGCTGGGCGGCCACATCCACCTGCCTTACCTGGCCGACGCCGGCGCCCTGGTGCCGGGCACGCCGCGGCCGCTGTTCTGCGTGCAGGCGGGAACGGCCGTGTCGCGCCGGGTGCGGCACGGCTCACCGAATTCGGTCAACGTGCTGCGCTGGGCCCCGCCGGCGCCCGGTGAGTCCCGGCAGTGCCGGGTGGAACGCTGGGACTACGAGTTGGCCCAGGAGCGCTTCGAGTGCTCGCACGAGCAGCTGCTGCGGCTGGCCGACTGACCGAGCCGCCCTGCGGGCTTACTGCGCCGCCCAGCCCCCGTCCATGTTCCAGGCCACGCCGCGCACGTTGTTCGCGGCGGGCGAGCAGAAGAACACGGCCAGTTCGCCCAGCTCCTCGGGCGTGGTGAACTGCAGCGAGGGCTCCTTCTCGCCCAGCAGGGCCTTGGTCGCCTGCTCGTTGCTCCAGCCGTTGGCCTGCGCCTTCGCATCGACCTGCTTTTGCACCAGCGGCGTCAGCACCCAGCCGGGGCAGATCGCATTGCAGGTGACGCCGGTGGTGGCGTTCTCGAGCGCGGTGACCTTGGTCAGGCCGACGATGCCGTGCTTGGCGGCGACGTACGCGGCCTTCTCGGCCGAGGCCACCAGGCCGTGCACCGAGGCCACGTTGATGATGCGGCCCCAGTTGGCGGCCTTCATGGCCGGCAGCGCGAGCCGCGTGGCATGGAAGGCGCTGGACAGGTTGATGGCGATGATCGCGTCCCAGCGCTCGGGCGGGAAGTCCTCGATGCGGGCCACGTGCTGGATGCCGGCGTTGTTGACCAGGATATCCACCCGGCCGAACTGCGCGGCCGCCGACTTCATCATGTCCTCGATCTCGGCCGGCTTGCTCATGTCGGCCCCGTGGTAGGCCACCTTGACGCCGAGCTGGGCCACTTCGGCCTTCGGCCCCTCGACGTCGCCGAAGCCATTCAGCACGATGTTGGCGCCCTGGCGGGCGAGGGCCTTGGCGATGCCGAGGCCGATGCCGCTGGTCGAGCCGGTCACGAGGGCTGTCTTGCCGCTGAGCATGGGGAGTCTCCGATGGGGTTGGTAGGATTCGCTGGACGCCTGCATGCGCTGCGGGGCACGCGACCGCGCGAAGTATCGGATGATTTTCTCCATGGCCTCTCCTACGCTCAACTACGTACCCTGCACCGACCCGGATGGCGGCCATCGGATGGCGTACTGGAGCTGGGGCGATGCCTCGGCTGAACGGGTCGTCGTCTGCGTGCACGGCCTGTCCCGTCAGGGCCGCGACTTCGACGTGCTGGCCCAGGCCCTGCTGGCGCGAAGTCCGGATCCGCTGCGGGTGGTCTGCCCCGACGTGGTCGGACGCGGCCGCAGCGATTGGCTGAAGAGCCCGCAGGGCTACGTGCTGCCCACCTACGCCGCCGACATGCTGGCGCTGCTCGCGCAGCTGCATGCGCAGGCGCCGGTGCGCGACCTGTCCTGGTGCGGCACCAGCATGGGCGGGCTGATCGGCATGGCCGTCGCCGGCACGCCCCGCCTGCCGCTGCCGGTGCCCGTCAAGCGCCTGCTGCTCAACGACGTTGGGCCGGTGATCCAGTGGCAGGCACTCGAGCGGATCGGAACCTACCTCGGCCAGGCCGGCCGGTTCGCCACGCTGCAGGAGGCGGCCGATGCGATGTGGCGCATCTCCGCCAGCTTCGGGCCGCACACGCCCGAGCAGTGGCTGGCGTTGTCGCGCCCGATGGTGCGTGAAGCGGCCGACGGTGGCCTGACCTTGCACTACGACCCGGCCATCGCCGTGCCGATGCGGGCCATGACGGCCCGCGACGCCGAGCAGGGCCAGGCCGCGCTGTGGGCGCTCTACGACGCCATCACTGGCCGCACGCTGCTGGTCCGTGGCGCCCAATCGGACCTGCTCACGCGCGAGACGGCCGACGAGATGACGCGGCGCGGCCCGCGCGCGCGGCTGGTCGAGTTCGAGGGCGTGGGCCATGCGCCCACCTTCGTCGCGCCGGACCAGGTCGAGGTCGCGGTGTCCTTCCTGCTGCAGCCATGAAGCGCCAGACGGCCGAACCGGCGCAGGGCGGTGTGGTTCCCGAGCTGGTGGCCGCGGCCGAGCAGGCGTTGCCCCGGCAGGCCGATGCGCTGGCGCGGGCGCGCGCCTTCGCCGAGCCGCTGATCGCCGGCGAGCTGCTGGACACCGGCGAGAACACGCTGGGCCATGCCGACGGCGTCGCCGCCATCCTCAAGTCGATGGGCGGCTCGGAGGCCATGCAGGCCGCCAGCTACCTGGTCTATGCCTGCCAGTACCTGAACCGGCCGCAGGAGGTGATCGCCAAGGCCTTCGGCGAGAGCTACGCGGCGCTGGCGGTGGAGACCACGGCGCTGGTGCGCGTGCAGCGCCAGGCCCGCTCGTCCGGCGAGGAGGCCCACAAGCCGACCGAAAGCCCGCAGGACCAGACCGAGAACGTGCGCAAGATGCTGCTGGCGTTCTCGCGCGACCTGCGTGTCGTGATGCTGCGGCTGGCTTCGCGCCTGCAGTCGCTGCGCTGGCACGCGGCGCGCAAGACGGTGCCGCCCGCGGCGGTCGCGCGCGAGGCGCTGACCGTCTTCGCGCCGCTGGCCAACCGGCTGGGCGTGTGGCAGATCAAGTGGGAAATGGAGGACCTGGCGTTCCGTTTCCTGGAGCCCGAGACCTACCACCAGGTCGCGCGGCTGCTGGACGAGAAGCGCGGCGAGCGCGAGGTCTTCGTCGAGCAGCTGCGCCAGCGGCTGGAGCGGGAACTGAAGGCCCAGGGCATCGCCGCCCAGGTGCAGGGGCGACCCAAGCACATCTACAGCATCGTCAAGAAGATGCGCGGCAAGTCGCTCGACTTCGAGGAGGTGTTCGACATCCGCGCGCTGCGGGTGATCGTGCCGGAAGTGCGCGACTGCTACGCCACGCTGTCGTGGGTGCACGAGCAGTTCGAGTCCATCTCCTCGGAGTTCGACGACTACATCGCCAAGCCCAAGCCCAACGGCTACCAGTCGCTGCACACCGTGGTGCGCGACGAGGCCAGCCGCGCGATCGAGATCCAGATCCGCACCCAGTCCATGCACGAGTACGCCGAGCATGGCGTCGCCGCCCACTGGGCTTACAAGGAGGCGGGCGCCAAGGGCTACGGCGGCGTGAGCGCCGCGGGCGAGTACGACGCCAAGCTCGCGGTGCTGCGGCAACTGCTGGCCTGGGAGCGCGACCTCGCCGGCGCCGGTCAGGGCCTGTTCGAGGACCGCATCTACGTGCTGACGCCCAACGCGCAGATCGTGGAACTGCCGCAGGGCGCGACACCGGTGGACTTCGCCTACACCGTCCACACCAGCCTGGGCCATCGCTGCCGCGGCGCGCGGGTCGATGGCGCGATGGTGACGCTGAACACGCCGCTGCAGAACGGCCAGACCGTGGAGGTCGTCGCCGCGAAGGAGGGCGGGCCGTCGCGCGACTGGCTCAACCCGGAGCTGGGCTTCCTGGCCAGCCACCGGGCCAAGTCCAAGGTGCGGGCCTGGTTCAACGAGCAGGCCCGGGCCGAGACGCTGGCGCGCGGCAAGGAAGCGGTGGAGAAGCTGCTGCAGCGCGAGGGCCGCACCTCGCTCAAGCTGGGCGACCTGGCCGGGCAACTGGGCTTCAGGAGTGCCGACGACCTGTTCGTCGCCGTCGGCAAGGAGGAGTTCTCGCTGCGCCAGGTCGAGGCGGCCTTCAAGCCCGCCGAGCCGCCGCTGCCGCAGGACGAGTACCTGCTGCTGAAGAAATCGCGGCCGACCGAGAAGTCGCCCAAGGGCGGCGTGCTGGTGGTCGGCGTCGACTCGCTCATGACCCAGCTCGCGCGTTGCTGCAAGCCGGCGCCACCCGACGACATCGCCGGCTTCGTCACGCGCGGCAAGGGCGTGAGCGTGCACCGGCGCGACTGCAGCAACTTCCGCGAGATCGCCGGGCGCGCACCGGAGCGCGTGATCGAGGTCGAATGGGGCCGGCCGAAGGCGGGCGAGGCCGCGCTGTATCCGGTCGACGTCACGGTCGAAGCGGCCGACCGGCAGGGCCTGCTGCGCGACATCTCGGAGGTGTTCGCCAAGGAGAAGATGAACGTGGTGGGCGTGCAGACGCAGACGCTCAAGGGCACGGCCTGGATGACGTTCACCGTCGAGATCGCCGATTCCGGCCGGCTGGCGCGCGTGATGAACCTGGTGCTCGATGTCGCCGGCGTGATCGCGGCGCGCCGGCGATGACGCCGTTTCCCTCTGCTATAATCACGCCTCTCGAACGAACTCAGGCGCGTAGCTCAGCTGGTTAGAGCACCACCTTGACATGGTGGGGGTCGTTGGTTCGAGTCCAATCGCGCCTACCAATTTTCCGAACCGCTTCCGGTGCACCGTAGGGTAAACCTGCGGGCCCGTGCGAAGGCGGCCTTCCTAGAATCTTTTGCACTGCGGCATGCGCGTGCACACCGGCAAAGCCGCAAAGAATCCAGGAGGAGTCCGCCTCGTGCAAAGCAAGAAAGCCGCTTCTGCCGCGCCCTCGAAGCGCGTGATCAAGAAGTACCCCAACCGGCGGCTGTACGACACCGACACCTCCACCTACATCACCCTGGCCGAGGTCAAGCGGCTGGTGATGCAGGGCGAGCCCTTCCTGGTGCGCGATGCCAGGACCAGCGAGGACCTGACGCGCAGCATCCTGCTGCAGATCATCCTGGAGGAAGAGGCGGGCGGCGCGCCCATGTTCAGCGAGGCGGCGCTGGCCAACATCATCCGCTTCTACGGGCACGCCGCGCAGGGCTTCATGGGCGCCTACCTCGAGAAGAACGTGCAGGCGTTCACCGACATCCAGGCGAAGCTGGCCGAGCAGTCCACGCAGTTCACGCCGGAGATGTGGGCCCAGTTCATGAACATGCAGAACCCGCTGATGCAGGGGCTGATGGGCAGCTACGTCGAGCAGTCGCGCACCATGTTCGAGAAGATGCAGGAGCAGATGCACAAGCAGACCGAGCAGATGCTCGGCGCCTTCATGGGCAAGCGTTGAAGCCGGTTCCCGGCCGAGCGTCGCAGCGGGCCAGCGGGCCCGCCCCCTGTGCCACAATCGCCGCTGCTCCGGGGTGCACGCGCATGGCGTGCTGAGATCCAGACCCGCGAACTTGAACCGGTTCGAACCGGCGTAAGAAGAGCACCGTTGCACGGCCTGTCCTGGGCCGCGGATGGACCTCCTTCGGAGCACCCGTGTGGCCCGCGAAGGACGTCCGATGCAAGCTCCCGTTTTCTCCGCCCGCTATCCGCGCGTGCTGTCGATCGCCGGTTCCGACTCCGGCGGCGGCGCGGGCGTGCAGGCCGACCTCAAGACCTTCGCCGCGCTGGGCTGCTTCGGCATGACGGCCATCACGGCGCTGACCGCCCAGAACACCACCGGCGTGCGCGCCATCCATGCCGTGCCGCTGGACATGCTGGCCGAGCAGATCGATGCGGTGGTCGAGGACATCGGCGTCGACGCCGTCAAGATCGGCATGCTGCATTCGCAAGCCACGGTGCAGGCGGTTGCCGCCGCGATCGACCGCCATCGGCTGCGCGCCGTCGTGCTCGACCCGGTGATGGTCGCCACCAGCGGCGCCACGCTGATCGACCCGGCGGCGGTGGCCTCGCTGGTGCGCGAGCTGTTTCCGCGCACGGGGCTGGTCACGCCCAACCTGGACGAGGCGGCGCTGCTGGTCGACAAGCCGCTGCGCTCGGAGGCCGACATGGAAGCCGCCGCGCGCGAGCTGCTCGCCCTGGGCGCGCAAGCCGTGCTGCTCAAGGGCGGCCACCTGGCCGGCGAGACGGTCAGCGACCTGTTGCTGATGCACGGTGGCGATCCGCTGTGGATGCGCGCGCCGCGCATCGCCACCGCCAACACGCATGGCACCGGCTGCACCCTCTCGAGCGCGATCGCGGCCCATCTCGCGCTCGGCGCCGGCTTGCCGCAAGCCGTGCAGCAGGCTCGCGCCTTCGTGCGGGGAGCGCTGCAGGCCGGCGCGGGCGTGCGCACCGGCGCCGGCAGCGGGCCGCTGAACCACGGGCACGAGCCGCAGGCCATGCGGCTGTTCGCGCTGCCGTAATGGGGTGGCAGCACCTGACAACTCTTGGGAGAGGGGCGACGATGCCGCTAGAGGCCAACAGCGATCCACGCCAGCCCGTCCGCGTGGTGGACCCGGCTGCGGGTGTCGAGCCGGTGGAACAAGCCGGACGCCTGCGTGCCGAGGGCGCGGCCGCCGTGCTGGTGCAGGCGGCGGCCGGGGGCTCGGATGACCCGACGCTGCATTGGCTTGACAGCAGCCATGCACGCGGCTGGGTGCGATCGGCCGCGCCCACCAACGCCGACACGCTGGAGCGTGCCTGGGAGGCGCAGCGCGGGCAGGGCCATGTCGCCGCCGATGCCCTGCTGCTCGCCTTCGGTGCGCTGCCGCTGCTGTCCTGGGGCGAAGCGCCGCCGGAGCCCTTGCGCCCGCCCACCGCGGAGGGCGCACCGCTGGGCATCTATGCCATCGTCGACAGCGCGTTGCGGGTGCGCCAGGTGCTGGAGGCGGGCGTGCGCACCGTGCAGCTGCGCCTGAAGCGGCCGGCCGATGCCGATGCGCGCTGGCAAGCGGTCCTCGCCGCGGCCGTGCGCGAGAGCGTCGCCGCGGCTCGCGACCACGGCGCCCGGCTGTTCATCAACGACCACTGGCGCCTCGCCGCCGAACTCGGCGCCACTGCCGTCCACCTGGGGCAGGAGGACCTGCTGGCCCTGGGCGAGACCGGGCGGGCCGAACTGCGCGCCTGCGGCCTGGCGCTGGGCATCAGCTCGCACGCGGTCTGGGAACTGTGCCGCGCGCGGGCGCTGGCGCCGGCCTACGTCGCCTGCGGGCCGGTCTGGCCGACCACCACCAAGGACATGCCCTGGCGTCCGCAGGGCCTGGACAACCTGGCCTGGTGGGCGCGCGTGGCCGGCACGCCGGTGGTCGCCATCGGCGGCATCCTGGACGCGGCCCAGGTGCGCGAGGCGGCGCGCGCCGGCGCCGACGGCGTCTGCGTGCTGCGCGGCCTGGGCGACGATCCGATGCGGGTCGTGCCCGCGCTGCAGAAGGCCTTCGAGCGCGGCCGCAGCGAGCGCGCCGCCGCTTCCGCGCCAGCGCTGCCGCATCCGACGCTGGAGCCGCAGCCGTGAGCGCATCGACCCTGCGCGTGGGCATCGCCGGCGCCGGCCTGCTGGGCCGCCTGCTGGCCTTGCGGCTCACGCAGGCCGGCCACGCGGTGCACGTGTTCGATCCGGCGAGCGGGCCGGACGCCCGCGGCGCCGCCGGCTGGACCGCGGCCGGCATGCTCAGCCCGCTGGCCGAACTGGAGACGGCGGACGAGCGCGTGTTCCGTTGGGGCCTGCGCTCGATCGAGCTGTGGCCCGCGATCCTGGGCGGCCTGCCGCTGCCGGTGGAATTCAGCCTGCAGGGCAGCCTGCTGGTCGCCCACCGCGAGGACGCCGGCGCGGCCCGGCGCGTGCTGGACCTGCTGGCACGCAAGGCCCCGGCCGGTTACGGCGCCGAGCCGCTCACGCCCGCCGCGCTGGCCGGCCTGGAGCCGTCCGTGCGTGCCGGCCCGCAGGCCTGGCTGCTGCCGGGCGAGGGTCGCATCCACACCGTGCAGGCCATGCAGGCGCTGGCGGCGGGCGCTCCTGGCGCGCACTGGCACTGGGGTGCCACCGTGCGGGATGCCGACGCGGGCCGCGTGCTCGTGGACGGCCGTACCGAGTCCTTCGACTGGGTGTTCGACGTGCGCGGCCTCGGGGCGCGGCCGCAACTGCCGGTGCGCGGCGTGCGCGGCGAGATCTTCTGGCTGCAAGCGCCGGGCATGGTGTTGCATCGTCCGGTGCGCCTGCTGCACGCCCGGCACCGCGTCTACCTGGTGCCGCGCGCGCCCGACACGGTGGTGGTGGGCGCCAGCGAAATCGAGAGCGAGGACCGCTCGCCGGTGTCGCTGCGAACGACCGTCGAACTGCTGGCGGCCGCGCACAGCATCGTGCCGGCGCTGGCCGAGGCGCGAATCGTCCACGCCGAAACCAACCTGCGACCGGCCCTGCCCGACAACCAACCGCTGCTGGAATGCCGCCCGGGCCTGACCCGCATCAACGGCCTGTTCCGGCACGGCTGGCTGATCGCGCCGGGCCTGGTCGAAACCGCCCTGGAGTCCTTTCCATGATCACCATCCAGCTGAACCGGGAGCGCCTGCAGTTCCCCGACGGCACCAGCCTGGCCGCCCTGGTGGCCGCCCTCGACCGGGCGCCGGCCGCCCTGGCCACCGCCGTCAACGGCGAGTTCGTGGCGCGCGAGTTGCGCGGGCAGCACCTGCTTCGCGACGGCGACGTCGTATTGACCTTCGAACCCATCACCGGAGGCTGATCCCATGGCCTTTTGCATCGGCGGCGTCGAACTCGAGAGCCGCTTCTTCCTCGGCACCGCCAGCTATCCCTCGCCCGAGGTGCTGCGCGACGCCATCGGCGCCGCCGGCACGCAGGTGGTCACGGTCGGCTTGCGGCGCCAGCTCGCGGGTGGCGGCGAAGCGAACGGGTTCTACCGCTTCATCCGCGACAGCGGGGCGCGCCTGCTGCCCAACACGGCCGGCTGCACCACCGCGCGCGAGGCGGTCACGCTGGCGCGCATGGCCCGCGAGATGTTCGACACGAACTGGATCAAGCTGGAGGTGGTGGGCGACGAGTACACGCTGCAGCCGGACCCGTGGGAGCTGGTCGAGGCCGCGCGCGAGTTGGCCCGCGACGGCTTCGAGGTGTTCCCCTACTGCACCGACGACCTGGTCACCTGCAACCGGCTGCTCGATGCCGGCTGCCGCATCCTGATGCCCTGGGGGGCGCCGATCGGCTCGGGGCAGGGGCTGCTCAACCCCAGTGCGCTGCGCACGCTGCGCGCGCGCCTGCCCGGCGTGCCCCTGGTGGTCGACGCCGGCATCGGCTCGCCGCGCGATGCGGTGCAGGCGATGGAACTGGGTTACGACGCGGTGCTGGTCAACTCGGCGGTGGCGCTGGCGCACGATCCCGTCGTGATGGCGCGGGCCTTTCGCCTGGCCATCGAAGGCGGCCGCCTGGCCTGGGAGGCCGGCATCATGGCGCGGCAGGACATGGCGGTTGCGACCACGCCGGTGACGGGCCGGCCGTTCCTGCTCTGAAGCGGGTGCCGTGCCCGGGCCGGGGCCTGCCTCTGGGACAATCGGCGGGATGAGTGATTCCCCTGTCGCCGAGGCAGCCCCGAAGGTGGGCTTCGTCAGCCTCGGCTGCCCCAAGGCCCTGACCGACTCCGAGCTGATCCTGACCCAGCTGTCGGCCGAGGGCTACCGCACCTCCAAGACCTTCGAGGGCGCCGACCTGGTCATCGTCAACACCTGCGGCTTCATCGACGACGCCGTCAAGGAAAGCCTGGACACGATCGGCGAGGCGCTGGCCGAGAACGGCAAGGTGATCGTCACCGGCTGCCTGGGGGCGCGCCCGGGCGAGGGCGGCGGCACGCTGGTGCAGCAGGTCCACCCCTCGGTGCTGGCCGTCACCGGCCCGCATGCCACCCAGGAGGTGATGGACCACGTGCACACGCACCTGCCCAAGCCGCACGATCCGTTCGTCGACCTGGTGCCGCCCGCCGGCATCAAGCTGACGCCGCGCCACTACGCCTACCTGAAGATCAGCGAGGGCTGCAACCACCGTTGCACCTTCTGCATCATCCCCTCGATGCGTGGCGACCTGGTCAGCCGCCCGGTGGGCGACGTGCTGAAGGAAGCGCGCGCGCTGTTCGAATCGGGCGTGAAGGAACTGCTGGTGGTCAGCCAGGACACCTCGGCCTATGGCGTGGACCTGAAGTACCGCACCGGCTTCTTCGACGGCCGACCGGTCAAGACCCGCATGCTGGAGCTGGTGCAGGCGCTGGGCGAACTGGCCCAGCCCCACGGCGCCTGGGTGCGGCTGCACTACGTGTATCCCTATCCCTCGGTGGACGAGGTCCTTCCGCTGATGGCCACCGGCGCCGTGCTGCCCTACCTGGACGTGCCGTTCCAGCACAGCCACCCCGACGTGCTGCGCCGGATGAAGCGGCCGGCCAGCGGCGAGCGCAACCTGGAGCGTATCCGCGCCTGGCGCGACGCCTGCCCCGAGCTGGTGATCCGCAGCACCTTCATCGCCGGCTTCCCCGGCGAGACCGAAGACGAGTTCCAGCACCTGCTGGAGTTCCTGCAGGAAGCGCAGATCGACCGCGCCGGCTGCTTCGCCTACAGCCCGGTCGAAGGCGCGGCCGCCAACGAGTTGCCCGGCATGCTGCCGGTGGAAGTTCGGGAAGAGCGGCGCGCCCGCTTCATGGCGGTGGCCGAGGAAGTCTCGGCCGCGCGCCTGCAGCGTCGCGTGGGCGCCACCATGCAGGTGCTGGTGGATGCGGCGCCGGCGCTGGGCCGCAAGGGCGGCGTCGGGCGCAGCTACGCCGATGCGCCGGAGATCGACGGCACCGTGCGGCTGCTGCCGCCGGAGAAGCTGAGCAAGCAGCTGAAGGTGGGGGAGTTCACCCGGGCGCGCATCGTCGCCACCGAGGGGCACGACCTGGTCGGGGTGCCGGTCTGACCGCCGACGATGGGGGCCGCAAGGCCCACCAACCAACCCGTGGCGCAGCGCCTTGCCGGGCGCAAACGATAAAGCCGGCACGAGGCCGGCTTTATGATTTGTTTGGTGCCCAGGAGAGGACTCGAACCTCCACGGAGTTACCCGCTAGTACCTGAAACTAGTGCGTCTACCAATTCCGCCACCTGGGCATTTCAGGAAAGAAGGGATTCTATATCAAAAACATCGGAACACAACATGCGACCGGCCTGCTCGATGAAATCGAGGGTGTCATCCAGGGCCATCGCGACGGACACGGCTTCGTCGTGCGCGACGACGGCGAGACCGACGTCTACCTGCCGCCCAACGAAATGCGCGCCGTGCTGCACAAGGACCGCGTCCGCGTGCGCATCGTGCGGCACGACCGCAAGGGCCGGCCGGAAGGCCGGGTGGTCGAGATCGTCGAGCGCCCGCCCCAGCCGATCATCGGCCGCCTGCTGCACGAGAGCGGGGTCTGGCTGGTCGCGCCGGAGGACAAGCGCTACGGCCAGGACGTCCTGATCCCCAAGGCGGCCACCGGCGCCGCCAAGCCGGGGCAGGTGGTGGTGGTCGAACTGACCGAGCCGCCCAGCCTGTACGGCCAGCCCGTCGGCCGGGTCAAGGAGGTGCTGGGCGAGATCGACGACCCCGGCATGGAGATCGAGATCGCGGTGCGCAAGTACGGCGTGCCGCACGAGTTCTCCGAGCCCTGCATCGCCCAGGCACGGTTGATCCCCGACAAGGTGCGGCCGGCCGATCGCCGGCACCGGGTGGACTTGACCGACATCCCGCTGGTCACCATCGATGGCGAGGACGCGCGCGACTTCGACGATGCCGTCTACTGCGAGCCGGCCAAGGTCGGGCGCGGCAAGGGCTGGCGGCTGCTGGTGGCGATCGCCGACGTCAGCCACTATGTGGAGACCGGAAGCGCCATCGACATCGACGCCTACGACCGCGCCACCAGCGTCTATTTCCCGCGGCGGGTGATCCCGATGCTGCCGGAGAAGCTGTCCAACGGGCTGTGCTCGCTCAACCCGGAGGTGGAGCGCCTGTGCCTGGTGGCGGACATGCTGGTCACCGCCACCGGCGAGATCCAGGGCTACCAGTTCTACCCGGCGGTGATGTGGAGCCATGCGCGCCTCACCTACACCGAAGTCGCGGCCATCCTGGCCAACACGCGCGGGCCGGAGGCGCAGCGGCACAAGGAACGGGTGGCGGACCTGATCCACCTGCACGACGCGTACCGCGCGCTGCTCAAGGCGCGCGAGATGCGCGGGGCGGTGGATTTCGAGACCACCGAGACCCAGATCGTCTGCGACGACGCCGGCCGCATCGAGAAGATCGTGCCGCGCACCCGCACCGATGCGCACCGGCTGATCGAGGAGGCCATGCTGGCCGCCAACGTCTGCGCGGCCGACTTCATCCAGGAGGGCAAGCATCCGGGCCTGTACCGCGTGCACGAGGGCCCGACGCCGGAGAAGAAGGAGATCCTGCGCAACTACCTCAAGGCGATGGGCGTGGGCATCAGCCTGTCGGACGAGCCGATGCCGGTGGAGTTCCAGCGCATCGCCGAGGCCACCAAGGACCGCCCCGACGCGCAGCAGATCCACACCCTGCTGCTGCGGTCCATGCAGCAGGCGATCTACACGCCGATCAACAGCGGCCACTTCGGGCTGGCCTACGACGCCTACACCCACTTCACCAGCCCGATCCGCCGCTACCCGGACCTGCTGGTCCACCGGGTGATCAAGGCCCTGCTTGGCAACCGGCGCTACACCCTGCCGGCCCTGCCCACGCCGGGCGAGGCGCACGAAAAGCTGGCGCGCCGGCTGGCCTCGCGCGTGGCGCCGCCCGGGCAGAAGCCGAAGAAGGCCACTCCCCCCAGCCGCGAGACCCAGGCCTGGGAGGCCGCCGGCCTGCACTGCAGCGCCAACGAGCGCCGCGCCGACGAGGCCAGCCGCGACGTCGAGGCCTGGCTCAAGTGCAAGTACATGCGCGAGCACCTGGGCGAGGAGTTCGGCGGCGTCGTCAGCGCGGCCACCACCTTCGGCATCTTCGTCACGCTGGACGCGCTGTACGTCGAAGGCCTGGTGCACATCACCGAGCTGGGCGGCGAGTACTTCAAGTTCGACGAGGCCAGGCAGGAACTGCGTGGCGAGCGCACCGGCATCCGCTATGCCATCGGCACGCGGGTGCGGGTGCAGGTCAGCCGGGTCGACCTGGACGGGCGCAAGATCGACTTCCGCCTGGTGCGCGAGGGCGAGGATCTGGAGTCGCGTGCGATGCGCGACAAGGGCGCGGGCGGTGCGGCGAGCGGCGCCACGGGCTTGCGCCGGGCCGCGAAGAAGGCAGGCAAGGCCGCACCGGTGACCAACGTGAAGGACGCCGTGAAGAAGGCGGTGGCCGCCAAGGCCAAGGGCCGCAAGGCCCGGCGCTGATCAGGGGGCGTTCGCGCGCAGCGCCAGGGCGCCGGCCGTGAGCGGCCGGTCCGCCGGCCAGCGGTCGGCGAGGCGGCCGTGGCGGTACACGGCGGCGCAGGCGGCCTCGAAGGCGTCGGTGCCGCTGGCCAGCGCAGCCGCCAGCATGCCTGCCAGCACGTCGCCGGTGCCGGCGGTGGCCAGCCGCGCGTTGCCCGTCGGGTTGATGCGTGGCAGGGCGCCGGGGGCGGCGACCACGCTGCCCGATCCCTTGAGCACCACCGTGCAGTCGAAGCGCTGCGCCAGTTCGCGGGCGCTGCGCAAACGGTCCGCCTGCACCCGGCCGGTATCGCTGCCCAGCAGCCGGGCGGCTTCGAGCGGATGCGGGCTCAGCACCGTGGCCTGACCCCGCGCGGCCCGCTCGCGCAAGGCCTGTTGCAGCGCCGGATCGGCGGCCACGGCGTTGAGTCCGTCGGCGTCCAGCACCAGCCGCTGCGAGCGGGCGAGAACGGCGGGCAAGGCGGCGCCGACGGCCTCGCCACCGCCGCAGCCGCAGGCCACGGTCACGGCTTGCAGCGGCAGGCTTTTCCAGTCGCGCAGCATCAGGTCCGGCCAGGCGGGCGCCAGCGATCCGGCGCGCTCGTCGAGCGGGCACAGGAACACGCGCCCGGCACCGGCCGTGAGCGCCGCCGCGGCGGCCAGCACCGCCGCGCCCGCCATCCCCGGCGCGCCGCCCACGATCGCCACGTCGCCGTAGCTGCCCTTGTGGCTGGCATGCAGCCGCTCGCCCAGGGCCGGCGGGCCGGACAGCTCGGCGCACGCGAGGTCCGGCGGCGCACCGGCCTGGAGGTCGTCGAACCACACCTGGCCGGCGGCATCGCGCCCCCGCGCCGTGAACAGGCCCGGCTTGAGCGTGAGCAGCGACAGCGTGTGGTGGGCGCGAACGCCGTCGCCCTGGCCGGTATCGGCCGCCAGCCCGCTGGGCACGTCGACAGCGAGCACGAGGCCGTGTCCCGCCGCAATGCATGAAGCAGCTTGCGCGATGGCGCCTTGCAGCGGCCGGGCGGCGCCGATGCCGAGCAGGGCATCGATGCACAGGTCCCAGCCGGGCGGCGGCTCGTCCAGCACCGGGACGCCGGCGGCCTGGCATCGGCGCCAGGCCTGGGCGGCGTCCGCCGGGAAGCGGGCCGGATCGCCGGCGATCGTCACGGCGACCGGCTTGCCCCATTGCCGCAGGAGGAGCGCGGCCTCGAGGCCGTCGCCGCCGTTGTTGCCGGGACCGCAGGCGATCCAGACCTGGCGGGCGTGCGGCGCCAGCGCCAGTGCGAGCCGCGCCGTCGCCAGTCCGGCACGCTGCATCAGGGTGTGCGGGGGCAGGGCGGCCGCGGCCCGCTGCTCGATGCGCCGGGTGGCGGCGACGTCGTGCAGCCGCCAGGAACGATCGGCCGTGACCTTCTGCATGGGGCCGATTGTGGGCCGCTGCCGGTCAGGCGGCCAGCCGTTCGATGCCCAGGCCTTCCAGGTCCAGCAATGGCGCGCGGCCGGCCATCAGGTCGGCGACCACGCGGGCGCTGCCGCAGGCCAGCGCCCAGCCGCTGGAGCCGTGCCCCAGGTTCAGCCAGATGCCCGGCACGCCGGAGGCGCCCAGGACCGGCGGGCCGTCCGGCAGCATCGGTCGGGCGCCTTTCCACTCCTGCACGGAGGTGGAGGCGTTGGAGAGCTGCGCCGCGCCCGGAAACCAGTCGTGCAGCACCTTGTAGAGGGTCTGCAGCGCTTCCGGCCGCTTGTGCTGCAGGCTGCCGCCGATCTCCGCGCTGCCGGCCACGCGCACGCGCTGCCCCAGGCGCGTGATCGCCACCTTGAAGCGCTCGTCCATCACCGCGCTGCGCGGCGCGTTGAGCGATTCGCGGATCGGCGCGCTGATCGAATAGCCGTACACCGGTGCCATGCGGATGCGAAAGCCCAGGGGGCGCAGCAGCGGCGCCGATTCCAGCCCGCCGCAGACCACCACCGAGTCGAAGGCTTCCGACCGGGGCGGGCCATCGGCCTGCTGCACGCGCAGCACGGCCGGCGCCGCGCGGTCCAGCGGCAGCACGCTGGTGTTGAACTCGAAACGCGCCCCGGCCGCGCGCGCGGCGTCCTTCAGCAGCAGGGCGAACTGGCGGCAGTTGCCGGCCTCGTCGTCCGGCAGGTGGATGGCGCCCAGGAAGTCGGTGTCCGGATTCAGCGCCGGCTCGATGCCGCGCGCGGCCGCGGCGTCGATCTCGCGAAAGCTCACGCCGGCCTCGCGCAGCACCTGCAGGCCGGGCTGCACCAGCCGCTGGTCCTTCTCCGAGCGCAGCAGCACCATGTAGCCCGGGCTGCGGTCGTAGTCGAGCTGGAGCGAGTCGGTCAGCCAGTGCAGGCGCTCGCGGCTGTAGAAGGCCAGCCGCTGCAGGCGGGCCCGGTTGGCCAGGTAGGTCTCCAGCCTGCAGGCGCGCCACCATTGCCACATCCAGCGCAGTTCGCCGGCCGAGACCGGCCAGGTCAGCTTGACCGGCGCGTGCCGGCTGAACAGGTAGCGCAGCACCTTGGCCGACATGCCCGGCGCCGCCCAGGGCGTGACGTAGCCGGGGGCCACGACGCCGGCGTTGGCGAAGCTGGTTTCCTCGGCGGCCGCGCCGCGGCGCTCGAAGACGGTGACCTGGTGGCCGTCGGCCGCCAGTTCGTACGCGGTGGTGACGCCGACGATGCCGGCGCCGATGACGGCGACTTTCACGGGATGGCGCGCCTTTCGCCTCAGCCCTGCCGCAGCGGGCGCAGCGCCGCTTCCACGGCCAGCCCGGCATCCAGCACGGTGTCGTCCTGCAGCGGGCCGTGCCACAGCATCAGGCCCACCGGCAGGCTGCCCGGCGCATGGCAGGGCAGCGAGAGCGCGCAGCCGTCGAGCATGTTGACCACGCTCGGGTTGCGCAGCAGCAGCGCGTTGGAGCGGAAGAAGGCGTCGTCGCGCTCGGCGCCGGGCGCCAGGTCGGCGATGGGCGGCGCCACGATGGGCACGGTGGGCGAGAGCACGGCATCGAAGCCGTGCAGCGCCGAGCGGACGCGCCCGATCCAGCCGGCGCGCTGGCGCAGCAGGTCCAGGTATTCCCAGGCCTTCACGCCGGCGCCGCGCTCGATGCGGGTGCGCACGCGCGGGTCGTAGCCATCGCCGCGCCGCTGCAGCAGTTCCCGGTGCCAGGCGTAGCTTTCGGCCGCCGCGAAGCCGCCGGTCGCCTGGATGGCGCCGAGCTCGCCGATCTCGGTGAGCGCGATCTCCTCGACCCGCGCGCCGGCGTCGCGCAGTACGCGCAGCGAGGCCTCGAACGCCCGGGCCACGGCCAGGTCCATGCCGTCGAGCATCCCGGTGCGCGCGACGGCGAAGCGGCGCTGCGCCAGCGGCTTGTGTTCCAGCGCCACGGTGCGGGCCGCCAGCACCTCGTGCGCCAGCACCGCGTCGCGCACCGAACGCGTCATGGCGCACACCGTGTCCAGCGTGGTCGACAGCGGCAGCGCGCCATCGGCGGGCACCAGCCGCGCGGTGTTCTTGAAGCCGACGATGCCGCACAGCGCGGCCGGGATGCGGATGGAGCCGCCGGTGTCCGAGCCCAGGCCGATGAAGGCGGCCCCGGTGGCCACCGACACCGCCGCGCCCGAGGACGAGCCGCCGGGGATGCGGGGCACCTCCGGATCGGCCGGGTTGGCCGGGGTGCCGTGGTGCGGATTGATGCCCACGCCCGAGAAGGCGAACTCGGTCATGTTGGTGCGCCCTACGAGGCTGGCCCCGGCCGCCCGCAGCCGCGCCACGGCCGTGCTGTCGGCGCGGGCCGGCGCCGCATCGGCCAGCACCGCCGAGCCCGCCGCCGTCACCTGGCCTTCGATGTCGAACAGGTCCTTGACCGAGACCGGCAGCCCGGCCAGCGGCAGCGACTGCACGCCCGGCCGGGACGCCGCCGCTGCCTCTTGCGGCAGGGTGCGGATGAACGCGTGGGCGCAGGCGCCCGACTGGGCCAGGGCGAGCGCCCGGGCGAAGGCTTCAGGGGCGCTGGCGCGGCCGCTGCCGAGCTGCTCTCGGGTGGCAATGAGGTCGTCCATCGGGGAAGAAAAGGCGGGCCCTGTGTTAGAATCTCGCGGTTTTGCCGGGCGGCGGCCGCATGGTGCGGTCGATCGTGGGACCGGCAGGACAGACTCGCGAATCCATCCCAACCAGGTGTCGCAACGGCTGCCAGCCCGCGCGATTGCGGGGCGGATTCTAGACCCAACCTAGGAAAACATCATGGCCCTTTCCATGCGCGAAATGCTGGAAGCCGGTGTCCACTTCGGGCACCAGACACGCTTCTGGAACCCGAAGATGGCGCCTTACATCTTCGGCTCCCGCAACAAGATCCACATCATCAACCTGGAAAAGTCGCTGCCGATGTTCCAGGACGCGGCGAAGTTCGTGAGGCAGCTCAGCGCCAACCGCGGCACCATCCTGATGGTGGGCACCAAGCGCCAGGCCCGCGAGATCGTCGCCACCGAGGCTCGCCGCGCCGGCGTGCCCTTCGTCGACCAGCGCTGGCTGGGCGGCATGCTGACCAACTTCAAGACGGTCAAGACCTCGATCAAGCGCCTCAAGGACATGAAGGCCCAGCAGGAAGCCGGCCTCGAGTCGATGAGCAAGAAGGAGCAGCTGATGTTCCAGCGCGAGATGGAAAAGCTCGAGCGCGACATCGGTGGCATCCAGGACATGAGCACCCTGCCGGACGCCATCTTCGTGATCGACGTGGGCTTCCACAAGATCGCCGTCTCCGAGGCGAAGAAGCTGGGCATCCCGCTGGTCGGCGTGGTCGATTCCAACCACTCGCCCGAGGGCATCAACTACGTCATCCCCGGCAACGACGACTCGGCCAAGGCGGTCCAGCTCTACGCCCGCGGCATCGCCGATGCGGTGCTGGAAGGCCGCGCCAACGCGGTCAATGACGTGGCCCGCGCGGTCGCCGAAGGCAGCGACGAGTTCGTCGAGGTCGAGGAAGGCGCCGGCGCCTGAGGCGCCCCACCCCCCACAGCACGGAAGGGGCCCTGGGCCCCTTTTTACCGCCCGAACACTGAAAGGATTCCAATGGCTGCAATCACCGCAAGCATGGTCGCCGAACTGCGCGCCAAGACCGACGCCCCGATGATGGAGTGCAAGAAGGCGCTCACCGAGGCCGACGGCAACATGGAAAAGGCCGAGGAGCTGCTGCGCGTCAAGCTCGGCAGCAAGGCCGGCAAGGCTGCCGCCCGCGTCACCGCCGAGGGCGTCGTCGCCGCCAGCATCGACGGCACGACCGGCGCCCTGATCGAGGTCAACTGCGAGACCGACTTCGTCACCAAGAACGACAGCTTCATCGCCCTGGCGCGCGCGGCCGCCGAACTGGTCGCCAGGAACAACCCGGCCGACGTGGCCGCGCTCGGCGCGCTGCCTTACAGCCAGGACAGCTTCGGCCCGACGCTGGAGGACGTGCGCAAGGGCCTGATCGGCAAGATCGGCGAGAACATGAGCTTCCGCCGCTTCCAGCGCTTTGCCGGCGGCAGCAAACTGGCCTCGTACCTGCACGGCACCCGCATCGGCGTGGTGGTGGAGTACGAGGGCGACGAGGTGGCCGCCAAGGACGTGGCCATGCACGTGGCCGCCATGAAGCCGGTGGCGCTGGCGTCCAGCGACGTGCCCGCCGAGCTGATCGAGAAGGAGCGCAGCGTAGCCACCGCCAAGGCCGCCGAATCGGGCAAGCCGGCCGACATCGCCGCCAAGATGATCGAAGGCTCGGTGCAGAAGTACCTCAAGGAGGTGTCCCTCTTCAACCAGCCGTTCGTCAAGAACGACAAGCAGACGGTGGAGCAGATGCTCAAGGCCGCCAACACCACCGTGAAGGGCTTCACCCTGTACGTGGTGGGCGAGGGCATCGAGAAGAAGTCCGACGACTTCGCCGCCGAAGTGGCGGCCCAGGTCGCCGCCGCCAAGGGCGCCTGACAGGCCCTTCGCCGCGCGCGGCCTGCCCGCGCGCGGCCCCGCACCGCTAAACTCGAAAAGTCGCCACCCCGGAGCCCCTGAATGACCGCCGCCCCCGCCCACAAGCGCATCCTGCTCAAGCTGTCCGGAGAAGCGCTGATGGGGGACGACCCGTTCGGCATCAACCGCGCCACCATCGTGCGGATGGTCGAGGAGATCGCCGACGTGGTGAACAGCGGGGTCCAGTTGGCGGTGGTCATCGGCGGCGGCAACATCTTCCGCGGCGTGGCCGGCGGCTCGGTCGGCATGGACCGGGCCACCGCCGACTACATGGGGATGCTGGCCACGGTGATGAACTCGCTGGCGCTGGCCGACAGCATGAACAAGCAGGGGCTGGTGGCGCGCGTGATGTCGGCCATCGCCATCGAGCAGGTCGTCGAGCCCTACGTGCGCCCCAAGGCGCTGCAATACCTGGAGGAGGGCAAGGTCGTGATCTTCGCGGCCGGCACCGGCAACCCCTTCTTCACCACCGACACCGCCGCCGCCCTGCGCGGCGCCGAGATCGGCGCCGAGCTGGTGCTCAAGGCCACCAAGGTCGATGGCGTCTACTCGGCCGACCCGAACAAGGATCCGTCCGCGACCCGCTACAGCCGGATCACCTTCGACGAGGCGATGTCGCGCAACCTCGGCATCATGGATGCCACCGCCTTCGCCCTGTGCCGCGACCAGAAGCTGCCGATCAGGGTCTTCTCCATCGTCAAGCCCGGCGCGCTGCGCCGCGTGGTGATGGGCGAGGACGAAGGCACGCTGGTGTACGCCTGACGTTCGACCCAAGGAAAACCGCCATGACGACCATTGCCGAGATCAAGAAATCGGCCGAAGCGAAGATGGACCAGTCCATCGCGGCCTTCAAGACCAACCTGACCAAGATCCGCACCGGCCGCGCCAACCCCGGCCTGCTGGACACGGTGCACGTGGATTACTACGGCTCCATGGTGCCGATCAGCCAGGTGGCCAACGTCGCGCTGCTGGACGCCCGCACGATCAGCGTGCAGCCCTGGGAAAAGGGCATGGGCGCCAAGATCGAGAAGGCCATCCGCGAGAGCGACCTGGGCCTGAACCCGGCCTCGATGGGCGACCTGATCCGCGTGCCGATGCCGCCCATGAGCGAGGAGCGCCGCAAGGAAATGACCAAGCTGGTGCGCCACGAGGGCGAAGCCGCCAAGATCGCCGTGCGCAACCTGCGCCGCGATGGCAACGACGCGGTCAAGAAGCTGGTCAAGGACAAGCTGGCATCCGAGGACGACCAGAAGCGCGCCGAGGCCGACATCCAGAAGACCACCGACCGGCATGTCGCCGAGATCGACAAGCTGGTCGAGGCCAAGGAGCAGGAGATCATGGCGGTCTGACCGTGAGCGCCATCCCGCACCACATCGCGATCGTCATGGACGGCAACGGGCGCTGGGCCACCCGGCGCTGCCTGCCGCGGGTGGCGGGCCACAAGAAGGGCGTCGACGCGCTGCGCGCCTGCGTGCGCCATTGCGGCGAGCGCGGCGTCAAGGTGCTGACCGTGTTCGCGTTCTCCTCCGAGAACTGGAATCGCCCCCCCGAGGAGGTCTCCGGACTGATGGAGCTGCTGGCGATGGCGCTGTCGCGCGAGGTCCCCAAGCTCAAGTCCGAGGGCGTGCGCATCCATTTCGTGGGCGACCGCTCGGGCCTGTCCGAGAAGGTGCGTGCCGGCCTGGCCCAGGCCGAGGCCGCCACCGCCGCCAACACCCGCCTGGTGTTCAACGTCTGCTTCAGCTATGGCGGCCGCTGGGACATCGCGCAGGCAGCCGCGCGGCTGGCCGATCGCGGCGAGCCGATCACCGAGCAGAGCCTGGACCGCGCGATGGCCCTGGCCGACGTGCCCGACCCCGACCTGCTGATCCGCACCGGCGGCGAGCGGCGCCTTTCCAACTTCCTGCTCTGGCAGGCGGCCTACTCCGAGCTGTACTTCACCGACAAGCTCTGGCCCGAATTCAACGCCGCCGAACTGGACGCGGCCATCGCCGACTTCGGCCAGCGCGAACGGCGCTTCGGCCGCACCTCCCAGCAACTGCAGCCGCCGGCCCCGCGCAAGGTGGCCTGAAAAGCCGTGGACGAGCACTTCGCACCGGCGCGGGCGTCCTGAGCGCCATGCTCAAGCAACGCGTCATCACGGCCGTGGTCCTGCTGGCCATCCTGCTGCCCGCCCTGTTCTGGCCCACGCCCTGGCCCTTCGCGGCCTTGATGCTGCTGATGATCGCCGCCGGCGGCTGGGAGTTCGGGCGCCTCAATGGCTGCAGCGAAGCGGCCTCGGTTTCCCTCGGCGCCCTGTGCGTGGCCGTCTGCGCCGCCGCCTGGGGCATGGGCTGGCTGGAGCAGCCGCTGCCGCTGCTGTGGGCCGCGGCGGGCGCGGCCTGGGTGCTGGCCGGCGCCGCGCTGCTGCGCGGCGGCGTGCGCGGCTGGCCCGGCATTCCGCGCGGCGTGCGGCTGGCCGGCGGCCTGCTGGCGCTGTGCCTGGCCTGGCTGGCGGTGGCGCAGGCCCGGGTGATCGGCGTCAACTTCCTGCTGTCGGTGCTGGTGCTGGTGTGGGTGGCCGACATCGCCGCCTATTTCGCCGGGCGCGCGTTCGGCCTGAAGTTCACCCGCAGCAAGCTGGCCCCGGCCATCAGTCCCGGCAAGAGCTGGGAAGGCGTGTGGGGCGGCATGGTGGGGGTGCTGGTGCTGGCCTTCGCCTGGGTCGCGGGCGATGCCCACTGGCAGCCGCAGGCGCCGAGCCTGTACACCCGGCTGGCCACCGGCGGCTCCTGGCTGCTGGTGCTGGGCGCGCTGTTCCTCACCGCCATGAGCGTGGTCGGCGACCTCGCCGAATCGCTGGTCAAGCGCAGCGCCGGCGCCAAGGATTCCAGCGGCCTGCTGCCCGGCCATGGCGGCGTGCTCGACCGCGTCGATGCCTTGCTGCCGACGCTGCCGCTGGCCATGATGCTGGCTTCGCAGGTCCGGCCATGATCCGCCAGCGCCTCGCCATCCTGGGCTCGACCGGGTCCATCGGCGCCAGCACGCTGGACGTGGTGGCGCGCCATCCGGATCGCTACGAGGTCGTGGTGCTCAGTGCCGGCTCGCGCGTGGAGCCGATGCTGGCCCAGTGCGCGCAGTTCCGCCCCCGCTTTGCCGTCATGGCCGACGAAGGCGCCGCGCGCGAACTCCAGGCGCGGGTGGCCGCCGAGGGCCTGCCGACCGCCGTGCTGGGCGGCGACGCCGCCCTCGACCAGCTGGTGGTGCGGCAGGACGTGGATGCCGTGATGGCCGCCATCGTCGGCGCCGCCGGACTTTCGTCCTGCCTGGCGGCGGCCCGCGCCGGCAAGCGCCTGCTGCTGGCCAACAAGGAAGCGCTGGTGGTCGGCGGCGAGCTGTTCCTGCAGGCCGTGCGCGAGGGCGGGGCGACGCTGCTGCCCATCGACAGCGAGCACTCGGCCATCTTCCAGTCGCTGCCGGAAGACCCGGCGAGCTGGGACGAGCGGGTCGACAAGATCATCCTCACGGCATCGGGCGGCCCGTTCCGCCGGCGGGCGCCGGAGAGCCTGCGCGAAGTGACGCCCGAGCAGGCCTGCGCCCACCCGAACTGGGTGATGGGACGCAAGATCTCGGTCGATTCGGCGACCATGATGAACAAGGCGCTGGAGGTGATCGAGGCGCGCTACCTGTTCGGACTGCCGCCCGAACGGCTGCAGGTGGTGATCCACCCGCAGAGCGTGATCCACTCGATGGTGCAGTACCGCGACCATTCGGTGGTGGCCCAGCTCGGCACGCCCGACATGCGGGTGCCGATCGCCTACGGCCTGGCCTGGCCCGAGCGCATCGCCTCCGGCGCCGAGCCGCTGGACTTCACCGCGCTGGCCGACATGAGCTTCGAGTCGCTCGACAGCCACGGCCACCGCGAGCGCTTCCCCGGCCTGCAGCTGGCGTGGGACGCGCTGCGGGCGCCGGCCGGCACCACGGCCGTGCTCAACGCCGCCAACGAGGAAGCGGTCGCCGCCTTCCTGGACCGGCGCATCCGGTTCGACCGGATCCACGCGGTGAACCTTGCAACTTTGGAGCGCGTGCAGCCGTCCAAGCCGCAGGCGCTGGCGGACCTGCTGGCGCTGGACGCGCTGGCCCGGCAGGCGGCGCGTGCCGCCATCGCCCGATTCGGCTGAGCCGGGAGCCCCATGCTGACCACCGTCCTCGCCTTCATCGTCGCCCTGGGCCTGCTGGTGGCGGTGCACGAGTGGGGCCACTACCGGGTGGCCGTGGCCTGCGGCGTCAAGGTGCTGCGCTTCTCGGTCGGCTTCGGCCACACCCTGTTGCGCTGGAAGCCGCGCCGCCAGCGCCCCGGCCAGGACACCGAGTTCGTCATTGCCGCCTTCCCGCTGGGCGGCTACGTGAAGATGCTCGACGAGCGCGAGGCTCCGGTCGCGCCGCACGAACGCCACCTGGCCTTCAACACCCAGCCGCTGCGCTCGCGCGCGCTGATCGTCGCCGCCGGGCCGGCGGCCAACCTGTTGCTGGCCGTGTTGCTGTACGCCGGCATCAACTGGTGGGGCGTGCAGGAGCCCAGCCCCGTGCTGGCCTCGCCGGTGGCCGGCTCGGTGGCGCAGCAGGCCGGGCTGCAGGGCGGCGAGACCGTCACGCGCGCCGGCTTCGCGGGCGAGCAGGCGGAGCCGGTGCGCTCGTTCGAGCAGCTGCGCTGGCTGCTCACGCGAGGGGCGCTCGATGGGCGCGACGTGCAACTGGCGGTCACCGAGGCCGGGCGCCGCGGCGAGCGCGAGGTGCAGTTGCCGCTGAGCGCCATCGCCTCGCCGGATGCCGATGCGCAGCTCTTCCGCCGGATCGGGGTGGTCGGTCCGCTCACCCGGCCGGTGATCGGCGACGTGGTCGACGGCGGCGCCGCCTCGCAGGCCGGCCTGCGCAAGGGCGACCTGGTGCTGCGGGTGGGCGACACAGCGGTGGTCGACGGCCAGCAGCTTCGCGAATGGATCCGGTCGCAGGGGGCGACGGGCACGCCGGCGCCGGGCACCTGGCGCATCGAGCGCGAAGGCCGCGCCATCGAGCTGCAGGTCACGCCGCAGGTCGCCCGGGAGGGCGAGCGCAGCATCGGCCGCATCGGCGCCTATGTCGGCTCGCCGCCGGAGATGGTGGAAGTGCGCTACGGCCCGGTCGATGGCCTGTGGCGCGGTGTGGTGCGCACCTGGGAGGTCTCGGTGCTGACCGTGCGCATGCTGGGGCGCATGGTGATCGGCGAGGCCTCGCTGAAGAACCTGAGCGGGCCGCTGACCATCGCCGACTACGCCGGCAAGTCGGCCAGCCTGGGGTTGCTGCAATACGTGGTGTTCCTGGCGATGATCAGCGTCAGCCTCGGCGTGCTGAACCTGCTGCCGCTCCCGGTGCTCGATGGCGGGCACCTGATGTATTATCTTTGGGAGGCGGTTACGGGGCGCAGCGTCCCGGACGCGTGGATGGAGAGGCTGCAGCGCGGCGGGGTGGCAGTGCTTCTGGTGATGATGACCATCGCACTGTTCAACGACGTCACGCGTCTCTTCGGTTGAAAAAAACGCGGCTCGCAGCGGCCAGCCCCGAAGGACGGCGGGGCCACCAGGACTCATGAAAAATCGAATCAAGCGCTTGCGCGCGCGCACCGTCACGGGCATGGTCGCCGCCGCATTTGCCGTCCATGCGTGGGCGGTGGATCCCTTCACCGTGCGGGACATCCGCGTCGAGGGCCTGCAACGGGTGGAGCCCGGCACGGTCTTCGCCTCGCTGCCGTTCCGGGTGGGCGACCAGTACACCGACGACAAGGGCTCGTCCGCCATCCGGGCGCTGTTCGGCCTGGGCCTGTTCAAGGACGTGCGGCTGGAAGTCTCGGGCGACGTGCTGGTGGTCATCGTGGAGGAGCGGCCCACGGTCGCCGGCGTCGATTTCGCCGGCGCCCGGGAGTTCGACCAGGAAGCCCTGAAGAAGGCGCTGCGCGAGATCGGCCTGACCGAGGGCCGGCCCTATGACCAGGCGCTGGCCGACCGCGCCGAGCAGGAACTGCGCCGCCAGTACATCAACCGCAGCCTGTACGGCGCCGAGGTGGTGACCACCGTCACCCCGATCGAGCGCAACCGCGTCAACCTGACCTTCACCATCACCGAGGGCGATCCGGCGCGCATCAAGGACATCCGCATCGTCGGCAACAAGGCCTTCAGCGAGGGCACGCTCAAGGGCCTGTTCGACCTCGACACCGGCGGCTGGCTGTCCTGGTACACCAAGTCCGACCGCTACTCGCGCGCCAAGCTCAACGCCGACCTGGAGAGCCTGCGCTCGTACTACCTCAACCGCGGCTTCCTGGAGTTCCGCATCGACTCCACCCAGGTCGCGATCTCGCCCGACAAGCAGGACATCACGATCACCGTGAACGTGACCGAGGGCGAGCGCTTCGTGGTCAGCGGCGTCAAGCTGGAAGGCAACTTCCTGGGGCGCGAGGAGGAGTTCAAGAGCCTGGTGCGCATCCGCGCCGGCGAACCCTACAACGCCGAGCAGGTGGCCGAGACCACCCGCAACTTCAGCGACTACTTCGGCAACTTCGGCTACGCCTTCGCCACCGTCGAGGCCCGCCCGGAGATCGACCGCGAGAAGAACCTGGTGGCCTTCACCCTGCTCGCGGAGCCCTCGCGCCGGGCCTACGTACGCCGCATCAACGTCTCGGGCAACAACCGCACCCGCGACGAAGTGGTCCGGCGCGAGTTCCGCCAGTTCGAGTCGAGCTGGTACGACGCCGACAAGATCAAGCTGTCGCGCGACCGGATCGACCGGCTGGGCTTCTTCAAGGAAATCAACATCGAGACGGCCGACGTGCCGGGCGCGCCCGACCAGGTCGACCTGAACATCTCGGTGGTCGAGAAGCCCACCGGCAGCCTGCAGCTGTCGGCCGGCTTCTCCAGCGCCGAGAAGCTGGGCCTGGGCTTCTCGATCAAGCAGGAGAACGCCTTCGGCTCCGGCCAGTACCTGGGCGTGGAGCTGAACACCAGCAAGTACAACCGCACGATCGCCTTCACCTCGGTCGACCCGTACTTCACCCCCGACGGCGTCTCGCGCACCGTCGACGTCTATCACCGCAACTCGCGGCCGTACGAGGAGCAGGGCGGCAACTACTCGCTGGCCACCACCGGCGCCAGCCTTCGCTTCGGCGTTCCGTTCAGCGAGTTCGACACCGTCTATTTCGGCGCCGGCGCCGAGCGCACCGAGATCCGCCCCGGCACCAACATCCCGGCCGCCTACCTGGCCTACGCGGCGCGCGCCGGATACACCAGCTACAACGTGCCGCTGACCATCGGCTGGTCGCGCGACGACCGCGACAGCGCCATTGCGCCCAACCGCGGGCGGCTGCAGCGCCTGAGCGGCGAGGCCAGCCTGTTCGCCGACGGCCGCTACCTGCGCGGCAGCTACCAGTACCAGCACTACATCCCGCTGAACAAGCAGTTCACCGTGGCCTTCAACGGCGAGCTGGGCTGGGGAAAGGGCCTGGGCGGGCGGCCGTTCCCGGTGCTCAAGAACTTCTACTCGGGCGGCCTGGGGTCGGTGCGCGGCTTCGAGCAGGGCACCCTGGGCCCGCGCGACGTCACCGGCGCCAGCATCGGCGGCTCGCGCAAGATCACGCTCAACGGCGAGCTGTTCACGCCGTTCCCGGGTGCCGGCAACGACCGCACGCTTCGCCTGTTCGGCTTTTTCGACGTCGGCAACGTCTATGGCGAGAACGAGAAGCTCGACTTCGGCCAGCTGCGCGCATCGACCGGCGTGGGCATTTCCTGGATCTCGCCGATCGGGCCGCTGCGGCTGGCGATCGCGCAGCCGGTGCGCAAGTTCGCCGGAGATAGAATCCAGCGATTCCAATTCCAGATCGGAACTGCCTTCTGATGAAGTATCTGAGCCGTCCCTCGCTGTGGTCGCTGCTGTGCGCCATGGCCCTCGCCGCGCCCGCCTTCGCGCAGGAATTCAAGGTCGGTTTCGTCAACACCGACCGCATCTTCCGCGAGGCCAACACCGCCAAGCAGGCACAGGCCAAGCTCGAACAGGAGTTCTCGCGCCGCGACAAGGAGCTGGCCGACCTGGGCAACTCGCTCAAGAGCCTGTCCGAACGTTATGAGCGCGAAGCCCCGACGCTGTCGGAGAGCCAGCGCCAGCAGCGCCAGAAGCAGCTGATCGACCAGGACCGCGAGTTCCAGCGCAAGCGCCGCGAGTACCAGGAAGACCTGAACGCCCGCAAGAACGAGGAACTGCAGCAGGTCCTCGAGCGCGCCAACCGCGTCGTCAAGCAGGTCGCCGAGCAGGAGAAGTACGACCTGATCCTGCAGGAAGCGGTCTACATCAACCCCAAGCACGACATCACCGAGAAGGTGATCAAGGCGCTCAACTCGAGCAAGTGAGGCCCGCATGCGGCTGCGACTGGGCGACATCGTAGGCTCGCTCGGCGGCGAGCTGCATGGCGACCCCGGCCTCGCTGTCCAGGGGCTGGCGCCCCTGGAATCGGCCGGGCCTTCGGAGCTGAGCTTCCTCAGCAACCCCCGCTACCAGCAGCAGCTCGCCGCTTCGCGCGCGGGCTGCGTCATTGTCGGCGCCTCCATGCGCGATGCGGCGCTGGCCCGCGGCGCCGCCATCGTCGCCGACGATCCCTACCTCTATTTCGCGCGCGTCACCCAGCTGTGGAAGTCGCGCCTGGCGCCGCCGGCGGGGCCGGCGGTGCACCCGAGCGCCGTGGTCGATCCGCAGGCGCAGGTCGATCCGACGGCGCGCATCGGCCCGCTGTGCGTGATCGAGCGCGGCGCGCGCATCGGCGCCGGCACGGTCCTGAAGTCGCTCGTGAGCGTGGGCGAGGACTGCGTCGTCGGCGCGCGCTGCATCCTGCACCCCGGCGTGGTGATCGGCGCCGACGGGTTCGGCTTCGCGCCGCGCGGCGGCGAGTGGGAGAAGATCGAGCAGCTCGGCGCGGTGCGCATCGGCGACGACGTGGAGATCGGCGCCAACACCTGCATCGACCGCGGCGCGCTGGCCGACACGGTGATCGAGGACGGGGTCAAGCTCGACAACCTGATCCAGGTCGGCCACAACGTTCGCATCGGCCGCCACACGGCCATCGCGGGCTGCGCAGGCATTGCCGGCAGCGCCACCATCGGCGCGCACTGCACCATCGGCGGCAGCGCGGGCATCCTGGGCCACCTGACCATCGCCGACCACGTGCACATCTCCTCGTTCTCGCTGGTCACGCGCTCCATCCGCAAGCCCGGCCATTACACGGGTGTCTTCCCCATCGACGAGAATGCCGCCTGGGAGAAGAACGCGGCCTCGCTCAAGCAACTGGCTGCCCTGCGCGACCGCGTGCGCACCCTCGAGAAGAAGTCATGAAGCTCGACATCCACCAGATCCTCAAGCAGCTACCCCACCGCTATCCCATCCTCCTGGTCGACCGCGTCGAGTCGATCGAGCTGGGCAAGAGCATCCGCGCCCTCAAGAACGTCACCATCAACGAGCCGTTCTTCACGGGCCACTTCCCGCACCGACCGGTGATGCCGGGCGTGCTGATGCTCGAGGCCATGGCCCAGGCCGCCGCGCTGCTGTCCTTCGCCACCCAGGGCATCACGCCCGACGACAAGACGGTCTACTACTTCGCCGGCATCGACGGCGCCCGCTTCAAGCGCCCGGTCGAGCCGGGCGACCAGCTGGTGATGGACGTCACGCTGGAGCGAGCCAAGGCCGGCATCTACAAGTTCAAGGGCGTCAGCCGGGTGGGCGATGAGATCGCCTGCGAGGCCGAGCTGATGTGCACCATGCGCACGGTCGCGTGAGAGCCTGAGCATGGCGATCCACCCGACGGCCATCGTCGATCCGCGCGCGCAGATCGACAGCACGGCGAGCATCGGGCCGTACTCGGTCATCGGTCCGGAGGTGACGATCGGCGCCCGCACCACGGTGGGCGCCCATGCGGTGATCGAGGGCCGCACCACCATCGGCGAGGACAACCGCATCTTCCACTTCGTCGCGCTCGGCGGCATGCCGCAGGACAAGAAGTACGCCGGCGAACCGTGCGAGCTGGTGATCGGCGACCGCAACACCATCCGCGAGTTCAGCACCTTCAACATCGGCTCGCCGGGCGGCGGCGGCGTCACCCGGGTCGGCAACGACAACTGGCTGATGGCCTACGTGCACCTGGCGCACGACTGCGTGGTGGGCAACCACACGATCTTCGCCAACAACTCGCAGCTGGCGGGCCACGTGGAGGTGGGTGACTGGGCCATCCTGGGCGGCTTCACCGTGGTGCACCAGTTCGTGCGCATCGGCGCCCATGGCATGACGGCCATGTGCTCGGTGCTGTTCGCCGACCAGCCGCCCTTCGTGATGAGCCAGGGGCAGCCGGCACAGGCCCGGTCCATGAACTACGAAGGCCTGCGCCGCCGCAGCTTTTCGGCCGGGCGCATCGCGGCGGTCAAGGCCATGCACAAGGCGCTCTACCGCGACGGGCTGACGCTGGGGCAGGCGCGCGAGCGCATCGCCGCGCTGGCGCAATCCGCGCCCGAGTCGGCGGCCGACGTGCAGCTCATGGAGGACTTCCTGGCCCGCGTGTCGCCGCAGCGCGGCATCGTGCGGTGACCCCACCCGGCCCGCCGCCGGCTGGCGCCGAGGCGGCGCCGTCGATCGCCATGGTCGCGGGCGAAGCCTCGGGCGACCTGCTGGCCGGCCTGCTGCTGGGCGGGCTGCGGCAACGCTGGCCCGGCCTGCAGGCGATGGGCATCGGCGGGCCGCAGATGGCGGCGCAGGGCTTCCAGGCCTGGTGGCCGCACGACAAGCTGGCGGTGCGCGGCTACGTGGAGGTGCTGCGGCATTACCGCGAGATCGTGGGCATCCGCAAGCAGTTGCGCGACCGCCTGCTGCGCGAGCGGCCGAGCGCCTTCGTCGGCATCGACGCGCCCGACTTCAACCTCGACCTGGAGCTGCAGCTGCGCGAACGCCGCGTGCGCACCGTGCACTTCGTCTGCCCCTCGATCTGGGCCTGGCGACCGCAGCGCATCGCCAAGATCCGGCGCGCCTGCGACCACGTGCTGTGCATCTTCCCGTTCGAGCCGGCGCTGCTGGCCGGGCAGGGCGTGCGCGCCACCTACGTCGGCCATCCGCTGGCCGGCGTGATTCCGCTCGAGCCCGACCGCGCGGCGGCCCGGGCGGAACTGGGGCTGGCCGATGCCGACGAGGTGCTGGCCCTTTTGCCCGGCAGCCGCGCCTCCGAGGTTCAGTACCTGGCGCAGCCGTTCTTCGATGCCGCCGTGCTGCTGCGCCAGCGCCGCCCCGGCCTGCGCTTCGTGGTCCCGGCCTTGCCGGCCCTGCGCCCGGCCATCGAGGCGGCCGCGCGCCGCGCCGGCCTGGCCGAGGGGCTGCTGGTGCTCGACGGCCAGTCGCATCGGGCGCTGGCAGCCTGCGACCTGACGCTGATTGCCAGCGGCACCGCCACGCTGGAGGCGGCGCTGTTCAAGCGGCCGATGGTGATCGCCTACCGCATGAACCCGATCAGCTGGCAGCTGATGCGGCGCCAGCAGCTGCAGCCCTGGGTCGGCCTGCCCAACATCCTGGCCGGGGATTTCGTCGTGCCGGAGTTGCTGCAGCACGACGCCAGCCCCGAGGCGCTGGCCGAAGCGGTGTTGGACTGGTTGCGCGCTCCTGCCAGAATGGCGGCCGTGCGGGAGCAGTTCACCGTGATGCACCACCAATTGCGGCGCGACACGGCCCGGCTGGCGACGGATGCGATCGAAAAAACCATCGACGGGTGAGCAGGGCCAACTGGCCTGGGATCCGGTCGGCCTGATGGCCGGCGTGGACGAGGCCGGGCGCGGCCCGCTGGCCGGGCCGGTGGTGGCCGCCGCGGTGATCCTCGACGACGGCAAGCGCATCCGCGGGCTGGCCGACTCCAAGGTGCTGACGCCGCTGCAGCGCGAACGCCTTTTCGACCAGATCATGGACAAGGCGCTGTGCTGCTCCATCGCGCAGGCCAGCGTCGAGGAAATCGACACCCTGAACATCTTCCACGCCACCATGCTGGCGATGAAGCGCGCGGTCGAAGGCCTGAGGCTCAAGCCGGTGAAGGTGCTGGTGGACGGCAACGCCCTGCCGCGCCTCGACGTGCTGGCCGAGGCCATCGTGGGCGGCGACGCCCGGGTCAAGTCGATCTCGGCTGCCTCCATCCTGGCCAAGGTGCACCGCGACCGCCTGCTCACGCAGCTGCACGAGGAGTTCCCGCAGTACGGCTTTGCCTCGCACAAGGGCTACAGCACGCGCGAGCACCTGCAGGCGCTCAAGGTGCACGGCGCCTGCCCGCACCACCGCAGGTTCTTCAACCCGGTGGCCGTGAGCCTGGCGATGGCCGGCAACGATGCCGCGGGCGGCGACAGCCTGGCCGCAGCGGCGTGAGCCAAGCCTCGCCCGCGGTCATCCGCTCCGCCGCCAATCCGCAGTTCAAGGCGCTGCGCCTGCTGGCGCAGGACAGCACCGCCTGGCGCAAGCAGGGCCGGGTCTGGCTGGAAGGCGACCACCTGTGCCGGGCGGCGCTGGCGCGCGGCGTGCAGCCGCACACGGCGGTCTACGCCGAATCGTGTCCGTCCGGTTTGCGGCTGCCGGCGCCGCGCTCGCTGGAGCTGGCCGACAACCTGTTTGCCGCCCTGAGCGGCCTGGAGTCGCCGGCCCGCATGGGCTTCGTGCTGGAGCTGCCGGCGGCGCCGTCGTTCGACGCCACGGCGGCCACCGTGGTGCTGGACCGCTTGCAGGACGCCGGCAACGTCGGCGCCATCCTGCGCTGCGCCGGCGCCTTCGGCTTCGGCCAGGTGGTCGCGCTCAAGGGCACGGCGGCGCTGTGGTCGCCCAAGGTGCTGCGTGCCGGCATGGGCGCGCACTTCGGGCTGCGGTTGTTCGATGCCGCGGACACCGGCTTGCTGGACGGGCTGGCCGTGCCGCTGCTGGCCACCAGCTCGCACCAGGGCGAGTGGCTGCACCGCGCCCGCCTGCCCTGGCCCTGCGCCTGGGTGTTCGGCCATGAAGGGCAGGGCGTGTCGCCGGCCCTGTCGCAGCGCGCAGCTGCCCACCTGCGCATCGCCCAGCCCGGCGGCGAGGAGTCGCTGAACGTGGCTGCGGCAGCCGCGATCTGCCTGCACGCCAGCGCCGCGGCGCACGCCGGCTGATCACGGGAACGGGCTCTGCGCAAACGCAAGCCCGGGCTATAATCAGTGGCTTTCCCGCAACCCGTACGCCTAGCGCAACCCCAGCTTCTTTCCTGAACAAAAGCAACACCGCGAGTGCGCTTGCGGTTGTGTTTGGGCGTACCGTCACCATCCGGAGAACCCAGTGCTTTTGTCTCAACAGGGAGCTCGCCCTGCCGCCCTCCTGGCGCTCGCTGACGGCACGGTCTTTCCTGGCACTTCCATCGGCGCCGCCGGCGCCGCCACCGGCGAGGTCGTGTTCAACACGGCCATCACCGGCTACCAGGAAATCCTCACCGACCCCAGCTACGCGCGGCAGATCGTCACCCTGACGTATCCGCACATCGGCAACTACGGCGTCAACGAAGAGGACGTCGAAGCCGCCCGCGTGCACGCCGCCGGCCTCGTCATCCGCGACCTGCCGCTGGCCGCGTCCAACTTCCGCACCAGCCTCACGCTGTCGGATTACCTGCAGCGCGAGAACACGGTCGGCATCGCCGACATCGACACCCGCAAGCTCACCCGCCTGCTGCGCACCAAGGGCGCGCAGAACGGCTGCCTGATGGCGCTGGAGCCGGGCCAGGAGATCACGCCGGAGATCGTCGACAAGGCGGTGGCGCTGGCGCGCCAGGCGCCGGACATGAACGGGCAGGACCTGGCCCAGGTGGTCAGCGCCGACAAGCCCTATGGCTGGGACCAGACCGAATGGGAGCTGGGCGCCGGCTACGGGCAACTGGCGCAGCCGAAGTACCACGTGGTCGCCTTCGACTACGGCGTCAAGAAGAACATCCTGCGCATGCTGGCCGAGCGCGGCTGCAAGGTCACGGTGGTTCCGGCCAAGACCCCGGCCGCCGAGGTCCGGAAGCTGGAGCCCGATGGCGTGTTCCTGTCCAACGGCCCGGGCGATCCGCAGCCCTGCGACTACGCGATCGAGTCCACGCGCGAGCTGATCGACGCCGGCTATCCCACCTTCGGCATCTGCCTGGGCCACCAGATCATGGCGCTGGCCTCGGGCGCCAAGACCTACAAGATGAAGTTCGGCCACCACGGCGCCAACCACCCGGTCAAGGACCTCGCGACCGGCCGCGTCTCCATCACCAGCCAGAACCACGGCTTCACGGTGGACGATCAGACGCTGCCGGCCAACATGCGCCCGACCCACGTGTCGCTGTTCGACGGCACGCTGCAGGGGCTGGAGCGCACCGACCGGCCCGCATTCAGTTTCCAGGGCCACCCCGAAGCCTCGCCCGGCCCGCAAGACATCGACTACCTGTTTGACAAGTTCACCCGGCTGATGGACGAGAAGAAGAAGTAAGACATGCCCAAGCGTTCAGACATCCGCTCCATCCTCATCATCGGCGCCGGCCCCATCGTCATCGGCCAGGCCTGCGAGTTCGACTACTCCGGCGTGCAGGCCTGCAAGGCGCTGCGCGAGGAGGGCTACAAGGTCATCCTGATCAACTCCAACCCGGCGACGATCATGACCGACCCGGCCACGGCCGACGTCACCTACATCGAGCCGATCACCTGGCAGACGGTCGAGAAGATCATCGCCAAGGAAAAGCCCGACGCCATCCTGCCCACCATGGGCGGCCAGACCGCGCTGAACTGCGCGCTCGACCTGTGGCGCAACGGCGTGCTGGACAAGCACGGCGTGGAGCTGATCGGCGCCACGCCCGAAGCCATCGACAAGGCCGAGGACCGGCTTAAGTTCAAGGAGGCCATGACGAAGATCGGCCTCGGTTCGGCGCGCTCGGGAATCGCCCATTCGATGGACGAAGCCTGGGCGGTGCAGAAGGTCGTGGGCTTCCCCACCGTGATCCGTCCCAGCTTCACGCTCGGCGGCACGGGCGGCGGCATCGCCTACAACCCGGAGGAATTCGAGGTCATCTGCAAGCGCGGCCTGGAAGCCTCGCCGACCAACGAGCTGCTGATCGAGGAGTCGCTGCTCGGCTGGAAGGAGTTCGAGATGGAGGTGGTCCGCGACAAGGCGGACAACTGCATCATCGTCTGCTCGATCGAGAACCTCGATCCGATGGGCGTGCACACCGGCGACTCGATCACCGTGGCACCCGCCCAGACGCTGACCGACAAGGAATACCAGATCATGCGCAACGCCTCGCTGGCGGTGCTGCGCGAGATCGGCGTCGACACGGGCGGCTCCAACGTGCAGTTCGCGGTCAACCCGGACGACGGCCGCATGATCGTGATCGAGATGAACCCGCGGGTGTCGCGCTCCTCGGCGCTGGCGTCCAAGGCCACGGGCTTCCCGATCGCCAAGGTGGCGGCCAAGCTGGCCGTGGGCTACACGCTCGACGAGCTGCGCAACGAGATCACCGGCGGCGCCACCCCGGCCAGCTTCGAGCCGACCATCGACTACGTGGTCACCAAGATCCCGCGCTTCGCGTTCGAGAAGTTCCCGCAGGCCGACGACCGCCTGACCACCCAGATGAAGTCGGTGGGCGAGGTCATGGCCATGGGCCGCACCTTCCAGGAGTCGTTCCAGAAGGCGCTGCGCGGGCTGGAGGTCGGCGTCGACGGCATGAACGAGAAGACCCAGGACCGCGAGGTCCTGGAAAAGGAGCTGGGCGAGCCCGGCCCCGAGCGCATCTGGTACGTGGGCGACGCCTTCGCCGCCGGCTGGAGCCTGGAGGAGGTCCAGGACCTCACGAAGATCGACAAGTGGTTCCTGGCGCAGATCGAGGAGATCGTCAAGATCGAGCTCGAACTGGACCGGCTCGCCGAGGCCAGGGGCGAGGGCGCGCTGGCCTCGCTGGACGAGCAGCAGCTGCGCCTGCTCAAGCGCAAGGGCTTTTCCGACCGGCGCCTGGCCAAGCTGCTCAAGACCACCGACAAGGCCGTGCGCGAGCGGCGCAAGCAGTTGAACGTGCGCCCGGTCTACAAGCGGGTCGACACCTGCGCGGCCGAGTTCGCCACCGACACCGCCTACATGTACTCGACCTACGAGGACGAGTGCGAGGCCGAGCCGACGAACCGCAAGAAGATCATGGTGCTGGGCGGCGGGCCCAACCGCATCGGCCAGGGCATCGAGTTCGACTACTGCTGCGTGCACGCGGCGCTGGCCCTGCGCGAGGACGGCTACGAGACCATCATGGTCAACTGCAACCCGGAGACCGTCTCGACCGACTACGACACCTCCGACCGCCTGTACTTCGAGCCGCTGACGCTGGAAGACGTGCTGGAGATCGTCGACAAGGAAAAGCCCACCGGCGTGATCGTGCAGTACGGCGGCCAGACGCCGCTGAAGCTGGCGCTGGGCCTGGAGGCCGAGGGCGTGCCGATCATCGGCACCAGCCCCGACATGATCGACGCGGCCGAGGACCGCGAGCGCTTCCAGCAGCTGCTCAACGAGCTGGGCCTGCGCCAGCCGCCCAACGCCACCGCCCGCACCGAGGCCGAGGCGCTGGAGAAGGCCCAGGCGCTGGGCTACCCGCTGGTGGTGCGCCCGAGCTACGTGCTGGGCGGCCGCGCCATGGAGATCGTGCACGAGCAGCGCGACCTGGAGCGCTACATGCGCGAGGCGGTCAAGGTCTCCAACGACTCGCCGGTGCTGCTGGACCGCTTCCTCAACGACGCCACCGAGTGCGACGTCGACTGCCTGTCGGACGGCCAGCGCACCTTCATCGGCGGCGTGATGGAGCACATCGAGCAGGCCGGCGTGCACTCGGGCGACTCGGCCTGCTCGCTGCCGCCGTACTCGCTGTCGAAGGCGACGGTCGACGAGATCAAGCGCCAGACCGCCGCCATGGCCAAGGCGCTGAACGTGGTCGGCCTGATGAACGTGCAGTTCGCCATCCAGGAGAGCGAGGCGGGCGACGTGATCTACGTGCTGGAGGTCAACCCGCGTGCCTCGCGCACCGTGCCCTTCGTCAGCAAGGCCACCGGCATCCAGCTGGCCAAGGTGGCGGCGCGCTGCATGGTCGGCCAGTCGCTCGACCAGCAGGGCATCCGGGGCGAGGTCACGCCGCCGTACTTCAGCGTCAAGGAAGCGGTGTTCCCGTTCGTCAAGTTCCCCGGCGTGGACACCATCCTCGGCCCCGAGATGAAGTCCACCGGCGAGGTGATGGGCGTGGGCAAGACCTTCGGCGAAGCCTTCGTCAAGAGCCAGCTGGGCGCCGGCACCCGGCTGCCGCGGCCCACCGACGCCGCGAAGAAGGTGTTCCTCACGGTGAAGAACAGCGACAAGCCGCGTGCCGTGGACATCGCGCGCCAGCTGGCCGCCATGGGCTTCGAGCTGGTGGCCACCAAGGGCACGGCGGCGGCGATCGGCGCCGCCGGCATCCCTTGCCAGACCGTCAACAAGGTCGCCGAGGGCCGTCCGCACGTGGTGGACATGATCAAGAACAACGAGATCTGCATGGTGATCAACACCGTCGAGGAGCGCCGCAACGCGATCGCCGACTCGCGCGCCATCCGCACCTCCTCGCTGCAGGCCCGCGTCACCACCTTCACCACGATCTGGGGCGCCGAGGCGGCCGTCGAGGGCATGAAGTACGTGGACGACCTGCACGTGCATTCGGTGCAGGAGCTGCACGCGCAGCTGGCCTGAGGCGAGCGGCGCCGCAGCCGGGCATCGATCCCGGCCGGCGCTGATCGTCCCGCTTTTCGGCATAATTCGTCCCATCAACTCACCGCCGGTCGGCAACGGTCGGCGGTTTTCCTTTTGGTTTGCGAAACAGGGCAAGACGAGACATGGCCACCATCCCCATCACCCGGCGCGGCGCCGAGAAGCTCAAGGCCGAACTGCACCAGCTCAAGACGGTGCAGCGCCCGGCGGTGATCAACGCGATCGCCGAGGCGCGGGCGCAGGGCGACCTGTCGGAGAACGCCGAGTACGACGCGGCCAAGGACCGCCAGGGGTTCATCGAAGGCCGCATCCGCGAGCTGGAAGGCAAGCTGGCGGCGGCCCAGGTCATCGACCCGGCGGAACTGGACGCCGGCGGCAAGGTGGTGTTCGGCGCCACCGTGGAACTGGAGGAAGAGGACTCCGGCGACACCGTGAAGTACCAGATCGTGGGCGAGGACGAGGCCGACCTGAAGGAAGGCCTGATCAACATCTCCAGCCCGATCGCCCGCGCGCTGATCGGCAAGGAAGAGGGCGACACGGCCGAAGTGCAGGCGCCCGGCGGCCTCAAGCGCTACGAGATCGTCGGCGTCAACTACCTCTGATTCCGATGAACGGGCGGCAGCGGGTGGCGGTGCTGGCGGCGGCCCTGTGGTGGGGCAGCCTGGGCGCCATCGGCTTCATGGCCGTGCCGCTGCTGTTCGCACACCTGCCCACCCCGGCGCTGGCCGGCCAGACCGCGGCCAGGCTGTTTTCCGCCCAGGCCTGGATCGGCGTGGCCTGCGGCGTGGTACTGCTGCTGGCCTCGCGCGAGAAGGGCCGTGCGCCGCGCATGGACGCCGCCAGCGGCGCGCTGCCGTTCGTGCTGGCCGGCATGCTGCTGGCCCTGCTGCTCGAGTTCGCCATCGCCCCGCGCATCATGGCCCGCGAGAACCTGCGCCTGTGGCACGCGGCCGGCAGCGCGGCCTACGTGCTGCAGTGGGTGTGTGCGCTGGTGGTGTTGTGGCGGGTGACCGGCGCGGCGGCCGATCGAAATGCGTGCGGGAACAGCCGGTAGCGGTGCCTGGTCATTCCCGCGGAGGCGGGAATCCACGCAGCGCGGCGCATGAGCACCAGAGGCTCGTTGCGCCGGATCCTCCGCCTGCGCGGCGGATGACAGTCAGACGCGCCCCTTCTTCACCGACTTCTGCTTCGGCTTGGCCCGCTTGACCTGGCCGCCCGCGGTCAGCCGCTGGTTGCCCAGCACGCGCAGGGTCTTGACCTCGGGGCGCTGGCCGCCGCGCGAGCTGTACTTGAGGACCTTGAAGTCGCGCGGCCCGGGCTTGCGGTCTTCGTCGACCACTTTCTCCTTCGGCGGCTGCGGCCGCCACAGCACCAGCAGCTTGCCGATGTGCTGGATCGGCGCGGCGCCGAGGTCGTCGGCCAGCTGCCGGTAGATGGCCTCGCGCTGCTCGCGGTCGTCGCCCTGCACGCGGACCTTGATCAGGCCGTGGGCGTTGAGGGCGGCGTCGGATTCTTTCAGTACGGCGGGCGTCAGGCCCTCCTGGCCGATCATCACCACCGGATCGAGGTGGTGGGCTTCGGCCCGGTGGGCCTTTCGTTCGGCGATGGACAATTCGAGGGCGGGCATGGCAGCTATTATCCCGCCCTCCCCGAAGGCGCCCGAGTGAAAGTCAAGACCAAGAGCGGCAAGGTCAACAAGGCCTGGCTGAACGACCACGTCAACGATCCTTACGTCAAGCTGGCGCAGAAGGAGGGCTACCGCGCCCGCGCCGCCTACAAGCTCAAGGAGATCGACGAGGCGCTCGGCCTGATCCGGCCCGGCCAGCTGGTGGTGGACCTGGGCTCGGCGCCCGGCGCCTGGAGCCAGTACGTGCGCCGCAAGCTGTCGCCGCAGGGGGCGGCGGTGGGCGAGCTGGCCGGCACCATCATCGCGCTGGACATCCTGCCGATGGAGCCGGTCGAGGGCGTCACCTTCCTGCAGGGCGACTTCCGCGAGGACGACGTGCTGGCTCGCCTGCAGCAGGCCGTGGCCGGCCGCAAGGCCGACGTGGTGGTCTCGGACATGGCGCCCAACCTGTCCGGCATCGAGTCGGTCGACGCCGCCCGCATCAGCCTCCTGGTGGAGCTGGCGGTGGAATTCGCCCGCGGCCACCTCAAGCCGGAGGGCGCCCTGGTCGTCAAGGTGTTCCACGGCAGCGGCTACAGCCAGCTGGTGAAGCTGTTCAAGGAAACCTTCCGGGTCGTCAAGCCTCTGAAACCCAAGGCCTCGCGCGACCGGTCGTCCGAGACGTTCATCGTCGGCATCGGCCTGAAAAGCCCGGCCTGACCGGCGGCGGACGCCCGGTGCGGCGTCCGCTACCGCCTGTCACCCTTTTGTCGGTCACGGTCCTTGTCCCATGGCAGGGTTCCACGACTTGAAACCCCTAGAATGGGGCGCATCTGCCTGAGGTGCCGCATCGGCACGCCTGCCCCGGAGTCCCGAGTTGAACAATCAGTGGTTCTCGAAAATCGCCGTCTGGCTCGTCATTGCGCTCGTGCTGTTCACGGTGTTCAAGCAGTTCGACACGCGCGGGGCCGCCGGCGCCAGCGTGATGGGCTACTCGGACTTCCTGGAGGAAGTGCGGGCCAAGCGCATCAAGAACGCGGTCATCCAGGAAAGCCCTGGCGGCAGCGAGATCGTCGCCATCACCACCGATGACCGCAAGATCCGCACCACGGCCACCTACCTGGACCGCGGACTGGTCGGCGACCTGATCAGCAACGGCGTCAAGTTCGACGTCAAGCCGCGCGAGGAAGGTTCGCTGCTCATGACGCTGCTCGTGAGCTGGGGCCCGATGCTGCTGCTGATCGGGGTCTGGATCTACTTCATGCGCCAGATGCAGGGCGGAGGCAAGGGCGGGGCCTTCTCGTTCGGCAAGAGCAAGGCGCGCATGCTCGACGAGAACAACAACCAGGTGACCTTCGCCGATGTTGCCGGGTGTGACGAAGCGAAAGAGGAGGTCAAGGAAGTCGTCGACTTCCTGAAGGACCCGCAGAAGTTCCAGAAGCTGGGCGGGCGCATCCCGCGCGGCCTGCTGCTGGTCGGCCCGCCGGGCACCGGCAAGACGCTGCTGGCCAAGGGCATCGCCGGCGAGGCCAAGGTGCCGTTCTTCTCCATCTCCGGCTCCGACTTCGTCGAGATGTTCGTCGGAGTCGGCGCGGCCCGCGTGCGCGACATGTTCGAGAACGCCAAGAAGAACGCGCCGTGCATCATCTTCATCGACGAGATCGACGCGGTCGGCCGCCAGCGCGGCGCCGGCCTGGGCGGCGGCAACGACGAGCGCGAGCAGACCCTCAACCAGATGCTGGTCGAGATGGACGGCTTCGAGACCAACCTCGGCGTCATCGTGATCGCGGCCACCAACCGACCGGACATCCTGGACGCCGCCCTGCTGCGCCCGGGCCGCTTCGACCGCCAGGTCTACGTGCAGCTGCCCGACATCCGCGGCCGCGAGCAGATCCTGAACGTGCACATGCGCAAGATCCCGATCGGCCAGGACGTGCGCGCCGAGATCATCGCGCGCGGCACCCCGGGCATGTCGGGCGCCGATCTGGCCAACCTGTGCAACGAAGCCGCGCTGATGGCCGCCCGCCGCAATGCGCGCGTGGTCGAGATGCAGGACTTCGAGAAGGCCAAGGACAAGATCCTGATGGGTCCCGAGCGCAAGAGCATGGTCATGCCCGAGGAGGAGCGCCGCAACACGGCCTACCACGAGTCCGGCCACGCCCTGATCGGCAAGCTGCTGCCCAAGTGCGACCCGGTGCACAAGGTCACCATCATCCCGCGCGGCCGCGCGCTGGGCGTGACCATGAGCCTGCCCGCGCAGGACCGCTACAGCTACGACCGCGAGTACATGCTGCACCAGATCAGCATGCTGTTCGGCGGCCGCATCGCGGAAGAGGTGTTCATGAAGCAGATGACCACCGGCGCTTCCAACGACTTCGAGCGGGCCACCCACCTGGCGCGCGACATGGTGATGCGCTACGGCATGTCCGACGCGCTCGGCCCGATGGTCTACGCGGAGAACGAGGGCGAGGTGTTCCTCGGCCGCTCGGTCACCAAGACCACCAACATCAGCGAGCAGACCATGCAGAAGGTCGACGCCGAGGTGCGCCGCATCATCGACGACCAGTACGCCCTGGCGCGCAAGCTGATCGAGGACAACCAGGACAAGATGCACGCCATGGCCAAGGCGCTGCTCGAGTGGGAGACCATCGACGGCGAACAGCTCGACGACATCATGGCCGGCAAGGACCCGCGCCCGCCCAAGGACTTCACGCCGCGCACGCCGTCCTCCGGCGGCGGCTCGGGCGGCGCCCCGGTCGGCGCCGACAACCCGGCGCCCACGGCCGCCTGACGGCAAGGCCGCGCACTGCTGCGAAGCAGGGCCGGCCGTTTCGTCGTCCCACGTGAAAAGGCCCGTTCGGGCCTTTTTCGTGGCTGGCGCAGGCGCACAATTCCAGCCCATGCACTGGCAGACCTCCCGCTTCCGCATCGACCTGTCGCGCCCGCAGGTGATGGGCATCGTCAATGCCACGCCCGACTCGTTTTCCGACGGCGGCCGCTACCTCGGCGCGCACGCGGCCCTGCAGCATGCCGAGCGCCTGCTGGCCAACGGGGCCGACATGCTGGACATCGGCGGCGAATCCACCCGGCCCGGCACCCCGCCGGTGTCGCTGGAGGAGGAACTCCAGCGCGTGCTGCCGGTGATCGAGGGCGCGGTCCGGCTCGGCGTGCCGGTTTCCGTCGACACCTACAAGGCCGAGGTCATGCGCCGGGCGCTGGACCTCGGGGCCGACATCGTCAACGACATTGCCGCGCTGCGCCAGCCGGGCGCGCTGGACGCGGTGGCCGCGCACCCGGCCTGCGGCGTCTGCCTGATGCACATGCACGGCGAGCCGCGCACCATGCAGCAGGCCCCCATGGCAGGCGATGCCGTGCCGCCGGTGGTCGCCCTGCTGCGGGCGCAAAGCCGCGCCCTGCAGGACCGTGGCGTGGCCCGCGACCGCATCGTCTGGGATCCCGGCATCGGCTTCGGCAAGACGGTGCAGCAGAATTTCGCCTTGCTGGCGCGGCAGCACGAGCTGCTGGCCGATGGCTACCCGCTGCTGGCCGGCTGGTCGCGCAAGTCCTCGCTCGGCCAGGTCACCGGCCTGGCGGTGGACGAGCGCATGGTGCCCAGCGTGGCCGCGGCGCTGCTGTCGGTGGAGCGCGGCGCGCGCATCGTGCGGGTGCACGACGTGCGCGAGACGGTGTCGGCGCTCAAGGTCTGGGCAGCGAGCGCGTAGGAACAACAAACCGGGCAGGAAGGGAGACCCACCTCATGAACAGGCAGTATTTCGGCACCGACGGCATCCGTGGCACCGTCGGGCAGGCGCCCATCACGCCCGATTTCGTGCTGCGCCTGGCCCATGCCGTCGGCCGGGTCCTGAAGCGATCCGAGGCGCGCCCGACGGTGCTGATCGGCAAGGACACCCGCATTTCCGGCTACATGCTGGAGAGCGCGCTGGAGTCGGGCTTCAACTCCGCCGGCGTCGACGTGGTCCTGCTCGGGCCGCTGCCGACGCCCGGCGTGGCCTACCTCACGCGCGCCCAGCGCGCCAGCCTGGGCACGGTGATCAGCGCCAGCCACAACCCGTTCGGCGACAACGGCATCAAGTTCTTCAGCGCGCAGGGCGCCAAGCTGCCCGACCAGTGGGAGCTGGACGTCGAGGCCACCCTGCAGGAAGCGCCGGTCTGGGCCGATTCGGCCCACCTGGGCAAGGCCCGCCGGCTCGACGACGCGGCAGGCCGCTACATCGAGTTCTGCAAGAGCACCTTCGCCAGCGACCTCACGCTCAAGGGCCTGACCATCGTGGTCGATGCGGCCCACGGCGCCGCCTACCACATCGCCCCCAAGGTGTTCCACGAACTCGGCGCCGAGGTGCACTGCATCGGCTGCGCGCCGGACGGCCTGAACATCAACCGCGAGTGCGGCGCCACCCACCCGGACGCGCTGGTCCAGGCGGTGCGCGAACACCGCGCCGACTTCGGCATCGCGCTCGATGGCGACGCCGACCGGCTGCAGCTGGTGGACGCCAGCGGGCGCCTGTACAACGGCGACGAGCTGCTCTACGTGATGGTCGCCGAGCGGCTGGCGCGCGGCGAGCGGGTGCCCGGCGTGGTCGGCACGCTGATGACCAACATGGCGGTGGAGGTCGCGCTGCGCGCGCGCGACGTCGAGTTCGTGCGCGCCAAGGTCGGCGACCGCTACGTGCTGGAGGAGCTGGACAAGCGCGGCTGGCTGCTCGGTGGCGAAGGCTCCGGCCACCTGCTGGCGCTGGACAAGCACACCACCGGCGATGGCCTGGTCAGCGCGCTGCAGGTGCTCAAGGCCTGCGCCCGCAGCGGCCGGTCGCTGGCGCAACTGCTCGAAGGGGTGGACCTGTACCCGCAGACCCTGGTCAACGTCCGCCTGCAGCCCGGCCAGGACTGGAAGGGCAGCCGCGGCCTGCCGGCCGCGCATCAGGCGCTGGAGCAGCGCCTGGAGGGACGCGGCCGCATCCTGATCCGTCCCAGCGGCACCGAGCCGGTGGTGCGGGTGATGGTCGAGGCGCAGGATGCGGCGGTCGCGAAGGAGGGCGCGCAGCAGCTGGCGCAGGCCATCCAGGCCGGCTGAAGGTCTGCGTCGTCCCGTGCCGCGGGGGAGGCCGGTTCCGGTTCAGCGCTCAGGCGAGTTCGCCGCGCATCGGCCCTGGTCGCCTGAGGAACCGTGCGCGTCGGGCTGCTCCACGGGTGTCAGCCACGCAGCACGCCAGTAGGGGTAGATCGAACGCGGACAGAACAGGCGACCGTCGCTGCGCGACCCCTGGCAATGGGCGTTCCGGAGAATGATCGACGGGGACTGGAAGCGGATCATGAACCCCGTGCGCTCATCGACGATCTGGTTCACGAGCGATCGAACGGTGAACTCCTTGCCGCAGTATGGAACGTGCTCGGCGTCGAAGTACAGCCCGCGGGTCTTGTTGTTGCCGTCGAGCGTGGCCAGGATTTCGGGGTAGGTTCTGGCGCGCACCCGGCTGCCGGGGCCGAGTTGGCCAATGCCGACATGGGGCGTCGGCTGGCCTGTCGGGATGGATCCCCTGCGCCGGGGGAAGGGCACGCCGCCGGGCAGCACCTTCTGCAGGGCATCGTAGGCGGCCATCAGCGGCCTCGCCAGTGCATCGCCCAGCCCGACATGCCGGCCGATGCGCTCCACGCGCCGCACGATGAACGCTCCCACGCGGTACACCGCGCCGTGGAGCATCGTCATCAGGCTGACGTTTCCCGAGCGGTAGTCCTCGATGTACTGGCGCAGGTCGAAGCGATTCAGGGGCTGGGTGAAGTTCAGGAACTCCGTGGCCTGGCAGGCGTAGCGCGGACCTTTCTCCGGATCCGAGCCCTGCTGCGTGGCTGCGGCCATCTGCTCCAGGGTGCACCCCGGCACGCGCCTGGTGACAGATGCGTTCCTTGGCACTTGCGTCGACGCGGGCGCCGAGACGGGTTCGAGCCAGGCTTCCTTCCAGAAGAGCGCACAGGCTGCATCGCAGCCGCCATGGGCGCTTCCGTCGCAGCGCGTCTCCAGCAGGACGGTCCGTTCGATCTTCCGGTTCCCGCGCTGGTAGATCGTGTCGCAGGACTTGTGGGCGCGCTTGAAGACTCGCTGCGTCGTCCCGCAGTACGCCAGCATTTCCGGCATGAAGGGCATGCCGTCCAGGCGGCCGTTCTCGTCCAGGGTCGCGAGGATTTCCTCCCGACTTCGCACCTTCACCAGGTCGCCGGCGCGAAGCCGCCAGGCAAGCCGGCTTTCGCTGCGGTCGCGTTGTTGCCGGGGGCCATGGAAGCGCGGGAACGAGGCGGGCAGAGGCAGCATGCAACTACTCCTTGGGTGGTGATCCGCAGGACCCTTGGCACCAGCGACTGGGAGAAGGAGGGAGCCTGAACGCGCCGAGGTTGGCCCCATTCCTTCCGGTTTTCCCCCGCAGCGACGTACCTGGACACCAAGGGTGTTTCCGAGCAGGGCCTTGCGGCAGGCCGGCTGGGGAAATGCTGGGCTCCATGGAAGGAGAAAGATGTTTCTCCCAATGTATCGGGGGGCCCAGGTGTCAAGCCACCCATTCACGAACTGAGATGAATTCGGATGACGGGAAACCGTATCTCGGCAGTGTCCCGAGCATCGCGCAGAGGCGCGATGCCACTCGACGGCGAGCAGGACATCGGCGGCGCACCTGGTTTGCCGCCGGAAGAGGGCGCAGCAACTGGCGCAGGCCATTCAGGCGGGCTGAAAAGGCCTGTCATCCGGCTGATTCGCTCGGCGCCTGGCTGCGTGCTGCTCAACACCAGCCGCGGTCCCGCCGCCTGAGGCGGCCGCGCAACGTCATCGAACTGCCGCGCAACTGCCACGACGCAGTCATCCTGCCTTCGCACACTGCAGCCATTCCAGCAGGAGAGGATTGCCGTGAACGAGCTGCCCAGCCCCACCTTGCCGCTGTCGCCGGCTACTTTGCCCAGGGGGTCGCTTCATTGCCCGGATCCGCAGCCGATGGCGGGCCGGCAGGGGGCGATTTCGGTGGGCTGGGCGCGGCACCAGGACGAAGTCCGGCAAGCCCAGCGACTGAGGTTCCGGGTCTTTGCCGGTGAAATGGGGGCCCGGCTGGACACCCGGGAGCCCGGCCATGACGTCGACCTGTTCGACGACTACTGCGAGCACCTGCTGGTGCGGGACGAGGCCAGCGGCGAAGTGGTCGGCACCTACCGCGTGCTGACCCCGGCCCAGGCGCGGCGCATCGGCAGCACCTACAGCGACACCGAGTTCGACCTGACCCGGCTGCGCAGCCTGCGCGAGCGCATGGTCGAACTGGGCCGCAGCTGCGTGCATCCCGAGCACCGCCATGGCGGCGTGATCATGGCCTTGTGGGGTGCTCTGGCCGAATTCATGGTGCGCAACAAGCTGGACACCATGGTGGGCTGCGCCAGCATCCCGATGCTGCACAACGGCGTGGTCAGCGGCGACGTGGCGGCCAGCATCTGGAACCAGCTGCGCCAGACCCACCTGGCACCGATCGAATACCACGTGCGCCCGCGCCTGCCGCTGCCGGTCGAGCGCCTGGACGGCAGCCTGCCGGTGGACCCGCCGGCCCTGATCCGCGGTTACCTGCGCCTGGGCGCCAAGGTGCTGGGGCCGCCGGCCTGGGATCCCGACTTCAACTGCGCCGACCTGCCGATGCTGATGCGCATCGCCGACCTGCCGGCGCGCTACCGCAAGCACTTCCTGGGCAACTGAAAGCCGCCATGCGCACCGTCTTCGATGCCCTCGGTCCCATGGCTGCCGGGGGACTCGCCGGCGGTGCCGGCGAACCGTTCGCCGCCGCCCGGCCCGGGCGGCCGCCGCTGCGCGCCGTCTTCGTCTCCGACATCCACCTCGGCACCGCCGGCTGCCAGGCGGCGGCGCTGCTGGATTTCCTCAGGCACCACCCCAGCGAGTACCTGTACCTGGTGGGCGACATCGTCGACGGCTGGCAGTTGCGCCGGCGCTGGTTCTGGCCGCAGGCCCACAACGACGTGGTGCAGAAGGTGCTGCGGCGCGCCCGCAAGGGCTGCCGGGTGGTGTTCGTTCCGGGCAACCACGACGAGTTCGCGCGCCAGTTCGCCGGCCATGGCTTCGGCGGCATCCAGGTCGAGCTGGAAGCGGTGCACGTCACTGCCGACGGCCGCCGGCTGTGGGTGCTGCACGGCGATGCCTTCGACGGCGTGATCCAGTGCGCGCGCTGGCTGGCCGTGGTGGGCGATCGGCTGTACGAGCTGTCGCTGCGGATCAACCGCCACCTGAACCGGCTGCGCGCCTGCCTGGGGCTGCCCTACTGGTCGCTGTCGGCCTGGCTCAAGGGCCGGGTGAAGAAGGCCGTCAGCTACGTCACCAGCTTCGAGGAAGCGGTCGCCCACGAGGCGCGCCGGCGCGGCCACGACGGCGTGGTCTGCGGCCACATCCACCGCGCCGAGATGCGCGACATCGGCGGCCTGCTGTACTGCAACGACGGCGACTGGGTCGAGAGCCGCACCGCGCTGGTGGAGCACCACGACGGCCGGCTCGAGCTGGTGCACTGGGGCGCCGTCGACCACCCGGTCGCGCAGCGCAGCGCCGTGGCGGAGCCGGCATGAGGATTGCCCTGGTCACCGATGCCTGGCAGCCCCAGGTCAACGGCGTGGTCACCACGCTGGTGGAACTGGTCCGCCACCTGACCGCGGCCCACCACGAGGTGCTGGTGGTCGAGCCGGGCCAGTTCCGCACCCGGCCGTGCCCGGGCTATCCCGGCATCGACCTGGCGGTGGCGCCGGGCCGGGCGCTGGCCAGCCGGCTCGACGTGTTCCGCCCGGACGCGATCCACCTGGCGACCGAGGGACCGCTGGGCTGGGCCGGGCGCCGCTACTGCCTGCAGCGCGGGCTGGCCTTCACCACCGCGTTCCACACCAAGTTCCCGGAGATCGCGAATGCCGCGCTGCGCGTGCCGGTGTCCTGGGGTTACGCGCTGATGCGGCACTTCCACGCGCCGTCGTCCGGCGTGATGGTGCCCACCCGCAGCGTGCTGCAGATGCTGCAGCAGCGTGGCTTCGCCAACCTCCGGGCCTGGACGCACGGCGTGGACACCGACCTGTTCGCGTTCGAGCCGATGCCGCGGCCGCACCCGGCCCTCGGCCAGCTGGCGCGGCCGGTGGCGCTGTTCGTCGGCCGCATCTCCTACGAGAAGAACATCGAGGCCTTCCTGCGGCTCGACTTCCCGGGCACCAAGGTGGTCTGCGGTGTCGGCCCGGTGGCGCAACGGCTCAAGGAGCGCTTCGGCAACGTGCGCTGGCTCGGCCTGCTGCCGCGCAGCGAGCTGGCGCGCGTCTACGCGGCGGCCGACCTGTTCGTGTTCCCCAGCCACGCCGACACCTTCGGCCTGGTGATGGTGGAGGCGATGGCGACCGGCACACCCGTGGCCGCCTTCCCGGTGGATGGCCCGCTGGAGGTGCTGGGGCGCCGAACCCCGGACGGGGCCCGCGCCATGGGCGGCGCCATGCACCAGGACCTGCAGCAGGCTTGCTTCGAGGCGATGGCCGTGCCCCGGCGCGAGGCACGCGCGCGCGCCCTGGACTTCAGCTGGCAGCACGCCGCGCAGCTGTTCGCCGGGTTCCTGGTGCCGGTGCGCACGGACCGCGAGGCGCCGCTGGGCCGTTCGTCGGCCACGGCCCCGGGGGACTGACCGGGCCGCGACGCGCCAAGGCGTGGCCGCACGGATGAGATAATGGGTGTCCTGCGGGAGAGCGGGGCTGCATGCCCCCGCCGAAGGCGCAAACTCCCATCATCGCTCAGGCAAAAGGACCGCAGGCTCGATTTCGCCGACTGGAGAGTGGCCGTCACGGCCCACCGAAGGGGCAGGTTGCCCGCGCAACCGAAACTCTCAGGTTCAAGGGACAGGGGGAGAGGCGCAGCAGGTCTTCGCGTCCGCGTGGCGCGCGTGGCCGCGTCCACCGTGGGAGTCCCCTTGCTCAGCATCGTCTACCTTGTCGCCATCGCTGCCGAGGCGACCTCCGGCGCGCTCGCCGCCGGCCGCCGCCGCATGGACGTCTTCGGCGTCAGCGTGATTGCCTTCGTCACCGCCCTGGGCGGCGGCACCTTGCGGGACATCGTGCTGGGGCGCTTCCCGATCGGCTGGACGCAGCATCCCGGCCACGTCTACCTGGTGCTCGGCGCCGGCCTGCTGACGGTGCTGGTGGCCAGCCACCTGCACCACGTGCGGCGCCTGTTCCTGGTACTCGATGCCATGGGCCTGGTGGCCTTTTCCCTGATCGGCAGTGACGTCGCGCTGCGCATGGGGTATCCGCTACCAGTGGTGGTGATGGCCGGCATGATGACCGGCATCTTCGGCGGCGTGCTGCGCGACGTCCTGTGCAACCAGGTACCGATCGTCTTCCGGCAGGAGCTCTACGCCGTGGTGTCGCTGGCGGTGTGCCTGCTGTTCCTGCTGCTGCGCGAACTGGGGGTGCCGCCCGACTGGAACACCGCCGTCAGCTTCGCCGCCGGCCTGGCGCTGCGGTTGCTGGCGATCTGGCGCGGCTGGCGCCTGCCGACGTTCTCGCATCGCGCGGCCTGGGACTGAAGCCATGCCGCCGCAGGATGCGTCCCCTTCATCCTCCAGCGCGCGTCGCGCGATGCTGCGCTTCGCGATCGGCCTGGTGATCGGTTTGGCGGCCGCCGGCCTGGCGGGCGGGGCCTTCGTGGTGAACCGCCTGTGGCAGGAACTGCCCGCGGTGGACCACCTGGCCGACTACCAGCCCCGGCTGCCTCTGCGCATCCATGCGCGTGACGGCACGCTGCTGGCCGAGTTCGGCGAGGAGCGGCGCGAGTTCGTGGCGATCGACGAAATCCCCATGCAGTTGCGGCAGGCGCTGCTGGCGATCGAGGACAGCGCCTTCTACGAACACCGTGGCGTGGACTACGCGGGTCTGGCCCGCGCCGCCTGGGCCAACGTCGCGGCCGGCGGACACGCGCAAGGCGGCAGCACCATCACCATGCAGGTGGCGCGCCTGTTCTTCCTCAGCGCGGAGAAGACCTACCGGCGCAAGATCATGGAGATCCTGCTCGCCTACAAGCTCGAGAGGGCCTACGACAAGGACAAGCTCCTCGAGCTGTACATGAACCAGGCCTACCTGGGCCAGCGCGCCTATGGCTTTGCTGCTGCCGCGTCCGTCTATTTCGACAAGCCGCTGCAGGAGCTCACGCTGGCCGAGGCGGCGATGCTGGCGGGCCTGCCCAAGGCGCCTTCCGCCTACAACCCGGTCGCCAACCGGGAGCGCGCCGTCGTGCGCCAGCACCACATCCTGTCGCGCCTGCAGGCGCTCGGCTGGATCGACCGGGCCGCCTACGAGCAGGCCCGGGCGGAGCCGCTGGTGCTGCGCGACGGACCCGGCGTCGGCGAGTTCGCCGCCGGCCATCCCGTCGAACAGGCTCGCCAGATGGTGGTCGAGCGCTTCGGCGAGGAGGCCTACACCCGTGGCCTGGACGTGACGCTCAGCATCGACGTGCAGCAGCAGCGCGCCGCCATGGGCGCCCTGCGCGAGGGCCTGCTGCGGGCGCAGGCGCAGCGCGGCTACGCCGGTCCCGAGGGTCGGCTGCCGCTGCCGCTGCCCACCGGGCCGGCCCTGCGCCGGGCACTGGCCGCTTATGGCGACAGCGATACGTTGCGGGTGGCGGTGGTCCGCGCGGTGACGGGGGCGGGCATCGATGCGGTGCTGCGCGACGGCACGGCGCTGATGCTCGCTCGCGCCGAACTGCCGTCCTGGGCCGTGGCGGCACTGCGCCCGCAGGCGGGTGCGCGCACGCGAATCGAGGCCGGCTCGGTGATCCGGGTCGAGGCGCAGGGTCCGCGCTGGCGGCTGCGGCAATTGCCTCGCCTGGAAGGCGCGCTGGTCACGCTCGACGCCGGCAGTGGCGAGATCCTGGCCCTGGCCGGCGGCTTCGACGCACGAAGGGGCCAGTACGATCACGCCGTGCAGGCGCTGCGCCAGCCGGGCTCCACCTTCAAGCCCTTCGTGTACTCGGCCGCCCTGGAAAAGGGCTTCTTCCCCGGCACGCTGCTGGCCGACGCGCAACGCGAGGTGACGCCGGCGGCGCGCGGCCGCAAGGCCTGGACGCCGCGCAACTACGGGCACCAGTACGACGGCGTGACCTCGGCGCGCCGCGCGCTGGTGCGCTCGAAGAACGTGGCCACCGTGAACCTGATGGAGGCGATCGGCGCCCGCCACGTCCAGGCTTTCGCGGCCCGCTTCGGCTTCGACCCGAGCCTCAACCCCGCGGAGCTGCCGCTCGCCCTCGGCGCGGGCGCCATCAGCCCACTCGGGCTGGCCGGTGCCTACGCGGTGTTTGCCAACGGCGGCCAGCGGGTGGCGCCACGCCTGGTGCTGCGGGTGGCCGAGCGCGATGGCCCGGTGCTCTACCAGGCCGGCGAGCCGGTGCGCGAGCGCGCCATCTCGCGGCGCAACGCCTACGTGATGGACAACCTGCTGCGCGACGTGGTGCGCCAGGGCACCGGGCGCGGGGCGCTGGCGATCGGGCGCGAGGACGTCGCGGGCAAGACCGGCACTTCGAACGATGCACGCGACGTCTGGTTCGCCGGCTACTCGTCGGGCTTGTCCACGGTGGTCTGGATGGGGTACGACCAGCCCCGCAGCCTGGGCCGAGCCACCGGCGGCACCCTGGCGTTGCCGGTGTGGTCGCACTACATGAAGGGCGCGGTCGCCGGCCGCACGGCGATGACGCCGACGATGCCGCAGGACCTGGCGTCGTTCGGCGGCGACTTCGTGTATCCGGAGTACCTGGGCGAGGCCTGCGTCGAGGACGTCTTTCCCCACGTCGCGCTCCCGCTCGCCTGCCCGGGCTGAGCCGGTCTTCCCGGCTGGGGTGTCATCAAGCCGTCATCCGGAAAGTGAACACTGGTCGCGAGCCCGTCAAGCTTGACCCTCCATGAAGCCGGCAAAGGCCCCGCAGCAAGGCGAAACGATCCCGTTCCTCGACCGCGACCACAGCATTCTCGCCTTCAACGAGCGCGTGCTCGACTGGGCGCGCCGGCGCGACGTGCCGCTTCTCGAGCGCCTGCGCTACCTGTGCATCGTTTCGTCCAACCTCGACGAATTCTTCGAGGTGCGCGCTGCACCGCACCTGGCGGCGGTGGTCAAGGGCGAAACCAAGGGCAGCTACACGGCCGCCGGCGCCGAGGCGCTGGCCGCGGCGGCGCACCAGCTGGTGGACCAGCAGTACGCGCTGTTCAACGACGAACTCACGCCGGCCTTCGCCGCCGAGGGCATTGCCATCGTTTCGCACGGCGACCGCACGTCCGCCCAGCGGCGCTGGGTCGAGGAGTACTTCGCACGCGAGGTGCGGCCGCTGCTGGTGCCGGTGGGGCTGGATCCGGCCCACCCGTTCCCGCAGGTGGCCAACAAGTCGCTCAATTTCATCGTCGAGCTGGGCGGCGCCGACGCCTTCGGGCGCGAGAACGCGATCGCCATCGTCAAGGTGCCGCGCGTGCTGCCGCGCCTGATCCGCATGCCGGCCAAGGTGGCCGGGCGCAAGGCGCTGTTCGTCTCGCTGTCCAGCGTGATCCGCGCGCACCTGCAGGACCTGTTCCCCGGCCGCCAGGTCGGATCCTTCTCGCAGTTCCGCGTGACGCGCCATTCGGACCTGGCGGTCGACGAGGACGACGTCCTGAACCTGCGCACGGCCCTGCGCCTGGGGCTGCAGCACCGGCACTACGGCCAGGCCGTGCGGCTGGAGGTCTCGGCGGGTTGCGCGGAGCCGCTGGCCAGCTTCCTGCTTCAGCAGTTCGCCCTGCCGCCGGCCGCGCTGTACCGGGTGCACGGGCCGGTCAACCTGGTGCGTCTGCAGCAGTTGATCGACCTGGTGGAAGCGCCGCAGCTGCTGTTCGCGCCGTACCGCGCCAGCTACCCGGCCGGGCTGCTGCCCGGCCAGTCGATCTTCGCGCAACTGCGCCGGCGCGACGTGCTGATCCACCAGCCGTTCGAGAGCTTCGAGGGCGTGGTCGCGTTCCTGCGCGAGGCGGTCGAGGACCCGGCGGTGCTGGCCATCAAGCAGACCATCTACCGCACCGGCTCCGACTCCGTGCTGATCGACCTGCTGCGCGAGGCGGTGCGCCGCGGCAAGGAGGTGACGGCGGTGGTGGAGCTCAAGGCCCGCTTCGACGAGGAGGCCAACATCAACTGGGCCGACCAGCTCGAGTCGGTCGGCGCCCAGGTGGTCTATGGGGTGGTGGGCCTGAAGACCCACGCCAAGATGATGCTGGTGACGCGCCGCGAAGGCCGCCAGCTGGTGCGCTACGCCCACCTGTCCACCGGTAACTACAACGCCCGCACGGCGCGCCTGTACACCGACCTGAGCCACCTCACGGCCAACCCGCAGCTCACGGCCGATGTCGATGCCATCTTCGTGCACCTGGCCAGCCAGACGCGGCTGCCGCGGCTGAACCAGGCGCTGATCGCGCCGTTCCAGCTGCAGCGCCGCATGGTCGAGCGCATCGATGCGCTGGCCGCGGCGGCGGCGGCCGGCCAGGAGGCGCGCATCGTGCTGAAGATGAACGCGCTGACCGACGAGCCCATGATCCGGGCCCTGGTCCGCGCAGGCCGCGCCGGCGTGCGCATCGACCTGATCGTGCGCGGGGCCTGCATGCTGCCGCCGCGCCTGCCCGGCCGCACCGACAACATCCGGGTGCGCTCGATCATCGGGCGCTTCCTGGAGCACTCGCGCGTGTTCTATTTCCGCGCCGGCCGCCAGGAGGAGCTGTTCCTGTCCAGCGCCGACTGGATGAACCGCAACATGCTGCGCCGGATCGAACTGGCCTGGCCGGTGACCGAGCCGGCGCTGCTGCGGCGCATCGTCGACGAGTGCCTGGTCGCCTACCTGCACGACGACCGCGATGCCTGGGACCTGATGGAGGACGGCCGCTACCGGCGCGCCAGGGGCGCCGTCCAGCCCAAGGGCCATGGTGCGCAGGCGGCGCTGATGGCCCGCCACGGCGCGCGCGAACCGGTGGTCGAGGAGGCGCTGTGGACCTGATCCTGTGGCGGCATGCCGAAGCGGAGGACCCGCACGACGGCCTGGACGACCTGGACCGGGCGCTCACGGCGCGCGGCGAGAAGCAGGCCGCCCGCGCGGCCGCCTGGCTGGACCGCCTGCTGCCCGATGGCGCCCGGATCCTGAGCAGCCCGGCGCGGCGCTGCGAGCAGACCGCGCTGGCGCTGGGGCGCAAGTACAAGCTGCGGCCGGAGCTGGTGCCGGGTACCACCGTCGAGCAGTTGCTGGATGCGGCGCAGTGGCCGGTGGCGCGGCAGCCGGTGCTGCTGGTGGGGCACCAGCCGGTGCTGGGCGAAACGCTGGCGCACCTGCTCGGCATCGCCGGCGGCCACTGCCCGGTGCGCAAGGGCGCGGCCTGGTGGATCCGCACGCGCGAGCGGGCCGGCGACAGCCAGACCGTGGTGCTGGCGGTCCATTCGCCGGAGCTCGGTTGAAGCCGGGCTCCGCAACGGCTGCGCCGGCTCAGGCCAGCTGAAGGCTCCAGGCCGTCTTGTGCCAGGCCACGGCTTCCTCGCGCAGCAGGTGGGCCGACTGCGGGAAGGTGCGGACCCAGTCGGGCCGCAGCGACAGGACGAACGTCGCCGGGCCCGCCGCGTGCAGCGACACCCCCTGCAGGTCCGGCTTGCGCCTGGCGTGGCACAGGATCACGGCCAGCCGCAGGCACAACAGCTGCTGCACGAAGAGGGCATCGCCCAGTTCCGTGTCGAGCTTGCGCAGCTTGCCGCGATGGCCCAGCACCAGCAGGCCCAGCCGGTGCAACTCGTGCCGGGCGAAGCCGGGCGCCTCGGCGTTGTCGAGGATGTAGGCGCCGTGCTTGTGGTAGTCGCTGTGCGAGATCCGGCAGCCGATCTCGTGCAGCATGGCGGCCCAGCGCAGCTTGCGCTCGTCGCGCTCCGGCTCTGCGGACGTGCCGCCGCCGGCGCGCAACTGCCGCAGCAGCAGCACCGCCGTGTCGCCGACCCGCTGCGCCTGCACCGCATCGACCGCGAAGGCTGCGGCCATGCGTTGCACGGTGGCGGAGCGCACGTCGCCGCTGGCCTGGTCGCGGTCGAGCAGGTCGTAGAGCACGCCGTGGCGCAGGGCGCCCGCCGCCGGCTGCAGGCTGTCGATGCCGAGCAGGTCGAACACCGCCAGCAGCACCGACAGCCCGCCGCCGATCACCGGCCGCCGGTCGTCCTTCAGCGCGGCCAGGCGCACGCGGCTCGCGGTGCGCGCCGCCAGCAGCTGCTCGAGCAGCCACTGCAGGTCCTTGCGCGAGATGCCGGGGCCGCGGCCCGCCGCTTCCAGGAGGGCGCCGACGGCGCCGATGGTGCCGGACGAGCCGTAGGCCAGGTCCCAGTGCTCGCGGTCGTAGCGGCCCGCGGCCTCCTCGAAGACGGCCTGGGCCGCCACCCCGGCGCGCGCGAAGGCGGCCTCGGTGAATTCGCCGTGCGGGAAGTAGCGCATCGACCAGGACACGCTGCCCACCCGGAAGCTGCTGGTGGCCCGGGCCTCGTATTGCCGGCCCACGATCAGCTCGGTGGAGCGGCCGCCGATGTCCACCACCAGCCGCCGCTCCTCCGACTGCGGCAGCAGGTGCGCGACGCCCTGGTAGATCAGCCGGGCCTCCTCGCCGCCGGAAACCACGTCGATCGGGAAACCCAGCACGCGATGGGCGCGCGCCAGGAATTCGTCGCGGTTGCGCGCCTCGCGCAGGGTCTGGGTGGCGACGGCGCGCACCTGCCGGCGGGGGAAGCCCGCCAGCCGCTCGGCGAAGCGGGCCAGGCAATCCAGCCCGGCCTGCATGGCGGCCGGCGTCAGGTTGCGCGCCTCGTCCAGGCCGGCGCCCTGGCGCACCGTCTCCTTCAGGTATTCGACCCGCTGGATCTGTCCGTGGTCGTGGCGGCCGATCTCCAGCCGGTAGCTGTTGGAGCCGAGATCGACCGCGGCCAGGAGGGTTCCGTTCTGCATGGGCGAAGCAGCATACCAATCGGCGCCGCCCGCGCGCGGCGTCAGCCGACGACCCGTCCGTCCTGCGTCAGCATGCTCTGCGTGACGAAGCGGCCGCTGCGCCGCCGGGCATCGAAGCTCACCCGGAAGCCGCCGACGTCGAGGGTGCCGCGCCGCTGGAAGGCGGCCAGCGCGCTGGCCCGGGTGAGGGCGCCGTCGATGTCCGCGAGCACCTCGTAGGTGTAGCGGGCGGCGATGAAGCCGGCGAGCGACAGCGGCGCCGGCGGCTCGTCGAACAGCCGGGCCAGGGTGTCGCGGTAGGCGCGCACCACCGGCAGGCTGGCGGTCACGATCGGCACGGCCTGGGTGGCGATCACCGGCGTGCTGCGGGCCCCGCCCATCTGCTTGACGGTCTGCAGGTTCACGTCGGCCAGCGCCACCAGGTAGCGCTGGCGCTGCTGCCGCTCGAGGCCGCGGGTGAACTGCACCAGCTCCGGCGTGCCGCCGACGAACAGCAGGATGGCCGGGGTGCCGGGCGTCAGGCGCTGCCCCAGGCGCGCCAGGTCGCCTTCGGCCACGAAGCTCTGCAGCCGCAGCTGGAGGGCGGCGGCCGTGCGCTCGACGTCGGTCCGGTAGAGCAGGTGGTCGGCGGGCGACCCGTAGACGGCGCCGATGTCCCGGATGCCAACCTCGGTCAAGGTCTTCAGTGCATGGCCGATCTGCTCCTGGCGGGCGGCGAAGATCGGAAAGGTCTGCTCGTCCACCTCGATGCTGGAGTTCTGCAGCCAGGGGGCGGCATGGGCGATGGCGAACGGCTCGCGCTGCAGTTGGCCGGCCACTTCGGCCGCCAGCGGATCGCCGGCGGTGCCCGACAGGACCACGCAGCTGGGGTCCTCGCGCAGGGTGCCCAGCACGCTGCGCACGCTGGCGGCGGAACCGTCGACCTCCAGGTTCAGGTGGTTGACCGGCCGGCCGCGCACCCCGCCCCGGGCGTTGATCTCCTGCCAGGCGGCGCGCGAGCCGATCAGGAAGTCCTTGGCGACGTCCTGCTGCGACGGCGAGGCATCGAAGATCTGGGCCACCGTGATGGGCTTGCCGGCGGCCGCGCGGCCGGGCTGGGCCAGGGCGAACGGCGCGATGCCGGCCGCGGCGGTGGACAGGAGCAGCGCCCGGCGGCGCAGCGCGACGGGCTCGCGCGAAGTCATGGGGGAATCCTTCGATTGTGTGGAAATGCAACCGAGCTTAGGGAGCCCCCGTGACGCAATCGTGACCGCAGCGTGACGTGCGCCCGCAAGCCGGCCCAGCCTTCCTGCACTTGGCGTGACGCCGGCCGGGGCCCTGTCACAGGGCTGTCACGCAAGCTTCTTAAATTGCCGTTCGGTTTCATCCAAGACCACAGGAATATCCGAATGAACAACCGCTTCCGCACGGCCGCCATCGGCCTGGTTTCCTTCTCCCTGGCCGGCCTGGCTGCCGCGCAGGACGTCACCGGCGCCGGCGCCAGCTTCCCGGCGCCGCTGTACGCCACGTGGGCCTCCGACTACCAGAAGGCGGCCGGTGCCCGCATCAACTACCAGTCGGTCGGCTCCGGCGCCGGCATGCGCCAGATCGAGGCCAAGACGGTGGACTTCGGCGCCTCCGATGCGCCGCTGAAGGACGAGGAGCTCCAGAAGAAGGGCCTGGTCCAGTTCCCGATGGTGATCGGCGGCGTGGTGCCGGTGGTCAACATCAAGGGCATCGCTCCCGGCCAGCTGCGCCTGAACGGCCAGGTGCTGGGCGACATCTACCTGGGCAAGATCAGCAACTGGAGCGACCCGGCGATCAAGGCGCTGAACCCGTCGCTGAGCCTGCCGGATGCCGCGATCGCGCCGGTGCGCCGCGCGGACGGTTCCGGCACCACCTTCGGCTTCACCAACTACCTGTCGAAGGTCAACGCCGAGTGGAAGGCCAAGGTGGGCGAGGGCACGGCCGTGAACTGGCCGACCGGCGCCGGCGGCAAGGGCAACGAGGGCGTCGCCGCCTTCGTGGGCCGCCTGCCGAACTCGATCGGCTACGTCGAGTACGCCTATGTCAAGCAGAACAAGATGACGTACGCGCAGCTGCAGAACGCCGCCGGCCAGTTCGTGAGCCCCGATGCCGACGCCTTCGCGGCCGCTTCCGCCGGTGCCGACTGGTCCAAGAGCTTCTACCAGATCCTGACCAACCAGCCGGGCGCGAAGTCGTGGCCGATCTCCAGCGCGACCTTCATCATGATGCACAAGGCGCAGGACAAGCCGGCGCAGGCTGCGGCCGCGCTGAAGTTCTTCGACTGGGCCTACAAGAACGGCGACAAGACCGCCGACGACCTCGACTACGTGCCGATGCCCGCCTCGGTGAAGGATCAGGTGCGCAAGCTCTGGGCCGCCGAGATCAAGGACGCCTCGGGCAAGCCCGTCGTCGCCAAGTAAGCTGGCAGTCAAGGGGCGGCGCGCGTGTCTTCTACACTTCCGGCCCATGAAGGCAGCCTCGAAGTACCCCGCGCGCCGCAGCGCGCGCGGGCCAGCCACATGAAGCCGCCCAGCCGGCGTCTCACCGGCGCCTGGGCGGACCGCGTGTTCGGCTGGGCCGCCCGAGCCGCCGCCATCACCACCCTGGGGCTGTTGCTGGCCATCCTCGCCTCGCTGGTCGTCGGCGCATGGCCGGCCATCGAGCGCTACGGCCTGGGCTTTCTCACCAGCACCACCTGGGATCCCGTCACCAACGAGTACGGCGGCCTGGTGATGATCTACGGCACCGTCGCCACCTCGCTGATCGCGCTGGTGATCGCGGTGCCGGTGAGCTTCGGCATCGCGCTGTTCCTGACCGAGCTGTCGCCGGCCTGGCTCAAGCGCCCGCTCGGCACCGCGATCGAACTGCTGGCCGCGGTGCCCTCCATCGTCTATGGCATGTGGGGCCTGCTGGTGTTCGGCCCGATCCTCGCCACCTGGGTGCAGCAGCCGCTGCAGAAGCTGCTGTCGGGCGTGCCCTACCTGGGCGCGCTGGTGTCGGGGCCGCCGGTCGGCATCGGCATCCTGTCGGCCGGGATCATCCTGGCCATCATGATCATTCCCTTCATCACGGCCGTGATGCGCGACGTGTTCGACGTCACGCCGCCGATGCTGAAGGAATCGGCCTATGCGCTGGGCTCGACGACCTGGGAGGTCGTCTCGCGCGTGGTGCTGCCCTACACCAAGGCCGGCGTCATCGGCGGCATCATGCTGGGGCTCGGCCGTGCGCTGGGCGAGACCATGGCGGTCACCTTCGTCATCGGCAACTTCAACCAGCTCGACTCGCTGTCGCTGTTCCAGCCGGCCAACAGCATCACCTCGGCCCTGGCCAACGAGTTCGCCGAGGCGGCCGGCGGGCTGCACCAGGCGGCCCTGATCTACCTGGGCCTGGTGCTGTTCTTCATCACCTTCGTGGTGCTGTCGCTGTCCAAGCTGCTGCTGATGCAGCTGCGCAAGGGCGAGGGAGCGCGCTCATGAGCGATACCGGAACCGGCGCCCGGCTGATTGCCCGGGCCGACGCCGCCGCCCTGCGCGAGCGGCGCTACGCGGCCCGCAAGCGGGTCAACCAGGTGGCCCTGGCGCTGTCGCTGGCAGCCATGGCCTTCGGCGTGTTCTGGCTGCTGTGGATCCTGTGGGAGACGGTGCGGCTGGGCGTGGCCGGGCTGGCCTGGTCGACCCTGACGCAGATGACGCCGCCGCCGAACGAACCCGGCGGCCTGGCCAACGCGCTGTACGGCTCCTTCCTGATGGTGACGGCGGCCACCTTCATCGCCACGCCGATCGGCATCCTGGCCGGCGTGTACCTGGCCGAGTACGACCCGCAGGGCTGGCTCGGCTCCTCGACCCGGTTCGTCAACGACACCCTGCTGTCGGCGCCCTCCATCGTGATCGGCCTGTTCATCTACGCGGTGGTGGTGGCGCGCTTCAGGCACTTCTCCGGCTGGGCCGGCGCGCTGGCGCTGGCGCTGATCGTGATCCCGGTGGTGATCCGCACCACCGAGAACATGCTGCTGCTGGTGCCCTCCGGCCTGCGCGAGGCGGCCTATGCGCTGGGCGCGCCCAAGTGGAAGGTGATCACCTCGATCACCCTGCGCGCGGCGCGTGCCGGCGTGGTGACGGGCGTGCTGCTGGCGGTGGCGCGCATCTCCGGCGAGACCGCGCCGCTGCTGTTCACCGCGCTGAACAACCAGTTCTGGACCTCCGACATGGGCCAGCCCATGGCCAGCCTGCCGGTGACCATCTTCAAGTTCGCGATGAGCCCCTACGAGAACTGGCAGCAGCTGGCCTGGGCCGCCGTGTTCCTGATCACCGCTGCCGTGCTGGGCCTCAACATCCTGGCGCGCGTGCTGACGCGCAACAAGGCCTGATTCCATGAAATCCCTGCACAAGCCCGCCCCCAAGATCGCGGTGAAGGACCTGAACTTCTATTACGGCAAGTTCCACGCCCTGAAGGGCATCAACCTGGAAATCCCGGAGAAGAAGGTCACCGCCTTCATCGGCCCCTCGGGCTGCGGCAAGTCGACGCTGCTGCGCACCTTCAACCGCATGTACGAGCTGTACCCCGACCAGCGCGCCGAGGGCCAGATCGTGCTCGATGGCGAGGACCTGCTGGCCTCGAAGAAGGACGTGGCGCTGATCCGCGCCCGCGTCGGCATGGTGTTCCAGAAGCCGACGCCGTTCCCGATGTCGATCTACGACAACATCGCCTTCGGCGTGCGCCTGTTCGAGAGCCTGAACGCGACCGACATGGACGAGCGGGTCGAATGGGCGCTGCGCAAGGCGGCGCTGTGGAACGAGGTGCGCGACAAGCTCGGCCAGAGCGGCTCCGGCCTGTCGGGCGGCCAGCAGCAGCGCCTGTGCATCGCCCGCGGCATCGCCATCAAGCCCGAGGTGCTGCTGCTCGACGAACCTTGCTCGGCGCTGGACCCGATCTCCACCGCCCGCATCGAGGAGCTGATCGCCGAGCTCAAGGACGAGTACACGGTGGTGATCGTCACCCACAACATGCAGCAGGCGGCCCGCGTGAGCGACTACACCGCCTACATGTACCTGGGCGACCTGGTGGAGATGGGCGAGACCGAGCAGATCTTCTTCAAGCCCGGGCGCAAGGAAACCGAGGACTACATCACCGGCCGGTTCGGCTGAGGAAGGGGAGCAGCACCATGCCCGACAAGCATCTTTCCACCCAGTTCGACAGCGACCTGAACGGCGCCTCCTCGCGCGTGATGGAGCTGGGCGGGCTGGTCGAATCGCAGATCCGGCAGGCGGTCTATGCACTGTCGCAGTTCAACGCCGAGGCGGCCCTGCAGGTGCTGGACACCGAGCAGCGCGTCAACGCGATGGAGCTGGACATCGACCGCGAGCTGTCGTCCATCATCGCCCGCCGCCAGCCGACCGCGCGCGACCTGCGCCTGCTGATGGCGATCTCCAGGATCACGGCCAACCTCGAGCGGGTGGGCGACGAGGCGGCCAAGATCGCACGCATGGTGCGCTCGATCATCGACAGCGGCTCGGCGCGCCTGCTGCCGGCCTCGGAGCTGCGGGTCGCGGCCGACCTGGCGTCGGAGCTGCTGCGGCGCGCGCTGGACGCCTTCGCGCGACTGGACACCGACGCCGCGCTGTCCATCCTCAAGGCCGACGACCAGATCGACCACGAGTTCGACGGCTTCGTGCGCAAGCTCATCACCTACATGATGGAAGACCCGCGCACCATCTCGCCCAGCCTGGACCTGCTGTTCCTGGCCAAGGCGCTGGAGCGCATCGGCGACCACGCCAAGAACATCGGCGAGTCCATCATCTACGTGGTCAAGGGGGCCGACGTCCGCCACGCGTCCATGGCCGAAGTCGAGTCCGCGCTGCGGCAGGAAGGCCGATGAAGCAGTCCCCGCGTGTCCTGCTGGTGGAAGACGAGCCCGCCATCGCCGAGCTGGTGACGGTGAACCTGCGCCACGGCGGCTTCGAGCCGGTGTGGGCCGCCGATGGCGACGAAGCGCAGCGCGAGCTCGATGCCGTGCTGCCCGACGCCATCCTGCTCGACTGGATGCTGCCCGGCCAGAGCGGCCTGGCGCTGGCGCGCAAGTGGCGCGCCGCCGAGCGCACCCGCGGCGTCCCGATCCTGATGCTCACGGCGCGCGGCGACGAGCCGGACAAGGTGGCCGGGCTGGATGCCGGCGCCGACGACTACATCACCAAGCCGTTCTCCACCCAGGAGATGCTGGCGCGCATCCGCGCCGTGTTGCGGCGCCGCGCGCCCGAGCAGGACAGCAGCGCGGTGCAGGTCGGCGAGCTGTCGCTGGACCCGCAGGCGCACCGGGCGCGCTGGCGCGGCGAGCCGGTCAAGCTGGGGCCGACCGAGTTCAAGCTGCTCAACTACCTGATGCACCACCCGGAGCGCGTGCACAGCCGCTCGCAGCTGCTCGACAAGGTCTGGGGCGACCATGTATTCATCGAGGAGCGCACGGTCGACGTCCATGTCAAGCGGCTGCGCGAGGCGCTCGGCCCGGCCGGCCTGATGGTGGAGACCGTGCGGGGGGCGGGCTACCGCTTCACCGCCCAGCCGGAAGCGGCAGCGCGCAACCACTGAATCGGCATCCATGCCGGACCGCATCGTTGCGTTCGTGTTCTGCCAGCTGCTCGGCGCGGCGCTGGGGGGCTGGCTGGCCGGCGAGCGCGGCGCTTTCGGCGGTGCGCTGGCGGGGGCCCTGGCCTGGTTCGTGGTCGATCTCGTGCGGGGCTGGCGCGTGCTGCGCTGGCTGCGTGGCGGCGCCGAAGACGAGCCGCCGGCCGCCGGCGGGCCGTGGGGCGAGACCGCCGACCGCATCCGGCGCGCCCTGCGCCTGCGCGAGCGCGCTTCCGAGGAAGCCGGCGCGCGGCTGCAGGCCTTCCTGGCGGCGATCCAGGCCTCGCCCAACGGCGTCGTCCTGCTGGATGCCCAGGGGCGCATCGAATGGTGCAACCAGACCGCGGCGGCCCAACTCGGCATCGATCCGGAGCGCGACCTGCTGCAGCACGTGGGCAACCTGTTGCGCGACCCCGCTTTCGCCGACTACAACGCGGCCGGCGCCTACTACCGCGACGTCGTCATCACCGGCCGCGACAGCTCGCCCGGGCGGCCGGTGCGGCTGTCGCTGCAACTGCACCCCTACGGCGAGGGACGCAAGCTGCTGCTGTCGCGCGACGTCACGGCGGTCGAGCAGGCCGACACCATGCGGCGCGACTTCGTCGCCAACGTCTCGCACGAGGTGCGCACGCCGCTAACAGTGCTGGCCGGCTTCATCGAGACGCTGCAGCAGCTGCCGCTGGACGAGGCCGACCGCGCCCGCTACCTGACGTTGATGTCGCAGCAGGCCCATCGCATGCAGTCGCTGGTGAACGACCTGCTGACGCTGTCGCGGCTGGAAGGCAGCCCTTCGCCGGGCGTGTCGGAGTGGACCGCGGCCGGCGCGCTGCTGGCGCAGTGCGAGCAGGACGCGCGCTCGCTGTCGGCGGTGCTGGGCAAGGATTCGCACGAGTTCGTGTTCGAGTCGCCGGCCGGGCTGGAAGTGGGCGGCGCCTCTCCGGAGCTGCTCAGCGCCATGTCCAACCTGGCCAGCAACGCGGTGCGCTACACGCCGGTGGGCGGCCGCATCGAGGCGCGCTGGCGCCTGCTGCCGGACGGGCGGGCCGAGTTCTCGGTGCGCGACACCGGCCCGGGCATCCCGCCCGAGCACCTGCCGCGCCTGACCGAGCGGTTCTACCGCGTCGACCGCAGCCGCTCGCGCGAGACCGGTGGCACCGGGCTGGGGCTGGCCATCGTCAAGCACGTGGCGCAGCGCCATGGCGCGGAGCTGCGCATCGACAGCCAGCCGGGGGCCGGCTCCACGTTCGCCATCGTGCTGCCGGCGGCGCGCGCCCGGATGCTCACGCCGCCGCCGCCGGGCGGTGCGAGCGCACCACGCGCCAGAGCAACGCCGTGAACACGGCGGCGGTGAGCGCCAGCGCCACACCGCCGGCGCCCCAGAACGCCGCCGGCGTGTGCAGGGGCGGCCACGGCCCCAGGCCGCGGTAGGCCAGCAGGTAGCCGCCGCCCAGGCCGACGCCCCACAGCAGCACGCAATAGACCACCAGCGGGCGGGTCGCCACGCCGAAGCTGCGCAGCAGGAACACGCACAGCGCCTGCATCGCATCGGCGACGTGGTACAGGGCCACCCACAGCAGCAGCCCGGCGGCCCCTTGCACCACCTGCGGGTTGTCGCCGGCATACAGGCGCGCCAGGCCATGGCGCCCGAGCACGAGGATGGCGGCGCTGATGCACGCCAGCAGCAGCGTGATGCGCAGGCCGGTGCGCAGGGCCTCGCGCGCGCGCCGGTCGTCGCCGGCGCCCAGCCAGTAGCTGACCCGGGCGCTGCAGGCCAGGCCGAGCGACAGCGGCACCATGTAGAGCACCGCGGTGAGGTTGCTGGCGATCTGGTGGCTGGCCGCGGCCACCGTGCCTTGGCGGGCGATGAACAGCGCCATCAGCGTGAACGAGGTCACCTCCACCATCACCGCCAGCGCGGTCGGCACGCCCAGCCGGGCGAACGCGCGCAGGGTCTTCCAGTCGGGCCGCTCGATGGCGCGCCAGATCCGGTACGGCGCGTACAGCGAATGGGTGCGCAGCGCCCAGCCGGCCAGCGCCACCAGCAGCCAGTTGACGATCACCGTCGCCCAGGCGCAGCCGGCCAGGCCCATCGCCGGCACGCCGAGCCCGCCGAAGGTCAGCCAGATCGACAGCGGCACCTTCACCACCAGCGAGGCGGCCTGCAGCCAGGTCACCATCACCGGCCGGCCCAGCGCCTGGTTGAGGGTGGAATAGGCGCGGAACAGCAGGGCCGCCGGCAGCGACAGCGCCAGCACGGCCAGGTAGTCCAGCACCTGCTGCTCCAGGTGCGGAGGCACCTCGGCCCAGCGCAGCAGCGGGTCGGGGAACAGCAGCGCCCCCATGCCCACGACCATGCCGGCCCCGCACAGCCACACCGCCTGCCGCACCGAGCGGCCGACCTCGGGGCCGCGCCGGCGGCCGCGCAGCTCGGCCCAGACCGGCAGCTGCGCCTGCACCATCGCCTGCAGGGCGACAAAGATGCTGATGTAGACCGCCGAGCCGACCGACAGCGTGGCCAGCGCCTCGGGCGCGTAGCGGCCGGCGATCAGTGTGTCGGCCACCCCGAAGGCCATGGTGGCGAGCTGCCCGACCAGCACGGTGCCCGCGTGGCGGGCGATGGTGCCGCGCTCGGACATCAGCCGCCCCGCGACTGGCGCTCGTAGAGCAGGACGTTGTCCTTGGGGTCGGTGGGGCGGCGCACGGTGGCGGCGAGGCGCCACTGCTTCATGTCCAGGGCCATGCCCGCGGCAGGCTGGTCGTCCGAGCCCATGATCAGCCAGGCGCACTGCGGTTGGGTGGCGGCCGGCCTGACGTCCAGCTTGCCGTGGTAGCGCAGGGCCGCGACCTGCCCGCGGTTGAGGCCGTAGACCTCGGTGCAGCCGCGATGGTCCATGGCCTGCGTCACGCCGCGCACCACCGCGGTGTAGCTGCGGGCGTAGTCGAGCACCGGCAGCCACAGCGTCATCAGCAGCAGCCAGCACAGGGCGGCGCCGCCGGCCGGCAGCACCAGGCTCTTCCAGAGGGCGGCGCGATGCCGGCCGGCGCGCCAGCGCACCAGCCAGCCCCAGGCGAGGGTGCCGGCGAGCGCGGCGATGAAGGCCAGCAGCGAGAAGGTCGGCTCGAAGCCCGAGGCCAGCCGGGCCACGTTGGCCGCCGGCTTGGCCGGCACCCCGGTGTGCAGCGAGATCCACACCACCCAGATCACCACGGCGCAGCCGGTGAAGAACAGCAGGGTGAACCAGTCGATCAGGGCGGCGACGCTGCGGCGCAGCGTCGGCAGCGCGAACACCGCCAGCGTCGCCAGCGCCGGCAGGCCCAGCAGCAGCGAGCGGTCGGACGAATGCGTCAGCAGCGTGGAGCCGATCGCCACCAGCGCGAACCACAGCGGCAGGGCCACGTGGCGCGCGGTGAGCTGGCGGCGCCAGCGCCACACCGTCCAGGCCGCCAGCGGACCGGCCGGCCAGGTGAACCAGAGCAGCAGGCGCGCCGCCGGATGCCAGTCGCGGTTGTCCGCCGCCGGGATGCGCCAGCGCCACAGGTCGAGCGCGCCGGCCAGCCAGGCCGTCGCCAGCGTGCTGGCCACCAGCAGCCCGGCCCACAGCCAGCGGCGGCGGCGCTGGCGCTCGTCGTCCGGCGGATCCATCAGCGTGAACAGCGCGCTGCCGGCGCCGAGCAGCACCGCCGTGCTCGGCGCGCCGCTCAGGGCCAGGCCCGCCAGGCCGAGGACGATGGCCAGCAGCGGAGTCGCCGTGCGGTAGGGCAGGGCCGCGGCGCCGAAGAAGGCCAGCGCGCTGAAACCGAGCTGGGCCAGCGCCGGCGTCGTCTCGTGCGAGAGCTGCGCCAGCCCGAGGCAGGCGATCAGCGCCAGCAGGCCGCCGTCGGCGATGGCGCGTGCGTAGTCCTTGGGCTGGGCCTCGCCGCCGAAGGCGAAGGGCACCGGCTGCGCGCGTGGGGTGCGCGCCAGGAAGTAGACCGCGTACCAGGTGGCCGCCAGCGTGAGCGCCAGCAGGGCGGCGAACGGCAGCCGCGCGGCGAAGTCCGCCGGCAGCCAGGAAAACAGCCGGATCGCCCAGGCCCCCAGCCAGTAGGGCAGCAGCGCGTCGAACTCGGGGGGCTGGCCCAGCAGCGTGGGCGCCAGCCAGTCGGTGCGGCCGGCCGCGAGCTCCAGCATGTAGCCGAAGGCGGCGACGTCGGCGTTCTTCCAGGGGTCGCGGCCGACGAAGCCGGGCACGACGTAGGCGGCGCAGAACAGCAGCAGCGCGAGCCGCGGCAACCGTCGGACGGCGCTCTGGGCGACGATCGCGGGGGTCGGCTGGTTCACGCGGGCGAGTGTGCCATGTGTGCCGTTCAGGCAGGCAGCAAAAAGGGCAGCGCGGTCACCCGGGCTGCCCTCGGTGCGGCGGGCGGCGGCTGCTTACTTGGCGGCCGTCTTGCCGAAGCGGTTGCGGAAGCGCTCGACCCGGCCGCCCATGTTGTCGACCGACTTCTGCGTGCCGGTGTAGAACGGGTGCGACTCGCTGGAGGTGTCCAGCTTGAACAGCGGCAGCTCGCGGCCGTCGTCGGTCTTGCCCATTTCCTTCGTGTTCACGCACGAGCGCGTGACGAACTTGAAGCCGTTGGACAGGTCCACGAAGAGCACTTCGCGGTAGTTGGGGTGGATGCCTTCTTTGGCCATGGCGGATTCCTTCCAGGTCGGTGCGGGAGCCGGTCCAGCCAGTCTGGGCTACTTTCCGCAAAGCACGCGATTATAGCGGGCGGGTGCCTCAGCCGCCGCGGCGCATCATGTCGAAGAATTCGACGTTGGTCTTGGTGGCCTTCATCGACTTGAGCACCATCTCCATCGCCTCGATCTCGTCCATGTTGTACATGAACTGGCGCAGGATGCGGGTCTTCTGCAGGATCTCGGGGGCCAGCAGCAGCTCCTCGCGGCGGGTGCCGGAGCGATTGAGCTGGATCGAGGGGAACACGCGCTTCTCGTAGAGCCGGCGGTCCAGGTGGATCTCGCTGTTGCCGGTGCCCTTGAACTCCTCGAAGATCACCTCGTCCATGCGGCTGCCGGTGTCGATCAGCGCGGTGCCGATGATGGTCAGCGAGCCGCCTTCCTCGACGTTGCGCGCCGCGCCCAGGAAACGCTTGGGCCGCTGCAGCGCGTTGGCGTCGACGCCGCCGGTCAGCACCTTGCCGGACGAGGGCACGACGTTGTTGTAGGCGCGGGCCAGGCGGGTGATCGAGTCCAGCAGGATCACCACGTCCTTCTTCAGCTCCACCAGGCGCTTGGCGCGCTCGATCACCATCTCGGCCACGTGCACGTGGCGGGCCGCCGGCTCGTCGAAGGTGGAGGCGATCACCTCGCCCTTGACCGAGCGCTGCATCTCGGTGACTTCCTCGGGCCGCTCGTCCACCAGCAGCACCATCAGGATGCTCTCGGGGTAGTTGGCGGCGATGGCGTGCGCGATGTGCTGCATCATCACCGTCTTGCCGCTCTTGGGCGGCGCCACGAGCAGGGCCCGCTGGCCCTTGCCGATCGGCGCGATGATGTCGACGATGCGGCCGGTGATGTTCTCTTCGCCCTTGAAGTTGTCACGCTCCAGCTTCATCTGTTCCTTGGGGAACAGCGGCGTGAGGTTCTCGAACATGATCTTGTGCTTGTTCTGCTCGGGCGGCAGGCCGTTGACCTTGTCGAGCTTGGTCAGCGCGAAGTAGCGCTCGCCGTCCTTGGGCGTGCGCACCTCGCCTTCGATCATGTCGCCCGTGTGCAGGTTGAAGCGCCTCACCTGCGAGGGCGAGATGTAGATGTCGTCGGTGCTGGCGGTGTAGCTGGTGTCCGGGCTGCGCAGGAAGCCGAACCCGTCGGGCAGGATCTCCAGCACGCCGTCGGCGAACACCTGCTCGCCGGCGCGGGCGCGCTTCTTGATGATCGCGAACATCAGCTCCTGCTTGCGCATGCGGGCGGGGTTCTCGATCTCGAGCTCTTCGGCTTGCTTGAGGACTTCGGAGACGTGGAGCGCCTTGAGTTCGTTCAGATGCATGGCTGCGGCTGCGGTGGGTGCGCCCCGGGGCGGGGCTGTTTTTGGGCTTGTGGGGGTGGGTCTTTGGCCAAGGCGGAAGGCGCCTTGCAGACCGGGGAACTCGGGACGCTGCCGCCGGCGTTGCGGCGGGTCAGCAGGGAAATTATAGGGGCAGCGAAGCAGGCCGGGGAGCGGCCCCGGCGGCCGTGGAGCCGGCGCCCGGCGGTCAGCCGAGCTGCTGGTCCAGGAAGGCGGTCAGTTGCGCCTTGCTCAGGGCGCCGACCTTGGTGGCGGCGAGCTGGCCGTCCTTGAACAGCATCAGGGTCGGGATGCCGCGGATGCCGAACTTGGCCGGGATGTCGCGGTTCTCGTCGACATTCATCTTGGCGATCTGCAGCTTGTCCTGGTAGGAGGCGGACACCTCGTCCAGGATGGGCGCGATCATCTTGCACGGGCCGCACCACTCGGCCCAGTAGTCCACCAGCACGGGCTTGCCGGCCTTCAGGACGTCGGCTTCGAAGCTCGCGTCGGAGACATGCTTGATGAGGTCGCTGGCCATGGGGAAATCCTTTCTCGTCGGCGAGGTGCCGTGCCGTTGTTGTCGGGGCTATTTTTACAGAATCCGGGCGACCGCACGGCGCGCGGGGGGACCGTTGCCGGGCTTTGGTCGGGGCCGGGTGCTGCCTTGCGCCGTCCGGGCACAATCGCCGCCCAAATGAGCGCATCCCCGCACCCATGACGCCGTTGCTGCGGCGCCGCAGTCTCGGCACCTACCTGGCGGTCGCCTCGACGCTGCTGTCGGTGCTCCTGACCATCGTCCTCGGCGCGGTGGGCGACCACACCGCCAGCAAGCAGATGCGCCTGAGCATCGGCAACCGGCTGGCCGAGCTGGCGCTGCAGACCGCCAGCCGGATGGACCGCGCCACCTACGAGCGCCATCGCGAGGTGCAACTGATGGCGCAGCGCCTCGGCCCGGAGCGCGACGGGCGGGTGGTGGCGCGTGAACTCGGCGCCATGCAGGCGAGCTACCGGCACTACGCCTGGCTCGGCGTCACCGACGCGGCCGGCCGGGTGCGCACCTCCAGCAGCGGCCTGCTGGAGGGCGCAGACGTCTCCGGCCGGCCCTGGTTCCGGGAGGCGATCGAGGGCCGCCATCTGGGCGACGTCCACGAGGCGGTACTGCTCGCCCGCGCGCTGGGCAAGCCTGCCGGCCGCACGCCCCCGCGCTTTTTCGACATCGCCTTCCCGATGCATGACCCGCGGGGCCGGCTGCTGGGCGTTCTGGGTGCCCACGTCTCCTGGGAATGGGCCAGGGATGTGCGCAGGACCATCTTCACCCCCGTGGACCCGAACAGCAGCGTGGAGCCGTTGATCGTGTCGCGCGCCGGCGAGGTGCTGCTCGGGCCGGCCGACCTGGAAGGCCGGCGCCTGGACCTTCCGAGCGTGGCCCATGCTGCGCGCGGCGCTTCGGGTCACGACGTCGAGACCTGGCCGGACGGGCGCACCTACCTGGTCGGCTACGCGCGCACCCAGGGCTTCGAGCAGTCGCCGGGCCTGGGCTGGTCCATCCTCGTGCGGCAGGAGCTGAAGCAGGCCTACGAGCCCGTCGCGCACCTGCGGCAGCAACTGCTTCTCTGGGGCGTAGGGACGACCTTGCTGTTCAGCCTGGCTGGCTGGCTCGTCGCACGCTGGATCACCCGGCCGCTGCTGCAGGTGGCGCGCGGGGCCAAGACGCTGGAGGCCGGCGGCGCACCCGCTCTCGACGTGCCGGCGTCGGCCTACCGCGAGGTGCACGTGCTCGGCGGCGCGTTGTCGTCGCTGATGCGCAAGCTGCGCGACAACGAGGACAACCTGCGCGAACTCAACGCCGGCCTGGAGAAGCGGGTCGAGGAGCGCACGGCCAAGCTGCGCCTGGCCTACGAGCAGGTGCGGGCGAACGAGCAGCGCATCCAGGTGATCCTGGAGTCCGCGCAGGACCCGTTCCTGGCGTTCGACCTGCAGGGGCGCGTGATCGAGTGGAACAGCCGGGCGGAAAGCCTGTTCGGCTGGACCCGCGAGGAGATCCTCGGCAAGTCCGTCGCCGAGACGCTGGTGCCGGCCCGCTTCGCCGGTTCGTTGCGCAAGGCGTTCGAGGCATTCGCCCGCGGCGACCGGCCGACGATGATCCAGGCGCCGTTCGAGCGAATCATGGTCGACCGCCTGGGGCGCGAGGTCGAGGTGGAAGCGCGGGTGGGCCTGGTGGACACCGGCCCGCACCGCTTCTTCGCCGCCTTCGTGCACGACATCTCGCAGCGCAAGGAGGTGGACCGGCTCAAGAGCGAGTTCGTCTCCACCGTCTCGCACGAACTGCGCACGCCGCTGACGGCGATCCATGGCTCGCTGCAGCTGCTGCAATCGGGCATGGCGGGCGATCTGCCCGAGGACGCGCGCGAGCTGGTGGCGCTGTCGGCCCAGAGCTCCGAGCGGCTGGTGCGGCTGGTCAACGACGTGCTGGACCTGGAGCGCATCGCGTCGGGGCGGATGCAGTACGCGATCCAGCCCTGCCTGCTCTCGTCCGTGGCCATGCACGCGATCCGCGACGTCCAGCCGCTGGGCGAGACCGCCGATGTGCGCGTGCTGCTGGAGGCGGCCGAGCCGCTGACCGTGCTGGGCGACTTCGACCGGCTGGTGCAGGTCGCGATCAACCTGCTGGCCAATGCGGTCAAGTTCTCGCCGCCGGGCGGGGTCGTGCGGGTGTCGGTCCGCCGCGAGGGCAACGCCGCCCGCTTCGGCGTGGTCGACCACGGCGCCGGCGTGCCGGAGGGCTTTCGCACGCGGGTGTTCGAGCGCTTCGCCCAGGCCGACAGTTCCGACCGCCGCCAGCGCGGCGGCACCGGCCTGGGCCTGAGCATCTGCCGCGCGATCGTGGAGGCGCACCACGGCCGCATCGACTTCACCAGCGAGCCGGGCGTGCGCACCGAGTTCTTCTTCGAGATCGCGGTGCAGGAGTGACCGGTCAGGAGTCGCCCAGTCCCTTGCGCTTCATCGCGCCCCACTGGGATTCGCGCTGGGCCGCCCAGCGGTACAGGCCGACCAGCCGCCACCAGCTGTTGATCTGGCGGTAGCCGAAGTTCTCCAGCACCACCACGGCGGCCAGCACCAGCAGGTGGCGTCGCCGCGGGTAGACATGGAAGGCGATCTCCTCCAGCAGCAGGCCCGACGCCGACAGCAGGATGCCCAGCCCGATCGCCAGGAACAGGAACACGGCGAAGGCCTGCCAGGAGACCAGGCCCGCCGCGAAGGCCACGGCCATGAAGACGTAGCCGGCGAGTTCGACCAGCGGCCCCAGCCACTCGAACGCCAGCATGAACGGAAAGGCCACCCAGCCGGGCGTGCCGCCGCGCCGGCTGAACATCAGCTGCCAGTGCGCGGACAGGCTTTCCGACAGCCCGCGCTGCCAGCGGATGCGCTGGTTGGCCAGGGTTTGGCGGTCCTCCGGCACCTCGGTCCAGCAGACCGGGTCGGGCACGAACTCGATGCGGTAGTCCACGCCCTGCTCGCGCAGCACGCGGTGCAGCCGCACCACCAGCTCCATGTCCTCGCCGATGGTCTTGGGGCGGTAGCCGCCGGCCTCCACCACGACGTCGGTGCGGAACACCCCGAACGCGCCCGAGATGATCAGCATGCCGCCGATCTCCGACCAGCCCAGGCGCCCGAACAGGAAGGCGCGCAGGTACTCGACCACCTGGAACAGCGCCCACGGGTTGCGCGGCAGGCCCACGCGGGTGAGCTCCCCTGCCTGCACTTTGCAGCCGTTGGCCACCCGCACCGTGCCGCCGCTGGCCACCATGCGCGGGTCGCGCAGGAACGGCCGCACCACGCGGCGCAGGCTGTCGCGGGCCAGCAGCGAATCGGCGTCCACGCCGCAGAACAGCGGATGCCGCGCCACGTTGATGCCGGCATTGAGCGAGTCGGCCTTGCCGCCGTTCTCCTTGTCGACCACGCGCAGGTTGGGGTGCAGGCGCGAGCGCCAGATGCCGCGCACCGGCCGGGTCGGCAGGCGCGGATTGACGGCCTCCGGGAACGGGACCAGGTCGAACTGTTCGCGCAGGACCTGCAGGGTGCCGTCGCGCGAGCCGTCGTTGATGACCACGATCTCGAACTCCGGGTAGGCCAGCTGCAGCATGGAGCGCAGCGAGGCCGCGATGGTGGCTTCCTCGTTGTAGGCCGGCACCAGCAGGCTGATGGCCGGCTCCAGGCCGGTGAAGGCCTGCGGCAGTTCGTCCACCGCCCGGCGGTGGAAGTCGCGCCGCAGGCTGGCCAGGGCCAGCAGGCTCAGCGCCAGGTAGCCCAGGTTGAGCAGGGCGAAGTAGACGAGGACGAACCAGGTGGCGAACTCGACGGCCAGGCGCGCGCTCACGACCGTTCTCCGGTCGCCATCTCGGCGATCACCTGCTGCAGCACCGGGCCGCCGGCGTTGCTGGTGGCCGCCAGTGCCCGCAGCCGGGCCTCCTGCACGAAGGGCAGCGCGGCGAGTGCGCGCGCCGCCGTCAGCCGGACCTCGAAGCGCTCGTCTTCCAGGCGGCGCTCCAGCAGCGGCAGCTCGTCGGCCACGGCGAAGCGCGCCAGCGCCGCGACGGCCGCTTCGCGCACCTGCCAGTCGGGGTGCTCCAGCAGCCTGATGATCGCCGGCGCCAGGGCGCGGCGCGCGGCCAGCGGCACCGCCGCGCGGATGACGGGTGCCGGCCAGGTCGCCTGCAGCATCGGGCGCAAGGCGGTGTCGGGCAGCTCCAGCCGCAGGGCGCCGGCCAGCTGCAGCCCGCGTGCCACCTGCGCCGGCGGTGCCCCCGGCAGATGCCGGGTCAGCGCCAGCCAGAACGCCTGGCGGGCGCCGCCGAGGAATTCGCCCACGCGGCTCACGTCCCAGTCGGTGCGCCCGAGCAGCAGCGGCAGCAGCTGGCGCACGCCTTCCAGCGGATCGATCTGCACCAGGGCCCGTGCGGCGCTCACCGACAGCAGCGGATCGCGGCTGTGCGTGGCCCGCAGCAGCACCGGCCAGGCCGGCTGCCACTGCAGCCGCCCGAGCGCCAGGGCCGCCAGCACCCGGTCGGTGTCCGAGCCGCGGGCGAGCAGGCGGGTGCCCCAGCGCGGCATGTGCAGCGCGAGCGCCGCCTCGTTCAGCCGCTGCGCCGCCTCGCCGCGCAGCGATTCATGCAGGTAGAGCCACAGGCGCAGGAAATGCCGGCGGTCGCGCCGGTGCAGCGGCGGCAAGAGCGCGCCGGCGGCTTCGGTCGCCGAAACGGCAGCCAGCAGCTGCGGACGCCAGTGCGCGATGAAGGCCTGCCAGCGGGCCTGGGCGCCGCGCGTGTTGGCGCGCAGCGCCAGGATCAGGACCGCCAGCAGCAGGACCAGCACGGCGGACACGGTGCCGGCCCACGCGGCCAGGATCAGGTAGGGGTCAGAAAGCCAGCTGAAGGCCAAGCGTGGCGCCCGTGCGGGTGTAGAAGCTGCCCTGGCGGGTGCGGTTCACGCCCCACAGGAGCCAGCGGTTCGGACCCAGCTCCTGGCGGCCCAGCAGCGCGACCGAGCGCACGTCGGCCAGCGCCACCTGCCCGGGGCCCAGCGCCGTGGCCTCGTCCCCGCGCGCGAGGATCAGGCCCAGCGAGCTGTCCTGGCCGTAGTAGTAGTGGCCGCGCAGCTCGACGGTCCGGGTGCCCTGGCCGAGGGCCCGCGCCGGGCTCCACGCCGCCAGCACGCTGAACGGGCCGAAGTATTTCTCCAGCGCCAGCCGCAGGACGTTCACCTCGGCGTCGTTCGCCTCGTAGCGCACGTGCCGGGCGCCCGCCTGCGCCAGCCAGCCCGGCGCGAACTCGTACTGCAGCTGCCCGCCCAGGGCATGGCGCGGCAGGACGCGATGGCTGGGGCTGATGCTGGCCTGCACGCTGGCCGTCAGTTGCGGGTTGACCGGCGTGCTCCAGCCGAGGTCCAGCCGCGTGTCTTCCAGCCCGAAGCGGCGCGTGTGCACCAGGCCCAGTTCGGCGACCTGGCGCGTGCTCCAGTGCCGGCTGAGCACCACGCCGGCTTCGTTCCAGTCCGGCTGGCCGCGGTCGAGGCGGCCATGGTCGGCGAGGAACAGCACGCGATCCTGCGGGGCCGGGGCTGCAGCCGGTGCCTGGGCGTTGGCCGCCAGCGGCACCAGCAGGGCCAGGAGAAGGCAGGCGGCGCGCATCACGCCGGGGTCCGGATCAGCCGGCGCAGGCGAGCCAGCAGTTCCTGGGGCTGGAACGGCTTGACCACGTAATCGTCGGCGCCGGCCTCGAGGCCGCGGATGACGTCGCGTTCCTGCGTCTTGGCGGTGAGCATGACCACCGGCACGCGCTCCCATCCAGGCTGGGCACGCAGCAGGCGCAGCAGCTGGAAGCCGTCATGGAACGGCAGCATCACGTCCAGCAGCGCGCAGGCCGGCGGCGGCAGGGTCTCGATCAGTTCCTTGCCCTGGCGGCCGTCGGCGGCGAGATGGACCTGGAAGCCGTTGCGCGCCAGCATGAACTGCAGGAGGTGCGCGATGTGTTCGTCGTCTTCGACGACGAGGACGGGCAGGAGAGGGGACGGTCGGTCGTCGGCCATGCAGGCAGTGAGGCGGCAAAGTTGCGCGCGACTCTACCATCGAGGTGCGCGCAATTGCGCTCAGAACTGCTGGCGGTAATAGAGCGTCGGGTTGCCGTCCTTTCGACGCAACAGGATGCGGGCGCCGTTGTCCAGTTGCAGGCCGATGGCGCGCAGCTCGGTGGTGAAGCCGCTGCGCGGCGGCGCTAGTTTCATCTCGAGGCGCGCGCCGTACAGGGGGTCGCGCTGCTGGATCTGGCTGATCGCGTCGAAGGGCTGGCGTGGCAATCGGCGCCAGGCCGTGATGTCGACCATCTTGTCCGCGGCCAGCCGCGCCCGCCAGCTCAGGCCGATGTCGTCGCCGGTGTGCCAGGGCAGGGTGGAGGGCAGCGAGGGCCGCAACGTCAGCGCCAGCGGCGGCAGTCTCGGCGGCTCGGCCGCCGACAGCGGGTTGTCGAAACCCTGTGCGGACGCCGCCGACACGCTGCATGCGAGAACCCAGAAGACGAGGGGCGGCGCACCCGGCGTGCGAGCCTGCGGGGTTCGGGCCGGGAAAACCCAGTGGCGCATGGCAACCTCCCTCGGATGCGAGGGCAGTGTCGGCGTGGCTCAGCGCGGAGATTTGTAAGACGCGTCCAACGACGGCTGTCAGCGTCCGGCGCGGCGTCGGCGGCGCGCGGACGGCGTGCGATGCGCGATCGGAAGAAGGGGAAGTTGACGAGCCTTACCCCCGGCACTGGCTCCGCAGTTAGGGCTGCTTGGTTCCCCACCTGACCCGGTTGGCCGCTTCACCATGCGGGGAGGCCCGTCAGGGTCGATTGTAGGCGAGCCGGCAGGCGAGCGGCGCCGAAGAGCAGGGTGACCCCACCCTTAGAATCGCCGCGATGTCCTACCTCGTGCTCGCCCGCAAGTACCGGCCGAAGACCTTCGGCGAGATGGTCGGCCAGGAGCACGTGGTGCAGGCGCTCTCCAACGCGCTGGCCCAGCAGCGGTTGCACCATGCGTACCTGTTCACCGGCACCCGCGGCGTGGGCAAGACCACGGTCTCGCGCATCCTGGCCAAGTCGCTCAACTGCCAGGGCCCGGACGGCACCGGCGGCATCACGGCCACGCCCTGCGGCGTGTGCCAGGCCTGCACCGACATCGACGCCGGCCGCTTCGTCGACTACACCGAACTGGACGCCGCCTCCAACCGGGGCGTCGACGAGGTGCAGTCGCTGCTGGAGCAGGCGGTCTACAAGCCGGTGCAGGGGCGCTTCAAGGTCTTCATGATCGACGAGGTGCACATGCTCACCGGGCATGCGTTCAACGCCATGCTCAAGACGCTCGAGGAGCCGCCCGAGTACCTCAAGTTCGTGCTGGCCACCACCGATCCGCAGAAGGTGCCGGTGACGGTGCTCTCGCGCTGCCTGCAGTTCAACCTGCGGCCGATGGCGCCCGAGACTGTGCACGAACACCTGGCCCACGTGCTGGCCGCCGAGGGCGTGCCGGCGCAGCCGCCGGCGCTGCGCCTGCTGGCGCGGGCGGCGCGCGGCTCGATGCGCGACGCGCTGTCGCTGACCGACCAGGCCATCGCGTTCGGCGACGGCGCGCTGCAGGAAGAGGCGGTGCGCCAGATGCTGGGCAGCGTCGATCGCAGCCACGTGTTCCGCCTGGTCGAGGCGCTGGCCGCGGCCGACGCGCGCTCGGTGCTGGAGCTGGCCGACGCGTTGCGCACGCACGGCCTGTCCGCCGCCGGCGCGCTGGAGGAGATGGCCGCGGTGCTGCAGCGCATGGCGGTGGTGCAGGCGGTGCCCGATGCCGGCGACCCGGCCGATCCCGACCAGGTCGAGATCGCGCGGCTGGCTGCGCTGATGCCGGCCGACGAGACGCAGCTGCTCTACACGATGTGCCTGCATGGCCGGGCCGAACTCGGCCTGGCGCCCGACGAGTACAGCGGCCTGTCCATGGTGCTGCTGCGCTTGCTGGCCTTCAAGCCGGGCACGGCCGCGGCCGCGGCGGAAAAAAAAACTCTGAAGCCAGCGCCGTCGGCGCCTGACGAGCGCACGGCGGCAGCGCCGGCGATGCCTGTGGCACCTGCACAGGCCGCCGCCCCCGCCCCCGCCCCCGCACCCGCCCCCGCACCCGCACCTGCACCTGCACCCGCACCCGCACCCGCACCTGCGCCTGCGCCTGCGCCTGCGCTCGCACCTACACCCCCACAGGTCCAGCCGCCGGTGGCCCGGACCCCCTCTTCAGAGGATCGGCCGCCCGCAGCCTCAGCCGCACCGGCGGCATCGCCCGTGACGGCGCCAAGCCCAAGCCCGGTTGCCCCGTCCCCCACGCTGCCGCCCGGCCGCGTGCTGCCCGTGGTCGAGCCGCCGTCGCGCGTGCCGGCGCGACCCGCGGCCGAGCGGCCGCTGGCCAACGGACAGGTGATGGGCATGCCGGTGCGGATGCAACCGGAGTCGGCGCGCGACGCCGCGGCCCCCGCCACCAGCTTCGTGCCGAGCGAGGAGGGCGATTTCTGGCATGCCACCGTCCAGCAGCTGGCGGCGGCCGACGCCATCACGGCGCTGGTGCGCGAGCTCGCGCTGCAGTCGCAACTGGTCGCGCGCGACGAGGGCCACTGGCTGCTGCGTGTGGAGCGCGAATTGCTCAACCAGGGCAACTCGCGCGAGCGCCTGCAGACGGCGCTGCGCGCCGCCGGCCACGAGGTCACGCTGGGCGTGGAGATCGGCGCCGTCACGGACAGCCCGGCCCGCCGCAACGCAGCGGCTGCCGCCGAGCGCCAGCGCCAGGCCGAGGAAACCGTGCAGAACGATCCGTTCGTGCAGCAACTGGTGCGCGACCTGGGCGCGCGGGTCGCGCCGGGCGGCATCCGGCCCACCTGACGGGCACAATTCACGCATTGCGCGGCGCCATGCCGCAAGAAGGAAAGCCACATGTTCAACAAGGGACAACTCGCCGGCCTGATGAAGCAGGCCCAGGCCATGCAGGACAACCTGAAGAAGGCCCAGGACGAACTCGCCCACATCGAGGTGACGGCCGAGTCCGGCGCCGGCCTGGTCAAGGTCACCATGACCTGCAAGCACGACGTCAAGCGCGTGGAGATCGACCCCAGCCTGCTGGCCGACGACAAGGACATGCTGGAGGACCTGGTGGCCGCCGCCTTCAACGCGGCCGTGCGCAAGGCCGAGGAGACCTCGCAGGAGAAGATGGCCAAGATCACCGCCGGCATGCCGGGCCTGCCCGGCGGCATGAAGTTCCCGTTCTGACGCAACTGCAGATCGTGCCGCGCGGCCGCGTTCCCGTGATGCGCTCGTGCGCCAAACCGCTTGGCTGACTCCATCCTCAACGCCCTGGTCGAAGCCCTGCGCCGGCTGCCCGGCGTGGGCGTGAAGTCGGCTTCGCGCATGGCCTACCACCTGCTGCAGCACGACCGCGAGGGCGCACAGCTGCTGGCGCAGGCGCTGCAGCAGTCGGTGGCGCGCATCCGCCACTGCAGCCTGTGCCACACCTTCACCGAGGACGAGGTCTGCGCCACCTGCCGCGACCCGCAGCGCGATGCCAGCAAGCTGTGCGTGGTCGAGACCCCGGCCGACCAGGCCGCGGTGGAGCGCACCGGCGCCTTTCGCGGGCGCTACTTCGTGCTGATGGGCAAGCTCAGCCCGCTGGACGGCATCGGCCCGCGCGACATCGGCCTGGGCAAGCTGTTCGACCGCGCCACCGACGGCGTGGTGCAGGAAGTGATCCTGGCCACCAACTTCACCGCCGAGGGCGAGGCCACGGCGCACGTGATCGGCGAGGCACTCAAGCAGCGCGGCCTGGCCGTGACACGCCTGGCGCGCGGCGTGCCGGCCGGCAGCGAGCTGGAATACGTCGACCTGGGCACGATCGCCCACGCCCTGGTCGACCGCCGATGATGGTCCACCCCGAAGCGGCCTGCGGCTGCTCCCCCTCGAGGGGAGCCACCCGCGGCCCGGCAGAGCCGGTTCCGCGATGGCCGCTGGCATTCCCCTCGGCTCCACGCTTCGATGCGCAGGCAGCGCCTTCTGCCTGGAAAGGAACATAGTCAGATGGGACCGACGCGCTTCACCGTGGCCTACTGGTGCGTGCTGGTGGCCGCCTTGCTGCCGTATGCCTGTGCCTACCTGGCCAAGGCAGGTGGCCTGGGCAAGCCGCGCAGCCAGGGCGGTTTCGACAACCGCGACCCGCGCGGCTGGCTGGCACGGCAGACCGACTGGCGCGCCCGCGCCAATGCCGCGCAGGCCAACAGCTTCGAGGCGCTGCCGCTGTTCATCGGCGCGGTGATCATCGCCCACCAGCTCGGCGCGCCGCAGACGCGCATCGACATCCTGGCCGTGCTGTTCGTCACGCTGCGCGCCATCTACATCGCGATGTATGTGGCCGGGCTGCCGACCGTCCGCTCGGCCGTCTGGGCCGGCGGCCTGCTGGCGAACCTGGCCATCCTGTTGTCGGCGGTGAGATAACGCGCGACTTGCGCGCACTTCCGGCGCATGCGTCGCCGCGCTGCCGTCGTGCCGTTACGTGGAAACCCGCACGGGATGTTCCGGATGCGATCCACAGGGGTGCTGCTAACCTCGCCTGAGCTGCTTCAGAGAGGATTCCCGCAATGAAAAGCACCATCACGCGCCGCAGCTTCACGCTGGCGGCCACTGCCGCTGCCGCCGTCCTTGCGGCTCCCGCGTTGCGCGCCCAGAACCGGCTGGAGAAGACCAAGGTGTCGATCGCCGTGGGCGGCAAGGCGGCGTTCTACTACCTTCCGCTGACCATCGCCGAGCAACTGGGCTACTTCCAGGCCGAGGGCCTGGAGGTCGAGATCTCCGACTTCGCCGGTGGCTCGCGCTCGCTGCAGGCCCTGATGGGCGGCTCGGCCGACGTGGTCAGCGGCGCCTACGAGCACACCATCAACCTGCAGAGCAAGAACCAGTTCATCCAGTCGATCGTGCTGATGGGCCGGGCGCCGCAGATTGCCGTGGGCGTGTCCACCAAGGCGGTGCCGGGCTACAAGTCGGTGGCCGACCTGCGCGGCAAGAAGATCGGCGTGTCGGCGCCGGGCTCGTCCACCAACATGGTGGCCAACCTGGTGCTCTCGCGCGCCGGCCTGAAGGCCAGCGACGTCAGCTATGTCGGCGTGGGCACCTCCGCCGGCGCGCTGACGGCGCTGCGCTCGGGCCAGATCGACGCCATGAGCAACACCGACCCGGTGATGACCATGCTCGAGCAGAAGGGTGACGTGAAGATCATCAGCGACACGCGCACGCTCAAGGGCACGCAGGAGGTGTTCGGCGGCCCGATGCCGGCCGCCTGCTTCTACACGCACAACGAGTTCGTGCAGAAGAACCCCAACACCTGCCAGGCGCTGGCCAATGCGGTGGTGCATGCCCTCAAGTGGCTGCAGACGGCCGGCCCCAGCGACATCATCAAGACGGTGCCCGACGCCTACCTGCTGGGCGACCGGGCGCTGTACCTGGCTTCGTTCAACAAGGTGCGCGAAGCGATCTCGCTCGACGGCGTGCTGCCCGACGAGGGTGCGAAGACGGCCCTGCGCGCGCTCGCCAGCTTCGTGCCCACGATCAAGGGCGAGCGCATCGACCTGGCCAAGACCTACACCAACGAGTTCGCGCGCCGGGCCAAGGAAAAGTACAAGGCCTGACCCCCGCGCTCCGGCAAGCCGGCCTCCGGGCCGGTTTTTTTCGCCCGCGCGGGCTCTTCCGTTTGGTAGTCTTTGCCCCCATGCCGCACGCGCTCGAACTGCAGGACATCACCGTCACCTTCCGCTCCAAGGACGATCCCGGCCAGCGTTACACCGCCGTGGCCGGCACCACGCTGCACGTCGCCGCCGGCGAGTTCGTCTCGGTAGTGGGTCCCACCGGCTGCGGCAAGTCGACGCTGCTGAACGTGGGTGCCGGCCTGCTGCAGGCGTCCTCCGGCCAGGTGCGCGTGTTCGGCGAACCGCTGGCAGGCCTGAATTCGCGGGCCGGCTACATGTTCCAGACCGAGGCCCTGATGCCGTGGCGCAGCGCCCTCGACAACGTGATGGTGGGCCTGCAGTACCGCGGCCTGCCGGACGCGCAGGCGCGCGAGCAGGCCAGGGCGTGGCTGGCGCGGGTCGGCCTGGGCGGCTTCGAGGACCGCTACCCGCACCAGCTCTCGGGCGGCATGCGCAAACGCACCGCGCTGGCGCAGGTGCTGGCGCTCGACCCCGACATCATCCTGATGGACGAGCCCTTCTCGGCACTCGACGTCCAGACCCGGCAGCTGATGGAGAACGAGGTGCTGGAGCTGTGGGCCGCCCGGCGCAAGGCGGTGCTGTTCATCACGCACGACCTCGACGAGGCGATCGCCATGAGCGACCGGGTGGTGGTGCTGTCCGCCGGGCCGGCCACGCACCCGATCGGCGAGTTCGCCATCGACCTGCCGCGCCCGCGCGACGTGGCCGAGGTGCGCAACGACCCGCGCTTCGTGGAGCTGCATGCGCGCATCTGGGGCGTGCTGCGCGAGGAAGTGCTCAAGGGCTACGCCCAGCAACTGCAGAAGGCCGCATGAGCATGTGGAGCGCCATCCGTCCCAACGAGAAGAACCTGCGCGCCTGGCAAGTGGCCGTGCTGGTGCTGGTGCTGGCGATCTGGCAACTCGCCTCGCGCAACGAGCAGACCGCCTTCTTCATCGGCGAGCCGGTCAAGGTGGCCGGCCGCATCTGGTCCTGGTTCCTGCCGTTCGGGCTGCCCGTCAATGCGCTCTTCCCGGAGGGCCTGGAAGGCCGCGCCGACATCTACGTCCACCTGGGCGTCACGCTGCTGGAGACGGTGCTGGCCTTCGGCATCGGCACGCTGATGGGGCTGGGCTTCGGGCTGTGGCTGGCGCTGGCGCCTACGGCCAGCGCGATCCTGGACCCGTACGTGAAGGCGGCCAACTCGATGCCGCGCGTGATCCTGGCGCCGATCTTCGGGCTGTGGTTCGGCCTGGGCATCTGGAGCAAGGTCGCGCTGGCCGTGACGCTGGTGTTCTTCATCGTGTTCTTCAACGTGTACCAGGGCGTGCGCGAGGTCAGCCCGGTGGTGCTGGCCAATGCCCGCATGCTCGGGGCCAACCAGCGCCAACTGCTGCGTACCGTGTACCTGCCGAGCGCGACCAGCTGGGTGTTCTCCAGCCTGCACACGTCGGTGGGCCTGGCCTTCGTCGGCGCCGTGGTGGGCGAATACCTGGGCTCGGCCCGCGGCGTGGGCTACCTGATCCTGCAGGCCGAGGGCACTTTCGACGTCAACACGGTGTTCGCCGGCATCGTGGTGCTGACCGCGTTCGCGCTGGTGCTGGATGGGCTGGTAGGCCGCATCGAGCGGCGCCTGATGAAGTGGCAGCCCAAAGCCGGCGAGACCGAGAAGCTCTAGCGCACGAGCGCCAGCCTCGCGTGGCAACACGTAACGGCTGAAACGGATCCCGACGCGTGAGGGCGTAAGAAGAGTCTGACCCCACACTCCGCTGCAGGTTCGCACCCACCCTGGTGCGGTGGTTCGTTTCACCGTCGGGACAGTCATGAAAGTGGTGTTGTTTTGTGGTGGCCTGGGCATGCGCATCCGCGATGCCGGGAACATGCCCAAGCCCCTGGTCCAGATCGGCCAGCGCCCCTTGCTGTGGCACGTGATGAAGTACTACGCCCACTTCGGACACAAGGACTTCATCCTCTGCCTGGGCTACCGCGCCGACGCGATCAAGGACTACTTCCTGAACTACAACGAGTGCGTCTCCAACGACTTCGTGCTCTCGGGCGGTGGGAAAACGCTGGAACTGATGAGCCGGGACATCGAGGACTGGCGCATCACCTTCGCCGACACCGGCATCTCGTCCAACATCGGGGAGCGGCTCAAGGCCGCCCAGAAGTACCTGGAAGGCGAGGACGAGTTCCTGGCCAACTACAGCGACGGCCTGACCGACCTGCCGATGCCGCAGTACCTGGACGACTTCCGCCGGCAGGGCCGGATCGCCAGCTTCCTATGCGTGCGCCCGAACCTGAGCTACCACGTGGTGTCGCTGCAGCAGGGCAGCAACCTGGTCTCGGGCATCCACCCGATCAACAACGGTGACGTTCGGATCAACGGCGGCTTCTTCGTCTTCCGCAAGGAGATCTTCGAGTACATGAAGGACCGGGAGGAACTGGTGGAGGAGCCGTTCCGGCGGCTGGCCCGCGACCAGCAGCTGCTGGGCTACGTGTACGACGGCTTCTGGGCGAGCATCGACACCATCAAGGACAAGCAGCAGCTGGAGAGCCTCTACTCGGGCGGTACCGCGCCGTGGGAGCTCTGGCGCTCCTGCGGAACGGCCGCCCGCGCCGCGCATTGATCGGCTCATGCTGCCGCTGCTGCTGCCCTGGAACCCGGCCAAGCCGCTGCGGGTCCTGTTCCTGGGCGCGCATTGCGACGACATCGAGATCGGCTGCGGCGGCACCGTGCTGCAGCTGGTGGCGTCGCGGCCGGACGTGGAGGTGCGGTGGGTCGTCTTCGCCTCCAACCCGCAGCGCGAGCGCGAGGCGCGTGCGAGCGCTGCGATGTTCCTGCGAGGCGCCGGCGCCCAGGAGGTGACGGTGCACGCCTTCCGCGACGGCTTCTTTCCCTATCAGGGCGGCCAGATCAAGGAGGCCTTCGAGGCGCTGAAGGGGCAGGCCGATCCCGACCTGATCTTCACGCACTACCGCGACGACCGCCACCAGGACCACCGCACGATCAGCGACCTGACCTGGAACACCTGGCGCCATCACCTGATCCTCGAGTACGAGATCCCGAAGTACGACGGCGACCTGGGCAGCCCCAACTGCTTCGTGCCGCTGGAGCCGGACGTCTGCGAGCGCAAGGCCGCCTGCATCTGCGAGGCGTTCCAGAGCGAGCACAACAAGGCCTGGCTCACGCCGGATACGTTCCTCGCGCTCATGCGGCTGCGCGGCGTCGAGTGCGCCGCACGGTACGCCGAAGCCTTCCACTGTCGCAAGTTCATGCTGCGCGGCGCGCCCGATCGCGTCGCGCCGGGAAACAGCCCGCATCCATCCACCCGCTCCTCGTGAGGTCCCATCGATGAAACTGCTCGTCACCGGCGTGGAAGGCTACATCGGCTGCCTGCTCGCCCCCTTGCTGCAGGCACGAGGCCACGACGTGGTCGGCATGGACACCGGCTACTACCGCGACGGCTGGCTGTTCAGCGATCGCGCGCTGGTTCCCGGTTTTCCGCGCACCGTCAACCGCGACATCCGCGAGATCGAGGCCGCGGACCTGCACGGCGTCGATGCCGTCGTGCACATGGCGGAGCTGTCGAACGATCCCCTCGGCGAGAACGACCCGGAGCTGACGTTCGGGATCAACCACCGGGCCTCGGTGCGGCTGGCGCAGCTGGCCCGCGACGCCGGGGTGCGGCGCTTCGTGTACACGTCGTCCTGCAGCGTGTACGGCGTCGCCGACGGCGCCGAGCCGATGACCGAGCGCTCGCCGCTCAATCCGCAGACGGCCTACGCCAGGTGCAAGGCGCTGGTCGAGCGCGACGTCGGCGCGCTGGCGTCGGGCACGTTCTCTCCCACGTTCCTGCGCAACGCCACCGCCTATGGGGCATCGCCGCGCATGCGGTTCGACATCGTGCTCAACAACCTCTGCGGCATCGCGGCGACCAGCGGGCGCATCGTGATGACCAGCGACGGCACGCCGTGGCGCCCGCTCGTGCACGTGCTGGACATCTGCGAGGCGATCGCCTGCGTGCTGGAGGCGCCCGCGGACGCCGTCCATGGCGAAGTGTTCAACGTGGGCCACGACGCCGACAACTACCAGGTGCGCGAGATCGCGCAGGTCGTCGCGAACGTCTATCCCGCCTGCGAGGTTTCGTTCGGCCCCGCGGGCGGCGACAACCGCAGCTACCGGGTCAGCTTCGCCAAAATCCACGAGCGGCTGCCCGCGTTCCGCTGCGCGTGGGACGCGGCCAAGGGGGCCCGCCAGCTGCACGATGTGTTCGAGCGCATCGGCCTGGACGCCGACGGCTTCGCCGCGCGGCCCTTCACCCGGCTCAAGCAGATCAAGTACCTGAGGACCACGGGCCAGGTCGACGAGCGGCTGTTCTGGCGCTACTGATCTCTTTCTCCGCTCCTGCGAAGGCAGGGGCGGGCGGCAGGAGGAGCAAGGCCGGGCCCGATCCCCTTCCCAGCCTTGCAGGCCGATTTCAGGCCGCAGCAAGCGCCTGCCGCTCCTGCAGCAGTTCGGCCAGCCAGGTCTCGCCGAGGAAGTGCGAGTACTGCTCGGCGCGCAGCTGGTCGGCCAGCCGGCCGGGGGGCAGTTCGACGTCGTCGTAGGTGATCACCTGGTCGCGGCCGATGTCACGCTGGAGGCGGCAGCCCTGCACCAGGCCTTCGGGCAGGAAACGGTTGGCGCACATCTCCCGCGCGTTGGCGGCCTCGCCGTACGTCATGTACATGCCGTACTCGTCGAGCGTTTCCCCCGCCTTCAGGTCGCGCTTGGCCACCGAGCAGACTTCCACCACCGGTCCGCCGAGCGGCGGCGCGAGCTCGTCCTGGAACAGGTGGACGCGCGCGATCGCGTTGGGACATTCGAAATGGACCAGATGGTAGGGCGTCCAGAACGGGTAGAGCGGCCCTTCGCCCATCTTGTAGAGGTTGAGGTAGTGCCGCTGCTTGGGGTCTTCGTGCTCGGCGAGCACGAAGACCTTGATGAGGCTGGGGCCCACCGTGTAGTCGACCGCGCCGCCCATGGCGCGCAGCTGCTCGACGTCGTACAGCCTGGCGATGTCCATGATGCTGCCGTCGTACTTCACGCCGCGCGACATGCCCCGCTGCAGCACGCCGAAGCCGGTGGCATTGGCCACGATGGCCTGCTCGAAGCTGATCTTCGAGCCGTCGGCGAAGGAGGTCACCATGGCCGCGTTCTGGCCCCAGCGCTCGGCCCAGCCCTGCTGGGTGGTGGGGTTGCGGTAGGGGTCCTGCAGGCCCTTGACGTTGCCCACCAGCCGCGGCTGGAGCCCGAGCCCGCGCACCCAGCGCACCAGGTTCATCTGGACCCCGGGCTCGTCGCCATCGCAGGCCGACAGGATCTGGCCGTGCTTCTTCGCGTACACGCGCAGGATCGGGCCCACGGTCGCATCGACCTCGGCATTCATCAGCACCACGGACTTGCCGTGCCGGAAGGCATCCAGGATGACGTGCGAGCCGAACTCGACCGAGCCGGTCGTGTCCACCACGATGTCGATGTGCGGCGAGCGGGTGATGAAGAGCGGGTCTTCCGCGACCACCGCCTGGCGCGCCTCGACGGCGGCGTCGAAGGCCGCCTGGCTGCCTGCCACGACCGGCGTGCGGCCCGCGTACTCGTAGCAGTGCCTGGCGCGCTCGGGCCTGCGGTTGTAGATGGCGGCCATGCGCATGCCCGGCACGCTGTGCTCGATCTGGTTGGTCAGGCCCTGGGCCATGAAGCCCGCGCCCACCATGCCCACGCGGATCGGCGTGTCCAGCGCCGCCAGTCTCCGGAGTGCGTTGTCGACGATGATCATGGGGCGCCTTTCACGAAACGGCCATGCGCTGGCGCAGCGTTTCCCCGACCTCATCGAGCGCGGCCCACCCCCGGTCCTTCGCGGACATCTCGGTCACCGGCAGGGGCCATTCGAGCCTGAGTGCCGGATCGAAGGGCGACAGCCCGCTTTCGACGCCCGGGGCATAGAACTCGCCGACCTGGTAGCTCGTCTCGGTGCCGTCTTCCAGGGTCTGGTAGCCGTGCGCGAACCGCTCAGGCACGTAGAGCGCCCGGTGGTTGTCCGCGGTGAGCTCGACGGCGATGGAGCGCAGGTAGGTGGGGCTCTCCGGCCGCAGGTCGACAATGATGTCGAGGATCGCGCCGCGGGTGGCGCGGACCACCTTGGTCTCGGCGTAAGGCGGAAACTGGAAATGCATGCCGCGCAACGTCCCTCGCCGGGTGTTGAACGCAATGTTGGCCTGAGCGATCGCCGGCTTGAGCCCATGCGCCTCGAACTCCCGCTGACAGAAGGCCCGGGCGAAGAACCCCCGGTTGTCCGCGCGCGGTTCGATGTCGATGAGGAAGGCGCCGGGGAGTCTGGTTTCGGTAAACAGCATTTGTGGCTTCCACGTTCCCGAGGTGACAGGATTGTGGAAACGGTCTGCCGTTGCGGACCTGCCAATTTGTATGTTTGCGCGCCGAGGAACTCTGCCTCATCGACGGGCTACGTCAGCGCCTTGTCGCGTGCGAAGCCGGGACCAAGCTCATGCGGCACGTCCGCTGCGCGCGCGAAACGAACACAGACGAAAACGTCCGATACAGGAGTCTGCAGATAAGGTTGCGTTGTGTCCCGGACCGGACGGCCGGATCGGCTGCCCGCGAGGCGCCGCTCAGCGCCGGCGCTTCTTGACGACCGCCTTCTTGCGGGCACTGACCTGCTTGACCGAGCGGCTGCCGCCCTTGCTGGCCGTGGCCTTGGCGCGCACCGGCACGTAGACCACGACGCTCTGCCCCGCCTTGAAACTGGCGCCGGCCGCGACGTCGTTCCAGTCGGCGACCTGGGCCGCCGTGACGCGGAAGCGCCGCGCGATGCTGGCGACCGAGTCGCGCTTGCCGGCCTTGACCACCCGCCGGTGCAGGGTGACTTCCGGCGCCAGCGCGAGCTGGCCGTTGTCGGCCAGGTGGCTGGCCACGTCGTCCTGCTTGCTGGGCGGACGCGGCACGACCAGCACCGAGCCGCCCTTGATCAGCATGCGGGGCGGAATGGTGTTGACGCTGCGCAGTTCGGATTCGCTCATGCCCACGCGCCGCGCGGCCTCGGCCACGCTCATGGTGCCGGGCACGGTCCAGGCGGTCCAGCTCGCGAACCGGCCTTCGCTGTACTCGGCCAGGTTGCGGGCGAAGACCTTGGCGTTGTCCCAGGGCAGCAGAATCTGCGGCGTGCCCGCGGCCAGGATCACCGGCCGGTTGAGCTGCGGGTTGAGCGCCTTGAAGTCGGCCAGCTCGACGTCGGCCAGCTTGGCCGCCAGCTCGATGTCGATGTCCCGCTGGACGGTGACGACGTCGAAGTACGGGTGGTTCTCGATCACCGGCAGCTCGGTGCGGAACTTGTCCGGATCGGAAATGATGTTCTTGACCGCCAGCAGCTTGGGCACGTAGTTGCGCGTCTCGGCCGGCATCTTCAGGTCGGTGTAGCGGCGGCCCAGCCCGCGCCGTTCGTTGGCGGCGATGGCGCGGCCGACGCTGCCTTCGCCCCAGTTGTAGGCGGCCAGCGCCAGGTGCCAGTCGCCGAACATCCCATACAGCCGCTGCAGGTAGTCCAGGGCGGCGCGGGTGGAGGCCAGCACGTTGCGCCGGTCGTCGCGGAAGAAGTTCTGCTTCAGGTCGTAGTCGCGGCCGGTCGCGGGCATGAACTGCCACATGCCGGCGGCACGCGCGCTGGACACGGCCTGCGGGTTGAAGGCGCTCTCGATGAAGGGCAGCAGCGCCAGCTCGCTGGGCATGCCGCGGCGCTCCAGTTCCTCGACGATGTGGAACAGGTACTTGCGCGAGCGGTCGGTCATGCGCTGCATGTAGTCGGGCCGGCTGGCGTACCACTGCTCGTGGTGGCGCACCAGGTCCGAATCGAGGTCGGACATGGCGAAGCCGCCGCGGATGCGCTCCCACAGGTCGGCCGGCGGCTGCAGCGCGGCGACGCTGCGTGGGCTGGCGTGCGCCGGGGTGATCGGACTGAGCGGTCCGCTGGGCAGCACCGGCGGACCGGCGGGGGCCCGGGCGGCACTGGTTGGGACTTCGCCGGCGCCGGCCGGCCACGAGGAGGAGGGTGCGTCGGTGCCCGGCGTGCTTGCGCAGCCGGCCAGCCACAGCGTGATCGCCAGGCCGGCGGCCTGCAGCAGGGATCTCATCTGAATTCGTTCTTCCACTGGCGGATGGCGGCGAACACGGCCACTTCATCCTCGGCGCGGGCGCCATTGAAGGACTGCGCGGCCGCGGCGACGGCGGGCTGGCGGCTGCGCAGGAAGGGATTGATGCGTTTTTCCTCGCCGATGGTGGAAGGCAGCGTCGGCTCGCCGCGGGCGCGCAGGTCCTCGCAGTGGCGCTGGTACGCGGCCAGCGCCACGTTGCCGGGCTCCACCGCACGCGCGAAGCGAAGGTTGGACAGCGTGTACTCGTGCGCGCAGCACACCCGCGTGGCATCGGGCAACGCGGCCAGCGCGTCGAGCGACGCCAGCATCTGCGCCGGCGTGCCCTCGAACAGGCGGCCGCAGCCGCCGGAGAACAGGGTGTCGCCGCAGAACAGCAGCGGGCCGTCGGCGTCCTGCTCGCTGAAGTAGGCGATGTGGCCCGCGGTGTGGCCGGGCACGTCGAGCACCTGGAAGCGCAGGCCCAGCACCGTGACCGCATCGCCGTGCGACAGGCGCTGCAGCGGACCGGGGATGGGTTCCCGCGCCGGCCCGTAAACCGCCGCGCCGGTCGCATCGCGCACCTGCGCCAGCCCGCCGATGTGGTCGGCGTGGTGGTGCGTGACTAGAATCGCCTCGAGCAGCAGGCCGGTTCGCGCGAGGAAGTCGAGCACCGGAGGCGCGTCGCCCGGGTCAACCACCAGCGCCCGATGTCCGTCGTGCAACACCCAGAGGTAGTTGTCCTGGAAGGCGGGCAGAGGAACCAACTTCATGAGCGATGCGATTATAGGAATGCACGAATGGTTCGAGACCCCCCCGGGCCGCTACGTGCTGGCCTGGGAGCGGGCCGAATTCGATCGCGCCGTCAGCGACATCTTCGGCTACCACGCGCTGCAGCTCGGACTGCCGGAGCTGGACACCCTGGCCACCAACCGCATGCCCCACAAGTGGCTCGGACTGCGCGACCTGCGCCCGCTGGACGACGGCACGCGCCGCCCGGCCTTGCTGGCCGACTATGCCGCGCTGCCGTTCGAGGCCAACAGCCTGGACCTGGTGGTGCTGCCGCACTCGCTGGAACTGAACCTGGATCCGCACGCTACCTTGCGCGAGGTCGAACGGGTGCTGGTGCCCGAGGGCAAGGTCGTGATTTCGTGCCTGAATCCGGCCAGCCTGTGGGGCTGGCGCCAACGCCGCGCGCACTTGTACCGGCGCCTGGGCTTCGGCCAGCTGTACCTGCCCGATGCCGGCGAGTTCATCGGCTACCGGCGGCTGCGCGACTGGCTGCGGCTGCTCAGCTTCGAGGTCGAGACCGGCAGCTTCGGCTGCTACCGGCCGGCGCTCAGCACCGAGCGCTGGCTGCAACGATTCGACTGGATGGACCCGGCCGGCGAGCGCTGGTGGCCCATCTTGGGCGCCGTCTATTTCGTGGTCGCCACCAAGCGGGTGCGCGGCATGAAGCTGGTGGGGCGCCTGTGGAAGCCGGCCAAGTCCATCGCCACCGCACCCGTGCCGCTGGCCAACCGGCGGCCCCAACCCGAAATGCAGCAGGAGATTTCTTGAACCAGGTTGTGATCTACACCGACGGCGCCTGCAAGGGCAACCCCGGTCCCGGCGGCTGGGGCGTGCTGATGCGCTCCGGCCCTACCGAAAAAGAGCTGTTCGGCGGCGAGCCCGCGACCACCAACAACCGCATGGAGCTGACGGCCGTGATCCAGGCGCTGTCGGCGCTGAAGCGGCCCTGCGCGGTGACGCTGTACGTGGACAGCCAGTACGTGCTCAAGGGCATCACCGAGTGGCTGCCGGGCTGGAAGGCCAAGGGCTGGCGCACGGCCGGCAAGACGCCGGTCAAGAACGTCGAGCTGTGGCAGCAGCTCGACGACCTGGTCCAGCACAGCGGCCACGCCATTGACTGGCGCTGGGTGCGCGGGCACAACGGCGACCCCGGCAACGAGCGCGCCGACGTGCTGGCCAACCGGGGGGTCGAGATGGCCCGGGCGCCGGGCCGGGCTGTAAACCGCACGTAAAGCCGCGCCGGCGGCGTTCCCGGCACGCGTCGGGTTCGGGCTTGTGCGCATCGCAATGTCCGGCGCGGCTGCTACATTGGTGTGTTCGCGACGGAAGAGCGCATTCCTCCCAGGCAAGCAGTTCATGGCATCCAGGCCTCTCTACTTGGCGATCGCCGTCGCCGGCATCGCGGCTGCATCGGCAGCCGCTTGGTGGTACCAGCACAAGTCCCCGTCTCCGGTGGCATCGCCGCAGGCGGCCGCGTCGGCCGCCAAGGGCGGCGCGCCGGCGGTGGAAGTGGCGCGGGTCGAGGTGATGCGCCTGGCCGATGACGCCCAGGCGGTGGGCAGCCTGCGCTCGCGCCGCAGCGTGATCGTGCGGCCCGAGGTGAGCGGGCGCGTCACGCAGCTGAATTTCCGCGACGGCCAGCGCGTGCAGCGCGGGCAGCTGCTGGTGCAACTGGACGACCAGCTGCCGCGCGCGCAGGTGCAGCAGGCGCGGGCCGAGCTGTCGATCGCCCAGGCCAACCACAGGCGCAACCAGGACCTGGTGGCGCAGAACTTCATCAGCCAGCGCCAGGTCGACGAAAGCGCGGCCAACCTGCAGGTGGCCCAGGCCAAGCTGTCGCTGGCCGAGGCGACCGCCGCCCGCCTGCGCATCGTGGCGCCGTTCGACGGCATCGCCGGCATCCGCAGCGTCAACGTGGGCGACTACCTCAAGGACGGCGCCGACGTCGTCAACCTGGAAGACCTGGACGCCCTGTACGTGGATTTCCGCCTGCCCGAGCGCTACCAGACCAAGCTGCGGGTGGGCCAGACCGCGATCGTGCAGACCGACGCGCTGCCGGGCCGCCGCTGGGAGGCGGTGGTGCAGGCGATCGACCCGCTGGTGGACGCCAATGGCCGCTCCATCGGCCTGCGCGGCTGCATCGACAACCGCCCGCTGGCGCTGCGCCCCGGCATGTTCGCGCGCATCACCACCGTCTTCAGCGAGCGCTCCGATGCGCGGGTGGTGCCCGAGGAGGCGCTGGTGCCGCAGGGCGGCCGCCAGTTCGTGTTCCGGCTCGTCGACGGCCCGGACCAGGACAGCCGGACCGCGCAGCGGGTCGAGGTGAAGATCGGCATCCGCCAGCCCGGCCGGGTCGAGATCGCCGAGGGCCTGCAGCCCGGCGACCTGATCGTCACCGCCGGCCACCAGCGGATCCAGCGGGACGGCATGGCCGTGCGGGTGGTCGAGACGGGCGCAGCGGGCGGCGCCAACGGAGCGCCGGCCAACGGCCCGGCCGTCGGCGCTGCACCGGCGGCGGCCGCCGCACCGGCGCCGGTGCCGGGAGCCGGCGCGCAGGATGCCGGCAACCCGTGCCGGGTGGCGCTGTCCGCGCGCTGACCGTCCCGCCAGGAGTTCGCCATGCAACTGCCCGAGATCGCGATCCGCCGTCCGGTGTTCGCCACCGTGCTGTCGCTGCTGGTGGTGCTGATCGGCGCGGTCAGTTTTAACCGGCTCGCCGTGCGCGAGTACCCCAAGATCGACGAGCCGGTGGTGACCGTCAGCGTGCGCTACGCCGGCGCCTCGGCCGAGGTGATCGAGTCGCAGGTCACCAAGCCGCTGGAGGATTCGATCGCCGGCATCGACGCGGTCGATGTCATCACCTCGATCAGCCGGCCCGAGCAGAGCCAGATCTCGGTGCGCTTCCGGCTGGAGAAGGACGCCGACGCCGCCGCCGCCGAGGTGCGCGACCGCACCTCGCGCGTGCGCAACAAGCTGCCGCAGGCGATCGACGAGCCGGTGATCGCCAAGGTCGAGGCCGATGCCTTCCCGGTCATGTGGCTGGCCTTCACCAGCGACACCTACACGCCGCTGCAGATCAACGACCTGGTCAACCGCATCATCAAGCCGCGCCTGCAGACCGTCACCGGCGTGGCCGACGTGCGCATCTTCGGCGAGCGCAAGTACGCGATGAGGGTCTGGCTCGATCCGGACAAGCTGGCCGGCTACCGCCTGACCACCCAGGACATCGAGGATGCGGTCCGGCGCAGCAACCTGGAGGTGCCGGCCGGGCGCATCGAGTCGCAGCAGCGCGAGTTCAGCGTCACCTCGCAGACCGACCTGGTCAAGCCGGCCCAGTTCGGCGAGATCGTCGTGCGCACCGTCAACGGCTTCCCGGTGAAGATCCGCGACGTGGCGCGGGTCGAGGAGGCGCCGGCCGACGAGCGCAGCGGCATGCGCCTGAACGGCCGCCCGGCCATCGGCACCGGCGTGATCCGCCAGGCCACCGCCAACCCGCTGACCCTGTCGCAGGGCGTGCGCGAGATGATCCCGCGGCTGCAGCAGGACCTGCCGCCGGGCATCAACATCGAGGTGGCGAACGACAACTCGCTGTTCATCGACCGCTCGGTCAAGAACGTGTACACCACGATCGCCGAGGCGGTGCTGCTGGTGGCGCTGGTGATCTTCGTCTTCCTGCGCACCGTGCGGGCCTCGATCATCCCGATCGTGACCATCCCGGTCAGCCTGATCGGCACCTTCGGGATGATGGCGCTGGCCGGCTTCACCATCAACACGCTGACGCTGCTGGCACTGGTGCTGGCCATCGGCCTGGTGGTCGACGACGCCATCGTGATGCTGGAGAACATCTTCCGGCACATCGAGGAAGGGCTGGACCCGTTCTCGGCCGCCATCAAGGGCGCGCGCGAGATCGGCTTCGCGATCATCACCATGACGCTGACGCTGGTGGCGGTGTACGCGCCGCTGGCGTTCACGCCCGGGCGCACCGGGCGGCTGTTCATCGAGTTCGCGCTGGCCCTGGCCGGCGCCGTGCTGGTGTCGGGCTTCGTGGCGCTGACGCTGACGCCGATGATGTGCTCCAAGCTGCTGCGCCACAACCCCAAGCCCAACTGGTTCGACCGCGGCATGGAGCGCGGCCTGACGGCGCTGTGCGACCGCTATGCGAGGCTGCTGCGCTGGGTCCTGACCACCCGCGCCGCCGGTGCCGCCGGCAAGCTGCTGCAGGCCCGCTGGCTGGTGGTGGGCGTGATGCTGGCCAGCGCGCTGGCGATCGCCGCGGTCTGGCCGACCATGAAGTCCGAGCTGTCGCCGCTGGAGGACCGCGGCACCATCCTGGCCACCATCAATGCGCCGGACGGCTCCACCCTGGACTACACCGACCGCTACGCCCGGGTGCTGGAGAAGCTGGGCCAGGACTACCCGGAGTTCGACCGCATCTTCGCCAGCCTGGGCAACCCCACGGTGTCGCAGGGCAGCGTGGTGTACCGCGCCATCGATTGGGAAAAGCGCGACCGCACCACGCTGGAAATCGCCCGTGAGCTGCAGCCCAAGGTGGGCAGCCTGGCCGGCATCAACGCCTTCATCCTGACGCCGCCGTCGCTGGGGCAGGGCTTTCGCGACCGGCCGCTCAACTTCGTGATCCAGACCTCCGACAGCTACGAGAACCTCGCGCGCGTCGCGCGGCAGATGCTCGACGAGATCGCCAGGAACCCCGGCATCCAGGGCGTGGACATGGACCTGCGGCTGAACAAGCCGGAGCTGCGCATCCAGGTCGACCGCGAGAAGGCGGCCGACATGGGCGTGAGCGTGGACGTGGTGGCGCGCGCGCTGGAGACCACGCTGGGCGGGCGGCAGGTGACGCGCTACAAGCGCGACGCCGAGCAGTACGACGTGATCATCCAGAACCGGCCCAGCGGCCGCTCGACGCCGGAGGACATCGACAGCATCTACGTGCGCGGCCGCAGCGACACCATGATCCCGCTGTCGGCGCTGGTGAAGGTCAGCGAGAGCGTCAGCCCGCGCGAGCTGAACCACTTCGGCCAGCGCCGCTCGGCCACCATCACGGCCAACCTCTCGCCCGACTATTCGCTGGGCCAGGCGCTGCAGTTCATGGAGCAGACCGCCGCCAAGGTGCTCAAGCCCGGCTACACCACCGACCTGAACGGCACTTCGCGCGAGTTCCGCAACTCGCAGGGCGCGCTGGGCATCGTGTTCGTGCTGGCGCTGCTGTTCATCTTCCTGGTGCTGGCGGCCCAGTTCGAGAGCTTCGTCGACCCGCTGGTGATCATGCTGTCGGTGCCGCTGTCGATGATCGGAGCGCTGCTGGCGCTCAAGTGGAGCGGCGGCTCGCTCAACGTCTATTCGCAGATCGGGCTGATCACGCTGGTCGGCCTGATCACCAAGCACGGCATCCTGATCGTGGAGTTCACCAACCAGCTGCGCCAGCAGGGCCGCGACATCGTCGAGGCGGTGGTCGAGGCCGCCTCGCTGCGGCTGCGCCCGATCCTGATGACCACCGGCGCCATGGTGCTGGGCGCGCTGCCGCTGGCGCTGTCCACCGGCGCCGGCGCCGAGAGCCGCGTCCAGATCGGCTGGGTGATCGTGGGCGGCATGTCGCTGGGCACGCTGCTGACGGTGTTCGTGGTGCCGACCATGTACACCGTGTTCGCGCGCAGCCGGGTGCCGGGGGCCAACAAGGCACCGGCCCGGGACGCCGAGCCGGCGCCCGGCCGCGGCGACCTCATCGCCAAGTAGCCGATCCGCAGCCGCGGCGCCCCGAAGGCAGCTGGCGACGGTTGCGTCGCCGCTGTCCGACAGCGCGTGCGGCGCGCCGCCGACGCGGCGTTTCGCAGGGCGCCGACGGGATGGCTCTGCTGTATCCGCGCACGATGGGCGCCATGAAGATCCTCCGCTTTATCCACCTGACGTTCGCGCAGGCGTTCTATGGCTGGGCGCTGCGCGAGATCGACCCCCTGCACCCGGACCTGCCCCGGCTCGTCATGAAGCGCCAGGAACTGGCGGACGAGGCCCGGCGGATGTTCGCCTGAAGTGCAGCGGAGGCGGCTGGGTGCCGCGCCCGGTCAGCGCCCGGTCAGCTCGACCACGAACGTGCCCGGCCGTGATCCGGCCAGCAGGTTGCCGGGCGGCTCGGCATCCTCGTTCGCGTTCCACCACAGCAGCGAGGGCAGGCCGGGCTCACCCATCCGTGCCGCGGCGGCGCCGAGCGCAGCCCGACAGCGTTCGATGAAGGCCTGGTAGTGGGCTTCCACGATCAGGCGCGCCGCGCCGCGCGCCTCGGTGCTGTAGGTGTAGCCGGTGCCGCCCTCGCGGTTCAGCCGCCAGCGGCGCGGCGGCTGGGCGCTCACGATGCCGGACTGGCAGTAGGGCGCGCCCTGCACCGCGCCCATCGGCATGCCCACGATGAAGCGCAGCGCGTTCGGGTCGCCGGGTGCAGCAGCAACCGGCGGCCTCGCTCCGCTGGCGGGAGCCGCAGCAGTGCCTGCCGACGGCGTGGCGGCAACGTTGCGGGCGGGCGTGGCCACGACCTCCTTGCCCGCCAGGCCCCGGCTGAGCTCGACCAGCCGCTCCCGGGTGATGGGCTGCAGCAGGTAGCCGCCCGACTTCAGGCTGCCCGACGCGCGGTCGATGTCGATGGTTTCACTGTTGCCGAACAGGCCGGCCATGCGCGCGGTCACCGATCCGTCGGGGTTCACCGTGCCGGTGGCCGCGATCGCGCCGCCGTGGGTGTACTCCAGCTGCTTCGAGGCCGCGTTGAAGCGCACCACGAACTCGGTGTTGTCGCACTGGCTGCGCCGGCACCAGCCGTTGGCGTAGCGCAGGCTCTCGCCCGGGACGATCCAGCGCACGTCGCGCCACACGGGCACGCCGGGCGAGGACTCGACGACGTAGGACTTGCCGGCCAGGTCGGCCAGGGCGCCCCAGTGCTGCCGCATGGCGTCGGTCACGGCGGCTTGCGCCGGGTCCGAAGGAGCGGGTTCATCCTTGCCGTGGGCTGCCGCCGCCGCCAGCAGCAGCGCCATCGCCGCCGCGTGCCGGAGGGCCTTGACCCCGCCTGCGCTCTCCTGCCTGCCTTGCATGTCCCCCGCCTTTCGTTCGCCTTGGTGGCGCGATTGTGCGGGAAAGCTCAACCGTGGCTCAGGGGCCCTCGAACATCATCACGTCGATTTCGTCGCCGACCGCGACGTTGCCCTGGTCGTGCCGCAGGACGATCAGGCCGTTGGCCTGCACCATGGAGCTGAGCACGCCCGAGCCCTGGTTGCCGGTGGTGCGCACCTGCAGCGAGCCGTCGGGCGCGGTCGAGACGATGCCGCGCTGGTACTCGGTGCGGCCGGGCTTCTTGCGGATCGCTTCCTGGCTGCGCGCACGCAGCAGCGGCGGCGGCGCCATCTCGCGGCAGCCCATCATCTGCAGCAGGGCAGGCCGCACGAAGGCCAGGAAGGTGACCATCACCGCCACCGGGTTGCCGGGCAGGCCGAACAGCACCGAGGAGCCGATGCGCCCCACCGCCATCGGGCGGCCGGGGCGCATGGCAATGCGCCAGAAGGCGACGTCGCCGAGCTGCTTCATCATCGCCTTGGTGAAGTCCGCCTCGCCGACGCTGACGCCGCCGCTGGTGATGATGGCGTCGGCCTGCGCCGCCGCCGAGCGGAACGCCTGCTCCAGCAGCGCCGGCTGGTCGCGCACCACGCCCAGGTCGATGAGGTCGCACCCGAGCCGCGCCAGCAGGCCGCGCACCGTGTAGCGGTTGCTGTCGTACACCGCGCCTTCGCGCGGCGGCTCGCCCAGGCTCAGGATCTCGTCGCCGGTGGAGAAGTACGCCACCCGAAGGCGGCGGAACACGGTCGCGCGGGGTAGGCCCAGGCTGGCCAGCAGGCCGCAGGCCGCGGGCCCAAGGCATTCGCCCTGGCGCAGGGCCGGGCGGCCGGCCATCAGGTCTTCGCCGGCAAAGCGCCGGTTGTCGCCGCGCTGCAGCGCGCCCGCCGGGATCTCGATGGCCTGCTCGCCGGCGGCACGGGTGAACTCCTGCGGCACCACCGTGTCCAGCCCCGCCGGCATGATGGCGCCGGTCATGATCTTCACGCACTCGCCGGGGCCGACCGTTCCTTGCCAGGCCTTGCCGGCGAAGGCGGTGCCGACCACGCGCAGCGTGAGTGCGGCGCCGGACGCGAGCTGCGCGCCGTCGAAGGCGTAGCCGTCCATCGCCGAGTTGTCGTGCGGGGGCACGCTGATCGGCGAGACCACGTCGCGGGCCAGCACGCGGCCGAGCGCATCGGCGATGCCGACCTCCTCGGTCTGTTCGACCGGCGCCACCAGCCGCGCGAGGAACTCGTTGACGGCGGCAGCCGGCAGGGCCTGGGGATCGTAGCCCTGCAGTTCGGCCGCGATCTGGTCCAGCGTCTTCACCGGCGCTCCAGCTCGCGCAGCTCGGCCAGCGTGTTGGCGTTGAAGAAGGCGCGCGGGTCGTCGGCCGGCGGCCCGAACGGCACGACCACGGTGCGGTGCTGCGCCGTCCACTTGTCGATCTTGCGCCCGCCGTCCTGGGTGAAGCGCACGAGGCTCTCGAGCAGCCCGTGGCGCAGCAGGCAGAACACCGGCTGGGTGCGCTGCTGGCCGTCGGCTTCGGGGGCGCTGGCCATCGCGATCTCGGCGTCCTCGCGTTCGGCCGCCTCGCCCAGCCGCCGGACTAGGTCCGGCGGGAACAGGGGCGTGTCGCACGGCACCGTCACCAGCCAGGGCGTGCTGCATTGCTCCAGCCCGGTCAGGAAGCCGGCCAGTGGTCCGGGATAGTCGGCCAGCGCATCGGGCCAGACCGGGACGCCGAAGGATTCGTAGGCGGCCAGGTTGCGGTTGGCGTTGACCAGGGTGTCGCCGACCTGCGGCTGCAGCCGCAGCAGCGCGTGCAGAGCCAGCGGCATGCCGTTGAAGTTCTGCAGGCCCTTGTCGGCGCCGCCCATGCGCGAACCGCGGCCGCCCGCCAGCACGATGCCGGTGACGTCCTGCGGGTCCATCAGCCGCCGATGTAGCTCATCTCGACCCGGCGTCCGCCACCCGAAGCGTCGGGCGCCTGCTGGCCGCGCAGCTGGGAGTAGCGGTCGCTGCGGCCTTGCCAGATCAGGCCGATGGCCGAGGCGATGTCGGCGTCGCTGGCGCCGCCGCGCAGCAGCGCCCGCAGGTCATGGCCCTGCTCGGCAAACAGGCACAGGTACAGCCGGCCCTCGGTGGACAGGCGGGCCCGGTTGCAGCTGCCGCAGAAGGCCTGGGTAACGCTGCTGATCACGCCGACCTCGCCGGCGCCGTCTTCGTAGGCCCAGCGCTCGGCGGTTTCGCCCGGGGCGGTGGGATCGAGCGCGCGCAGCGGGAAATGCTGCTGCAGCCGCTCGATGACCTCGGCCGACGGGACGACCTGGTCCATCCGCCAGCCATTCGTGGCGCCCACGTCCATGTACTCGATGAAGCGCAGCACGATGCCGCTGCCGCGGAAATGGCGCGCCATCGGCAGGATCTCCTGCTCGTTGGTGCCCCGCTGCACCACCATGTTGACCTTGATCGGGTCCAGCCCCGCGGCGAGCGCCGCGGCGATGCCTTCCAGCACCTGCGCCACCGGGAAATCGACGTCGTTCATGCGGCGGAACACCGCATCGTCCAGGCCGTCGAGGCTGACCGTGACCCGCCGCAGGCCCGCTGCCCGCAAGGCGGCCGCCTTGCGCGCCAGCACCGAGCCGTTGGTGGTCAGCGCCAGTTCCACCGGCGCGCCGTCCGGCGTGCGCAGTTGCGCGAGCTGTTCGACCAGCACCTCGATGTTCTTGCGCAGCAGCGGCTCGCCGCCGGTCAGCCGGATCTTGCGCACCCCGTGCGCCACGAACAGCCGGGCCAGCCGGGTGATCTCCTCGAAGCTCAGCAGGGCGGCATGCGGCAGGTAGGGGTAGTCCTTGCCGAACACCTCCTTGGGCATGCAGTAGCTGCAGCGGAAGTTGCAGCGGTCCGTGACGCTGATGCGCAGGTCGCGCAGCGGCCGGGCCAGGCGGTCCCGCAGCTGGCCGCCGGGCACGATCGGCGCGGCCGGCACCTGCGCCGCAACGACGGCGGTGCGCTGGTCGACCAGGGGGATGACGCGTTCGGACACGGTTTCGATTCTGCCGCAGCCTGCAGCCCTACCGCTTGCGGGGGATCAGAACGCAGCGGCCGCCGTCCACCTCGATGCAGACGCCCGAGATGAAGGCGGCCTCGTCGCTGGCCAGGTAGAGCGCCGCGTTGGCCACGTCGAGCGCCGTGGAGAAGCGGCCGAGCGGGATGGTTGCCAGGAACTTCGCGCGCCGGGCTTCGTCCACCGGGCCGCCGGCGAACTCGGCCGACAGGCCGGTGTCGGGATTGAACACCGGGTTGATGCAGTTGACGCGGATGTTGTCCGGGCCGAACTCGGCGGCCAGCGACTTGCTGGTGGTGATGACGGCGCCCTTGGAGCCGTTGTACCAGGCCAGGCCCGGGCGCGGCCGGATCCCGGCCGTCGATGCGATGTTGATGAAGCTGCCGCCCTTGTTGGCGCGGAACGCCGGCACCGCGTGGATCGTCGACAGGTAGATGCTCTTCATGTTGATCGCATAGACGCGGTCGAACTCCTCCTCGCTCACCTCCAGCGCGGGGCGGTTGCGGTGGGTCCAGCCGGCATTGTTGACCATCGCGTCCAGCTTGCCGTGGCGGTCGAGCGCGGCCTGCACCAGCGCCTTCATGTCGGCCGACCGGGTGACGTCGGCGGCGAAGAAGGAGGCGCGCCCGCCCGCGGCCTGGATGGCGGCCGTCACCTTCTCGCCCAGTGCCGTGTTGATGTCGTTGACGATCACCTGGGCGCCTTCCTCGGCCAGCCGCCTGGCGATGCCTTCGCCGATCCCCTGGCCGGCGCCGGTGACGATGATCGATTTGTCCTTGACTCGCATGCGTTCTCCTGTGGACCGCTATTGTTGCCCAGCCCGTGCCGGAACGCCGGCCGCGGTGGCGCGGCGGCGGGCTTCTAGAATTCCGTGCATTACACGAGGAGGCAGGCATGGTGCACGGGATGGGAGCCCGCATGCGCGGGGTGTTGCTGGCGCTGGCGCTGGCTGGCGGCGGTGCACAGGCACAGGCGCCGGGGCAGGCGCCGGCGCAAGGGGCGGCGCAACAATCGGAGCGGCAGCGCGCACCGGGGTTCACGCAGCGGGCGGCCGACTCCCGGCTGGTCGTGGTGCCGGCCGACATGGAGCTGTTCTCGATCAGCGCCGGCGGGGTGCAGGAGCCGCGCGCCGACTGGACGGAGGCCGCGCAAAGGCACTTCAGGGCCGCCCTGGTCGGCCAGGCCAAGCTGCTCGGCACCCAGGCCGCGGCGCTGCGCGAGGACGACATGGACGACCTGGCGCAGGTCAACGCGCTGCATGGCGCGGTCGCCGACGCCGTGTTCCTGCACCACGCGCCGGGCTTCCTCAAGCTGCCGACCAAGGACGGCAAGCTCGACTGGTCCATGGGCGACGCGGTGTTGCCGCTGCGCGAGAAGACCGGTGCCGACTACGCGCTGTTCTTCTGGGTCCGCGACAGCTACGCCAGCTCCGAGCGCAAGGCCGCCATGGTGGCGATGGCGTTGCTGGGCGTGGGCCTGACCGGCGGCTCGCAGGTGGCCTATGCCTCGCTGGTCGACCTGAAGGACGGGCGGGTGGTCTGGTTCAACCACCTGCAGCGCGTCTCCGGCGACCTGCGCGAGGCCGAACCGGCCCGCGAAACGGTCGAGGCCCTGCTCAAGGGCTTCCCGCCGGCCCCATGAGCGGCAGCGACCCGGTGCGCGGCCGGCGCGGCTTCCTGCGATCGGCCTGCCGGCATTGCGCCGCGCTCGGCCTGGGCGGTGCCGGCCTGGCCGCGCTGGCCCAGGCGCCGGCCGACCTGAAGCTGCCGGCCGGGCGGCTGGCACGACCGGCGCTGGACACCGACGAAGGCGGCCTGTGGGCGCTCATGGACCGCGAGGAAACGCGCCTGCGCCGCAGTCCGTTCGTGCTGCGCGACAAGGCGCTGTCCGGCTATCTCGAGCAGCTCGTGTGCCGGCTGGGCGGCGAGCATTGCCGCGACGTGCGGGTGCACGTGGTGCGCACGCCGGTGTTCAACGCCAGCATGGCGCCCAACGGGATGATGCAGGTCTGGACCGGCCTGCTGCTGCGGGTGGAGAACGAGGCGCAGCTGGCCGCCGTGCTGGGGCACGAGATCGGCCACTACCTGGAGCGCCACACGCTCGAGCGCCTGCGCGACGCCAAGGACCGCGCGGCCGCCGGCCAGATGCTGGGCGTGTTCGGGCTGGCCGGCGCGGTGGCCGGGATGGCGGTCATCGCCAGCGCGTTCGCCTTCAGTCGGGACCAGGAGCGCCGCGCCGACGCGATCGGCATGCAGCTCATGCAGCGGGCGGGCTATGACGGGCGCGAGGCCGCCCGGGTCTGGGACAACCTGCTCGGCGAGCTGAAGGTGACCGGCGGCGAGGACGTCGGGCGCCGCAGCGTGATGCTGGCCACGCACCCGCCCGCCGCTGACCGGCGCGACGCGCTGCTGCGGCTGGCCGGCAGCGGCGAAGGACGCACCGGCAGCGACGAGTTCGAGCAGGTCGTCGCGCCGCACCGCCTGGCCTGGCTGCAGGAAGAGATCCGCCGCGGCCAGTTCGAGGAAAGCCTGGTGCTGCTCGGCCGCATGCTGGCGATCCGGCCGGGCGACCCGCAGGCGCTGTTCGCGCGGGGCGAGGTGCATCGCCAGCGCGACGGCGAAGGCGACCTCGAGCGGGCGACGCAGGACCTGCGCGCCGCCACCGCGGCCGAGCGGGCACCGGCGGAAGCGTTCCGGTCGCTCGGCCTGGTGCTGCGCCGCCGCGCCGATCCGGCGGGTGCCGCGACCGCCTTCGAACACTACCTGGCGCAGGCGCCTGACGCGCCTGACGCTGCCCTCATCCGCCAGTACCTCAACGAAGTGAAGCCATGAAGAAACTCCTGCCCTTGCTGCTGGCCGTGCTGGTCGCGGCCTGCGCCAACATCGCCAAGGTGGAAGGCGAGCAGCTCGTCAACCAGCGCATGGCCATCCAGCTGGCGGAAGCCTGGAACAAGGTCAGCGTCCCGGGCGACTCGCAGCCCTACGAGCGCTGGACCCAGGAGGGCCTCAGCCTGGACGAGCTGCGCCTGTGGGCCGGCATCCGCCCCGGCCAGCCGCTCATGACGCTGCCGCCAGGCAACGTGCCGGCGGGCCAGAAGGCGCCGCGCGTGCCCACCTATGCGGCCGGCATGGCGCCCGACCAGCTGGTGAGCCTGTTCGAGTCCGTGTACTCGGCCGATGGCTCGCTGGTCAGCGTGACCCGGGTGGAGCCGGCGCAGTTCGCCGGCGAGCGCGGCGTGCGCTTCGAGTTCACCGTGGTGCGCAAGCGCAACGACCTGCAGATGAGCGGGGTCGGCTGGGTGAGCGTGCGCAAGGACGAGCTGTTCGCCGCCAGCTTCGTGGCGCCGCGCCTGGCCTTCTACCCGCGCCTGCTGCCCAAGGCCGAAGCGGTGGCGCGCAGCGCGCAGATCCGCGGCTAGCGTCTTCCCGTCGGTCCCGCGGCAGCGGGAATCCACGAACGACAAGGGGCTGGAGCGTTGCGTGGCTCCTCCGGCTTTCGCCGGAGGAGGGGGCCGCCTCACCCGTGCTTGATCGCCACGGTCTTGAGCGTGGTGAAGCCGTACAGCGCCTCGAAGCCCTTCTCGCGGCCGTAGCCGGAGGACTTGACGCCGCCGAAGGGCAGCTCGACGCCGCCGCCGGCGCCGTAGTTGTTGATGAAAACCTGGCCGCTCTTGACGCGCTTGGCCATGCGCAGCTGGCGGCCGCCGTCGCGCGTCCAGATGCCGGCCACCAGGCCGAATTGCGTCGCGTTGGCCAGCTCCACCGCCTCATCCTCGTCCTGGAACGACATCGCGGCCAGCACCGGCCCGAACACTTCCTCCTGCGCCAGCCGGTGGGTCACCGGCACGTCGCGCAGCAGGGTGGGCGCCTGGTAGTACCCGGTGTCGGGCGCCTCGTCGACGATCTGGCCCTGGGCCACCATCGGAATGCCGGCGTGCTGGGCGTCCGAGAGGAAATCCCAGACGCGCTGCAGCTGGCTGGAGCGGATGAGCGGCCCCACGTCCAGGTCCATGGCCGCCGGGCCCACCCGCAGGTTGGCGAACGCGTTGCCCAGGCGGTCCAGCAGCGATTCGTACAGCGGGCGGTGCACCAGCAGGCGCGAGCCGGCCGAGCAGGTCTGGCCGGCGTTCTGCACGATGGCGTTGATCACCATCGGCAGCGCGGCTTCCAGGTCGGCGTCGTCAAAGATGATCTGCGGGCTCTTGCCGCCCAGCTCCAGCGTCACCGGGCAGTGCCGCTCGGCCGCGACCTGCTGGATCAGCGTGCCCACGTGAGGGCTGCCGGTGAAGCTGATGTGGTCGATGCCCGGGTGCCGCGCCAGCGCGTCGCCCACCTCGTGGCCGAAGCCGGTGACGATGTTGATGGCGCCGGCGGGAAAGCCGCACTCGGCCGCGAGCTGGGCCACGCGGATCAGCGACAGGCAGGCGTCCTCCGACGGCTTGACCACGCAGACGTTGCCGGCCGCCAGGGCGCCGCCGACGCTGCGCCCGAAGATCTGCATCGGGTAGTTCCAGGGAATCACGTGGCCGGTGACGCCGTGCGGCTCGCGCCAGGTGAGCACGCTGTAGCCGTCCAGGTACGGCAGGGTCTCGCCATGCAGCTTGTCGCAGGCGCCGGCGTAGAACTCGAAGTAGCGCACCAGCGCCAGCGCGTCGGCGCGCGCCTGCTTGGTCGGCTTGCCGCAGTCGCGCTGCTCCAGCGCGGCCAGTTCATCGGCGTGCTCGGCCACCTTGTTCGACAGGCGCATCAGCAGGCGGCCGCGCTCGGCCGCGCTCAGCTTGCTCCAGACTTTGTCGTAGCAACGGCGCGCGGCCTGCACGGCCTGGTCGATGTCTTCGGCCGTGCCGCGCTGCAGCTCGTCGAAGACCTGCCCGTCCGACGGGTCGATGACCGGCAGCGTCCGGCCGGAGGAGGAGCGCACGCCCTCGTTGGCGATGTAGTGGAGTTGCATGGCGCCATTTTGCGCCAGCGACCGGCAGCCTCAGCGCCCGACGGCCACGAACTGGTGGGCGTGCTCCGCCAGCCAGCGCCGGGACGCACTGCTGTCCTGCTGACTCGGATGGAAATCGCGCCGCAGGTACTGCTTCCAGGGACCGAACGTCTGCCGCACCAGGCCACGACGGCCGAACAGGAACGAAGCCGCTCCCTTCCAGGTGCTCCAGCGCCACAGCGTGCCGTCCTGGCGCAGGTTGGACAGGGTCTGGCGCACCGCGTCGGAGAGGAAGAACACGGTCACGCGCCGGAACCAGCGCAGCCGCCAGCGGTGGTCGCCGCCCAGCGCCTGGTACAGGTCGAAGGCGATGGACTTGTGCTCCGATTCCTCGGCGCTGTGCCACAGCCACAGCGTCGCCAGACGCGGGTCGCGCTCGCCCAGCAGGTCGGCGTTGTGCAGCAGCCAGTCGGCCAGGATGGCGGTGAAGTGCTCGTTGGCGGCCGTGATGCCCAGCCAGTGGCGGATGTCCGCGCCTTCCAGCAGCCCGAGCCGCTTGCGTGCACGGGGCTCCCAGTGGTTGACCAGGCCGAGCCTTTGCAGGTGTTCGTTGTAAAGCGCATGCAGGCGCCGGTGCGTGGCCTCCTGCCCGATGAAGCCCTGCACCTCGTCGCGCAAGCGCTCCTGCAGCGGCCCAGGCAGGGCCTTGAAGCCTTCGCGCACGCTGTCGATGAAGAACTGCTCGCCGACCGGGAAGCTCATGGAGAGCGCATCCAGCAGCGCCGTGCGGAACGGATCGCCGGCGCACCAATGGCGCTCGATCGGCGCTTGCATGTCCACCAGGAGGCGGCGTACGACGAGGTCGGTCATGGGAAGGGCGGTGGCGTTGGTCTGATCCTATGGCAAACGCCGGAAACAGGAAGAGGAAGGCCCGCCGAAGCGGGCCTCCTGACGAGCCGGTTGCGGCTACTTCGCCGCGCTGGCCGGCGTGGCCGGTGTCGCGGGCACCGGCGCCGTGACGCTGGCGGGTGCCGTGACGGCCACCGGCGTGGCGGCCTGCGCCTTGGCGGCTTCCGCATTGCCGGCGTGGAACTTCACCACCAGCGGCACGATCAGCAGCGCCACGATGTTGATGATCTTGATCAGCGGGTTGACGGCCGGGCCGGCGGTGTCCTTGTAGGGGTCGCCCACCGTGTCGCCGGTGACCGCCGCCTTGTGGGCTTCGGAGCCCTTGCCGCCGTGGTTGCCGTCCTCGATGTACTTCTTGGCGTTGTCCCAGGCGCCGCCGCCGGTGCACATGGAGATGGCGACGAACAGGCCGGTGACGATGGTGCCCATCAGCAGGCCGCCGAGCGCCTTGGGACCGAGCACCAGGCCGACCACGATCGGCACCACCACCGGCAGCAGCGACGGGATCATCATTTCCCGGATCGCGGCCTTGGTCAGCATGTCGACGGCCACACCGTACTCGGGCTTGGCCGTGCCTTCCATGATGCCCTTGATGGTCTGGAACTGGCGGCGCACCTCCACCACCACCGAGCCGGCGGCGCGGCCCACGGCCTCCATCGCCATGGCGCCGAACAGGTAGGGGATCAGGCCGCCGATGAACAGGCCCACGATCACCATCGGGTCCGACAGGTCGAAGCTGATGGCGCGGCCGTAGGCTTCCAGCTTGTGGGTGTAGTCGGCGAACAGCACCAGCGCGGCCAGGCCGGCCGAGCCGATGGCGTAGCCTTTGGTCACCGCCTTGGTGGTGTTGCCCACCGCGTCCAGCGGGTCGGTGATGTCGCGCACCGAGGAGGGCATCTCGGCCATCTCGGCGATGCCGCCGGCGTTGTCGGTGATCGGGCCGTAGGCGTCCAGCGCGACGACGATGCCGGCCATGCTCAGCATGGAGGTGGCGGCCACCGCGATGCCGTACAGGCCGGCGAGCGAGTAGGCCGAGATGATCGCCAGGCAGACGAACAGCACCGGCCAGGCCGTGGAGCGCATGGACACGCCCAGGCCGGCGATGATGTTGGTGCCGTGGCCGGTGGTGGAGGCCTGCGCGATGTGGCGCACCGGCGAGTACTGGGTGCCGGTGTAGAACTCGGTGATCCAGACCAGCAGGCCGGTGAGGATCAGGCCGACGGCGCAGGCGCCGAACAGCCGCATCTGCGAGCCGCTGGCGGTGATGGCGTTGTCCGGCATCAGCCAGACGGTGACCCCGTAGAAGGCGATCAGCGACAGGATGCCGGAGATGGCCAGGCCCTTGTACAGGGCCGGCATCACGTTGGTCATGCCCGGGCGCGCCTTGACGAAGAAGCAGCCGATGATCGAGGCGATGATCGACACGCCGCCCAGCGCCAGCGGGTACAGCACGGCCTGGGTGGCGGCCGCGGTGACCATCAGCGCGCCCAGCACCATGGTGGCGATCAGCGTCACGGCGTAGGTCTCGAACAGGTCGGCCGCCATGCCGGCGCAGTCGCCCACGTTGTCGCCCACGTTGTCGGCGATCACCGCCGGGTTGCGCGGGTCGTCCTCGGGGATGCCGGCTTCCACCTTGCCCACCAGGTCGGCGCCGACGTCGGCGCCCTTGGTGAAGATGCCGCCGCCCAGCCGGGCGAAGATCGAGATCAGCGAGGAGCCGAAGGCGAAGCCGATCAGGGGGTTGAGCAGGTTGGCCAGGTTGGCATCCGGCGTCAGGCGGCCGTTGCCGACCAGGAACCAGTAGAAGCCGGCCACGCCCAGCAGCCCCAGGCCGACCACCAGCATGCCGGTGATGGCGCCGCCGCGGAACGCGACGTCCAGCGCCGGGCCGATGCCGTGGGTGGCGGCCTGCGCGGTGCGCACGTTGGCGCGCACCGAGACGTTCATGCCGATGAAGCCGCAGGCACCGGACAGCACCGCGCCGACCACGAAGCCGAGGGCGGTCTGCCCGTCCAGGAAGATGCCGATGAGGACGGCCAGTACGACACCGACCATGGCGATGGTCTTGTACTGCCTTGCCAGGTAAGCCGCCGCGCCGGTCTGGATCGCCGCGGCGATTTCCTGCATTCGGGGGTTGCCGGCGTCTCGCGAGAGGATCCAGCTTCGGGCCCAGAACCCGTAAGCGACGGCCGCGAGGCCGCACACGAGCGCCAGTATCAGCGCCGAGTTGCCACTCATTTCTTCATCTCCTGTCGTTTGTCTGCTTGGAGGGGGCCACGCAAGCGGTGCCCCCGCTGCGTTGCTTCCTCGTCGCATCCCTTCGGCCGGGAGACGATTGGCCAACCGAAGCACTATAAGTCCAAACTCTTGTGCTGCCGGCGACAGCCGGGACGGCACCAGGGTCGCGAAAGTAAAATCAGGGTTAGTCCTAGGTTTTTCACTTCCCAAAGAAAACGACCCCATGTCTCTCGACAACGTCACGCCGGGCCAGCAGGCCCCCGATGCCTTCAACGTCATCATCGAGATCCCGATGAATGCCGACCCCGTGAAGTACGAGGTGGACAAGGACTCCGGCGCGATCTTCGTGGACCGCTTCATGAGCACGTCCATGCACTACCCGACCAACTACGGCTACGTGCCGCAGACCATCAGCGGCGACGGCGATCCGGTCGACGTGCTGGTGATCACCCCGGTGCCGCTGATCCCCGGCGTGGTCGTCACCTGCCGCCCGCTCGGCGTGCTGAAGATGCAGGACGAGGCCGGCGACGACGCCAAGGTGCTGGCGGTCCCGATCGACCGCGTGCTGTCGATCTACAGCCACTGGCAGAAGCCCGAGGACCTGAATCCGCTGCGCCTGAAGACGATTTCCCACTTCTTCGAGCACTACAAGGATCTCGAGGCCAACAAGTGGGTCAAGGTGCTGGGCTGGGAAGGTCCGGACGCCGCCCGCAAGGAAGTCCTCGAGGGCATCGAGAACTTCCGCCGCACCCCCAAGGCGGCCTGAGGCTTAGCCGGCGTCGCGCCGGAAGGGCGAGCGCCCTTCCAGGTGCTCCATGTAGTGCGCGATGCCGGCGCCCTCGCGCTCGAGGAAGCGCTCCACCGCATCGGCGAAGGACGGGTGCGCCAGCCAGTGGGCGCTCTGCGTCTTCACCGGCATCAGCGCCCGCGCCATCTTGTGCTCGCCCTGGGCGCCGCCCTCGAAGCGCTGCACGCCGTGCGCCATGCACCACTGCAGCGGCTGGTAGTAGCAGGCCTCGAAGTGCAGGCAGTCCACGCGCTCGAGCGCGCCCCAGTAGCGGCCGTACGCGGCTTGCGGCGCCGCACCTTCGTCCGACAGCGCCACCAGGCTGCAGGCGATGTCGCGGCCGCCCCGCTGCGCCACGAACAGCACCCAGTGGGCGGCCAGGTCGCGCGCCATGCGGCGGAAGAACTCGTGCCGCAGATAGGGCGGGTTGCCGTGCTCGCGGTAGGTGCGCTCGTAGCAGCGGTAGAAGAATTCCCAGTCGGCGCCGCCGATGGCTTCGCCGCGCAGGGCGCGGAACGTGACGCCTGCCTCGGCGACCTTGCGCCGCTCCTGGCGGATCTTCTTGCGCTTGTCCTGCGCCAGGCTGGCGAGGAAGGCATCGAAGTCGCGCCAACCCTGGTTGAGCCAGTGGAACTGGACGGTGTGGCGCGCCATCAGCTGCGCTTCCTCGCAGGCCGCCGCGTCCGCGTCGGAGAGAAAGAGCAGGTGCAGCGAAGACAGCTGGTTGCTGCGGCACAGGGTAACCAGTGCCTGCACGAGTGCGCGGCGGGAGGATTCGTCGCGCGCCAGCAGCCGGGAGCCCGGCACCGGCGTGAACGGCACTGCCACCAGCCCTTTCGGGTAGTAGTCCAGCCCGTGCTGCTCGTAGGCATTGGCCCAGGCCCAGTCGAACACGTACTCGCCGTACGAATGGGCCTTCAGGTAGAAGGCGCAGGCGGCCTGCAGCGCATCGCCGCGCCACAGCGTCACGAAGCTGGGCTGCCAGCCGCTGGCCACCGTGGCACTGGCGCTGTCGTGCAGCGCGGCCAGGTACTCGTGCCGCATGAAGGGCGTGGGCAGGTCCTGCGCCGCCAGCAATTCGTTCCAGGCCTGTCGCGGCACTTCACCCGGTGAGGCAAGGAGCCGGATGACATAATCCCGAGGCTGTTTTCGCACTGCTGACATGGCCCTCCGGATCTGCAACGCCCAGCTCAACTTCGTGGTGGGCGACATGCCCGGCAATGCCCGCAAGATCATCGATGCCGCCCGCCGGGCCCATGCCGACGGCGCGCGCCTGGTCCTGACTCCCGAGCTGTCCATCTGCGGCTACGCGGCCGAGGACCTGTTCCTGCGTCCCGCGTTCATCGCGGCTTGCGATGATGCCGTCAAAACGGTGGCCCGCGAGCTCGCGGGGTTGAAAGGTTTGCACGTGGTGGTCGGCCACCCGGTCGGCGGCGACCTGCGCAGCAGGTCGGTGCAGGTGCAGCGGCGCCTGAACGCGGCCAGCGTCATCAGCGAAGGCCGGGTGCTGGAGACCTATGCCAAGCGCGAACTGCCCAACTACCAGGTGTTCGACGAGCGGCGCTACTTCACCCCGGGCAAGGGCAGCTGCGTGTTCCAGGTCGAGGGCCTGAACGTCGGGCTGCTGATCTGCGAGGACGCCTGGTTCGAGGAGCCGGCGATGCTGGCGGCCGAGTCGGGCGCGCAGCTGCTGGCGGTGATCAACGCCTCGCCCTTCCATGTCGGCAAGGGTGGCGAGCGGGTCGCCCGCATGGCCGACCGGGCCCGCGAAGCCGGCCTGCCGGTGGTCTACACGCACCTGGTGGGCGGGCAGGACGAGGTGGTGTTCGACGGCGGATCGTTCGCCGTGGCCGCCGATGGCACGCTGGCCGGCCGCGCGCCGTCGTTCCGCGAGGACCTGTTCACGGTCGATGTCGAGGGTTCGCCCGGTGCGCTGGTGCTCCATGCGCCGATGGCGCCGGCGCGCGAGCCCGAAGCCGAGCTCTGGGACGCGCTGGTGCTGGGCGTGCACGACTACATCGCCAAGAACGGCTTCCCGGGCGTGCTGCTGGGCCTGTCGGGCGGCATCGACTCGGCGCTGGTGCTGGCGATCGCCGTCGATGCACTGGGCAGGGACAAGGTGCGCACCGTGATGATGCCGTCGCCCTACACGGCCGACATCTCGTGGATCGACGCGCGCGAGATGGCGGCGCGGCTGGGCGTGCGCTACGACGAGATCTCGATCGTGCCGCAGTTCGAGGCCTTCAAGGCGGCGCTGGCCGGGGAATTCGAGGGCCTGCCCGAGGATGCGACCGAGGAGAACATCCAGGCGCGCATCCGCGGCGTGCTGCTGATGGCGCTGTCCAACAAGTTCGGCAGCATCGTGCTGACCACCGGCAACAAGAGCGAGATGGCCACCGGCTACTGCACGCTGTACGGCGACATGGCCGGCGGCTTCGCGGTGATCAAGGACGTGCTCAAGACCAGCGTGTTCGCGCTGGCGCGCTGGCGCAATGCGAACGATCCGTACGGCACCGGCGCCCACCCGATCCCCGAGCGCATCATCACCCGCCCGCCCAGCGCCGAGCTGCGGCCGGACCAGGTCGACCAGGACAGCCTGCCGCCCTACGAGGTGCTCGACGCCATCCTCTCGCGCTACATGGAGGAGGACGAGGGCGTCGAGCAGATCGTGGCCGAGGGTTTCGAGCGCGCGGTGGTCGAGCGGGTTGCGCGGCTGGTGCGCGTCAACGAGTACAAGCGCCGGCAGGCGCCGATCGGCATCCGCGTCACGCACCGCGGCTTCGGCAAGGATTGGCGCTATCCTATTACCGGCAAGTTCGGCGCCTAGGCCCGCGCAAGGAAGACCATGAAACAGATCACCGCCATCGTCAAACCCTTCAAGCTCGAGGAGGTGCGCGAGGGGCTGGCCGAGTGCGGCGTCACCGGGTTGACGGTCACCGAAGTCAAGGGTTTCGGCCGCCAGAAGGGCCACACCGAGCTGTACCGCGGCGCCGAGTACGTGGTGGACTTCCTGCCCAAGGTGAAGATCGAGGTGGTGGTCAAGGACGACGACGTCGAGCGCTGCGTCGACGCCATCGTCAAGGCCGCGCGCACCGGCAAGATCGGTGACGGCAAGATCTTCGTCACCAGCGTCGAGCGGGTGGTGCGCATCCGCACCGGCGAGACCGACGAGTCGGCGGTCTGAACTAGATCTGCGACAGGTCCTGCGCCGAGGCCGGCGTGGACTCGTCCACCAGCGCCTGCAGCAGCGGGCCGGGCTCGCCGCCCACCCGCACCAGCTGCATCTGCCACTCGTTCATCAGGCCGTGCGCCACGCTGCCGCGCAGGAATTCCAGCATCGGCGCGTAGTAGCCATCGGTGTCCAGGATGCCGACCGGCTTGGCGTGGTAGCCCAGCTGGCGCCAGGTCCAGGCCTCGAACAGCTCTTCCAGCGTGCCGATGCCGCCGGCCAGCGCCAGGAAGGCGCCGGCGCGCTCGGCCATCAGCCGCTTGCGGTCGTGCATGGTCTCGACCACGTGCAGCTCGGTGCAATCGAGCTTGGCGTGTTCCCGGTCCACCAGTGCCTGCGGGATCACGCCGATGACGGTGCCGCCGGCGGCCAGGGTCGCGTCCGCCACGATGCCCATCAGCCCGGCCTTGCCGCCGCCGTAGACCAGCTGGCCGCCGCGGCGGCCGATCCAGTGCCCGACGTCGCGCGCCGCCTGCACGAAGCTTTCGGCCAGCCCGGTGCGCGAGCCGCAGTACACGCAGATGGAAAAGGGCGGGGCGCTCATGCCGGCCACCTCTGCACGAGGGCGGCCATCCAGATGCCCAGCGCCAGCAGCAGGGCCAGCAGCACGGCGGCGCTGCCCATGTCCTTGGCGCGCTTGGACAGGTCGTGCCACTCGGGGCCGATGCGATCGACGACGGTCTCGATGCCGGTGTTGAGCAGTTCCACGATCAGCACCAGCAGCACCGAGCCCGCCAGCAGCGCCACCTGGACCCAGCCCTGGCCGAGCCAGAAGGCCAGCGGCAGCAGCACCAGGGCGGCCGTGGCTTCCTGGCGGAAGGCGGTCTCGCCCCAGCCCGCCCGCAGGCCCTGCAGCGAATAGCCGGTGGCGTGCCAGATCCGGGCGATGCCGGTGCGCAGCTTCTGCGGGTTGACGGAGGGTTCGAGGGCGGGCGGCGACCGGGACATGGCTGCCGATTGTCTACGACCGGCGTGGCGCTTCCGTGGCGGGCGCCGTCACCAGCCGGGTACCGGCCAGCGCGTCGTGCCAGAACTGGCGTTGCGGGTGGAAGCGGCTGAGCAGGGCCCAGACCGCCACCCAGCCGGACACGAGCACGGCGTATTCGCCGCCGCCGAGCTGGAATGGCGCGAGCGCCAGCAGCGGCGGCAGGAACCACAGCCAGCTGCACACGTAGCGCAGCAGGGCCCGCGCCTGGGTGAGCGGCCGGCCGGCCACGTCGACCACGCGGATGTTCCAGGTCTTCATGGCCAGCGTCTGTCCACGGCTCCAGAACCAGGTGAAGTAGATGCCGAAGACGAGGAACAGGAAGGCCTGAAGCAGCGGACGCCGCTCGTCCATGCCGCTGCGCACCTGGCCCAGGGTGCTGAACAGCCAGCCGGCGACGAACACCACGGCGAACAGCAGCATGCCTTCGTACACCCAGCAGGCCATGCGGCGGCGCAGCGGTGGAGCGATGAGATCGGGGGCGGCAGGCCAATCCGGGGCCATGCCGCCGGGGGGGGCCGGCGGTTGGGTCATGCGGGTCACGCCCTCAGTTGGGGCCGGAGGGTGCTGCCGGTACCGGCTGCACCGGTTGCACCGGCGGCACCGTCGGCTGCGCAGGTTGCACGGGCGGCGAAGTCGGCGCGTCGTCCGGGTCGATGCGCGGTGGCTTGCTCTTGCGATTGGCGCGCGGCAGCTTGGCGAGCTTCTGGTCCGGCACCGGGCGCAGGGCCGCCGCGGTGGGCGGCGTGCGCGGGTTCGCGCCGGCCGCCAGCTTGCGCTTTTCCTCGGGCGGGAGGGCCTGGTAGGCCTCCCACTTGGCCTTCTTGTCGTCGGCCGACAGGTTCTTGGTCTCGGCGAAGTTCAGCCGGGCCTGGCTGCGCTGCTGCGGGCTGAGCGCGACCCAGTCGGTCATGCGGCTGTGCAGGCGGGCCTGGTCGTCCGGCGTCATGCGCGGGTAGTTGCGCGAGAGGGCGATCCACTTGCGCTTCTGGGCTTCGCTCAGCTTGGGCCAGGCGGCCGCCAGCGGCTGCAGCGCCTGCTGCTGTTCGGCGCTGAGGCCGGCCCAGCCTGTGGCAGCTGCCGCCCGCGTGCCGCCGGCCGGGGTCGCCTTGGTGGCGGGCGCCTTGGGGGAAGCGGCTGCCGTTGGCGCGCCGGCCAGTGCGGTCGCGCCGTGCAGGGCGATCAGACCCGAGGCGAGCACGGCGAGCGCGCCCGCGCGGCGGCGCAGGCCGCCGGGCGCAGCGGCTGCGCGGGAACCGGGCCGGAAGGGGTGCATGAGCGGCCCCCGCATCAGCGGCCGGACTTGAGGAACTGGACGAATCCGGGATCGGCCCAGGCGGCGGGCGGCAGGTCGTCGGTGAGCAGGGCGGCGTCGACCTCGGCCACCTCCCTGGCGCGGCGATCGTCCTGCACGAGCTGGATGGCGACCAGGCCGGCCAGCAGCGCCACCAGCGGCAGCGCCATCGCGATGCGCTGCCAGGGGCTGATGCGGTCGGGGCCGCGCAGGGCGGCCTGGCCGTTGCCGGTCGAGGTGACGGGGTGCGCCGGCTGCAGGGCCGGTGCCTTGCGGTGGGCCAGCGCCTGTTCGCGCGCGGCGCGCAGGCGCTCGGAGATGTCGCGCGGCAAGCCGGCCGTGGCCGTGTCGAGCCGGGCGGCGACCCGGCGGCCGAACTGGTCGTGGCGGGCCTGGGCCAGGGCGGATACTTCATTCATGGTTGCAATCCCTTTGCCTTCAGTGCCTTGCTGAGGGCCTGGACCGCCCGCGAGCAGTGCGTCTTGACGCTTCCCTCGGAGCAGCCCATGGCCGCGGCGGTCTCGGCCACGTCCATATCCTCCCAATAACGCATCAGGAAAGCCTCGCGTTGACGGGGCGGAAGGGCCTCGATCTGCGCCTCGATCGCACGCAGCACCTCGGCGCGGCGCGTGCTGTCCTCGGCGCTTTCCGACTGTTGCGATCCTTCGACGGCCGAGTAAGTTTCCAGCAGGTCGAATTCGCCCTCGTCCGAGGCCGATTCGAAGTCGCTCATGTTCGAGAACAGGGCGTTGCGGGTCTTCTGGCGGCGGAACCAGTCCAGCGTGCAGTTGGACAGGATGCGCTGGAACAGCATCGGCAGCTCGGCCGGCGGCTTGTCGCCGTAGTGCTCGGCCAGCTTCATCATGCTTTCCTGCACGATGTCCAGCGCCGCCTCTTCGTCCCGCACGTGATAGACGGAGCGCTTGAAGGCCCGCCTTTCGACGCTCTTGAGGAAGTCGGACAGTTCTCGTTCGGTGGCCAAGGCGCGGTAGGCCTCCCGGGGCGCAGCGGCTCGCCGGAAGGGGGTGGGTCGGGCGGCGGCGATTATGGCACCCGGCTCAGCGCGGTTGGGCTGGCGCGGGCCGGGTGACATAATGCGGGCTGCAAGTCACAGGCAAACGAGCCCGGATCCGGCGGCGCAATCGGCACGCCCATGGTCCGAGGTTCAAAGTCCCGACACGGCTTCACGAGAGCGCGTGAAGGGGCACCCAACTGGTTTTTCGTTCCCGAAGCCCGAAAGGTTGATCATGGAAATCTCGAAGGCGGAGATCACCTCCGCGGCGGCGGCCGGTTCCGGCGCCGACCCCCACACACCCACCGAACTGCGCGGCGCCGAGATCCTGGTTCGCGCGCTGCAGGCCGAAGGCGTCAAGTACGTCTGGGGCTATCCGGGCGGGGCGGTGCTGCACATCTACGACGCCCTGTACAAGCAGGACACCATGCAGCACGTGCTGGTGCGCCACGAGCAGGCCGCGGTGCACGCCGCCGACGGCTACGCGCGCGCCACCGGCGACGTCGGCGTGGCCCTGGTCACCTCGGGCCCCGGCGTCACCAACGCGATCACGGGCATCGCCACCGCCTACATGGACAGCATCCCCATGGTGATCGTCACCGGGCAGGTGCCCACGGCGGCGATCGGCCTCGATGCCTTCCAGGAGTGCGACACGGTGGGCATCACCCGGCCGGTGGTCAAGCACAACTTCCTGGTCAAGGACGTGCGCGACCTGGCGACGGTGATGAAGAAGGCGTTCCACATCGCCCGCAGCGGCCGCCCCGGCCCGGTGGTGGTGGACATCCCCAAGGACGTGTCCTTCAACAAGGCTGCCTGGCAGGGCTATCCCGACAAGGTCGAGATGCGCTCGTACAACCCGGTGCGCAAGGGCCACGGCGGCCAGGTGCGCAAGGCGGTGCAGTTGCTGATGTCGGCCAAGCGGCCCTACATCTACACCGGCGGCGGCGTGGTCCTGGGCAATGCCACGGCCGAGCTGCGCGCGCTGGCCGACCTGCTGGGCTATCCGTGCACCAACACCCTGATGGGGCTGGGCGCGATCGACGGCACCGATCCCAAGTTCCTGGGCATGCTGGGCATGCACGGCAGCTTCGAGGCCAACAACGCGATGCAGAACTGCGACGTGCTGCTGGCCGTGGGCGCGCGCTTCGATGACCGGGTGATCGGCAACCCCAAGCATTTCGCTTCGGCCGAGCGCAAGATCATCCACATCGACATCGACCCGTCCAGCATCTCCAAGCGGGTGAAGGTGGACGTGCCGATCGTCGGCGATGTCAAGGAGGTGCTGGCCGACCTGGTGGTCAACATCCGCGAGTCGGGCCAGAAGCCCGATGCGCAGGCGCTGGCCGGCTGGTGGGAGACGATCGAGGGCTGGCGCAAGCGCGACTGCCTGAAGTACGACCGCGCCAACCGCGAGGTCGTCAAGCCGCAGCACGTGATCGAGACGCTGTGGAACCTGACCAAGGACGTGGACACGTACATCACGTCCGACGTCGGCCAGCACCAGATGTGGGCGGCGCAGTTCTACAAGTTCCGCGAGCCGCGCCGCTGGATCAACTCCGGCGGGCTGGGCACCATGGGCGTGGGCATCCCCTACGCCATGGGCATCAAGATGGCCAAGCCGGACTCCGAGGTGTACTGCATCACCGGCGAGGGCTCGGTGCAGATGTGCATCCAGGAGCTGTCGACCTGCCTGCAGTACAACACGCCGATCAAGGTCATCTCGCTGAACAACCGCTACCTGGGCATGGTGCGCCAGTGGCAGGAACTCGACTACGAGGGCCGCTACAGCCACAGCTACATGGACGCGCTGCCGAACTTCGTGAAGCTGGCCGAGGCCTACGGCCACGTCGGCATGCTGATCGAAAAGCCCCAGGACGTGGAACCGGCATTGCGCGAGGCGCGCAAGCTCAAGGACCGCACGGTCTTCATGGACTTCCGCACCGACCCCACCGAGAACGTCTGGCCCATGGTCAAGGCGGGCAAGGGCATCACCGAGATGCTGCTGGGGAGCGAAGACCTTTGAACGCACGGTGACGCGGTCGCTGCGCGACACGCGTCCTTCCTGGACGAATCTATTGCCCGCCGAGCCTCGCACTTACCGGTGCGGGGGGAGGGCGGCGAAAAGAGGAATCGCACATGAAACACATCATCGCCGTGCTGCTGGAGAACGAACCCGGCGCACTCTCCCGCGTCGTCGGCCTGTTCTCGGCCCGCGGCTACAACATCGAATCGCTCACCGTGGCGCCGACGGAAGACCCGTCGCTGTCGCGCATGACCATCCAGACCACGGGCTCGGATGACGTCATCGAGCAGATCACCAAGCACCTGAACCGGCTGATCGAGGTGGTCAAGGTGGTCGACCTGACCGAGGGCGCCTACACCGAGCGCGAGCTCATGATGGTCAAGGTGCGCGCGGTCGGCAAGGAGCGCGAGGAGATGAAGCGCATGGCCGACATCTTCCGCGGCCGCATCATCGACGTCACCGAGAAGAGCTACACCATCGAGCTGACCGGCGACCAGTCCAAGAACGACGCGTTCCTGGAGGCGATCGACCGCACCGCCATCCTGGAGACCGTGCGCACCGGCGCCAGCGGCATCGGCCGCGGCGAGCGCGTGCTGCGGGTCTGACCCCCATTTCCCCCCGACTTCTACTGGAGAGACCATGAAGGTTTACTACGACAAGGACTGCGACCTGAGCCTGATCAAGGGCAAGACCGTCGCCATCATCGGCTACGGCTCGCAGGGCCATGCGCACGCGCAGAACCTGAACGACAGCGGCGTGAAGGTCGTGGTCGGCCTGCGCCCGGGCGGCGCTTCCTGGCCCAAGGTCGAGAAGGCCGGCCTGAAGGTCGCGGCCGTGGCCGAGGCGGTGAAGATGGCCGACGTGGTGATGATCCTGCTGCCCGACGAGCAGATCGCCACCGTCTACACGAACGACGTCGAGCCGAACATCAAGCAGGGCGCCTCGCTCGCTTTCGCCCACGGCTTCAACGTGCACTACGGCCAGGTCGTGCCGCGCGCCGACCTGGACGTCTGGATGGTCGCGCCCAAGGCGCCCGGCCACACCGTGCGGAGCACCTACACCCAGGGCGGCGGCGTGCCGCACCTGGTGGCCGTGCATGCCGACAAGTCCGGCAAGGCGCGCGACCTGGCGCTGTCGTACGCCATGGCCAACGGCGGCGGCAAGGCCGGCATCATCGAGACCAACTTCCGCGAGGAAACCGAGACCGACCTGTTCGGCGAGCAGGCCGTGCTGTGCGGCGGCACCGTCGAGCTGATCAAGGCCGGCTTCGAAGTGCTGGTGGAAGCCGGCTACGCGCCCGAGATGGCGTACTTCGAGTGCCTGCACGAGCTCAAGCTGATCGTCGACCTGATCTACGAAGGCGGCATCGCGAACATGAACTACTCGATCTCCAACAACGCGGAGTACGGCGAGTACGTCACCGGCCCGCGCGTCATCACCGACGAGACCAAGCAGGTGATGAAGCAGGTGCTCAAGGACATCCAGACCGGCGAGTACGCCAAGAGCTTCATCCTGGAAAACCGCGCCGGCGCGCCGACCCTGCAGTCGCGCCGCCGCCTGAACGCCGAGCACCAGATCGAGGTGGTCGGCGAGAAGCTGCGCGCGATGATGCCCTGGATCAAGAAGAACAAGCTCGTCGACCAGACCCGCAACTGACCTCGCACGCGGCCGCAGGCCGCACGCGAGGTCATTCCCGCGAAAGCGGGGATCCACGAGCAGATCATTCCCCGCGACGCGGGATCCGGAAAAGAGGCGGCCGCAAGGCCGCCTTTTTTCTTCCTTACACTTCCATCCATGCACAACGGCCCCACCCACACCGACCACAGCCCCGAAGAAGGCATCGTGGTGCGCCGCCGCCGCAAGGGCATCTACATCCTGCCCAACCTGTTCACGCTGGCGGCCCTGTTCGGCGGCTTCTACGCCGTGGTGATGGCGATGAACCAGCGCTTCGACATGGCCGCGGTGGGTGTCTTCGTGGCGATGGTGCTGGACAGCCTGGACGGCCGCGTGGCGCGCATGACCAACACCCAGAGCGCCTTCGGCGAGCAGATGGATTCGCTGTCCGACATGGTGTCGTTCGGCGCCGCGCCGGCGCTGATCGCCTACGAGTGGGCGCTCAAGGGCCTGGGCCGCTGGGGCTGGATCGCGGCCTTCGTCTATTGCGCCTGCGCCGCGCTGCGACTGGCGCGCTTCAACGTCAACACCGCCGTTGTCGACAAGCGCTATTTCCAGGGCCTGCCGTCACCCGCCGCTGCCGCGCTGGTGGCCGGCTTCATCTGGCTGATGAACGACTACGGCGTCAAGGGCTACGAGATGGTGTGGGTGATGTTCGCCATCGCCCTCTATGCGGGGCTGACCATGGTGACCAACGTGCCGTTCTACAGCTTCAAGGACCTGCGCATGAAGAAGAGCGTGCCCTTTGTCGTGATCGTGCTGATCGCGCTGGGCATCGCGGTCATCAACATCGATCCGCCGGTGGTGCTGTTCGTGCTGTTCTGCATCTACGGGCTGTCCGGCTACGCGCTCTATGGCTGGCGCAAGGCCAAGGGCCTGCAGACCAGCGTGATCAGCACGTCGACCGACGAGCCGGACGAGCGCGGACTGCATCGCTGAGGAGCAAGCCAGGCCATTCCCTGCCACGGCCGAGGTCGGCTCGATGTGCTACATTGACATCCCATGAACCGAATTGCGCTGGCCCTACTGCTAATCCCCTCCGGGCGGAGACGGTAGCGCGCGCGCAAGAACCAGCCTCGACGGCCCGTATGCACCAGCAGCGGGCCGTTTTTCGTTGGGGCTGCTGGTTCCACTTCCACGAAAGACCACGATGTCCATGCTCAAGAACCCCGCCGCCAAGTACCGCCCGTTCCCCACGGTCGGCCTGAAGGACCGGACCTGGCCGGACGCGGTGCTGGGCCGCCCGCCGCTGTGGTGCAGCGTGGACCTGCGCGACGGCAACCAGGCCCTGATCGAGCCGATGGACATCGATCGCAAGCTGCGCATGTTCCAGGCGCTGGTGAAGATCGGCTTCAAGGAGATCGAGGTCGGCTTCCCGTCGGCGTCGCAGGTGGAATGGGACTTCGTGCGCAAGCTGATCGAGGAAGACCTGATCCCGCCGGACGTCACCATCCAGGTGCTGACGCAGGCGCGCGAGCCCCTGATCGAGCGCACCTTCGACGCGCTGCGGGGCGCGCGCCGCGCCATCGTGCACCTGTACAACGCCACCGCGCCGGTGATGCGCAAGGTGGTGCTGGGCCTGGACGAGGACGGCATCGTCGAGCTGGCGACCCGCCAGGCCCGGCTGTTCAAGGAACTGGCGGCCGAGCAGCCGCAGACCGACTGGGTGTTCCAGTATTCCCCGGAGATGTTCTCCGGCACCGAGCTGGCCTTTGCCAAGCGCGTGGTCGATGCGGTCACCGAGGTCTGGCAACCGACGCCCGGGCGCAAGTGCATCGTCAACCTGCCCTCGACGGTGGAGCACTCGACCCCCAACATCTTCGCCGACATGGTCGAGTGGATGCACCGCCACCTGGCGCGCCGCGACTCGATCGTGCTGTCGGTGCACCCGCACAACGACCGCGGCACCGGCACCGCGGCCGGCGAGTTCGCCGTCATGGCCGGTGCCGACCGGCTGGAAGGCTGCCTGTTCGGCAACGGCGAGCGCACCGGCAACCTCGACCTGGTCAACGTCGCGCTCAACCTCTACACCCAGGGCGTCGATCCCGGCCTCGATTTCTCCGACATCGACGAGATCCGGCGCACGGCCGAGCACTGCACCCAGCTGCCGGTGCACCCGCGCCACCCCTATGCCGGCGACCTGGTCTACACCTCGTTCTCCGGCTCGCACCAGGACGCCATCAAGAAGGCGTTCGCCGCCCGCCAGGAAGGCGACATCTGGGACATGCCCTACCTGCCGCTGGACCCCAAGGACCTGGGCCGCAGCTACGAGGCGGTGATCCGCGTCAACAGCCAGTCGGGCAAGGGCGGCATCTCCTACCTGCTGGAGACCGAGTACGGGATGGAGCTGCCGCGCCGGCTGCAGATCGAGTTCAGCCAGGTGGTGCAGGCGGTCATGGACGACAACGGCAAGGAGCTGACCGCACGCGACATCTTCGAGCTGTTCGAGCGCGAGTACGGCCTGCGCAGCGGCGCGGCGCCGCGCCACCAGGTGCTGGAGGAAGGCGAGGGCGGCCGCGTCACGCTGGCGGCCCAGGTGCAGCTCGGCGGCACCGGCGTCCGCGTGCAGGGCAGCGGCAACGGCCCGATCGACGCCTTCGTGCAAGGCCTGGCTGCGGCCACCGGCGAGACGCTGCGGGTGCTGGACTATCGCGAGCACGCGATCGGCGTCGGCGCGAACGCGCAGGCCATCGCCTACCTCGAGCTGCGGGTCGGCGAACGCACCTTGTTCGGCGTCGGCCAGGATGCGAACATCGTGTCCGCTTCGCTCAAGGCCATCGTCAGCGGCCTGCGGCGGGCGGGCGTGACTCCGGCGAACCAACCCGAATCGGCCTTGGCGCCGGCGAAATGAGGACATACGACATGGCCGACAAGCTGATGATCTTCGACACCACCCTGCGCGACGGCGAGCAGTCGCCCGGCGCTTCGATGACCCGCGAGGAGAAGCTGCGCATCGCGCGCCAGCTCGAGCGGCTGAAGGTCGATGTCATCGAGGCGGGCTTCGCGGCCAGCTCCAACGGCGACTTCGAGGCGGTGCAGGCCATCGCCAACGCGATCAGGGACTCGACCGTCTGCTCGCTGTCGCGCGCCAACGACCGCGACATCTCGCGTGCCGCCGAGGCGCTGCGCGGCGCCGAGCGGGCGCGCATCCACACCTTCATCGCGACCTCGCCGCTGCACATGGAAAAGAAGCTGCGGATGACGCCCGAGCAGGTGCTGGAGCAGGCCAGGCAGTCGGTGCGTTTCGCGCGCAACCTGTGCGGCGACATCGAGTTCTCGCCCGAGGACGGCTACCGCAGCGAGGTCGACTTCCTCTGCCGGGTGCTGGAGACGGTCATCGCCGAAGGCGCCACGACCATCAACGTGCCCGACACGGTGGGCTACGCCGTGCCCGAGCTGTACGGCAACTTCATCCGCACGCTGCGCGAGCGCATCCCCAACTCCGACAAGGCGATCTGGTCGGTGCACTGCCACAACGACCTCGGCATGGCGGTGGCCAACTCGCTGGCCGGCGTGAAGATCGGCGGCGCCCGCCAGGTCGAGTGCACCATCAACGGCCTGGGCGAGCGTGCCGGCAACTGCTCGCTGGAAGAGATCGTCATGGCCGTGAAGACCCGCAGGGACTACTTCGGGCTGGACGTCGGCATCGAGACCCAGCACATCGTGCCGGCCAGCCGCATGGTCAGCCAGACCACCGGCTTCGTGGTGCAGCCCAACAAGGCCGTGGTCGGCGCCAACGCCTTTGCCCACGCCAGCGGCATCCACCAGGACGGGGTGCTGAAGGCGCGCGACACCTACGAGATCATGCGGGCCGAGGACGTCGGCTGGAGCGCCAACAAGATCGTGCTGGGCAAGCTGTCGGGCCGCAATGCCTTCAAGCAGCGCCTGCAGGATCTCGGCGTCCAGCTCGAGAGCGAGGCGGACATCAACGCCGCGTTCGCCAAGTTCAAGGAGCTGGCCGACCGCAAGAGCGAGATCTTCGACGAGGACATCCTCGCCCTGGTCAGCGACGAGGCGGTCACCCACGAGCAGGAGACCTACCGCCTGGTCTCGCTGGCCCAGCACAGCGAGACCGGCGAGCGGCCGCACGCCGTGGTCGTGTTCACCGCGGACGGCAAGGAGGTGCGCGGCGAGTCCGACGGCAACGGCCCGGTCGATGCGTCGCTCAAGGCCATCGAGAGCCATGTGCGCAGCGGCGCCGAGATGGTGTTGTATTCCGTCAACGCCATCAGCGGCTCCACCGAGAGCCAGGGCGAGGTCACCGTCCGGCTGCAGAACTCGGGCCGGGTGGTCAACGGGGTGGGGGCCGACCCCGACATCGTGGTCGCCTCGGCCAAGGCTTATTTCAGCGCACTCAACAAGTTACAAAGTAAAGCTGATCGGGTGGCTGCGCAAGGTTAGGGTTGTGTCCATATAATTCGGTCTCCAGCTGAGGTTCCTTGCCTAAGTCGTTGATCTTGTGTAACTTTCGCAAGATCGCCACGGGCCTGAAACAAGACACGAAGGAGACCGGATGCACTCCCCCATGCCGAAGGCCCTGGCCAGAACCTTGTCGCGCGCCCTGTGCACGCTCACCGCCGTCGTAGTCGTCTTTGCGTTCGCGCCGGCGCCGGCCGAAGCCGGCACGCGCAAGGGATCGGTCGCCAAGAAGCAGCGCGCCGCCACCAGCCAGCGCGCCGTCAAGGCCAGCATCGGCAAGAAGCGCCGCTCGGTGGTGGTCACGCAGACACCCCGTCCGTCCTATGGCCAGCTGGCCGGGCTGCACGGCACTCCCGACAACCTCGATCTCAAGTCCAGCGTCGCCCTGGTGATCGACCAGGACACGCGCGAAGTGCTGTTCTCCAAGAACGAGCAGGCCGTGCTGCCGATCGCCTCGCTGACCAAGCTGATGACCGGCCTGATCGTCAGCGAAGCCGGGCTGCCGCTCGATGAAGAGATCACCATCACGCAGGACGACGTCGATACCGAGAAGGGCAGCCGCTCGCGCCTGCGCGTGGGCACCCGCCTGACGCGCGGCGAGGCCCTGCACCTGGCGCTGATGTCCAGCGAAAACCGCGCAGCCCACGCGCTCGGCCGCACCTACCCCGGCGGGCTGGACGTGTTCGTCAAGCTGATGAACGCCAAGGCCAAGCTGCTGGGCATGAAGGACACGCAGTACGTCGAGCCGACCGGCCTGTCCAGCCGCAACCAGTCCAGTGCGCACGACCTCGCCACGCTGGCGCAGGCCGCCTACCAGGATCCGCTGCTGCGCGAATACTCGACCTCGCCCGGCTACGAGATGGCCATCGGCAAGCGCACGCTGCAGTACAACAACACCAACCGGCTGGTGAAGAACCCCGACTGGGAGATCGGCCTGCAGAAGACCGGCTACATCTCCGAGGCCGGCCAGTGCCTGATCATGCAGGCCAAGGTCGCGGGCCGGAAGGTGATCATGGTATTCCTGGATTCCGCCGGCAAGCTCAGCCGGCTGGGCGACGCCGAACGGGTGCGCCGCTGGGTGGAATCGAATGCCCCGGCGGCTGCGAAGGCCTCGGAAGCGACGGTGATCCGTCAGGTCAGCGGTTAACCCGGGCATCCGCTTCGCTCCAACACGAAACACGGCGCCTTGGGCGCCGTGTCCTTTTGTGGGTTCCCGCCCTCGTCAGGCGGCTCTTGCGGGTAGGGGGGGCTTGTACCCCAGCGCGGCCGAGATCTCGTTGGCGGTGGCTTGGAGCTTGCTGAGCCATCCTTCGTCCAGCCGGTCGGCGGGGGCGGAGATGGACAGGCCGGCCACCAGGCGGCTCTGGTCGTCGTAGATGCCGGCGGCCATGCAGCGCACCCCCAGCTCCAGCTCCTCGTTGTCGCGGGCGATGCCGTACTGGCGCGCCTTGGCCAGTTCGCGCTCGAGCACGGGCAGTTGCGTGATGCTGTTGCGCGTGTGGCCCGCCAGGCCGGTGCGGGTGGCGTAGGCGCGCACGCGCTGCGACTCGTCGGCGGCGAGGAACAGCTTGCCGGTGGAGGTGAGGTGCAGCGGCGCATGGCCGCCGATCGCCCGCACCACCTGCATGCCCGAACGCTCGCTGTAGGCACGCTCGATGTAGACGATCTCGTCGCCCTGGCGCACCGAGAGGTTCACCGGCTGCAGGATCACGCGGTGCAGCTCGCGCATCGGCACCAGTGCGGCGTCGCGCACGTTCAGCCGGGCCTTCACCAGGTTGCCCAGCTCCAACAGGCGCAGGCCCAGCCGGTAGCTGCCGGCCTCGGGTCGGTCGACGAAGCGGCCCACGGCCAGGTCGTTGAGGATGCGGTGGGTGGTGGAGGGGTGCAGGCCGGTCTTCTCGCTGATCTCCTTGAGGGAGATCGCCTCCTCGCGCGAGGCGAGCACGTCGATCAGCGCGAACATGCGCTCGATGACCTGGATCGTGGGAGTCGCGGCGGCGCCGCTGTCGGACTTCTTCATGGCGGAAACGGCTGGGGCGTTCCCGCGATTTTACTTTGTGAAATCAGCCGACCGGGGCGTACCGTCCACCCAGCGGCCTTCCTGCAACACCTGGTGCGGCTGGAAGCGCGCCTTGTAGCCCATCTTGGGGCTTTGGGCGATCCAGTAGCCCAGGTAGACGTGCGGCAGCTTGAGCTTGCGCGCCTGGTCGATCTGCCACAGCACGCTGTAGGTGCCGTAGCTGGCCGCGCCTTCCGGTTCGTAGAAGGTGTAGACCGCCGACAGGCCGTCTCCCAGCACGTCGAGGATGGAGACCATGCGCAGCGCGCCGGGCGAGCCGTCGGCCAGCGTTTCGCGGAACTCGACCAGCCGCGAGTTGACCCGGCTTTGCAGCAGGAACTGGGTGTACTGGTCGATGCTGTCGTGGTCCATGCCGCCGCCGGCATGGCGGCCGCTCTGGTAGCGCAGGTAGAGCTGGTAGTGCTCGGGCACGAAGCACAGCTTGAGCACGCGCGCCTGCAGGTTGGCGTGGCGCGCCCACGCGCGGCGCTGGCTGCGATCGGGCTGGAAGCGTTCGGCCAGCACGCGCAGCGGCACGCAGGCGCGGCAGCCGTCGCAGTACGGCCGGTAGGTGAACATGCCGCTGCGGCGGAAGCCGCTGATGACCAGGTCGGAGTAAGCGTCGTTGTGGATCAGGTGGCTGGGGGTGGCCACCTGCGAGCGGGCCTGCTTGCCCGGCAGGTAGCTGCACGGGTAGGGCGCGGTCGCATAGAACTGCAGCGTCTGGAGCGGGAGGTCCTTGAGGTGCGTCACGCGGCAGGCTTCGGCAACAGGAGTTCGCGCCAGTATACGGGGAGGAATTTCCACTCCGGCGCCGGGCGTTTCGCGCGTGTCGCGACCGCAGCCACGAACTCCGCGCGCGGGATCTCGCGCGCGCCCAGCGAGGCGAGGTGGCGGGTGTTCTGCTGGCAATCGATGCTGTCGATGCCGTGCGCGCGGCAGAACGACACCAGCGCCGCCAGCGCGATCTTGGATGCGTCCGGCACCCGCGTGAACATGGACTCGCCGAACACGGCGTGGCCGACCGCCACGCAGTACAGGCCGCCGGCCAGTTCGCCGTCGATCCAGGTCTCCACGCTGTGTGCATGACCGGCGCGATGGAAGTCCTCGTAGGCATCGACCATCTCCGGCAGGATCCAGGTGCCCGACTGGCCGTCACGCGGGCTGCCCGCGCAGGCGCGGATGACGTCGCTGAAGGCGCTGTCGATGCGCACCTCGCAGCGCGGGTCTTCGGTGAAATGCCGCAGCGTCCGGCGCAGTGAACGGTGCAGCCGGAACTCGGCGGTGAACAGGACCATGCGCGGGTCGGTGCTCCACCACAGGATGGGCTGGCCTTCGCTGAACCAGGGAAAGATGCCGCCGCAGTAGGCGCGCCGCAGCGTGTCGACGTCCAGTGCGCCGCCGGCCGCGAGCAGGCCGGGCGCGGGGTCGGCGGACCCCCAGGCCCGCTTCGCCGGGGGAAAGGGATCGCCGGGTTGGAGCCAGGGAAGCTTCATCGGAAGGGTCATGCCGCGGTCCCATTGTTCCTGAACGTCGAGGGCGGGCTCCCGCGACCCCTTCGGCACCGGACGGAGCCCGCGTCGGCCTTTCCGGATGTTCCTACTTCGGTGTCGAGATGCGTCGAAAGCCGACCCGAAAGTCTTCATTTCTCCGTCGCACGCCGCCTTGCTCACCGTCAAGCAGGCTCTCTATGGTTCACAACTGGACACGAAGCACGCACAATGTTTCATTGACTTTTCTCGGCCTGGCTGCGGTCGCTGCGCGATTGCCCCGTTCCGGGCCCCTCGAGGTACCCGCATGGACATGATCACCACCCCCCGGTTGCAGGTTGGCGCGCGCTGGCGCTGGGACGGCTCGCTGGCCTTCTTCCTGGGTTCGTACCTGCTGGTGAGCGCGCCGCTGGCGCAGGCGCAGGCCATCCGGCCCGATGGGCGCACGGCGACGACGGTGACGGTCAACGGGTCGATCACCGACGTGCACACCGGCACGCTGCAGGCCGGCAATGCCTTCAACTCCTTCCACACCTTCAGCGTGCCGGCGGCCACCGCCACCAACCTGCACGTGCCCACCGGTGCGGCCCACCTGGTCAACATCGTCCGGGACCACCGCACCGAAATCGACGGCATCCTCAATGCCGTCAAGGACGGCCGCATCGGCGGCAACGTCTGGTTCGCCAACCCGCACGGCTTCGTCGTGGGCGCCGGCGGCGTGGTCAATGTCGGCAGCCTGAACGTCAGCACCCCGACCCAGCAATTCGCCGACAGCTTCTTCCTGTCGCCCGGCATGCCCGACCCGGCCGCCGTCGGCAGCCTGCTGGCAGGCACCGCGCCGCGCAGCGGCACCGGCCTGATCTCCATCCAGGGCACGGTCAATGCCATCGACGGCGTGGCCTTCTCGGCCGGCACGATCAACGTCGGCGGCGTGGTGTACGCCGGGGCCCGCTTCCTGGGCAGCGCGCCCGACTTCCGCGACGTGGTGAATGCCAACGGCCTGGCTTCCGGCTCGCACGTGGTGGCCGAAGCCGGCCGCATCCGCATCGTCGCCGACGGCGACGTGGCCGTCAGCGGCATGCTGGCCGCGGCCGGCTCGGCCGGGGTGAAGGGGGGCGAGATCGACATCCGCGCGGGCGGCAACCTGGACCTGCGGGCCGGCGCCAACCTCACTGCGCGCGGCACCGGCGAAGGCTCGGCCGGCGGCACGGTCAACCTGTGGGCCGACCGCGATGCCAGCTTCCGCAGCGGCGCGGTGATCGACGCCCGCGCCGGCAGCTCCGGCGACGGCGGCTTCATCGAGCTGAGCGCGCGCGACAACGTGCGCCTGGACGGCGGCCAGTTCCTGGCCAAGGCGCAGGACGGCGCCAACGGCTCGGTGCTGATCGACCCCACCACCATCACCGCCAGCACCTCCGGGCGGATCACCGACGGCGCCAACATCTCGTTCGTCGCGACCGACCAGATCATCCTGGACACCGGCGTGGTGATCTCCAGCCGCGACGTGGCGGCCGGCACCACCGATTACGAGGCGGCGGCCTCGGAAGGCCACTCCGGCACGATCACGCTGAAGGCGCCCGAGATCGTGCTGAAGTCCGGCAGCAAGCTGCTCTCGCACGCCACCGGTGCCTTCAACGCCGGTGACATCACCCTGGACGCACGCGGCAACGAGATCTTCGGCCACGCCATCACCATCGAGGACGGCGTCAAGGTGCTGGCCACCGCAGCCAACGGCAAGGGCGGCAACATCCTGCTGCAGTCGGCCGCCATCACGGCCGGCGCCGCCAGCCTCCATGCCCACGCCACCGGCACAGGCACCGGCGGCAACGTCGACATCGAGGCCGCGCGCACGCCCATCGTCAATGCCATGGGCTACCGCGAGGGCAGCGCCAGCGTCAGCCTGACCGGCACCAGCGTGCGCGGCAAGGACGTGAACGTCTCCGCCACCACCACCATCACCAACGAGTGGCAGAGCACCGGCAGCGCCGTCGATGCCGCGCTGCAGACGGTCACCATCGCGGCGCACGGCGCCAGCCAGATGCTGGCGGCCTTCGTGGGCCTGGACCTGGTGCACTCGCAGGCGATCGGCGCCTCCACGGTGAGCATCAACTCGGGCACGCAGATCCAGGCATCGGGCAACGTCACGCTCGACGCCACCAACAACACCAAGGCGGCCATCACCAGCACTCCGCCCGGCCCGCCCGGCGTGGCATCGCCGATCGGCCTGGGCGCCATGTACATGCGCAACAAGGCGGATGCCAAGGTCGAGCTCAAGGGTGGCTCGAGCGTCACGGCCGCCAACCTGTCCATGCGCGCGCACAACACCGCCGAACTGGCGGGCGAGGTGGAAGGCAGCGCCGACGGCAAGATGGCCATGTCGTTCGCGGTCGGTTTCACCCAGGCCGACGTGAACGCCACGGCCCGCATCGAGCAGAACGCGACCGTCAATGTCAGCGACACGGTGCAGGTCGCCGCCACCAACCACAACTCGTTCAGCAACGCCTCGGCCTCGACCGCCGGCCAGGACGCCGGCGGCGAGGGCATGGCGGCGGTGGTGCTGGCGATCAGCGAACACAAGTCCAGCACCAGCGCCGAGATCGCCGCCGACATCGGCGGCGCGAAATCGGTCAACGTGCTGTCGGTCAACCGGATCGCGCAGGACGAGACGGTGGCGACCTCCAAGGTCGGCCAGACGCTCACCGACGCCATCGTCAACGGCGTCGATCGCAAGGCGCTGGGCGTCACCGAGGCCGGCCAGGATTCGCTGGTCGCACTGCTGTTCGGCGAGCCGCTCAGTTCCAAGGTCAAGCCCAAGGAGTCGCCGTTCCGCCTGGGCGGCGCCATCGCCTGGGCCGAATCCGAAGCGACCGCCACCGCCAAGGTCGGCGGCCGCATCACGGCCAGCGAGCAGGTCGTCAGCGCCGCGCGGGTGCTGCAGGAGAGCACCGGCGCCCAGGCCCACGCCGCCGCCGTGTCCAACTCCAACAAGAGCCAGTCGACCACGGACACGTCCAAGGTGTCGGTGTCCGCCGGCGTGGCCATCGCCAAGTACAAGGCTTCGGCCGATTCCATCGTCGCCGCCAACGCCGTGCTGCAGGCGCCGCGCATCGGCGTTTCGGCCGACGTCCTGGTGCCCGAGAAATCGATCGGCTCGGTCAGCGACTGGGGCTCGTGGGGCGAGGTCAAGGAGAGCGTGGAGAACCTCACGCTGGCCATCGATCCGTTCAGCTGGTTCAACGGCGGAGCTTCGGCCAAGGCTTCCGGCACCCAGGCCGGGCTGGCCGGCGCGGTGAACATGCAGGGCTACGAGATCGATGCCCGCGCCATCGTCGATACCGGCGCCAGCCTGATCCTCAGCGGCAGCGCCACCGGCGCCTGGTCCGGGCCCACCGTGCGGGTGGGCGACACGGCCGACGACGACCAGACCTTCAAGTTCGATGCGGCGGCCCACGTGCGCGCCGACACCGACACCACCCTGCGCTGGCTGGTCGGCAAGCCGACCAAGACCGCCGGCGGGCCGGCGGCCATCGGCGGCTCCTACAACGACGTGCGCTACACCGGCGAGACGCTGGCGCTGCTGCGCGAAGGCGCGCTGGTGCGCGGCTCCGCCAGCACGACCGAGGCCACGGAGGAGTTCCGCCTCAGCGCCGGCTCCAAAGCCAACCTCGTCACGGTGGCGGCCGTGGCCGGGGCCGGCGAGAGCGTGGGCCTGAGCGGCACCTTCACCGCCACCACCCTGGACCGGACCACGGCGGCCGTGATCGACAACGAGGCCACCGTGCGCGCGGCCGACATTGACGTCAGGGCCAAGGACGACAGCGTGTCGTGGGCCGTGGGGGGCGGCCTGTCGTTCGCCAATGGCGCCTCGGTCGGCATCGGCGTGGCCAGCAACACCGCCAACCTGACGGCGCTCGCGGCCGTCGCCGACAACGACACCATGGCCGGGCGCAGCAGCGCGCTGAACCTCAGCACCGGCAAGGTCGTGGCGCGCGACCTGGCGGTGCGCGCCGACACGGCCGGCCACCTGGAGACCATCGCGGTGGCCGGCGCCGTGGCGTCCAACTCCGACGACAAGGGCGGCACCTTCACCAAGCTCAAGGAGAAGTACGACCAGACGCTGCTGACGATCGCCAGCGTGGTGGACAGCAAGCCCGAGTCCGGCGCCAGCCAGGGCGGCAAGCAGGCCAAGGGCGGCACCAAGTACAGCTTCACGCTGGCCGGCGCCGGCTCGGTGGCGGTCAACGAGGCCGACGTGCAGGCCACGGCCAAGGTCGAGAACGCCACCATCGAGCAGTTCAAGGAAGGCACCCAGGAGGCTTCGCTCCAGGTGCAGGCAGTCAACCAGACCGACATCGTGACGGCGGCGGCCGGCGGCGCGCTGACCCGCGGCAAGCAGGCCGGCAGTTCGCCCTCGGTCGGCGTGGCCGGCGCGGTCGCGGTCAACGTCATCGCCGGCGGCGCCGAGGCGGCGATCCGCAATGCCACCGTCACGGGGGCCAACGATGTCGCCGTGCATGCCGTCAAGGGCGGCGAGACCCTGTCGATCGGCGTCGGCCTGAACGTGGACGCCAGCACCGGCACCCACACCTCGTGGCAGGGCACCGGCGCGCTGTCGCTGACCTTCTTCGACACCGACAGCGCGACCGACGACACCGGCGCCACTCGCAACAAGGTCTCGGCGCTGGTGGACAACGCCACCCTCACCGGCGATGCGTCCGGCACCGGCCGCAACCTGGACGTGGCCGCCTACAACCGGACCCGGCTGGGCACCGGCGGCGGCGCGCTGGCCTTCGGCGGCACCCGCGGCGTCGGCGGCGCGGTCAGCTACGCCGACGTGCGGCAGGACACCGAGGCGGCGATCCGCGGCGGCTCCACCGTCACGCAGTTCGACACGGTGGGCGTGAGCGCCTTCAACTCCATGCAGATCGCCTCCGGCGCGGCCATGGTGGCGGCCAGCACCAAGCAAAGCGCGATCCAGATCGCCGGCTCGGTGGTGATCAACGACGTCACCAACCGGACGGTGGCGAAGATCGAGAACGCCACCGTCGCCAGCACCGGCTCGGTGCTCGTCAATGCGCAGGACGTCGACAAGGTTGCGTCGCTGGACACCCTGTTTGCCGCGAGCGGCGACGAGGGCATGGACTACGACGGCAGCACGGTGCGCTCGCACGTCGGCGGCATCGACGCCGTGGCCGGCGGCAACAGCATCACGGCGGTGGCCGGCAACGCCACCTTCACGCCGGGCAGCGGCAGCAAGAGCGCCGGCATCGCCATCAACTACAACCGGATCCAGAACACCCTGGAAGCCGCGGTGGCCGACGCCACCGTCACGGCCACCGGCGGCACGCTGGAAGTCAAGGCCGACTCCAAGACCAGCATGCTGGCGATCGCCGCCGGCGTGGCCGTCAGCAGCGACCTGGCGGGCACCGGCTCGGCCACGATCAACGAGGTCGACAACACAGTCACCGCCCGCATCAGTGCGTCCAGCGCGAAGACCGCCACGGCGAAGGAAGTGAAGGTCGTCGCCACCGACAACAGCCGGCTGGACACGCTGGCCGGTGCGGTGTCGGCCAGCCTGCAGGGCTCGGCCGGCGGCGCCGCCGCCACCTACAACAACATCGACAACACGGTCACGGCCAAGGTCGAGGGCCCCGCCACGCTGACCGGCGCGGACGTGATCCGCATCGACGCGCAGAACGCCTCCGTCATCCGTTCGGCGGCGGTGGCCGGCGCGGTGGCCGGCGAGGGCGTGGGCTTCGCCGGCTCGATCTCGCTGAACTTCATCGACAACGCCACCACGGCCGAGTTCCGCAACGCCACCGCCCGCCTGGGCGACAACGGCGCCGACAGCTTCCGCGTGCTGGCGCGGGACAGCGCCACCATCCAGACGCTGGCCGGCAGCATCGCGGCCGGCACCAACGCGGTGGGCGGCGCGATCGCGTACAGCAAGATCGGCGACAGCGCGGTGGTGAACGTGCAGGGCGCCGACATCGACGGCGCCGAGACGCTGGAACTGCAGGCCACCTCCAGCGGCGCCATCACGGCACTCGCCGTGGCGGCCAGCGCCTCGCAGAAGTTCGCCTTCTCCGGCTCGGCGGCGGCCAACGAGATCACCAACACCACGCGGGCGAAGCTGGTGGACTCCACCGTCACCGGCGCGGCGGTCAAAACCGTCACCGACGGCGACGGCGGTCCGCTCCAGGTGCGCGACCCCAGCACCGCCGCCAAGGTCACGGCCAGCGACAGCGCGACCATCGAGACGCTGGCCGGCGGCGCGGCCTTCTCCGGCTCCGCGGCGGCGGGGGTCGCCACCGCGGTGAACCGGATCGCCAACACCACCGAAGCGGCCATCTCCGGCAAGAAGGCCGGCAGCAGCGGCCAGCAGGTGAAATCGATGCTGGTCAAGGCCGAGTCCGACGAATCGATCAAGGCCGCGGCCGCCGGCGTGGCCGCCTCGGGCCAGGTCGCGGTCGGCGGCTCGGTCGCCGTCAACCTGATCGGCAACGACACGACGGCGCGCATCGACGGCGGCGCCCAGGTCGCGGCCGACGACAACGTCGGCGTCATCGCCGACGCCGACGACAGGATCACGCTGGTCGCCGGCTCGGCCGGCATCGGCCTGTCCACCGTGGGGGTGGGCGCGTCGGTGGCCGTGAACAGCATCAGCGGCAGCACCCGGGCCTTCATCGACGGCGCGACCACGCGGGTCGACGGCCGGGCCTACTCGAGCGACGCGCTGACGGTCAAGAGCGGCCTGCTGGCATCGCCGATCGGCGTCTCGGGCGCCTACGACAACATCATGGCCAATGGCGGCGCGCTGGCTGGCTGGGGCCGCACCGACCTGGCCGGCCGCAAGGCGGACGAAACCGTGCGGGGGGTGGCGGTCAATGCCTCGGCCTCGCACTCGATCGAGAACATCGTCGTCAACGTCGCGGCCGGCAAGTACGCCGGCGTCGGCGGCGTCACCAACCTCAACCTGATCGGCGGCGAGACCACGGCGTACGTGAAGGGCGCGCAGGTCAACCGTGACACGGTGCTGGAGGGGCACCCCAACCAGAACCTGTCGGTCAAGGCCAGCGACCACTCGTTCGCCAACGGCTTCGTCGGTTCGCTGACCGCCGGGGCGGCTGGCGTGGGCGGCGCGATCGAGACCAACGCCTTCAGCCGCAACACCAAGGCCTACCTGGAGAACGCCTCGGTGGCGGCGCTGGGCGCGGCCGTGGTCGAGGCGCGCAGCACGCAGGGTGCCTCGTCCTATGCCGTCGGCGGCTCGGCCGGCCTGGCGGCGCTGGTGGGCACGGCGGCAGCCACCACCTTCCAGGGGCTGACGCACGCTTACGCGAGCGGCTCGACCATCGACGCCGGCAGCCTGCAGGTCAAGGCCGACCACGACACCCGGATCTTCCTGGCCACCGGCGGCGTGGCGGCCGGCGGCGGTGCCGGCGCGGCCTCGGTCGGCGTGGCCATCGACGAGCACACCACCCGGGCGGAGGTGCTGAACACCACCGTCAATACCGCCGGCGCGGTGGCGGTCAACGCCGACAGCAGCACCGGCATCGACACCATCGCCGTGGCTGGCGCCGGTGCGGGCGGACTGGCGTTCGCCGGCAACGCGGTCGTCACCGTCATCAAGAACACGACCGTCGCACGGGTCGCGGGCAGCACCATCGGCTTGGCCGGTGCCCGCGCCGGCAACGTTTCGGTGGTTGCCAACGACACGGTCGACACCACCGCCAAGGGCGGCGCCGTCGGCCTGGCGCTGGGCGGCTACGGCATCGCTGCGGGTGCCTCGGTGATCCGCATCGAGAACGCCACCCAGGCCGCGATCGAGAACGGCTCGGTGCATGCCGCGGGCGACATCCGCATCGAATCCACCTCCGACCGCGACGCCCAGGCGTTGGCGCTGGCCGTCGGCGGCGGCTCGGCCGTGGGCCTCAGCGGAGCCGCGGCGGTCGTCCTGTCGGGCGACGCACCCGGCAGCGAGGCCCGCCGCGAGATCGACAAGGACAACGACGGCACGGTCTCCAGGGCCAGCGGCATCACCGCGGGCAACCGGCTGGAGGCCGGCAGCGCCGGCAACGTGGATGCATCCGGCAACGCCAGCGCGATCGGCCTGCGTGCCTCCGAGGTCGATGCGATCAACAGCGGCGGCAAGCAGGACCTGAAGACCCGCGTCACCGGCGCCTCGGCCACCGCCACGCTGGCCACCGCCAGCGGCACCACGCTGGACGCCACCGGCGCCGTGAAGATCCAGGCGACCGAGAAGAACCAGCTCGATGCCGGCGCCGGCTCCGGCGCGGTCGGCGGCCTGGTCGGCGCGGGCGGCGGGGTGGCCGTCACCGACCTGCAGAGCGACGTGCGCGCGCGCACCACCGGCAGCAACACCATCAGCGCCGGCGGCGAGATCCTGGTCGAGGCCCGCTCGCAGGCCGGCAGCGCGGCACAAGAGGCGGTCCGGGCCCAGGCCGTGCAAGGGTCGGCCGGGCTGGTGGCCGTCGGCGCCGCGGTGGCGCTCGCCACTTCCAACAGCACCGTGGAGGCGAGCGTCTCCAAAGGCAGCACCCTGACGCGCACCGGCGGCAACGCGGCCTCCACCGTGCGCGCCACCGACAGCACCGACGTCAAGGCCAGCGCCTGGGGCGCGAGTGCCGGCGCGGTTGCCGCCGGCGCGGTGATCGCCGATGCCCAGAAGAGCGGCAGCACCCGCTCGGTCTTCGGCGAAGGCGCCACCGGCACGGCCACGGCCCACCTCGGCGCACGCGACCTGGCAGTGCTGGCCACCCGCTCCGGCGCGGTGACGGCCCATGCCTGGGGCGGCGCCGGCGGGGTCTATGCGGGCGCGGGCGCCGATGCCCGGGCCAGCGACACCGGCAGCGTCGCTGCGCGGCTCGGCGGCGTGATCAATGCCGCCGGCGGCAACGTGCGCGTCGATGCGGCCTACACCGCGGCCAGTTCCGCCCGGGCCCAGGGCTACTCCGGGGCGCTCTACGCCGGCATCGGCGTGTCCAGCGCCAGCGCCGTCAACACGCTCGCGGTCGACGCCGGCGTGAACGCCGGCAGCACGATCACGGCCCGCAGCCTCACCACCGACGCCTCCAGCCGGGTCGGCACCGGGCCCACGGCCAAGGCCGAAGCCATCGCCGGCGCGGGCGGCGGGCTGGTCGGCATCGCTGCCACCGACGCTCGCGCCAGCCACAAGGCCACGGTCGGCTCCGAGGTCGGCGACAACGTCACGGTGGCGCTGAGCGACGACGCCGAATCCGGCTCGCTGGTGGTCACGGCCGCCAACGACAGCCGCCAGTCGGCCAGCGTGACCGGCGTGAGCGTCGGCGGCCTGCTGGCGATCGGCGCCAACACGGCGCTGGCCGAGGCGGGCTCCTCCGACGGCAACCGTACCAGCACCACCGCGCGGATCGGCAGCGGCGTCAAGGGCGACGCCGGCGCCAACCTGGTCATGCGGGCCAGCGGCCACGACGACAACTACGCCAGCGCGGTCGCCGGCTCCGGCGGCGCGATCGCCGGCCAGGCGGCGCACGCGCGCACGCGCAACTTCTCGAACGTGCTGACCGACTACAAGGCCGGCACCACGGCCAACCCGCTGACGCCCAATGCCGCCGACCTGTCGGCCCGGCACACCGCCAAGTTCAACTCCCGCACCGACAGCGTCAATGCCGGCGTGGTGGGTGGCAGCGGCGCCTATGGCGAACACGACATCGACTCGCGCGTCACCGCGCAGGTGGCCGACAACGCCGTGCTGCAGGTCGGCGCCGACGCGACCAGCATCCAGCTGCCGCTGTCGATCAAGGCCGAGAACCTGGCGGTCAAGCCCGACAACGGCTGGGACGTCAAGGCCGCATCGGGTGGCCTGTTCGCCGGCGCCGGCGCGTATGCCGAGACCGACCTGCGGCTCGACACCCTCGCGCGCATCGGCAAGAACGCGACGGTGCGCCTGCTGGGCGACGACGACGAGGGCCGCTACGGCCAGGTCACGGTGACAGCGCTCAACAGCATCCAGGCGACGCAGAAGGCGCACCTGGATGCCGGTGGCGCCATCGCCGTGGCGCTGGCCGATTCCGACTTCGACGCGACCGCCAACGCGAGCGCCGAGGTCGGGCAGGGCGCGACGGTCGACTCCAAGGGCGAGATCGTGATGGGCGCCAGCACCTCGGCCAACGTCCAGACCGAGAGCTACACCTCCACCTACGGCCTGGCCGGGGTGGCCAAGGGCGCGTCGGGTTCCGCCGTGCGCACCGCCAACTCGGTGGTGATCAACCCCGATGCCAGCCTGCGCGCCGACTGGAACATCCAGCTCCAGGCCGGCCAGGCCGGCGCCAGCGTCAACGACCTGCGCGCCACCGCCCTGACCAACGTCTTCAACAACGTGGCGATCCCGATCACCGGGTCGCCCGAAGCCGACGCGCTGGTGAACCAGGACAACCAGGTGTTCGTGCACGACCGCGCCAAGGTGCGCTCGGTGCGCGACATCTACCTGGACACCACGGCGGGCAACACCCACGTGCGCGGCCACGGCGTCGCCAAGGACCTGTACCAGCAGGCCCTGGCCGCCATCGGCAGCGCCATCTCCAACGCCTTCGGCGGCGGCGACGTGTCCTTCGAGACCACCGGCGGCAGCAGCACCTCGCTGGCGACCACCGGTGCCATGGTCAACGGCGCGGTGGAGGTCGGCATCCAGAACGTGGTGAACCTGGCGATCTCCGGCTCCGGCGCCAACCCGACCATCACCGCCAACAGCGAGGACGCGCGAGCCCGGGTCGGCCAGAGCTTCCAGCAGGACCTGGTCGCCTCCATCAACGCCGACCTGGCGCGCTACGAGCAGCTCAAGACCCAGTACGCGAACTCGCCCGAGATCGTGGCGGCCTTCGACGCCGAGATCCAGCGGCTCAAGGCCGACCGCGACGCCTACCTGGGCGCCGGCGTGACGTCCAAGATCGTGTGGTTCACGCCGATCGAGAACATCACGGCCACCGGCGGCGACATCCACGTCAAGGGCGGCCGCCTGTATGGCACCGGCACGCTCAAGGCGCCGGGCAATGCCAGCATCAACATCCAGTCCAGCTCGGACAACTACATCCGGGTCGGCTACCTGAAGATTCCGGACAACCCGGGCGGCCACCTGTACCTCAACGGCGCACCGGTGGCCAGCAACGCCGAGATCAACAGCCGCACCGGCGGCGGCGCCGCCTTCGGCTCGATCACCACCGGCTCCGCCGGCGGGGCGCCGTCGATCAACGTCACCATCGACGTGCCGTCGAACAGCAGCGCGCAGCCCAACCTCGAGGTGACCGACGAGGTGCGCAACATGAACGGGGTGATCAACCTGACCAACCCCGACGGCAGCGTGATCATCAAGAGCGTGACCCGCCGCGACGGCACCCAGACCGGGGCCCGCGTGCTGGGCAACGAGGTGCACATCACCGCCGGGCGCGACTTCGTGCTGTCCTTCGTCGACGGCTTCTACCCGGTGGCCAGCGACCCGACCGCGCTGTGGTCCGACATCGCCAACGCCTTCGTCGACGACTACCGCAACCGTTCCATCAACTACGCCATCGGCGCCAGCGCGACCAACCCGAACGGCGCCCGCGAGACGGTCGGCACCGGACGCAACGGCCTGGGCGGCATCGTGGCCGGGAACAACGTGTTCCTGAACGCGCGCATCCTGAACATCAACGGCCTGGTGCAGGCCGGCATGCCGGAGATGTCGGTCCACCTCGACGCCATCAGCGGCGCCCGCGGCGCGGCCAGCGTGGAGCAGCAGATCGCCAACGCGCAGGCGCACTACAGCGCCAACCGCCCGGCCGACCCGTACTACGCGCTGTCCGGCCTGAAGTACTACGGCGGCGGCAATGCCGAGAAGCTGATCGACGCGGTGTGGAACGCGCGCGAGCAGCGCATCGAGATCAAGCCGGTCGCGCTGGAAGGCAGCTACATGCAGCTGACCGGCCGCATCATCAACACCGGCGGCGGCCAGCTGCGCACCATCGACGGCTACGGCAAGATCTACGTCAAGAACGACACGGCGCACGCCGTCGTGCTGCAGGGCCTGGATGCCGGCAACAACCTCGAGGGCGTGATCCGGATCACCGACACCTCGCGGCTGGCGCCCGACGGCAGCAACCGCTTCGTCACCACCGAGTTCCGCCGCATCGGCGCCGACATCCAGAAGAAGGAGTTCTGGGGCAGCGAGGAGAAGAGCCCGAGCTACGTCAGCAACACGCGCGACACCACGTACGCGCCGCAGGCCGGCTGGCGCTTCGGCTGGACGGCCGGGCAGCAGCAGGTGGTGCAGCGCGACAAGGTCGTCTACACCACCAAGGGCTGCTACGGCATCGGCGGCGACAGCTGCGCCCGCGACGATGGCAGCGACTACTGGCTGACCAACTACTACTACGTGCCGGGCACGACCATCGATTTCCAGCGCGGCGGCTACCTCGAGTACGACCCCGCCAACGCCGGTACGGCGTTCAAGTACGACTTCAGCTACCGCACGACCAGGGACTTCCACCACGCCTCCAGCTACGAGACCGGCCGCCATGGCTGCGGCGCGTACTGGTGCCGGGAGGACGTGGAGGTCTGGAAGCGCATCGGCCAGGACTTCCACCGCTTCTCGGTCAAGGCCGACTACCCGATCGCGATCAACTTCGCCGGCTACGACACCAGCGCCGTCACGGTGCAGTCGGTCGGCTCGATCCTGCTGGGGCAGGGCGCCATCGCCAGCCGCAACGGCTCGCTGACCATGAGTTCCAGCGCCGGCAGCATCCAGGGCCTGTCGAGCGGCGCGAGCGGCGTGGACACGGCGCAGTCGACGCTGATCGCCAAGGCGCACGACCTGTACGGCCGCGACGGCATCGGCACCGAGGCGTCGGCGATCACGCTGCAGCAGGTGGGCAGCGGCGACGTCAAGGCGCGCTCGAGCAACGCCGTGGTGGCGCTGCGCACCACCAGCGGCGACATCACGGTCAACTCGATCGACGCCGGCACGGCCAACGCCTACGTCACGGCCGAGCGCAACCTGGTGTCGATCGCCACCGGCGTCGACAGCGCGGTGCGCATCAAGGGCCAGGACGTGGTCCTCAAGGCCGTGAATGGCGCCATCGGCACCGACACGACGGCGCTGAACCTGCAGGTCGGCCAGGTCGACGAGACCTCCAAGGCCTCCGGCGGGCTGTCGGCCGGGGCGGCCGGCAACATCAACGTGCGCCAGGCCAACGGCCACCTCTACCTCGACAAGGTCGAGTCGCAGGCCGGTGACGTCACCATCAGCGTGGCCAACGGCAGCCTGTACGACTGGAACAAGAGCGAGACCGCCGACGACCGCAGCATCGACGAGCTGCGCAGCTGGTGGAACTCGCTCGGCCTGACCGGCGCCTCGGCATCCGCCAAGGTGGTCGCCAACGAGGCCAGCTACAAAAAATCGAAGGAGCAGGGCTACCACGCCTACTGGCAGCTGCGCAACGTGCGGCCTCAGCTCGACGGCGACGGCGTGATCATCCCCGGCCAGTTCGCGGCCGACAGCTTCGATCCCTCGACCTACGCCTACGTGGCCTCGGCGCAGGAGCGCGCCAACCTCGGCGCGATCGGCTGGGACAACGTGCAGATCGCGGCGTACGAAGCCGACCGCACCAACGAGATCAAGGCGGCCCATGCGGCCTGGGGCTCCGGCACCTACGACCCCTCGTTCTCCTACTCGGTGTCCACGGCCGAGAGCACCGCGCTGGCCAAGGGCGGCAGCTGGACCGAGTCGCAGCTGCGCTACTCGATGTCGCTGGGATCGATCCGCACCACCGGCGACACCACGGCGCAGGTGGAGGAGGCGAACGTGATCGGCCGACACGTCACGCTGAACGCGCTCAACGGCTCGGTCGGCAAGTCGGCCGGCACGGTGGAACTGAGCCTGGCCAACGCCGGCAGCTTCACCGACCAGCAGAAGCTGGCCGCGGCCGGTGCCGAGCGCGACGACATCCGCGTCGACAACGTGGCCAACAAGGTCTTCATCGACATCAAGGACGACGTCGACGTCGATTTCCGCGAGGGCGGCTCGATCACCATCAACGCGAAGAACGAGGTCTATCTCGGCTCCGAGGGCACGCTGGGCGGCGGCGCCGGCGACGTCAACGTCAAGGCCATCAACAGCGCGCAGGGCGACATCCGCATCAAGGTGGCCAAGGGCATCCGGGACGTGCAGACCGGGCCCGACACGGCCGCCATCAGCGGGCGCAACCTGCTGGTGGAAGGCGGCTCCGGCGGCATCGGCACCGAGGCCGACCCGCTCAAGCTGGATCTGCAGGACGGCTACGCGCTGACGGCCCGCGCCAACGGACCGGTGCACCTGAGGGAACTCACCGGCCACATCAACCTGTCCTCGCTGTTCTCGGCGGGGGCGGCGTCGCTGGCCGCGCCGGGATCGATCCTGGATGCGATCAACGACGGCACGCTCAAGGCCAAGGTGGGCGGCCTGCGGCTGGACGCCGGCGGCGCCATCGGCAGCGCCGGCAACGCCATCGAAGTCGACAGCACCGGCGGTCCGCTGGTCACCGTGAGCCGCAACGGCGGGACCTACATCGACAACCTGGCGGCGGCGCCGCTGCGGGTGGACGGCATGTCGGTCAGCGGCGGCGACCTGGTGCTGCGCGGCGGCACCACCGGGCTGGACATCCACGGCGCGGTCAACGTCGCCGGGGCAGGAACCGCCACGCTGCAGTCCAGCGCGGGCGGCATCAACTTCCAGGCCACGGGCAGCCTCGATACCGGGTCCGGCGCGATCGGCATCGCCGCTCCGACGCTGGACATGGCGGACGGCTCCCACATCCGCAGCCAGACCGGCACGATCACGCTGGCGACGGCCGGCGACATGTTCCTGTCGCACATCGAGACCGGCAACGCAACGGCCGCGGCGCTGAGTGCCACCAGCACGGCAGGACGCATCCTGGAAGCCGGCGAGGACGCCGAAGACGATATCGTCGCCAACGCGGCCGGGGCGGGCGTCACGCTCACCGCAGCCGGCGGCATCGGCAATGCCACGCAGACGGGGCCGGGTGCGGCCGATGCGGCGCGGCCGAATGCGATCGAGATGCAGGTCGCCTCGCTGGCGGCTGCCAGCAGCGGCGGCTCGATTTACCTGTCCGAACGGGACGACCTGGCAGTCAGCAGCGCGTCCGCCCAGGGCACGCTGGACCTGAGCGTGGGCGGCGCGCTGAGCGCGGCCACGCTGGGCAGCGCGACCGCCTCGGTGAACGTGGCCGCGCAGTCGGCCGCCATCACCTCGGTGACCGCGGCAACCGATGCCCTCCTGGCGGCCCTCGGCGGCAACCTGTCGACCGGCACCGTGACGGCCACCGGCGGCCGGGCCCAGCTCTCCGCCACCGGCACGCTGACGGCTGGTAGCACGACGGCCGGCGGCGATGTGCAGATGGTGGCGGGCGGGAACCTGGCTGCCACCAGCACCACGGCGCAGAACGGCACACTGGCGTTGACTTCGACCGGCGGGTCGGTGGCCGTGGGCACATCGGCCCGGTCGCAAGGGCAGATGACGCTGACGGCCCAGGCCGGTATCACCGCGAGCTCGCTATCGACCGGCGCCGGCAGCATCGCTGCCACCACTGCGACGGGTGACCTGGTGGCCAGCACCACCGACGCCGCCGATGCCGTGACGCTGACGGCCACGACCGGCAACGTGCAGGTGGACGTGGTCGACGCCCAGAACGACGTCACCGTCACCGCCGGCCAGTCGATCGGCGGCACGCCGGGGGCGCGCTACACGCGCATCGAGAGCCTGGGCGGCAACGTGGCACTGAACGCGCAAGGCGGCAGCATCACGGGCGACGTCACCCGCGGCAGCGGCAACGTCGCGTTGACGGCCAGCAACGGCCTCGACCTGAGCACCACGCAAGCCGTGAATGGCGCGCTGACGGCCACCGCGCAGAACGGCGCCATCCTGCTGGGCAGCGCCAACGCGCAAGGTGCGCTGACGCTGAACGCCCAGACCGGCATCACCGCGAACTCGCTGACGACCGGCGCCGGCAGCATCGCTGCCACCGCTGCGACGGGCGACCTGGTGGCCAGCACCACCGACTCGGCCGATGCCGTGACGCTGACGGCGACGACCGGCAACGTGAAGGTGGACGTGGTCGAAGCCCGGAACGACGTGACAGTCACCGCCGGCCAGTCGATCGGCGGCACGCCGGGGGCGCGCTACACGCGCGTCGAGAGCGCGGGCGGCAACGTGGCGCTGAACGCGCAAGGCGGCAGCATCACGGGTGACGTCACCCGTGGCAACGGCAACGTGACGTTGACGGCCGGCAACGGCCTCGACCTGAGCACCACGCAAGCCGTGAATGGCGCGCTGACCGCCACCGCGCAGAACGGCGCCATCCTGCTCGGCAGCGCCAACGCGCAAGGTGCGCTGACGCTGAATGCCCAGACCGGCATCACCGCGAACGCGCTGACGACCGGCGCCGGCAGCATCGCTGCCACCACTGCGACGGGTGACCTGGTGGCCAGCACCACCGACGCGGCCGACGCCGTGACGCTGACGGCGACGACCGGCAACGTGCAGGTGGATGTGGTCGAAGGCCAGAACGACGTGACCGTGACCGCCGGCCAGTCGATCGGCGGCACGCCGGGGGCGCGCTACACGCGCATCGAGAGCCTGGGCGGCCACGTGGCGCTGAATGCGCAAGGCGGCAGCATCACGGGCGATGTCACCCGCGGCAACGGCAACGTGACGCTGACGGCCAGCAACGAGCTCGACCTGACGACCACGCAAGCCGTCAACGGCGCGCTGGCTGCGACCGCGCAGACCGGCGCCATGCTGCTCGGCAGCGCCAACGCGCAAGGTGCGATGACGCTGAACGCCCAGACCGGCATCACCGCGAACGCGCTGACGACCGGTGCCGGCAGCCTCGCTGCCACCACTGCGACGGGCGACCTGGTGGCCAGCACCACCGACTCGGCCGATACCGTGACGCTGACGGCCACGACCGGCAACGTGAAGGTGGACGTGGTGGAAGCCCGGAACGATGTCACCATCACCGCCGGCCAGTCGATTGGCGGCACGCCGGGGGCGCGCTACACGCGCATCGAGAGCCTGGCCGGCAACGTGCTGCTGAACGCGCAGGGCGGGAGCGCCACCGGAAACCTGACCCGTGCGGCCCACGACGTGCAACTGGTCGCGGCCGACAACGTTGATGCGACGACGGTGACCAGCACGGCCGGCAGCGCCGTGTTGACCGCCACGAACGGCGACATCGACCTGGGCACCGGCACCGCCAACGGGAACATCACGCTGACCGCCGGTTCGGACATCCGCGTGGGCGACGTCGTCGCCACCATCGGCAATGCCACCCTGGTCGCGCGCGACAACATCACCGGCAACCTGGTCCATGCGGTCGCGGGCGACGCGACGATGGATGCGCAGAACGGCGCCATCGACGTGAGCCGGGTGGTCGGCGGCGGCGTGGTGCTCTATGCGCGCGACGCCATCGTCGGCGACAGCTTCGAAGTCGGCCGCCGGCTGGTGCTGGTGAGCGACAGCGTCGATGCGTCGATCCAGCACACCCAGGCGTCGCCGGCGCTGCAGGCCACGCTGATCGGCCGCAACCGGCCGGTGATGAGCAATGTCCGGCTGACCATCAACAGCCCGTTCGGCATCACGTTCGACCGCTTCGCAGCGCAGAACGCGGCGCTGACCGCGCCCACCGGCACGATCGAGCTGGTCTCCGGCTACATCGGCAACCGGCTGCTGGTGGACAACCCGCAGACCCGCCTGCTGATGGACAACGCCAGCCCGGCCGTGCAGAACCCGTACGACGTGCAGCTGTACAGCGCGCCCGGAACCTTCTACCTGTACCTGGACCGCAGCGCGTTCGAGACGCGCGGCGCCGACATCATCCACCGCAAGTACCTGACGCACACGGTGCTGAGCCAGTCCACCGGGCTCGATTCGAGCGTGGCGGAAACCTCGCTCGACCAGGGCGCGCTGGTGGTGCGGCTGGCCAACCCGCCGTCGCGGCCCGCCATCCAGCCCAGCGGCGAGACCGTGCGCTACACCGGTGTGCCGGTGATGCTGGGCCAGCCGCCGGCCGCCGAGGGCGAGGAGCGGCGCGAGGAGTGAGAACCCTGCAACACGAACCATGCAGCGGCGGACATCGCCGCGAGACTTCGCGCCTGCCGCTCGGGCTGGCCTTCCTCGTCCTGGCCGGCGGCGCGCTGGCGCAGCCGGTCCAGATTCCGCCCGGGTCCGATCCGGCGGTGATCCAGCAGCGCGAGATCGAGCGCGAGCGGCGCATGCGCGCCGACGAACTGCGCCGCGACCGCATCGAGCAGCCGGTGCGGCCCACCGCGCCGGCGGAACCCGCCCCTGCGGGGGCCGATTCCATGCCCTTCGAGGTGCGCGAGATCCGGGTCGAGCCGCGCTCGGAGCTGCTCGATGCGGGGGCGATCGACGCGCTGGTGGCGGGCTACCGCGGCCGCAGCCTGCGCCTGTCGGACCTGCGCGAGCTGACGGCGCGCATCAACGAGCTGTACCGGGCCAAGGGCATCGTCACCGCGCAGGCCGTGCTGCCGCCGCAGGACGTCACCGACGGCACGGTGCGCATCCGGCTGGTGGAAGGGCGGGTCGGGCAGGTGCGCATCCAGGGCAACGAGTCGACCAACGAGGATTACATCCGCGACCGGCTCACGCTCAAGCCGCCGATGCTGGTCGACATGGGCGAGCTCGAGCAGGACCTGGTCCGCTTCAACCGCAGCAACGACGCGCAGCTGCGCGCCGACCTGCGGCCCGGCAGCGAGCTTGGCCAGACCGACATCCAGCTGCAGGTGCAGGAGCCCAAGCGCAACGAGCTGCGCCTGTTCGTCGACAACTCCGGTTCGACGCTCACCGGCGAGGGGCGCGTGGGCGTTGCCTACATGCGCCGCAGCCTGACCGGCCGGCGTGACGACATCTACCTGTCGGCGGTTCGATCGGAAGGACACGAAGGCAACTACCTCAGCTACGGCGTGCCAGTCACCAGGCTCGGCACCCGGCTGACGCTGGGCTACTTCAAGGACCGCACGCGCGTCGTGAACGGGCCGATCGCGCCGCTCGACGTCACCGGTTCGGCCGAGTCGATCTCGCTGTCGCTGCGCCATCCGCTGCGGGTCCAATCGCGCTTTCAGCTCGACGCGCTGGCCTCGTTCAAGCAGCGGCGTACCGCCAACTGGATCGTCGGCACGCCGCTGACGGCGTCCGAACTCTCGGGCGGCACCGTGGGGCTGGACCTGCAGGTCCTCGGCGACAACGGCTACTGGACCGGCACCGCCGAACTCGGCTCCGGCATCGACCGGCCGGACGGCGCGCCCGCGCGCCACTACACGCTGCTGCGCGGCACCCTGCGGCGCAGCCTCACCTGGAGCCCCGACCTGACGCTGGTGGGCTCGCTCTCCTGGCAGTACGCCCCGCTCAAGCTGCTGCCGTCCAGCGAGCAGATCGTGATCGGCGGCGAAGGCTCGGTGCGCGGCCACTCGCTGGGCCTGTTCTCCGGCGACCGCGGGTATGTCCTGAACCTGGAGGCGCATTACCGGCTGGCCCTGCCGCCGTCGTCCGCCGCTGCCGGATCGGCCTTCGTCTTCCTGGACCACGGCGTGGTCCGCCCGTTCCGGCCGCAGTTGAATCCGCGCGGCTCCGATGCGCTCACCGCGGTCGGTGCCGGCGTCAACCTGACCTTCGGCAGCACCGCCAGCGCCCGCGTGACGCTGAGCCTGCCGGTCGGCGCGCCACCGGAGGAGCCGCGCAACTACCGCATCAACGCGCAGTTGATCTGGCACCTGCTTTGAAGGGGGCCGACGGGCACTGACGCGCTGCCGGCGTTGCTGCCGCTGGCCTTGGGAAGCAGCGGCAAAGGATCGAAGCCCGCGCGGGCTCGCCTCACGGCAGGCGCGTGAACACCGGCACGCCCCCGTCCCGCAAGGCAGCGGCCGTGACGCTGCCGAGCAGGGCGGAGGTCACGGCGCTGCGCCCGCGCGTGGTCATGGCCAGGATCGAAGCGGGGTAGTTGCGCACGAATTCCGGAATTGCCTTCTCCGGATCGCCATGCAGGACCTCCCACCCGGCATCGATGCCGTGCGTCCGGGTGATCGCCGCCGCCTGGTTCTGGACGTAGTTGGACTCCATGACGTCGAGCCCTTCCAGCCCGGACGCACCGACCCGGCCGAGCACCGCGACCACCACCATGCGCGCCTTCAACCCGCGCGCGAGGTCCACGGCCTGCGGGATGATCGATTCGGACAAGGGGCTGCCGTCCAGCGGAACGAAGATGCGTTCGATCGCCGCCCCGGCGGCTGCCGAACCCGCGGCCGGCTCCCGGGGGCGGTAGACGAGGATGGGGTTGCCGCCGGTGCGCAAGACGTCCAGCGCCGTGCTGCCGAGCACGGCGCGCATGACGCCGGATCGCCCATGCGAGGTGATGGCCACCAGCGTGCCGGGAACGCGCTCGGCTTCCTGGTGGATCGCCTCGGCCACGCCCCCGTGCACCTCCGTGCAGATGGCCTCGGCCCCGCAGGAATCGGCCAGGGTCTGCAATGCATGGCGCGCCTCGGCGACCCCGTCGGTCCTTCCGACCGCGCGGTACAGGGCCAGCTGGGCGCCGGTCGCCCTCGCGATCGTGCCTGCCAGCGGCAGGATCTGGTTCGAGAACGACGAGCCGTCGACCGGAACAAGGATTCGCGTGTACATGGCGTGTGGGGCGGAAGTTGCGGCCCCAGCTTGCCGCAGGCGCTCGAATCGGGCAAGTGCGGCTGCATTCGGCTCAGCCAAAAGCAAAGGCCCCGCACTTGCGTGCGGGGCCTTGCTGGATTTGGCTCCCCGACCTGGGCTCGAACCAGGGACCTACGGATTAACAGTCCGGCGCTCTACCGACTGAGCTATCGGGGAAAGAGCCTTCGATTATAGCGGGACTTTTCGGCTCTTCTTCAGAACGCGGCAGCAAAAGACACGCGAAGGGTGCGAGGGGCACCCGGGTACAGGTAGACGTGCGCGAACTGGGTGGGGGATTCGCGCCAGTAGCGGCGGTCCAGCAGGTTGTGCACGCCCACGGTCCAGGTGGTGTCGGCCGCGCCGATGCGGCGCTCGTAGCGCAGCGCGGCGTCCAGGCGCGTCCACGAGGGGATCGACACCGAGCCGTCGGCCAGCACCGGGCGCGAGCCCTCGTGCGAGACGTGGCCCTGCAGCTCCAGGCCCGGCACGGCCGCGAGGCGGTAGGCGGCGCTGCCGCGCAGCACGACCTCCGGCACGTTCACCGGCTGCTGGCCGTTGGTGGCGGGCTCGTAGACGCTGCCTTCGCGGCGCGCGCGCAGCAGGGTGGCGCCGCCCTGCAGCCGCCACGGCCCTTGCGTCCATTGCGCCGAGGCCTCCAGCCCGCGATGCACGGCCGAGCCGTCGTACTGGCCGACGGCACAGGCAAAGGTGCGGGTGCAGAAGTCGAAGTTGGTCATCGGGCGGCGCACCTGGAACAGCGCGACCTGCCAGCCCAGCGCCGCATCGCCGCCGCGCAGCCCCACCTCGGCCTGGCGCGACTTGGCGGCCGGCAGCACCTGCCCGGCGTTGGCCAGGGCGAACAGCGGATCGGTCGTGACCTGCCAGGACTCCACGCCTTCGCCCCAGCTGCCGTACGCCACCTGGTCGCCGAGCTTGTAGCTGACGGCCGCCCACGGCGTGGTCAGGCTCTGGCGGTAGCCGCGGTCCAGGCGCGTGTGGCGCACGCCCAGCCAGGTGGTCAGGCGATCGTTCCAGCGGACCGCGTCCTGCAGGTGGAACTCGGTGGTGTGCTCGTCGCGGTCCGGCACGATGAAGCCGGTCACCGGGCTGGGCGGCACCACGGCCAGGCCGTCGATGGTTCCGGTGCCGGCCAGGTTGAAGGCCTGCGGGTTGAAGCGATCTCGCGTGCGATGCCGCAGCACCCCGCCCGACAGCTCGTGCGTGACGCCGCCGGCCTGCACGCTGCCGGCCAGCTTACCGGCCGCGGCATCGCGCCGGCGGCGCTCGTCCTGGCTGCGGAAGTCGTAGTAGTCGAAGGTGCCGTCCGAGCAGAAGCGGTCGAAGTTGCCTTCCGCCGAGCAGCCGAATGGAAAGGCCGTGAAGTCGTCGGTCTCGAGCCGCTGGGTGCCCAGTTGCGCGGTCCAGCGCCAGTTGCTGCCCAGCGCCTGGGTGAAGCGCAGGGTGCCGGTGAGGGCGTCGAATTGCGAGCGCTGCAGCCAGGGCTGGTTGTTCAGGTTCAGCCGCGGGTCCACCGGGCCGGGCAGGACGTTGCCGAGCAGGCTGAAGCCGGTCTGGCTGGGCTGGCCGTGCCGGCTCCATTCGATCTCGGCTTCCACCAGCGCATCGCGGCTGGCGCGCCAGTCGGCCGCCAGCGCCAGCAGGCTGCGCTCGCCGTCGGTGTTGCGCACCAGCGGGCGCAGGCGCTCCTGCGCGGCGTTCAGGCGGTAGCCGAAGGCGTCGTCGACCCCGAAGCGGCCGCCCAGGTCGACCGCGCCCAGCAGGCTGCCGCGCTGGCTCGCCTCCAGGCGCACTTCGCGCAGCGGGCGTGCGGTCGGGCGCTTGACGACATAGTTGACCAGCCCGCCCGGCGCGCTGGTGCCGGCCTGGATGCCGCTGGTGCCCTTGAGCACCTCGATGCGTTCCTTGTTGTCCAGCGGGATCGTGGTCTCCGCGTTGATCGGCAGGCCCTCGCGCCGGTAGTTGAACTGGTTGTTCAGGGTGAAGCCGCGGATGGACAGGAAGTCCCAGTAGCCGGGCGCGTTGTAGGCGTCGCTGACGGAGCTGTCGAAGCGGGTCAGGTCGGCCAGGCGGCGTGCGCCGCTGTCGTCGATCTCCTGGCCGGTGATGACGGTGGTGGACACCGGCACTTCCTTGCGCGGGAAGTCGCCGAAGCCGGTGACGTCGGCCGCCGCCGGCACCTCGGCCGGCGTGATGACGAGGGGGCGCAAGGTGGTTTCCTGCGCCTGCGCCGCGGACAGCGCAAGAAGAAGGAGCGCTACTGCGCCCGGAATCGGTTGGAGTCGTGCCACGCCGTGTCCTTCAACGGTGGTGGCAGGTGGGCCAGCGGGGGACGGCTTGCTGCTCCTGCGAGAACCCGGAGCGCCGCCCGACGCTTGCTTCCCTGCGCGAGGATTACCTCAATCAGGTTCAAAGGGACTCTCTCAGTCGCCGCGCACGGCAACACCCCCAGCGGACTTCACCGCAAGCGGCGAAGCGTTCGCGGATTCTAGCGGCACGCGTCACGCCCAACCTCGACGAGGCGGCGTTGCTGCTGGGGCGAACACCGCCCGATGCGCAGGCGCTGCAGCCGGCGCGACTGCGGGCGGCCTAGGATTTCGCCCGCGGCCGCGTGGCCCACGCCAGCGCGAAGGTCAGCGCCAGCGCGGGCAGGGCCGAGCCCAGTGCAGGCGCGAACCGGCCGCAGGCGTGGTACGTGACGATGCCGGCGACCCAGATCGCGATCGGCACCGCTTCGGCGCGGCGCGCCCGCGCGAGCAGCGCCACGGTGTCGGTGCCGAAGGACAGCCGGCCCAGCACCACGCCGAACAGCGGCACGAACACCGAGCTGAGCAGCAGCAGGAACGGCTCCAGGCTGTGCATGGGCAGCACCAGGGCCATGGCGGTGCAGACCACGGCCATGGCGAGTCCCCAGCGCCGGATGCTCCAGCCCGGCGCCAGGCTGTGGCTGGACACGGCACCCGAGTAGGCGTCGCCGTAAGCGTTGTCGACCTCGTCGATCAGGATCAGCGACAGCGCGATCAGGCCGCCTTGCGCCAGCAGCAGGGCCGTCACCAGGTCCTGGCTGGGCAGGGTCAGTGCCACCAGCACGCCGAGGGCATAGCACCAGGTGTTGGCCAGGGCGAAGCCGAACCAGGTTCCCTTCAGGGCGGCGCGCCCGCTCGAGCCGTGCCGGGCATAGTCCGCCACCAGCGGCAGCCAGGAGATCGGCATGGCGATCACCAGGTCCAGGGCTTGCAGCACGCCCATGCCGCCGGCGCCCGGGCGGCGCCACAGCGCCTGCCAGCCCTGCGCTTGGGCCATGCCGAGAAACTGCCAGCTGAGCCACAGGAGCGACAGCACCACCAGCGGCAGCGCGACGCGCGAGACGATTCGGCGCACCAGCCGCACCATCGAGCCGGAGACCAGCAGCGCTACCAGCCCGCCCCAGGCCAGCGTCGCGGCCAGCGGCCACCAGCCGGCGGCGCTGCCGCCCTGGGCGGCGATGGCCACGGTGGCATCGCGCATCACGACCAGCTCGAACGTCCCCCAGCCGAGCAGCTGGACGATGTTCAGGACGATGGGCAGCCGCGCGAAGCCGCTGCCATAGACGGCATGCATCAGCCCGGCGCTGGCCAGGCCGCTGTCGCAGCCCAGCTTGGCGACCCAGGCCAGCAGCCCGGCGCCGATGACCGAACCGGCGACGATCGCCAGCAGGGCATCGCGCGCGCCGAGCGCCGGCACCAGGTAGGCGCCGACCTGCATCACCAGCAGGCCGACGCCCAGGCTGAACCACAGGGACGCGTGTTCGCGCCAGCCGAATACGCGCTCGGAAGCGGGCAGGGGTGTCAGCGCCTGGTTGGCGGCGGGAAGGGGCAGCGTTGCTGCGGCAGGCGGGAGGGTGGCCATCGCGAAACTCCAGTGGGTCGCGCGAAGGCAAGCCTGGGAGCGAAGCCCGCGAAGGGCGCTGCTGCGTTGGCCGGCTTCCCTGCGCGAGGATTACCTCAATCAGGTTCGAAGGGACTGTCTCAGTCGCTGCCTGAAGGCAGCAACACCCCTAGCGGATGCGCCCTTGCGAGCGCGGCGCGGATTGTAAGCCGCCATGAAGAAGGGCCCCGCAGGGCCCCCGTCATGCCATGGCTGCCGTGCGGTGTCAGTCGAACACCGGCGACTCCACCCCCAGCACCTTGTGCAGCTTGGGCGAGGTGGTGGTGTACTGCAGGTGGATCTTGCCCTTCTCCGGGAAGATGATGGGCGCGGCGGCGAAGGCGGCCAGCGCGCATTCGTGGAAGCCCGAGAGGATCAGCTTCTTCTTGCCGGGGTAGGTGTTGATGTCGCCCACCGCGAAGATGCCGGGCACGCTGGTGGAGAACTTCTCGGTGTCCACCACCAGCTGCTTGCGCTCGATGTCCAGGCCCCAGTCGGCGATGGGCCCCAGCTTGGGCGACAGGCCGAAGAACACCAGCAGCATGTCCAGCGGCACCACGCGCGTCACGCCGTCGGCGCCGGTGACCTTGGCGCCGGTCAGGCGGCCGTCCTTTTCCTCGTAGCCGGTGACCTGGCCGACGATGAACTGCATCTCGTACTGGTCGCACAGCTCCCGCATCTTCGCCACCGAGGCGGGCGCGGCCTTGAAGCCGTCGCGCCGGTGCACCAGGATCACGCTCTCGGCCTTGTTCGGGCCCTCGGCCGCGAAGTTGAGCGTCCAGTCCAGCGCCGAGTCGCCGCCGCCGACGATCACCAGGTTCTTGCCGGCGAAGTCGGCCGGGTTGCGGACCCGGTAGAACAGCTGCGAGTCGCTGAACTTGTCCAGGCCGTCGACCTTGAGCGTGCGCGGCTCGAAGGCGCCCACGCCGGCGGCGATGAAGACGGTCTTGGTCAGGAACTGGGTGCCCTTGGAGGTCTGCACGAAGAAGCGGCCGTCGTCCTGCCTGCTCAGCTCGGTGACGGTCTGGCCCAGGTGGAAGGTGGCGCCGAACGGCTCGATCTGCTTGAGCAGGGCGTCGGTCAGCTCCTTGCCGGTGCACACCGGGATGGCCGGGATGTCGTAGATCGGCTTGTCCGGGTAAAGCTCGATCGGCTGGCCGCCGGGGTAGGCCAGCGAATCGATCACGTGGGCCTTGATCTCCAGCAGGCCCAGCTCGAAGACCTGGAACAGCCCGACCGGGCCGGCCCCGACGATCACGGCGTCGGTCTCGATGGGGCCGTCATGCTCGGCGGCGGTCTTGATCACTTCTTGGCTGAGTCGGGGTTCCATTCGAATCCTAGCTTGCTCCGCTATCGCTCTGGGCCTCACCTACTCGGGGCCGCCGCGGAACCGGCTTCGCCGGGCCGCTGGCGGCGCCCCTTGAGGGGAGGCGCCGAAGGCGCTTCGGGGTGGTCGTTGTCCCGGGGTGGTCCTATTACCGGATGAGCTCCGAGAGCTTGCCCGGCTTGTCCTTCCATTCCTCGGCGTCGTCCAGCGCCGGCTTGCGCTTGGTGATGCTCTTCCAGGCCGGCGACAGTTCGGCATTGAGCTTGATGAAGGCCACCTGGTCGGCCGGGACGTCCTCCTCGGCATAGATCGCGTTCACCGGGCACTCCGGGATGCAGACGGCGCAGTCGATGCACTCGTCCGGATCGATCACCAGCATGTTGGGGCCTTCGCGGAAGCAGTCCACGGGGCAGACGTCCACGCAGTCGGTGTACTTGCAGCGGATACATTGTTCGGTGACGACGTGGGTCATGTGCTGGCGGTCATCGCTGGGGAAAACCCCGAATTTTAACGGTCCGGCAGGGGCCGGACGGGCTCGAGGGCATGGTGCCGCAGAGCCCGGCGGGCTACCTTGACGTTGCTCAATCGACCAGCAGCGCCGCGGCGGTGCGGTGGCTGGTGGTATCGACCAGGACCAGCGAGCCCGGTCCACGGGCGCGCCCGAAGGAGCGCACGGCCAGCGGCTCCTGCAGGGCCAACTCGATCCGGCCGATGGCGTTGGGCTCCAGTTCCCCGGCCGGCTGCGGCTGCAGGGTGTGGATGTCCAGGCGATGGACCACCCGCCGCACGCGGGCCTTGACCCAGCGGTGGCCGTGCAGCGCCCAGTACACCCGGCCGGCCGGCAGGGGCTCGTCGTCCAGCCAGGCGATGGTGCCCGACAGCTCGCGCACCGCTTCCGGCGCGTCGGCCGCCAGCAGCCAGTCGCCGCGGGAGACATCGACCTCGCGGTCCAGCACCAGGCCGGCGCTGTGGCCGGCGGCCACTTCGCGCGGCCGGCGCACGCCGTCCAGCACCTGCACCACCTGGGCCGTCTGCCCCGAGGGCATCACCCGCACGGCCTGGCCCGGCGCCACCGCGCCGGTGGCCACCCGGCCCCAGAACACGCGGCGGCCCTGGCGCGTGTCGCTGCCCTCGGGCGCCTTCTCCACCCATTGCACCGGGAACGAGAAGGTTTCCTGGGTCTCGGCGGCTGCTACCGGTAGCGATTCCAGGCACTGCAGCAGGGACGGGCCCTGGTAGCCGCACCATCCCGGCGTGGGCTGGACCACGTTGAGCCCTTGCAACGCCGAGACCGGCACCACCGCCTGCGCCTGCAGGCCGGCGGCTGCGGCGAAGCGCTGCAGGGCGGACGCGATGCGGCCGAAGGCCAGCGCGGGGTCCTCGATGGCATCGAGCTTGTTCACCGCGAACACGATCGAGGGCACCCGCAGCAGGTGGGCCAGCAGGGCGTGCCGGTGCGTCTGCGGCAGCAGCGCCGGCTCGCCCGCCTGCCAGGCCAGCTTGGTGGCATCGACCAGCACCACCACGGCGTCCGCGGCCGAAGCGGCGGTGACCATGTTGCGGGTGTACTGCTCGTGGCCGGGCGCGTCGCCGATGATGAACTTGCGCGCCGGCGTGGCGAAGTAGCGCCAGGCCACGTCGATCGTGATGCCCTGTTCGCGCTCGGCCTGCAGGCCGTCGGTGAGCAGGGCCAGGTCGGTGGCGCCGGCGCGCTGTACGCCGGCCAGCTGGTCCTGCAGCACGGCCTTGCTGTCGACCAGCAGCCGGCCGATCAGCGTGCTCTTGCCGTCGTCGACCGAGCCGGCGGTGATGAAGCGCAGCGGGGCTGCGGTATCGGTCGCCATCAGAAATACCCTTCCTTCTTGCGCCGCTCCATGGACGCGTCCGAGGTCTTGTCGTCCATGCGGGTGGCGCCGCGCTCGCTGACTTCGACGGCCAGCGTCTCGGCCACCACTTCGGCGGCGTTCGCGGCCGTGCTGGCCACCGGGCAGGTGCAGGTGATGTCGCCCAGGGTGCGGAAGCGCACCGTGCGCGGGGTGGCGGTTTCGCCTTCGCGCGGCGGGGTCAGCTCGGTCACGGGCACCAGCAGGCCCTTGCGCTCGACCACCTGGCGCTGGTGCGCGTAGTAGAGCGACGGCAGTTCGATCTGCTCGCGCTCGATGTACTGCCACACGTCCAGCTCGGTCCAGTTGGAGATCGGGAACACGCGGAAGTGCTCGCCGGGGTGCAGCCGGGTGTTGAACAGCGTCCACAGCTCGGGCCGCTGGCTCTTGGGCTGCCACTGGCCGAAGCCGTCGCGGTGGGAGAACATGCGCTCCTTGGCGCGGGCCTTCTCCTCGTCGCGGCGGGCACCGCCGATCAGCGCGTCGAAGCGGAACTCCTCCACCGCCTCCAGCAGGGTGACCGACTGGTGCGGGTTGCGCGGTTCGTCGGGGCGGGCCAGGCGGACTGTGCCGCGCCGCATCGAGTCTTCCACGCTGCGCACGATCAGCTCGGCGCCCAGTTCCGCCGCGCGTCGGTCGCGGAAACCGGTGACCTCCGGGAAGTTGTGCCCGGTGTCGATCATCAGCAGCGGGTAGGGCAGGCGGCCGATGCCGAACGCCTTCTCGGCACAGCGCAGCAGCACCAGCGAATCCTTGCCGCCGGAGAACAGCAGGGCGGGGCGCTCGAAGGCGCCAGCCACCTCGCGCAGCACGAAGATCGCTTCCTCCTCCAGCGCATCGAGGTGGCCGTTGCCCAGGCGGGCGAGCAGCTGCGGGTCCACGCGGGCGTTCATGCGGGTTCTCCTTCGGTCTTGACGTGCAGGCCGCATTCCTTCGCGGACGCATCCTCCCACCACCACCTCCCGGCCCGGAAGTCCTCGCCCAGGCTGATCGCCCGGGTGCAGGGCGCGCAGCCGATGCTGGGATAGAACTGGTCGTGCAGCGGGTGGTAGTCGATGCCCTCGGTCGCGATGCAGTGCCAGACGTCGCCCCAGGTCCATTCGGCCAGCGGGTTGAACTTGACGCGCGGCTCGCTGTCGTCCACCAGCGGCACTTCGGCGCGGGCGGCCGACTGCTCGCGCCGCAGCCCGGTGATCCAGGCGCGCTGGCCGGCCAGCGCGCGCTGCAGCGGCTCGACCTTGCGGATGTGGCAGCAGGCCTTGCGCAGCTCGACGCTGCGGTACATGGCCCGGTCGCCTTCGCGCTCGACGAAGCGGATCACCGCATCCGGTTCCGGCCGCCAGACCTGCACCGGCACGCGCGAACGCGCCTGGAGGCGCTCCAGCACCGCCAGCGTCTCGGCGTGCAGCAGGCCCGTATCGAGCACGAACACGGGGATGTCCAGCTCCAGCGACTGCACGAGGTGCGAGATCACCATGTCCTCGGCACCCAAACTGCTGGCCTGCACCAGCGGCGCGTACCCGGCCGCCGCGCGCACCAGCAGCGAACGCGTGCGCTCGAGCCGGGCTTCGTAACCGGGCGAAGGCCGCGCGTGCAGCTCGGTCGCGCGCATCAGGCCGCGCTCCGGAAACGCGGCTGGTTGCCGGTGGCGTCGCCCTGGTAGAAGGCGGCGAAGCGATCGAACTGGCGCTGCGCATGGGCCGGGTTCTGGTCGGCCCGCAGCACCGCGCTGGAGAAACCGCTGCGCTGCATCAGCACCAGCTGGTCGATCAGCACCGCGCCGACGGCGCGCAGTTCACCGCCGAACCCGCGCCGGCGCAGCGCGTGGGCCTGGCTGTAGGCGCGGCCGTCGGTGAACCGGGGAAAGTCCAGCTCGATCACCTGGGCGCCTTCGAAGTCGAGGTCTTCCACGTCGCGGTCGTTGGCGATGCGCAGCACGTTCATGCCGGTGCCCATCTCCGCGTACTCGTGGGCGGTCAGGACCTGGAGGGTGCGGGCCGTCATGCGGTCTCCTTCTCTGCCAGGCGGGCTGCGTTGGCGGCGGCCTTGAAGGGCTCGATGCCGGTGCGCCGCACGGTGGCGATGAAGGTCTCCAGCCGCCCCTCCACGCTGATGCGCTCGCGCCGATAGGTGTCCAGCAGGGCTTCGACCACTTCCGGCACTTCCGCAGCGCTGAAGGAGGGGCCCAGCACCTTGCCCGGCGTGGCGGCGCCGGACAGGTCGGAGCCGTCGGCGCCGCCCACCGTCACCTGGTACCACTCGCGGCCGTCCTTGTCGACGCCGAGGATGCCGATGTGGCCGGCATGGTGGTGGCCGCAGGAGTTGATGCAGCCGGAGATGTTGAGGTCGATCTCGCCCAGGTCGTGCTCCTCGTCCAGGTCCTGGTAGCGCTGGGTGATGGCCTCGGCGATCGGCAGCGAGCGCGCGTTGGCCAGCGAGCAGAAGTCGCCGCCCGGGCAGGCGATCATGTCGGTGAGCAGGCCGATGTTGGGCCGCGCCAGCCCCAGCTTGCGGGCAGCGGCCCACAGTTCGGGCAGGTCGTCCTGGTGCACCCAGGGCAGCAGCAGGTTCTGCTCGTGGGTGACGCGCGCCTCGCCCGAGGAGAAGCGCTGGGCCAGTTCGGCCGCGGCATCGAGCTGGTCGGCGGTGGCGTCGCCGGGCGCCTGGCCCAGCCGCTTGAACGACAGCGTGACGGCCCGCAGCACCGGATCGCGGTGGGCGCGCACGTTGCGCTGCAGCCAGCGGTCGAAGCCGGGGTCGGCTTCGGCGTCGTCGCGCACGATCTCGTGCAGGCGCGGGTCCTTCAGCGTGGGACGCACCGACGGGGCCTCGAAGCATGCGGCCACGCGGTCGTACTCGGCCTGCGTGATGGTGTGGGCGGCGCCGCCGGCCACGATGCGGGCGTACTCGGCCTCGACCGCATCGATGTAGCGCTGGCCCTCGGCCTTGACCAGGATCTTGATGCGCGCCTTCCAGGCGTTGTCGCGGCGGCCGTAGTGGTTGTAGACCCGGATCGCCGCCTCGACGTAGTTGATCAGCTGGTGCCAGGGCAGGAAGCCGCGCACCACGGTGCCGATGATGGGCGTGCGGCCCATGCCGCCGCCGACCTGGACGCGGAAGCCCAGCTCGCCGGCCTCGTTGCGCAGCAGCTGCAGGCCGATGTCGTACCAGCCCAGCGCCGCGCGGTCCTCCTGCGCGCCGTTGATGGCGATCTTGAACTTGCGCGGCAGGAAGGAGAACTCGGGGTGCAGCGAACTCCACTGCCGCAGGATCTCGCAGAAGGGCCGCGGATCGGCGATCTCGTCGGGCGCGATGCCGGCCAGCGCGTCGGCGGTGATGTTGCGCACGCAGTTGCCGCTGGTCTGGATGCCGTGCATGTCGACGCTTGCCAGCAGCTCCATCACCTCGGCGCTGCGCACCAGCGGGATCCAGTTGAACTGCACGTTGGTGCGCGTGGTGAAGTGGCCGTAGCCGTGCTTGAGGCGGCTCGCCACCGGCGTGCCGCCGGGCACCGGCACTTCGCCCAGCGCCAGCTGCTGCTGCTGCGCGCGGTGCAGCAGGTCGGCATCGGGCTGGTCGTACTCGCGCGCGATGCGCGCCAGCACGCGCAGCTGCGCGCTGGAGATCTCGCCATAGGGCACGGCGACGCGCAGCATGGGCGCGTAGCGCTGGACGTACCAGCCGTTCTGCAGGCGCAGCGGGCGGAAATCGTCCTCCGGCAACTGGCCGGCCAGGTGGCGCTCGAGCTGGTCGCGGTACTGCGCGGCCCGGGCCTGCACGAAGGCGCGGTCGAACTCGGTGTAACGGTACATGGGGCGCGACTCTAGGAGGCGCGGCCCCGCGCCCCAACGACTTTTTTCTTGGCCGCTTATGCGCATATGCATATGCGGGCTCGATTTCCCACGGTTGGGCCAGCGGCCATAATTCCGGCCCAAAGCCGGGGAACAGATGCAGAGGGTCTTCGTCAAGGTGCTGGGGTTCAGCGACGTGGAGCGCCACGCGCTGAACACCCTGTTTCGCCTGTCGGAGGAACGCGACACGGGCTACGCGCTGTGGAGCCCCGACTACGGCGTGGCCGCCCAGATGGCGCTGATCGACAGCGAATCGCACGAGGCGGTGGTCGAGTTCGAATCCCCGAGCAACCACGAGCTGAAGATGATCTGGGTGGGCGCCGGCGCGCCGCCCACCGCCTGGCGCAGCTTCCAGCGCCCGATCCAGTGGCCGGACGTCATCGCGGCCATGGACCAGCTCTTCGGGCCGCCGCCGGACCTGGATTTCGACCTCGGTGCGACGACCGACGAGGAAGCCCAGGACACCTTGCCGCCCGAGCCCGGCCCGCCTCCGCAGCGGGCGCTGATCGCCGCCGCCGACCGCAACGAGCGCCTGTACCTGCGCGCCCGCCTGTCGCTCGCCGGACTGACCCAGGCCGACGAGGCCGCGACGGCGGCCGACGCGCTGGAACTCGCGCGCCTGAACCGCTATTCGATCCTGCTGGTGGACTTCGGGCTGGGCGGGGAGGACGGCTGGGACTTCGTGCGGCAGTTGCGCACCGGCGGGCAGGGCGGCGCGCACCTGATCGTCACCAAGCCGGGCGTCTCGGTCGTCGACCGGCTGCGCGCGCTGTGGAGCGGGCGGCCGGCGCTGCTGGCCATGCCGGCCGATCCCGCCCGGCTCAAGGCGTTGCTGGAACGCGCGTAGCGATCGCCGCCGGCCGGGTCGCATCGAGCGCGGCGGCCAGCCGGGTCGGTACCGGCAGCGGCTCGGCGTGCAGGCGCGCAGCCAGCAGTTCGGCGCACAGGTGCGCGAAGGTCAGCCCGCGCGAACCCAGCGCCGTGCTGACCCACAGGCCCGGTTCGATCTCCCCCACCAGCGGCCGGCGGTCGCCCGAGGCGCAGCGCACGCCGGTCCAGGCGCGCACCTCGCCCCGCTCGAAGCGCGCCGCCAGCCGCTGCGCCGCGTCGGGCACCAGCAGGCGCAGCCGCTCCAGGTTGGCCCGATGCTCCTCGGGTCGCGCCTGCGTCGAGCGGTCGGCGCGCACGTAGGTGGAGCCGGACAGCCAGGCGCGGCCCTGCGGCAGCTGGACGTCGGGCAGGAAGTGGCCCTTGCCGTTGTGCGGGTGCGCCGCCAGGGCCGGGCCGGCCTCCAGCAGGTCCCAGCTCACCTGGCCGCGGACCGCATGCAGGCGGATGGCAGGGGCCGCGGGGTCGTCGCCGGAGGAAGGCAGCAGCCCGGCGCTGTCCAGGCCGGCCGCGACCACCGCGAGGTCGGCCCGGGCCAGCACCTGGCCGGCCGCGTCCAGCGCCTGCCATTGCCCCTCGTGCCGCTCGAGGCGATCGACCGGCGTGTGGCCGCGCCACTCGATGCCCGGCTCGGCCAGCCAGGCTTGCACGAGCGCGGCGGGGCGCACCCAGGCCGCGGCGGCATGCCAGACGCTGGCCGCTTCCTCGTCGAGCGGCTGTTGCCAATCGTGCTGCCAGGGACCCAGGTCGGGCAGCCGGCGCGGGTCGAAGCGGCGCTGCAGCACGCCGGTGCGTTGCCAGTCGCGGCCGGCCGCCAGCCGCATCTGCGCCTGCTGCAGGCTCAGGCGCACGCCGGCGCGCGACAGGCGCGAGAGCAGGTTGTCGTCGGGCGAGGTGTGCGGCGCCAGCAGCCCGGCAGGCAGGCCCGAGGCGCCGGCGGCCGCAGCCGCGGCGGCATCCAGCACCTGGACCTGCCAGCCGCGCAGCGCCAGTGCGGCGGCGACCGCGGCGCCGGCCAGCCCGCTGCCGACCACGAAGGCCTTGCCGACGGCCGCCGCGCGCGGCTGCGGCGGCGCATGCTTCAGCGTCCAGGGCGGGTTGAAGCGCGCCTGCAGGCTTTCGTGCTTGGGCGGCAGGCCGGGCACCTTCTCCACCGCGAAGCCGCACAGCTCCAGGTCGCGCCGCACGTGTCCGGCCACGCTCCAGGTCGCCAGCCGGGTGCCGCGGCGGCAGCAGCGCGCCACCGCCTTGAGCGTGTCCAGTGCCCACATCGCCGGGTTGCGCTGCGGGTCGAAGCCATCGAGGAACACCGAATCGGCGGCGAACGCCTGTTCGCGCAGCAGCGGCCGGGCCTCGCCCACGCACAGCGTGAGCAGCACGCGCCCGCCCTCGAACTGCAGCCGGTGGAAGCCGGGTACCAGGCCCCACCACTGCGCCGCCAGTTCGCGCGCCAGCGGCTCCAGTTCGGGCGTGGCGGCGGCGCTGCGCAGCAGGTCGCCGGCCGCGACCGGCCAGGCCTCGACGGAGACGAAGTGAAGGATCTGCGGGCGCTGCGGATCGTCCTTCCAGGCGCGCCAGGCCGCCAGGAAGTTCAGACCCAGCCCGAAGCCGGTTTCCAGGATGCGCCACTGCGGTCGCCCGGCCCAGGCCTGCGGGAGCCCGCAGCCGCCCAGGAACACATGGCGCGCCTGCGCCAGGGCGCCGGCGTGGCTGCGGTAGATGTCGTCGAAGCGCGCGCTGCGCGGCGTGCCGTCAGGCAGCCACTCGACCGGCTCGGCCACGGTGGGCGGCGATCAGCGCGTGGGCGGGACGTAGCCCTGGGCGACGTCGGCGCCGCCGCCGAAGAAGTGCGCCTCCATCTGGCGCTTGAGGTACTCGCGGGCGCGCTGGTCGGCCAGGTTCAGCCGGTTCTCGTTGACCAGCATGGTCTGGTGCTTGAGCCAATCCTGCCAGGCCTGCTTGCTGACGTTGTCGTAGATGCGCTTGCCAAGTTCGCCCGGGTAGGGCGGGAAATCGAGGCCCTCGGCTTCCTGGCCGAGCTTGATGCATTGGACCGTGCGCGCCATCGGCGCCTCCTGCTGAACGAAAGGGAACCCGCCGACTGTAGCAACATCGCATGGCCCTCCTGTGCAACGCGCCGGCGCACACCCCCAGCGCGGCGCGGGATGTTGGGCTGCGTCGCATCGGTGGCCGGCGTTCTCCGGTATCGTGGCGCCCTTCCATCTGGAAACCCATCACCCATGACCTCCTTCGACATCGGCGCCGTCGTGCAGGGCCTGCACGCGGCGCGCAGCGACTGGCGCGACTCGCAGGGACGCTCGCGCGAGAACGGCGGGCGCGAGTTGCCCTCGCCGCAGGCGCTGGAGCGCATCGTCGAGCAGATCAAGGGCGCGCTGTTCCCCATGCGCCTGGGCCCGCCCGACCTGCGCAACGAGTCCGAGGACTTCTATGTCGGCCACACGCTGGATGCGGCGCTGCGCGGCCTGCTGCAGCAGGCGGTGCTGGAGGTCTGCCAGGCTTCGCGCCGCGGCGAAGGGCCGACGGCCGACGTGAGGGAGCGCGCCGGCGCGCTGGTGCGCGACTTCGCGCAGTCGCTGCCGGCGATCCGCCGCCTGCTGGACACCGACGTGCTGGCCGCCTGGCACGGCGACCCGGCGGCACGCAGCGTCGACGAAGTCCTGCTGTGCTACCCGGGCGTGCTGGCCATGATCCACCACCGGCTGGCCCACAAGCTGTACCAGCTCGGGCTGCCGCTGCTGGCGCGCATCGTCTCGGAGAGCGCGCACAGCCGCACCGGCATCGACATCCATCCCGGCGCGACGATCGGTGCCGGCTTCTTCATCGACCACGGCACCGGCGTCGTGATCGGCGAGACCTGCGTCATCGGCGAGCGCGTGCGGCTCTACCAGAACGTCACGCTCGGCGCCAAGCGCTTCCCGGTGGGCGAAGACGGCCAGCTCACCAAGGGCCTGCCGCGGCATCCCATCGTCGAGGATGACGTGGTCATCTATGCCGGCGCGACGGTGCTGGGGCGCGTGACCATCGGCAAGGGCGCGGTGATCGGCGGCAACGTCTGGGTCACCCACGACGTGCCGGCCGGCGGCAGCGTGGCGCAGGCGCGCAACGACGAAGGCCGCGGCGTGAGCTGAACGGGCCTGCAGGCATGCACCTGCGACAGTCCTTGCGAAAGGTTGCGGCCCCCGGCACGGCACGCGCGATCCGCCCAGAATGGGGATTGTCCCGCCTCAACTGCAACTGGAGAAACCATGGCCACCAACAGCTACCGTGTCGCCGTCCTCGTGGGGAGCCTGCGCAAGGACTCGTTCAACCGCAAGCTGGCGCACGCGCTGTTCAAGATGGCGCCGTCCGAATTCAGTTTCCAGGAGTGCGTCCTCAGCGACATCCCGCTGTACAACCAGGACCTGGACGCCAACATGCCCGAGCCGGTGAAGCGGCTCAAGGGCGAGATCAGCAACGCCCAGGGCGTGCTGTTCGTGACACCCGAGTACAACCGCTCGGTTCCCGGCGTGCTCAAGAATGCGATCGACAACGCCTCGCGGCCCTATGGCCAGAGCGCCTTCGCCGGCAAGGCGGCCGGCGTGATCGGCATCTCGGTCGGCGCGTTGGGCACGTCCATGGCGCAGCAGCACCTGCGCAACACCCTGGCCTACCTGGACATGCCCACCCTCGGCCAGCCCGAGGCCTTCGTGCAGGCCCGCGAAGGCCTGTTCGCCCCCGACGGCGGCATTGGCATCGAGGAGACCCGCAAGTTCCTGCAGGGGTGGATGGACAAGTACTGCGCTTGGGTGAAGAAGCACGCGACCGCCTGACGCGCCGCGCTTGAAGTAGGGTGAGCCGAGGCCGGGGGGCGCGGCTGCCGGTGCCTCATGGTGTGGCGACCCTGCGCGCTTCGCTTGGAGGGCTTCCCGCGAAATGGCTCCGGCCTGGGGCGGGCGGCAAGACTCGTTGTGCTCCTTCGTCGCACCACTCGGACAGTTGCCGCCAAGTCAGTGCACGTCCGCGCGCCTGCGGCGCGCTGCTCCAGGCCGGAGCAATTTCGCGGCGCCCCACAAATCGGCCCCGTCAGGCGCCGCCCACCGCGTGAACCAGCGTGCGAATTCGAAGAGGTGCCTGACATGGCGGCGTGCTGGCAGGCCCCACCACCACAACATGGCGGTGCGCTATGCCAAGCCCCACCACCACAAGGACACGGCCGCTTGCGGCCGTGTTGACCCTTGCTCCCCTGTGACTGTGCCTTCGCGGCGCGGCGGAGGCCGGATCAGGCCTGCACGCTGTTTGAGCGAAAGCGCCGCCGACCGCAGGGAAGGCGGTGCGGCGAGTTTCGTGCGGGCCCCGGCCGAGCAGCCGAGGCGAAGGTTGCCCGCGCGACAGCGCGGGTCACAGGCACCGGGGTCGCCTTTCTTTTGCCTACTTTTCTTTGGCGAAGCAAAGAAAAGTAGGTCGCCGCAGGCGAAAGACGGCGGTCGATTGGCAAGGGGGTTTCTTCCAGGGTAGGTTGCCGCAAGCGAAAAGCGGCCGTGGAGGATGGAGGGCGTGTCCTCCCGGCCGCCCGTTTCAAGCCGTCGGATAAGACCGCGGCCGAGCCCGCTCCACCGCCTCGGCATACACCTGCTCGTAACGCCCCGCACTGGCCGTCCAGCCGAAGTCGCGGCGCATGCCGTTGCCCTGGATGCGGCGCCACTCGGCCGGGCGCGTCCATGCGGCGCGCGCGCGGGCCAGGGCCTCGGCAAACCCTTCGCCATCGGCCGAGCGCATGACGAAGCCGCTGCCGCCGACCGGATCCAGCGTCGCGTCCACCACCGAATCCACCAGCCCGCCGGTGCCGCCTACCACCGGCGGCGTGCCATAGGCCTGGCTGTACATCTGGTTCAGGCCGCAGGGCTCGAAGCGCGAGGGCATGAGGAAGCAGTCCGAGCCGGCCTCGATCAGGTGGGCCAGCGTTTCGTTGAAGCCGAGCGTCACGCTGGCAGCGCGCGGGGCATGGGCGGCGGCCTCCAGCAGCCGCTGCTGCAACTGCGCATCGCCGCTGCCCAGCAGCGCGAGCTGGCTGCCGGACTGCAGCAGGGCCGGCAGTGCTTGCAGCACCAGGTCGATGCCCTTTTGGGGTGTGAGCCGGCTCACCAGCCCGAACACCATCGCGTTGGGATCGGGCGACAGGCCGCACTGCGCCTGCAGCGTGGCCTTGTTGCGCGCCTTGCCCGACAGGTCGTCGGCCGTGTAGCGGTGAGGCAGCAAGGGGTCCGAGGCCGGGTTCCACACCGCCGTGTCGATGCCGTTCAGGATGCCGGTGAGCCGGTCGGCGCGGCTGCGCAGCACGCCGTCGAGGCCGGCACCGAAGGCCGGCGTCTGGATCTCCTGCGCGTAGGTCGGGCTCACGGTGGTGATCGCCTGGGCGAACTGCAGGCCGCCCTTGAGCATGGACAGCTGGCCCCAGAACTCCACGCCTTCGATGCCGCGCCAGGGGCCGGGAATGTCCAGCCGGTCGGCCTGGGCCAGCTCGAATACGCCCTGGAAGGCGATGTTGTGGATGGTCAGCACGCTGGCGGCCACCGGCCGGTGCGTGTCCTGCTTGCGCGCGTGCGCCAGGTACAGCGGCGCCAGCGCGCAGGGCCAGTCGTTGGCGTGCACGATGTCGGCCTGCCAGCCCTCGATCGGGCTGCCGGCGGTGCCGAGCAGGGCGGCCACCCGGCTGAGGAAGCCGAAACGCAGGGCGTTGTCCGCGTAGTCGCGCCCGCTGCTGTCCAGGTAGGGGCCGCCGGCGCGCTGGTACAGGGCCGGACAGGCCAGCAGCAGCAGCGTGACGCCGTTGTCGGCCTTCACCGGCAGCAGTTGCGCGGCCGGCCAGGGACCGCTGGCCGGCAGGTCGATGCCGTCGCCCAGCTCGCCGCTGACCTTCATGCCGCGGTAGGCGGGCAGCAGCACGCGCACGTCGTGGCCGCGCGCCGCCAGCGCCGCCGGCAGGGCGCCGCTGACGTCGCCCAGGCCGCCGGTCTTGACGTAGGGGGCGCATTCGGGCGTGGCGAAGAGGACGTTCATGCCGGCTCCTTTTCCTGGTGCGCCTCCAGCACGGCAAAGGGCAGGCCGGCGGCGCTGGCGAAGAGGGTTTCCAGGTCGGTCATCGCGTGCGCGGAGAGCTCGATCCCGGTGAGCGCGTTGCGCCAGGCCGGCCAGCCGGCCAGCGCAGATGCATCGCTGGCGCGCAGGCGCGTGCCGCGCCACAGGGCCGGCCGCCAGCGCGATTCGTCGTTGCCGCACAGGCTGCAGGCCAGGCGCGCCGCCACCACCAGCGCGGCGTCGCCAGCGTGGGTGCGGGCGAAGGCGACGGCATGCTCGCCGGCCGGCCCCTCGGCCGGCAACGGCAGGTAGGCGCCGTCGCGGAACAGCTGCGGCCAGCGCCGGCGCAATTGCAGCAGGCGCCAGGTCACCGCCTGCTTGATGCGGCCGTCGGCCATGCGGGCCTGGAGCTCCGCCCACAACCCTGGCGGCGCGACGCCGTCGGCGCAGCGCGCCTGGAGCTGCGCCAGTGAACGCGCCAGCTCGCCGAAGTCCACCGGCCGCCGGTTGTCGGGATCGACCAGGCTGAAGTTCCAGCGCTCGCAGCCCTGGTAGATGTCCGGCACGCCGGGGGCGGTGAACTTGAGCGCCAGCTGCGCCAGGCTGTTGCGAAAGCCCCAGGGCGCGAGGCGTGCGGTGAAGCGCTGCAGCTCGTCGGCGAACGGGTTGGCGCCCGGTCGCAACACCGCCTCGACGTAGCGCGCCAGCGCGTCCTCGTAGGCGGGGTCGGGCGAAATCCAGCTGGTGCGCTGCCTGGCCTCGCGCGCCGCCTTGCGCATGTAGGCCTGCAGGCGCTCGCGCAAGGCCGCGCGTTCCTGCGCATGGGGCTCCAGCGCCGGCCACAGCCCGGCCAGGGTCTGGAACAGCAGCCAGATGTCGTTGCGGCTGGGCGCCGGGCCGGCTTCGGTGTCGGTGACGAAGCGCTCGGCCCAGCCGGCCCAGCGCTGCACGGCGTCCAGCCAGGTGTGGGGCTGCTCGGACAGCACGTCGATGCGCGCGCGCAGGTCTTCGCCGCGCTTGCTGTCGTGGGTGGAGGTCGCCAGCAGGCACTGCGGCCGGTGCCGGGCGCGCGCCAGGTTGGCGGCGTGGAAGGCCGCCACCGAGATGCCGTAGGCCGCCGGTTCGCCCCCGACCTCGTTCAGCGAGACCAGGCGCAGGTAGCGGTAGAAGGCCGTGTCTTCCACCGCCTTGGCCATCACCGGCGCGGTGAACTGCTGCCAGCGCGCCAGCAGGCGGGCCCGCTGCGGCGCCGGCACGGCGGCGGCTTCGCCTTCGCCCAGCAGCACCTCGCGCACGTGGTCCAGCACGCCGGCCTCGGAGCCGCCCAGTCGGCGGCGCGCCGCCGCCACCGCCCAGTCGAGGTGGCGCCGGTCGGCGGCGCTGGGCGGCTCGCCCACGCGCAGGTAGGTGCGGTAGACCGGAAAGCCGGCGGCGATCTCGGCCAGCGCCAGCCGCAGCCGGTGGCGGGTGAAGTCGCAGCGCCGCCGGTTGGCCCGGGTGATGCGATGGACCGCCTCCACCAGCCAGTTCAGCTCGGAGAACAGCGAGCTGCCGATGATCAGGCGCTTGCACTGGTACGCGATTTCGGCGAAGTCCTCGCGCACGCCGGTGAAGCTGCGATAGCCCTGGTCCATGGCATCGACCCGGCTGCCGTCGACGAACAGCCCGTTGGCCAGCGCGGCGAAGCGGTAGCCGGTGTCGCCGTGCACCGGCCAGCCGTGCGGCAGCGGCTCGTGCCCGGCCAGGATCTTCTCGACCACCAGGTACAGCGCGCGTGGCTCGCGGCCAGCGACTTCCGCCTGGCGCGCATGGCGGGCTTGCAGTCGTTCGAAGTACTGTTGCGGATCTGACAGGCCGTCGGGGTGGTCGATGCGCAGCGCATCCAGGTGCCCGTCCTGCAGCCACTGCAGCACCCGGGCGTGGGTGGCCTCGAAGACTTCGGGGCGTTCCATGCGCAGCCCCGCCAGCGTGTTGACGTCGAAGAAGCGCCGGTAGTTGACGTCGTCGCTCGCCACGTGCCAGTCGGCCAGCCGCCAGGCCTGGCGCGCAACGAGGCGGTCCAGCCGGTCGAAGCTGGCGGCGTCGCCCGGCGTGCCACTGAATCGCTGGATGCAGGCGGCGATCCACCGGGCCAGCCAGCCATGGCGCCCTGCTAGCCGCGCCAGGTTGCGCTGGTAGATCGCCGCGTCGCGCACGCGGGCGCGGCGCTCGCCTTCGTCGGCGCTGTCGCGCGGCGGCAGCCGCTCGAACGAGGCGAGCAGCGAGGCGACCACGGCGTGGCTGTCGCTCTCGGCCTCGTCCTGCGCGAACGGTGGCGGCAGCACGGCCAGGATGTCCGGGTAGCTCGCGGGGTCGAGCGGGAAGCGGTGGTCCAAGTAGCGCAACTCGAAGGCGCCGGCCTCGGCGGCGAAGTGCAGGCGCAGCTCGCCGGCCTCCAGCACCCGGCCGTAGTGGTCGCCCAGCACCGGCAGCAGGACCCGCCCGCGCATCTCGGGCGCCGCGGGGTCCCACTCGATGTCGAAGGTTTGCGCATGGGCCGAAGCCTGGCCGTGTTCCAGCACTTGCAGCCACCAGGCGTTGTCCGCTTCCAGCACGCCCATGTGGTTGGGCACCAGGTCCAGCATGTGGCCCATGCCGTGGCGGCGCAGCGCGCGGCACAGCCGTTCGAAGTCGTGCTCGTCGCCCAGCTCCGGGTTGAGCGCCGAGTGGTCCACGATGTCGTAGCCGTGGGTGCTGCCGGGGCGGGCGCGCAGGAACGGCGAGCTGTAGAGATGGCTCACGCCCAGCGCCCGCAGGTAGGGCACGGCCTCGGCCACGTCGGCGAAGCGGCAGCCCTCGTGGAACTGCACGCGGTAGGTGGCGGCCGGGATGCGCGCGCTGTCCAGCGGAGGCAGCTCGGCCGGGGCGGCATCGGGCGCCGGGCCGCTGCGCTCGGCCCGCATCACGGCCGCCACGGCGGCGAAGCGCGCGTCGCTGGCCAGCGTCTCCAGCGGCAGATCGAGCTTGCGCCGCCAGTTGGGGCACTGGTCCTCGGTGGTGCCGGGCACGTTGACCTGCAGCCGCTGGCCGGCCACGTCTTCCAGCTGCACCCCGGCCAGCCAGCACGGCGTGCGAGCGAGAAAGGCATGCACGGCGGCCACGAATTCGGGCGTGGCATCCGGCACCGAGGCCGGCTGTGCGCTCGCGCCAGGCGGCAGCAGCCGTTCGCGTTCCAGGGCCAGCAGCAGCCGGGCCCGGTCCTGGGCCCGGTCCAGCACCGCCAGTTCGCGCCGGGCATCGTCCGGGAACAGGCCGAGCTGCGCCTGCAGTTCCAGGTCATCGCCCAGCCAGAAGCCGCGCAGGGTCGGCAGGTCGTGCGTGCTGGCGACGGCCAGCGCCTGCGGCGGCCACTCGGCGGGCGGACGGAAGCCGCCGGCGGGCGTGCGCTCGAACAGCAGCGGCCGATACGACAACAGCCCGCGCTCGCGCATGGCCTCGCGCATGTCGGGCGCGACATTGCCCAGGTCCTCGCCGATCACCAGGCATTGCTGGCGATGGCTCTCCAGCACCAGGATGCCCAGCAGCTCGCGCAGCGGGTAGCGGACGTAGGTGCCGCCCTCGGCGCCGATCCAGAACAGCCGCATCAGGGCCATCACGTGGTCCAGCCGCAGCGCGCCGGCGTGGCGCATGTTGGCGCGCAGGGTGTCGATGAAGGGCTGGTAGCGCGCCGCGCGCAGCAGCACCGGGTTGACCGGCGGCAGGCCCCAGTTCTGCCCCTGGATGTTCAGGGGATCGGGCGGCGCGCCCACGGCCATGCCCAGCGCATGGAGCGAAGGCCGGACCCAGGTTTCGGCGCCGCCCGGGTTGACGCCCACCGCCAGGTCGCGGTACAGCCCCAGCCCCATGCCGCGCGAGCGGGCGTGGCGCTGAACGGATTCGAGCTGCGTCTCGGCCAGCCACTGCAGCCACAAGCGGTAGCGGATCGCCGAGGCGTGTGTGCGGCGGAATGCCTGCACTGCCTCGCCTTCCGGGTCCTGCCACCCCGGCGGCCAGTCCGGCCAGCCCCAGGCACCCGGATCGCTCGCCTGCAGGTGCGCCTGCAGCGCCTCGAACAGCGCATGCGGGCCCAGTGTGGCCTCGCGTTCCTGCATGAAGCGGACAAAGGCCTGGCTGCGCGGCGAGGCTGCCTGCAGCTCTTGCGTCTCGAAGTGGCGCCAGAGCAGGGCCAACATCTCTTCCTTGGCGGCAGCCACGCCGGCGTAGTCGACTTGGTCGGTCTCGCGCAGGCGGCGCAGCCGGTCCTGGAAGTCCTCGTCGTGCAGCTTGCGCTGCGCTTCGTCGCAGCCGGCGACCTCGGCCAGCGCCTGCACGTCCAGGAACATCGGGTTGAGCGCGCGCCGGCTGGACGGGCTGTAGGGACTGGCGGCTTCGGGCCGCTGCGGGAACAAAGCGTGCAGCGGCGACAGGCCGACGAAAGAGGCACCCTGCCGCGCGGCGGCGTCCACCAGCCGGCGCAGGTCGCCGAAATCTCCGATGCCCCAGTTGCGCGCGGAGCGCAGTGCGTAGAGCTGCACCGTGCAGCCCCACCAGCGCTCGCCCTCGAGCAGCGCGGAGGGGGTCCAGCAACGGCGCGGGGCGATGACGAGGAGGCAGGTGGTGGCCTCGCTGCCGGCGACGGTGAGCTGCCAGTAGCCGGCCGGCAGGTCGGCGGGAAGGGTGATCGAGTGCGCGCTGCCGTCGTGCATGACTTCGCCGTGCAGCGATGCGGCTTCGTCGCTGTCCTCCCGGCGCAGCTTCCAGTGCGTGGCATCGCAAGGGCCCTGCCAGGCGATCCGGACCTCGTCGCCTTCGACGGCGACGTGCACCGGCGGCAAACCCTCGACCTCGAACGCCCCGAGTTCGTCCGCACGCATGCTGGCCAGCGCCTGCGCCAGCACGGCATCGGGCACCGCCTGCTCCTCGCCCCAGAAGCTGGTGTAGCGCAGGGCGATGCCGCACTGCTCGGCCCGGCGGGCGAGGTCGGGGTCGGGGTTCATGGCGACCCGCGCAAGCCGTGAACGCCGCAAGCGGACTGGGCACCGGACACTTCCTCTACGCACCCGCCCGCCGCGCCGCCCGGCGCGGGGCCGGCCTGCACGGTGGCGCCGAAGCGCATGGCGTGCGCCCACCTCATGCCGCCAGTTCCTCCACCAGCACGGCCATCGCGTGGGACTGCAGCTCGATGCGGGCCTGCGGCTGCACGCGCTCAGCCTCGGCAGGCTCGAAATGACCCTGGCCGGTGTCCACGCGCACGCGCCACTCCGACAGGCCGCTCACTTCCGGCAGCGTGAAGACCACGGGCTCGGGCGAGGCGTTGAACAGCAGCAGCACGCTGGGGCTGGCCCGGCCGTCGATGGGCGCGAAGCGGCCGTCGAACAGCGCGGCGATGCAGCGCACCGCCGGGTTGGTCCATTCCTCCTCCGTCATGGGCAGCCCCCAGACGCTGTACCAGGCAAGCTCGCGCCGGTCCACGTCATCGGGCTCGCCGCTGGGGAAGCGGTCTTCGCGCAGCACCGGCAGCGAGCGCCGCAGCGCGATCAGCGACCGGGTGAAATCGAGCAAGGGGTCCTGGCGCCGCGCCGGGCTCCAGTCGACCCAGCTCACCGCGTTGTCCTGGCAGTAGGCGTTGTTGTTGCCGCCCTGGCTGCGGCCCATTTCGTCGCCGCCCAGCAGCAGCGGCACGCCGCGCGAGCAGAGCAGCGTGGCCAGGAAGTTGCGCTGCTGCCGCTCGCGCAGCGCCAGCACCTCCTCGTCGTCGGTCGCGCCTTCCACGCCGCAGTTCCAGCTGCGGTTGTGGCTCTCGCCGTCGCGGTTGTCCTCGGCGTTGGCCTCGTTGTGCTTGTCGTTGTAGGCGACCAGGTCGGCCAGGGTGAAGCCGTCGTGCACGGTCACCAGGTTGATGCTGGCCGTAGGAAAGCGGCGCGACGGCGCGTAGATGTCGGCAGAGCCGGCCAGCCGGGCCGCGAACTCCTGCACCGCGCCGTCGGTGCCGCGCCAGAAATCGCGCACCGCGTCGCGGTAGCGCCCGTTCCACTCCGACCAGCCGGCCGGGAAGCCGCCGACCTGGTAGCCGTTGTCGCCGATGTCCCAGGGCTCGGCGATCAGCTTGACCTGCTGCAGCACCGGATCCTGCGCCACCGCCGCCAGGAAGGGCGAGCGATGGTCGAAGTCGTACCCGCCGTTGCGCGCGATCGCCGGCGCCAGGTCGAAGCGGAAGCCGTCGACGTGCATCTCCTGCACCCAGTGGCGCAGGCTGTCCATCACCAGCCGCAGCGTCGCCGGATGGCTCGTGTCCAGCGTGTTGCCGGTGCCGGTGACGTCGTCGTAGTAGCGCCGGTCCTCGGCCAGCCGGTAGTAGGACGGGTTGTCGATGCCCTTGAGGCACAGCGTGGGGCCGAGGTGGTTGCCTTCGCAGCTGTGGTTGTAGACCACGTCCAGGATCACCTCCAGCCCGGCGGCATGCAGCGCCTTGACCATGCGCTTGAAGTCGTTCGGGTCGCCGCCGGCGCAGTAGCGCGGTTCGGGCGCGAAGAAGGCCACGGTGTTGTAGCCCCAGTAGTTGGCCAGGCCCAGGTCGATCAGCCGGCGCTCGTCGTTGAAGGCGTGCACCGGCAGCAGCTCGATGGCGGTGACGCCCAGGCGCTTGAAGTGGGCCAGCGCCGGTTCGCTGGCCAGGCCGCCGAAGGTGCCTCGCAAGGCCGGCGGCACGGCGTCCAGCAAGCGGGTGAAGCCGCGCACGTGGACCTCGTAGAACACCGTATCGGCCAGGGCCGTCTGCGGCCGGCGGTCGCCGCCCCAATCGAACGCGGTGTCCAGCACCACGCACTTGGCGGCGGCGGACGCGTTGTCCGCCGCATCCATGGCCAGGTCGCGGGCCGGTCCGCCCAGCGTGTAGCCGTACTGCCAGGCGCCGCCGCGCAGCGGGCGGTCGAGCGCCTTGGCGCAAGGATCGAGCAGCAGCTTGTGCGGGTTGCAGCGCAGCCCCTCGTGCGGCTGGTAGGGTCCGTGCACGCGCAGCCCGTAGCGGGTGCCGGGCGGCAGGCCCCGCACCAGGCCATGCCAGATGTCGCCGCTGCGGCAGGGCAGGGCGAGGCGCCGCACCTCGCGCGTGCCGGTGCGGTCGAACAGGCAGACCTCCACCTTGTCGGCCACGCTGGAATGGACGGCGAAGTTGACGCCCTGGGGCTCGAGCGTGGCGCCCAGCGGAAAGGGGCGGCCGGGCTCGCAGCGATCCGGCAGTTGTGCTTCGGTCGGGGGCGATGGGGCGGGAAGAGCGCCCACCCTCATGCGAACGCCGCCAGCACGTTGCAGTGGGCGCTCATGGTGGGTCTGCGCCAGGAGACGGTGCATCGAGGCGCTCCACGTCGCCGACCAGCACCAGGGTGGCCAGGGGGGGCAGGGTCAGGCTGGCGCTGGCGGGCCGGTCCGCCAGCGGCTGCTCGGCCGCGTCCACGCGGCCGAGATTGCCCATGCCGCTGCCGCCGTAGCACGGCGCGTCGCTGTTGAGCAGTTCGCGCCAGGGGCCGGCATGGGGCAGTCCCAGTCGCAGCCCGTGGCGCGGCTCGGGGGTCAGGTTGCACAGGGCGACCACGGGCGGGTCGCCCGCTTCGCCGCGGCGCACGAAGGCCAGCACCGTCTGCGGCTCCGGCGTCTCGACCGGCAGCCAGGCGAAGCCCTCGCCGTGGAAGTCGTTCACGTGCAGGGCCGGCAGGTTGCGGTAGGCGTCGTTGAGGTCGGCCACCCAGCGCGCCACGCCGGCGTGCAACGGCCGCGCCCAGAGGTGCCAGTCGAGCGTGCGCTCGTGGTGCCACTCCTGCAGCTGGCCGAACTCGCCGCCCATGAACAGCAGCTTCTTGCCGGGGTGCGTCCACATCAGGCCGTACAGCACGCGCAGGCCGGCGAAGCGCTGCCACTCGTCGCCGGGCTGGCGGCCGAGCAGGCTGCCCTTGCCGTACACCACCTCGTCGTGCGACAGCGGCAGCACGAAGTTCTCGTTGAAGGCGTAGACCGAGGAGAAGCGGATGTCGTCGCCGTGCCAGCGCCGGAAGAAGTGCGGCCGCTGCAGGTAGCGCAGCGTGTCGTTCATCCAGCCCATGTTCCACTTCATGCCGAAGCCCAGGCCGCCGTCGTGCACCGGGCGCGAGACGCCGGCCCATGCGGTGGACTCTTCGGCGATCATGTGCACGTCGGGGAAGGCGGCGTAGACGGCGCTGTTGAGGTCCTGCAGGAAGCGCACCGCCTCCAGGTTCTGGTTGCCGCCTTCGGGGTTGGGGATCCACTGGCCCGGTTCGCGCGCGAAATCCAGGTACAGCATCGACGCCACCGCATCGACGCGCAGCCCGTCGAAGTGGTACTTCTCCAGCCAGAACAGGGCGTTGCTGATCAGGAAGTCGCGTACCTCGTAGCGCCCGTAGTTGAAGATCAGGCTGTTCCACTGCGGGTGGTAGCCCAGGCGCGGGTCGGCGTGCTCGTACAGCTCGGTGCCGTCGAAGCGGGCCAGCGCGTGCCGGTCCGAGGGGAAATGCGAGCCGACCCAGTCCAGGATCACGCCGATGCCCTGCCGGTGCAGCGTGTCCACCAGCACCATCAGGTCCTGCGGCGTGCCATAGCGCGCGGTCGGCGCGTAGTAGCCGGTGGTCTGGTAGCCCCAGGAGCCGTAGAACGGGTGCTCGGCCACCGGCATCAGCTCCACGTGGGTGAAGCCCAAGGTGCGGCAGTGCGAGGCCAGCCGCACGGCGAGGTCGCGGTAGTTCAGGACGCGCCCGTCCTCCTCGCGCTGCCAGGATCCGAGGTGCACCTCGTAGATGGAGATGGGCGCGCGGTGCGACTGTCGCTCGCCGCGCTGCGCCATCCACTCGCGGTCGCCCCAGTCGTGCGCCAGCCCCCAGATCTGCGAGGCGGTGCCGGGCGGATGCTCGCTGCGGAAGGCATACGGGTCGGCCTTGTCCATCCACTCGCCGTGGGCGCCCTCGATGCGGTACTTGTAGAAGTCGCCGGCGTGGGCGCCCTCGACCCGGCCGTGCCAGAGGCCGCTGCCATCTTCCAGCCGCTGCAGCGGCTCGCCGTGCCAGCCATTGAAGCTGCCGGCCACGCAGACGCGGCGCGCATTCGGCGCCCAGACCGTGAAGCGCGTGCCCGGCCCGTCCGGATGGGCCCCCATGACCTCGAACTGGCGGTGGTGGTGGCTGGGACGGTCGGCGGCCCGTTGCACGCCCGGAACCTGGGAAGCGACTGCGCCGGAGGGGAGGTGGCTGGCCGTCATGTTCCGTAACTTGCGTGTGCAAAGAATTCTGCTGCGCACGCTGTGGAGAGCATGAAGGAAGCCCCGGCGAAATGCCGTAGGCCCGTGCCTACAGGGGCACGTCGATTCCAGCGGACGCCCGCATGGGCGCCCGATTCACATCGCCGATGGAAGAATGCCGCGTCGCGGCAAGTCAGGGGCTTACACGCCCAGGTGCTGGGCCAGCAGCTCGGGCTGGGCGCGCAGCTCATCCGAGCTGCCGGTGAACACGACCGTGCCCTTGACCAGGATGAGGTTGCGGTTGGTCAGCCGCGTGACGTGCTTCCAGTTCTTGTCGACGATCACCGTCGAGATGCCGGATTCGCGGATCAGCCCGCAGATGCGCCAGATCTCGCGCGCGATCAGCGGCGCCAGCCCTTCGGTGGCCTCGTCGAGGATGAGCACGTCGGGGTTGGTCATCAGCGCACGGCCGATGGTCAGCATCTGCTGCTCGCCGCCCGACAGCTGCTGGCCGCCGTGCGACAGCCGCTCGGCCAGCCGCGGGAAGGTCTCGAGCACCCGCTCGTAGGTCCAGTCGCGCTGGCCGCGGGTGCCGGCGCGGGCCGCCATCTTCAGGTTCTCGACCACGCTCAGGTTGCCGAAGATGCCGCGGCCCTCGGGCACGTAGGCGACGCCCAGCTGCGCGATCTCGTATGGCGCGCAGCCGGTCATGTCGCGGCCCATCACCTGGACCTTGCCGTCGCGCGGCTTGACCAGGCCCATCAGCGTCTTGAGCAGGGTGCTCTTGCCCATGCCGTTGCGGCCCATCAGGCCGATGGTCTCGCCGCGCGCGACCTGGAAGTCCACGCCGCGCAGGATGTGGCTCTGGCCGTAGTAGGTGTGCAGGCCGCGGGCGTCGATCAGGAGCTCGGACATCAGTGCTCCTCTCCCAGGTAGGCCGCCTGCACGCCGGCATCGGAGCGGATCTGCTCGGGCGTGCCGCTGGCGATCACCTGGCCGTTGACCATCACCGTCAGCCGCTCGGCCAGGGCAAACACCGCATCCATGTCGTGCTCCACCAGCATGATCGCGTGCGCGGCCTTGAGGCGCTGCAGCAGCTCCACCATGCTTTCGGCTTCGGCCGTGCCCATGCCGGCCAGCGGTTCGTCCAGCAGCAGCACCTGCGGCGCCGTGGCCAGCGTCATGGCGATTTCCAGTTGGCGCTGCTCGCCGTGGCTGATGGTGCCGGCCACCACATCGCGGCGTTGCGCCAGGCCGGCCAACTCGATGGCGCGTTCGGCCCGTTCGTTGGTGGCCTTGAACGAGGTGGCGCGGCGCAGCCAGCGCAAAGGGTGCTGGGCGCGCGACTGCGCGGCCAGGCGCACGTTTTCCCACACGGTGAAGGGCAGGAAGATGTTGGTCTTCTGGTAGCTGCGGCCCAGGCCTGCGCGCGAGATGCGCTCGGGGCTGCGGCCGGTGACCTCGTCCGAGCCCAGCCGGATGCGGCCGCTGGTGGGCGGCAGATCGCCCGACAGCAGGTTGGTCAGCGTCGACTTGCCGGCGCCGTTGGGGCCGATCACCGCGTGGATGGCGCCGCGCCACAGGTCGATGGACACGTCGTTCACCGCGGCCAGGCCGCCGAAGCGCTTGGTCAGGCCCTGGGCCGAGAGCAGGACTTCAGGCATCGCCGCCCCCCTTGCGGTGCAGCAGCCGCTCGGCCACGCCGAGCAGGCCGCGCGGCGCGAACGCAACCACGAGCACGATGAACAGGCCCATCCACAGTTGCCAGTGCTTGCCGGCGCGGAAAGCGCCGATGTCGGGCAGGTCCTTGAACAGGTGCAGCAGGTACTCGAACGCGAACGCACCGACGATGGCGCCGGCGAAGTTGCCCATGCCGCCCAGGATCACCATCATGATGGCGTGCGCGCTCATGTGGAAACCCATCAGCTCCGGGTTGACGAAGCCGGTCTGCGCGCCCCACAGGTAGCCCGCCAGCCCGGCCACAGCGCCGGCCAGCGTGAAGGCGGCCAGCTTGTAGCCGAAGGTGCCGTAACCGAGCGCGCGCATGCGGTGCTCGTTGACGCGGATGCCGGCCAGCACGCGCCCGAACGGGCTCCACAGCAGCCGGCGCAGGAAGGCGTAGACCAGGACCAGGCAGGCGAGGGTGAAGAAGTAGAAGACCTTCTTGTCCTCCAGGTCGAACAGGCCCGCATCCGGCTTGAAGTTGATGTACATGCCGTCCGAGCCGCCCAGGCGCAGCGAGGCGCCGAAGACCCGCAGGTCCTTGTTGTCGAACACCAGGTAGAACAGCATCTGGGCGAACGCCATCGTCACCATGATGAAGTAGATGCCGCGCGTGCGCACCACGAAGAAGCCGATCACCAGGGCGAACAGCGCCGAGGCGAGCAAGGCCACGGGCAGGGTCCACCACAGGCTGACCGCGCCGCTGTCGGACGACACCATCGACAGCATGTAGCCGCCGATGCCGAAGAAGGCGGCATGGCCCAGCGACACCAGCCCGGTGACGCCCTGCAGCAGGTCCAGGCTCATGGCGAAGATGGCCAGGATCATCATCCGGGCGACCATGCTGGCGTAGAAGTCGGTGCCGACGAACGGGAAGGCCGCCAGCGCGATGAAGCCCAGCACCAGCAGCACCTGCAGGCTGCGCGGGAGGACTTCGAGGTGGGACTTGGCTGCGCTCATTGCTTGAACAGCCCTTCGGGCTTCCACAGCAGCACCGCTGCCATCAGGATGTAGACCAGCATGCCCGCCACCTGCGGCAGCAGCACCTTGCCGAAGGTGTCGACGGCGCCCACCAGCAGGGCGGCGATCAGGGCGCCGCGCACCGAGCCGATGCCGCCGATCACCACCACCACGAAGCACATGATCAGCACCTGCGAGCCCATGTTCGGGTACACGCTGGAGATCGGCGCGGCGATCATGCCGGCGATGGTGGCCAGCCCGACGCCGAGCGCGAACACGATGGCGTGGATGCGCTTGATGTTGATGCCCAGCGCCTCGGTCATGTCGTGGTTGAAGGCGCCGGCGCGGATCTTCATGCCCAGGCGCGTCTTGGAGATCAGCAGGTACAGCCCGATCGCCAGCACGATGCACAGGCCCGACATGAACAGGCGGTACACCGGGTACGACAGGTTGTCGGTCAGCGGGATGGAGGCGCCCAGCGCTTCCGGAATCGACACGCCGTGCACGTCGTCGCCCCAGAAGATCGAGCGCGCTTCCTCGAACACGTAGATCAGGCCGAAGGTCAGCAGCACCTGGTCGAGGTGGTCGCGGTGGTAGAAGTGCCGGAACAGCAGGCGCTCCAGCAGCAAACCGAAGGCCACCGCCAGCACCGAGCCGAGCGCGATGGCCAGCGTCAGGCTGCCGAAGCTGCGGGTCAGCCACCAGGCGAGGTAGGCGCCCAGCATGTAGAAGCTGCCGTGGGCCAGGTTGACCACGCCCATGATCCCGAAGATCAGGGTCAGGCCGGCGGCCAGCATGAACAGCAGCAGCCCGTACTGGACGCTGTTGAGCAGCTGGAGCAGGAAGGTGGAGAAGTCCAATTGGGAGAACGGGCTAGAAGCGATGGGGCGAGGGCCAACCGCATCCGGGACACGGGCGCCGGGCCACGCGCGGATTGTCGTTGGGAATGGATCAGTTCATGCAGGGGCCGAGAAAAAGGGCTGGGAGGCCGTTGGCCTGGCCTCGAGCCCCCTGCGGCCCCGGCGGGCGCGGGCGCATGCCCGCGCGGCGCGCAGCGTCAGGCGCTGGCCATCTTGCAGCCGGCGCCGGAGTCGGCCAGCGCCTTGGCGGCGACGCCGATCACCTTGTTCTCCTTGTTCTCGACGCGGCGCAGGTAGATGTCCTGGACCGGGTTGTGGGCCTTGCTCATGGTCCACTTGCCGCGCGGGCTGTCGATGGTCTGGGTCTCCAGCGCCTTGTACAGCGCCTGCTTGTTGCCGATGTCGCCCTTGACGGCTTCCATGCCCTGGGCCAGCAGCAGGCCGGTGTCGTAGCCCTGCACCGCGTACACGTCCGGCTGCAGCTTGAAGGTGCGCGCGAAGTCGCCGCGGAACTTGTTGTTGCGCGGGGTGTCGAGCGAGTCGCTGTAGTGCATCGTGGTCATGATGCCGTCGGCGGCCGCACCGGCGGCGTCGAGCACGCCCTCGGTCAGGAAGCCCGAGCCCCACAGCGGGATCTTGCCCTTCAGGCCCGCGGCCGCGTAGTCGCGGATGAACTTGGCCGCGCCGCCGCCGGCGAAGAAGCAGGCCACGGCATCGGGGTTGAGCGAGGCGATCTCGGTCAGCAGGGCCTGGAACTCCACGTTCGGGAAGGGCAGGCCCAGTTCCTTGACGATGGTGCCGCCGGCCTTGGTGTAGCTTTCCTTGAAGCCCTCGAAGGCCTCGTCGCCGGCCGCGTACTTCCAGGTGATCCACACCGCCTTCTTCAGGCCCTTGTCGACCATCGGCTTGCCCAGCGCCAGCGTCGGCTGGCTGTTGGTGAACGAGGTGCGGAACACGTTGGGCGCGCACAGCCCGCGGGTGGCGGCGTGGACGCCGGCATTGGGGATCAGGCTGAGCACGCCGGACTCGCGTGCCACGCGCTGGATGCCCATCTGAACGCCCGAGTGCACGGTGCCGATCAGCACGTCGACCTTGTCGCGCTGCACCAGGCGCTGCGCGTTCTCCACGCCCTTGGACGGCTCCGACTCGTCATCGACCTTGAACCACTCGATCTCGCGGCCGCCGAGCTTGCCGCCCTTCTCGTTGATCGCCATGCGCACGCCGTTCTCGATGTTCACCCCGAGCTGCGCGAAGGTGCCGGTGTACGGCAGCATGAAGCCGACGCGAACGCGGTTCGACTGGGCGCGAACGATCTGCGGCAGCAGCAGGCCGACGGACGCGGCGCCGACGACGGCGGCACTGCGGGTGAGGACGAGGCGGCGTGTGGTCATTCGTGGTTCTCCATATAGTTGAGGCCTAAAGCAATTTGTACCGCAGGGTGCCTGCGGATGCACCAAGATTTACCCTAGCCGGCGAGTTGCCGCAGCTTGAATCGCTGGATCTTGCCGGTCGCGGTCTTGGGCAGTTCGCTCACGAACTCGACCCATCGCGGGTACTTGTAAGGCGCGAGCTGCGCCTTCACATGCTGCTGCAGTTCGACGGCATCGGCCTGTACGCCGGCCTTGAGCACCACGTAGGCCTTGGGCTTGACCAGCTGGTCGCTGTCGGCCAGGCCGATCACCGCCGCCTCCAGCACGGCGGGGTGCGTCATGAGCGATGCCTCGACCTCGAACGGCGACACGTAGATGCCGCCGACCTTGAGCATGTCGTCGCTGCGCCCGCCGTAGGTGTAGTAGCCGTCGGCGTCGCGCGTGTACTTGTCGCCGCTGCGCGTCCACTCGCCGCAGAACGTCGCCTTGGTCTTGCCGCGGTTGTTCCAGTACATCAGCGCGGCGCTGGGCCCGCTGATCTGCAGCTCGCCGATCTCGCCGACGCCGCACTCCTGGCCTTCGTCGCCGACGATGCGCAGCTCGTAGCCGGGCACCGGCTTGCCGGTGGTGCCGTAGCGCACCTCGCCGGGCCGGTTCGACAGGAAGATGTGCAGCATTTCGGTGGAGCCGATGCCGTCCAGGATCTCGCAGCCGTACTCGGCGTTCCAGCGCTTGCCGATCTCGGCCGGCAGCGCCTCGCCGGCGCTGGTGCACACGCGCAGGTTCAGCTCCGACCGTTTCGGCCGCGCCGGGTCGGCCAGCAGCGCCGCATACAGCGTGGGCACGCCGTAGAAGATCGTCGGCTGGAATTTCTTCAGCACGCCGTACACGTCGCCCGGGGTCGGCCGCGAGGGCAGCAGCACGGTGGTGGCGCCCACGGCCATCGGGAAGGTGAGGGCGTTGCCCAGCCCGTAGGCGAAGAACAGCTTGGCGGCCGAATAGACGACGTCGTCCTCGCGGATGCCGAGCACGCCGCGGCCATAGAGCTCGGCGGTCTGGATCAGGTGGCTGTGCAGGTGCACCGTGCCCTTGGGCGTGCCGGTCGAGCCGCTCGAATACAGCCAGAAGCAGGCTGCGTCGGCGCAGGTCGCCTCGACCTTCGGCTCGGGCGAGCCCGCCGCCACCAGGCCGGCCACCGTGTCGGGGCCGTCGGCGCCGGCCAGGATCACGGTCCGAAGCGCCGGCGCCTTGCCGATGATGGGATCGAAGGTCGCCGCCAGCGGCTTGGAGACGAACAGGGCCTGCGCGCGCGAGTCGCGCAGCATGAACTCGAAGTCAGGCGCGGTCAGCAGGGTGTTGGCCGCGATCGGCACCACGCCGGCCAGCATGCAGCCGAGGAAGACCACCGGCCATTCCGGCGTGTCCAGCATCGCCACCAGCACGCGCGCCTCGGGCTGGAAACCGCGTTCGCGCAGCGCGTTCGCGAAGCGGTGCGCCTGCTCGGTGAGCTCGCCATAGGTGAGGGTGGCGCCGGTGCTCGCATCGATGAACGCCGGCTTGTCGGGACGCGATGCGTTGCGCGCCAGCAGGTCGTGCGCGGCGTTGTAGTCGCGCGGGATGTCCACCTGGGGCGGACGGCTGCCGTGGTCGGCGTGGCTCATGTGCATGGGCCGGTCTCCTCGTTCTTCGTTTGCCGCCTGTTCACCTGCGGGCGGCGGGACGGGCCACGTGGCCCGCCGGCAATATGGGCACAAGCGCCCGCGTCGCGCAAGTTGTCAGTTCAAGCCGCGGCCTTTTCCTCGGGTGCCAGCGCCTGGGTCAGCCACTGGCGGCACCAGGCGGTGCCTTCCTCTTCGGGCATGGTTCCCGCGCTGGCGTCATGGAGAAAGACTTCGCCGATGCGCTGGGCACCCAGGCCCTGCAGGCGCTCGTCGAACTTCTTGCCGCCGAAGCAGAAGGTCTGCTGGTAGGTGCGATCGCCCAGGGCGATCACGCCGTAGCGCACGTGGCCCAGGTACTTGGGCGCGCTGTCCAGCGACTCGTAGAGGGCGCGGGCGTTGTCCGGCACGTCGCCGGAACCGTAGGTCGAGGTGCAGATGAGATAAAGCGCATCTTCGTCGAAGGCGCTGGCATCCAGCCCATCCATCATGACGACCTCGATCTCATCCACCAGGTCGGCGCAGTCCATCTGGATCGCCTGGGCGACATAGTCGGCCGTGCTGGTCATGGTGCCGACGAGGATTTTCAGCTTCATAAGGCCACTTCCTTGGTTTGACATGCAGCAAACTGCTTGACATGTCGATGGACGGAAGTATAGTGCAATCTTGATCCAGATCAACAGCTGGATCGGAATTGCCCAGCCACATGCCCGTTCTCACTGCCGAAGATACCCAGGCCACCATGGCCGAACTGGGCAACCGCGTGCGCGCCTGGCGGGCGCGCCGGGGCATGACCCGCAAGCAGCTGGCCCATGATTCGGGCTTGTCCGAGCGCTTCCTGGCCGACGTGGAAACCGGCAAGGGCAACGTCTCCATCCATTCGCTGCAGGCCGCGGCGCGCGCGCTGCACATCACCGTGCTGGAGCTGTTCCAGGACGCGCCGCGACCGGCGCTCAGCAGGCTGCACGACCTGCTGGAGCGGCTGGACGACGCCCGGCTCGACCAGGCCCATTCGCTGCTGGCCGGCGCCTTCGGCCTGGGCGAGGAGCAGGGCCGGGAGCGTCGCATCGCGCTGATCGGCCTGCGCGGCGCCGGCAAGTCGACCCTGGGCGCCCAGCTGGCCGCCGACCGCGGCGTGCCTTTCGTCGAACTCGACCGCGAGATCGAGCGCGAGGCCGGCATCGGCATGAACGAGATTTTGCTGCTGCACGGCCAGGCGGGCTTCCGCCGCTACGAGCGGCGCGCGCTGTTCCGCATCGCCGAGGAGCACCCCGACGGCGTGATCATGACCACGGGCGGCAGCATCGTCAGCGAGCGCGAGACCTTCGACCTGCTGCAAAGCCGCTTCTACTGCGTCTGGCTCAAGGCCAGCCCCGAGGAGCACATGAGCCGGGTGGTGGCGCAAGGCGACATGCGCCCGTTCGACACCACCCGCGGCGCCACCAGCGAGGCGCTGGACGACCTGCGCCGCATCCTGGCCAGCCGCGAATCGCTGTACGCCCGTGCCGACGCGGTGGTCGATACCGCCGCGCGCAGCGTGCAGCAATCGTTCAAGGACCTCGAGCGGGCCGTGCCGGCACCCGCTGCGACGGCCCTCCCCACCGGCAACAAAGCGCGGCGGCCCGCCAAGGCCTCCACCACCCCCCGCATTCCCAAGGAGACCGCGTCATCATGAACGCCATGACCGAACCCCTGCTGTTCAAGCAGGGCGACCGCGAGCTGGTCAGCTTCGCCACCCATCCCGCCCGCTACCAGCACTGGAGCCTGTCCGTCGAGGGCGACGTCGCGCGCCTGAAGCTCGACATCAACGAGGACGGCGGCATCAAGCCGGGCTACAAGCTCAAGCTCAACAGCTACGACCTCGGGGTCGACATCGAGCTGCACGATGCGATCAACCGCATCCGCTTCGAGCACCCCGGCGTCAAGGTGGTGGTGTTCGAGTCCGGCAAGGAGAAGATCTGGTGCTCGGGCGCCAACATCTACATGCTGGGGCTGTCCACCCATGCCTGGAAGGTGAACTTCTGCAAGTTCACCAACGAGACCCGCAACGGGCTGGAGGACTCCTCGCAGCACGACGGCCTGAAGTCGGTGGCGGCGGTCACCGGTGCCTGCGCCGGCGGCGGCTACGAGCTGGCGCTGGCCTGCGACCGCATCGTGATGGTCGATGACCGCTCGTCCACCGTCAGCCTGCCCGAGGTGCCGCTGCTGGGCGTGCTGCCGGGCACCGGCGGCCTGACCCGCGTGACCGACAAGCGCAAGGTGCGGCGCGACCTGGCCGACATCTTCTGCACCACCAGCGAAGGCGTGCGCGCCGACCGCGCCAAGGACTGGAAGCTGATCGACGAGTACGCCAAGCCGCAGCAGTTCCCGCAGCTGGTGGCGGCGGAGGTCGAGGCGCTGCGCAAGCAGTCCGGCCGCCAGGGCCCGGAGCAGGGCATCGAGCTGGTGCCGCTGGCCGTCCGCATCGACGAGCAGGGCTACCGCTACGAGACGGTGGACGTGCAGATCGACCGCGCCCAGCGCATCGCCACCCTCACGGTGAACGCGCCGGCCGCGGCGGTGGAATCCACGCCCGAGGCCATCGTGGCCGCCGGCGCGCAGTGGTGGCCGCTGAAGTTCGCCCGCGAGCTCGACGACGCCATCCTGCAGCTGCGCACCAACGAGCTGGAGGTCGGCACCTGGGTGATCAAGACCCGCGGCGATGCCCAGCGCGTGCTGCAGGCCGACGCGGTGCTGCAGCAACGCAAGGACCACTGGCTGGTGCGCGAGACGCTGGGCCTGCTGCGCCGCACGCTGGCCCGCCTGGACGTCACCAGCCGCTCGCTGATCGCGCTGGTCGACCAGGGCTCGTGCTTCGCCGGCACCTTCTACGAGCTGGCGCTGGCCTGCGACCGCATCTACATGCTGGACCTGCCGGACGCGCCGGACGTCGCGCCGGCGCTGCACCTGTCGGCGGCGAACTTCGGCTGGTACCCGGAGGTGAACGGCCTGACCCGCCTGCAGACCCGCTTCAGCGAGGACGCCGGCACCATCGAGCAACTGCACGCCCTGCAGGGCAGCGCGCTGCGCGCCGACCAGGCGCTCGGCCTGGGCCTGGTGACGCTGACGCCGGACGACATCGACTGGGACGACGAGATCCGGCTGATGCTGGAAGAGCGCGCCTCGCTGTCGCCCGACGCCCTGACCGGCATGGAAGCCTCGCTGCGCTTCGGCGGCAGGGAAACCATGGAGACGCGCATCTTCGGCCGACTGTCGGCCTGGCAGAACTGGATCTTCATCCGTCCCAACGCCGTCGGCGAGGACGGCGCGCTGAAGCTGTTCGGCACGGGCAAGAAGGCGAAGTTCGACTGGAAGCGGATTTGATTGAGCCGGCCTGACCGGAGACGAGGACCATCATGAGCACCATTGACCTGCAAGCCCTGATTCCCAACAACGTCGCCCTGGGCGACAACCGCCAGCTGCAGCGCGCCCTCGAGCACTGGCAGCCGGCCTTCCTGCGCTGGTGGGACGAGATGGGCCCGAGCGACTTCAAGGCCAGCGACGTCTACCTGCGCACCGCCGTCGGCGTCGATGCCCAGGGCTGGGCCCAGTACGGCTACACGCCCATGCCCGACTACCGCTGGGGCATCTTCCTGGCCGACAAGCAGGAAGGCCGCAAGATCGGCTTCGGCGACTTCATGGGGCAGGACGCCTGGCAGGACGTGCCCGGCGAATTCCGCTCCACCTTCCGCCGCCTGATCGTGACCCAGGGCGACACCGAGCCGGCGTCGGTCGAGCAGCAGCGCCTGCTGGGCCACACGGCACCGTCCCTCTACGACCTGCGCAACCTGTTCCAGGTCAACGTGGAGGAGGGCCGCCACCTGTGGGCCATGGTCTACCTGCTGCACGCCTACTTCGGCCGCGACGGCCGCGAGGAGGCCGAGGAGCTGCTGGAGCGCCATTCGGGCGACCCGGACAAGCCGCGCATCCTGGGCACCTTCAACGAGCCCATGGACAACTGGCTGTCCTTCTTCATGTTCACCTACTTCACCGACCGCGACGGCAAGTTCCAGCTCAAGTCGCTGGCCGAGAGCGCGTTCGACCCGCTGTCGCGCACCTGCCAGTTCATGCTGACCGAGGAGGCGCACCACATGTTCGTGGGCGAGACCGGCGTCGGCCGCACCATCAAGCGCACGCTGGAGGTGATGAAGGAGCTGGACACCGACGACTGGAAGAGGATCCGCGAGGCCGGCGCCATCGACCTGCCCACCATCCAGAAGTTCATGAACTTCTGGTTCACCAGCTCGCTGGACCTGTTCGGCTCGGAGGCTTCGTCCAACGCCGCCAACTACTTCAGCAACGGCATCAAGGGCCGGCCCGACGAGGCCAAGTTCGCCGACCACGTCGAATCCGACACCGGCATGACCATCCAGGTGCCGGACGGCAAGGGCGGCGTGCGGGACGAGACGATCTCGGTGCGCAACGGCATCAACGAGATCACCCGCATCGAGTACGCCAAGGACTGCAACATCGGTGTGACGCGCTGGAACATGCTGGTCAAGAAGGCCGGCGTGCCGTTCGAGTTCAAGCTGCCCTCGACGCGCTTTCGCCGCAACGTGGGCGCCTGGGCGGGCATGCACACCGACCCGCAGGGCAACCCGATCAGCGCCGCCGAGTTCGAGGCGAAGAAGGCCGAATGGCTGCCGACCGAGGAGGACCTGCGCTTCGTCAAGAGCCTGATGCAGCGCGTCACCGAGCCCGGCAAGATGGCCGCCTGGATCGCCCCGCCCGACCGTGGCATCAATGCGCAGCCGATCGAGTACGAGTACGTGAAGCTCTGAGCCGGGTCGTTCGGCCGCAACAAGAAGCGCCGCTTGCCGGCGCTTTTTTTGTTGCCAGCCGGTCACTGGGGCGAGTTCTCGTGTGGCGCGATGCCGCCAATCGCCGTTGTCCGTCTCCTACCGCTGTCGGAACCCTCGCACCCGGATGTGTTCATGCGTCCGACCGCGCCAGCGCGGCCGTGCAGGCATCCTGCCGTCATGCCCTGGCGCAACCGTCGCGCCGCGGGTTCCACTTCACGGAGATCCACGCATGAGCAAACTTCTGAGCTACCTGCTCGCTTCCACCCTTGTTGCCGGCGCCGCGTATGCGCAGACCGCCAGCAGCGGCTCGACCCTGGACACCCAGTCCGGAGCTTCCGCGACCAGTAGCGGCAGCCTGTCGTCCCAGAACTCGGTGAGCGGCCAGGGCGCCACCACGGACGGCACGCTGGGCGCCAGCGGCGGCGCCATCGTCCAGCCGGGCGCCACGGCAGCCGGCTCCGGCTCCACCGCCGAGCCGAGCGGCACCAGCGCCATGGGTGCCAGCGGCACGCCGCCGGCCACCAATTCCGGTGCGACGCCCGCCCCGGTGGGCAGCGGCGACACAGCGGGGAGCACCGCCGGCAGCACGGCGGGTTCGGCCAGCGGCAGCGATGCCACGTCCGGCTCCAGCTCCAGCGCCACCAACAGCAACACCAACAACATCTACCTGAACGGCGGCACCACCAGCGACAGCACGTCCACCGCCACGCCGAATGGCTCGTCGTCGTCGTCCACCGGCTCGGCCATGGGCAACCGCGGCGATTGCCCGCCGGGCCTGGCGAAGAAGGACAACGGCTGCCTGCCTCCGGGGCAGGCCAGGAAGCTGGACTAGATCGCGCCGATCACTGGGGCGAATGCGCTCCCGAACGCCGGCACTGGCCGGCGTTTTTTTCCTTGGGGGTGCGCCCGCCCGTCAGGCGGCGATGTCGGCGCCGCGCTGCTGCAGCAACTCGCGCAGCACCGAGCGGTGGCAGTGGCTTTCGTTCTCGCAGTAGCAGCCCATCGAGAAATGGCTGCCGTGCGACAGCGCGGCCAGCAGGTCGAGCGAACGGCTCGCGTCGGGCTGCGCCATCTCGGCCTTGAACTTGCGGACGAACGCCGCCCACTCCTTGTCGTCCTTCGCCTGCAGTGCCATCTGCATCACCGGCGGGCTGGGCGACAGGTTGGGGTACCAGACGTCGTACCAGTCGTCGGCGGCGAAGCGTTCCTTCGGCACGCCGCGCGGCGGCCGCCGGACCGTTCCGATGCGCAGCCCCTCGCCGGGTTTGCGCGCTGTGCCCAGCCTCACGATGCGGATCGCCATCTCTCGTCTCCTCGGTGCAACTGCGGTCGTTAGAATGCCTGGGTTCGGAGCGTAGCGCAGCCTGGTAGCGCATCTGGTTTGGGACCAGAGGGTCGGGGGTTCGAATCCCTCCGCTCCGACCAGCCGGGCCTTCGATTCACGAAGGCTTCTCCCTTTGGCCGAATGGCCACTGGAGCTCCCCCCGCGCGGTTTTTCCTGTCCTGGCCCGATGGGCTGCGCCTGCAACGTGTAACCCGCCCGTCGCGGTACGGTTCAGTGGTCTACCAGGGAGATCGTGATGCCCGACATCCGCAGCCAGTCGCAGGGCCAGGACCGCCAGCGCATCAACGTGCACCAGGACTACGAGTAGCGCGACTGGGCCAAGGGCCTGAACACCACCCCCGAACGCCTCAAGGAAGCCGTGCAAGCGGTGGGCAATCGCGCCGACAAGGTGCGCCAATACCTGGGCGGTGGGGGCAAGCCGCGCTGAGCACCGTCGCGCAGCAGCAGCCGGGATGCGAGAATCCGGCGTCCGCCTGCCCGTAGCTCAACTGGATAGAGCAGCTGCCTTCTAAGCAGCAGGTCGGGGGTTCGAGTCCCTCCGGGCAGGCCAGAATTTCTCAATGGAGACGCGCACTTAGCTCCTTCGTGGTGCGCCAGTCCAACCACAACCCCAGCGCTGCGCCAGGGCTCTCGGAGGTGCGCAGGCCCCGAAGTAGCGCGCGATTTCCTCGCTGTAATGCCGCGCGCAACAACAAGGCCAGTGTGCTGCGCCAGGCCCTGCCCCCTGGGTGAAGCCGGTCAGGACTTCGGCAAGCTCAATGGTAACGAACCGGCTGGCGGCCACCTGAACCGGGCGGCCGGGCGACTCGGGGATCTGCAGGACTGCGCTCATGCTCCCTGTTCCCCTGGTTGGAGGGCGTGCGGCTTCCCTTCGCCGCAGTACGGGCACCAATACAACCCGTGGCCGGAGCCGGGCGGATCTTCTTGGAAGTTCGTCGGCCACTCCTCGCGCGGGAGGATGGACGTCCGGCCTGGTTCTATGAGACCGACAGCATCGTAGGCGTGCGAGTGCGGCGCAATGCCGTACTGCGGGAAGCACGCTGCTCCGTCTGGATCGGTGCACATGGCTCAGCTCATCCCTTCCCACCCTCTTGCTCGTTGCGCTCCAGCCTGATGGCATCCGCGCCGACGAGCGGCAGAGGGTGCACGCCGAGTACCACGCCGCCACCATCGCCCAGCAGGAGCGCAACCGCGAGCTGCAGCCCGCCGCCGAGAGGCGCTACACGGTTGCCGCCGAGGCGCGCGAGCGAGTCATCACTGAGACCATCACGGAGGTGCGCTATGTCACCAAGAACCTTGCTGCTTGCCCCTTGAGCCTGCTGCTGTCGGCGTGCTCAACCGTGCAGCCGCCTGTGCCCGCGAAGATCGACCCGCCGCCTGTGGCGCTGGTGACGGCGTGCAGCCGGCCGAGTGACCTGCCGGATGGCGCCACGGCTCAAGACCTGGCGCAGTGGGCGGTGCAAGTGGATCGGGGCCTACGAGTGCTAGCGGTTGAAGCGGGCGGCGCTGGTGGAGGCGTGGCCGCGCTGACCTTTCCCGCATAGAACTATTCCAGCGCAACCACGTCGCGCACGGTGACGCTCTTGAAGTACTCCACATAACCCGGCGCGCACCCCAGCGGGCCGCAAGTGAACCGCTCGGCCTGCACTGACGAGGGGCTGAACGTGTTGTGAACCACTTGCCCGCTCTCTTCGCGGTACTTGCGCGGCACCGCGTCGATGACGGGCGCGACCTCGATGCCCGAGGGATCGTCCAGCAGCTCCCGAACGCCGACAGGCTCGCCCTGCCGCGTCACCATGATCCCGAGCCATGGGTCGAACAGCACCCAGCGGCCCAGCCCCTCCACCCAGACTTCTGCCGTCGAGTGGCTGTAGGTCACAAGGTCCGGTAGCTGCGGGGCGTAGTTCGCGGCCTCGACCAGCCGCACCTTGAGCCCGTCGACACCAAGTGAGGCGTGGGCAAACAGGTCGCGGAACCCTGAGCACATGATGGCGAAGTCACCGCTTTGGACGAGCTGCATCTTCGTCGGCAGGGGATGGGACAGGAATTCGTCGTAGCTCTTGCTCGTCGGTCCTTGCTGGAGGGGCTGCTGCCAGAGGTGGCGAAGCAGGCCAGCCGCCTTGTCGATCTCGTCGTATGGGCTCACGTCCTCAGGTGCAGCGGCGATGACGGGCGTTCCGACAACGGTCAGGGCCGAGGCTTGGACCTCGCCTTCTGGTGCGATCGCCTCGATCGTGCGTCGGCCAAGAATGGAGTAGCCGCCGGGGCGCGCGAAGTCGAAGGTCTGCCGAAGCCAGTCCTCCGACTGCCGGACCACCTCGACGTATTCGTTGCCAATCCAGACGACGATGGAGTACTCCCCCGCAGTGGGTTCGTTCTGAATCGGGATGGTGATCGCCTTTCCGCTCGGGACGTTGACGGCGCGCTCTTCCATTCCCAGCAGGGAGCTCACCTCAAGCGGGACCGACGCCGCCATTGCGTATCTTGCGGCGGCGGGTCGGTCAAATTCCAGGGTGATGAAGTCGGCGGTCTGCGAGTAGCCGACGATCCGTGCCGGCGTGGCAATGTCAGCCCCGACCGCCGCGCCCGCGCCTGAGCCGCCACCCCCGCCGCATCCACCCGTGCAGGCCGAAACTGCGGCGGCCAGGATGACCCCCAAGAGCCATTTCATCCCTCTCCCTCCCTCCCTCGCTCTATGGCTGAGGTTAGGGTAGCCCTGATCGCGCGACGGGTGGTGGGGCGATTTCTTAAGGGTGGGTTCGAGCCGGGTAGGAATCCGGGGAAGAATCGGCCGAATCCAGCACCACGCAGCACACCATCCCCTCTGGAGCGCAGTCCAGCACAACAAGGAATAAGCTATCTGTGGGTTCGAGTCCCTCCGGGCAGGCCAGGCCGCTGCCGTTCCCATTGCCCCGCGCTGCATCTGCCACCGCGCTGCCACCGATGCGGCGAGACTGCTTGCCGCCATTCACCGATACCTGGCGCGGACCACTTCTTCACGTCGGGCAGCGCCGCACCGTGGCGCGACATCGCCGGCCGAGCATCCCGACGGGCGACGAGGCCCGATCGGGCGCACACTGTGTGCCCAAAGAGGGAAGCACATGGCCGACCTTCCGTATCGCGACCGAAGCGAGGCAGGCCGCGTCCTCGCCACCAGGCTTGCGCATTGGCGCGGCGCGCCCGGCTTGCTGGTGCTCGGGCTGCCGCGTGGCGGCGTGCCGGTGGCCGCCGAAGTGGCGCACGCCCTGGCGGCGCCGCTGGACGTGTTCGTGGTGCGCAAGCTCGGCTATCCGGGAGCGCCCGAGGTCGCCATGGGCGCGATCGCGTCCGGCGGCGTGCGGGTGGTCGCGCCGTTGCCGGGCATGCCGGTGGACCCGGTCGACGTCGAGCGCGTCGCGGCCAGGGAACTGGAAGAACTGCAGCGCCGCGAACTGCTGTACCGCGGCGGGCGCCTGCCGCTGCAACTGGCCGGCCGCAGCGTGATCGTGGTCGATGACGGCCTGGCCACTGGCGCCAGCCTGCTGGCGGCCGCGCGAGCGGTTCGCAGCGCCGGCCCGCTGCGCCTGTGCGCGGCCGTGCCGGTGGGCTCGAGCGAAGGTTGCGAGCTGGTGCGGCCGGCCGTCGACGAACTGGTGTGCCCGGCGATTCCGATGCCCTTCCGCGCCGTGAGCCTGTGGTACCGGCACTTCCCGCAGACCAGCGACGCCGAGGTGCGCAGCTTGCTGGCGCGGGCCGGACCGGCTCCTTGAACCGCCAACAAAATCGCCGGATGCCAGCCCAGCCGTGGGCACTCCGCTGGCTATAATCGTGGGCTTTGCCGTGGGACGTTAGCTCAGTTGGTAGAGCAGCGGACTTTTAATCCGTTGGTCGCAGGTTCGAATCCTGCACGTCCTACCACCCATCCCCAAGGGCTGCCGCAGGTTTCGCACCGACGGCAGCCCTTTGTCTTTGCGCCGAAGCCCGGGCCGGGGTGGCGCCATGCGTCGCGTGCGAAAACGCCACACGCCCGGCCGCAAACGTAACAAGGCTCATCCATTGGCGGCATGCGACGTGGCCGCTGCGCGCCCGCGCCGGTACTTGAGTTTCGCGTTGCTGCGAACACGAACGGGCCCGGCCCGGCCGTTGCGACCATGCCGGTGCTGTTACGCGGCGCCACAACCCCGCCACGGCGCATGGGTAGGATTCCCATTCGTCCCGAGCCCGCCCGCATGAGCCCCGCCAGCCCCGCCGCCAACGCCACGATCCACGCGTCCGCCGCCATGAGCCGGCCTGACGCCATCCGCGAAGTGCTGGCCATGCTGCGCGAGCACGGCATGGACGTGGTGTTCGTTGGGCACTACACGGACGGATCTCGCCGCTTCCGGGTGGTCGAGGCGCTGGAGCACGGGCCGGCCGCGGCGCTGGCCACCGGGGTGGCCTGCGAAGCCGCAGCCGGGCGGCTGCTGGAAGCCCCGGTGCTCAAGCGCGATGGCAGCGTGCACGGCATGCTCTGCTGCACCAGCGCCGACGAGGCCACGGCCGAGCGCGACCTGCGCTGGCTGCGCCACGGTGCACGGCTGGCGGCTCGCCTGCTGGACCAGGAGCAGGTGCTGCGCAAGCTTTCGGCGCAGTCGCTCAGCCACTGATCGGGATCAGCGCAGCCGCAGCGCCTCGGGCGCGGGCAGCGCCAGGCGCGCGTCCCTGACCACCCGCACGCAATCCTTGAGGTGCTCTTCGCCCAGGTAGCGAAGGGCGGCATAGCCCATCAGCGCGGCCACCGCCTGGCCCGCCAGCGGGACGTAGCGGGCGGCCTGCTTGCCGGTCATGCGCAGGCCCACGGTGCGCGCCAGACGCAGCACCATCTCGCGCGTCACCATCCGGCCGATCACGACCGACCCGACGGCGGACACGGCCTTCTGGACCTGGTCGCGCCGGTGGTGCGGCAGCCGGGCGAGCTGGTCGGGCGTGAGGCCGAAGGCCCCGTTGATCTCCGGCAGCAAGCGGGTGAGCAGGGCGGCGTCGGCCGCCCAGTCCAGCCCCGGGACGGGCACCGCGCTGGCCGCCGCACCCACCAGGGCCCGGCGCGACAGCAGCCTGCGGCAGGCCCGCACGCGCTCTTCGAGGGCCGGATCGCCGGCAGCGAGCTGGAGTGCGGTGGGCATCGGAGGCGGACCGCTGGCCGTCGTGTCCGGCGGTCAGCGCCGCTGGTACTGAGTACTGCCGAACAGGATCTCGCGCGCGCGCTCGTCCGTGATCGGCTTGCGGCGATCGGCCAGCACCTGGATGCCCCGCTGCACGGCGGGCCGCTGCTCGATGGCGTGGAACCAGCGCTCCAGCGCCGGGTAGTCCGACAGCTCGATGCCCTGGTTCTTCCAGTTGCGCAGCCAGGGCCAGGTGGCGATGTCGGCGATCGAATACTCGTCGCCGCCCAGCCAGCGGCTGTGTGCCAGGCGCCGGTCGATCACGCCGTACAGGCGCCGGGCTTCGTTGGTATAGCGCTCGATGGCGTACGCGATCTTCTCGGGCGCGTACTGCCGGAAGTGGTGGTTCTGTCCCAGCATCGGGCCGACCCCGCCCATCTGGAACATCAGCCACTGCAGCACCTCGTAGCGGGCGCGGTCGCCGCGGGGCAGGAAGCGGCCGGTCTTGCCGGCCAGGTAGACCAGGATCGCGCCCGACTCGAACAGCGAGATCGGCTCGCCATCGGGGCCTTCCGGGTCGGTGATCGCGGGGATCTTGTTGTTCGGGCTGATCGCCAGGAAATCCGGCTGGAACTGGTCGCCGGCGCCGATGTCGACGGCGGTGGCCCGGTACGGCAGGCCGCATTCCTCCAGCAGGATGTGCACCTTGTGGCCATTGGGCGTCGGCCAGCTGAAGACTTCGATCATCGGTTCGGTCGCTTGGGGTTTGCTTCGATAATGCGCCACTGTAGGTCAATCCCGCGCGCCATGTTCGACCGCATCCGCAAGGCATTCTCCCCGCTCCGGCAGGCGCCGGAGCAGCGCTTGCCGCCGGCGTCGATGGCGTCGCCGCTGGCCGGCAAGGCGGCCGACTGGGCCGCCGGCCAGGGGTTCACCGTGGCGACCCAGTCGGGCGCCACCGCGCTCGCCTTCGAAGGCCGGGTGGCCGGCAAGGGCTGGCGCATGGAACTGGGGCGCCCGGGCCGCAAGTACATCCGCGGCGAGGAACTGCGGGGCCGCGCCGAGCTCGACATCGATCCCGACGTCCTGGTGGTCGCGATGAACCGGCCGCTCAAGGAATCGCTGGAGAAGCAGGCCTATGCGCTGTACACCGATTCGCTGCAGACCAGCGTGGACCCCAGCCTGCCCGAGGAGATGCGGCTGCTGGCCATGCACGAGGAGGTGGGCTGGGACAGCATGCCGCGCGTGTTCTGGAGCCGCTACGCCGTGGTCGCCGACGACCGCGGCCAGGCCCAGTCCTGGGTGGATGCGGAGCTGGCCCACTTGCTGATGGAGTGGCCCGAGCCGGCACCCGCCGCCGAACTGCCGGTGCTGCTGATGCTGCTGCGCGGCCGGGCCTACCTGCGCATGGAGCAGGGGCCCGATGCGCTGCCCGCGCTGCAGCACGCCACCCGTGTGTTCGGGCGCGCCTGCGAGAACGCGGTCAAGGCGTTCTCGTAGAAGGCTCAGGCGCCGCGCGTGGCCGCCGGCGGGGCGTCCTTGCCGTAGCTGCCGTACTTGCCCAGTTCCCACTTGGCGATCGCATTGCGGTGCACCTCGTCGGGGCCGTCGGCGAAGCGCAGGGTGCGCGCGCCGGCGTAGGCATAGGCGAGCGGGAAGTCGTCGCTGACGCCGCCGCCGCCGTGGGCCTGGATGGCCCAGTCGATCACCTGGCAGGCCATGCTGGGCGCCACCACCTTGATCATCGCGATCTCAGTGCGGGCGACCTTGTTGCCGGCCACGTCCATCATCCAGGCCGCCTTCAGCGTGAGCAGGCGCGCCATGTCGATCTTGCAGCGGGCTTCGGCGATGCGCTCCTGGGTCACGGTCTGGGCCGCGACCGGCTTGCCGAAGGCAACCCGGCTGAGCGAGCGGCGGCACATCAGCTCGAGCGCGCGCTCGGCCAGGCCGATCAGGCGCATGCAGTGGTGGATGCGCCCCGGGCCCAGGCGGCCCTGGGCGATCTCGAAGCCGCGGCCTTCGCCCAGCAGGATGTTGCTGGCCGGCACGCGCACGTTCTCGAAGAACACCTCGGCGTGGCCATGCGGCGCGTCGTCGTAGCCGAACACGTTGAGCGCGCGCGCGATGCGGATGCCTGGCGCGTCGGACGGCACCAGGATCATGCTCTGCTGCGAGTGCCTGGGCGCGTCGGGGTCGGTCTTGCCCATGGTGATGAAGACCTTGCAGCGCGGGTCGTTGGCGCCCGAGGTCCACCACTTGTGGCCGTTGATCACGTACTCGTCGCCCTGGCGCTCGATGCGGGTGCAGATGTTGGTGGCGTCCGACGAGGCGACTGCCGGCTCGGTCATGGCGAAGGCCGAGCGGATCTGGCCTTCCAGCAGCGGCTTGAGCCATCGCGCCCTGTTCTCGTCGGAGCCATAGCGCGCGATCGTTTCCATGTTGCCGGTGTCGGGCGCCGAGCAGTTGAACACCTCGCTGGCCCATGGCACGCGGCCCATGATCTCGGCCAGCGGCGCGTACTCCTGGTTGGACAGCCCGGCGCCGTGGTAGCCCGAGGCTTCGGCCGTGTCCTTCGGCAGGAACAGGTTCCACAGGCCGGCCGCCTGGGCCTTGGGCTTGAGGTCCTCGATCGTCTTCAGCGGTGTCCAGCGCTTGCCGGCGGCGGTGTTGGCCTGCAGCTCGTCGTGGTAGGCGCGCTCGCCGGGGTAGATGTGGTCGTCCATGAACTTCAGGAGCCTGGCCTGCAGTTCGCGTGTCTTGGGGGAGTACTCGAAGTCCATGGAGTGCCTTTCGAAAGGTGGGGGTCAGGCGCGCTGGGCGAACTGCCAGGCAAGCTCGGCCATCGGCCGGGCGGTCTTGCCGGAAGCCACCGCCTGCGCGCTGGACGCAGTGCCCGCCTCCGCCCGCTTGGCGATGCCCTGCAGGATGGCGGCGATGCGGAACATGTTGTAGGCCATGTAGAAGTTCCAGTCGGCCTTGAGGTCGGCGACGGTGGACAGGCCGGTGCGGTCGCAGTAGCGGCGCATGTAGTCGTCCTCGGCGGGGATGCCCAGCGCCGCCAGGTCCAGTCCGCCGATGCCGCGGAACGAGCCGTGCGGGATGTGCCAGGACATGCAGTGGTAGCTGAAGTCCGCCAGCGGGTGGCCGAGCGTGGACAGCTCCCAGTCGAGCACGGCGATCACGCGCGGCCGGCCGGCATCGAACATCAGGTTGTCTAGCCGGAAGTCGCCGTGGACGATGGAGACCTTGCTCTCGTCGCGCGCGGCGGCCGGGATGTGCGCCGGCAGCCACTCGACCAGCTTTTCCATCGCCGGGATCGGCTGGCTCATGGGGCCCGCGCCGTCCGCCGATGCCTTGTACTGCTTGGTCCAGCGGCCGATCTGGCGCTCGAAGTAGTTGCCCGGCTTGCCGTAGCCGGCCAGGCCGCGCGCGGCGAAATCGACCGTGTGCAGCGCCGCGATCACGCGGTTCATCTCGTCGTAGATCTCGCCGCGCTGCGCGGGCGACATGCCGGGCAGGCCCTGGTCCCACAGCACGCGGCCCTGCATGAACTCCATGATGTAGAAGGCGCGGCCGATGACCGACTCGTCCTCGCACAGGCAGTGCATGCGCGGCACCGGCACGTCGGTGCCGGCCAGGCCGGTCATCACGGCGAACTCGCGCTCGATGGCATGGGCCGACGGCAGCAGCTTCGCCACCGGCCCCGGCTTGGCGCGCATCACGTAGTTGCGCGCCGGCGTGACCAGCTTGTAGGTCGGGTTGGACTGGCCACCCTTGAACAGCTCGACCGAGAGCGGCCCCTCGAAGCCGGGCAGGTTCTGGCGCAGCCAGGCGGTGAGGGCGGCGACGTCGAAGGCGTGGCGCTCGCCGACGGGGCCGGTGCCGATGAAGTGGTCGAACTCGCTCATCAGAGATCAGCCTCGACGATGCGCATCAGCCCTTCGCGGTTGCGCACGATCAGGCCGCCCGGCTCGATGCGGATCACGTCATCGCGTTCCATGGCCTTGAGCTCCTGGTTGACCCGCTGGCGCGAGGCGCCCAGCAGCTGGGCCAGCTCCTCCTGCGCCAGGTGCAGGCCGATGCGCATCTCGCTGCCGTCGGCCAGTTGCGGCACGCCGTAGCTGCGCACCAGGTGCAGCAGCTGCTTGGCCAGGCGCGCGCGCAGGGGCAGGGTGTTGAGGTCCTCCACTAGCCCGAAAAGCTGGCGGATGCGCCGCGCATGCAGGCGCAGCAGCGCCTCGTACAGCTCGACGTGCGAGGCCAGGATCTTGCGCAGGTCGGCCCGCGCCACGCACACGATGGTGGAGTCGCCGTGCGCGTAGGCATCGTGCGTGCGCCGGTCGCCGTCGAAGATCGCGACGTCGCCGAACCAGATGCCCGGCTCCACGTAGGTCAACGTGATCTGCTTGCCCGAGATCGAGGTCGAGCTCACCCGCACCGCGCCCTTGGCGCACGCGATCCATTCCTCGGGCGGATCGCCGCGCGCGGCGATCAGTTCGCCGTCCTTGTAGCGTTTGACGTAGGTGCATCGGAGGATGTCGTGGCGCAGCGAAGGGGAGAGCGAAGAGAACCAGCGGCCGCCGTTGATCGCCTCGCGTTCCTCGATGGTAAGAATGGGCTCGTCCATGGTCTGTCTTGTCAGTGACTGGCAGGCGCGGCCATTGTCGCTTGCGGGACCCGCGGCCCCGGCGTCGCGGCGCAGCGCGACCGCGCTGCGGCTCAGCGGTAGCGCGGCTTTTCCTTGGCCAGGAACGCCGCGATGCCGATGCCGCCGTTGGGGTGGTGCAGGTTGCGCACGAAGTGGTCGCGCTCGGCGGCCAGTTGCTGGTGCAGGCTGGCGCCCGGCGCTTCGTTGAGCAGTTCCTTGATGCTGGCCAGCGCATTGGGTGCGCGGGCGTTGAGCCGCTCGGCCAGGGCCAGCGCTTCGGCCAGGGCACTGCCTTGCGGCACGACCCTGTTGACGACGCCCAGTGCATGCAGCCGGTCGGGGCCGATGCGCTCGCCCGACAGCAGCAGCTCGCTGGCCAGCTGGCGCGGCAGCGCGCGGCCCAGCGACCAGGTGGCGCCGGCGTCGGGCGACAGCGCGACCGTGCTGTAGGCCATGACGAACACCGCATCGGCGGCGGCCACGATGAAGTCGCAGGCCAGCGCCAGCGAGAAGCCGGCGCCGGCGGCCGGCCCTTCCACGGCCGCGATCACCGGCTTGGGAAAGCTGCGGATGGTCTCGATCCAGTCGTGCAGGCCCTCGACGCTGCGCGCCTGCACCTCGGGCGGCTGCTGCCGGTTGGCCTGCAGGCGCTGCAGGTTGCCGCCGGCGCAGAAGATGCCGCCTTCGCCGGTGATCACCACGCTGCGCACGTCGGGGTGGGACTCGGCGACGTTCAGCGCCTCGACGCCCGCGGCGTAGATTTCCGGCCCGAGCGCGTTGCGCTGCTCGGGGTTGCGGATGGTCAGCACCATGGTGCTGCCTTCGCTGGTGCTCTGGAGCTGGGCGGGCACGGCCTAGGTTTCCTCTTGCAGCAGCGACAGCCCGATCGCGCCGCGGCGGCGCAGCCAGGGGCTGGGGCGGTAGCGCGGATCACCATAGACCGTCTGCAGGTTGAACAGCACCTCCAGCACGTTGGCCGGGCCCCAGCGGTCGCCCATCGCCAGCGGGCCCATCGGGTAGCCCAAACCAAGGGTCACGGCGGTCTCCAGGTCCTTGGGCGTGCAGATGCGCTGCTGGCAGATGTCGGACGCGATGTTGACGATCGTCGCCAGCACGCGCTGGGTGACGAAGCCGCCCGAGTCGCGGATCACGCTGATCGGCTTGCCGTCGCGGGCGAACAGCGCATGCGCCGCATCGCGCATGTCGGCGCGCGTGGCCGGGTTGGTGGCCAGCACGCGGCGCCGGGTGGCCGCATCGTCGATCAGCAGGTCGATGCCAACGGTGCGGGCGGGGTCGAGCCGCTCGACCACGGCCACCGTGGTGACGTCGAAGCCGAGCGGGGCGACGAGCGTCAGGGCGTTGAGCGAGGGAGACTGGCCGGTCTCGATCGTCGCGCCCAGGTCCTTGAGCAACTGGTACAGCTCCTGCCGTCGCGCCGCCCGGGTCGACACCCACACCGGCGGCATCTCGTCGACCTTCGGCGGGGCCGGCTCGGCCGGCACCTGGGCCTTGCCCTCGACGTAGCGGTAGAAGCCCTCGCCCGACTTGCGGCCCAGCAGGCCGCCGGCTAGGCGCTGCGCGGTGATCACGCTCGGGCGGTAGCGCGGCTCGTCGTAGTACTGGCGGTAGATCGACTCCATCACCGGGTGCGAGACGTCGAGCGCGGTGAGGTCCAGCAGCTCGAACGGCCCGAGCTTGAAGCCGGCCTGGTCTCGCAGGATGCGGTCGATGGTGGCGAAGTCGGCCACGCCTTCCGAGGCGATGCGCAGCGCCTCGGTGCCGTAGCCGCGGCCGGCGTGGTTGACGATGAAGCCGGGCGTGTCCTGGGCCTGCACCGGCGTGTGGCCCATCTGGCGCGCGTAGGCGGCCAGCTGCTCGCAGGCGGCCGGGTCGCTGCGCAGGCCGGCGATCACCTCCACCACCTTCATCAGCGGCACCGGGTTGAAGAAGTGGTAGCCGGCAAAGCGGCCGGGACGCTGCAGGCCCGCAGCGATGGCGGTCACCGACAGCGACGAGGTATTGGTGGCCAGCACGGCCTCGGGTGCCACGATCGTCTCGAGCCGCGCGAACAGCTCCTTCTTCACCTCCAGGCGCTCGACCACCGCCTCGACCACCAGCTGGCAGTCGGCCAGCTCGGCGATGTCGCCGGCCGGCAGCAAGCGGGCCTTGCAATCAGCGACCGCGGCGGCGTCCATGCGGCCCTTGTCCTGCAGGCGGTCCCACTGGTTGCCGATCTCCTGCACGGCCTTGCCGGCGGCGCCGGCCTGCGCGTCGAACAGGCGCACGCGGCTGCCGGCCTGCGCGGCAATCTGCGCGATGCCGCGGCCCATGGCGCCGGTGCCCACCACGGCCATCGTTGGGAAGAGGGGTGTTTGCATGGCCGGGATTATCCGCGCGCGGTCCTGGTCGCCCGGGTGGCCAGCATGCTCAGGCCCAGGGCCGCGATCAGCGAAGCGAGCCCGGCCCAGTGCAGCAGGCCGAATCCGCTGTGCAGCATCAGCCAGCCGCCGCCGGCGGCGCCGATCGCCTGTCCGGCATACATGGCGGAGGAGTTGAGGGCGATGGAGCCGGCGGCCAGGCCGGGCGCCAGGCCGACCAGCCGGGCCTGCTGGGCCGAGTTGGAGGCAAAGCAGCCCAGCGCCCACGGCACCACCACCAGCGCCATCGCCAGCACCGAGGTGCCCAGCGGCCACAGCGCGAAGCTGGCGACCATCAGGCCGATGCCGATCCCCACCGAGCGGGCGGCGCCCACGCGGTCGACGTTGCGCGACATCAGAACATTGCCGATGAAGCCGAACAGCCCGAACCACATGAACATCAGGCTGATCGCCGTCGGCCCCGTGCCCAGGGCATGGCGGAAGTAGGGCGCGAGGTAGGAGAACAGCACGAACTGCCCGGCCGAGTACAGGACCGTCACCGCGATGCACAGCATCAGCGGACGCGAGCCCAGCGTGTCGGCCCAGGCGCGCGCCGAGAGCGCAGGTGGACGCACGCCGTCGGGCATGCTGCGCCAGACCCAAGCGGCGCCGACCATCGCCAGCACGGCCACGGCGCCGAAGGCCGCCTGCCAGCCGAGCACGCCGCCGATGAAGGCGCCCATCGGCATTCCCAGCACCGAGGCCAGCGACCAGCCGAGGAACACGAAGGTGATCGCGCGGCCGCGTTCGTGTGCGGGCACCAGCAAGCCGACGCAGGCCGCGGCCTGCGGCGTGAAGATGGCGGGCGCGACGACCGCCAGCGCCCGCAGCGACAGCAGGGCGCCGAAACCCGGCGCCAGCGCGCACGCTAGGTGCAGCAGCGCGTACCAGAGCAGTACCAGGGCCAGCAGCCGGCGCCGGTCCCAGCCGGCGACCACGGCGGCCAGCAGCGGCGCGCCCAGGCACATCACCACGCCGCCGACGGTGATCAACTGGCCGGCGGTGGCCACCGGCACCTGCAGGGAATCGCTGATCTCGTTGAGGGTGCCGGCCACCACCATCACGCCGGCGCCGATGACGAAGTTGCCGAACAGCAGCGCCCAGAGAACCGGCGCTGGGGCGGCGCGGCCGGCCGTGGCTGCGGCGGCGCCGGGCGCTGTCATGGCGCGGCCCGCTTCAGCGGCGCACCTGCAGGGCTTCGGGGTTGACCACGTGGGTCGGCTCGCCGCGGATGAAGTTGACCACGTTGTCGAAGGCCGAGCCGAACAACAACTCGTAGTTTTCCTGCTCGACGTAGCCGATGTGCGGGGTGCAGATGCAGTTTTCCAGCCGCAGCAGGGCGTGGCCCTGCAGGATCGGCTCGCTCTCGAACACGTCGATCGCGGCCATGCCGGGGCGGCCGCGGTTCAGGGCGGCGATCAGCGCGTCTTGCTCGATCAGCTCGGCGCGCGAGGTGTTGACGAACAGCGAGTGCGGCTTCATGCGCGAGAGGTCCTCGAGTCTCACGATGCCCTCGGTCTCGGGGTTGAGCCGCAGGTGCAGGCTGAGCACGTCGCTGTAGGTGAAGAGCTGCTCGCGGCTTTCGGCGGCGATGTGGCCGTCGGCCTCGGCGCGCGAGCGCGAGCCCTCGCGGCCCCACACCAGCACCTGCATGCCGAAGGCGCGGCCATAGCTGGCCACCAGCTGGCCGATCCTGCCGTAGCCCCAGATGCCCAGGGTCTTGCCCCGCAGCACCATGCCGAGGCCGAAGTTGGTGGGCATGGAGGCCGACTTCATGCCCGACTGCTGCCAGGCGCCATGCTTGAGCGTGGCGACGTACTGGGGCAGGCGCCGCATGGCGGCCATGATCAGCGCCCAGGTCAGCTCGGCCGGGGCCACGGGTGAGCTGATGCCCTCGGTGACGACCACGCCGCGCTCGGTGCAGGCCGCCACGTCGATGTGTGGGCCGGCGCGGCCGGTCTGGGAGATCAGCTTCAGGCGCGGCAGCTTCTCGACCAACTGGCGGCTGATGGGGGTGCGCTCGCGGATCAGCACGATCACGTCGGCGTCGCGCAGGCGAACGGACAGCTGGCCGATGCCCTTGACGGTGTTGGTATAGACCTTGGCGGGGAAGGCCTCGAGCTTGGCCGCGCATTGCAGCTTGCGAACGGCGTCCTGGTAATCGTCGAGGATCACGATGTTCATGGGGCGATTGTCACATCGGAAACGCTGTGCGTTTCCGCTTGTGGCCCATGAACAGCTCAGGCGGCGGCCGACTCCAGCGCGACCAGGCGGTCGAGCTCGGCGCAGACGTCGGCCATGCGGCCGGAGATCACCAGCCGCCCGGCCGTGCGGGGGCCGAGCGCGGCGTCGACCACGCGCAGCACGCGCAACGGCCGCCGCGGCAGGGGCGAGGGGCTGCGCTGCGGCCAGGCGACCTGCGCGCGGCAGGGTGCGGTGTGCAGGCCGCGGATGCCCGCCGGCCGCAGCGGCGAGCCGGCGAAGGCCGGCTGATGCGCCGCGGAAGCGGCGCGGCCGGCGAACCAGCGGCGAGCCGCGCCCAGCACGCGGGCGAAAGTGCAGATCGTGAGTCCCATGTCGCTTTCCTTGAACTTCAGGCACGAAACACAGGCGAGATTGGCGATGCGGTGCCGGAAGGCGCAGGGTGATGGCGCCTTGCGCGCCATACGCCCGCCACCTGCTGCCTTCCGGCGGCGGCCTACATCAGCATGGTGTTGCGGATCAGGCCCACGGCCAGGCCCTCGATCTCGAACGGCTCGCCGGGATTGACCACGATGGTCGGGTAGTCCGGGTTCTCGGCGTGCAGCTCGACCACCTGCTTGTTGCGCCGGAAGCGCTTGACCGTGACCTCGTCGCCCAGCCGCGCGACCACGATCTGGCCGTTCTTGGCTTCGCGGGTGGCCATGACGGCGAGCAGGTCGCCGTCCATGATGCCGGCGTCGCGCATAGACATGCCGCGCACCTTGAGCAGGTAGTCGGGGCGGCGCTGGAACAGGGTGCTCTCGACGTAGTAGGTCTGGTCGATGTGCTCCTGCGCCAGGATGGGCGAGCCGGCCGCCACGCGGCCGACCAGCGGCAGCGGGATCTGCGCCATGCCCGGCAGCGACAGCGCGAACTGCTTGAAGCGCGACTCGTGGATGGAGCGCAGCGTGGCGTCTTTCAGGCGGATGCCGCGCGAGGTGCCGCTGACCAGCTCGATCACGCCCTTGCGGGCGAGCGCCTGCAGGTGCTCCTCGGCGGCGTTGGGCGACTTGAAGCCCAGTTCGGCGGCGATCTCGGCGCGGGTGGGCGGGGCGCCGGTGCGCGCTACGGCGGCCTGGATCAGGTCCAGAATCTGCTGCTGGCGCGCGGTGAGCTTGGGCGACTCGGTCATGGGCTGGCTCCTTCGGGGGCAGTCACTGGCTACCCATCCAGTATCTGTATTTTTAACCAGTTTAGGGAAAGAGTGCAAGTGACTTCGAACAGGATCGTGGTGCTGGGCACCGGGGGGACCATCGCAGGAAGGGGCGCACCGGGCGCGGACATGGGCTACGTCGCCGGCCAGATCGGCGTCGGCGAGCTGCTGGCGGGCATTCCCGAGCTGGCCGGCGTGCCGGTCGCCACCGAGCAGGTGGCGCAGATCGACAGCAAGGACATGGCTTTCGGCGTGTGGCAAGCCCTGGCGGCCCGCTGCGCCCACTGGCTGGCGCAGGCGGACGTGGCCGGCATCGTCATCACCCATGGCACCGACACGCTGGAGGAAACCGCCTGGTTCCTGCAGCGCGTGCTGGCGCCCGCCAGGCCGGTGGTGATCACCTGCGCCATGCGGCCGGCCACGGCGCTGGTGCCGGACGGTCCGCAGAACCTGGTGGACGCCTTTGCCGTCGCCCGGCACCCCGGGGCGCAAGGCGTGACGGCGGTCTGCGCCGGCGTTGTGCACGGCGCGGCCGAGGTGCGCAAGCTGCACCCGTACCGGCTGGATGCGTTCGGTTCCGGCGACGCCGGGCCGCTGGCTTACGTGGAAGCCGGCCGGCTGCGCCGGTTGCGGGCCTGGCCGCAGGGCTCGGCCGAGGCGGCGCTGTTGGACCGGCTCGCACGCACGCGCGAGTGGCCGTGGGTCGAGATCGTCACCAACCAGGCCGGCGCGGGCGCGCGCACGGTCGATGCCCTGGTGGCCGCCGGCGTGCGCGGCCTGGTGGCGGCCGGCACCGGCAACGGCAGCCTCAACTCGGAGATGGAGCAGGCGCTGCTGCGTGCCATGGACCGGGGCGTGCGCGTGGTGCGCTCGACCCGCTGCCTGGACGGCGAGGTGATCGGCCAGCCCGGCGACCGCCTGCCGGCGCACCCGCTGACACCGGTGAAGGCGCGGGTGGACCTCCTGCTGGAGTTGCTGGGCTGAGGAAGCCGCCGTCCCCCGCGACCGCGGGGCACCGTCCCCCGCGAAGGCGGGGCATTCAGATTGGCTTGGGAAGCAATGTCACCCCCCGCGAAGGCGGGGATCCAGCGCAACGCACCTCGACGCGAAGGCCCCGCCTGCGCGGGAAGGCTGCCGAGACGGGCTCAGCTCTCCAGCGCCGCCAGCACCCGGGCGGTGATCTCTTCGACCGTGCCGATGCCGCTGATCGCGCGGTACTTGGGCGCGCGGGCGGGATCGTCCTTGGCCCAGTTGGCGTAGTAGTCCACCAGCGGGCGCGTCTGCGAGGCATAGACCTGCAGGCGCTTCATCACGGTTTCTTCCCGGTCGTCGTCGCGCTGGATCAGCGGCTCGCCGGTGACGTCGTCGACGCCGTCCACCTTGGGCGGGTTGAACTTGACGTGGTAGGTGCGGCCCGAGGCCACGTGCGAGCGGCGCCCGCTCATGCGCTCGACGATGGCGTCGAACGGCACGTCGATCTCCAGCACGTAGTCGAGCGCGACGCCGGCCTGCTTCATCGCCTCGGCCTGCGGGATGGTGCGCGGGAAGCCGTCGAACAGGAACCCCTTGGCGCAATCGGGCTGGGTCAGGCGTTCCTTGACCAGGCCGATGATGATGTCGTCACCGACCAGGCCACCCGAATCCATCACCTGCTTGGCGGCCAGACCCAGCGGCGTCCCGGCCTTCACGGCGGCGCGCAGCATGTCACCGGTGGAGATCTGGGGGATGCCGTACTTCTGGCAGACGAAAGCGGCCTGCGTGCCTTTGCCAGCGCCCGGTGCGCCCAGCAAGATCAGTCTCATGGATGTCCTCGGAAGGTTGGAAGCGGCGCCGCGGGCCCGTGATCATCCTCCCGCCGGGCCGCTGCGCGTCATTGCGCTTGAGGATAGCACGCAGCCTCGGCGCGGCTTGCGCTCAATCCGGCAGCCGCGCGAAGGCGGCGCGCACCCGCGCCAGGTCGTCCGGCGTGTCGACCCCGGGGCCGGGCGCACCGGCGCTCACGTGCACCGCGATCCGGTGGCCATGCCAGAGCGCGCGCAGCTGCTCCAGCGCCTCGAGCTGCTCGATCGGCGCCGGCGGCAGGTCGGGGAAGCGGCGCAGGAAGCCGGAGCGATAGGAGTAGATGCCGATGTGCCGCAGCGGGGCCGGCTCGGGCAGGCTGGCCATGCCGTTGGCAAAGCCATCGCGCCACCAGGCGATCGGCGCCCGGCTGAAGTACAGCGCCAGGCCGGCGGCGTCGGTGACGACCTTGACCACGTTCGGATTGGCGAACTCGGCGACGTCCTGCAGCGGGTGCGCCGCGGTACCCATGGATGCGTCCTGCCGCTGCAGCAACAGCGCGGCGACCGCGTCGACCAGGGCCGGCTCGATCAGCGGCTCGTCGCCCTGCACGTTGACCACGATCTCGTCGTCGCCCAGTTGCAGCAGGCGGCTGGCTTCGGCCAGCCGGTCGGTCCCCGATGGATGGTCGGGCGAGGTCAGCAGCGCTTCGACGCCGTGGCTGCGGCAGGCTTCGACGATGGCGGTGCTGTCGGCGGCGACGACGACGCGGCTGGCTCCCGAGCGGCGGGCCCGCTCGGCCACGCGCACCACCATCGGCTTGCCGGCGATGTCGGCCAGCGGCTTGTTGGGCAACCGGGTCGAGGCCAGTCGCGCCGGAATGACGACGGTGAAGCCCACGGCGTCAGGCCAGCGGGGTGCGCGTGGGCAGGCGCTCGAGTTCCTCGTCGCTCAGGGCGCGCGCCTCGTCCTCCAGCAACACCGGGATGCCGTCGCGGACCGGGTAGGCGAGGCGGGCGCTGCGCGAGACCAGTTCCTGCCGCGAGCGGTCGTAGTCGAGGTGGCCCTTGGTGACCGGGCAGACCAGCAGCTCAAGCAGTTTGGGGTCCATCCGGCGATGATAGCTTTGGCCGCAGCAGCGAATGCAGGGCAGGCCAGAAGCCGGCGTCGATCTCCAGCTCCAGCGGAACGGCCCAGGCGTCGGGGCGGTGGCGCCACAGCTTGACGGCGTCCTTTTCGGTGCACAGCAGCGGCCCGGCGGTCGCGGACCAGGGCTCCGGGGCGCCGAATTCGTGGTGGTCCGGCAAGGCCCAGGTCTCGCGCAGCCGGATGCCGGCCGCGCGCAGCTGGTCGAAGAAGGCCTGCGGCTGCGCGATCCCCGCCAGGGCCGCGCAATCACCCGCAGCCGCCAGCGCCCGCAGCTCCAGGCGCTCGCCGTCGGCTCGCCAGGCGTAGCCTGCCAGCCGGCGCCGCACCACGAAGCCCTCGATGCCGGGCGTCTGCGCGTCGCGCAGCACGAGGTCGACCGCGCGCGGCCATGGCTCGCGCAGCGGCCCCGCCGGCAGCAGCCAGCCATTGCCCACCCCGCGCCGGTCGAAGACGCAGATCTCCACGTCCCGCGCCATCGCGCGGTGCTGCAGGCCGTCGTCGCTGAGGATCACCTGCGTGCCGGGATGCGCCTGCAGCAGCGCCTGCACGGCCTGCGGACGGCGCGCGGCGACGAACACCGGCACGCGGCAGCGCGTGGCCACCAGCAGGGGTTCGTCGCCGACCTTGGCCGGATCGCTGCCGGGCGCCACCGGCAGGCAGTCGCCGCCGTGCCGGCCGTGCCCGCGCGAGACCACGCCGACCTTCAGCCCTTCGGCCGCAAGCCGCTCGGCGATGGCCATCACCACCGGTGTCTTGCCGGCGCCGCCGGCCACGACGTTGCCGACCACCACGACCGGCACCGGCGCGCGTTCCACTTCCAGCATGCCGGCGCGGTACAGGCTTCCACGCACGCGCACCGCGCTGCCGTACAGCAGGGAAACGGGGAAGAGCGCCCGGGCCAGCGGCCCCCGGCGCAGCCAGGCGCTCTGCAGGGCCTGGCGCATCGGCTTCAGCGTCCGCCGGCCTGCGCCGACGACTGCGCCGCGAAGGTGATCTGCTGCAGGCCGGAGCGGCGTGCCGCTTCCAGCACGGTGATCACCGACTGGTGCGGCGCAGTGGCGTCGGCGCTGATGATGATGACGCTCTCGCGCCCGGCCTTGGCGGCTTCGGACAGCGCCTGCGCCAGCACGTCGGGGCTGCGGCCGCTGACCGCCTCGCGATTGACGGTGTAGCGGCCGTCGCTGGCCACCCCGACGATCACCTCGCGCGGGTAGTCGCGCTGGGCGTCGGCGTCGGCCACCGGCAGGCGCAATTGCAGCTCGGTGAACTTGCTGTAGGTGGTGGACAGCATCAGGAAGATCAGCACCACCAGCAGCACGTCGATGAACGGGATCAGGTTGATCTCCGGCTCTTCCCGGGTGCGGCCGCGGAAGTTCATGCGCGCCGCAGGGCCAGCAGGTGGCGCACGAAGCGCTCGGACGCCAGTTCCAGCGTGAGCAGGTAGGCATCGACGCGGGCGCGGAAGTAGCGCCAGAAGATCAGCGCCGGGATCGCGATGATCAGGCCGAAGGCCGTGTTGTAGAGCGCAATCGAGATGCCGTGCGCCAGCTGCGCCGGGTTGCCCCCGGGCGCGCCGCCGCTGGGCGCCTGCGAGCCGAAGATCTCGATCATGCCGATCACCGTGCCCAGCAGGCCGAGCAGCGGCGCCGCCGAGGCGATGGTGGCCAGCGCGCTCAGGTAGCGCTCCAGCCGGTGGGCGACGGCGCGGCCGGCGCCTTCCATGGTGGCGCGCAGGTCCGATTCGGTACAGCGCGGGTCGCTGTTGAGCGCGCGAAAGCCGCTGGCCAGCACTTCACCGAGGGCGGAGTTCTGCTCGAGCTGGGTGACGACGTCCGGTGCGGGGACCGCCGCCCGCGAAACCGAGATGGCCTCGTCCAGCAACCGGGGAGGCGCCACCCGGGCGGTCTTGAGGCTGAGGAAGCGCTCGATGACCAGGGCCAGGGCAAGGATGGAGCAGGCAACCAGCGGCCAGATCGGCCAGCCTGCGGCTTGTATGATCGAAAACAAAGGGGCTCCGCCGGGCTTGGAATGCGAAAAGGTGGCGCGATTATGGAGGAGCTCGGGCGCGGTCGGACAAACGCCATCGACCGTAGGAAGCGACTCACAGAAGATGTGGACAACTTTGTGCAGAACCACCGCCCCATGGCCGCGCAGGCCGCATGAATGCTTCCATTTGTCAGTTCGATCACAAATTCAGCAGGAAAAAACGCTGTGAAATCAAGCACTTGCTCGACGGAATCAGCATTTTCCCGGGACGGGTTCGTTTCCAAGTGCAGCCCGCTCGCGCTGTGGACTAAGTCCCGTTGCGGATGTGCTGGCCAGCCGCGTCGCGCCTGATGACCGGCCCGGCCGACCCAGCGTTTTCGCCGCGGATCTGGCAAGTCGGCGCGCTGTGCCGCGCCGTTGCGGACTTCCTGGACGCGCGACTCAATCCGGTGGCGGTCCGCGGCGAGGTTTCGGGCTGCTCGCGCCCGTCCAGCGGGCATCTGTACTTCTCGCTCAAGGATCCGCAGGGTCAGCTGCGTTGCGCCATGTTCCGCCGGGCGGCCGGCCTGCTCGATTTCGTGCCGCGCGACGGCGACCTGGTCGAGGTGCAGGGCCGGCTGACGGTCTACGAGCCGCGCGGGGACCTGCAGCTGGTGGTCGAAAGCCTGCGGCGGGCAGGGCAGGGCGCCTGGTACGAGCGCTTCGCCCAGCTCAAGGCCCGGCTGGAAGCCGAAGGCCTGTTCGATGCCGACCGCAAGAGGCCCCTGCCGGCGATGCCGCGCGCGATCGGCCTGGTCACTTCCACCGGCGCCGCCGCGCTGCACGACGTGGCCACCGCCTTGCGGCGGCGCGTGCCGCACATCCCGGTGGTGCTGGCGCCCGCGCCGGTGCAGGGGCCTCAGGCCGCGGGCGAGCTCGTCCGTGCGCTCGAGGCGCTGTACGTCGAAGCGGCGGCGGGCCGCATCGACGTGATCCTGCTGGTGCGCGGCGGCGGCTCGATCGAGGACCTGTGGTCCTTCAACGAGGAAGCGCTGGCCCGTGCGGTGGTGCGCAGTCCGGTGCCGCTGGTGTGCGGCGTCGGCCACGAGACCGACTTCACCATCGCCGACTTCTGCGCCGACCTGCGCGCGCCGACCCCGACCGCCGCCGCCGAGCTGGTGACCCGGCCGCGTGCGGACTGGCTGCAGGACCTGCAAGGCACGGACGAGCGCCTGCGGGCCGCCGTCATGCGCCGGCTGGACACGGCCGCGCAGCGGCTGGACCAGGCCAGCGGACGCCTGGGCCGGCCCTCGTCGCGGCTCGCCCAGCAGCAGCGCGCCCTCGGCCAGCTCGGCGACCGGCTGCGCCATGCGGTGCGGCTGCGGCTCGAACGGGCGCGCTCGGAACTGGCCGCACGCGACAGCCGCCACGCGGCCGCGCTGCCCCGCGAGTTGCAGCGCCAGCACGAGCGCCTGCACCGCGCCGACCTGCGGCTGCAACTGCTGGACCCGCGGCTGGTGCTGCAGCGCGGCTATGCGCTGCTGACCGACGAGGACGGGCACGTGGTTTGCCGGGCGGCGCAGACCCGCACCGGCCAGGTGCTGCGGGCAACCCTGTCGGAAGGAGAGGTTGATCTGGCGGTGGTCCAGCCGAGGTTGCTTTAGTGCCTAGAATCGTCCGCTTCTGACAGACCAACAACCAACTCGAGGAACCATGGAACACACCCTGCCCCCGCTCCCGTACCCGATCGATTCGCTGGCGCCGCACTATTCCAAGGAAACCCTGGAGTACCACCACGGCAAGCACCACAACGCCTACGTGGTGAACCTGAACAACCTGCAGAAGGGCACCGAGTTCGAGAAGATGGAACTGGAAGACATCGTCAAGAAGTCCTCCGGCGGCATCTACAACAACGCGGCCCAGGTCTGGAACCACACGTTCTTCTGGAACTGCATGAAGCCCAACGGCGGCGGCGAGCCCACCGGTGCGCTGGCGCAGGCGATCCAGTCCAAGTGGGGCAGCTACGCGGCGTTCCGCGAAGCCTTCGTCAAGTCCGCCGTCGGCAACTTCGGCTCCGGCTGGACCTGGCTGGTCAAGAAGCCGGACGGCAGCGTCGACATCGTCAACACCGGCGCCGCCGGCACCCCGCTGACCACGGCCGACAAGGCGGTGCTGACGGTGGACGTCTGGGAGCACGCCTACTACATCGACTACCGCAACCTGCGCCAGAAGTTCGTCGAGACCTTCCTGGACAAGCTGGCGAACTGGGAGTTCGCGCAGAAGAACTTCGCGTAACCGCTACGCTGGTATCCGCTCCGCTCCAATAGGAAACAAGGGCCGCTTCGCGGCCCTTGTCCTTTTGTGGTTCCGCTATTTCTGGAAAGGCTGGCCGGTTAGCTTTGACCCAGCCTTGACGCCGCGCTTGGCGAACCAGCCCTGGTTCATCTCGAGCACGTAGCGCACGGGGCGCGCGGAGCAGTGGGAGTCGAGCGACTGCGGCTGCATGTCGGCGATGTTGACGACCGTGCCGTCATCGTCCAGGAAGGCGGCCGACAGGGGCAGCAGGGTGTTCTTCATCCAGAAGCACTGGACCGAGGGCTGAGCGAACACGAACAGCATGCCTTCGTGCTGGGGCATCTGGCGGCGCCACATCAGACCGGTGGCGCGCTCGTCGGGGCTGCGCGCGAGCTGGGCGTCGATCTGGTGCATGCCGGCGGCCAGGTGCACGCGCGGCAGGTCGGTCTGGGGCTCCTGCGCGGCGGCCGCGGCGGCGGCCCCCAGCGCGATGGCTGCAATCAGGGCTTTCATGGGCACGATTGTGCGGCCGAAACGAAAGTGCCCGCCGAAGCGGGCACCGGGCGCCAAGGCGCGGAAATCAGGCCTTCTTGTCTTCGGCCTTCTTCGCCTTCTTCGCGGTCTTCTTGCTGGACTTCTTGGCGGCAGCCTTGTCTTCCTTGGCGGCGGCCTTTTCTTCCTTCTTGGCTTCGGCCTTGGCCGGGGCCGCCGGCGTGGCGGGCGTGGCCGGGGTGGCCTGCGCGAACACGGCGGCGGAGAACAGGGCGGCCGTCAGGGCGGCGAGCAGCTTGGACATGATCAGGATCCTCTCGGGTCAGTTTGCAGGGAACCGGTTTCGGTTGTCCTCCCGGGGTGCGGAAGGCTCCCCCGTAACGGGGCGGCCGATGCGCCCGTTGACAGTGCCTGTCCGGCGGATCGGGGCCGGCCTCGGTCCCATGAAAAATGCCCGCGCGAGGCGGGCATCTTCCAGGGGCCGGAAGGCCTTACTTCTTGGCTTCTTCCTTCTTGTCGGCCTTCTTTTCGGCCTTGGCTTCCTTCTTCTCCGCCTTGGCTTCGGCCTTGGCTTCCTTCTTCTCTTCCTTCTTCGCTTCGGCCTTGGCCGGGGCAGCCGGGGCGGCGGCCGGGGTGGCTTGCGCGAAGGCGGCGGTGGCGAACAGGGCGGCGATCAGGGAGCCGAGAAGCTTGGTCATGGTTTTCTTCCTTTGGGATGATGATTTTCGAAAAGCACCTCCCGTCGCCGGGAAGCTCCAGCCGCAACGCGCGGGGCTGGCCGGCGGTTGACACGGACGGGCTGGCGGCCTGCGCGCGAGGGGGCGCCGGTGCCGGCGGCTAGAATCCCGAGGTTTGCCGCAGCCCGCGGCGACCCAGCATTCCACATCCTCCCCGAAGGACGCTTTCCTCCATGTACCAGCACATCAAGGTGCCCAGCCAGGGCCAGAAGATCACCGTCAACGCCGACACTTCGCTGAACGTGCCGGACCAGCCGATCATTCCCTACATCGAGGGCGACGGCACGGGGATGGACATCACGCCGGTCATGCTCAAGGTGGTCGACGCCGCGGTCGCCAAGGCCTACGGCGGTAAGCGCAAGATCCACTGGATGGAGGTCTATGCCGGCGAGAAATCGACCAAGGTCTATGGCCCCGACGTCTGGCTGCCCGAGGAGACGCTGCACGCCGTGCGCGACTACGTCGTCTCGATCAAGGGCCCGCTGACCACGCCCGTGGGCGGCGGCATCCGCTCGCTGAACGTGGCGCTGCGCCAGGAGCTGGACCTGTACGTCTGCCTGCGCCCGATCCAGTACTTCAAGGGCGTTCCCTCGCCGCTGAAGGAGCCGGAGAAGACCAACATGGTCATCTTCCGCGAGAACTCCGAGGACATCTACGCCGGCATCGAGTACGAGGCCCAGTCCGACAAGGCGCAGAAGGTCATCAAGTTCCTGATCGAGGAGATGGGCGTCACCAAGATCCGCTTCCCCGGGACGTCCGGCATCGGCATCAAGCCGGTCTCGATCGAGGGCACCGAGCGCCTGGTGCGCAAGGCCATCCAGTACGCCATCGACAACGACAAGCCCAGCGTCACGCTGGTGCACAAGGGCAACATCATGAAGTTCACGGAAGGGGGCTTTCGTGACTGGGGCTATGCGCTGGCCAAGAAGGAATTCGGCGCGGTCGAGGTCGACGGCGGCCCGTGGTGCAAGTTCAAGAACCCGAAGACGGGCAAGGACATCACCATCAAGGATTCCATCGCCGACGCCTTCCTGCAGCAGATCCTGCTGCGCCCGGCGGAATACAGCGTGATCGCCACGCTCAACCTCAACGGCGACTACGTCTCCGACGCGCTGGCGGCCCAGGTGGGCGGCATCGGCATCGCCCCGGGCGCCAACCTCAGCGATACGGTCGCCATGTTCGAGGCCACCCACGGCACCGCGCCGAAGTACGCCGGCAAGGACTACGTCAACCCCGGCTCCGAGATCCTGTCGGCCGAGATGATGCTGCGCCACATGGGCTGGACCGAGGCCGCCGACCTGATCATCAGCTCGATGGAAAAAGCCATCCTGTCCAAGAAGGTGACCTACGACTTCGCCCGCCTGATGGACGGCGCCACCCAGGTGTCCTGCTCCGGCTTCGGCCAGGTCATGATCGACCAGATGTGACTTGCATGAGGGCCGAAGGCCCTCGCGCGAGGTCATCCCCGCGAGCGCAGCGAAAGCGGGGATCCACAGCCCCAGAAACGAAACAGCCGCCCACGGGGCGGCTGTTCTTCATGGCCAGGCCGCCTACTCGGCCGGAAGATCCGCCCGCTGCCCGGAAGCATGGAACTGCGGCGCCCGCACCTTGGACTGCCGCGGCGGCCTCTCGTCTTCGGCTGCCGGGCCGGCGCCGTTGGGCTGGGCCTCGGTCTGGATGTTCTGCGCGAGCTGGCCTTTCGGGCCCTCGGTGATCTCGAAACTCACGCGCGAGCCCTGCTTGAGGGTCTTGAACCCCTCCATCGCAATGGCCGAGAAATGGGCGAACACGTCCGAGCCGCCGCCGTCGGGCTCTATGAACCCGAATCCCTTCGCATCGTTGAACCACTTGACAGTACCGGTCGCCATGACGGGGCCCCTCTCTCCAATCCCTCGAATTCCTGCGCGCGAGTGTCACGGATCAGGCCCGGGGCTGTCAACATTTCCACATACTAAAGTTTTGATGGCTCCTTCGGGCGATGCAATCGGCCGCGAGCCCCGCTCGGCGGGGAAACTAGAGAGGCGCGCAGCCGACCCGGCTGAGCGCGCGGAAGGCCCTCAGCTGGCTCCGGCCGCGCTGCTTGAATGTGGCGCCCCCGTCACCATTTCAGATTGGCGGTGCAGCGCGAAAGCCTGCTCGATAGAATGAATTTCATGGCCAGCAAACCACCCGTGCCCGCACCGGTCGCGCCCCGCGCGCAGCCGACGGAGGACGACGGCGGCTCCGTGGTGCTCGAGAGGCGGACCCAGAAGACGAAGCCGCCCCAGATGTACCAGGTCGTCATGCTCAACGACGACTACACCCCGATGGAGTTCGTGGTCGTGGTGATCCAGGAGTTCTTCAACAAGGACCGCGAGACGGCAACCCAGATCATGCTCAAGATCCACCTCGACGGAAAAGGCATCTGCGGGGTCTATTCCCGCGACGTCGCTGCCACCAAGGTGGAGCAGGTCCAGGAAGCCGCCCGCCAGGCAGGCCACCCGCTGCAGTGCGTGAGTGAACCTGTCGAGTAACGCGCAGTCCAAGCGCTCACCGCGTTCCCAGCAAGCAAGGCAAAAGGAAAGTTCATGATTGCCCAGGAATTGGAAGTCAGCCTCCACATGGCGTTCGTGGAGGCGCGGCAGCAGCGCCACGAGTTCATCACCGTGGAACACCTGCTGCTGGCCCTGCTGGACAACCCCAGCGCGGCCGAGGTGCTCCGGGCTTGCTCGGCCAACATCGACGACCTGCGCAAGTCGCTGTCCAACTTCATCAAGGACAACACGCCGCAGGTCGCCGGCACCGACGACGTGGATACCCAGCCGACGCTGGGCTTCCAGCGCGTGATCCAGCGCGCGATCATGCACGTGCAGTCCACCGGCAACGGCAAGAAGGAAGTCACCGGCGCCAACGTGCTGGTGGCCATCTTCGGCGAGAAGGATTCGCACGCCGTGTACTACCTGCACCAGCAGGGCGTCACGCGGCTGGACGTGGTCAACTTCATCGCCCACGGCATCAAGAAGAGCGACCCGCCCGAGCCCGCCAAGAGCGGCGAGTCGTCGGGCGCCGACGGCGAGGAAGGCGGCGAGAAGAACGAGAAGGCCTCGCCGCTGGAGCAGTTCACCGTCAACCTCAACCAGCAGGCCAAGGACGGCAAGATCGACCCGCTGATCGGCCGCGAGTACGAGGTCGAGCGCGTCATCCAGATCCTGTGCCGCCGGCGCAAGAACAACCCGCTGCTGGTGGGCGAGGCCGGCGTCGGCAAGACGGCCATCGCCGAGGGCCTGGCCTGGCGCATCGTCCAGAAGGACGTGCCCGAGATCCTGGCCGATTCCAACGTCTACTCGCTCGACATGGGCGCGCTGCTGGCGGGCACCAAGTACCGCGGCGATTTCGAGCAGCGCCTCAAGGGCGTTCTCAAGTCGCTCAAGGACAAGCCCAACGCCATCCTGTTCATCGACGAGATCCACACCCTGATCGGGGCCGGCGCGGCCTCGGGCGGCACGCTGGACGCGTCCAACCTGCTCAAGCCGGCGCTCTCGAGCGGCCAGCTCAAGTGCATCGGCGCGACCACCTTCACCGAGTACCGCGGCATCTTCGAGAAGGACGCGGCCCTGTCGCGGCGCTTCCAGAAGGTCGACGTGGTCGAGCCGACCGTCGAGCAGACCATTGAGATCCTCAAGGGCCTGAAGTCGCGCTTCGAGGAGCACCACAGCGTCAAGTACGCGGCCAACGCCCTGCAGGCGGCGGCCGAGCTGTCGGCCAAGTACATCAACGACCGGCACCTGCCCGACAAGGCCATCGACGTGATCGACGAGGCCGGCGCGGCCCAGCGCATCCTGCCCGCGGGCAAGCGCAAGAAGACGATCTCCAAGGCCGAGGTCGAGGAGATCGTGGCCAAGATCGCCCGCATCCCGCCGGCCAACGTGTCCAACGACGACCGCGGCAAGCTGCAGAACCTCGAGCGCGACCTCAAGTCCGTGGTGTTCGGCCAGGACAAGGCCCTCGAGGTGCTGGCGGGCGCCGTCAAGATGGCGCGCTCGGGCCTGGGCAAGGGCGACAAGCCGATCGGCTCGTTCCTGTTCTCCGGCCCCACCGGGGTCGGCAAGACCGAGGCGGCCAAGCAGCTGGCCTACATCATGGGCATCGAGCTGATCCGCTTCGACATGTCCGAGTACATGGAGCGGCACGCGGTGTCGCGCCTGATCGGTGCGCCCCCGGGCTATGTCGGCTTCGACCAGGGCGGCCTGCTGACCGAGGCCATTACCAAGAAGCCGCACGCGGTGCTGCTGCTCGACGAGATCGAGAAAGCGCACCCCGACATCTTCAACGTGCTGCTGCAGGTGATGGACCATGGCACGCTGACCGACAACAACGGGCGCAAGGCCGACTTCCGCAACGTGATCATCATCATGACCACCAACGCGGGGGCCGAGACCATGAACAAGGCGGCGATCGGCTTCACCAACCCGCGCGAGGCGGGCGACGAGATGGCCGACATCAAGCGCCTGTTCACGCCGGAGTTCCGCAACCGCCTGGACGCCATCGTCAGCTTCAAGGCGCTGGACGAGCAGGTCATCCTGCGCGTGGTCGACAAGTTCCTGCTGGTGCTGGAGCAGCAGTTGTCCGAGAAGAAGGTCGATGTCACCTTCACCGACAAGCTGCGCAAGCACCTGGCCAAGAAGGGCTTCGACCCGCTGATGGGCGCGCGGCCGATGCAGCGCCTGATCCAGGACACGATCCGGCGCGCGCTGGCCGACGAACTGCTGTTCGGCCGGCTGACCGAAGGCGGGCGCCTGACGGTGGACCTGGACGACAAGGACGAGGTCCTGCTCGACATCCAGCCGCTGCCGAAGAAGGAGGGCAGGGCCAAGCCGGAACCGGAAGAGATCTCTTCCGAGTAACGCGCCCGAGCAGGGCGAACCGCCGCCCCGCGACCGAAAGCCGCCCCCTGGGGCGGCTTTTCTATGGGCCGAGCAGTTTCGTCACCAGCCGCCAATGCTGGGGTTCGACGGGCGTGATCGACAGCCGGTTGCCCTTCTTCAGCACCAGCATGTCGGCCAGCTCGGGAATGCCGCGCATCTCGGGCAGCGTGAGGTTGCGCGTCTTCTCCAGCACCTGCACGTCCACCAGCATCCAGCGCGGCGCATCCGGGCGGGAGGCTTCGTCGTGGTAGGGCGACGTCGGGTCGAACTGGGTGGGGTCGGGGTAGGGCGCCGACGCCACCCGCGCGAGGCCGACGATGCCCGGCTCGGCGCAGCTGGAGTGATAGAACAGGACGCCGTCGTCGATGCGCATGGTGTCGCGCATGAAGTTGCGCGCCTGGTAGTTGCGCACCCCGGTCCAGGGCAGGGTTGCACCGGGCGCCGCCAGGAAATCGTCCACCGAGGCCTCGTCGGGCTCGGACTTCATCAGCCAGTAGTGCTTCATCGCTCCCCCAGGACAGTCGCGCCGGATTATGGGCGGCCGCCGGCGGCCAGGAAGCCGTGGCGGCACCAGGCCGGGAAACGGCGCTACCAGCCGAAGTCCTGCAGCAGCACCTGGATGCGCCGGGCCAGCACGTCGGCGCCGAAGCCATTCAGGTGGATGCTGTCGGCGCGCAGGGTGGACGCCGGAACGTCGTTGCGCAGGTCGCTCGCGCCTTGCGCCGTCGCGGGATCGGCCTGGTCCACCATGAAGCGGCGGATGTCCAGGAAGTGAAGCGGGTACGCAGCCGCCAGGTCCTGGTTGAGACGGACGACGGCGTCGTGTTCGGCCGTGCCGGCCGGTGCGGCGCCGGCGTCGTTCACCAGCGCGAGCACCACGAAGTCGTCGTTGCCGGGAGCCAGGCTGGCAACCGCCGCCGCGAGGTCCGACTTGATCCGGGCGGCGGCCGCTGGGCCCGACTGGCGGAAGTTGTTGTGGCCGAACCAGAAGATCGTGATCCGGTCGCGCAACGCCGGCTGCGCCGCCCTCAGCCGCTCCAGCACTTGCATGGACGTCTCGCCGTCGACGCCGCCGTCGAACACCTGCCGCCCCGGCTGCAACTGGCTCAGCGCGCGCGCCAGCGGCGGCACCATGGAGTCGCCCCACAAGGCCAGATCGGGGGTGGGTGGTGTGCGCAGGCTCGCCGAACCCGACGCCTCGGGGGTGGCATCGAGTCCGGATCCGCCTCCGCATGCGGCCAGCAGCAGCGACCCCAGCAGACTGGCCGCTTCTCTGCGGTTCATGCTTCCTTCTTCCCGCAAGCGATTCAAAGCACCGCATTCTGGAAGTCGCCCGGCGCCGCCGTCTGTAAGCAGGCGCGCCCGTGTGTAGCGCTCCGTTGCCGATCGCCTGGCACCGCGCCCTGCCTACAATCGGGCGCATGGCTGGTGCATTGCGCGTGGCGGTGATGGGGGCGGGGGCGGTCGGCTGCTACTACGGCGGCATGCTGGCCCGCGCCGGGCACGAGGTGGCGCTGATCGCGCGTCCGGTTCACGCCGAGGCGATCGAGCGCGATGGCCTGCGCATGGAAACACGCAGCTTCGACGAGCGCGTGCGGCTGGCTGCAGGCAGCGATGCTTCGGCGGTGCGCGGCGCGGACCTGGTGCTGTTCTGCGTGAAGTCGATGGACACCGAGTCGGCGGGCGCGCAGATCGCGCCGCACCTCGAACGCGACGCCCTGGTGCTGTGCCTGCAGAACGGCGTGGACAACGCCGATCGCCTGCGCGCGGTGCTGCCGGGCCACTCGGTCGCTGCGGCGGTGGTCTATGTGGCGACGGAGATGGCCGGCCCGGGGCACGTCCGGCACCACGGCCGGGGCGAACTGGTGATCGAGCCGGCCGCGCGAAGCGCCGAAGCGGCGCAGGCCCTGGCGGCCGCCGGCATTCCCGCCGAGATCTCGGACAACGTGCGGGGCGCCCTCTGGGCCAAGCTGATCCTGAACTGCGCCTACAACGCGGTGTCGGCGATTGCCCAGCGGCCCTACGGCGAGAACGTGCGCGGCGAGGGCATCCAGAAAGTGATGCGCGACGTGGTGGATGAATGCCTGGCCGTGGCGACGGCCGACGGTGTGCAGCTGCCCGGCGACATCGACGCCGCGGTGCGCCGCATCGCCGAGACCATGCCCGCCCAGTTCTCGTCGACCGCACAGGACCTCGCCCGCGGCAAGCCCAGCGAGATCGACTACCTCAATGGCCTGGTGATGCGGCGTGGGCAGGCGCTGGGCATTGCGACGCCGGTCAACCGGGTGCTGTGGGCCCTGGTGAAGCTGATCGAGGGCAAGCGGTAACGCTCCTCAGAGCCGCGCCAGCCGCTGCAGCGCCTGGTTCAGCGTCTCGTCCTTCTTGGCATAGCAGAAGCGCACCACGCGCTGGTCGAAGCCGTCGCCGTAGAAGGCGGACAGCGGGATGGCGGCGACGCCGATCTCGCGCGTCAGCCACTGGCAGAACTCGTCTTCGCGCAGGTCGCTGACGGCGGAGATGTCGACGCACTGGAAGTAGCTGCCCTGGCTGGGCAGCATGCGCAGCCGGGTGCGTGCCAGGCCCTCGCGGAACAGGTCGCGCTTGCGCTGGTAGAACCCCGGCAGCTCCAGGTACGGCCGGGAGTCCGCCATGTAGGCCGCCAGCCCGTGCTGGACCGGCGTGTTGACCGTGAACACGTTGAACTGGTGCACCTTGCGGAATTCCGCCGACAGGGCCGCCGGCGCCAGCACGTAGCCGACCTTCCAGCCGGTGACGTGGTAGGTCTTGCCGAAGCTCGACACGATGAACGCGCGGGCCGCCAGGCCGGCAAAGCGCGCCGCGCTCTGGTGCGGCTGGCCGTCGAACACCATGTGCTCGTAGACCTCGTCGCTGATCAGCAGCACGTCGGTGGGCGCCAGCAGGTCCTGCAGCTGCAGCATCTCCTCGCGCGTCCAGACCGTGGCGCTGGGGTTGTGGGGCGAGTTGACCAGGATCGCGCGGGTGCGCGGCGTCATCGCCGCTGCAATCGCTTCGAAGTCCGGCCGGAAGCTGCCGGGCACCAGCGGCACGCGCACCACGGTGCCGCCGGCCAGCTCGATGTTGGGCACGTAGCTGTCGTAGCAGGGCTCCAGCACGATCACTTCGTCCCCCGGCCGGACCACGGCCAGGATCGCGGTGATGATGGCCTGGGTCGCGCCGGCCGTGACGGTCACCTCGGCGCCCGGGTCGTAGCTGCGGCCATACAGGGCCTCGACCTTGGCCGAGACCGCCTCGCGCAGCGCCGGCACGCCGGCCATGGGCGGGTACTGGTTCAAGCCGCTGGTCATCGCGTCGGTCACGGCTTGCACCAGCCGCGGGTCGCAGTCGAAGTCGGGGAAGCCCTGGCCCAGGTTGACGGCGCCGGTCTCGCTGGCGAGGGCCGACATCACGGTGAAGATGGTCGTGCCCACGCTGGGCAGCTTGGTCTGGACGGCCGGCGTGCGCGGCGCAGTTTCAAAGGTCATAGTCGTTCACGTGGCCGTTCATGGCCTTGGCGATCAGGTTGCGGTTCAGCCGGTCGGGCGACAGCAGCTCGGCGAACCGCAGGACGAAGTTGCGCAGGTAGACCCCGCGCTTGAAGGCGATGCGCGCGACGTTCTGGCCGAACAGCGCGCCCAGCGGGCGCGCGGTCAAACCGTCCTGCCCATCGCCGCGGATCGCCATCTCGGCGACGATGCCGATGCCCAGGCCGAGCTGCACGTAGGTCTTGATCACGTCCGAGTCGATCGCCTCCAGCGCCACCCGCGGCTTCAGCTTGCGCTGGGCGAAGGCGGCGTCGATGCGGGTGCGGCCGGTGAAGGACGGGTGGTAGGTGATGATCGGCTCGGCCGCCAGGTCCTCCAGCGTGATGCGTTCCTTGCGCGCCAGCGGATGCTCGTGCGGCACCACCAGCATGTGCTGCCACTCGTAGCAGGGCAGGGTCACCAGCTCGGGGTAGTCCGTCAGCGATTCGGTGGCCACGCCGATCTCCACCACCTCGTCGATCACCATCCGGGCCACCTGGTCGGGCGATCCCTGGTGCAGGCTGACGTTCACCTTGGGGTAGGCTTCGCGCAGCTTGGCCACCGGTCCCGGCAGCACGTAGCGGGCCTGGGTGTGGGTGGTGGCGATGGACAGGGTGCCGCTGTCCTGGGCGCTGAACTGCTCGCCGATGCGCTTGAGGTTGCCGACCTCGCGCATGATCAGCTCGATGCTCTTGAGCACGTGCAAGCCGGGTTCGGTGACGCGCTTGAGGCGCTTGCCGTGGCGGGCGAAGATTTCCACCCCCAGCTCTTCCTCGAGTTCGATGATCGCCTTGGACACGCCCGGCTGCGAGGTATGCAGCGCCTTGGCCGCCTCGGTGAGATTGAGGTTGCGGCGGACCGCTTCCTGGACAAAGCGGAACTGGTGAAGGTTCATGCCGAATTTGGTCTTAAGCAGGAACCTATTATGCCTGCAGCGTACTAAGCTCCGAGCGCAATCGAGGCCATGCAGTCGAGCGCCGCCGCCTGTTCGCCGACCGAAGCCAGGGCGGTGATCGTCAGGGCCGGGTGCCGGCGCCGCGCAGCGGCCAAGTGCTCCGGGAGATCCTCGCGGACGTGCCGGCCGACGCCGACGAACACCGGCAGCACCGCCACCGACGTGGCCCCTTGTTGCGCGACCTGGTCGATCGCCGCCGCGAGGTCGGGAGCCTGCCACTCGAGGAAGGCGCAGGCCACCAGCGCATCGGGCGCGCGTGCGCGGATGCGCGCCGCCACCGCGTCCATGGGCTCGCGCCAGGCCGGATCGCGCGAGCCGTGGCCCAGCAGGACGATGCCGCGCGTCATCGCCGCAGCACCAGCCAGGTGAACGCCCCCAGCGACAGCAGGCTGTACAGCAGGCCGGGCGCGGCCGCCGTCAGCCACGGCCACCAGGTTCGCAGGTTGCCCATGTAGCCGAACACGTTGTTGAGCAGGAAGAAGCTGATGCCGATCAGCACGCCGACGAAGACGTAGCTGGTGATCCCGCCCGCGCGGAAGTGCAGGTAGGCAAAGGGCAGCGCCATCACCACCATCACCAGGCAACTGAGCGGATAGAACACCTTGCGCCAGAACTCGATCTCGTAGCGCTGCGAGGTCTGGCCGTTGTCTTCCAGGTGCTGGATGTACTCGAACAGGGCCACGGTGCTCATGCGGTCGGGCTTGAGCAGCGCCACCGAGACCATTTCCGGCGTGATCCGGGTCGGCCATTCGAACTCGGCGCGCACGACATGCTCCACCGTGGGTGCCTGCGTGCGCGTGAGGTAGCGCGTGACCTGGGCGTCCTGCAGCACCCAGCCCTGGTCGCCGAAGACCGCGCGCGCAGCCGTGGTGGTGCTGATCATGTGGCCACGGTCGTCCGCCTCGAACAGGCGCACGCCCTGCATGGAGCCGTCGGGCGCGAGCGCCGCCACGTTGACGTTCCAGGTGGACTGGGCCTGGCGCTCCTTCAGCCAGGCGCCGGTCTGGCCGATGCTGATGCGCCCCTGGTAGCGCGCCCGCAGCAACTGCGCGGCCTTGTCGGCGGCCGGGGTGATGTAGTCGCCGACCGCGAAGGTGAGGGCGGCAAAGCCCAGGCCCAGCAGCAGCAGGGTCCGCAGCGCCAGCCCCGGGCCGAGGCCGCTGGTGCGCAGGATGGTGTACTCGGAGCTTTGCGCCATCCGCGCCATCACGAAGATGGTGCCGATCAGCACGGCGATCGGCAGCAGCTCGTACAGGTGGTTGGGCATCAGCAGCGTGACGTACAGCAGCGCCTGCGTGAGCTTGTAGGTGGCGATGCCGCCCTTGCCGACGTTGGGCAGCTCGTCGACGAAATCAAAGAAGAAGAAAAGAGCCAGGAAGCCGGCGGCCACGAACACCACGGCCGAGAGCACCTCGCGGTAGATCAGGCGGCGGATGGTCTTCATGCCGCCGCCCCTGCGGCCCGCTGCTGGCGCCGCAGCCGCGGCAATGCCCAGTTGTTGTGCTGCTTGCCCAGCCACAGGGCGGCCAGGGCGAAGGTGCCGCCGTGCAGGGTGAGCATGAACGGCAGGAAGCCCACGCGCGCGCTGCTGATCCAGCTCTGGCCCAGGTTCAGGAGGTTGTAGTAGACGATGAAGGCGAACAGCGCGAACACCAGGTTGCCGCTGCGGCCGGCGCGCGGGTTGACGCTGGAGACGGTGATGGCGATGACCACGAAATTGAGGGCCGCCAGCGCCAGTCCGATGCGCCACGCCAGCTCGCCCAGGTTGGGGCCACTGGGGCTGGCCAGCAGCGCATAGGTCGAAAGCGTCTTGGACGGCGCGTTGTCCTGCGGACCGAGCTGGGTGCTGCCCACCTTGTTGCCCAGCTCATGGAACTCGCTGATCTTGAGGTTGCCGCCCTCCACCTGGGTCTCCAGCCGCTGGCCGTTGGACAGCAGCAGAAACTGGGTCTCGCCTTCGGTCACCACCCGCCCGGTGCGCGCCGTGGTGACGGTCTGCTTGCCCTTCTCGACGGTGGAGATGAAGATGTTCTTGCCCGACTTGTTGTCCGGCGTGTCCTTGTCCAGGAAAAAGACGCGGGTGCCGCTGGCCGACTCCTGGAACTGGCCGGGCGCCACCCGTTCGAGGTCGCCGCGGCTGCCGTAGCGGTCCTTCAGGTCCTGCGTCTGCTGGTTGGCCCAGGGCCAGACCAGCAGCCCCATGGCGGCGATCACGGCCAGGATCGGCCAGGCGAACATCAGCAGCGGCCGCAGCAGCGCCGACAGCCCGCGCCCGGCGGAGAACCAGATCACCATCTCGCTGTCGCTGTACATGCGCGAGAGCGTGCCCACGATGGCGATGAACAGGCACAGCGTCAGGATGGGCGGCAGGTATCCCAGCACCGTATAGCCCATGACCATCAGCACTTCCTGGGGGTTGACGCTGCCGCGGTTGGCCTGGCTCAGGGTGCGGATCAGGGTCATCGTCATGACGATGGTCACCAGCACCACGAGGGTCGCGCCGAAGCTGCGGGCCAGCTCTCTGCGCAGGGAGGAATGGAATAACATCGGCGCGAAACGCGGCTCGCGAGAAGAAACACGGGATTATGAACTTCGAACTCAAGGCACTGGGGCTCGCCGAGGCGGCCGCGCAAAAGTGCGATGCACTGGTGGTGGTGATGGGCGAGGACTTCGCCGGCGGGTCCGACCCGGTGTCGCGGCTGGCGCAGGAGGCGCGCAAGGCCGGCGACTTCGAAGGCAAGCCCGGCAAGCTCCTGCAGGCCTACCGGTTCGAGGGCGTCGCCGCCAGCCGGCTGGTGCTGGCGGGGGCGGGCGACGGTTCTGCCAAACGCATCCAGGCCGCCGTGCATGCCGCGGTAGCCGCCCTGCGCAGCAAGGGCGTCAAGCGCCTGGTCGTCTGCCTGCCGGCCGACGCGCCCGAAGGCGCGGTGCGCGCCGCCGTCGCCGGCACGGCCGAGGCCAGCTACGTCTTCGTCGCCACCAAATCCAAGCCGGAAGGCCGCGAACTGCAGCGCGTCACGATTGCCGTGGCGGGTGACGTCGCGGCCCACCAGGGCGCTTTCGATGCGGCCCGCGCTGCCGCCAACGGCATCGAATTCGCCCGCGAGCTGGGCAACCTGCCGCCCAACCTGGCCACGCCCACGCGGCTGGGCGAGGAGGCGAAGAAGCTGGCCAAGGCGCATGGGTTCCAGTGCGAGGTGCTGGGCCCGAAGGAAGTCGCCAAACTGGGCATGGGCGCGCTCGCGGCCGTGGCACGCGGCTCCGAGGAGCCGCTGCGCTTCATCGTGCTGAAGTACCAGGGTGCGGCGGCCTCCGAGGCGCCGGTGGTGCTGGTCGGCAAGGGCATCACCTTCGACAGCGGCGGCATCTCGATCAAGCCGGCGCCCGAGATGGACGAGATGAAGTTCGACATGGGCGGCGCCGCCAGCGTGCTGGGCACCTTCCGCGCACTGGGCGAGGTCCGGCCGGCCATCAACGTCGTCGGCCTCATCCCCAGCTGCGAGAACCTGCCCGACGGCCGCGCCCTCAAGCCGGGGGACGTGCTCACCAGCCTGAGCGGGCAGACCATCGAAGTGCTGAACACCGACGCCGAGGGCCGCCTGATCCTGTGCGACGCGCTGACCTATGCCGAGCGGTTCAAGCCGCGCGCCGTGGTCGACATCGCGACGCTCACGGGCGCCTGCGTCATCGCGCTGGGCGCCGTGCGCAGCGGCCTGTTCGCCAGCGACGACGATCTCGCCCTGGCGCTGCAGGAGGCGGGCGATGCGGCCTGCGATCCCTGCTGGCGCATGCCGCTGGACGACGAGTACGGCGAGGGCCTGAAGACCAACTTCGCCGACATGGCCAACGTGGCCGGTCGCCCGGCCGGCGCCGTGACGGCCGCCAAGTTCCTGCAGCGCTTCGCATCCCGCTACCCGTGGGCCCACCTGGACATCGCCGGCACGGCCTGGAAGGGCGGCGCGGCCAAGGGCGCCACCGGCCGCCCGGTCGGCCTCCTGGTGCAGTACCTGCTGGGCCAGCAGGCGCCCAGCGCTGCCGGTCGCAAGCCGGCTGCCGCTGCCAAGCGCAAGCCTGCCGCCGGCGCCGCCATGGCCAGGCGCACGGGCGGCGCGGGCCGCAAGGCGGCCGCCTGAACCGGTCATGACCGAGGTCGCGTTCCACTTCAACGCGCCCGACAAGCTGGGCTACGCGTGCCGGCTGGTGCGCAAGGCCTGGGGCACGGGCGCGCAGGTGGTCGTGACCGGGGAGGACGATGTCCTGCGCGAGCTGGACATCGCCCTGTGGTCGTTCAGCCCGCTTGACTTTTTGCCGCATTGCCATGACGCCGCCCAGGGGCAGCGGGTCCAGGCCCGCTCGCCCATCGTGCTGGCATCGGCGCCGCGTTCGGCGCCGCACCAGCAGGTGCTGGTGAACCTGGGCGCCGCGGTGCCCGAGGGCTTCGAACGCTTCGAGCGCCTGATCGAAGTCGTTTCGGCCGAGCCGGACGACCGGCAGCACGGGCGGCGCCGCTGGCGCCACTACAAGGATCGCGGCTACGCCGTCGACCAGTTCGAAGTGGGGCCCGCGCGCTGATGGCCCACCGCACCCCGCCGCGCTACGTGCCGACCCTGACCGAGGTGGTGGCGGGCGCCGCGCCGCCCGCGGCGAGCGAAGCGCCCTCGCAGCACGAGTTGGTCCATCGCATCATGCAGCGCATCGACCTCACGCTGGACAAGCGGCTGCGCGAGGCGATCGCCAGCGTGGTGCTGGAGCACAGCCGCACGCTCGCGCCGGCGTTGCGCGAAGAGGTCGAGGCGGTGGTCGGCGCCGTCGTCGCCGAGGCGCTGGCCGATGAACTGGTGACCGAAGCACGCTCGGCCGCCACGCCTCAGCCGTCCGGCCGCTAGGCCCTCCGCACCCCCTGCAACGGGCCGCCGCACCGGCTGCTCCCGTGCGTTTCCCCTTATGGCTTGAGCAATCAAATTCGGCTATGTTCGCGGCCGTTGAGCTGACAAAAGATCTCAACCCATCCCCACTTTCGGAGGTAATCCATGCAGATGAAGTTGAAGTTGACGGTGGCCGCCGCACTGGCAGCTGCCTGCGGCCTGGCGGCCGCCCAGGAGGTGATCAAGATCGGTCACGTTGCCCCGGTTTCCGGCGCCCAGGCCCACTACGGCAAGGACAACGAGAACGGCGTGCGCATGGCCCTCGAGGAGCTGAACGCGCAGAACATCACCATCGGCGGCAAGAAGGTGAAGTTCGAGATCCAGGCCGAGGACGACGCGGCCGACCCGAAGCAGGGCACCGCGGCCGCCCAGAAGCTGTGCGACTCCAAGGTCGCCGGCGTGGTGGGCCACCTGAACTCCGGCACCACCATCCCCGCCTCCAAGGTCTATAACGACTGCGGCATCCCGCACGTCACCGGCGCGGCCACCAACCCGAACCTGACCAAGCCGAACTACAACACCACGTTCCGCATCATCGCCAACGACAACGCCCTGGGCGCTGCGCTGGCCCTGTACGCCGCCGACACGCTCAAGCTGAAGAAGGTCGCCATCATCGACGACCGCACGGCCTACGGCCAGGGCGTCGCCGAGGTGTTCAAGAAGACGGCGCAGCAAAAGGGCATGCAGGTCGTGGACGAGCAGTTCACCACCGACAAGGCCACCGACTTCATGGCCATCCTGACCGCCATCAAGTCCAAGAGCCCCGACGCCATCTTCTACGGCGGCATGGACCCGCAAGCCGGCCCGATGCTGCGCCAGATGGAGCAACTCGGCCTGTCCAACGTCAAGTACTTCGGTGGCGACGGCATCTGCACGTCCGAGATCATCAAGCTGGCCGCCGGTGCCAAGACGCTGGAGAACGTGATCTGCGCCGAGGGCGGTTCCTCGCTGGCCAAGATGCCCGGCGGCACCGAGTGGAAGAAGAAGTACGACGCCAAGTACCCCGGCCAGTTCCAGGTCTACAGCCCGTACACCTACGACGCCACCTACCTGCTGGTCGACGCGATGAAGCGCGCCAACTCGGCCGATCCCAAGAAGTACATCCCCGAGCTGAAGAAGTCCAACTACAAGGGCGTGACCGCCACGATCGCGTTCGAGCCGAACGGCGAACTGAAGAACCCGGCGACCACCCTGTACACGTACAAGGGCGGCAAGAAGACGCCGCTGAACTGATTCCCGGGGCTGTGCCCTGTATGCAAAGGCCGCCGCAAGGCGGCCTTTTTTTACGCCAGCAGTTTGCAGTTCGGCGCTACGGCTGCTGTGATGCGCCGCCGAGTGTGCGAGGGCGTCACTCCCCTTGGTGAGCATCCCCCCAAGTCAGGGCAAGGCCTTGAGCAGGTTGGATGGCGCGGCGGGAGCGGCCGCAGCCGTCGCCGGGCTTGCAGCGCTGGAGACGGCTGGGGCTACCGGCGCTGCAGTCGCGGCGGACAGCACGGAACGCGCTTGCCCGAACTCGCCGCCGAACCGCTGATAGCTGGAGGCAAAGCCGCGCACCGACGGCAGCGGGCTGGGCGGCACCCCCGGCTCCGGCAGGCGCCCCATCAGGTAGGTGGCGCCCATCGCGAACTCCGGCGCGCTCGGAAACACCAGGACCTCCGAGGGTCCGCCCACGCGGGCGAACAGTTCGCCCCTGTTGACGAAGCCCTGGATGCGACGGAACTCGCCGTCCACCCGGTCGGACACACGCGTGGACGATGTGCCAATCCGGTCCTGCAGCTCCTGCGCGTCGGCCTTGCTCTTGGCCAGCAGGCGTTGCCAGCTTTCCATCTCGCGCCGGGCGTTCTCGCGCTCGGGCTCGGTGCGGGCTGTCCGCAGCAGCTGGCGCGAGGCAGCAAGATGGTCCTCCATGTCCTTGGCTTGCATCTCCAGCTGCTTGAGCGAGAGCTCGGCGCCGGCGGCCTGCGACAGCCGCGCGTAGCTCGAAGCGGTTCGCCAGAACAGGACGCCCAGTCGCACCTGCTCGAGGCCGACCACCGACTGGTCCTGGTTCTTCTTCAAGTCTTTCTCGACCTGGCCGAGCCGCCGCACGGCGTCGTCGATCGGTGATTGCAGCTCGCGGTCCTTCGCCTTGATCTGCTCGGGCGTCGGCTGGATGATCTTCTGGCCGGGATGCGGAAATGTCTCGCCCTTGGCCAGGATCTGCGATTTCGTCTGGCTGCAGCCGCTGCAGAACAGGCCGTTGCGATACTCCTCCAGCAGCGATTGCCTGCGCTCCTTGAGTTTGGAAATCTCACCGGACAGCGAACTCGCCTTGCGCTGCAGCTGCCCGATCGAGTCGAGGATGCGCGCCACCTCCCGCGTCAGCGAGTCAAGCGACGCGGTCACCGAGGAAGACATGCTGATGGCGCGCTCGATGTGGGCTCCAGCCCCGCGCCAGGTCTCCGCCGGCGATCTTGCGAGCGAAGCGGTGGGCAACACCTGCGCGAACAGCTGCCCGCTGCCGGTCGCCAGGGTACATGCGCAAAGCGCGCGCAGGGTTGCACGCCGGGTCTGAGGCTGCATCGGGGCTCTCCATGAGTTCAAGTTCGCAAGTGCAAGTTACCATTTCCAATTGTGCGGAAGTTCGCTGGATGGTCCCATGCATACCTTGTTGTTATCGCTGCTCCTCGTCGTCGTCGCGCTGCCCGCCGGTGCGCAGAATGCGACCCGCAAGCCTGCCGCGAGTCCCGCTGCATCGCCTGCCCGGGAGCAGCCCGCCAGCGCGGCCAAGCTCGTGGAGCGCGCCCGTGCCGCCCTGGAGGCGGGCGATGCCACCAAGGCGCTGTCGATCGCACAGGCCGCGCGCCGGGCCGATGCCGAGAGCTACAAGCCGCTTTATTACATTGGCGTGGCCTTGATGGCCCTGGGCGATCTCGCGGGCGCCACTGATGCGCAGGAGCAGAGCCTTGCCCTGGCTGGGTCCGAGGAGCAGAAGAAGGCCGTGGCGGACCTCGGCGCCGCGATCAAGGCGCAGCAGGGTGTCGTCGAAGCCGACAAGGCATTGGAAGAAGGGCTCCACGCGAAGGCGGCGCGCCTGTACGAGGCCGCGTTCGACGCCGGCGGCCGACCCGAGATCGGGTTGCGAGCTGCGAGCCTGCTGGAAGAGAAGATGTCCGACGTGACCGGGGCGTGGCGGATCCTGCGGCAGGTGCAGGCGCGCTTTCCCGGCTCCGCAGCGGCGGCAACGGCCACAGCGGAGTTGACGCGCATGCGTCCAGCCGTGAACAAGGCGGCGGTCCTGTGGTCCCGCGTAGCCGTCCGGTCTGGCAACGCGAGCGACCGGGGTTTCCTGATCGACCGGGCCATTGCAATGAATCCTGACGATCCGGACATCCAGATTGCATTGGCGCATCACCTCGCCACTTCGGGGACCTGGCCGCAGTTCGAGTCGCAACTGAAGGCGCTGCAGCGCAAAGGCCTGCTCGAAGACGCGATGCGCACTCGAAGGATAGAAGGAGGCCAGTGGGCATCCCATCCGGGCCTGCGCGAGTTGCTCACCGACGCGTGGGGGGCTGCCAAGGCGGGTTCCGTGCTGGCAGCCGCCGACAGCGACAGGCGCAGGTTCCAGCAGCCCAGCTGGACCCAGACTGCCAAGGGCGCGACAGTCACTGTCTTTTTCGATCGCCGGAGCCACTCCCGCTCGGGGGACATCGCGCGCGCCATCGTGAAGTGGGAAAGCAGCGATTCGAAGCCCATGTACGGGGAAAAGCTCGCGGTGAGAGACTCCTCCTTCGACTGCAAGGTACGGAAGATGATGGACGGCTTGCAGAGGTACTACGCCAACCTGGACGGCACGGATCTGATCCTTTCCGATTCAAGAACCGAGTGGAAGAGCGTCACGGAAGGCAGCGTTGCTGCGGCGCTGCTCGACGCCGTCTGCGAGTACAAGTCGTAGGGCTGCCGCCATCTCCCCGGGTCGCGACTTGAGCCGGTTTTCTGACCGGCAGCCCCCTGGCCGGCATGGGCCCGGTCCAGGTTCGGTCCGCAGCCTTGGAAGAGCCCTGCAAGCCGCAACATCCGGGCGGCCCGATGCCTGTAGTACACCGCACCGTCTTTTTGTAGGCGCGCGCCTACAAACCGCGCCGGCATTGGCTTTGCAGGCCATCCGTGCATGGACGAGGTTGCCTCATCCGTCGCCAGTCACTACGCTGCGCCTCTCCCCGCCACCCGGCGGGCATTTCATGTATGGGGACTGGAATGGACGTAGTGGCCAAACTCCCGAAGACGGGGCCGCGCGACGACGAGCTGGCCTTGCTGCTCAAGGCCCTGGGCGCATTCCGTCGCGGCGAGGGCGGCGTCACGCTCCCGACTGGGTGGGATGGCGTCTGGGGCCGCGTTGCCGCCGAGTTCAACGAGCTGTCGGCGCAGACCGCCCGCACCAGCCAGCGGCTGCGGTCAATCGAGACGATTTCGCGCGTGGGCGGCAAGGGCAGCCGCCGCATCGAGGACCCGGAACTCAGCGGCTTCTGGCAGGACCAGGCCGGCACCGTCAACCTGCTGGTGGACGAACTCGCTGCCAGCGGCGAGCACACGCGGGCCCTTCTCAAGGCCCTGACCGACCTGAAGAAGGGCAACGCGCGCGCGCAGCTGCCGCCCGACTGGCCGGGCGCGTTCGGCAAGGTCGCGGACGCCTTCAATGACGTGGTCGGCGAGAACGTGCGGATGGCGCAGGAGCTGGCGCGCCTGTCGCGCGTGGTGGGCAAGCAGGGCAAGCTCAAGGAGCGCGCCCAGCTGCCCAACGCCATGGGCTTCTGGCGCGACTCGGCCGAATCGATCAACTCGCTGATCGGCGACCTGGTGCATCCGACCTCGGAAGTGGCGCGCGTGATCGGGGCCGTCGCGCAGGGCGACCTGTCCAAGTCGATGGCCCTGGAGCCGGACGGACGCCGGCTGGAGGGCGAGTTCCTGCGCACCGCCATGACCATCAACAAGATGGTCGAGCAGCTCGGCACCTTCGCGGCCGAGGTGACGCGGGTCGCGCGCGAGGTCGGCACCGAAGGCAAGCTCGGTGGCCAGGCCGACGTGCAGGGCGTGGCCGGCACCTGGAAGGACCTGACCGAATCGGTGAACTTCATGGGCTCCAACCTGACGGCCCAGGTGCGCAACATCGCGGAAGTGACCAAGGCGGTGGCGGCCGGTGACCTGTCCAAGAAGATCACCGTGGACGTCAAGGGCGAGATCCTGGAGCTGAAGAACACCATCAACACCATGGTGGACCAGCTCTCCTCGTTCGCCTCCGAAGTGACGCGGGTGGCGCGCGAGGTGGGCTCGGAAGGCAAGCTGGGCGGCCAGGCCGACGTGCAGGGCGTGGCCGGGACCTGGAAGGACCTGACCGAGTCGGTGAACTCGATGGGCTCCAACCTCACGGCCCAGGTGCGCAACATCGCGGAAGTGACCACGGCCGTGGCGGCCGGCGATCTGTCCAAGAAGATCACGGTGGACGTCAAGGGCGAGATCCTGGAGCTGAAGAACACCGTCAACACCATGGTGGACCAGCTGCGATCCTTCGCCGCCGAAGTGACGCGGGTGGCGCGCGAAGTCGGTTCGGAAGGCAAGCTGGGCGGCCAGGCCGAGGTGCAGGGCGTGGCCGGCACCTGGAAGGACCTGACCGACTCGGTGAACTCGATGGCCGGCAACCTGACGGCCCAGGTGCGCAACATCGCCGACGTGACCACCGCGGTGGCCGCCGGTGACCTGTCCAAGAAGATCACGGTGGACGTCAAGGGCGAGATCCTGGAGCTGAAGAACACCATCAACACCATGGTGGACCAGCTGCGCTCCTTCGCCTCCGAGGTGACGCGGGTGGCGCGCGAGGTGGGCACCGAGGGCAAGCTGGGCGGCCAGGCCGACGTGCAGGGCGTGGCCGGCACCTGGAAGGACCTGACCGACAACGTCAACTTCATGGCCGGCAACCTGACGGCCCAGGTGCGCAACATCGCCGACGTGACCAAGGCGGTGGCGGCGGGCGACCTGTCCAAGAAGATCACGGTGGACGTCAAGGGCGAAATCCTGGAGCTGAAGAACACCGTCAACACCATGGTGGACCAGCTCTCCTCGTTCGCCTCCGAGGTGACGCGGGTGGCGCGCGAGGTCGGCACCGAAGGCAAGCTGGGCGGCCAGGCCGACGTGCAAGGCGTGGCCGGCACCTGGAAGGACCTGACCGATTCGGTGAACTTCATGGCCGGCAACCTGACGGCCCAGGTGCGCAACATCGCCGACGTGACCACCGCGGTGGCGGCCGGCGACTTGTCCAAGAAGATCACGGTGGACGTCAAGGGCGAGATCCTGGAGCTGAAGAACACCGTCAACACCATGGTGGACCAGCTGCGCTCGTTCGCCGCCGAAGTGACGCGGGTGGCGCGCGAGGTGGGCACCGAGGGCAAGCTCGGCGGCCAAGCCGACGTGCAGGGCGTGGCCGGCACCTGGAAGGACCTGACCGATTCGGTGAACTCCATGGCCGGCAACCTGACGGCCCAGGTGCGCAACATCGCCGACGTGACCAAGGCGGTGGCGGCCGGCGACCTGTCCAAGAAGATCACGGTGGACGTCAAGGGCGAGATCCTGGAGCTGAAGAACACCATCAACACCATGGTGGACCAGCTCTCCTCGTTCGCCTCCGAAGTGACGCGGGTGGCGCGCGAGGTGGGCACCGAGGGCAAGCTGGGTGGCCAGGCCGACGTGAAGGGCGTGGCCGGCACCTGGAAGGACCTGACCGACAACGTGAACTTCATGGCCGGCAACCTGACGGCCCAGGTGCGCAACATCGCCGATGTGACCAAGGCGGTGGCCGCCGGCGACCTGTCCAAGAAGATCACGGTGGATGTGAAGGGCGAAATCCTGGAGCTGAAGAACACCGTCAACACCATGGTGGACCAGCTGCGCTCGTTCGCCGCGGAAGTGACGCGGGTGGCGCGCGAGGTGGGCACCGAGGGCAAGTTGGGCGGCCAGGCCGACGTGCAGGGCGTGGCCGGCACCTGGAAGGACCTGACCGAGTCGGTGAACTCGATGGCCTCCAACCTGACGGTGCAGCTGCGCGACGTGTCCAAGGTGGCCACCGCCATCGCCACCGGCGACCTGACCCAGAAGATCACGGTCGATGCGCGCGGCGAGATCCTGCAGATCAAGGACGTGATCAACACCATGGTGGACCAGCTGTCCTCCTTCGCCGCCGAGGTGACGCGGGTGGCACGCGAGGTGGGCACCGAGGGCCGGCTGGGCGGCCAGGCCGACGTGCAGGGCGTGGCCGGCACCTGGAAGGACCTGACCGAGTCGGTGAACTCGATGGCCTCCAACCTGACGGTGCAGCTGCGCGACGTGTCCAAGGTGGCCACCGCCATCGCCATGGGCGACCTGACGCAGAAGATCACGGTGGACGTGCGCGGCGAGATCCTGCAGATCAAGGACGTGATCAACACCATGGTGGACCAGCTGTCGTCATTCGCCTCCGAGGTGACGCGGGTGGCGCGCGAGGTCGGCACCGAAGGCCGGCTGGGCGGGCAGGCCCAGGTGAAGGGCGTCTCCGGCACCTGGAAGGACCTGACCGACAACGTGAACTTCATGGCCGGCAACCTGACCGGCCAGGTGCGCGGCATCGCCAAGGTGGTGACCGCGGTCGCCAACGGCGACCTGCAGCAGAAGCTGACGGTGGAGGCCAAGGGCGAGATCGCCGCGCTGGCCGAGACCATCAACTCCATGATCGAGACGCTCGACACCTTCGCCGACCAGGTGACCACGGTGGCGCGCGAGGTCGGCGTGGAAGGCAAGCTGGGCGGCCAGGCCAAGGTGCCGGGCGCCTCGGGCACCTGGAAGGGCCTGACCGAGAACGTCAACCAGCTCGCCGCCAACCTCACCACCCAGGTGCGCGCCATCGCCGAGGTGGCCACCGCCGTGACCCAGGGCGACCTGACGCGCTCGATCACGGTGGAGGCGCTGGGCGAGGTGGCCGCGCTGAAGGACACCATCAACGAGATGATCAGCAACCTGCGCGACACCACGCAGCTAAACACCGAGCAGGACTGGCTCAAGACCAACCTGGCCAAGTTCACCCGGATGCTGCAGGGCCAGAAGGACCTTGTTGCCGTCGGCCACCTGATCCTGTCGGAGCTGGCACCGGTGGTCGGCGCCCAGCAGGCCGAGTTCTACGTGCTCAACAATAGCTCGGAGCCGCAGCGCCTGCGCCTGACCGCCAGCTATGCCTCGGACGGCCACGGCGCCTACGGCAAGCAGGTCGACCTGGGGCAGGGGCTGGTCGGCCAGTGCGCCTTCGACAAGAAGAAGATCCTGCTGACCTCCAACCTGCCGGAGACGCTGCGCATCGCCTCCGGCCTGACCGAGACCGCGCCGCTGAACGTGCTGGTGCTGCCCATCATCTTCGAAGGGCAGGTGCGCGGCGTGCTGGAGCTGGCTTCGGTCGAGCGCTTCAACCCGACCCACGAGCAGTTCCTGGACCAGCTGGCCGAGTCGATCGGCATCGTGGTCAACACGATTGAGGCCAACATGCGCACCGAGGACCTGCTGACCCAGTCGCAGTCGCTGGCGCAGGAGCTGCAAAGCCGGCAGCAGGAACTGCAGCAGACCAACGAGGAGCTGCAGGAGAAGGCGCGGCTGCTGGTGCACCAGAACCACGAGGTCGAGCGCAAGAACCAGGAAGTGGAGCAGGCCCGCCAGGCGCTGGAGGAAAAGGCCAAGCAGCTGGCGCTGACGTCCAAGTACAAGTCCGAGTTCCTGGCCAACATGTCGCACGAGCTGCGCACGCCGCTGAACTCGCTGCTGATCCTGTCCGACCAGCTGTCCAAGAACCCCGAGGGCAACCTCAGCGGCAAGCAGGTCGAGTTCGCCCGCACCATCCATTCGTCGGGCAACGACCTGCTGATGCTGATCAACGACATCCTGGACCTGTCCAAGATCGAGTCGGGCACGGTGGCGGTCGACGTGAGCGAGCTGCCGCTGCAGGACCTGCAGCTGTACGTGGAGCGCACCTTCCGCCACGTGGCCGAGGCCAAGAACGTGGACTTCCTGATCCACCCCGGCCTGCAGTTGCCCGCGGCGGTGGTCACCGACGCCAAGCGCCTGCAGCAGATCCTGAAGAACCTGCTGTCCAACGCCTTCAAGTTCACCCACCAGGGCAACGTGACGCTGACCATCGAGGAGGTGGTCACCGGCTGGAGCACCGACCACGAGGAGCTGAACCGGGCCCAGCAGGTGATCGCCTTCGCCGTGTCCGACACCGGCATCGGCATCTCGGGCGACAAGCAGCAGATCATCTTCGAGGCCTTCCAGCAGGCCGACGGCTCCACCAGCCGCAAGTACGGCGGCACCGGGCTGGGGCTGGCGATCAGCCGCGAGCTGGCCAAGCTGCTGGGCGGCGAGATTCGGCTGGCGAGCGCGCCGGGGCAGGGCAGCACCTTCACCCTGTATCTGCCGGTGCACTACCCGGCCACCCGCAGCGCGCGCCGCACCAGCTCATTCGCCGATCCCCGCACCGGCGAGCTGCCGGCGCCGTTGCCCGTCCCGGCTCGCCGGCCGCCGGCGCCGGCGCGGCCTGCGGCGCCAGCGCCGGCCGACGACGCCGTGGTCCAGCCCGCCAACGACGCGGACGACGACCGCAACGCCATCCAGGACGGCGACCTGGTGCTGCTGATCGTCGAGAACGACCTGGCCTTTGCCCGCTTCCTGCTGGACGCCGCGCGTGCCAAGGGCTTCAAGGGCATCGTCACGGCGCAGGGCGCTTCGGCGCTCACCTTTGCGAGCCAGTACCCGCTGGCCGCGATCACCCTCGACATGTACCTGCCCGACATGGACGGCTGGCGCGTCCTGCATCGCCTGAAGCAGGACTTCGGCGCGCGCCACATCCCCGTGTGCGTGATCTCGACCGACGACTCGAAGGAGCGAGCCTTCAAGGGCGGCGCCCTGGCCTTCGTCGAGAAGCCGATCCCTTCGCGGGAAGTGCTGGATGCGATGCTGGAGCGGCTGCGCGCCTGGTGCACGCGCAAGGAGCGCAAGGTGCTGGTCGCCCTGAACGACGGCGCGGCGCGCAACGAGCTGCTGGCCTGCCTGGAAGGCACAGGCGTGACCCCGGTGCTGGCAGACGGCGCCGAACCCTTCATTGCGGCGCTCGACGAGTCGCCGTTCGACTGCGTGGTGCTGGAAGGCGCCTTCGCCCGGCTCGACAGCAGCCAGGTGCGCCAGGCGCTGGCCAACCAGGCCGGGGTCGGGCCTTTGCCGCTGCTGCTTTACCTCAACGCGACGGGCGGCGAAGGCGGCCGCTTCGCCTGGCACTCGGACGACCGGGTGACCGTCACCGAGCTGCACAGCCCCATCCGGCTGTGTGATGCCGCGTTGCTGGCCTTGCACCAGAACCTGCGCCGGCTGCCGGAGCGCCGGCGCGCACAGCTGGAGGAATGCGCCTCGCAGGCCCGGCCGCTGGCCGGCCACCGCGTGCTGATCGTTGACGACGACATGCGCAACATCTTCGCGCTGGCCACCGTGCTGGAAGAGCATGCGATGGACATCGTGTGGGCCGATAATGGCCGCGAAGCCATCAGCCGCATCGCCAACGATCCGCAGATCGAGGTCGTGCTGATGGACATCATGATGCCCGAGATGGACGGCATGGCCACCATGAAGGAAATCAGGAAACTTCCCCAGGGCCGGAACCTGCCGATGATCGCCGTCACCGCCAAGGCCATGAAGGGCGACCGGGAGAAGTGCATCGAGGCGGGCGCCTGGGACTACCTGTCCAAGCCGGTCAATACCCATGACCTGCTGGCCGTGCTGAGGGCCTGGCTCCACCAGTGACTGCGCGCATCAACCCCGAGGCCCAGGCCGCGCTGGATGCGCGCGACAAGGCCAACATCCTGGTGGTCGACGACCTCCAGGAAAAGCACGTCGTCTTCCGCTCCATCCTCGAAGAGCTGGGCGAGAACATCGTCAGCGCGCGCTCGGGCCAGGAGGCGCTGCGCTACGTGCTGGAGATGGAGTTCGCGGTCATCCTGCTGGACGTCAACATGCCCGACATCGACGGGCTGGAGACCGCCGGGCTGATCCGCCAGTACAAGAAGTCGGCGCAGACGCCGATCGTCTTCATCACGGCGTACGTCGATGAGGTCCAGGCCAAGCGCGGCTACCAGCTGGGCGCGGTGGACTACATCCCGTCGCCGGTGGTGCCCGAGGTGTTGCGCTCCAAGGTGCGGGTGTTCGTCGACCTGTGGCGCATGAACCGCCAGTTGCAGCTGCGCGCCGTCGAGCGCGAGGCGCTGGCCCGTTCCGAAGCCGCCCGCAGCGCGGCCGAGGAGGCCATCCACCGCGCCGACTTCCTGGCCGAGGCCAGCCAGGGCCTGTCGCGCTCGCTGGACCTGCAGGCCACGCTGGCGGCCCTGCTGGACCTGTGCGTGCCCATGCTCGGCGACCGGGCCATCGTCGCGCTGGCCGATGCCGAAGGCGCAGTGCGCCGCATCGAGATGCACCCGGCCAGCAGCGCCCACGACCACGAGGTCTTCACGCCCGCCCTGCGCGACTCGGCCCACCATGTGCTGCGCGAGCGGCAGTCCAGGCTCTGGCGCGAGGGCGACCGCGCGGCGATCCTGTGCCCGCTGGTGGCGGGCGACCGGGTGCTGGGCGTGCTGGCCACCCTGGGGCCGGCCGCGCAGATGGACTCCGCGCGGCTGGCGCTGGTGCGCGAGATGGCCGACCGCGCCTCCATCGCGATGGAGAACGCGCGCCTGTACAGCGCGGTGCAGGAAGCCGACCGCCGCAAGAACGAATTCCTGGCCATGCTGGCGCACGAGCTGCGCAACCCGCTCGCGCCCATCCGCAACGCCGTGCACATCATGCAGTCGCCCGACGTTCCGGCGACGACGCTGACCTGGGCGCGCGACGTCATCAGCCGCCAGGCCGACCACATGGCGCGCCTGATCGACGACCTGCTGGACGTCTCGCGCATCGTGCAGGGCAAGGTGGTGGTCAAGCCGGAGAAGCTCTCGCTCTCATCGCTGGTCGAGCGCTCGGCCGAGTCGAGCCTGCCCAAGCTGGAGGCGCGCAAGCAGCAGCTGGTGCTGGAGCTGCCGGCCGAGGCGGTGGAGATCGATGGCGACTCCGTGCGGCTGGCGCAGGTGCTCTCCAACCTGATCAACAACGCGTCCAAGTTCTCGGCCTCGGGTAGCCGCATCCAGTTGCGTGCCGCCTACGTCGACGGCAAGGTCGAGATCCTGGTCAAGGACGAGGGCGCCGGCATCGACCCGGCCTTCCTGCCGCGCATCTTCGACCTGTTCGCCCAGGGCGACCAGTCGCTCGACCGCGCCCAAGGCGGGCTGGGCATCGGCCTGACGCTGGTCAAGCACATGGTGCAGATGCACGGCGGCACGGTGGAGGCGCACAGCGAGGGCATCGGCCACGGCGCCGAGGTGCGGGTCGTGTTGCCGGCGCGCGTGGCCGCGCCGCTGCCCACGGCCGCGCCGGCCGAGCCGCGCAAGCCGGCGGCTGCGCCCGCCGCATCGCCGTCGCGCATCCTGGTGGTCGATGACCTGATGGCCTCGGCCGAGACGCTGATGACGCTGCTCGAGATGGAAGGCTTCGAAGTCAAGGTGGCCAACGAAGGCCACTCGGCGCTGCAGATCGCGCAGGACTTCCGGCCCCACGTGGTATTGCTCGACATCGGGCTGCCCGGCATGAACGGCTTCGAGGTCGCGCACCAGCTGCGCAAGCAGCCGGCCTCGCGCGACGCGCTGCTGATCGCGCTGACCGGTTACGGCGAAGCCGAGAGCCGCTCGCGCTCGGCCCAGGCCGGCTTTGACTTCCACATGGTCAAGCCCGCCGACGTGAACCTGCTGCTGACCATGATCGCCGACCCGCGCGAAGCGCGGCGGCGCAAAGTCGCCTGAGGTTTCGTCATTCCCGCGTACCCGTCACCCCCGCGTCTCCGTCATTCCCGCCTCTCCGTCATTCCCGCGGCGCGGGAATCCACCGCAACGCGCTGGCGCAAGCGCCAGGGCGCGTTGCGCTGGACCCTCCGCCTGCGCGGAGGGTGACGGGGAGGGCGCCCCCCGACTTCGACCACGGTGGCTGGTGAAGGAGTGCACCAGCGGCAAGGTACAATCGCCGGCTCGCAGGAGAGGTGGATGAGCGGTTTAAGTCGCACGCCTGGAAAGCGTGTGTGGGTTAATAGCCCACCGCGGGTTCGAATCCCGCCCTCTCCGCCAGTGATCTTCGCCCTTCATCGGGCAACTTCGAGATCACCAAGCTTTCACCTCTACCAGCCGAGCTGACCGATAGCTCGCGCATCGGCCGTTTGCCGCGCCAACAGCGCGGCGCGAACGAGCCACCTAAGCCCCCAGCCACTCCGCCAGCCTGCGCGCCTGCTCGGCGTTGAACCCGGTATCCGGATCGCACGCGACCAGCCGTGTGTGATCGCTGAACTCCCCGCTGCTGTCGTCCAGCGCGCGCCAGTCGGCCGCGCCGTCCGGGCCGCACGCGTGCGCCAGGATCTCGCGCTCGCGCGCATGGCGCCCAAGCACGGCCTCGCCGGTGCAGCCGGTCACGCGCCGCGCCAGCTCGGCCGGCAGCAGGCGCAGCAGCCCGGGCAGGGGCTCGGCGAAGCGCCAGCTGGAGGAGATCACCAGCTCGCACGCGAACGGCGCCAGCGCCTGCGCGAGCGACGCGGCGCGCGAGAAGCGCTGGTGCGGCTCGCAGGTGGCGGGGTGCAGCACGCCGTCGAAATCGAGATAGAGCACTCGGCGCATGGCTCACTTGCGAGCAGGCGAAAGGAGGGCTGCCCGGCCCCTATTGAGGTTGCGCCCACCCGGGGCAGCGCCGGCTTGCCTTAAGCCGCCTGATCCAGCCACATCGTGGCGAAGCCGATGATCACGCAGGCGATCGCGACGGCGTACAGGATCCAGCCCGGAAACGACTTCTCACTGGGCGGCCCGCCCAGCAGGCGTCCGGCGACCGCCGCGACGATGGCGAGCATGAAGGGATAGACGTAGGTCGGGATGCTGGACATGGCGCTGCGCCGCGGCGGCGAATGGCCTTCGATCCGAAGTCTGCCGAAGCGTCCGCCGGCGTCTGTCAGGCGGTGGCCTCCGGCGCTGTAGGAGCGCTGGGTTGCGGCGCTCGTGCCCGCATCATTGAATCCCGTGCGGCAGCGGTAGTGCCCGCCGACCGACCGCTGGCTGCGCAAAAACTTACACCTGCACGAGCTTTTCTCTTACGAACCAGCGGCAGAACTCGTCAATCATGCTGGACATGAAACGGGATCTGCCGGAGCACGTGGCGTTACTGCCCGAAATCGACGAAGAGCCGCTGCACAATTTGCTCGCCAGCCGCGCGTTCTGGATCAGCGGCGTGCTCAGCTTGGCCATTTGGGCCGGAATGATCTATCTGATCCAGGCTGCCGCGCGCTGACGCGGACGGCGCAACCAAGAAAATGCGGGGCCTCGAGCCCCGCATTTCTTTTGGCGTCCGCGCATTCGGCCATCGTCCGCCGGGTGCAATCTTCCGCCCTTTGTCATCCTCCGCGAAGGCGGAGGATCCAGCGCAACGCGCCTAAACGGCTGTGATCACGGTAGAAGCTCGCCAAATTACTTGACCTGGAATTCCTCCAGCGACTTCCCGCTGGCCAGCGCATCCCGCACCCATTGCGGCTTGCGCCCGCGTCCGCCCGACCAGGTCTCGCCATTGGGCCCGCGATATTTCACCGCCTTGTCCGTACCGGACGACTTGGCCCGCGGGGCGCGACGCGCCCGGGTGCCGCCACCGCCAAAACCCAAGTCCTGCGCCGTCAGGCCATAGGCTTTCATCTTGGCCTTGATCTCGTCGATGGCCTGTTGCGTTTCCTGCTGACGCATTTCTTCCGCCTGCGCCATCAGTTTCTCGGCTTGCTGCTTCAATTCAAGGTAAGTTGCCATTTCGCCTCCGTGATTTGGAGAGCGGAATTTACCTCATTTGGAATGAGGTTCGATTCAACCAGCGTCGTGAAGCTCGGCGAATTTCGCGCCAAGGCGTGAATTCGGCAGACCGTTGACGCCGATCTGCAGATTGCCGCGCCGTGGGTTACCTGATGACCCGCCCGGCCGTGTGATCTAGGGACCGATGCAGCCACAGCGAAGCGGCCTGCCTCGGGACGGGGCCGAGCGCGACCAGGTGACCAGCCAAGTCGATGGCGTGCACGGTGCGCAAGCAACCACACGCGAGCACGTTCGCGGCGCGGCCTACTTTTGTTCTAACGCAGTCTGCTTCCCGTTGCCAGCCCGCATCGCAGCCGCGGCACAACCGGCGCACACACGTGACTTTTCATTCGTGATTTCCCCGATGGAACCTTCACGGCTCAGCAACGTAACTACTTGTTGCGTTAGTATCTTGACGTTTTCACGTCCTCATTTCTAGAACGACAAGCAAGCATCCAGTCCGTCATCTGTGTGGTCGTCGGGCCGCGGCTCCGGCCGCTCCCGCGCAAGGCCTTCCTCCAACAACTCGTAGTTCTGGCCGAGAGCCAGTCCGGCAAGTGCTTGGGCAAGAACGAGATCAGGCAAATGGAAGGTGCGGACGGAGGGTCGCTGTCATCAATCAATGAGGGCATCGAGGAACAAGCCTGAGGGGCCCCGAGGAGCGCGCCAGGAGAGGGGGCGGGGGCAGCAGCACAAGCGAGATTGAGCAAGACCTAATGCAAATAGACCTCACCGGCAGCGCTCAAGGAAGCAGGCTGGCAAAAGATGCTCGAACGAAACCAACCAGAGACCGGCTCAAGCGAGCCGCCGACCTGGTTGCTGCCTTGCTGCTGGTGCTGCTGTTCGCACCGCTGATGCTGCTGCTGGCCGTCGTCATTCGCCTCAAGCTCGGCGGACCGGTGCTCTTCCGTCAGACCCGGCCAGGGAAGGGCGGCGTGCCCTTCGAGATGGTGAAGTTCCGGACCATGACGGACGAACGGGGCGCCGATGGGGAGCTCCTGCCGGACGCGCAACGCCTGCCGCCCTTCGGCCGCATGTTGCGGGCCACCAGCCTGGACGAACTGCCCGAGCTGTGGAACGTGTTGAAGGGCGACATGAGCTTCGTCGGCCCGCGGCCCCTGCTGATGGAGTACCTCCCCCTGTATTCCCCCGAGCAGGCCCGCCGCCACGAGGTTCGTCCCGGCATCACGGGATGGGCGCAGGTCAACGGGCGGAATGCCATCAGTTGGGAGCAAAGGCTGAAGCTCGATGTCTGGTATGCGGACAACCGTAGCCTCTGGCTGGACGCGAAGATCATCGCCAGGACAGTCGGGTGCGTCTTCGCGCGCAGCGGGATCGCCGCGGAGGGCGAAGCGACCATGTCCAGGTTCACCGGGAGCCAGCAGTGAAGCGGCTGGCACTCCTCGGGTGCGGCGGCCACGGCAAGGTGGTGGCCGACGCGGCGTTGGCCGCGGGTTGGGATGCGGTCGAGTTCTTCGACGACGCATGGCCTACCCGTTCCACCCACGGCTCCTGGTCGGTCGTGGGAGACACCGCCACGCTGAAAGAACGCTGCCACGAGTATGACGGCGTGATCGTGGCCATCGGCGACTGCGACATCCGCTGGGAGAAGCACCAGGAGCTTGTCAGCGCTGGCGCGACCATGGCCACCATCGTCCACCCGGTCGCCTGGGTGAGCCCTCGCGCCAAGCTGGGGGCCGGGTGCGTCGTGATCGCCGGCGCAGTGATCAATGTCGATGCGCAGGTCGGCGACGCCTGCATCGTCAATACGCGCGCCACCATCGATCACGACTGCGTCGTTCGCGACGCCGTTCACGTTGCGCCCGGTGCGCACCTGCTGGGCAATGTCAATGTCGGCGCCCGGACCTGGGTGGGTGCGGGCGCCGTGATCAAGCAGGGCACCAAGGTCGGCACCGGCGTCCTGGTCGGTGCGGGCACGGTCGTTATCCGGCAGGTGGCCGATGGAGTCACGGTCGTCGGAAACCCGGCCCGAGTACTGGAACCTAGCTACACGTATTCATGAACCCGCAGGTCTCCCCCTGGCCAAGCTTCACGAGCGAAGAGGCTGACACCGTTCGCTCCGTCCTGCTGTCCAACAAGGTTAACTACTGGACCGGCAGCGAATGCCGCGCATTCGAGACCGAGTTCGCGGCATGGTGCGGCACCCGGCATGCCGTGGCATTGGCCAACGGGACGTTGGCCCTGGACGTGGCACTCAAAGCCTTGGGCGTCGGCCCCGGCGACGAAGTCGTCGTGCCCCCGCGCACCTTCATCGCAACGGCATCCTGCGTGGTCAATGCGGGCGCGGTGCCCGTCTTCGCAGACGTGGAGGCCGATAGCGGAAACCTTTCCGCATCCACGATCGCGCAAGTGATCACCCCGCGCACGCGCGCGATCATCTGCGTCCACCTGGGCGGCTGGCCGTGCGACATGGATCCGATCATGGACCTGGCGCGGCAGCACGGACTGGTGGTGATCGAGGACTGCGCCCAAGCCCACGGCGCCCGCTACAAGGGCCGCAGCGTCGGCTCCATCGGCCACGTGGGCGCCTGGAGCTTCTGCCAGGACAAGATCATGACCACCGGCGGCGAGGGCGGCATGGTCACGACCAACGACGAAGCGCTCTGGCGCCGCATGTGGGCCTACAAGGACCACGGCAAGAGCTACGCGGCCGTCTACGAACGCAAGCACGCTCCGGGGTTCCGCTGGCTGCACGAGAGCTTCGGAACCAACTGGCGCATGCTGGAGATGCAGGCGGCCATCGGCCGGATCCAGCTGGGCCGGATGGCCGACTGGACTGCCGCCCGCACCCGCCATGCGCAGGCGATCTGGAATGCCTGCAGACCCATTGCGGCGGCGCGAGTGCCGCAACTTCCCCCTGATTCAGTGCACGCGCAATACAAGTGCTACGTCTACCTGCGTCCCGAGGCCCTCGCTTCGGGATGGACGCGCGACCGCGTGGTGGAAACCATCAACCAGGAAGGCGTGCCCTGTTTCCACGGCTCGTGCTCCGAGGTGTACCTCGAGAAGGCTTTCGAGTCGTCGGGCTTCCGCCCCGCGGAACGCCTGCCCGTTGCCAGGGAGCTGGGAGAGACCAGCCTGATGTTCCTGGTCCATCCCACGCTCACCGCCCGCGAGATCGACAAGACCTGCACGGTAGCAAGCGAAGTCCTGCGCGCCGCAAGCGCCTGAGCGTCCCATGCCTGCCTTGTCGCTGCGTCTCTGGCGCCTCGCCTTCGCCGCGTGCCTGGCCGTGGTGCTGGCGCTGGCGCTGATGCCCATCGACCAGCGGCTGCCCAGTACCGGCTGGGACAAGTCCGATCACCTGCTTGGCTTCGTCGTGCTCACGCTGCTCGGGGTGCGGGCGTTCCCCCAGCGAAAGTCCCGCGTGGCCATTGCCTTGCTGGCCTATGGCATAGCCATCGAACTGCTGCAGGCGCTCACGCCTTATCGCTTTGCCGAATGGCGCGACGTGGTGGCCGACGCGGCCGGCATCGGCCTGGCAATGCTGGTGATCCAGGTGGCACGAGGCGACAGGAAGGAGAGGGCTGCTTCGTGAACACGCTGCTCACACAAGGGCTCCTGGGCCTGCCGCGCCCGGCCAAGCAGACGGTGGCGGCGGCGACGGACGCCTTCCTGTGCATCGTCGCCGTGTGGCTGGGGTATGGCATCCGCGTGGATCAGTGGACAGGCCCGGAGGGTGTCCAGTGGTGGGCGGTGCTGTGGACCATCGGCCTGGCGTTGCCCGTCTTCTACGCTTCGGGTGTCTATCGCGCCGTTGCGCGCTTCGCGACCGGGCGCACCCTGCTGCGCGCCTGCGTCCGCTTCGCCTTGGCGTACATGTTCGTGTTCGTCGTCATCGGCATCCCGGAAGTGGTGCCGCGCAGCCTGGGCGTGCTGGTGCCCGTGCTGGTGTGCCTGGGTGCCTGGGGCGTGCGCAAGACAACCCAGCTGTGGCTGCTTGGCGCTTCCGCGCCGCGCGCGGCCAACGCCCCGCGGGTGCTGGTCTACGGCGCCGGAAGCGCGGGGCACCAGCTCACGCAAGCCCTGGAGCGCAGCCGCGAGATGCGCGTCTGTGCCTTCGTGGACGACGACCCCTCGCTGCATGGCACGACCATCGGCGGCTTGCGCGTGTCACCGCCTCGCGACCTGGAGCAGGTGATGCGCAAGCACGGCATCACCGATGTCCTGCTGGCCATGCCTTCGACCAGCGCGGCGCGCCGCACGGAAATCGTGCGCGACATCCATGCGCTGCGCCTGCCACTGCACGTGCGCACGCTTCCCGATCTGGCGGACATCGCCCAGGGCCGGGTGCAGATCGACCATGTGCGCGAGCTCGACTTGCACGATCTGCTGGGGCGGCCGCCGGTGGCGCCCATCCAGGAGCTGCTGACCGCCAAGATCACCGGCAAGGTCGTCCTGGTGACAGGCGCCGGCGGCTCGATCGGCAGCGAGCTGTGCCGCCAGATCGCGCGCCTGCAACCCAAGGCGCTGGTCCTGGTGGACGTGAGCGAGTTCGCCCTCTATTCCATCCACCAGGAGCTGGAGCGCCTGGACGAATGCCGCGACTTCACGCTCGTGCCGAACCTCGGCTCGGTCCGGGACGAGTCGCAGATGCGCAAGATCCTGGACGCCTGGCGCCCCGACACGATCTACCACGCCGCGGCGTACAAGCATGTGCCGCTGGTCGAACACAACCCCGCCGAAGGCATCCGCAACAACACGTTCGGCACGCTGACCATGGCGCGCCTGGCGCGCGAGTGCGGGGTGAGCGACTTCGTCCTGATCAGCACCGACAAGGCCGTGCGCCCCACCAACGTGATGGGCGCTAGCAAGCGGCTGGCCGAGATGGTGCTGCAGGCCTTCGCGCAGCAGGGTGGGGCGACGTGCTTTTCAATGGTGCGCTTCGGCAACGTGCTCGGCTCCAGCGGATCGGTGGTGCCGCTGTTCCGCCGCCAGATCCGGGCCGGCGGCCCGATCACGCTGACGCACCCGGAGATCACGCGCTATTTCATGACCATCCCTGAGGCCGCGCAGCTGGTGATTCAGGCGAGCGCCATGGCCACTGGCGGGGACGTCTTCCTGCTGGACATGGGCGAGCCGGTCCGAATCGCCGACCTGGCCCGGCGAATGGTGGAACTCTCAGGGATGACCGTGCGTGATGCATCGGAGCCCCACGGAGACATCGCCATCGAAGTCATAGGGCTGCGGCCCGGAGAAAAGCTCTTTGAAGAACTGCTGATCGGAGACAACCCGTTGGCGACAGGGCATCCCCGTGTGATGAAAGGCCACGAGGAGTGCCTGGACTGGCAAGAGTTGGCCGAGGTGCTCTCCGCTGTTGACAGGTCTCTCGATGAATCCCGACTGGACACTGTCAGGAACTTGCTGGCCGGTGCCGTTCGCGGCTATCGCCCTGAAGCCATTCCACACGAGTGCCAGACCGTGCTGGTGCCCCAATGAATCAACAATGAACCTCAGAGACGAAAACATCGCCGTCATTGGTCTCGGCTATGTCGGGCTTCCATTAGCCGTGGAGTTCGGCAAGAAACGCAACGTGCTTGGCTTCGACATCCATGCTTCCCGCATCTCGCAACTTCGCTCCGGCAAGGATCACACGCTGGAAGTGAGCGACGATGAATTGGGGGAGGCCAAGCACCTTCGGTACACAAACGAGCCCACTGAACTGCAGGCCTGCAAGATCTTCATCGTCACGGTGCCAACGCCGGTCGACCAGGCCAACCGCCCCGACATGACGCCACTCGTCAAGGCAAGCGAGACCATCGGCAAGAACATGCCCGACGGTGCGGTAGTCATCTACGAATCAACCGTCTATCCGGGTGCGACCGAGGAGGTGTGCGTCCCGGTCCTCGAGAGGGTCAGCGGCAAGAAGTTCAACGTCGACTTCTTCTGCGGCTACAGCCCGGAGCGCATTAATCCCGGAGACAAAGAGCACCGGCTTCCCACCATCAAGAAGATCACCAGCGGGAGCACGCCTGAAGTCGCCGACGCGGTGGACCGGTTGTACGCGCAGATCATCACGGCCGGCACCCATAAGGCGAGCAGCATCAAGGTGGCCGAAGCCGCCAAGGTGATCGAGAACACGCAGCGCGACGTCAGCATCGCGCTGATGAACGAGCTCAGTCTTATCTTCCACAGGCTGGGCATTGATACGCTCGAGGTCCTTCAAGCGGCCGGAACGAAATGGAACTTCCAGCGCTTCCGACCCGGCCTCGTCGGCGGACACTGCATCGGTGTCGACCCCTATTACCTGACGCACAAGGCGCAGGAAGTCGGATACCACCCCGAGGTCATCCTGGCCGGGCGGCGGATCAACGACAACATGGCAGCGCACGTGGCCAACGAGACCATCAAGCTCATGCTGGGCAAGGGGCTGCCGGTGCTGGGCGAGAGGATCCTCGTGCTGGGCCTGACGTTCAAGGAAAACTGTCCGGACGTGCGCAATACCAAGGTCGCGGACATCGTGCGAACCCTGCGTGGCTACAACGCACAGGTCGATGTCTACGACCCTTGGGTCGACCTGGAAGAAGCCGAGAGCGAATACGGAATCAGGTGCCTGTCTGAACTACCCGGAGGAGGTGAGTACGCAGCCATCGTCCTCGCAGTCGGACACCGGCAGTTCGTCGAACTCGGTGCGTCCGGTATCCGGGCCTTGGGCCAACCCAACGCCGTCGTGTTCGACGTCAAAGGCATCCTGCCTCTCGGGGCGGCCGATTGCAGGCTTTAGCAGCCAGGGAGCGGGATAGCGCAATGAGCACGGCAGCGAGCCAAGAAAATGCGTACGAACGCCTGCGGGCGGAGTTGAGGCAGACCCCCCGTACCTGGCTTGTCACGGGCGTGGCGGGTTTCATCGGTAGCAATCTGCTCGAGACCTTGCTGGGCCTGAACCAGAGGGTGGTTGGCCTGGACAACTTCTCGACCGGCCACCAGCGCAATCTCGACGAGGTCAAGACCCGAGTAGCAGCAGAGCAGTGGTCGCGCTTCCAGATGCACAGGGGCGACACCCGCAACCAGGAAGACTGCCAGCGGGCGCTCTGGTACTCGATGCCGCCGCTCGGTTCGGAAAAGGGGATTGCGGTCGACTACGTCCTGCACCAGGCGGCGCTCGGATCGGTGCCGCGGAGCCTGACGGACCCTGTGACAAGCAACAGCGCCAATATCACGGGATTCCTGAACATGCTGGTCGCGGCCAGGGACGCGAACGTGGCCGGGTTCGTCTACGCCGCCAGCAGCAGCACGTACGGCGATCACCCGGCGCTACCCAAGGTCGAACACACGATCGGCAAACCGCTCAGTCCGTACGCGGTAACCAAGTACGTGAACGAACTTTATGCCGAGGTGTTCGCGCGTTGCTACGGCTTCAACAGCATCGGCCTGAGGTACTTCAACGTATTCGGACCTCGGCAGGACCCGAATGGCGCTTACGCGGCCGTGATCCCGCGGTGGGCCGACGCGCTGCTCCGCGGCGAGACCGTCTTCATCAATGGCGACGGCGAGACCAGCCGAGACTTCTGCTACGTGGCGAATGCCATCCAGGCGAACCTGATCGCGGCGGCTGGCGCCTCACCGGAAGCGCGCAATCAAATCTACAACGTGGCGGTGGGGGACCGCACGACGCTCAACCAACTGTTCGGATTGCTGCGAGACAACCTCGTTCGCCATGGCGTGGACCCGGCGGCAACCCCCCAATATCGCGAGTTCAGGCCGGGCGATGTGCGCCACTCGCAGGCCGACGTTTCAAAGGCCCGGGAGCTGTTGGGCTACTCGCCGACGCATGACTTGCGGGCCGGCATCGAAGAAGCACTGGGCTGGTACGTCACGCACGCGCCGGCGCAAGCGGCTGAAGCACGCTGAAATCTGGAGCTTGAAAATGAAGAATTTCGCACTCATCGGCGCGGCAGGGTACATTGCACCCCGCCACATGCAGGCCATCAAGGCAACCGGCAACAACCTCGTCGCGGCCCTCGATCCGAACGATTCGGTCGGCGTCATCGACAGCCACTTCCCCGACGCGGACTTCTTCACGGAGTTCGAGCGCTTCGACCGGCATATCGACAAGCTGCGCCGCTCGAACGACGAGAAGCAGGTGAACTACGTCTCCATCTGCTCGCCCAACTACCTCCACGATTCGCACATGCGCTTTGCGCTTCGATCCGGCGCTGATGCGATCTGCGAAAAACCGCTCGTTCTCAATCCCTGGAACATCGACGGCCTGCTCGAGATCGAGCAAGCGACGGGCCACAAGGTCAACACGATCCTCCAGTTGCGCGTCCATCCCGCAATCCTCGCGCTGCGCGAGAAGGTGTTGTCCGGCAGGCGCGATACCAAGCACGAGGTCGACCTGACCTACATCACGTCCAGGGGGCACTGGTACCTCCAGTCGTGGAAGGGCGATGTGAAGAAGTCCGGTGGAATCGCAACCAACATCGGTGTGCACTTCTTCGACATGCTGCACTTCATTTTTGGGAACCTCCAGAACAACGTCGTTCACTACGCGTCCGATACGAAGGCCGGCGGGTACCTCGAGTACGACCACGCTCGCGTGCGCTGGTTCTTGTCGGTAGACGTGCAGGACGTGCCGGAAGCCCAGCTGAACGCTGGGCAACGAACCTACCGATCGATCACTGTCGATGGGGAAGAAATCGAGTTCTCGGGGGGATTCACGGATCTGCACATCCGCAGCTACGAAGAAATCCTTGCCGGTCGCGGATTCGGACTGGACGCAAACCGCACCGCGATTGAAACGGTTACAAAAATTCGGAACTTGGAACCGACGGGCTTATGTGGCGACCATCACCCATTCCTCAGTCGCTCTGCCGCATAGTTCTAATTTAGAGCTCAGGCGCGATCTCAGTGGACGGCCGAAGACGAGTTCCTTGCGGATGGGTCATAGGAGAGTCGGGCGATAAGTTCGACGTGCGAATGAGCAAAATCCCATTTTGGATTGCACCGTTATTTTCCGCTGCCAGATCCCATTGATGCTCTAAATAAAAAACTCAGTTTGCTGACATGCGGCTAGCTGAGCGAAATTGAGCAGAAGACGACTCCGCACTTTGTCAGCAAAGCTTGACATCAAATCTGTCAGACGCTTCATGTTACGAATCCGAAATCTCTTGAGTGGTATTTCAAGGCACGGGTTCTTAAGGTCAGTAGGTGTTTTGGTCGGTGGAACTGCCGCTGGCCAAGCACTGATGATTCTGCTCCTGCCAATTCTCACCCGACTCTACACGCCCGAGGATTTCAGCGTGCTGGCTGTGTACGCTGCGATCGTGGGGATTGCGTCCGTTGCTGCGGGGCTGCGGTTGGAGATCGCCATTCCTCTGCCGGTTGAAGAGCGATCGGCGGTAAACCTGCTCGCCTTGGCGCTGTGCAGTTCCGCGCTTGTTAGCGCGGCACTCGCTACTTTGGTGCTGCTGTATCCGTCCCAGGCCTCTTCACTGCTTTCTCAGCCCAAACTGTTGCCCTACCTGTGGCTCTTGCCCGTTGGTGTTTGGCTGATAAGTTCTTACGCGGCCTTGCAGTACTGGGCCACTCGCAAGAAACGTTTCGAGCAAATCGCACGAACTCGCTTCACCCAAGCATTGGGCGGGGGAGCATCACAAGTGATATTAGGTTATCTCGGACTAGCCCCGTTAGGACTCTTGCTGGGGCATCTAATCAGTAGTGGTGCGGGGGTTGTGACCCTCGGGCGGGCGCTCCTGAAACGCGATGATTGCGAAATTCGCGAGATATCTGGCCCCGGGATGAAGCAGGTATTTCTTGAGTATAAACGGTTCCCCAAGTACTCAACATTGGATGCATTGGCGAACACTGCTGGCGTTCAACTGCCCCTCGTTATCATCGCCGCAATGGCAGTTGGCCCTGAGGCGGGATTCCTAATGCTCGCCATGCGCTCGATGCAGGCACCCATAGGCCTCGTTGGTGGTGCAGTCGCACAGGTTTATCTGTCGCGGGCCGCGGAAGAGGCCCGGGCAGGAAGATTAGCCACCTTCACCGCGAAAACCATGTCGGGATTGCTCAAGACTGGTGTCGGTCCCATACTTTTCGTCGGTTGCATCGCACCAACTGTATTTCCTAAGCTCTTCGGCGACGAGTGGGTCCGTGCCGGCCAAATTGCCACATGGATGACGCCTTGGCTTGCCTTTCAGTTCGTGGCTTCGCCAATCTCGATGGTGATGCATGTTCGCTCACGCCAACAAGCCATGCTAGCCTTGACGATCTCGGGACTACTTTTGCGGCTCGGTGCAATAGCAATTGCAGCGGAAGTCGCCTCGGCGCGCTTGTCTGAATACTATGCACTGGCAAGTGCCGCTTACTATTTGGTATGCCTGTTTGTTTTCGCTAGGGCGGCAGAGGTCACCTGGCGAAGTCTACTTCTTGTCGCCACGCGCTCACTCCCTTGGTTGGCTGGTTGGCTGGGAGCGGCTGGAGTGGTGACAGTTATGCTGGCAAAATAAAATCATGCAAGCTGCTTTAAAGAAGATCGCTCGCTCCGTGCGGCCGCTCCTGATTCTGATGCTCTCATTTTTTTTTGATCGCAAGTATCTCAGAGGTCGATACTTTGATCAGAGCCTCGGCGGGTTCGTTTGGGCGCTCAGATCAATATGGACTCAGAACATTTTAAGAATCTCGCCACCAAGGCCGTGGCCGACGGCGCTAACTTGCCACATATCCGTTCCTGAGAATATATATTTTCACCCCGATGATTTAAACAATTTTCAGTCACCGGGCACCTACTTCCAGAATTTCAAGGCATGTATTCACATCGGTCATGGAACTTACATCGGGCCAAATGTTGGGATTATCACCGCCAATCATAGAGCCGGCAGTTTGGCGGAGCATGAAGACGGGCGCGATGTGGTCATATCTGAAAATTGCTGGATTGGGATGAATGCGGTGATATTGCCAGGTGTGGTCCTGGGATCAGGAACTATCGTGGCAGCCGGTGCCGTAGTGAATACGAGCTTTGCTCAAGGCTCGTGTTTAATCGGCGGAGCGCCTGCCCGGGTATTAAAATTAATTGAACGCGTTGATGGTTGCAGTTGACAATGAGTAAGCGTTCGCGCAAGGCATCTAGGTGGATCTGGTCGGGATCAAGAAGACGCGCCGTTTGCGGTAATTTGCCAGCAGTCGATTATGTTAAAGACAGCATGTCATACCTACTGCTACCGCAGAATAATGAGATGAAAATCCGCAGCATCCTGCTTTTTTTGACATTCATCTACTTCTTGTTTTCCGGTGTCACTTGGGTGGCCGGGGAAGCTGGGGCGGGCGCAGGAGGGCGAATAACGGTAGCGGATATCGTTGGTCTTCTCTTGATCGGCCTTTTGTTCGCGGATCGATCGCTGGCGCGTGAATCAACATTGCGCATGCCGATCCAGTATTTGGCGTTTCTGCCACTTTTGCTTTGCTTTCTGGTCGGCGTGGTATTTTCTCGATTTCCTTCGCGTGGCGCGCTGGAGTTGGTTGTCCATGCGTTCGGATTTCTAGTGTCTTTGGCGCTGTTCAACCTCTACTGTCGGGTTGAGGCGGAGCGGGCAACCCGACTGCTGCTGCAGATGGTCCTCTATAGCGGTGGCATCTTGGCAGGAGTGGGACTCGTCGACTTTCTTATTTGGCCCACCCTGATTGAGAATCCTACATTTGGCTTGATCGGTACATTTCGCAATACGGGTCAGGCAGGCTCCTTTTTTGGCGTATATCTTGCCATTTTAATTCCAGGTTTTTTGTCCAAGCTGCTTAGGGCAAACAAGAGAAATTTGGCAATATTATTCATTATTGTGCTTGCTCTGGTTTTCACCTTAAAGCGCGCGGCCCTGATAGGAATTGCGCTCGGCGTCTTCTTGCTAACGATTTCGATGGCGGCGTCTACAAGCAAGAGGGATAAGAAGTACGGAGTTACTACGTTGCTCGCGATCGCTGGGTTGCTTCTCGTTGGCTATCCGGCATTTCTGTGGGGAATGGATAATGTTTCTGGAATGGCATGGCGGTTTAGCAGCAAATTCAACTCGGACGCGATTGATGATTTCTCTGAAGGATTCATGGCTGAGAACATTCACGCGACGTTTCTTGCCTTGAGAGAAAATGCGTTTCTTGGAGTTGGACTTGGAGGTGTTCAAGGTTACATTACTGAAAAATATGAAATTCATAGCACGTATCTTGCCATGTTTGCCAATGGCGGGGTGCTTGGCTTCTTGCTCTATGTGATTTTCATGCTTTTGCTCGTCGCACCGTGGCTAAGAGTGCGAACTCGCAATGCATTTGGGCTCTATCTCCGGTACAGTCTTCCGCTTTTTTTGGGCCTGCTGGTTTCGTGGGCGTACACCTATCATCTCCGGAAAAGAGAATTTTGGATCATTTTTTTTGTTTTGGTACTAATGCATTTCTACGCGAAAAAGGCGGGTGAAGAAAAGAATGAGGCTGGGGTGCTATAAATCTGTGTCAGCATTCATCGGCACCGAGCCCCACGCTGCCCGCCGAATAGGCCTTGAAGTATTGAGGGAGTTCCAGCGGTAATGCAACATTCGTCCAAGATTCTGCTCGTCACTACAGTTTGGCCACCTACGAGTTCACCAGGTGCGCGCAGAATGGTTGCGTTCGCAAATTACTTCAGCAATGACCGAGAAGTACACGTTATAACGCTGGAAAATCAGGACAGCTTGTACGTCGATCCAGGTTTCCGTGGCAACTGGCAAGAGCTAGGGGTCCATGTTCATTTCGTCCGCGATCCAGTCCCGAAGCGGGCGATCAGGGCTTCGGCACACCGCAACTCGTCCCGACTTGGCTTGTTGCGTGCCTTTCTGAGGTACAGCGGGATTGACAAAGATTTTCTCGCGGGACTGAAGCTCTTGGCGAAGGTGTGGCGACTCCGGTCCGAGCTTCGAGGTTGCATTGTTTTGGGGTCGTTTCCTGGCGGCGTCAATGTATTTGTAGCGGCTTGCGCCAAGTTCATGTTGAAGGGCGTCCTTTTTGTTGATTTCAGAGATGCCTGGACACTGGATGCGGACTACAGCTTCAACGTTTTTACGCCTGTCACCAAAATGCTGGAGCGTTATTTGGTGAAGAGCGCCGACGTCCTGAGTTTTGTTTCAACTGGTGTTTCCCTTCAACTAATTGATTTCTCTAAGAGGAAAGGCCTATCAAAGCTCATCACAAACGGCGCAGACAAGGTTGAAGTCGTTCCCGATGATCGACAGCCAGGGGTCCGTGTTTTCGGATATTTTGGCTCATTGACTGGTGCAGGGCGTGATTTCGGGCCCGTGATAGAGGCACTCAAGGTGCTGAAAGCTCGGTCGAACGTTTGCGTCCAATTTGATATTTACACCTCTGACAAGCGCGAGGATATTCTTGAATTCGTTGAGCGGGCTGGAGTAACGAATGCTATTCGCGTTCATGCTCCGGTTTCGATGAAAAAATTCTTCTCCATTTGTGCGTCTTGGGATGCGGGGCTGGTGATCACCAGAAAGGATCCGCGAGCACGAGGCGAATTGACGACAAAGTTATTTGACTATGTCGCGGCAGGTCTGCCGGTGGTTGCCCTGGCGCCGGACGGGTTCGACATTCACCAGATTGTTCGGGAAATTCCTACGAGCGCCTCGCTCGCGCCGGAGAAAACAGAGGCCCTGGCTGAGCTGCTTGCCAAGCACGACTTTTGCAGGCTCAAAGCTGACGTAGCGCGAAGGTTTACGCGCGAGGCAATCCTAGCGCAATCTCTCGAGGGCGTCCTGTGACATTGCCGGGCAAGATCTTTCTGTCGCTCGATTGTGAAGGACTTTGGGGTTCTTGTGATGTGCTCGGTCCAAAATTCGACGCAATCAATCAAACGACGCTCTTCCGTGTCTATAAGGAACTCGCTGCATTATTGATGCCGCACGGAGCAGGGGCAACCTTTGCAATAACAGGTCTGTTCTCGAGGCCGGCCGAGTGTTTTGGAGAGTATGAGGAGCATTTAATCCGCTTCACCCCACAGTCCGCCGGATGGTACGGATTTGTTCTCAGGGAATGGAAGCGGAGGCACGGCGAGGGATTTCATCTTCCCGAGATCGGTGATCTCGTTTGCAAGAACCCGAGAAACAAGGTTTGGCAACACGGACTCACGCACATGCCTGCAGGGAGAGACGTTCCTGAGGATTTGCTGATATACGAGTATACGGAGGCGGCCCGCGTGCTTTCCAGGCTATCTAAGTATGAGCCTGGGATCATTTTTCCGCGAAACGAAGCAGCGAGCGCCAGTGTGCTGCATGCTGTTAAGCTTGGACTAACTCGCGAGAGCCCCGAACATGGAATTAACCGTCTGATCCGAACGTTTAGGCGCCTGAGGGCGTCCACTTTTTCCTCGCTAAACCCATGGCGGCGTGACGCTCAAGGGGTGGTCTGGTTTTTTGGCGGCTCGATTCCGCTTTTTCCGCCGAAGTATTCGTCCGTAGCCTTCGGTCTTTACTCGGACTATTTGGCTCGTTCGATTGCAGAGGCTTCACAGCGCGGAGAGACAAGTCACATATGGCTTCATCCCGAAAACATTGTTTTTCACCCACAGCTGATGGATTTTCTGCAGACGTTGCTCCGGATGGCGCCTGTGCAGGATGGGGTGAGCGTGGTTTCTCCTTTGACGCTGGACTTTTGACATGTTTTGGAAACATACACTGAACCTCGTTGATGAAGAGAGGCATCAACTGGCAACGTCGAAGAGTTACGGGGTAATCGGCACGAGCAATACTCTCCTCACGCTGGTGAATTCGGAACGCCTATTGCCCTACTTGCAAATGGATAATGAGCGCACTGCCGCGCGTGTTTTCGAGCTCGTAAGGGGATCGACCCTCAGCGTCATTCTGGATCTGACGGAGCGCGGCAAGGAAGTCATCCTTTCGCAGGCAACACCTAGAGCGTACGCAGACGTTCTCTATGACTGCTACGCGGCGACCACCAATGAGCAGGGCTCTTTTCTGAAGGGCAAGTCCCGCTACAACCTGCGGCGCGCCCGCAACCAACTCAATGAGCTTGGGAAGGTCGAGTGCGTTTCGTATGCAGGTCGTGAGATGAGCGTCTCCTCCTTCGAGGATTTTCGAGGCATGCTCGACGCTTCTTTCATGCTAGCAGGCAAGAGTGCCCGCTGGCACCGGTCTCGCTTGCGGGCACGACTGGACGAGGTCGTGCGTGCTCCGGATTCCGTTGTCTACGAGTTGCGATTGGATGGCCGTCCAATCGCAATGGCGCACTGCCATATTGTTGACGGAAACCGTTTGGTGTACATGACGCCAACCTACGACAGCGCGTATCAAAAATACTCTCCCGGTATGCAGCTTCTGCTCGATATTGCCGACGCTTGTGTTCTGCGGGGGGGCGTCTTGGATCTGGGGAAGGGTGCGGCGGACTACAAGAGCCGCTTCAGCGTGGAGTCCTATCCACTGTTTATTGCCGTCGCCGGCACCGGATGGCTGGGTCGCCCGTTGGCGTATCTCGTGTACTTGCTGGTTCGGGCAGCCAACAAGGCTCGCAGGCGGCGGCACGGCAAGCAGGCGAACGGATGAATGAGGCCGTGCTTGAGGTGGTGGTGCGGAACAATCCGCGGGGTCAAGGTCGATGAGCTTTAAAGCCATTTTCTTACGCGTTGCGCCCTATTGGTTGCAAGACGTTGCGATCAGCATTTACAACGCCAAGCTGCACAGGATGCGTAGAGCCGGATCGTACCGAGCTTCTCGTGAGTACCACGCCAGGATGGCGGAGGCATCTTCTGAGCATGTCCAGGCGGAGTCAAGGGCGCGCCTGAATCGCTTTCTTTTGTTCGCGAAGAATAAAGCAGCCTGGTATCGAGCAGTGAACGGCGTTTCGCTCGCGGATTTCCCGGTGCTGGAGAAAAAGATGCTGATCGAGCATCTGGATCAGATCGCGACAATTGATGCCAAGGATGCCGTCGTCAGTCTTACCGGAGGGACGACTGGGGCCTCTATGAAGGTTTTCTACACGTACGACGATACCCGTGAGCGGTTCGCCATACTGGATCTGTTTCGGGAGAGCTATGGGTGCAGGCTCGGGTCCAAGACTGCGTGGTTCAGCGGTAAATCCTTGGCCTCTGACAAAGACGTCCAGAGGGGTCGCTGCTATCGCGACGATCTGATCAATAAGATCAGGTTCTTCTCGACGTTCCATATCAACCAAGCCAATTTCGAGAGTTACTGGAGCGCACTCGAGGCGTTTGCGCCGGAATTCATTGTCGGTTTTCCATCAAGTGTGTACGAGATCTGCCGGGTCGCAAAAGAGCGCGGACTGAAGGCTAAACATGCCGTGCGTGTGTTCTTTCCGACCGCGGAGACAGTCCTGCCCGTTCACCGTGCGGTGATCGGCGAAGTGCTGGGTTGCAGGCTGGTCGATCAGTATGCCTCTTCGGAGGGGGCGCCATTCATACTGGAGTGCCCCGAAGGACGTCTCCACATTCAGCCGCTCACCGGTATTTTTGAGGTTGTTGACGAGAGCCTGCGCCCTTCCATTGAGGGGGAAATGCTTGTGACTTCATTTACCACGCACGGCACGCCCCTGATTCGATACCGCATCGGGGATCGGATTGCCTTGGCTCCGTCAGACGTGCGTTGTGTTTGCGGATCGTCATCCCCGATCGTGAAGTGGATTGAAGGCCGCACGAGCGATTTCATTTGGTCACCTGACACCGGTCGGGTCAATCTGGGCAATGTCAGTAATTGCACGAAGGACGTAGCGGGCATCGTCTGCTTCCAGGTGTTGCAGGACTCTGAGTCAGCAGTTCACGTCAAGGTCGTGGCCAATGAGCGCTTTGACAGCGAGCAGCGGACGCGCTTTCTGCAGGAAATGCGCTTGCGCTTGGGCGACACCATGCAAGTCACGCTGGAGTGCGTTGACGATATTCCGCGGGAACGCAGCGGCAAGTTCCGCATTGTGAAGAACACCATGCCGGCGAGAGTCGCCGATGAAGCGCTCGTCGCACCGGACGCGGCGCCGTGAAGATTATCCTGGTTGCCAGCTTCCCGGACTCCATCATCGACTTCCGGGGGGCGCTCATCAGCGCGCTTCTCGAAAGCGGAGTCGAAGTGCATGTGGCCGCCCCTGGGCTGGCGTTGGGAACGCCCATTCGCAACGCTCTTGATCGCATGGGAGTGGTTGCGCACGACTATCGCTTGCGCCGCACGGGTACGGAGCCGGTTGCCGACTTGCGGACATTGGTGGATCTCTGGTCCTTGTTCAGACGCATCCGCCCCGATTGCGTTCTTTCCTACACGATCAAACCCGTCATATACGGCACCCTTGCGGCGTGGTTGGCGCGAGTTCCCCGGCGTCTTGCGCTCATCACCGGACTTGGCTACGCATTCATGGGCGAGGGGCGCCGGGGGCGACTTCACTCCCTAGTCAAGCGCATGTACGCCGTGGCTTTATCACGAGTCCACTGCGTCATCTTCCAGAATTCCGATGATCGGCTTCTCTTCAGTCAAATAGGAATAGTGCCGTCCCATGTGCCGACGTGCGTTGTCAACGGTTCGGGAATCGATACTGCGAAATTTTCCGTTGTGCCGCTTCCGTCCGGGCCGGTACGCTTCCTGCTCATTGCTCGTCTGCTCGGTGACAAGGGCGTGCGGGAGTTCGCGAATGCCGCGGCCCGAGTGAAGGTACACAACCCGGACGTCAGTTTCACTATCGTCGGCTGGATAGACGAGAGTCCCGACGCCATAGAACAAGACGAGCTGAAAGCCTGGATTGCTGACGGCATCATCGAATTTCCCGGCCGGCTCAGTGATGTCCGGCCGGCAATTGGAGAATGCACGGTCTACGTGCTGCCGTCCTATCGGGAGGGAACGCCGCGGACTGTGCTGGAAGCGATGGCCATGGGGCGTCCTATCATTACGACGGATGCGCCAGGCTGTCGGGAGACCGTGACCGACGGCGACAACGGTTTTCTGGTTCCCGTGAAATCGGTGGATGCGTTGGAGTTTGCGATGCTCAAGTTCATCGGGGATCCGACACTCGCATCACGAATGGGGCAGCGCTCACGGCAAATCGCCGAGTCGAAGTACGACGTGCATCAGGTGAACGCGCGCATGCTGCAAGAACTCGGCGTTCGCTAGCTCTCAGATCGAGGCCACGGCACACGTGCGTTTGCGCGTGTGGCCGGCGAGTCGGCTCAGTTTTGCTGCACCGATTCGTACTTGTACTGGCGATACTTGTAGCCGCCGTAGCGATACCCGTAGCTTCCATAGTGCCGCCGCGACAGGTCCATGGCGTTGAAGAGAGCGCCGCTCACGGGTGTGCCGACCTGCCGCAGGCGTCGTGCGCTCTCATTGAGTTCACCGAGTTGCGTTTGGTCCGCGCGTGCGACAAGGAGCACCGTGGCCGCGTGGGGAGCGATCGACATGGTGTCCGACGCAACGAGAACGGGCGGCGTGTCGACAATGACAAGATCGTAGTCCGCGGACACGGCGTCCAGCATCTGAGCGAACGTGGGCCGAACCAGCAACTCGGCCGGATTGGGCGGCATCGCACCGGTGGTGAGCAGATCGAGGTCCGGCATGACTGCGCGGTGGATCACCTCTGTCACAGAGACCTGACCGGCCAGCACCTCTGAAAGGCCAGTGCCGCGCGACAGGCCGAAGTAGGAGTGCACGTAGCCCTTGCGCATGTCTGCGTCAATCAGCAGCACGCGTTTGCCTGCTGCTGCGAAGACAGCAGCCAAGTTCGTGGAAATGAAGCTCTTGCCGACTCCGGGGGTGGCGCCTGTCACCAGGATTCGATTGTTGCCGGCATCAAGAGTGGCGAACTGCAGAGCGGTCCGCAGGCTGCGAAGACCTTCCACCGCGGAATCATGGGGAGCGGACTGAGCGAGCACATGGATGCCGGGCGAGCCGCGCGCGATCTTTTCGGAGATTGCGCCTTGCAGCGCGCTCAGCGGAATGGAGCCGTAGACATTCATTCCGGAGTGCGCTTCGATCTCCTGCGGGTCGCGAATCCCCCGGAACATGGCGCTGCGTACCAGGGCGGCCGTCACGCCGAGCAGCAGCCCGACAGCGACTGAGAGGGCAAGTACCAGGGCCCGGGCGGGTTTGATGGGCCGCTCCGGCACAACGGCCTCGTCGATGATCCGCACGTTGCCGGTCTTGCCTTCGCGCACGAGTTGCAGCTGCAGCGCGTTGTTGCGCAGCTGCTGATAGAGCTCGCCGTTGATCCGGACGTCGCGCTCCAACCGAACCGCATCCTGCTGAACCGACGGCAGCTTGCGTGCCCGGTCGTTCAACGCAGCGATCTCCCGGTTCCAGGCAGCGATCTGCTCATCGAGCGTGCGAACAACAGGATGCTCAGGCATGAACCGTCCGATCAGCTCGCGCCGCTTTTGCTGGGCTTCCAGGAGTTTTGTTCCGAGTTCGACTCCTCTGCCGAGGATGACCTTGGCCTCCTCATCGAGGGCGACGGTGCCCTGCTGGTTCCGATACCTGCTGTAGGCATCTTCCGCCTGATCGAGCTGTTTCTTGAGTTGGGGCAGCTGTGCGTCGAGGAACGCGAGCGTCTTCTGTGCCTCCGCTGCCTTGCGCTCCACGTTCTGCCGCACATACTGGCGGCCGATCTCATTGAGAATGACCGTCAGCAGCTGCGGATCTGCACTCTCCAGGGTCGCTTCGATGACGCCCGACTGGCGACCTTTTTCGGCGAGCCTGAGGCGCTGCTGGAGGTCTTCGACAGTGGCGAGCCGCGACCGCCTCAGGACCGTGAATCCTGCTCCGGGTTTGCCATGCAACTCCCGCACCAGCAGCTTGACGGCACCCTGCGGCGTCGTGACGGTCGTCAGGGCTCCAGTTTTCCCGCGGATTTCACCGTCGATCCTGGGGTGCGAGAGCACGTAGTGACCATCCTCGACGGCAGTCAGCTTGAATGTCGTGCCCTCCAGTGCGGTCGGGACCTCGAAAACGTCGACCGCGATTCGCTCTTTGCCCGACACATAGCCTCGCATTCCGGCAAAGCCTGGATCGGAAAGTCCGGATGCGCGTTTGGCGAGCCACTCGCCGATGAGCGGGAGGTAATTTGGCTTGGCCAGGATATAGAGCAGGCTGGTATCAACCGCTTGGCCGATCACCAGGCGAGAGCGAAGGATTTCCATTTCCGCACTGGCGCCCGTCTTAGCTTCAAAAACGCTGGCAGCGTCGCCGAGCAGACTCTTGGCCGAACTTCCGTCTTCGACCTGCACGACCAGATCGGCTTGGTACACCGGACTGGCGAGGGTCGCATAGGCAGCTCCGATGAGGACGATGAGCGCCGTGATAGCCGCTACCAGCCATCGGTTGTCGACGATGACATCGATGTACTCAGAAAAATTGATCTCGTCGTCTTCGGGGCTCGGCTGCGGCTGGCCGACGTGCAGCGGCTTGGTCAGTGAAAGCGGTGCGTTCATGAGCGAACTCTGGAAATCTTCTGGATACGTGGAAGCCACAAGTCGATGCTGGCCTCCAGCATCGACAGCACGAGACGGAAGGTGCTTTGATGCTGCCGATAGGGGTCGGGTATGTCCTGCCTGGTGAACTCTCCGATCCGGTACACGCGCCCAAGAGCTTGCGGATACAGATCCTCGACGCGCCGGCGCTGGGTGTGGTCCATGACAAGGACCAGTTCCGCCGCCAGGCAGAGCTCTCGGGTGACCTGAGTCGCGATGTGCGAGGAGATGTCGATTTGTCGTTCCGCCATCAGGTGAATCGCGGTTTCGTCAGCCCGGTGACCGATAAGCGCGCCCAGACCAGCAGATCGGATCCTGAGTTCGGGCAGCGCCCGCGCCAACAGCCCCTCGGCCATTGGGCTTCGGCAGATGTTTCCTTCGCACAGGACAAGTATTGAGTTCACTGGCCCCCAATCCGCTGCCCAATGTTGACGGTCTGGGCAGTTGGCAGGATCAGGCTGATGATCCGATTCCATTGAACCAGGGGTACGGGATCGATGTACACCACGTCGCGTGGCTGCAGCTGAAACATGTCGGCCAACGCTAAGGCTGTGGGTGCTGAGGCGTTCAAGTGAAAAAGCACGGGCTGGCCCTGCACGTTCTTCCTGATCACATATATCTGGGCCGTGTTGGCAGTTGCCAGGTTGGGCCCGCCGGAATCGCCGAGCGCTTGCGCCAGGCTCAGCCGGCCGCTGTGCATGGGCAAAGCAGAGGGCCGCAGCACCTCACCCATCACATAAACCTTGTTTTCGTCGCGGCTGGCTACAGTGACCATGTCGCCAGGCTGCAGAAGGATGCGGTTGGGATTGACGCCCAGCTCCTGCAATCGCTTTAAGTCGATGACGGTCGACTGATCTTGGCGGGTCAGTAGTATGTTCGATCGATCTCCTGCGCTTGTAATCCCACCGGCCCGATTGATCGCCTCCGGCAGCGTGAGTGGAACATCCGTGAAAATCTGCGGTCCCGGCGTGCGAACCTCGCCGTCTACGTACGCACGGCGGCTGCGGAAAGACTGAAGCCGCACCGTGATCTGGGGATCCCTGATGTACTTGGCCAGCCGCTTCGCGAAAAGCTCGGAGGCCTCGATTTCCGTCAGGCCTGCGACCTTCACCCGGCCTACGTAAGGGAAAGTCACTTCACCGTCGGCGCTCACTATGAAGCCGGGCGCCGCGGCTAACCCGGTGGGATCGGGCTGCTGATTGATTACCGTGCCGCCTGCAGGCAGCAATTCCGGATGGTCGTAGACAATGATCGCGATGACGTCGCGCTCGCCGATCGTGTAGGGTTTCGGATTGGCAAATAGCCGTTGCACGTTTTCAGAAACGGTCTTGGGTCCCGCCTCAGCCTGCGCGCGCACGAGCGCCTGGGTGATCGGCATCACCACCCCTTGCGGCGGGTTGTCAACGTCGCCCGGCACGTACTGGCCCAGCGTGACGCTGGTGCGCGTCTTCGGGTCGGCGTAGTCGAAGCCGGGGGTGGTGACCACGGCGCAGCCGTACAAGGCTGCCATGAGCACGAGCGCCGCGCGCCGGCCGGCCGCGGCGAATGCAGCTTTGCGCATGTCAGGAAATCTCTTGAATGATCTGGTTACAAGAACGGACTTTAGCTTACGGATGAGGTAAGTCGCCGTCCGTGCGGGGGAGGTGCGACGCAGATGAGGACTTTTTCATGGTGGCGGCCACGCTGCTAACGGGCTGCATCGCGGATGCGGCGCATGTTGTCTTCGAAGTAGACAAGGCTGGCGCGGTCGGAGTTGAAGACAGCGTCCAGACCGGAGGTGGGGGGGTGCATTCCGTGACCAAACGACAGGGGGTTGGCCTTGTCGCGAATCACGGTTTCTACGCGATGGGTAAATCGCGGCGTGCCGCCCACCTGCACGTGCGGAATGGGCTGCCAGTCGCGGCGCGGCCCGATCGGCAGCGACAGGGTGATGCCGACCATCTGGCGCAGGGACTGGCCGGGGAATGAAGTGCGCCGGTAATAGATGCTGACAGCGGTGTCGGCAAACCACTGGCGCAATCCGACCTGGAAGCCGCGGTCGTTGTTCATGAAGCGCCCGGCGGTGGCTTCGAGGTCCGTGCGGGTGGGCATGAAGCTGTAGCGGTAGCTGCCCAGCACCGGCGCGGCGCGGCGCAGCGTGCCGAGCGGGCCACGGCCGTTGTCGAAGGCGTTGTTGCGGAACAGGCCGGCCTCGGCGCCCAGCCGGTGGCGGCCTTCGCCCGGCTCCCAGCGCAGGGCGCCCAGCGCGCCGTCATAGAAGCTGCCGATGCGGCCCACCGTGGCCTGCGCCGTCAGGGCGCCGCCGCCCCAGCGGCGCTGCTCGCCGGCCGCCAGCCAGCGCTCCAGCGGAATGCGGGCCGTCTGCGTGAACGCCAGCCGCTCCGTACCGGACGGAATGCGGCGGTTGGCGAAGACGCCGCGCGCCTCGAAATCGTCGGAGTGGGCCAGCGGGATGTTCACACCCCAGTCCACGCTGGCGCCGGGCCACAGCGGCAGCAGGGCGTTCACGTTGGCGCCCACCTGGTAATCCAGGGCGCCGACCTCCGTGCCGACGGTGGTGCGCAGCACCGGGCTGACGCTGACGCGCACCGTCTGCCACGCGGGCTTCTGCCGCTGCACCACCCAGCTGGCGCCTTCGTGCAGGGGGTCCAGCGGCATCGTGCCGGGCGTCGAAAGCTGGCCGGCCGTGCAGCTGTTGGTGGGCTGCTCGATCCATTCGCGCAGGCAGTCGGCCTGGCCGGTCACGGCCACGATGGGCAACTGGCGCTGGGTGAGCACCAGGCGATAACCGGCCTTGCTGTCGCCCAGGCCGCGGGCAATGGCGCCGAGCGCGGCGCCCAGGGCATCGAGCGCGTTCCAGGCGTAGCTGGCGTTGTTGGCGCGAACGGCCACCGTGCCATCGGGCATGCGGCCGACCCAGATGTCTTCCAGGCCCTTGGCCTGCAGGGCTTCGCCCAGGGCGTGGAGGCGGTCGTCGGTGAGGGGCTGGGGGTTTGGGCCAGGCACCGACGGCGCTTGTGCAGGGGCATCGGCCTGGGCACGAGAGGAGGGCGCCTCGGTCCGCTCGGCGTCCAGGGGAGCGGCGATACGCGCCTCGTACGCCGGCAGCGGGTGCTGTCCTGGCTGCAGGGGCGGCAGCGGCGCCTTGCGAGTGCCCGGCAAGGCCGGCACCTTGTACAGCGGGATCGACAGCGAGGTGGTCCACCACGCGCGTTCGGTCAGCCGGTTCTCGTTCAACCGGAAGTTGGCACCGGCGGAAAGCGACCAGCCTTCCGGCAGCCACTCGCTCGGGGCGAACACTCGCACGCCCGCCCAGGCATTGCCGTCGGCGTACTCCACGTGTCCGCGCACCAGCGGCAAGGGTTGCCAGGCCGCGGCGGCGAAGGGGCCATCCAGCGGCGAGCGCGGTCCGCCGGCGCGGGCACCGGAGCGACGCGCCCATCCCACGCTGGCTTCTACAGGGCCTTCGTTGTACGTAAGGACGCCGTAATACGTACGAAAGTTGGTGGCGGCGCCGCCGACGTCCGTTGCACCCGCGGCGATACGGAAGCGGTTGGCTGCATCGAGGCCGATCGCCACCTTGCCGGAGCCTGACAGGTCACGCACGCCGCAGCCTGGCGCAATGAAGCAATTCGAATCAAGCGTATTGGTGGCGAGGCGCCCGCTGATCTCCAGGTTCGGCATCAAGCCGAAGCCGACGACGTAGTTGTGGCCCCGGGTGTTGGCCACTACGCCGGGCAACTGGTTGTCGTACGTGGCCTCGAGGCGGCCCCAGCCCAGCAGGTGGGCGTTGGGGGTGATGCCCAGGCCGGTGTAGCCGGCCGGCGTCATCGTGGTGTCCACGGCGGCAGCCGCGCGCAGGGCCACCAGGCCAAGCGCGATCGCAGTGAGCTGACTTCTTTTCGGTACGCGCATGGCGAAGGCCGTGATTGTTACCGATGAGTCACATTTCGGCCGTCTTGCCCCCGTGCCGCGCTCACCCCTATTTACGTTCTGATACGAATAACGGTAAGCTCTACAGCTGGATCGATCAAATGGGGATGAGGAACATGAAGCGTTCTTGGAAGTTGGCTGCTGGCGCCTGCCTGGTGGCGGTGCTCGTGGCGTGCGGCGGTGGTGGTGGTGGCGGCGCTCCGGCGACGCCGGTGGCGGTCGATATCGGCGCCATCACACTGAGTGCAACGACCGGTCCCCTGGTGGCCCAGGCGCTCGTCGGCCAGACCATCACCCTCCCCAATGGCCTCACGCTCAGTGGCGTGCCCCTGCCGGGCCCGGTGACGCTGACGTTCACGGCCGGCAACGGCTTCACGCTGAAGGACGGCAACAACAACACCATTACCGGCACCGTGACCTTCAGCAGCATCATCTTCGACGTCACCGACGCGGGCGGCACCCCCGTGCCCACCGGGCCGGCGCCTGCGCTGCCGTTTGCGATCGACCTGGACACGGCCAACCAGCCCGCCAACGGCAGCTCCACGACCGTGCAGTCCACCATCACGATCGGCGGCTCCACGTCCACGCCGGTCTCGATTTCGGTGGTGATCACCAGCAGTGGCTCGATCCAGATCGGTGGCCAGACCGTGGGCACCGTCTCGGTGAAGACCCCCACCGGCGCGAGCTGATCGTTCGGTTTCGACTTGCGAAAAAAAGCCCGGCCTCTGCCGCAAGCCCCTCGCTTAAACTGTTGAAAAGCAGGGCCTGATTCGGCACGCTGCCCCGTAAGTTCAACGACTTACGGGGCAGTTTTCTTGGTATTTCCAATCGCGTCGCCGCCGGCAACTCCGACGCCTCGGATTCCGGAGGAGGCGACCGACTCTAGGCGTAACCCTAATTGGGCGGCAGCATCTCGGGGTTGTAGACCACCTCCCAAAGGTGTCCATCAGGGTCCATGAAGTAGCCAGCGTAGCCCCCATAGAAGGTTTCTCCCGCGGCCTTCACCAAGGTGGCGCCTGCTCTCGTGGCTCGCTGCAACACGGCGTCCACTTCGCTCTTCGAGTGAACGTTGTGACCGAGGGTGAATTCGAGCGGACCTCCTGCTCCCAGCGGGATGCCCGTATCAGCGGCCATGCTCACCCGAGGCCACACCGCGAGTTTGAGCCCGCCTTCCAGGTCGAAAAATGCCACCGCCCCGTTCTCGAACTCCTGCCCGACGATTCCGCTGGTAGGCAGCCCGAGCCCATCGCGATAAAAAGCGACTGCTCGCTCCAGGTCTTGGACGCCGAGGGTAATGACGGTGATTCGTGGCTTCATGACGTACTCCATAAAAGTGAAGGTGTGATTTCCACATCACCTGATGGAGCCGTATAGCACTCGACAGCACGACCCGCCTCCTAAGTGTTGCCACTTCAGGTGAAGGTCGCGGGTCCGGCAAGCCGGCGCAGAATTCTCCCGGGGAGAATGGCCGGACTAACCATACCGGCCTGTCTTTTTCGACCCCTCCATTCTACCGAGCTCCAGGCAGCCAGAGCTCCTTGGGAACCTAAGAGCCTTTCCCCCCCACCGGAGGTTTCAGGACTCAGACTCCCTCTTGGGTCGTCTGCTGCATAACACCGTCGCCCAAAGCGAAGCCCCCGGGCCGAAGCGGGAGGGGCTCGAGTCGGCCGAGCGGCGCTCTGGATTGGGCCCTGGAAAAGACATTCTTCGGCCCCTGTAAGTTAAGCGAGGGGCTTGCCCCTGCCGGGCTTTTTTTTGTTGGTGCCCTTGAACCTAGCCGCGCCCGAGCGGACTCGGCCGCGACCGCAACCCCTCCGGCAGCAGCCCATCGAACATGTCGCTGATCGCCGCGATCTGCTCCAGCGCCGCGGATTCGCCCCGGCTTCGCGACAGCACGGCCATCAGCTCGCCGCGCAGAAACCACAGCGACTCGACGCTGACGGCGTAGCGGATGCGCCGCCGCACGGTGGTGGCGCGTTCGGACGTCTCTGCCTGCAGCAGCTCCAGCATGCCTTCGCGGATGTCTTCGATGGTCACGAGGGTGACGGGGTCGTCCTCCTCGCGCCGTGCGCCCAGGCTGGCGCTGAAGATCGCGTGCAGGCTGTTGCGGAGATTGGGCTTGTACCAGCGCATGGTTGCTCCTCTGGGGCGCTCAGACGGCGCCCTCGCGGGGTGATCCAGGTGGGGTTGCCGGCCCGTCGCGCAGGTCCAGCAGTTCGGTGACGGCGAGCAAGGCCAGCGCCGGCGGGACGGCGGCAGGGTGGGGTTGCAGGGCGGCCAGTTCCTCCAGCCGCGCGAAGCTGGCCAGCAGGCGGCGCGGCTCGGGGCCGGCCGCGTGGCCCGGCACGCCGAAATCGATGCGCGAGCGCTCCTGCGGCGCCAGCTTGCCGGCCAGGTTGCGGGTGATCCAGATCGCGCCGCCCCGGGCGCTGCGCGAGAGCTGCGCCGCATGGTCGGCGGCGCCGCCCACCACGGTCAGCTCCAGCGGCTCGGACAGGCGCAGGGGGCCCAGCCACTCCTGGCCCTCGTCTATGCCGGTGTTCATGCACAACTCCCGGTCCCAGCCCTTGCGCGCCTGCCAGCGGCTGCTGACCTGGCGCATCGCCTGGCGCGCCTGGTGCGCGGCGGCCAGTGCGTTCCACAGGTAGCTGGCCGGCGGCTGCGGCAGGAAGTGGCAGACCATGCCTTCGCCCGGGTGCCTGCCGTGGCGGCCGCCGTGGCGCACGAAGATGCGATCGAGCTCGGTCCAGATCTCGTTGACCAGCTCGAAGTACTCGCCGGCCGGCAGTTGCAGCCACAGGTCGCCGGCGTCCTGCAGGGTGCTGACCAGGACGACGACGGGCGTGAGGATCGGGGCGGGAGACTGGCGCGAGGGCAGGGGCGGGGTGGCCAGGGCGAGGGGCGGATGTCCGGGAGTGGGCGTGGTGCGGTGCGGCTGGGTGCTTGCGGCGGGGTCGCCGTCGGGCCGTTCGGTTGCGGCGGCGCCGACCTGCGGCACGGCGGTGGCCGGCAGGAGATCGGGCCTTGCCGCGGGTTCGGGTGCGTCGGATCGGGGCAGGCCGCCGATCCCGCTCGCCGCGCCGAGGTGCGCTGGCGTGCCACCGAAATGGGCGGCGATGCGGGCGATCGTCCAGCCTTCGCGCTTGAGGCGCTGGATCTCCGCGATGCGCTCCGCCGTGCCATCCGGGAAGTAGCCGATGCGCGGCGCCGCCCCATGCTCGGGGCCGGGCGGCTGCACGTCCGGCCTGGGGATCAGGCCGGTGGCGATGTAGTTGTTCAGGGTGGCCCGGGAGATGCCGGTCCGCTCCAGAACTTCCTTGCTGGTGAGCACGGGAGGGTCTCTGCTTGAACAGTCTTGGACTATGTTTAAGTGTCTAGATAGAGATGTCAAGACAGTGTAGGCCGGAGTGTCTCATTTGCGAGACGCAACGCTGCCAAGGATCTGTCTAATTAACTGTCCAGCACGCTGTCCAAATCGAGCCGGACAGTTGATGCCAGGGCCGAGTTCAGCCCCGCCACCCCATCCGCGCCAGCGCCGCCCCCAGCCGCCCGCGCGCGTACGCCAGCCCCTGGTACAGCGCCACCACCCCGTGCGCCCAGGCCAGGTAGAGCCCCCGCCATCGCAGCACCCTCGCCACCCGGAACGCCTTCGGGCTCCAGCGCGTGACATGCGCCCGGATCCGGTACAGCAGCTTGCGCGGCCGCGGCAGCTCCGTGGCCCCCTCCGCCACCCGCTTGCGCGGCTGCAGGCCGGACCGCCTGGCCCACGTGAGCCGGTAGGCCAGCCCTTCGCGCCGGTGCCGCAAACCGGCGGCCTGGGTGCGGCGCACGAAATCGGCATCGACCGGCGCCAGCGCCAGGCGGCCTTGCCCGATCGCTTCGCTGACCAGCGCGTGCAGCTCCGGCGAGCGCACCAGCACCACGTTGGTGCCCCGGCCATCCTGCGCGTAAGGCTCGACCCAGGCGTCGCCGAACGAGATGTCGGCGGTCTCGACCACGACGTCGTCGCAGAAGTTGCAGGCGCCGTTCTGGAAGAAGCCCGACCCCCAGTCGCCCTCGGCCAGGTGGAACCAGTCGCGCTGCACCAGCCGGCCGTCGCGCAGGCGCAGCTGGGCGGTGTACCAGTTGGCGGGGCGGTCCGGGCTCTTCAGCCGGTACTCCACGCCCACCACCTCGGCCGGGTCCACGCTCAACTGCCAGGCGAAGCTGTCCAGCAGGCGCGCGCTCTTCATGTGGCCGCAGAACAGGCCCAGGGTGAAGCGGATCCGATCGCGCATCAGCGGGTCGTGGCGCCGCAGCAGCTGCACGGCCTTGGTGAAGCAGGGAATGCCGACCACGGCATAGCGGCCGGGCGTGGCGCGGATCTCCTCCAGCACCTGCGACAGCTCCACCGGGTAGTAGCGCGACTTGGCCCCGGCCGCCAGTTGCGCGGGCGTGCGCGACAGGCGGTAGCGGAAGAAGCGGCCGTCGGCGGCGGGGTCGGCCGTGGGCACCACGTGGGCGACTGCGTCCACCAGGCCGCGCCGCAGCAGCTCGGTGGCCACCCAGGACACCATGCCGCCGGAGCTGCCCTGAGCGCGGAAGTGCCCTTCAGCCACGGAGCCGACGAAGGCGCTTTCGTAGCGGCCCACCAGCGGATCGACGTGGGCGGCCTGCGGGTACAGCGCCCGCGCCAGTTCGTCTTCGTTCGCCGCCCAGGGCGACGACGGGCACAGGCGGGCGAGCTGCGCATCGGCCCGCGCTAGGTCGGCGCGGCGCCCGGCCGGCTTGAGCTGGCCGTCGCGGTCCCAGGCCATGCGGCGCCCGGGCGCGCCGGGCTGGGCGGCGCAGTTGCCGCAGCCCACGCACAGGCCGCCGCGCAGCACGTCGCGGGGCGCAAGTCGAGGTGCGGCGCCGGCCGGCCCCGGGTTCATGCCACCGCCCGGTCCACTTGCAGGGCGTCGGCCAGGCTGGCGTGCGAGGCTGCGCGGCACTCGGCCAGCCGCCGGCGCAGCGAGGCAGGCAGGGGGGTGTCCAGCACGCGGGCGATCGCATCGGGGCCGGCCGACTCCAGCACCAGGCGCTCGCTGCAGCCCAGGTGCAGCAGCAGCGAGCGCAGCTTGATCGACCGGTAGGGCGAGTCCTCGCAGGCGAAGGGCTTGCCGTGGCGCAGCGCGAACACGCAGCCGTGGAAGAAGTTGGTCAGCAGGAAGCCGGTCTCGCCGATGAAGCCGGCAAAGTCATCGGGCCCGGCATCCAGCCACTGCTCGTCGGCCCAGTCGTTGCGATAGCCGATGCTGACCAGGCGCACGCTGCGCCGCCCGGCCCAGGCGCGCGCCGCCTGGCGGAACCAGGGGCTGAAGCTGTGGCCATAGAGCGCGGCGGTGTGGGGGTCGGCGGCGGGCGTCTCGGGCAGCGCCGGCGCGAACTGCAGGCAGGGGTCCAGCACCAGCGGGCTGGGCCGGCCGGTGGCCTGCTCGAGCAGGTCCTGCGTGTTGTGGTCGCGCGCCGAGATGCTGTCGAAGCGCAGCAGCCGGCGCACCCATTCCGGCTGCAGGCCGCGCGCCGCCGGGTAGTTGCCGAAGGTGCAGGCATGGGCCACCAGCCGGCCCGCCCGGATGCCTTCGCCGAAGAACAGCCGGCAGGCCGCGTACCAGGGATGGTGGAAGTTCCACATCTCGTCGCTGCCGACCACGACAGCGTCGAAGTCCTCGATGGCGCAGGGGCCGTCCAGGCTGAAGGGGGCGGTGCGGGGCAGTGCGTCCGCCGCCTCGGCGAAGCGCCGCAGCTTGCGGGCGTAGGCCGGGCGGTCCGCGGCGGGGGACGGCAGCGGCAGCAGCGGATTCAGTGCACAGCGGTACTCGGCCCGCTCGATGCGCGGCGTGCGATGGTCCAGCAGCCGGGCGTCATGGCCCAGCGCCTGCAGTCCTTCCAGCAGGCAGCGGGCCTGCCAATAGGAGCCGTAGTTGATGCAGCGGTGCAGGGTGAGCAGGCCGACTTGCATGGGCGGCCCCTGTCACTCGCTGCTGGAGGTGTCCTTGGTCTCGGGCGAGGGCGGATGCCGCTACTGCATCTGCTTCTTCACGCTGGAGATTTCCTGGTGCGCCCGCTGCACGGCCTGCTGCGTCTGCTGGTCGACGTTGCTGCCGGCCTGGCGGCAGGCCTGCATCGCGCGGTCGGCCGTCTGCTCGAGCTGGGCCACCTGCTGGCGCAAGCCGCTGTCCAGGCCGCCCTGCTGGCCCATCTGCTGCTGCCCCATCTGCTGCTGGCCGCCGCTGCAGGCCTGCTGCAACTGGCGGGCTTGCTGGTGCATGTCCTGCACGCACTGGCGCAGCTCGGGCGTGGCCGAACCACTGGTCACCGCGCGCTTGGCGTCGTCGGTGCACTGCTCGATCTGGTCGACACGCTGCTTCAACTCGGTACCTTGCATCGATTCACTCCTGGTTGAGGCGCCCGGGGTGGACGCCGGCAAGGGAACCGGGGCAAGCGATGTGCCAGGCGGAAGCGGCCTCGGCACAGTGGAACTGAGGCGTCGGCCTTCCCAGGCCGACGATGGCGTCAGGGCGGCGGCAAGGCCCCTCAGGCCGACGCCCCGGGCTTGCCCGCCTGGATCATGCGCATCGCCGAGGCGATCAGGGTCGAGACCTCGCTCATGTTGGCCGGCACGATCAGCGTGGTCTGCGACTCGTTGGCCACGTTGCGGAAGGCGTCCACCGCCTTCTCCGCCACTTCCAGCTGCACCGCCTGGTCGCCGCCGGGCTGGCGGATGGCTTCGGCGACCTTGCGGATGGCTTCGGCCTTGGCTTCGGCCACCGCCAGGATGGCCGCCGCCTCGCCCTGGGCCTGGTTGATCTCGGCCTGCTTCTCGCCTTCCGAGCGGGCGATGAAGGCCTCGCGCTCGCCGGTGGCGATGTTGATCTGCTCCTGGCGCCGGCCTTCGGAGGCGGCGATCAGGGCGCGCTTTTCCCGCTCGGCGGTGATCTGCGACTGCATGGCACGCAGGATCTCGGCCGGCGGCGTCAGGTCCTTGATCTCGTAGCGCAGCACCTTCACGCCCCAGTTCAGCGCCGCCTCGTCGATGGCCTGCACCACTTGCACGTTGATGATGTCGCGCTCCTCGAAGGTCTTGTCCAGCTCCATCCGGCCGATGACGCTGCGCAGCGTGGTCTGGGCCAGCTGCGTGATGGCCACCACGTAGTTGGACGAGCCGTAGCTGGCGCGCATCGGGTCGGTCACCTGGAAGTACAGGATGCCGTCGACCTGCAGCTGGGTGTTGTCGCGGGTGATGCAGACCTGGCTGGGCACGTCCAGCGGGATTTCCTTCAGGCTGTGCTTGTAGGCGACCTTGTCGATGAACGGGATCAGGAAGTTCAGGCCGGGCGCCAGCGAGGCGTTGTACTTGCCCAGCCGCTCGACCACCCAGGCGTGCTGCTGCGGCACGACCTTGATGGCGCGCACCACGAAGATGACTGCGATGACGAACAGGACCAGTGCGATTTCCATGCTTTCTTCTCCTCCGGGGGGTAACGGGTTCAGGCTTTCTCGACCACGAGGCGGTTGCCCACCACCTCGCGCACGCGGTGCAGGCCGGCCACGGGGATCTCGCCGGGCAGGTGGGAGACGGTCCAGCTGGCGCCGCGGTAGCGCACCTGGGCGGTGCCGTCGGCCTGCCAGCGCTCGACCATCACGGTCTCGCCGACGTCCAGGTTGACGTCGCGATTGGCGCCGGCCGGCGGGGCCGCCGGGAGGCTGCGGCGCACGGCGTAGCAGGCGGCCACGGCGCCGCCGCCGACCACCGCCGCCGTGACCAGCTGCGCCGGCATGCCGAAGCCGGCATGCGCGGCCAGCGCGCCGGCGGCCAGGCCGATGGCTCCCATCAGCAGGTAGAAGGTGCCGGTGACCAGCTCGGCGGCCACGGCCGCCCCGGTCAGCAGCCACCACAAGGTCGATTCGGTCATCTGCGCCTCCTGTCTCCTGGCTCGTCCTTTGCCGCGATTGTCGTCGCAAGGGCGGCCGTTGCCCGGCCGAGTGCGCAATGCCGCCTTCGGCGCGCTCAGGCTTCGACGAAGGGATTGCCCGATTGCATACACTTCGCGCCTTGTTCGTCCGCCCGGTGCCGGGAGTCACGCATGAAGTTCCGCTTTCCCATCGTCATCATCGACGAAGACTACCGGTCCGAGAACACCTCGGGACTGGGCATCCGCGCCCTGGCGCAGGCCATCGAGGCCGAGGGCATGGAGGTGCTGGGCGTCACCAGCTACGGCGACCTGTCGCAGTTCGCGCAGCAGCAAAGCCGCGCCAGCGCGTTCATCCTGTCGATCGACGACGAGGAGTTCACCACCTCCGGCCCCGACGAGGCGCCGGCCGTGCTGAACCTGCGCGCCTTCATCCAGGAAGTGCGGCGCAAGAACGCCGACGTGCCGATCTACATCTACGGCGAGACCAAGACCTCGCAGCACCTGCCCAACGACGTGCTGCGCGAGCTCCATGGCTTCATCCACATGTACGAAGACACGCCGGAGTTCATGGCCCGCCACATCATCCGCGAGGCCAAGAGCTACCTGGAGGGGATCCAGCCGCCGTTCTTCAAGGCGCTGCTGGACTACGCCGAGGACGGCTCCTACTCCTGGCACTGCCCGGGGCATTCCGGCGGCGTGGCCTTCCTCAAGAGCCCGATCGGCCAGATGTTCCACCAGTTCTTCGGCGAGAACATGCTGCGCGCCGACGTCTGCAACGCGGTGGACGAGCTGGGCCAGCTGCTGGACCACACCGGCCCGGTGGCGGCCAGCGAGCGCAATGCGGCGCGCATCTTCAACGCCGACCATTGCTTCTTCGTGACCAACGGCACCAGCACCTCGAACAAGATGGTGTGGCACCACACGGTGGCGCCGGGCGACGTGGTGGTGGTGGACCGCAACTGCCACAAGTCGATCCTGCACTCGATCATCATGACCGGGGCGATCCCCGTGTTCATGAAGCCGACGCGCAACCACTTCGGCATCATCGGCCCGATCCCGCAGAGCGAGTTCACGCCGGAGGCGATCAAGGACAAGATCCGCGCCAACCCGCTGCTGGCGGGGGTGGACCCGGAGCAGGTCAAGCCGCGCATCGTGACGCTGACCCAGTCCACCTACGACGGCGTGCTGTACAACACCGAGACCATCAAGGGCATGCTGGACGGCTACGTCGATGCGCTGCACTTCGACGAGGCCTGGCTGCCGCACGCGGCCTTCCACCCGTTCTATGGCAGCTTCCACGCCATGGGCAAGAAGCGCCCGCGGCCGGAGAAGTCGCTGGTCTACGCCACCCAGTCCATCCACAAGCTGCTGGCCGGCATCAGCCAGGCCAGCCACGTGCTGGTGCAGGACGCCAAGACCAACAAGCTGGACCGGCACCTGTTCAACGAGGCGTACCTGATGCACACCTCGACCAGCCCGCAGTACTCGATCATCGCCAGCTGCGACGTGGCCGCCGCGATGATGGAGCCGCCCGGCGGCACGGCGATGGTGGAGGAAAGCATCATGGAGGCGCTGGACTTCCGGCGCGCCATGCGCCAGGTCGACCAGGCCTACGGCAAGGACTGGTGGTTCAAGGTCTGGGGCCCGGACAAGCTGGCCGAGCAAGGCATCGGCCGCGCCGACGACTGGATCATCAAGGGCGAGGCGCGCACCGCCAAGTGGCACGGCTTCGGCAACCTGGCCGAGGGCTTCAACATGCTGGACCCGATCAAGTCCACCATCGTGACCCCGGGCCTGGACCTGAACGGCAAGTTCGCCAAGACCGGCATCCCGGCGTCGATCGTGACCCGCTTCCTGGCCGAGCACGGGATCATCGTGGAGAAGACCGGGCTGTACTCGTTCTTCATCATGTTCACCATCGGCATCACCAAGGGCCGCTGGAACACGCTGCTGACGGCGCTGCAGCAGTTCAAGGACGACTACGCGCGCAACCAGCCGATGTGGCGCATCCTGCCGGAGTTCTGCGCCCAGCAGCCGCGCTACGAGCGCATGGGCCTGGCCGACCTGTGCCAGCACGTGCACGAGCTGTACGCCAAGTACGACATCGCCCGGCTGACCACCGACATGTACCTGTCGGACCTGACGCCGGCCATGAAGCCCAGCGACGCCTTCGCCCACATCGCGCACCGCAAGACCGAGCGGGTCGAGATCGACGAGCTGGAGGGGCGGATCACCACCTCGCTGGTGACGCCGTACCCGCCGGGCATCCCGCTGCTGATCCCGGGCGAGGTGTTCAACAAGAAGATCGTCGACTACCTGAAGTTCTCGCGCGAGTTCAACGAAGCCTGCCCCGGCTTCGAGACGGACATCCACGGCCTGGTGGAGGAGGTCGGCGAGGACGGAAAGCGGCGGTATTACGCGGACTGCGTGAAGGGCTGACGACCTTCGCCCCCGCGCAGGCGGGGGCCGTGGGGACTTCCCGGCACTTCCGTGTCATCCCGGCGAAGGCCGGGATCCGCCTCCCGACGTAATACCCTGCGCAGGAGGTGGATGGCGGCTCAAGGCCGCCATGACACCTCTTATTCCTCGACCGCGATCGCCGTCTGGCTGAAGCCGCCGTCGACGTAGCTGATCTCGGCCGTCACGCCGGACGCCAAATCGCTCAGCAGGAAGGCGGCCACGTTGCCGACGTCCTCGATCGTCACGTTGCGGCGCAGCGGCGCCGCCTTGGCGACGATGGACAGCAGCTTGGAGAAATCCTTGATGCCGCTGGCCGCCAGCGTCTTGATCGGGCCGGCGCTGATGCCGTTGACCCGGATGCCGCGCGGCCCCAGCGAGCCGGCCAGGTAGCGCACCGACGCCTCGAGCGAGGCCTTGGCCAGGCCCATGGTGTTGTAGTGCGGCACGATGCGCAGGGCGCCCAGGTAGCTCAGCGTGAGCAGCGAGGCGTTGTCGGTCAGGTAGGGCAGGGCCGACTTGGCCATGGCCGGGAAGCTGTAGGCGCTGATGTCCTGCGCGATGCGGAACGCCTCGCGCGACAGGCCGTCGAGGAAGTCGCCGGCGATCGCCTCGCGCGGGGCGAAGCCGATGCTGTGCACGAAGCCGTCGAACTTCGGCCAGCGGGCCGACAGGTCGGCGAACAGCTTGTCGATCTGTGCGTCGTCGCTGACGTCGCAGTCGAACACCAGGTCGGAGTTGAACTCCGAGGCGAACTCGACGATCCGGTCGCGAAAGCGCTCGCCGACGTAGCTGAAGGCCAGTTCCGCGCCCTGCTGGTGGCAGGCCTTGGCGATGCCGTAGGCGATCGAGCGGTTCGAGAGCACGCCCGTGATCAGGTATTTCTTGCCGGTGAGGAAACCCATGGGTCTTGTCGTGGGAAAAAGTCGGCAGAATTGTCTCATGCGGGATTGGCTGGTACTGCTGGCATGCATGGCGGCGGCGCCTTCCTGGGCCGCCCACGCCTATGCGCAGTTCGGGGACATCAAGTACCCGCCGGACTTCAGCCATTTCGCCTACGTCGATCCGAAGGCGCCCAAGGGCGGCGAGATCCGCATGGTGCCGCCCACGCGGCCGACCAATTTCGACAAGTTCAACCCGTTCACGCTCAAGGGCACCGAGCCCTACGGCATGGCCGCGCTGATGTTCGACAGCCTGCTCACGGGCAACTTCGACGAGCCGACCACCGCCTACGGCCTGCTGGCCGAGGACGTGGACGTGGCGCCCAACCGACTGTCGGCCACCTTCCGCCTGCGGCGCGAGGCGCGCTTCCATGACGGCAAGCCGGTGCTGGCCGCCGACGTGGTGCACTCGTTCCGCACCCTGATCAGCGAGCAGGCGGCGCCGCAGTACCGCACCATCTACCAGGAAGTGCGGCGCGCGGTGGAGGTCGATGCGCGCACGGTGCGCTTCGATTTCGCCTCGCCCAACCGCGAGCTGCCGCTGATCGTCGGCGGCATGCCGGTCTTCAGCCGCGACTGGGGCAAGGGCAAGCCGTTCGACCAGGTGGTAATGGAGGTGCCGATCGCCTCCGGGCCCTACCGCATCGCCAACCCGCAGCTCGGGCGCGACGTCACCTACGCGCGCGACCCCGGCTACTGGGCCCGCGACCTGCCGGTGCGGCGCGGCCAGTTCAACTTCGACCGCGTCAGCTTCAAGATCTACCTGGACGAGACCGCCCGCTTCGAGGGCCTGAAGTCCGGCGAGTTCGACTTCATGCGCGAGTTCACCTCGCGCAACTGGGCGCGCCAGTACAAGGGCAAGCAATTCGACAGCGGCGAGCTGAAGAAGGCGACCTTCGAGAACCGCAACCCGGGCGACTTCCAGGGCTACGTGTTCAACATCCGCAAGCCCAAGTTCCAGGACATCCGGGTGCGCCGGGCGCTCGGGCTGGCGATGGACTTCGAGTGGATGAACCGCCAGCTGTTCTACGGCCTGTACAAGCGCGTGCAGGGCTACTTCCCGAACAGCGACTTCCACGCCGAGGGCCTGCCCCAGCCCGACGAGCTGGCACTGCTGGAGCCGCTGCGCGACAAGCTGCGGCCCGAGGTGTTCGGCCCGGCGCCCGTCCCGCCCAGCACCGCGCCGCCCGGCAGCCTGCGCGACAACCTGCGCCAGGCCCAGCGGCTGCTGGCCGAGGCCGGCTGGACCTACCGCGACGGCGCCTTGCGCAACGCCCAGGGCGAGCCCTTCGTCATCGAGTTCCTCAACGACCAGCCCTCCATCGTGCGCATCGTCGCGCCGTTCGAGCAGGCGCTGGCCAAGCTGGGCATCCGGTTCGTCTACCGGCAGGTCGACTTCTCGCTGTCCAAGGAGCGCATGGACCGGTTCGACTTCGAGCTGACCACCCGGCGCATCCCGGGCATGCTGGCGCCGGGCGCCGAGCTGCTGGAGTACTTCGGCTCCAACGCCGCCAAGACCAACGGCTCGGCCAACTACTGGGGCATCGCCGACCCGGCCGTCGACGCGCTGCTGCAGAAGGTGGTGCAGGCCACCACCCGGCCCGAGCTGAGTGCGGCGATGCGCGCGCTCGACCGGGTGCTGTCGCACGGCCACTACTCGATCCCGCAGTACTACAGCGGCGCCTTCTTCATCGGCTACCGGGCGCAGCGCTTCGTGCTGCCGCCGGTGGTCCCGCCGTACTACGAGGCCGACACCTGGGCACTGGCCACCTGGTGGGCCTCGCCGGACAATCGCGGGTCGCCATGACGGCCTACATCCTCAAGCGCCTGCTGCTGATGATTCCCACCCTGCTGGGGGTGCTGCTGGTGACGTTCGCCATCGTGCAGTTCGTCCCGGGTGGGCCGGTGGAGCAGATGGTCGCCCAGCTGCAGGGCCGCGATTCGGGCGGCGAGCGGGCTGCCGCCAGCGGGGCCGGCTACCGCGGCCGGCAGGGCATCGATCCGCAGCGCATCGAGGAGATCAAGAAGCTGTACGGCTTCGACAAGCCGGCGCACGAGCGCTTCTTCCAGATGCTGGGGCAGTTCGCCCGGTTCGACCTGGGCCGCAGCTTCTACCAGCACAAGGACGTCTGGCAGCTGGTCAAGGAGAAGCTGCCGGTGTCGATCAGCCTGGGGCTGTGGACCTTCTTCCTCAGTTACCTCATAGCCGTGCCGCTGGGCGTGGCCAAGGCGGTGCGCGCCGGCACGCGCTTCGACTTCGTCACCACGCTGGTCGTGCTGGTGGGCTATGCGATTCCGGGGTTCGTGCTGGGCGTGGCGCTGCTGGTGGTGTTCGGCGGGCAGTTGCAGTGGTTTCCGCTGCGCGGATTGACCTCGGCCAATTGGGAGCAGCTCAGCCTGGCCGGCAAGGTCGTCGATTACCTGTGGCACATCGCGCTGCCGGTCACGGCCATGGTGTTCGGCAGCTTCGCCGTCACCGCCATGCTGACCAAGAACTCGTTCCTGGAGGAGATCCGCAAGCAGTACGTGCTGACGGCCCGCGCCAAGGGGCTGGACGAGCGGCGGGTGCTGTGGAAGCACGTGTTCCGCAACGCGCTGATCCCGATCATCACCGGCTTCCCCTCGGCCTTCATCGGCGCGTTCTTCACCGGCTCGCTGCTGATCGAGACGCTGTTCTCGCTCGACGGGCTGGGCCTGCTGTCGTACGAAAGCGTGATCCGGCGCGACTACCCGGTGGTGCTGGGCACGCTGTACCTGTTCACGCTGATCGGGCTGTTCACGAAATTGATCAGCGATCTTTCCTACGTGCTGGTAGACCCTCGTGTCAAATTCGATTAACCCCCCCGAAGCGGCCGCCGGCCGCCTCCCCCCCGGGGGGGCGCCACCAGGGGACCGGCGCAGCCGGATCCCCGGTGGCACTGGAAGTGCCGCCGCGACGCCCGCGCGGGTGGCGGCGCCGGTTTCCGTTTCACCCAGCCGCCGCGCCTGGCAGCGCTTCCGCCGCAACCGCCTGGGCTTCGTCAGCCTGCTGGTCTTCTCGGTGCTGGTGGTGCTGAGCCTGTTTGCCGAGGTGCTGTCCAACGACAAGCCGCTGCTGGTGCGCTACGAGGGCAGCTTCTATGTGCCGGTGCTGCGCGACTACCCGGAGACCGCGTTCGGCGGCGACTTCCACACGCCGGCCGACTACCTCGATCCGTTCGTCCGCCAGCAGGTCACCTCCGGCGGGAACTGGGCGATCTACCCGCCCAACCCCTACGGCCCCAGGACGCTGAACTACTTCGCCAGCAACCCCAACCCGGCCGCGCCCTCGGGCGAGAACTTCTTCGGCACCGACGACCGCGGGCGCGACCTGCTGGCCCAGCTGATCTACGGCTTTCGCGTCAGCGTGCTGTTCGGGCTGGCGCTCACCGCCATCGGCGTGGTGGTGGGCGTGCTCACCGGCGCGGTGCAGGGCTTCTTCGGCGGCAAGACCGACCTGGCGTTCCAGCGCTTCATCGAGATCTGGGGCGCGATGCCCGAGCTGTACCTGCTGATCATCTTCTCGGCGATCTTCGCCCCCAGCGTGGCCCTGCTGCTGGTCCTGCTGTCGCTGTTCGGCTGGATGGGGCTGTCCGACTACGTGCGGGCCGAGTTCCTGCGCAACCGGCAGATGGACTACGTGCGCGCCGCGCGGGCGCTGGGGGTGGGCAACGGCCGCCTGATGTGGAAGCACATCCTGCCCAACAGCATGGTGCCGGTGGTGACCTTCCTGCCGTTCCGCATGAGCGCGGCGATCCTTGCGCTCACATCGCTGGACTTCCTCGGGCTGGGGGTGCCGCCGGGGACGCCGTCGCTGGGCGAACTGCTGAACCAGGGCAAGGCCAACCTGGACGCCTGGTGGATCTCGATTTCGACTTTTGCCGTGCTGACCGTGACTTTGCTGCTGCTCACGTTCATGGGCGACGCGCTGCGCGACGCGCTGGATCCGCGGAAGGCGGGGGCGTGAGCCGCGACCTCCTCGACGTCCGCAACCTGCGCGTCGCCTTCGGCGCCAAGGAAGTCGTGCATGGCGTCGATTTCCGCATCGGCGAAGGCGAGAAGCTGGCGCTGGTGGGCGAATCCGGCTCGGGCAAGACCGTGACGGCGCTGGCGCTGCTGGGCCTGGTGCAGAACGCCAGCGTCACCGGCTCGGCCCGCCTCGCCAACGTCCGGGCGGAAGGCCGCACCGTCGACCTGCTGCAACTGCCCGAGCGCGAGCTGCTGGGCATCCGCGGCGACGACATCGCCATGATCTTCCAGGAGCCGATGACGGCCCTGAATCCGCTGTTCACCGTGGGCGACCAGGTGGCGGAGGTGCTGGAGCTCAAGCAGGCGCTCGGCCGCCGCCAGGCCTGGGACGCCGCCGTCGAGGCGCTGGCGGCCACCGGCATCCCCGAGCCGGCGCGGCGCGCGCACAGCTTCCCGCACCAGCTGTCGGGCGGGCAGCGCCAGCGCGCCATGATCGCCATGGCGCTGGCCAGCCGGCCGCGCCTGCTGCTGGCCGACGAGCCCACCACCGCACTCGACGTCACCCTGCGCGCGCAGATCCTGGGCCTGCTGGACGACCTGCAGCGGCAGGCCGGCATGGCGGTGCTGCTGATCACGCACGACCTGAACCTGGTGCGCAAGTTCGCCGACCGGGTGGCGGTGATGGAGAACGGCCACCTGGTCGAAGCCGGCACCGTCGAAACAGTCTTCCAGCACCCGGAACACGCCTACACCCGCAAGCTGATCGACAGCCGCCCCGTGCGCAACGTGGAGGAGGGCGGCCCGCCGGAGCCGCCGGTGATGCAGGCACGCGGCCTGCAGGTGGCCTACCCGGTGCCGATCCCCGGCGTGCGCGGCTGGTTCCGGCGCGGCGAGTTCATTGCGGTCCAGGGCGCGGACTTCGCCATTCCGGCCCAGCGCACGCTCGGCGTGGTCGGCGAATCGGGCTCCGGCAAGTCCACCCTGGCGCTGGCGGCCCTGGGCCTGATCCCCCATCGCGGCGGGCTCGACGTGGTCGGCCGCCAGTGGCGGCGCGAAGCCCGCGCCGACCGGCCGGTCCGGCGCCAGGTCCAGGTCGTGTTCCAGGATCCGTTCTCCTCGCTCTCGCCGCGCATGACGGTGGAGGAGATCGTCGGCGAGGGCCTGCTGGTGCACGAGCCGCAGCTGCCGCGCCCGGCCCGCCGCGAGCGCGTGCTGGCCGGGCTGGCCGAGGTCGGGCTGACGGAGGACCAGTTCCCCGGCCTGCTGGACCGCTACCCGCACGAGTTTTCCGGCGGCCAGCGCCAGCGCCTGGCCATCGCCCGGGCCCTGATCGTCGGCCCGCAGCTGCTGGTGCTGGACGAGCCGACCAGCGCGCTGGACGTCACCATCCAGAAGCAGGTGCTGGGCCTGCTGCAGCGCCTGCAGCGCGAGAAGGGACTGGCCTACCTGCTGATCACCCACGACGTGGACGTGATCCGCGCCATGGCGCACGAGGTGCTGGTGATGAAGGACGGCCAGGTGCTGGAATCCGGACCGGTCGATGCCGTGCTGGACCGCCCCTCGCACGGCTACACCCGGGCGCTGGTGGCGGCGGCCGCCTGACGCCATGCCGCTGCACGCCCGGCCGACGCCGATCCCGCCCGAGGACGTCGAAATCATCGCCATCCGCGCCCAGGGCGCCGGCGGCCAGAACGTCAACAAGGTGTCCAGCGCCGTGCAGCTGCGCTACGACATCCGGGCCTCCTCGCTGGCGCACGAACACAAGGCGCGGCTGCTGGCGCTGCCCGACCGGCGCATCACCCGCTCCGGCGTGCTGGTCATCAAGGCCCAGGTGCATCGCAGCCAGGAGCTGAACCGTGCCGAGGCCTGGGAGCGGCTGCAGGAGCTGGTGGACAGCGTGGCCGAGCCGCCCCACGTGCGCAAACCGACGCGGCCCCCGGCTTCGGCCGCGCGCCGGCGGCTGGCCGACAAGCGCCGGCGCGCGGAAGTCAAGCTCAGCCGCTCGGGGCAGGATCTCTGACCGTCATCCCGCGAAAGCGGGGATCCACCGCAACGCGGGGGCGCCAGGCGCTGCGCACGGTTGAGGCTGGATACCTCCAACTGCACGGACCCAGCGAAGAGCTGGCTGGGCCGGGAGGACGGCCACACGAAAAACTCGCCGGTCTCCAAGTTGCACAGACACGCCTGCCACGGTACAATCTTTGCTTCACGACCAAAGGACGGGCGGGTAATCACCGGCCCTTTTTTTTTGCTTGCCGCGACAAGCACTTGCGCGAATCGCGGCAAGCCGGGTCGTTTTACTTCAGGGAATGACGCAAAAAACCGTGGCGCTGCACGACATCGCCCAGCAGACCGTGACCGGGCTGGGCTACGAGCTGGTGGAGATCGAACGCTCCGCCGGTGGTCTGCTGCGCGTGACGATCGACCTGCCCTGGCAGCCGGGGGCCGACGAGGCCTTCGTCAACGTCGAGGACTGCGAGAAGGTCACGCGCCAGTTGCAGTATGCGCTGGAGGTCGAGGGCATCGACTACAGGCGGCTGGAGGTGTCATCGCCGGGGCTGGACCGGCCGTTGCGCGATGAGCGCGACTTCGAGCGCTTCGCCGGCGAGATGGTGGACATCACGCTGAAGGCGCCGGTGGGCGCGGCGGGAGCAGGCCAGGTGGCGGCCAACCGCAAGAAGTTCCGCGGCCGGCTGGGCCGGGCCGACGGCAACTGGCAACTGGTATGGAGCGACGAGCCGGAGCGCAAGCCGGGCCAGCGCGTCAGCCGCAAGAAGGAGCCGGCGCCGCTGCAGGCGATCGGCTTCACGCTGGACGAATTGAAGGAGGCGCGGCTCGCGCCGGTGGTTGACTTCAAGGGGCGGCGCCCCTCGGAGAGGGGCTAGGAGAAAGAAGATGAACCGCGAACTGTTGATGCTGGTGGAAGCGATCTCGCGCGAAAAGAACGTCGAGCGCGACGTGGTGTTCGGCGCCGTCGAATCGGCGCTGGCCCAGGCCACCAAGAAGCTCTACGAGGGCGAGGTGGACATCCGGGTGGCGATCGACCGCGACAGCGGCGACTACGAGACCTTCCGCCGCTGGCTGGTGGTGCCGGACGACGCCGGCCTGCAGAACCCCGACGCCGAAGAGATGCTGATGGACGCCCAGGACCGGGTGGCCGACGTCGAGCCGGGCGACTACATCGAGGAGCCGGTCGAGTCGCTGCCGATCGGCCGCATCGGCGCCATGGCCGCCAAGCAGGTGATCCTGCAGAAGATCCGCGACGCCGAGCGCGAGATGCTGCTGAACGACTTCATGTCGCGCGGCGACAAGATCTTCGTGGGCACCGTCAAGCGCATGGACAAGGGCGACGTGATCGTCGAGAGCGGCCGCGTCGAGGGCCGGCTGCGCCGCGGCGAGATGATCCCCAAGGAGAACCTGCGCAACGGCGACCGGGTGCGCGCCATGATCATGGAGGTGGACCTGACGCTGCGCGGCGCGCCCATCATCCTGTCGCGCGCGGCGCCCGAGTTCATGATCGAGCTGTTCCGCCAGGAAGTGCCCGAGATCGAGCAGGGCCTGCTGGAGATCAAGAGCTGCGCCCGCGACCCCGGCAGCCGCGCCAAGATCGCCGTGCTGTCGCACGACAAGCGCGTCGACCCGATCGGCACCTGCGTCGGCGTGCGCGGCACCCGCGTCAACGCCGTCACCAACGAGCTGGCCGGCGAGCGGGTCGACATCGTGCTGTGGTCCGAGGATCCGGCGCAGTTCGTGATCGGCGCGCTGGCGCCGGCCAACGTCAGCTCCATCGTGGTCGACGAGGAGAAGCACGCGATGGACGTGGTGGTCGACGAGGAGAACCTGGCCATCGCCATCGGCCGCGGCGGCCAGAACGTCCGCCTGGCCTCCGACCTGACCGGCTGGAAGATCAACATCATGGACGCCAACGAATCGGCCCAGAAGCAGGCCGAGGAGTCCAGCGCCATCCGCGGCCTGTTCATGGAAAAGCTGGACGTCGACGAGGAGATCGCCGACATCCTGATCGCCGAGGGCTTCACCAGCCTCGAGGAAGTGGCCTACGTGCCGATCCAGGAGATGCTGGAGATCGAATCGTTCGACGAGGAAACCGTCCAGGAGCTGCGCGCCCGCGCCAAGGACGCCCTGCTGACCATGGAGATCAAGCGCGAGGAGAGCGTCGAGGAAGTCTCGCAGGACCTGCGCGACCTCGATGGCCTGAGCCCGCAGCTGATCGGCCAGCTGGCCGAGGCCGGCGTGCACACCCGCGACGACCTGGCCGACCTGGCCGTCGATGAATTGACCGAAATCACGGGGCAGACGGCCGAAGAGGCCACCGCCCTGATCATCAAGGCGCGCGAGCACTGGTTCACCGGCGCTGCGGCGGCACAAGAGTAAAAGGGGAGGGTCGAAATACCTATGTCCAGTACGACCGTCGCCGAGTTCGCGAGCGAACTCAAAAAATCACCCCAGACGCTGCTCGAGCAGCTGCGCAGCGCCGGCGTCGCCAAGTCGGCGCCGACCGACGCGCTGTCGGAAGCTGACAAGCAGAAGCTGCTGGGCTACCTGCAGGCCAGCCACGGCACGGCCACGCCCGAGCGCAAGAAGATCACGCTGGTCAAGAAGTCCACCAGCGAGATCAAGCAGGCCGACGCCAGCGGCAAGGCCCGCACCATCCAGGTGGAAGTGCGCAAGAAGCGCACCTTCGTCAAGCGCGACGACGGCGGCGACACCGCCGTGGTGGAAGCGCCCGAAGGTGAAGTGCGCCAGCCGCCGGCCGCCCCGCGCATCGACGATGCCGAGCTGTCCCGCCGCGAGGAAGAGGCGCGCCGCCAGGCCGAGCTGATCCGCCGCCAGGAGGAAGACCTGGCCGAGAAGCGCCGCGCCCGCGAGGCACTGGAGCAGCGCGAGCGCGAAGCCGCCGAGCGCGCCGCCGCCTACGCGGCCAGCGAGGAAGCCAAGCGCATCGCTGCCGCCACGGCGCAGGCCGAGGCCAGCGCCGAGGCGACGGCCGCCGCCGCCGAGCGCGCCGCCGCCGCGGCCGAGGCACGCGCCAAGGCCGAAGCCGAATCCAAGGCCCGGGCCGAGGAAGAGGCCGCCCGTGCCAAGGACCTGGAAGACCGCCGCCGCAAGGCGCTGGCCGAGGCCGAGGCGATCCGCGCCATGATGGCCGCCCCGCGCAAGGTGCTGGTGGCCAAGAAGCCGGAAGAAATCAAGGCCGCCGCCAAGCCGGGCGAAGCCGGCAAGACCGCCGCCAAGGGCACGCTGCACAAGCCGGCCGTGACGGCGCGCCCGGGTGCGCCCGCGGCGCCGGGCGCCGGCAAGGAAGTCAAGTCGGCCAAGCTCTCCTCGAGCTGGGCCGCCGACCCCGCCAAGAAGAAGTCGATTCCGACCCGGGGCGATGCCTCCGGCGGCGTCGGCCGCAACAGCTGGCGTGGCGGCCCGCGCGGGCGCCGCGGCAGCGACCGCGACCAGCGCGACGACTCGATGGCCGCACCGGCGGAGCAACGCGTCATCGAAGTGCACGTGCCGGAGACCATCACGGTCGCCGAGCTGGCGCACAAGATGGCGGTCAAGGCGTCCGAGGTGATCAAGGCGCTGATGAAGATGGGCCAGATGGTCACCATCAACCAGCCGCTGGACCAGGACACGGCCATGATCGTGGTCGAGGAAATGGGGCACAAGGCCGTCACGGCGGCGCTGGACGACCCCGAGGCGTTCACCGAGGAGGAAGTGTCCCAGGCCAACGCCGAGGCGCTGCCGCGCGCCCCGGTGGTCACCGTCATGGGCCACGTCGACCACGGCAAGACCTCGCTGCTGGACTACATCCGCCGCGCCAAGGTGGCGGCGGGCGAAGCCGGCGGCATCACGCAGCACATCGGCGCCTACCACGTGGAGACCCCGCGCGGCGTGGTGTCCTTCCTGGACACCCCGGGCCACGAGGCGTTCACCGCCATGCGCGCCCGCGGTGCCCAGGCCACCGACATCGTCATCCTGGTGGTGGCGGCCGATGACGGCGTCATGCCGCAGACCCGGGAAGCGGTCAAGCACGCCAAGGCAGCCGGCGTTCCCATCGTCGTGGCGGTCAACAAGATCGACAAGCCCAGCGCCAACCCCGACCGCGTCAAGCAGGAGCTGGTGGCCGAGGAGGTGGTGCCCGAGGAATACGGCGGCGACTCGCCGTTCGTCAACGTCTCGGCGCTCACCGGCCAGGGCATGGACGACCTGCTCGAGCAGGTGCTGCTGCAGGCCGAGGTGCTGGAGCTGAAGGCGCCGGTAGATGCCGCCGCCAAGGGCTTGGTCATCGAAGCCCAGCTGGACAAGGGCCGCGGCCCGGTGGCCACGGTGCTGGTGCAGTCGGGCACGCTCAAGGTGGGCGACGTGGTGCTGGCCGGCCAGACCTACGGCCGCGTGCGCGCCATGCTCGACGAGGACGGCAAGACCATCAAGAGCGCGGGTCCGTCGATCCCGGTGGAGATCCAGGGCCTGACCGAGGTGCCGCAGGCCGGCGACGAGTTCATGGTGCTGACCGACGAGCGCCGGGCGCGCGAGATCGCGACCTACCGCGCCGGCAAGTTCCGCAACACCAAGCTGGCCAGGCAGCAGGCCGCCAAGCTGGAGAACATGTTCTCGGACATGACCGCCGGCGAGGTCAAGACGCTGCCCATCATCGTCAAGGCCGACGTGCAGGGCTCGCAGGAGGCGCTGTCGCAGTCGCTGGTCAAGCTGTCGACCGACGAGGTCAAGGTGCAGCTGGTCTACGCGGGCGTGGGCGGCGTGAGCGAGTCCGACATCAACCTGGCGATCGCCTCCAAGGCGGTGGTCATCGGCTTCAACGTGCGCGCCGACGCCGGTGCGCGCAAGCTGGCCGAGGGCAACGGCGTGGACATCCGCTACTACGGCATCATCTACGACGCCGTGGACGAGCTGAAGACCGCCATGTCCGGCATGCTGGCGCCCGAGAAGCGCGAGGAGGTCATCGGCTCGGCCGAGATCCGCACCGTGTTCGTGGCGTCCAAGATCGGCACCGTGGCCGGCTCGTACATCACGTCCGGCCTGGTCACCCGCTCTTCGCACTTCCGCCTGCTGCGCGACAACGTGGTGATCTACACCGGCGAGATCGAGTCGCTCAAGCGGATGAAGGACGACGTGCGCGAGGTCAAGGAAGGCTTCGAGTGCGGCATCAAGCTGAAGAACTACAACGACATCAAGGAAGGCGACCAGCTCGAGTTCTTCGAGATCAAGGAAGTCGCCCGGACCCTGTAAACAAGGGGAAAGCGGGCCTCGCTGCCGCGAGGCTCGCCCTTCGATGAAGAAGTCCAGCAAGCCCAATCGCAGCTACCAGATCGCCGACCAGGTCCAGCGCGACCTGTCCGAGCTGATCCGCGAGATCAAGGACCCGCGGCTGGGCATGGTCACGCTCAGCGCCGTGGAGGTCACGCCCGACTACGCGCATGCCAAGGTGTTCTTCAGCGTGCTCAAGGGCGACCCGCACGAGTGCGAGGAGGCCCTCAACCACGCGGCCGGCTTCCTGCGCAACGGCCTGTTCAAGCGGCTGCACATCCACACGGTGCCCACGCTGCACTTCCAGTTCGACCGCACCACCGAGCGTGCGGCCGACATGAACGCGCTGATCGCCCGCGCGGTCGCCTCGCGTTCCAAAGAATCCGGGGAGTAGGCATGGGCGCACCACGGGCACGGGTCGTGAGGCGCCCCGTGCACGGGGTGCTGCTGCTGGACAAGCCGTTGGGCCTGTCGAGCAACGACGCGCTGCAGAAATGCAAGTGGCTGCTGCGCGCCGAGAAGGCCGGCCACACCGGCACGCTGGACCCGCTGGCCACCGGCGCGCTGCCGCTGTGCTTCGGCGCGGCCACCAAGTTCAGCCAGTTGCACCTGGACGCCGACAAGACCTACGAAGCGGTGGCGGTGCTGGGGGTGAAGACCACCACCGGCGACGCCGAGGGTGAAGTCGTGTCGGAGCGCCCGGTGCCGCCGGTCACGCCGCAGCGGCTGGCGGAGGTCGAGCGCCAGTTCACCGGGCCGATCCAGCAAGTGCCGCCCATGCACAGCGCGCTGAAGAAGGACGGCAAGGCCCTGTACGAATACGCGCGGGCCGGCCAGGAGGTCGAGCGCGCGCCGCGCGATGTCGTCGTGCACGAACTGCGGCTCGAGCTGGTGGAAGAGGGCGGCCGCGCCGCCCTCCGCTTCACCGCCCGCGTGAGCAAGGGCACCTACATCCGCACGCTGGGCGAAGACATCGGCGAGACGCTGGGCTGCGGGGCGCACCTGTCGCTGCTGCGTCGGATCGCGACCGGACCGTTCGATGTGGCGCGGTGCGTCACGCTGGAGGCCTTCGCCGCCATGAGCGAAGCCGAACGCGAGGCCGCGCTGCTGCCGCCCGAGGCGCTGCTGGATGGACACACGCGCGTCACGCTCGGTGCGGACGATGCCGGGCGCTTCCTGTCGGGCCTGCGCCGGCGCGGCCACTGGGCCGATGCCGACCGGGTGGCGGTCTTTTCTCCCTCTCCCCCGGGAGCAGGGTCGGGGTGGGGACACGCGCAGCGGCCCGAGCTGCCGCAGCGCGTGCCCCCCTCCCCACCTCCCGAAGGAGGCCGGAGCGAATCCGTCCTCCTCGGTACCGCGCACACCCGGGCCGGCGAGCTGATCCCCAGCCGCCTGCTCAGCCCCATCGAAATCGACCAGATCCTGCGTGCCCGATCGCACGCCGAACAGACACCATGAGCACCAAGCAGATCCGCAACATCGCCATCATCGCCCACGTCGACCACGGCAAGACCACCATGGTCGACCAGCTGCTGCGCCAGTCGGGCACCTTCGCCGAGCACGAGAAGGTGCAGGACACCGTGATGGACAACAACGCCATCGAGCGCGAGCGCGGCATCACCATCCTGGCCAAGAACTGCGCGGTCAGCTGGAAGGGCACCCACATCAACATCGTCGACACCCCCGGCCACGCCGACTTCGGCGGCGAGGTGGAACGCGCCCTGTCGATGGTCGATGGCGTGGTGCTGCTGATCGACGCCCAGGAAGGCCCGATGCCGCAGACGCGCTTCGTGACCAAGAAGGCGCTGGCGCTGGGCCTGCGGCCGATCGTCGTGGTCAACAAGGTCGACAAGCCCGGCGCCGCCCCCGACAAGGTGGTCAACGCCGCCTTCGACCTGTTCGACAAGCTCGGCGCCAGCGACGAGCAGCTGGACTTCCCGGTGGTGTACGCCTCCGGCATCAACGGCTGGAGCTCGCTGGAGCAGGGCGAGTTCGGCGAGCAGTGGGGCCCGGACATGTCGGCCCTGTTCGACACCATCCTGAAGCACGTGCCGGCGCACGCCGGCGAGCCGGACGCGCCGCTGCAGCTGCAGGTGTCCGCGCTCGACTTCTCGACCTTCGTCGGCCGCATCGGCGTCGGCCGCGTCAATGCCGGCACCCTGCGCCCGGCGATGGACGTGCTGGTGATGGAGGGCCCGGACGGCAAGTCCTACAAGGGCCGCGTCAACCAGGTGCTGACGTTCCAGGGCCTGGACCGGGTGCAGGTGACCGAGGCCGGCCCGGGCGACATCGTGCTGGTCAACGGCATCGCCGACCTCGGGATCGGCGTGACCCTGACCGACCCGGCCAACCCGGCGCCGCTGCCCATGCTCAAGGTCGACGAGCCGACCCTGACCATGAACTTCTGCGTCAACACCAGTCCGCTGGCCGGGCGCGAGGGCAAGTTCGTCACCAGCCGCCAGATCTGGGACCGGCTGCAGAAGGAGCTGCAGTCCAACGTCGCGCTGCGCGTGAAGGAGACCGACGAGGAGGGCGTCTACGAGGTGGCCGGCCGCGGCGAGCTGCACCTGACGATCCTGCTGGAGAACATGCGCCGCGAGGGCTACGAGCTGGCGGTGTCCAAGCCGCGCGTGGTGTTCAGGGAGATCGACGGGGAGCGGCACGAGCCGATCGAGCTGGTCACCGTGGACATCGAGGACCAGCACCAGGGCGGCGTGATGCAGGCCCTGGGCGAGCGCAAGGGCGAGCTGGTGAACATGGAGCCGGACGGCCGCGGCCGGGTGCGGCTGGAGTACCGCATTCCCGCGCGCGGCCTGATCGGCTTCACCAACGAGTTCCTCAACCTGACCCGCGGCTCGGGGCTGATCTCCAACATCTTCGACCGCTACGAGCCGTACAAGGGCGAGATCGGCGGGCGCAAGAACGGCGTGCTGATCTCGATGGACGATGGCGAGATCTTCACCTATGCGCTGGGCAAGCTGGACGACCGCGGCCGCATGTTCGTGCGCGCCAACGACCCGGTGTACGAGGGCATGATCGTCGGCGTGCACAGCCGCGACAACGACCTGGTGGTGAACGCCACGCGCACCAAGCAGCTGACCAACTTCCGCGTCTCGGGCAAGGAAGACGCCATCAAGATCACGCCGCCGATCGAGCTGACGCTGGAGTACGGCGTCGAGTTCATCGAGGACGACGAGCTGGTGGAGATCACGCCCAAGTCGATCCGCCTGCGCAAGCGCTTCCTGAAGGAGCACGAGCGCAAGCGGGCGCAGCGCGAGGCGGCCTGATCGTCATCCCCCGCGAAGGCGGGGGATCCAGCGCAACGCGCCGGCGGCGCTCATGCGCCTGCGCTGCGTGGATTCCCGCCTTCGCCGGAATGACGGGCAGGCGGGCCAGGGCGCGTGGATGAGGGCGCTGCGGGACGCGGCGACAATCGAGCTCTGCAGCACCGGCCCACCCACAACGATGAAGCTCACCCACACCCGCGCCGTGTTCCTGATGGTCGCCGTCACCCTGATGTGGTCCATCGCCGGCGTGGTCACCCGGCAGCTGGAGCACGCGCGCAGTTTCGAGATCACCTTCTGGCGCAGCTTCTTCACCGCGCTGTCGCTGCTGGTGATCCTGCCCTTCGTCCAGGGCCGCGAACTGTTCGCGAAGATCCGCTCGGGCGGCGCGGCGCTGTGGCTCTCGGGCCTGTGCTGGAGCGTGATGTTCACCGCCTTCATGGTGGCGCTGACGCTCACCAGCGTGGCCAACGTGCTGGTCACCATGGCGGTGGGACCGCTCCTGACGGCGCTGGTCGCACGCGCCGTCATCGGCCACCGCATCCCGGCGCGCACCTGGGCGGCGATCGCGGTGGCCGGCGCCGGCATCGCCTGGATGTACGGCGCCCAGCTGTCGGGCGGACAGCTCGCCGGCACGCTGGTCGCCTTGTGCGTGCCGGCGGCCGGCGCGATCAACTGGACCGTCACCCAGCGCTCGCACGCCCAGGGCCAGGACGTGGACCTGGTGCCCGCCGTGCTGATCGGCGCCGTGCTGTCCTCGGCCTATACGCTGCCGCTGGCCTTGCCGTTCCAGGCTTCGACGCACGACATCGGCTGGCTGGCGCTGCTGGGCCTGGTGCAGCTGGCGATCCCGTGCGCGCTGGCGGTGGCCTGCGCGCGCGTGCTCAAGGCGCCCGAGATCTCGCTGCTGGCCCTGCTGGAGGTGATCTTCGGGATCCTGCTGGCCTGGGTCGGAGCCGGCGAGGCGCCGACGCAGACCGTGCTGGCCGGCGGCGCCCTGGTGATCGGGGCGCTGGTGATGAATGAACTGATTGGATGGAAACAACGGGCATGAGCGAAGTAAGGACCGAAGTGGCCGGCAAGGCCGGCCGCATCACCCTGGACCGGCCGAGGGCGCTGAACGCGCTGTCGCTGGCCATGATCCGCGAGCTGAAGGCCACGCTGCGGGCCTGGCGGGACGACCCGCGGGTGGAAGTCGTGGCCATTCGCGGCATGGGCAAGGAAGGCCCGTTCGGCGCCTTCTGCGCGGGCGGCGACATCCGCTTCTTCCATGCGGCGGCGCTGGCGGGCAACCCGGAGCTGGAGGACTTCTTCACCGAGGAATACACCCTCAACCACCTGGTGCAGCACTACCCGAAGCCCTACGTCTCGTTCATGGACGGCATCGTGATGGGCGGCGGCATGGGCATCTCCCAGGGGGCCCGCTGCCGCATCGTGACCGAGCGCACGAAGATGGCCATGCCGGAGACGGGCATCGGCCTGTTCCCGGACGTGGGCGGCGGCCACTTCCTCTCGCGCTGCCCCGGGCGGATCGGCGAGTACCTGGCGCTGACCGGCGAGGTGATCGGCGCCGCGGATGCGGTGGACGCCGGCCTGGCCGACCTCGCCATGCCCTCGTCCGAGCTGCCGGCGCTGTGGGAGCGGCTGGCCGGCGAAGGCGCCGCGGCCGTGCCGGCGCCGCAGCGGGCCGAAGGTTCGAAGCTGGCGGACCGCCGGCCCGACATCGACCGCGTGTTCGCGCTGGGCAGCGTGCGCGAGATCGTCGCGGCGCTGGAGGCGGACGGCTCCGACTGGGCGCGGCACACGGCAGGCGTGCTGCTGCGCAAGCGCTCGCCGCTGATGCTGCACGTGACGCTGGAGCAGGTGCGGCGGGCCCGCGGCATGAGCCTGGCCGACGAACTGCGCATGGAGCGCGACCTGGTGCGCCACTGCTTCCACCTGCGCCCCGGCGCCAGCGAGACGGTCGAGGGCGTGCGCGCCCTGGCGATCGACAAGGACCATGCGCCCCGCTGGAGCCCGGCGCGGATCGAGGACGTCACGGCGGAGATGGTGGAGCCGTTCTTTCGCAGCCCCTGGCCGGTGCACGCGCACCCGCTGCGCGGACTGGCGTAGGCTGGCGCGAGGCTGGAGCTGCAGGCGCGTTGCGCTGGCTCCTCCGCCTGCGCCGAGGACTTAGCGCCCCCCTCACAGCTGCCGGTACACGCTCTCCGCCAGCGGCAGCAGCTGCCCCTTGTCCATCCGGCCGGCCAGGGCGTAGCCGAAGCCCTGGGCGACCCAGTAGAAGCTGGCGGCGCCGTCTTCGTGGGTGAAGCGGAAGGCGGTTTCGCCGGCGGCGGCGCGGCCGGCCTTGCCGGCATCGATGGCGCCGACATACAGCGTGATGCGCTCGGCCCGGGCGTTCTGGTACATGAACTGCGCCCGTGCCCCCTGTTCGCCCGGCAGCAGCCGGCCGCCCACCAGTTCGTAGCCTTGCGCCGACAGGTCGGGCACCTTCAGGCTCCGCCCCAGCCGCTTGGACAGCCACTGCACCAGGTGTTCCTGCTGCGCGGCGGGCACCTCCACCGGGTGGCGCACCTCCGGCGAATAGACCACGTGGGCCGCCACCGCCTGCCGCCCGAAGTCGTTGAGCGGCCGCGAGCCGCGGGCAAGCAGCTCGCCGGGGCTGCCGCCCCACTGCATGTGGGCCAGCCAGCCGACGACGAACGCCAGCGCCACCGAAGCGGCCGTGCCGCCCCAGCGCTGCCAGCGGTCGAGGCGCCGGCCTTCGTGGCCGATGTGGCGCGCAGCTTCCGCCAGCGCGGGCGGCACCGGCTCCTGCAGCACCTCGGCATGCAGCGCCCGCAGCGCGTGGCGTTGCGCCTGCCAGGCCTGGGCCGTGCGGGCCGCATCAGGGTCGGCCGCCAGCAGCGCCTGCACGTGCTCGCGCCCGGCGGCGGAAAGGCGCCCGTCGACCAGCGCGTGCAGCCTGGCTTCGTCGATCGGCGCGGAGTCCTGTTTCATGGGCAACTTCATTTCGGGCGCTTGAATGGCAGCACGGCGGGCGAGGCCGGTGCGGCGGCGCCTTCCATCAACTCGCGCAGCCGGCTGCGCGCACGCGACAGGCGCGACATCACGGTGCCGATCGGCGTGCCGGTGACGCGCGCCACCTCTTCGTAACTGAGGTCCTGCAGGGCGACCAGCAGCAGCACCTCCCTTTGTTCCTCCGGCAGCCGCAGCAGGCAGCGCTGCAGGTCCAGCACCTGGTCGGTGGCGGCGGCCGGCACCGCCAGCTCGGGCGCCACGTCGTCGATGTCCACCCGCTGGCCGGCCTGCCGCAGCGCCCGCCGGGCTCCGTCGATGAACAGGTTGTGCATCAGCGTGAACAGCCAGGCGCGCAGGTCGCTGCCGGCCTTCCAGAGCTGCCAGCGGTCGCAGGCGCGCTCCAGCGTGTCCTGCACCAGGTCGTCGGCGGCCCAGGCGTCACCGGTCAGCGCGCGCGCGTAGCGCCGCAGCTGCGGGATCTGCGCCTCGAGCTCGCCGGCCTGCATGGAGCGCGAGGCTAGCGCAACGGCGCGGGCCGGGAAACCCCGGCTTGCGGCGGCGTCGGCAGGACCGCGCCCATCGTCAGGGCCGGGCAACGTGCCAGACGTTGTTGAAGCCCTCGCCGGTGCGGTCGCCGGCCTTGGTGTCCTTGGTCCAGTAGTAGACCGGCTTGCCCTTGTAGGCCCACTGCTTGCTGCCGTCGTCGCGGGTGACGACGGTCCAGTTGCCGGCGTTCATCGCACCGGCCTGGGCCATCAGCGGCGGCCAGTTGGTGGCGCACGGGCCGTTGCAGGCCGACTTGCCGCTGCCGGCCGTGTCGCGGTCGAAGGTGTACAGGGTCATGCCGTTCGGCCCCACCAGCGCGCCATCGGCGACGCGGGCCGGAGCCGGATCGGCGGCCATCGAGGAACAGGCGCCCAGGCCGGCGGCCAGTGCCAGGGTGGCCAGGGTGAGGTGCGGGCGGGACAGGTTCATGGGGCTCTCCTGAAAAGGTGAATCTGCCGCGATGAACGATGCCGGCGGTGGATTTATTCCCGACGCCGGTCGGAGGCGCGCCAGCCTAGCGGTGGCGGCTCTTCATGACGCGCTCGATCTCGCGCTTGCCTTCGCGCTCGCGGATGGTCTCGCGCTTGTCGTGCTCGCCCTTGCCCTTGGCCAGCGCCACCTCGCATTTGACGCGGCCGCCCTTCCAGTGCAGGTTGATCGGCACCAGGGTGTAGCCTTTTTGCTCCACCTTGCCAATCAGCCGGCGGATCTGGTCCTTGTGCATCAGCAGCTTGCGGGTGCGCGCCGCCTCGGCGTTGACGTGGGTCGAGGCGGTGCGCAGCGGGTTGATCAGGCAGCCGATGAGATACAGCTCGCCGTTGCGGATCACCACGTAGCCGTCGGTGAGCTGGACCTTGCCCTCGCGCAGTGCCTTGACCTCCCAGCCTTCCAGCACCATGCCGGCCTCGAAGCGTTCTTCGAAGAAGTAGTTGAATGCGGCTTTCTTGTTCTCGGCGATGCGCGCGCTGCCGTCTTGCTTGTGGGCCATGGGCTGACAGGTGGGGACCGCAGGGCGTATCTACAATCCCGCGAGGCCCTGCATTCTCGTATGAAATCCGTTCACCGCTCCGTGCTCATCTGGTATAGCGCGGAAGAGATGTTCACGTTGGTCACCGACGTCGAGCAGTACCCGAAATTCCTGCCCTGGTGCGACCATGCGCAGGTGCTGGAGGAGGACCCGCACGGCATGAAGGCCGAGATCGGCATCGCCTTCGCCGGCATCCGCCAGAGTTTCACCACCCGCAACGCCCACGTGCCGGGCCGCCACGTCGGCATGAAGCTGGTGGACGGGCCGTTCTCCAACCTGGACGGCCGCTGGAACTTCCATCCGGTCGGCAACGACGGCACCCGCGCCTGCAAGGTGGAACTGGACCTGAACTACGGCTTCCAGAGCGGCACGCTCGCCGCGGTGGTGGGGCCGGTGTTCGACCGCATCGCCGGCAGCCTGGTCGATGCCTTCGTCAAGCGCGCCGAGCACGTCTATGGCTGACGCCGCGCTGCGCGTGACCGTGCTGCACTCGCCCGGGCCGCGCGAGGTGCGCGAACAGGCGCTCCGATTGCCCGCGGGCGCAACCGTGGCCGACGCGCTGCGTGCATGCGGCTTGGCGCCCGGCGAGGGCGAGGCGGTGGGGGTGTGGGGGCGCAAGGCCGGGGCCGACCAGCCGTTGCGCGACCGCGACCGGGTGGAGGTCGCTCGCCCGCTGCGGGTGGATCCCAAGCTGGCTCGGCGCGAACGGTTCCAGCGGCAGGGCAGCCGGGGCGCGGGGCTCTTCGCCAACCGGCGTCCGGGGTCCAAGGCGGGCTACTGAAGCGACGGGCCTCAGCCCGTCTTGCAGTCCCGTGCAATCACTTCCTCCAGGCGCTTGACCTCGGCGGCGCGCTGGTTGTCGTCCAGGATCTCGCGCTCGCCCTTGGCATTGACGCGCGCGATGCGCATGCCGGAGTCGAAGGTCGCCTTGCCCTGCCTGGCGCGGGCACAGTTGTCCTCGCGCGCCTTGGCGACTTCGGCTTGCTGCGCCTTCTTCTTCTCGGCTTCGGCGGCTTCGGCCTGCTTCTTCTTGTCCTCCAGCGCCTTGTCCTTGCCGCTGACCCGGGGCTGGTTCGCCGCCACCGCCTTGGCCGGCGCGGAGGCTGCCGCGGCGGGCTCCTCGGCGGGCGCGGGCGCCGTCGCCTTCACGCCGGGGCGGCGCAGGATGCTCTTTTCCGGCACCTCGGGCGGCGGCGCCTTGTCGCTGAACACGCGCCGGCCGTCCTTGTCCACCCATTGCCATTGCGCCGATGCAGCCAGGGGCACGATGCAGATGCAGGCGAGGGCGAGGGCACGAAGGGCGGTCATGCCGGGCAGTGTAGCGGCGCAGCGCGGCCGTCCCAAGGCGATGCGGCCTGCCTGCGCGCGGCACGTCACGTGCGCGCGACGCGGGCGACGTAGCACTGGGGTAAGTACCGAGTGCATGGATACAATCGTTTTTTTGGAGCCCTGACATGCGCCTTCTCGGCAAAGCGCTGACCTTCGACGATGTGTTGCTGGTCCCGGCGTTCTCCCAGGTCCTGCCCAAGGACACCTCCCTCGCGACCCGCCTCACGCGCAACATCTCCCTGAACCTGCCGCTGGTGTCCGCCGCGATGGACACCGTGACGGAGGCGCGGCTGGCCATTTCGATGGCACAGGAGGGCGGCATCGGCATCGTCCACAAGAACCTGACGGCGCAGCAGCAGGCCGCCGAGGTGCTGCGCGTCAAGCGCTACGAGTCGGGCGTGGTGCGCGAGCCGGTCGTCATCACCCCGGAGCACACCGTGCTGCAGGTGCTGGGCCTGTCGGAGCAGGTGGGCTTTTCGGCCTTCCCGGTGGTCGACGGCGGCAAGGTGGTGGGCATCGTGACCGGGCGCGACCTGCGCTTCGAGACCCGCTACGACGTGCCGGTCAGCCAGATCATGACCCCGCGCGAGCGCCTGATCACCGTGCCCGAAGGCACCAGCCCGGCCGAAGCCAAGGCCCTGCTGAACAAGCACAAGCTGGAACGGCTGCTGGTGGTCGACGAGGCCTTCGAGCTCAAGGGCCTGATCACCGTCAAGGACATCACCAAGCAGACCAGCTTCCCGAATGCGGCGCGCGACGCCTCGGGCCGCCTGCGCGTCGGGGCCGCCGTCGGCGTCGGCGCCGGCACGGAGGAGCGGGTCGAGGCGCTGGTCAAGGCCGGCGTGGACGTGATCGTGGTCGATACCGCCCACGGCCACAGCAAGGGCGTGATCGAGCGGGTGCGCTGGGTCAAGCAGAACTACCCCGGCGTGGACGTGATCGGCGGCAACATCGCCACCGGCGCCGCCGCGCGGGCGCTGGTCGAGGCGGGCGCCGATGCGGTGAAGGTGGGCATCGGCCCCGGCTCCATCTGCACCACCCGCATCGTGGCCGGCGTGGGCGTGCCGCAGATCACCGCCATCGACAACGTGGCCACGGCGCTGGCCGGCAGCGGCGCGCCGCTGATCGCCGACGGCGGCATCCGCTACTCGGGCGACATCGCCAAGGCGCTTGCCGCCGGTGCGCACACCGTGATGATGGGCAGCATGTTCGCCGGCACCGAGGAGGCGCCCGGCGAGATCGTGCTGTTCCAGGGCCGCAGCTACAAGAGCTACCGCGGCATGGGCTCGATCGGCGCCATGCAGCAGGGCAGCGCCGACCGCTACTTCCAGGAAGCCACCACCACCAACCCGAATGCCGACAAGCTGGTGCCCGAGGGCATCGAGGGCCGGGTGCCGTACAAGGGCTCGCTGGTGTCCATCGTCTACCAGCTCGCCGGAGGCGTGCGCGCCGCCATGGGCTACTGCGGCTGCGCCACCATCGAGGACATGCGCAGCAAGGGCGAATTCGTGGAGATCACCTCGGCCGGCATGGTCGAGAGCCACGTGCACGACGTGCACATCACCAAGGAAGCGCCGAACTACCGGGCGGATTGAACGCGCGATTCCAGCGCGACCATCGCCCCGCGAAATGGCCAGAATCTTCTGGCCATTTTTTTGGCTGCGGCGTACAATCTGGGCTGATTTTCTCAGATAAGGGCCAGAAATTGTGCAGACGGTCCCCATCCATCAGGCCAAGAGCCAGCTTTCCGAACTCATCCGCGCCGTGGAACAGGGCGAGGAGGTGGTACTCACCCGCCATGGCAAGCGGGTGATCCGGCTGATTCGGGAGCCGGAGACGGAGCAGCCCAGCGTCGAGGCGCGCCGGCAAGCCATCCGGGCCGAGCTGGACGCGCTGCGCGCCAAGGTCGGCGCCGCCCGCCCCGGCTTCGACGAACTGTGGGAGGAGCACAAGCGCGAACGCGACGCCCGAGGCGCCGCCTGGGTGAACGAACCCAAGACTCCCGATGCTGGTCGTTGACGCGTCGGCCTTCGCGAGCTGGGCCTTTCCCGACGAGCAGGGCGACAGGGTGTCGCAGGCGCTGATCCGGGTGATGGCGGAAGAGGAGAGCGCGACCAGCGCCGCCATCTTTCCCATCGAGGCGCTGCATGCAGCAGGCAAGGCGCTGGCGCGAGGCCGGTTCACGCCCTCCGTGCACCAGCACGTACTCCGGTTGCTCAGCCGCCTGCCGGTGGCGCTTTCGCCCGTGCGGATCTCGCCGCTCGAGTTCTGGGACTGGTCCCAGGCTCTCGGGCTCACGACTTACGACGCGGCGTACCTGAAAGTCGCCGTGGACTTGCGAGCCCCGCTGGTCACGATGGACCGGGCGCTGTGGCAAGCGTGCCTGAAGCTGGACCACCCCGTCATCACCGATTTGAATTGAAAGACCACCCCGAAGCGGCGCGCAGCGGAGAACTGATATGCAACACGACAAGATTCTGATCCTGGATTTCGGCTCCCAGGTCACGCAGCTGATCGCCCGGCGCGTGCGCGAGGCGCACGTGTTCAGCGAAGTGCACCCCTGCGACGTCAGCGACAACTGGGTGCGCCGGTACGCGGCCGACGGCCGCCTGAAGGGCGTGATCCTCTCGGGCAGCCACGCCAGCGTGTACGAGGAAAGCACCGACAAGGCGCCGCAGGCGGTGTTCGAGCTGGGCGTGCCGGTGCTGGGCATCTGCTACGGCATGCAGACCATGGCGCACCAGCTGGGCGGCAAGGTCGAGGGCGGCCACAAGCGCGAGTTCGGCCCGGCCGCGGTGCGCGCCCGTGGCCACACCGAGCTGCTGAAGGGCATCGCCGACTTCAGCACGCCCGAAGGCCACGGCATGCTCAACGTCTGGATGTCGCACGGCGACAAGGTGGCCGAGATGCCGCCCGGCTTCAAGCTGATGGCCTCCACCGACAGCTGCCCGATCGCCGGCATGGCCGACGAGGCGCGCCGGTTCTACGCCGTGCAGTTCCACCCCGAGGTCACGCACACGGTGCAGGGCCGCGCCATCCTCGAGCGCTTCGTGCTGGGCATCTGCGGCGCCAGGCCCGACTGGGTGATGCGCGACCACATCGCCGAAGCGGTGGAGCAGATCCGCCGCCAGGTCGGCGACGAGGAGGTGATCCTGGGCCTGTCGGGCGGCGTCGATTCCTCGGTGGCGGCCGCGCTGATCCACCGCGCCATCGGCGACCAGCTCACCTGCGTGTTCGTCGACCACGGCCTGCTGCGCCTGAACGAGGGCGACATGGTGATGGACATGTTCGCCGGCAAGCTGCACGCCAAGGTGGTGCGGGTCGATGCCGGCGAGCTGTTCCTGGGCCAGCTGGCCGGGGTGAGCGAACCCGAGGCCAAGCGCAAGATCATCGGCGGCCTGTTCGTCGACGTGTTCAAGGCCGAGGCCGAGAAGATCAAGCAGGCCGACGCCCGCCACGTCGCCTGGCTGGCGCAGGGCACGATCTACCCGGACGTGATCGAGTCCGGCGGCGCCAAGAGCAAGAAGGCGGTCACGATCAAGAGCCACCACAACGTGGGCGGGCTGCCGGAGCAGCTCGGCCTGAAGCTGCTGGAGCCGCTGCGCGACCTGTTCAAGGACGAAGTGCGCGAGCTGGGCGTGGCGCTGGGCCTGCCGCCCGAGATGGTGTACCGCCATCCGTTCCCCGGGCCGGGTCTGGGGGTGCGCATCCTGGGCGAGGTGAAGAAGGACTACGCCGACCTGCTGCGCCGGGCCGATGCCATCTTCATCGAGGAGTTGCGCAACACGCGCGACGAGCAGACCGGCAAGAGCTGGTACGACCTGACCAGCCAGGCCTTCACCGTGTTCCTGCCGGTCAAGAGCGTGGGCGTGATGGGCGACTACCGCACCTACGAGTACGTGGTGGCGCTGCGCGCGGTGCAGACCAGCGACTTCATGACGGCCGACTGGGCCGAGCTGCCGCACGCACTGCTCAAGAAGGTGTCCAGCCGCATCATCAACGAGGTGCGCGGCATCAACCGCGTCACCTACGACGTCTCCAGCAAGCCGCCGGCGACGATCGAGTGGGAGTAGGGCGTGTGGCCCGGGGGTAAAGTCGGCGCTGGAGGAAGCCCATGTACCTGCCCCCCCAGTTCGCCGCCAAGGACCCGCAGCTCGCCGCCACGCTGATCCGCGAGAACCCGCTGGCCAGCCTGATTTCGTGCGACGACGAGGGGCTGCCCTTCGTCACCCACCTGCCGCTGCACCTGGAGGAAAGTGACGGCGGGTTGGTGCTGCTCGGCCATTGCGCCCGGCCCAACCCGCACTGGCGCTACCTGCAGGCGCGCCCTCGCGCCCTGGTCACCTTCCTCGGCCCGCACGCCTACGTGTCGCCCAAGGCCTACCCCGACCTGCAGCGGGTGCCGAGCTGGAACTACGTGGCGGTGCACTGCACCGTGCAGGCGCGGCTGGTCGATGACCCGAACGACAAGGACGCCCTGCTCAAGACGCTGATCGGCGACCACGAGCCGCCCTATGCGCAGCAGTGGCGCAGCCTGCCGGAGGATTTCGCGCACAGGATGCTGGCCGGCATCGTCGGCTTCGAGCTGCAGGTCACCGAGCTGCAATGCAAGCTGAAGCTCAACCAGCACCGGCCCGAGTCGCATGCCGCGCTCCACGCCGCCTACGCCGCCGGCAACGAGCGCGAACGCGAGCTGGCCGGCTGGATGGAGCGGGCCGGCATCCCGGCGGCCTGAGCACCGACGACCCGATGGACGCCGGGCAGGACGCCGCCTTCATGCAAGCGGCCCTCGAGCAGGCCGCGCTGGCCGCGCAGGCCGGCGAGGTGCCGATCGGCGCCGTGGTGGTGCGCGACGGCCAGGTGATCGGCCGCGGCTACAACCGGCCGATCGCGGGTCACGATCCGACCGCCCACGCCGAGATCGTCGCCTTGCGCGAGGCGGCCGCGGCGGTCGGCAACTACCGCCTCGACGGCTGCGAACTGTTCGTCACGCTGGAGCCCTGCGCCATGTGCAGCGGCGCCATGCTGCACGCCCGGCTGGCGCGGGTGGTCTACGGCGCCGCCGATCCGAAGGCGGGCGCGGCCGGCTCGGTGGTGGACCTGTTCGCCGAGCGCCGCCTGAACCACCGCACCCAGGTGCACGGCGGCGTGCTGGGAGACGACTGCAGCCGCAGGCTGTCCGGTTTCTTCCTGCAGCGCCGGCAGGAGGCCCGCGCCAATGGCCAGCCCCTGCGCGAGGACGCGCTGCGCACGCCCGACGATCGCTTCGCCGGCCTGCCGGACTACCCCTGGGCACCCCACTACCTGAGCGACCTGCCGTCGCTCGCCGGCCTGCGCCTGCATTTCCTGGACGAGGGCCCGCGCGAGGCGCCGCTGACCTGGCTGTGCCTGCACGGCAATCCGTCGTGGAGCTACCTGTACCGGAAAATGATCCCGGTGTTCCTGGCAGCGGGCGACCGGGTGGTGGCGCCGGACCTGGTCGGCTTCGGCAAGAGCGACAAGCCGAAAAAGGACGCCTTCCACCGCTTCGGCTGGCATCGGCAGGTGCTGCTCGAATTCGTCGAGCGCCTCGACCTGCGCAACGTGGTGCTGGTGGTGCAGGACTGGGGCGGGCTGCTCGGCCTGACGCTGCCGATGGAGGCGCCGCAGCGCTACCGCGGCCTGCTGGTGATGAACACCCTGCTGGGCACGGGCGACACCCCGCTCAGTCCCGGTTTCCTGGCCTGGCGCGAGATGTGCGCGAAGCACCCGGAGTTCGACGTCGGCCGCCTGTTCGCCCGCGGCAACCCGCAGCTGTCGCTGCCGGAATGCGCCGCCTACGACGCGCCCTTCCCGGACCGGGGCCACCGGGCGGCGCTGCGCGCCTTTCCGCCGATGGTGCCGGACTCGCCGGCGGCCGACGGCGCCGAGCTGTCGCGGCGCGCGCGCGACTTCTGGCGCGGCGAGTGGCAGGGCCGCAGCTTCATGGCGATCGGCGCCCAGGACCCCGTGCTGGGCGTTCCGGTGATGAACGAATTGCGCACGCAGATCCGCGGCTGCCCCGAACCCATGGTCGTGGCGCAGGGCGGGCACTTCGTGCAGGAGCACGGCGAGGCGGTGGCGAAAAGGGCGGTGGGATACTTCCACGCCTCATGAGCCACATCTACGTCTATTCCCCCTCCAGCGCCGTTCGCGACAAGGCCGCCGTGCGACGCGGCATCGCGCGGCTGAAAGCGATGGGACACGAGGTCGAGGTCGACCCCGCCGCCTTCGCCGTCCACATGCGCTTTGCCGGCGACGACGACACCCGGCTGGCCGCCATCGGCCGGGCCGCCGCCAGCGGCGCCGACATCGCGCTGATCACGCGCGGCGGCTACGGCCTGACGCGGTTGCTGCCGCGCCTGCCGTACAAGGCGATCGCCAAGTCGGTGGCCAAGGGCACGAACTGGGTCGGGCTGAGCGACTTCACCGCCCTGCAGGCCGCGCTGCTGGCGAAGACCGGCGCCGTGACCTGGGCCGGCCCGGCGATGGGCGAGGACTTCGGCCCCGAGGGCGGGGCCGACGAGATCATGCAGGCCTGCTTCGACGACCTGCTCAGCGGGCAGGGCGAGGGCGCCGGCTGGCAGCTGCCCGCGGCCGAGCGGGTCGACGCCATGCGCCCGGTGCACGGCACGCTGTGGGGCGGCAACCTGGCGATCCTGGCGGGGCTGGCCGGCACGCCCTGGCTGCCGGCCATCAAGGGCGGCATCCTGTTCATCGAGGACGTGCACGAACATCCCTACCGGGTCGAGCGCATGCTGACGCAACTGCTGTACGCCGGGGTGCTCGGGCAGCAGAAGGCCATCGTCTTCGGCCACTTCACCAACTACAAGCCGGCCCCGCACGACCGCGGTTTCAAGCTCAAGACGGTCGTGGACTGGCTGCGCACCCAGGTGCGCGCGCCCGTGTTCACGGGCCTGCCGTTCGGCCACGTGCCCACCAAGGTGGCGCTGCCGGTCGGCGCCGAAGTGCACCTGGCGGTGGAAGGGCGCGACGCCTTCCTGCTGTGGGGGCACCGGCACTGATGTCCGTCGTTCCCGCGACGGCGGGAACCCAGCGCGACGCGCGCGCCCGAGCGCGATAGCGCGGTCGTCGCGTTCGGAGCCTGCCCCCGCGAAGGCGGCGGCGGAGGAGGGCGCGCTACCCCAGCAGCGGACGCGGACGCGCCGCCAGTCCCGGCGGCAGCACGCCCTTGAAGAGGGTGGTGATGCCGCCGATCTGCTCGCGGGCGATGGTTTCGCCGTGGCGTGCCGCCAGCGCCGCCATCAGTTCGCCGCGCAGGTACCACAGGCCCTGGATTTCACCGGCATAGCGGATGCGGCGCGTGAGTTGCGGGAAGTCCTGCGACGCGGTCTCGCCGACCAGGTCGAGCATGGCTTCACGGATCTCCTCGAGGCGGTTGTCGAGGGTCGACTGGCTCGGCGGCTGCGAGTGCCCGAGCAGTCCATAAATGCTGTTGCGGAGGTTGGACTTGAACCAGCGCATGGTCGTTCTTCTGTACTGCTGTCCCTGAAGCAGCGAAGGTAGGCGGCTTCGGCGTTCAACACAAGTGTGGAACCCGCTCTTGTTCCGCTAAACGCGACAGTCGCACGGCTTCGTTGGTTACGAGGCGTGAATACCCGTCTGGAGTTGTTTCAATCGCAGGGATTCCGCTCCGGGGGGCGGAACCAGCAGCAAGCAGGTGCCGCCACCGGAAAACAGCCCCCTTTGATAGAGTGGCCCGAGTCGCCGCCCACGCCATGCAGCCGTTTCCCCATCCCTCTCGGCCCCGGGGTGCCGCACTCCGGCGAGTCCTGCGGGCGGCCGGCGCAGCCGGGGCGGCATGAACGGCCGGTCCCCTGCGTCGCCGCCAAGCCGTCCGGCGCCCGGCAGTCCCGGAATGCCGCCGCGCGTGCCTCCGCGCAACGCCTGGCTGGTGTTCATCGCCATCGTGCTGGGCAACTACCTGCTGGTGCGGCTGTTGTTCCCGGGGGCCGGCGAGCCGGTGTCGGTGCCCTACACGGTGTTCAAGGCCGAGGCCGGCAAGCGCAACGTGGAGGTGATCTACAGCCGCGGCACCAGCATCGAGGGCCGCTTCGCCGCGCCGGTGACCTGGCCCACGCCCGCCGAGGTGGCCAGCGGGCAGGAGAACAAGCCGCCTGCCCCGCGGCGCTGGCAGCAGGTCCAGCCGCAGACGTCGGCGGTTTTCACCACCGAGCTGCCGGCCTTCGTCGATCCCGGCCTCGAGCAGTACCTGATCGAGCACGGCGTCGAGATCAGCGCGGTGCCGATCCGCGAGGGCAGCGGCTGGGCCACGCTGCTGTTCGGGTTCGGGCCGGCGATCCTGATCATCGCCTTCTACGTCTGGCTGTACCGCCGCGCCGCGCAGGGCGGCGGCATGGGCATGGGCGGCCTGATGGGCATCGGCCGCAGCAAGGCGCGCCGCTACGACGTGGAAGGCGCTCAGCGGGTGACCTTCGACGACGTCGCCGGCATCGACGAGGCCGAGAACGAGCTGGTCGAGGTGGTCGACTTCCTCAGGTCGCCCGACAAGTACACGCGGCTGGGCGGCAGCGCGCCCAAGGGCGTGCTGCTGGTCGGCTCGCCGGGCACCGGCAAGACGCTGCTGGCCAAGGCGGTGGCGGGCGAGGCCGGCGTGCCGTTCTTCTCGATGAGCGCGGCCGAGTTCGTGGAGATGATCGTCGGCGTCGGCGCCGCCCGCGTGCGCGACCTGTTCAAGCAGGCGCGCGAGCACGCGCCGGCCATCATCTTCATCGACGAGATCGACGCCATCGGCCACGCCCGCGGCCCGATGGCGATCGGCGGCGCCAGCGAGCAGGAACAGACGCTGCAGCAGATCCTGACCGAGATGGACGGCTTCACTGGCCGCGAGGGCATCATCGTGCTGGCCGCCACCAACCAGCCGGACGTGCTGGACCGCGCCCTGCTGCGGCCCGGGCGCTTCGACCGCCGGGTGGTGGTCAACCTGCCGGACAAGGTCGGCCGCGAGGCGATCCTGAAGGTGCACACGCGCAAGGTGCCGCTGGCCGCCGACGCGCACCTGGCCGACCTGGCCTCGGCGACGCCGGGCTTTTCCGGCGCCGACCTGAAGAACCTGGTCAACGAGGCGGCGCTGCTGGCGGCCCGGCGCGACGAGCTCGAGGTGCGCCACAAGGACTTCCTCGATGCGCTGGAGAAGATCGTGCTGGGGCCCGAGCGGCCGCTGCTGCTCGGCCCCGAGGACCGCGAGCGCATCGCGTACCACGAGAGCGGCCATGCCATCCTGGGGCTGGTGATGCCGGGTGCCGACCCGGTGCACCGGGTCAGCATCGTGCCGCGCGGGCAGTCCCTGGGCGTGACCTACCAGCGGCCCGCCACCGACCGCTACAACTACCCCGAGGCCTACCTGCGCGCCCGCATCGTCGGCATGCTGGGCGGGCGGGCGGCCGAGGAGGTGGTCTATGGCACCCGCACCACCGGCGCCGAGAACGACATCGAGCAGGCCACGCAGCTGGCGCGCGGCATGGTCACGCGCTGGGGCATGAGCGATGCCATCGGCATGGTGCAGCTGGCACCGCGGCAGAACCCCTACCTGGGCGGCCCGGCCGGGTTTGTTGGCGGCGACAAGCCGTTCAGCGAGGACACGGCGCGGCTGGTCGATGCCGAGGTCAGCCGCATCATCAACGAGTGCCACGAGCAGGCCAAGCGCCTGCTGCGCGAGCACCGGCCGGCGCTCGATGCGCTGGTCAAGGCCCTGCTGGAGCGCGAGACGGTCGGCGAGCGGGAGATCCTGCAGGCAACCGGCCTGCCGCCGGCGCCCGAGCTGCCCGGCCGGCCGCTGCCGGCCTGAGGGAGCCGGCATGCTGCTGCAGCCGGGCCGCAACTGCTGGCGCATCGAGCAGGCCCGCCGGCTGGCCTTCCTGGTCGATGGCGCCGACTATTTTGCGGCGGTGCGCTCGGCGATCTCGCGCGCCCGCCACAGCGTCTTCATCCTCGGCTGGGACATCGACACCGACATCGAACTGGTGCCCGGCGGCGCCGACGACGGCTGGCCGCGCGCGCTCGGGCCGTTCCTGCGCGAGGTCGTGCATCGCAACCGCGAACTGCGGATGCACGTCCTGTGCTGGGATTTCGCGGTGGTGATGGCCGGCGACCGCAAGTGGTTCCCGCTCTACAAGCTGGGCTGGCGCGCCGGTCCGCATCCGCGGCTGCACTTCAAGCTCGATGCCCGCCACCCGCCCAGCGGCTCGCACCACCAGAAGGTGGTGGTGGTCGACGATGCCGTAGCCTTCGTCGGCGGCTTGGACCTGACCCATGGCCGCTGGGACACGCCCGAGCACCGGCGCGAGCAGCCGCACCGGCGCGACGTGCAGGGACGGCAGGCCCGGCCCAACCACGACGTGCAGGCGCTGGTCGACGGCGACGCGGCGCGCGCACTGGGCGAGCTGTGCCGCCAGCGCTGGGCGCGGCTGGGCGAACGCACCCCGCCCCTCGGCGGACCCGCCTCGCACGATCCCTGGCCGCCGCAGGTGCGCCCGGAAGCCACCGACCTGCCGGTGGCCATCGCCCGCACCGATCCGGGCTGGCCTTCCTGGCCGGCGGTGGAGGAGATCCGCCAGCTGTACCTGGACGGCATCGCCGCGGCGCGCCGGACGCTGTACCTGGAGAACCAGTACTTCAGCTCCAGCGGGGTCGGCGCGGCGCTGGAGGAGCGCCTGCGGTCGCCGGCGGCGCCGGACGTGCTGGTGGTGTCGCGCCTCACGGAAGAAGGCTGGCTGGAGGCACGCACCATGGGCGCGCTGCGCGGTCGCCTGCACCAGCGGCTGCAGGCCGCCGATAGCCTGGGCCGCTACCGGCTGTTCTATCCGCACATCCCGGAGCTGGACGCCGCGCAACTGCTGAACGTGCACAGCAAGGTGCTGGTGGTCGACGATGAGCTGTGCAGCGTGGGATCGGCCAACTTCAACAACCGCTCGATGGGCTTCGATACCGAGTGCAACCTCGTGATCGAGGCCGGCGGCAACGAGCGCATCCGCCGCGCCATCGCCGGGCTGCGCGACCGCCTGCTGGGTGAGCACCTGGACGTCCCGGCGGCAGCCGTGGCGGAAGCGATCGCGAGCCAGGGCGGCCGGCTGGTGCCGGCGGTGGAATCGCTGCGGCGGCCCGGGCGCACGCTGCTGCCCATCGACCCGCCGGTCACGCCTGAGCTGGAGATGATCCTGCCCGCCGGCGCGCTGATCGACCCGGAGCGCCCGGCCGACCCCGAGGTGCTGATGCAGGAGTTCGTACCGCCCGACCTGGCGCGATCGATGGCCGGGCGGGTGATCGGCTTTGCCCTGGTGCTGGCCGGGATCACCCTGTTCGCGATCGCCTGGCGCTGGACGCCGCTGCGCGAGTGGCTGGCGCCGGTCCCGCTGCGCGCGCTGTCCGAGGCGCCGGCGGCGCCGCTGGCGTTGCTCGGCGCCTACGTGATGGCGGGCCTGCTGGGCATGCCGCTGTCCCTGCTGATCGTCGCTACCTGCTTCGCCTACGACCCGCTGGCGGCCGCGCTGTTCGCCACCGGGGGCGCGCTGCTCAGCGCCACGGCCAACTACGCGGCAGGCCGGCTGATCGGCCGCAGCGCCGTGCGCCGCATCGCCGGCGCGCGGCTGAACGAGATCACGCGGCGGCTGGCGCGCAACGGGCCGCTGGCGGTGGCGGCCTTGCGCTTGCTGCCGCTGGCGTCGTTCGCCAAGCTGAACCTGGTGGCCGGCGCCTCGCACGTGCGCTTGCGCGACTTCCTTGTCGGCACCGCGGTCGGCCTGGTGCCGCCGATCGCGCTGGCGCTCCTGCTGGCCGGGCGCGTACGCCGCGTGCTGGAGCAGCCCGACGCGCTGAACTGGAGCCTGCTGGCGCTGGCGGCCGCGGCCATGGCGGCGCTGGTGGTGGCCGTCTGGCGACGATTCGGGGTGGCGACGTACGGATCCGCGAGGTCACGCTGAAGGCGGGCGCGACTCGCGTCAGAACAGCAGGTTGGGCAGCAGCAGCGTCACCGAGGGTACGTAGGTGACGAAGATCAGGAAGGCCAGCAGCACCAGGGTCCAGGGCAGGGCGGCACGGGCCACGGTCATGATGGTCATGCGTGTGATGCCGGCCGTGACGAACAGGTTCAGCCCGACCGGGGGCGTGACCATGCCGATCTCCAGGTTGACCACCATGATGATCCCCAGGTGCACCGGGTCGATGCCTAGCCGCATGGCGATCGGGAACAGGATGGGCGCCAGGATCAGGATGATGCCGGTGGGCTCCATGAACATGCCCGCAATCAGCAGCAGGATGTTGACCACCACCAGGAACTGCCAGGCCGGCATGCCCCAGCCAACGATGGTCTCGGCAATCGTCTGCGGGATCCGCTCGGTGGTCAGCACGTGTGCGAACAGCAGTGCATTGGCCACGATGAACATCAGCATGATCGTGACCTTGCCCGACTCCAGGAGCACCCGCGGGACGTCGCGCATGCCGATGTCGCGATAGACGAACACGGCAATGATGAAGGCGTACACCGCCGCCACGGCAGCCGCTTCGGTGGGCGTGAAGATGCCGCCGTAGATGCCGCCCAGGATGATCACCACCAGCAGCAGGCCCCACAGCGAGTCGCGCCCGGAGGTCAGCACGTCGCGGAGCGTGGCGCGGGGCTGGCGCGGCAGGTCGAGGATGCGGGCCCGGATGTAGATCGCGACCATCAGGCACAGGCCGAGCAGGATGCCCGGGATCACGCCGGCCATGAACAGCTTGCCGACCGAGGTCTCGGTGGCGGCGCCGTACACCACCATCACGATCGACGGCGGGATCAGGATGCCCAGCGTGCCGGCATTGCAAATCACGCCGGCGGCGAAGCTCTGCGGGTAGCCGGCCTTGACCATGCCGGCGATCACGATCGAACCCACGGCCACCACGGTGGCCGGCGACGAGCCCGACACGGCCGCGAACAGCATGCAGGCCATCACCGAAGCCATGGCCAGGCCGCCGCGCAGATGCCCGATGCAGGCATTGGCGAAGCGGATCATGCGGCGCGCGACACCGCCGGTGGTCATGAACGAGCCGCCCAGGATGAAGAACGGAATGGCCAGCAGCGTGTAATGCTCGGACGTCTCGTACAGCTTGAGCGAGAGCGACGCCAGCGAGTCCTGCGCGAACAGCAGGATGGTCGCCAGCGAGGACAGGCCGAGCGCGATGGCGATGGGCATGCCCAGCACCATGAACACGAACAGCAGGATGAACAGGACGGCGATGGTCACTTGCGCCCCCCCGCGCCTTCTTCTTCCTGCAGCTTCAGGGCCTCCTGGGCCTCGTCGCCCAGCAGGTGCACCTCCTGGCCCGACAAGCTGCGCCACAGCACCTGCGCGAAGCGGAACGCCAGCAGGGCGAATCCCAGCGGAACGACCAGCCGGGGAATCCACTGCGGGATCGGGATGTCCTGCATCAGGATGCCGACGTCGTGCATCTTGCTCACGTACTGCCAGCCGCCCCACGCCACGATGAGGGCGTAGACGATGCACAGCGCCGCGGCGACTGCCCCGACGGCGCGCGCCGCGTTCCTGCCCAGCGAGCGCACCAGCAGGTCGACGCCGATATGCGCACCCACCCGCACGCCATACGACATGCCGATGAAGATCAGCCACGCGAACATGACGCCGGTGATTTCCAGCGCCCAGACGAAGCTGTAGTTGAACACGTAGCGGGCGACCACCTGCATGAAGGTGACCAGGGTCATGGCCGCCATCAGCACGATCACCAGGCCTTCTTCGAGGTATTCGAGCCAGCGCATCGGACGTAAGAAGGGCCCGGGAAGAAACCGGGCCCTGCCTGTGTTGTGGTTACTTGTTCGACTTCTGGGCGGCGGCGATCAAGTCGGCCCCGATGTCGCCCTCGAACTTCTTCCAGACCGGCTCCATGGCCTTGCGCCAGGCGGCCACATCGTCCTTGGACAGCTTCTGGATCTTGGCCTTGCCGGCGTCGGCGATCTTCTTCTTGTCTGACTCGTTGATCTCCGCCGCCAGCTTGTTGGAGTGCGCAGTGGCTTCGGCCATGGCTTCCGACAAGCCCTTGCGGACGTCGGCGGCAAGGCCGTCCCACCACTTGGCGTTGGTCACGACCATGTAGTCGATCACGCCATGGTTGGTCTCGGCGATGGTCTTCTGCACCTCGTGGAACTTCTGCGAGTAGATGTTGGACCAGGTGTTCTCCTGGCCGTCGACCACGCCGGTCTGCAGAGCCTGGTACACCTCGGCGAAGGCCATCTTCTGCGGATTGGCGCCGAGCGCGCGGAACTGCGCCTCCAGCACGTCGGAGGCCTGGATGCGGAACTTCAGGCCCTTCACGTCTTCGGGACGGGTGAGCTTGTCGCGGTTGGTGGACAACTGCTTCAGCCCGTTGTGCCAATAGGCCAGTCCGCGCAGGCCGCGGCCGACCATGGCATCGAGCAGCGCCTTGCCCTGGGCAGTGGACTGGAAGTGGTCCACGGCCTCCATGTCGTCGAACAGGAAGGGCAGGTCGAACACCTGGATCTTCTTGGTGTAGCGGTCGAACTTGGATAGCGACGGCGCGATGAAGTGCACGTCGCCCAGCAGCAGCGCCTCGAGCTCCTTGGCATCGCCGAACAGCTGCGAGTTGGGGAACACCTGGACCTGCACCTTGCCGGGCAGCTTCTTCTCGGCGACTTCCTTGAACTTCACCGCGCCCTGGCCCTTGGGCGTCTGGTCCGCCACCACGTGGCTGAACTTGACGACGAGCGGCGACTGCGCCGAAGCAATGAAGGGCACGGCCACCGCGCCTGCCACGGCGGCCCCGGTGACCAGGACCTTGCGTCGGGAGGGATGTTCGATCGGCATGCTGCTCTCCTTGGGTTGAAGATGAAACCAAGTGATCGGAAGATCCCCCATGCTAGGCAAATCGCCGGCGCGGCGCTGCGGGGGGAAGTACTTAGACCGTGAGCCGGGCTTGTCCCTGCCGGAGAACGGGCATGTGCCCGCCTCTCACGCGCGCTCGCTCGCGCGCGTCCACGCGGTCGCGCGCGCCCGCATCGAGCCCGAGCGCGCGGGAGCGAGGCGTGAGGTCAGATCGCGCCGCTGTGGCGCAAGCCGGCGATCTCGGCCTCGGCCAGCCCCAACTCGCGCAGGATGGCGTCGGTGTGCTCGCCGATGGCCGGCACCGGATCCATGCGGTGCTCGAAGCGGTCGGTGCGGCCGGGCGGCAGCAGGGCGGGCAGGGCGCCGGCGGGCGACTGCACCTGGCGCCAGCGCTGCCGGGCGGCCAGCTGCGGATGCGCCCACAGGCCGGCCATGTCGTTCATGCGGGCATTGGCGATCTGCGCCTGCTCCAGCCGGTCCAGCACGTCCTGCGTGGCGAGGCCGGCGAAGGTGGCGAGGATCAGCGCCCGGAGCTCGTCGCGGTGCTCGTTGCGCGCGGCGTTGCTGGCGAACCGCGGATCGGCGGCGAGCGAGGCGTCCTGCAGCACCCCTTCGCAGAAGGCCTTCCACTCGCGTTCGTTCTGCAGGCCCAGCATGACGGTGCCGCCATCGCCGGCCTGGAACGGGCCGTAGGGATAGATGCTGGCGTGCGAGGCACCGGCGCGCGGGGGCGGGGCCGCGCCGTCGAACGCGTAGTAGAGCGGGAAGCTCATCCATTCGGCCAGCGACTCCAGCATGGAGACATCCACGTGGCTGCCTTCGCCGGTCTTGTCGCGCAGCAGCAGGGCCGACAGGATGCTCGTGTAGGCGTACATGCCGGCGGCGATATCGGCCACCGAGATGCCGGCCTTGCTGGGATCCTCGGGCGTGCCGGTGACCGACAGGAAGCCGGCCTCGCTCTGGATCAGCAGGTCGTAGGCCTTCTTGTCGCGGTACGGGCCGTCCTCGCCGTAGCCCGAGATGTCGCACACCACCAGCCGCGGGTGCTGCTGCCGCAACGCGTCGTAGCCCAGGCCCATGCGCGCGGCGGCGCCCGGCGCGAGGTTCTGCACCAGCACGTCGGCGCGCGCCACCAGTTGCCACAGCACCGCCAGCGCGCCGGGCTGCTTGAGGTCCAGGGTCAGGCTTTCCTTGGACCGGTTGGTCCAGACGAAGTGCGAGGCCAAACCCTTGACCCGGCTGTCGTAGGCGCGCGCGAAGTCGCCCATGCCGGGGCGCTCGATCTTGATCACGCGCGCGCCCAGGTCGGCGAGCTGGCGGGTGCAGAACGGCGCGGCGATCGCATGTTCCAGGGAAACGACGGTGATGCCGTCCAGGGGCCGGGTCATGGTCAGGCCTTCCTCAGAACGAGCGCGGCAGGCCCAGCACGTGCTCGGCCACGTAGCTGAGGATCAGGTTGGTCGAGATCGGCGCCACCTGGTACAGCCGGGTCTCGCGGAACTTGCGCTCGACGTCGTATTCGTGGGCGAAGCCGAAACCGCCATGGAACTGCAGGCAGGCGTTGGCCGCCTCCCAGCTGGCCTTGGCCGCCAGGTACTTGGCCATGTTGGCTTCGGCGCCGCAGGGCTGGCCGGCGTCGAACAGCCGGCAGGCCTTGAAGCGCATCAGGTTGGCCGCCTCCACCTCGATGTAGCTTTCGGCGATCGGGAACTGCACGCCCTGGTTCTGGCCGATCGGCCGGCCGAACACCATGCGCTCGCCGGCGTACTTCGTCACCTTGTCGAGGAACCACCAGCCGTCGCCGATGCATTCGGCCGCGATCAGCGTGCGTTCGGCGTTGAGCCCGTCCAGGATGTACCTGAAGCCCTGGCCCTCCTGGCCGATCAGGTTCTCGGCCGGGATCTCCAGGTTCTCGAAGAACAGCTCGTTGGTCTCGTGGTTGACCATGTTGGCGATCGGCCGCACGGTCAGGCCGCTCTTCTCGGCCTCGTGCAGGTCGACCATGAAGATCGACATGCCTTCCGATTTCCTCTTCACCTCGGCCAGCGGCGTGGTGCGCGCCAGCAGGATCATCCAATCGGAGTGCTGCACGCGCGAGATCCACACCTTCTGGCCGTTGACCACGTAGCGGTCGCCCTTCTTCACGGCGGTGGTCTTGATCTTGGTGGTGTCGGTGCCGGTGGTCGGCTCGGTCACGCCCATCGACTGCAGGCGCCATTCGCCGGAGGCGATCTTCGGCAGGTACTTGCGCTTCTGCTCGGGCGAGCCGTGGCGCAGCAGCGTGCCCATGTTGTACATCTGGCCGTGGCAGGCGCCGGCGTTGCCGCCGCTGCGGTTGATCTCCTCCATGATCACCGAGGCCTCGGCCAGGCCCAGGCCCGAGCCGCCGTACTCGGCGGGAATGAGCGCCGCCAGCCAGCCGGCCTTGGTGAGCGCGTCCACGAAGGCCTCGGGGTAGGCCCGCTCGGCATCGACCTGGCGGTGGTACTCGGGCGGAAAGCCGGCGCACAGTGCGCGCACCGCGTCGCGGATGTCCTGGTATTCGTCGGGAGCTTGTTTCATGGTGTCCTTGAATGGGTCAGGCCATCTCGGCCGTGGCCTGCATGGCCAGCCAGCCCTGGTGGTCCTGCGACCAGAGCCGCACGGTCTTGCCATCGGCGGCGGGCTGGCCCATGACCCGGAACGGGTGCAGGTCGAAGGTGGGCCGCACGGCCTTGAACTCGAAGCGGCGCATGAAGCGCTGCGGCGCGTGCCGGCGCACCAGCCCGGCCAGCAGGGTGGCGATCAGGGGCCCGTGCACGACCAGGCCGGGATAGCCCTCGACTTCGGTCACGTGCCGGCGGTCGTAGTGGATGCGGTGGCCGTTGAAGGTCAGTGCGGAAAAACGGAACAGCAGCACCGGGTCGGGCTCGACCTGTTGCTGCCAGGCGGCTTGCTGCGGCGCTGCGACCGGGTCCGGCGTCGGATCGCCGGGCTGGGGGAGGGCGCGGTAGACGATGTCGTGCTCCTCGGTCAGCGCCAGGCCTTGCGCGTTGTGGATCTCATGGCGCACCAGCACGAACAGCAGGTCGCCGCTGCGGCCCGCCTTGTGCGCGACCGAGGCGATGCGCGACACGCGCCGGATCGCATCGCCCACCACCAGCGGGTTGCCGGGCTCCCACTGCAGGCGGCCACCGGCCCACATGCGGCGCGGCAGCGGCACCGGCGGCAGGAAGCCGCCCAGCCGCGCATGGCCGTCGGCTCCCAGCTCGCTCTGCCGGTACAGCGGCAGGAAATACAGCCAGTGCCACAGCGGGGGCAGGGCCGTGCCCGCAGTGGCATCCGCGGCGGGCAGGTCGAGGGTGGCCGAGAGCGCGCGGATCGGGACCGGCGTCACGGCGTCGTCCAGCGTCTCGGTGCGGCCCACCCAGGACTGCAGGTGCGACAGGGTCTGCGGATCGATGGCGGTCGCGGACGGTGGTGCGCTCATCCCGCGATGGTGCCCTGTCGCAGCGCCGCGCACCATCCGCGATTTTGCAAGCGAGCCTTCGGATAAACTGAAGGCTTGCCCGCAACCGCCATGCATTTCGACCTGACCGACCTGCGCCTGTTCGTGGCGGCGGCGGAGGAGGGCAACCTCACCCGCGCCTCGGTGCTGCAGCACCTGTCGCTGGCGGCCGCCAGTGCGCGCATCAAGGCACTGGAGGCGCAGTCCGGCCTGCCGCTGTTCCTGCGCCAGGCGCGCGGCGTGCGGCTGACGCCGGCCGGCGAAGCCTTCCTGCACCATGCGCGCGGCGTGCTGCGCCAGGCCGACGAGTTGCGGGCCGACCTGCTGGAGTATGGCGACGGCCTGGGCGGCCACCTGCGGGTGTTCGCCAACACCACCGCGGTCACCGACTTCCTGCCCGAGATCCTGCCCGCCTTCCTGGCCGGCAACCCGCGGGTCAGCGTGGACCTTCAGGAAAAACCGAACGCTGAGATCCCGCGCGGCGTGCTCGACGGCCGCGCCGACATCGGCATCGTGGCCGGTCCGCTGGACACGCTGGGGCTGCGCACCATCCACTTCAGCACCGACCGGCTGGTGCTGGTCACCTCGCGCCGGCACCGGTTGGCGCGCCGCAAGCGGGTGTCCTTTGCCGAGACCCTGCAGGAAGACGCGATCGGCATGCACGAGGGCAGCACCCTGCAGACCTTCCTGGCCGCCATCACCCAGCAGATGGGCCAGCGGCTGAAGCTGCGGGTGCAGCTGAGCAGCTTCGAGGCGATGTGCCGGATGATCGGCGCCGGCGTGGGCGTGGGCGTGATGCCCGAAAGCGCCGCCCGCCGCAACCAGGCCGCCATGAACCTGGCCCTGGTCGAGCTGACCGATGCCTGGAGCATCCGCGAGCGCTACCTGCTGGTGCGCGACAAGGAGGCGCTGCCGGCTTTCGCGCGTGCGCTGGTCGATGCGGTCTGCCAGCACTACGCGCCGTCGGCCTGACGGCGCCTGCACTCCACTCAGCGAACGGTCACCACGACTTCCAGGTATTCGGCCGGGATGAGCAGCGAGGCCGGACCGCCCTGGTTCCACTGGTCGAGCAGGGCGGTCAGCTCGCTGTCCAGCCGCTGCTGGCCGGCTGCGTCGAGCGCGGCGAACAGCTTGTGGGTCGGTCCGTACCAGCGGCGGAACACGTCGATCCAGTGGGCGGCCGATGCGTAGCGGAAGTTGAACATCCGGCGTTGGCAGCGAACGTCGCCGCGCGCGCCAAACAACTCCCCGAGGCGGCCTTCGTCGCCCCACTGCATGGGCGAGCGCACGCCGGCCGGGGGCGGCATGTGCTTGCCGAGCAGCTTGAAGACCTGCCCCAGGAAACCCTCGGGCGTCCAGTTGGCTAGGCCGATGCGGCCGCCGCTGCGCACCACCCGCAGCAGCTCGGCGGCGCAGCGTTCGGCGTCGGGCGCGAACATCACGCCCACGGTGGACAGCGCCACGTCGAAGCTGCCGTCGGGAAACGGCAGCGCCTCCGCGTCCGCGACCTGGAACTGCACCTCCAGGCCCTCGGCGCGGGCGCGCTCGGCGCCGCGCTCGAGCAGCCGCGGCACGTAGTCGGTGGACGTGACGCGGGCGAACCGGCGCGCGGCCGCCAGCGTGGCATTGCCGTTGCCGGCCGCCACGTCGAGCACGCGTTCGCCGGCACGCAGGTCGACGGCTTCGCACAGCGTCTCGCCGATGATCTGCAGCGTGGTGCCGATGACGGCGTAGTCGCCGCTGGCCCAGGTGGCCTGCTGGCGCTGCTTGATGGCCGCGTAGTCGGGGGTCGCGCTGGCCTGGGTTGGGGAGTCGAGGACGATGGACATGATGGGCTTCCTGGAAGGTGGAGGAGCGCGAAATGCGCGAAGGGAATTCTTCGGAGTTCCCCCGGCGTGCGCCCGGCTGCGCGTCGGCCAGCTTTGTCCGGGCGTCCGGCGCTGCGCGGCCGCCGGCGCGGCGTCCCGGTCCATTCCTGCCCAACCGTCCGCCGGCTGTGTCCAGCCGTCCGCACCTGCAGCGCCGGGCTGACGCCACATCGACAGCGCGCAACCGGGGCCGGAGAATGCTGCGGAGTGGGCGGTGCCCTGCTCGAACCCGGAGGCCGGTATGGATGCGCTGTCGGAGGTGCTGAAGGTGGTGCGGCTGGGCAGCGCGGTGTTCTTCCATGCGCGCTTCACGGCGCCCTGGTGCTTCCAGGCGCCGCAGGCCGCGTCGGTGATGCAGACCCTGCATCCCGGCGCCGAGCAGCTGATCCTCTACCACTTCGTGACCGAGGGCCGCTGCACGATCTCCATGGCGGACGGCCCGCCGCTGGAACTGGTGGCCGGCGACATCGTGATGTTTCCGCACGGCGACGCGCACCGCATGGCCTCGGAGGCCCAGGTCGCACCCGGTCCCCCGGTGGACCTGCCGGCGTTGCTGCGGCGCAAGCCGCGCATGCTGCGCTTTGGCGGCGGCGGCCAGGCCACCGGCTTCATCTGCGGCTATCTCGAATGCGACCCGCGGCTGTGCCGCCCGATCCTGGCGGCGCTGCCGAGCGTGCTGCGGGTCAGCCTGCGCGGCGACGCCAGTGCCGACTGGCTGGAAGCGTCGATCCGCTACGCCGTGGCCGAGGCCGGCTCGCCGCGGCCGGGCGGCGAGGGCGTGCTGGCCAAGCTGTCCGAGGTGATGATGGTCGAGACCCTGCGCCGCCACATGGCGCAGTTGCCGCCCGAGCAGACCGGCTGGCTGGCGGGCCTGCGCGACCGCATCGTGGGCAAGGCGCTCTCGCGGCTGCACGAAAGCCCGGCGCAGGGCTGGACCGTGGAAAGCCTGGCGCGCGAGGCCGGGGCTTCGCGCTCGGTGCTGGCCGAGCGCTTCGCCCACTTCGTCGGCCAGACCCCGATGGCCTACCTGGCGCGCTGGCGCATGGCTCTGGCGGCCAACCTGCTGCGCGGCAGTTCGCTGAGCCTGGCGCGGGTGGCGGAGGAGGTCGGCTACGAAACCGATGCCGCGTTCAGCCGCGCCTTCCGCCGCGAGTTCGGCGTGCCGCCGGCCGCCTGGCGCAAGCAGCAGATCGAGCGGCGTCCGGGCCTGCGGCTGGCGACCGGCACAGAAGAGGGCGCTGTCCTCGAGCCCAAGCGGGCCCAGGCAGGCTGAGGCCGCTGCGCGGGACGCCGGGCGTGCGAGCGTCCGACGAAGCTACTCGGCCAGCGTCGGGTCCATCACGGTCGCGACCCGGCTGATGCGGCTGATCGGAAATTCGCCCAAGCGTGCGTGCTCGCGCAGCAGGTCTTCGTTGGCCGCGAGGTAGACGCAATAGATCCGGTCGCCGGCGACGTAACTGTGCACCCACTGGATCTCGGGGCCGAGCTGTCGCAGCACGCGGGCGGACTTCAGGGCCAGCGCCTTGAGCTCCCGCGGGCCGGCCTGGCCGATGCCCGGGATGTCGCGTTCGATCAGGTACCTCGGCATGGGACGTCTCCGGATCAGGGGCGCCAGACCATTCTTCCGGGCGGGCCGGCGCGCGTCAAGGCTAGGATGGCGCCGTCACGACGATGGAGACCGGCATGGACGACGAAGCCCTCAACAACAGCATCCGCAAGTTCCTCCGGACGGTCGGGGTGAATTCGCAGCGCGAGATCGAGCAGGCGGTGGCCAAGGCTCTGCAGCAGGGCGCATTGGCGGGCCATGAAACGCTGCCGGCCACCATGACCCTGAGCATTCCGTCGCTGCAGCTGCAGGTCAGCTTCGATGGCGAGGTGAAGCTGCAGTAGGTCTCCGGGAGGGTGCGCGCGGCGGGCGGCGCCGCAGCGTTCGTTTGGACATCCTGGGCCGACGGAGGCGAAGCCGTCCGACGCGGCCAGGCTCGCTTTGCGCCCATGCTGGTGGCATGGCGCATCCATCCGTGTACCGGGGCCGGGCGGCCGGGGGCCAGCCGGTCGCGCTGCGGGCCCACGATGTCCCGCGGGATCCGTCCTTGCCGCCGCCCGCGCCGACACCGCCGCCCGCCGGTTACGAGCCGCCGGTGCAGGATCCCCCCGCGCCCGACCAGACCCCGCCGGTCGGCGAACCGCCCAAGCACACCTGAAACTGTCCAGAGGCCCTGCGATGAAAGCCAAGGTGCTCAACCCCGGGCCGGAGCGCACGATCGCCCTGGTGTTCGACAAGGACGATGAGGTGATCGCGACCCTGCAGCGCTTCGCCACGGAACACGAACTGGTGGCCAGCCGCTTCACGGCCATCGGCGCGCTGAGCGGCGCCGTGCTGGGCTATTTCGACTGGGACCGCAAGGCGTACGACCGGATCCCGGTGGACGAACAGGTCGAGGTGCTCTCGCTGATCGGCGACATCGCGCTCGACGGCACTCAACCCAGGGCGCATGCCCACGCTGTCCTCGGGCGCCGCGACGGAAGCACGGTCGGCGGCCATCTGCTGGTGGCCACGGTGCGGCCGACGCTGGAAGTGATCCTGGTCGAATCGCCCAGTTATCTGGTCAAGCGCTGCGATCCGGAGAGCGGCCTGGCGCTGATCGAGATCGGGGCTTGAGGGCCGAACGGGAGCGCTTTGGCGGAGGGCGGCCACGGCCGCTGGCGGGGGTGGTTCGCTGAAGCGGCACAGTGGGAAGAATCTCAGAATTCGGAGCGCCGCCACGGGTCTCTATCTTTCATTTTACATAACGCACATCGTATGAATTCAATGAGACCCAAAGCCGGCCTCGGGAAACCGGCTTCCAGGACGTGCGGATCGCCAAGAAACAGCGTCTGCCCGGCAAACGCCGCCACCCGCCGCCAGTCACCACTTCCCGCGAGGCTGCTGATTGCGGATGTGCTGGGCGATCAGTTCGGCGGCATCCGGGCGATTGCCTCGCTTGGCGAATTCGATCGCCGTCAGGCCGAGCTGGTTCTTCATGGCGGTGTCGGCGCCGGCGTCCAGCAGCAGCTTGACGGCCGCCGGCGTGCCGTAGTGCGCGGCCATCATCAACGGCGTCGTCCCGTTGGGCGATTCGGCATCGATGAACGCATGGTGCTCCAGCAGCAGCTCCATGATCGCCAGGTGTCCGCCCGTGGCGGCGTAATGCAGCGGCGCCCAGCCGGGCTTGTTGACGTCGGCCTCGCGCTCGACCAGCTTGCGGGCCAGGTCCGTGTGGCCCTTGAGCGCCGCCATCATCAGGGGGGTCTCGTCCTGGCTGTTGCGGACATCGACCTGGGTGGCCGGCGAGTCCAGCAGCACCTGCGCCGCCTTCAGGGCGCCGTCGCGCAAGGCCAGGAACAGGCCGTGCTGCCCATCCGGAGCGGGCGTATTGGGGTCGAACCCCCGCTGCAGCAGCCCATGGATGGCCGCCGCGTCATCCTTCTTCACGGCCGCAAAAAAGTCTTCGTACGAGCCTGCGTGCGCGCAGGAAATCCCAATGGCCACCCATAGATAGCCAATGAACTTGAAGTAATTTCTCATCCTTTGACCCCCGCGAACAGCCGCTCGAAATTGCGGCTGGTCACTTCCCCGACCGCTTCCACCGCCATGCCGCGGACCTCGGCCACCTGCCGGGCGACATGCACCACCAGCGACGGGTCGTTGGTCTTGCCGCGGAACGGCACCGGCGCCAGATAGGGGCTGTCGGTCTCGATCAGCAGCCGGTCCTCCGGCACGAAGGCCGCCACCTCGCGCAGATCGGCCGCGTTGCGGAAGGTCAGGATCCCGGAAAACGAGATGTAGAAGCCCAGTTCCAGCGCGGCGCGCGCCACCTCGGCGGTCTCGGTGAAGCAGTGGAACACCCCGCCGGCGCTGCCCGCCGAGCCGTCCTCGCCCTCCTCCTTCAGGATCGCGATCGTGTCGGCCGACGCGGCGCGGGTGTGGATGATCAGCGGCTTGCCGCACTGCCGGGCGGCGCGGATGTGGGTGCGAAAGCGCTCGCGCTGCCACTCCAGGTCGGCCACCGTGCGGCCGCCCTTGCGCTCGTCCATCTGGTAGTAGTCCAGCCCGGTCTCGCCGATCGCCACCACCTTGGGCAGCGCCGCGCGCCGCAGCAGGTCGTCCAGCGACGGCTCGGCCACGCCTTCGTTGTCCGGGTGCACGCCGACCGAGGCCCAGAAGTTGTCGTGGGCCAGGGCCAGCGCGTGGACGGCCTCGAATTCCTCCAGCGTGGTGCAGATGCACAGGGCCCGGTCGACCCGGGCCTGCGCCATGGCGGCGCGGATGTCGTCCAGGCGGCTGGACAGTTCAGGAAAGCTCAGGTGGCAATGCGAATCGACGAACATCCGCCGATGATGCACCAGCGCCAATGGCCGGTTGCGGCGCCGCCTCAGATGGTCTGGGTCGGCCGCTCGGAGGCGAGGTGGCTGCCCAGGATTTCCTCGATCTTGATCTTGAGCAGCTTGGACTTCTCGTCGGCCGGGAACCGCACGCCCACCCCCTGGGTGCGATTGGCGGCGGCGCGCGGCGGCGTCACCCAGGCCACCTTGCCGGCCACCGGGTAGCGCTGCGGGTCATCCGGCAGCGACAGCAGCACGTAGACGTCGTCGCCCAGCTTGTACTCGCGCGTGGTCGGGATGAACACGCCGCCGTCGGCGAACAGCGGGATGTAGGCCGCATACAGCGCCGCCTTCTCCTTGATGGCGAGCTGGATGACGCTCGGGCGGGGACTGCTGGGGGCGGTGCTCATGGCGGCGGCTTCAGGCCTGCGAGTGTAGGGCCGTGCGGGCGCGCCCCACAAGCGCTTCCAGCATCAGGCCGGCATTGAACGGGTGTTCCGCCGTCTTCTTGGCCTGCGCGAGTTCGCGCCACCACGCGGTGAGGGCTTCGTACGAGGCCGGCTGCGGCAGGTCGGCCGGCTCGAAGAAACGCGGCGCCGCCTGCGCCCGCACCGCCAGCAGGTCGTGGCAGACCTTCTGCAGCACGTCGATGGCCTGCGCCGGCGTGCGGTCGCCCAGCGCCGACACTTCCCCTCGGCCCAGCGCCTTGGGCAGCTGCGCCCAGTCGCGCGCGCTGCAACCGGTCCGGGCCAGCGCCCGGGCCTCCTCCGGGCGGCCGCCGGCGGCGCGCAGCAGCACCCGGGCCTGGGCGGCCTCGATGCCCTGCGCCTGCAGCCAGGCCAGGCTCTCGCCCTCGGCCGGCCAGAGCAGCGTGTGCGCCAGGCAACGGCTGCGGATGGTGGGCAGCAGCTGGTGCGCCGACTCGGTGGCCAGCACGAAGCGCACGTCGCCGGGCGGCTCTTCCAGCGTCTTGAGCAGCGCATTGGCCGTGACGTGGTTCATGCGCTCGGCCGGGTACACCAGCACCGCCTTGCCGCGGCCGCGCGCGCTGGTGCGCTGGGCGAATTCCACCGCATCGCGCATGGCATCGATGCGGATCTCGCGGCTGGGCTTGCGCTTCTTGTCGTCGATCTCCTTTTGCGCCGACTCCGACAGCGGCCAGCCCAGCTCCAGCATCACGGTCTCGGGCATCAGCACGCACAGGTCGGCGTGGGTGCGCACGTCGACCGCATGGCAGCTCGCGCACTGCCCGCAGGCGCCCTGCGCCGTGGGCTGCTCGCACAGCCAGGCGCGAACCAGCGCCAGCGCCAGCGTGTACTGCCCCAGTCCCGAAGGCCCGTGCAGCAGCCAGGCATGGCCGCGCTGGGCCAGCAGCGCCTGCGCCTGCCGCGCGATCCAGGGTGCCACGCCGCTCACGACAACCACCCCCTGCCCTGCACGGCCGCCAGCACCTGCTGCCACACGGCTTCGCGCGGCTGGCTGCCGTCGATGCGGGCGAACCGCTGCGCATCGGCCTGGGCCCGGCGCTCGTAACCATCGGCCACCCGGCGGAAGAATGCGGCGGGCTGCGATTCGAAGCGGTCCGGGGCCCGCGCGCCGGCCAGCCGCCGGGCGGCCGCCTCGGGATCGAGCTCGAACCACAGCGTCAGCTGCGGCTGGCGCAACTGCCCGGCCGGCAGCGCATCGACCGCCTGCACCCAGCGCTCGAGCTGGCCGAGCACGCCGAGGTCGAAGCCGCGGCCGGCCCCCTGGTAGGCGAAGGTGGCGTCGGTGAAGCGGTCGCACAGCACCACGTCGCCGCGGGCCAGCGCCGGCTCGATCACCTGCTGCAGGTGGTCGCGCCGGGCCGCGAACATCAGCAGTGCCTCGGTCAGCGGGTCCATCGGCGCACTGAGCGCCAGCGCCCGCAACTGCTCGGCCAGCGGCGTGCCGCCCGGCTCGCGCGTGAGCACCACGGCCCGGCCGGCGGCGCGGAACGCCTGCGCCAGCGCTTCCAGGTGGGTGGACTTGCCGGCCCCGTCGATGCCTTCGAAGCTGATGAACAGGCCGCTCGTCACTGGCCCCTCTGGTACTTGTTGACGGCGCGGTTGTGCTCGTCGAGCGATTCGCTGAAATGGCTGCTGCCGTCGCCGCGGGCCACGAAGTAGAGCGCCTTGGCGGGCGCCGGCTGCACCGCGGCCAGCAGCGACGCCTTGCCCGGCATGGCGATCGGCGTCGGCGGCAGGCCGGGCCGGGTGTAGGTGTTCCAGGGGGTGTCGGTCTGCAGGTCGATCTTGCGCAGGTTGCCGTTGAAGGCGGCGCCCATGCCGTAGATCACCGTCGGGTCGGTCTGCAGCGGCATGCCCACCCGCAGCCGGTTGTTGAAGACGGCCGACACCAGCGGGCGGTCGGAACCGCGGCCGGTCTCCTTTTCCACGATGCTGGCCAGGATCAGCGCCTCCTCGGGCGACTTGACCGCGGCTTGCGGGCTGCGCTCGGCCCAGGCCGCCTGCAGCCGCTTGTCCATGGCGCGCAGGGCCCGCTCCAGCAGGTGCGATTCGGTGCTGCCGCGCGCATAGGCATAGGTGTCGGGGAAGAAGCGGCCTTCCGGGTGCTGGCCCGGACGGCCGATCAGCGCCATCACGGCGGCATCGTCCAGGCCGGCGGTGTCGTGCTTCAGGCTCTCCTCCTTGGCCAGCGCCGCACGCATCTGGCGGAAGGTCCAGCCTTCCACCAGCGTGACGGCCCGCAGGCTTTCCTCGCCGCGCGCCAGCTTGGACAGCAGGCGCCTCGGCGTGATGCCGGTCTCCAGTTCGTAGCTGCCGGCCTTGATCTGGCGGCCCTGCCCCGACAGGCGGAACCAGGCATAGAGCAGGCCCGGATCGACCTCGACGCCCGCATCGGCCACCGCTTGCACCACCGCGCGCGGCAGGGTGCCGGGCTCGACCGACAGGTCGACCGTCGCAGCCGGCAGGCGCAGCGGCTGGTTGACCCACCACCAGCCCGCGGCGCCGAAAGCCAGCAGGGCCATCGCGGCGAGCAGGAATACCGTCTTGAGCAAGCGCGCCACTGTCCCTGTACACCCGGAAAGATTGGACCGGCCATGATAATGGAGCGATGTCCCCTGCTCTCGAAGGCCGCAGTGCCCTGTCGCACCTCGGCGTGATCCGCGCGCAAGGCGAGGACGCCGCGCGCTTCCTGCACAACCAGCTCACCCAGGACTTCGCGCTGCTGCCGCCCGACCAGGCCCGGCTCGCCGCCTTCTGCACGCCCAAGGGCCGGATGCTGGCCAGCTTCGTGGGCGTCGCCCCGGCGCCGGACGACATCCTGCTGCTCACCTCGCGCGATCTGCTGGCGCCCACGCTCAAGCGCCTGTCGATGTTCGTGCTGCGCTCCAAGGTCAAGCTGGCCGATGCGACGGCGGACTACGCCGTGCACGGGCTGGCCGGCGAAGCAGCCCGGGGCGTGCTGCAGGGCGCGGCTTCCGCGCCCTGGAGCAAGCGGGCCGTGGGCGCCGCGCAGGTGGTGGCGCTCTACCCTGCCGCCGGCCAGGCGCGCGCCCTGTGGGTGGCGCCGGCGGGCGAGCCGCTGCCGCAAGGGGCGGACCTGCCGCTGGACACCTGGCTGTGGGGCGAGGTCCGCAGCGGCATCGCCAGCGTGACGGCACCGGTCAGCGAAGCCTTTGTGCCGCAGATGCTGAACTACGAGTCGGTCGGCGGCGTCAATTTCAAGAAGGGCTGCTACCCCGGCCAGGAGGTGGTGGCGCGCAGCCAGTTCCGCGGCACGCTCAAGCGGCGCGCGTATGTCGTGCACGGCGAAGCTGCCATGGCGGCGGGGCAGGAGGTGTTCCACGAAAGCGATCGCGAGCAGCCCTGCGGCCTGGTGGCCCAGGCCGCGCCCGCGCCCGGCGGCGGCTGGGACGCCATCGTGTCCATGCAGGTGAGCGCAGCCGAAGGCGGCCGGCTCAGCGTCGGCAGCGCCGACGGACCCGCGCTGGAACGGCTGCCGCTGCCGTACGAATTGCTGGCGGACATCTAGCCGCCGGCTGCCACCCGTTCGCGGTAGCGCGGCGGCACCCGCTGCAGCACGCCCTGCCGCTGCCGGGGCGAACCCAGTTCGTAGGCGCGGCGCCAGGCCTGCAGGGCCCCGGCTTCGTCCTGCCGCGCCTGAAGCCGGTACAGGCCCAGCTGCAGGTAGCCCTGGACCTGCTCCTGCGGGTAGTCGCGCAGCCAGGTCTGCATCGCCTGCTGCGCCAGTTCGTGGTCGCCGCTGCGCCAGGCGATCACGAAGGCGTTGTTGACCAGGTCGAAATCGTGGTGCCCGCTGGCCAGCGCCTGGCGCGCGATCGGCAGTGCCTCGCGCGCATCGCGGAAGCGCGACAACAGGATCACCTCCAGCGACAGCACCGAGGGCGCTTGCGGCGCGATCGCCTGGGCCCGCGCCAGGTACTCGAACGCGCGATCGGGCTCGTTCATGGCGGCGTGGCCGCGCGCGGCGTTGGTCAGGATGGCCACCACGTAGGGCCGCGACTGCAGCACCGATTCCCAGATCCAGGTGGCATTGCGCCAATCGCCCCAGGACGCCAGCTGGTCGGCGACGATCGGCGTGATCTTGCGGTAGTGCGGCGTGATCGCCACGGCCTCGCGCGTCAACTCCAGCACGCGGGCCTTGGCCGGGTCCCAGCGCGGATCGCCGGGCTGTCCCGAGGCACTGATCCGATAGGCGATCTGGGTGGCGCGCACGATCTTGCGCTCGGCCTCGGCCGCTTGTTGCGTGATGAAGCCCGCGAGCAGCAGGCCCGCCAGCGTGGCCGCCAGCGCCACGGCGTTGCGGCGGGGCCCCCATGCCAGCGTGCGGACGCCGAAGCGCCCGGCCGCCAGGCCGAGCCGCGCATCCGACGCCGCCAGCAGGCCCAATGCAAGCGCGAACAGCGCGCCGGTGGCGGCCATGCGCCAGGGAAAGCCGACGTTGCTGACCAGCAGCAAGGCCAGCAGGCTGGACAAGGCGGCGGCGCGCCAGGGCACTTCATCGGCGTGGGGCCCGCCCGCGAGCCGCCAGGTGCGCCAGGCGGCCGCCAGCAGGTAGCCCAGCAGGCCGGCCAGGAGCAAGGCGCCCACGAGCCCATACTCGGCCAGCAACTGCAGCGCCTCGTTGTGCACGTAGTAGTCGGTCTCCAGTTGCTGGCTGTCGGGCTGGTACAGCGGCACCATCGCTTCCCACGCGCCGGCACCCACGCCGGTGAGCGGCCGTGCCTCGATCACCCGCAGCGTGGCCTTCCACATGAGCGCGCGCAGTTGCAGCGAGGGATCGCCCGGCTGGATGGAGGCGGTGCGGTCGAGGCCGCGTTCGAGCGCCGTCGTCCCCCGGCCTTCGCCCAGGATCCTGGCATTGCCGGACGGGATCAGGCCCATGGCGAGGACGCCGCCGAGCAGCACGGCGACGACGCCGGCCCGCGGCAGCGAGCGCAGGCGCCAGGCCACCAGCGGCAGCACCACCAGCAACTGCAGCCACAGTGCGATCAGCGCCGCGCGGGTGCCGGTCATCAGGATGGCCACCACGACCAGCGCGGTGCTGGCGGCGAGCGCCGCGGCCATGGCGGTGCGGCGCTCGCGCGCCAGCAGCAGCGCCGAGAACGGCAGCGTGCACACCACGAACTCGGCGAAGAAGTTGCGGTTGACGAAGGTGGAAGCGGGATTGGGCCCTTGCGGGAAGAACCGGAAATCGATCCAGAACTGCAACGCCGCCCACAGCGAGGCGAGCACCGCGCCGGCGTGGATGCCCCAGGCCAGCAGCGGCAGCCGCTCGCGCGTGAAGGCATTCAGCCCCAGCCACAGCAGCAGGGCGAAGACGAACCAGCGGATCGCCTCCACCGCCGCCAGGTAGGTGTGCGACCAGGCCATGCTGCCCAGCGCGTACGCCAGCAGCAGCAGCGGCAGCCACAGCACCGGATGCCAGCGCACCGGATCGGCCGATGCGCGCCGTTGCCAGAAGAACAGCAGCGCGGCCAGCAGCGCCGCGAACGACACCACGATGGACTTGAGGGTGTCCTGCAGCATCAGCTCGCTGGGTACACCCAGCGCCGGCGCCAGCGCGATCGCCGCCGCCAGCAGCGCGGCGACGCCGGCCGGACCGGCGCCCTGCCCTGCCGCGGACGTCGCCTCGGCCGGGGCAGCCCATGGCGGATCGACGGCGGACGCTGCCGCCCCGCCGCTGGCCCGCTGGCGCTTGCCCATGCGCTCGGTGATCAGCGCCCCGGCAGCGGAAGCGCCGCCCCCATCCCGATGTGCGGAATGCCGGCTTCCTCGAAGGGATCACCCTCGGGGCTGAAGCCCAGCCGGCCGTAGAAGCCCTGGGCCGTGCGCTGCGCGTGCAGCACGGCGCGCCGGTCGCCGCGCCGCTCGGCGGCCTGCAGCAGGGCCTGCAGCACCTGCTGCCCCACGCCCGAGCCGCGCAGCACCTGCAGCACCGCCATGCGGCCGATGCGGGCCACGCCGGGCTCGGCCTGGAGCAGGCGGCCGGTGGCCACCGGCTGGCCCAGGCGGTTGTAGGCGACGGCGTGGACGGCGGTGTGGTCCGCGTCATCCCACTCCATGTCCGCCGGGATGCGCTGCTCCTGGACGAACACGGCGGTCCGGATGGCCGCGGCGTCCTGGCCCAGTTCACTCCAGGAGCCGGTGCGCACCTGCACCACCGGCTCGCCGGCCTCGTAGCCGGAGAGGATCTCGCGCAGCTTGCCCGGCACCGGGCGCGAGGTCTGCGTGGCCGGGTCGGCGAACACATAGACCAGCTCGCAGGTGATCAGCAACTGCTCGCCGCGGAAGATGGCGCCGTGGAACACCATCGACGAATTGCCGATGCGGCCGCAGCGCAGGCCGATGTCGAGCTGGTCGTCCATGCGCGCCGAGGCGTTGAATTCCACCGTCGCCTTCTTGACGTACAGGTCGCCCTCCAGCTGGTGCATGGCCTCCTCGTAAGGCAGGGCCAGCGCGCGCCAGTAGTCCGCCACCGCCGTGTCGAAGTACATCAGGTAGTGCGCGTTGAACACGATCTTTTGCATGTCCACCTCGGCCCAGCGCACGCGCAGGTGGTGGAAGAAGCGGAAATCGTCTCGTTTCATGGTGTGCGGAAGGCTTGCGACAGGGCGCGGGCGGCGGCCGCATGGGCCTGCCGGGCTTCGGGCAGCGCGCGCCCCATCTTGATGAACTCGTGGGTGACGCCGCGCCAGACTTCCAGCTCGACGGCCACGCCGGCCGCGCGCAGTTTATCGCCGTACGCGATGCCGTCGTCGAACAGCGGATCGCAGTCCGCCAGGCCGATCCAGGCCGGCGCCACGCCGTCCACGTCCGGCGCATTCAGCGGCGCGAAGCGCCAGTCCTCGCGCACATCCAGGTCGATGTAGTGGCCGAAGAAGTACTCGATGTGGGCCGGCTCCAGCACCAGGCCCTGGTGGTAGCGGCGATGCGAGGCGCTGTCCTGCCGGGCGGCGGTGCCGGGATAGAACAGCAGCTGCAGCGACAGGGGCAGGCCCCGGTCGCGCGCGTGCAGGGCCGCCACCGCCGCCAGCGTGCCGCCGGCGCTGTCGCCGCCCACCGCGATCGGCTCGTCGGCGCGCCAGCCCAATGCAGTGCGTTGCCCGGCGAGCCCCTGCAAGGCATCCCAGGTGTCCTCCACCGCGACCGGGAAACGGTGCTCGGGCGCGAGCCGGTAGCCCAGCGACAGCACGGCGCAGCCGGCCAGCCCGGCCAGTTCGCGGCACAGGATGTCGTGCGTGCCGATGCTGCCGATGGTGAAGCCGCCGCCGTGCAGGTACAGCAGCACGCCTTGGCTGCGGTCGTCGGGCTGGTAGACGCGGGCCGGCAGCCGCACGCCGTCGCGCGCGGGCAGCTCGATGTCCTCGATGCGCGCCAGCGGCCGGCGCGGCACCTCCAGCACGTCGGCCGAGCCTTCGTAGCTCGCGCGCGCCTGCTGCGGCGACTGCAGGTGCAGCGGCTCGCGCCGCACCCGCGCCATGCGCTCGAGCACCGAGCGCATCTTCGGCGTGAGTTCCGGGTATTCGGGCAGGAAGCTCACTTGAAACGGGCGCCGGCCGGCTGGGCGCGGGGCAGCGCCTGGGACGTGGCGGCGACCGCCAGCGCGGATCCGGCGCCGCCGCCCGACGCCAGCGCGACAAGCGGACGAAACCACCGATTCATGGGCTTGCTCCTCTGGGCTAAAGTGGAAAGGCATCTTACGACCGAGCGCTGCCATGGCCCTGATCTACTATCTGACCCAGATCCAGTTCGACTTCGGCGCGGTGCGCCTGCTCAAGGATGAATGCCAGCGCGTGGGCATCACCCGCCCGCTGATCGTCACCGACCCCGGCGTGCGCGCCGCGGGCGTGCTGCAGAAGGCGATCGACGCGCTGCCGGGCCTGCCGCACGCGGTGTTCGACCAGACGCCGTCCAACCCCACCGAAGCTGCGGTGCGCGCCGCCGTGCAGGTGTATCGCGACTACCGCTGCGACGGGCTGGTCGCCGTCGGCGGCGGCTCGGCCATCGATTGCGCCAAGGGCGTGGCCATCGCCGCCACCCACGACGGCCCCCTCACCCGCTACGCCACCATCGAGGGCGGCTCGCCCCGCATCACCGACCAGGCGGCGCCGCTGATCGCGGTGCCCACCACCAGCGGCACCGGCAGCGAGGTCGCCCGCGGCGCCATCATCATCGTGGACGACCACCGCAAGCTCGGCTTCCATTCCTGGAACCTGCTGCCCAAGGCCGCCATCTGCGACCCGGAGCTCACGCTGGGGCTGCCTCCCAGGTTGACGGCCGCCACCGGCATGGACGCCATCGCGCACTGCATGGAGACCTTCATGTCGGCTGCGTTCAACCCGCCGGCCGACGGCATCGCGCTGGACGGCCTGGAGCGCGGCTGGTCGCACATCGAGCGCGCCACCCGCGACGGCAGCGACCGCCAGGCGCGCCTGAACCTGATGAGCGCCTCCATGCAGGGCGCCATGGCGTTCCAGAAGGGCCTGGGCTGCGTGCACTCGCTGAGCCACAGCCTGGGCGGCGTCGATCCGCGGCTGCACCACGGCACGCTCAACGCCATGTTCCTGCCGGCGGTGATCCGCTTCAACGCCGAAGCCGAATCGGTGCGCACGGAGCGCCGGCTGGACCGGATGGCGCACGCCATGGGGCTCTCCTGCGGCGGCGACATCCCGGAGGCGATCCGCGACATGAACGCCCGCCTCGGGCTGCCCAAGGGCCTGGCCGAGATGGGCGTGCAGCGCGGGCAGTTCGGCAAGATCATCGAGGGCGCCCTCGCCGACCACTGCCACAAGACCAATCCGCGAATCGCGAGCGTGCAGGACTACGAGGGGATGCTGGCGGCGTCGATGTAGCCAGGTGAAGGGTCATCCTCCGCCTTCGCGGGAATGACCACCACTTCGGCAGCGGTGTCAGAGGGCTTCGACCCGCCCCGCCTCCGGCCGCTCCAGCCACTGCGCGAATTCGTCCGCCAGCTGCCGGCTCGCCGACGCCGCCGCCTGCCACACCTTCATCCGCCCGGCCAGGTCGCTGCCATGGCGCGTGAAGTCGGTGCGGTCCGGCAGCTTGCCGTTGGGCAGGCCCTGCACCCACAGCGGATCGGGCGCCAGCACGAGGGTGTTGTCCAGGAACGCGGTCGCGCCATGGCGCCAGCGCCAGGCCTTGTCCAGCCAGCCGGGCACCACCGCCTTCTGGAAGTGCGGGTACAGCACCAGTCCTTGCGGATGCGCCGCCGCGTAGTTCAGGTGCAGGTGGTAATCGGTGATGCCGCCGTCCCAGTAGGCGCCGGGCGGCGCGCCGGGGATGTCGTGGACCGCCTGCAGCAGGAAGGGGATGGAGCAGCTGGCCTGCAGCGCCGGCTGGAAATTGGCCTCGGTCAGGTGCACCTGCCGCGTGCGGTAGTCCTGCTGGTCGAAGGGCAGGCTCAGGGCCTGCGCATCCCGACCCGACGAGAACACCACCCGCTCCAGCCACGCGCACAGCGCGCGCCGGTGCACGCCGTTGCACAGGTACGCGCCCAGGTAGCCGAGCGGCGTGCCGAACCGGTGCTCGCGCGACAGCAGGTGGCGCCCGCGCGAGGTGACGATGTGCACGCGGTAGCGCGGATGGTCCAGCACCTGGCGCACCCGGCCGCCGTAGAAATCGGCCAGGTTGGCGGCGAAGCGTTCGCTGACCTGGCGCGGGCTCGGGGTCTTGCGGCCCGGCTCCGGTTCGTAGTCCTGCGCGATGTAGTCGCGCTCGAGCCGCTCGAAGGCCGGCACGGCCTGGTCCAGGCAGGCGGTGGCCATGCGCCAGGCGCCGATCGAGGCGCCCACCAGGTGCACCGGCTGCTGCGAACGCGGCAGCCACTCGCCGAAGATGAAGCGGTCCAGCGGTCCCAGGATCAGGCCCTTGGGCCCGCCGGCCGCGCCGGGCACCACGCTGATGTCCTGCGGCGCCAGGCCGTGCCGTTCGATGTGGCGGCGCGCCCTCGGACCGGCGTACAGGCGAAGGGCGCGCGCCATGGGGCCTCTACTTGCGCACCTGCTGCAGCTTGGCGAAGGCACCCGCCATCGCCGTGTTGAGCTGCGGATTGCCCGGCGCCCGCTGGCCCCGCCCAGCCCCTTCGTAGCGGTTGTCGCGCGGGCCGTCGCGGCGAGGCGCCGCCTTGGCATCGAGCTTCATGGTCAGGCTGATGCGCTTTCGCGCCACGTCCACCTCCAGCACCTTGACCTTGACGATGTCGCCGGTCTTGACGACCTCGCGCGCATCGTTGACGAAGCGGTTGGACAGCTGGCTGACGTGCACCAGGCCGTCCTGGTGCACGCCCAGGTCGACGAAGGCGCCGAACTGCGCGACGTTGCTCACCGTGCCTTCCAGCACCATGCCTTCCTGCAGGTCGGCGATGTCTTCCACGCCCTCGTTGAAGCGCGCCACCTTGAAGTCGGGGCGCGGGTCGCGGCCGGGCTTTTCCAGCTCGCCCAGGATGTCCTTGACGGTGATCACGCCGAACCGCTCGTTGGCGAACAGCTCGGGCTTGAGGGTGCGCAGCATCTCGGCGCGGCCCATCAGCTCGGCCACCGGCTTGCCGGTGGCGGCCATCATCTGCTCGACCACCGGATAGGTTTCCGGGTGCACGCCCGTCATGTCCAGCGGGTTGTCGCCGCCGCGGATGCGCAGGAAGCCGGCGCTCTGCTCGAAGGTCTTGGGCCCCAGGCCGCTGACGTCCAGCAGCTGCTGGCGGCTGCGGAAGGCGCCGTGCGCCTCGCGCCAGCGCACCACCGCCTTGGCGACGCTGCCGCTCAGGCCCGACACGCGGGTCAGCAGCGGCACGCTGGCGGTGTTCAGGTCCACGCCGACCGAGTTGACGCAGTCCTCGACCACGGCATCGAGCGTGCGCGCCAGCTCGGTCTGGTTGACGTCGTGCTGGTACTGGCCGACACCGATCGACTTGGGATCGATCTTGACCAGCTCGGCCAGCGGGTCCTGCAGCCGGCGCGCGATGCTGGCGGCGCCGCGCAGGCTCACGTCGACGTCGGGCATCTCCTGCGAGGCGAACTCGCTGGCCGAATAGACCGAGGCACCGGCCTCGCTGACGACGACCCGCTGCAGGCCTTCGACCCGCTTGCCCAGGTCGGCGGCCAGCTTGTCGGTCTCGCGGCTGGCGGTGCCGTTGCCGATGGCGATCAGGTTGACGCCGTGCTGCAGGCACAGCCGCTGCAGGGTCTGCAGCGAGCCTTCCCAGTCGCGCCGCGGCTCGTGCGGGTAGACGGTGGCGGTGGCGACCAGCTTGCCGGTGGCATCGACCACCGCGACCTTGACGCCGGTGCGGATGCCCGGGTCCAGCCCCATCACGACGCGCGGCCCGGCCGGTGCGGCCAGCAGCAGGTCGCGCAGGTTGTCGGCGAACACCTTGATCGCGACCTTCTCGGCGTCCTCGCGCAGGCGCGCGAACAGGTCACGCTCGAGCGACAGCGACAGCTTGACGCGCCAGGTCCAGGCCACGCACTTGCGCAGCAGGTCGTCGGCCGGGCGCGCCTGGTGGCTCCAGCCGAGCTGCAGCGCGATCCGACCTTCGGCGATCGACGGCTTGCCGGGCTCGGGTTCCACCGGCAGCGCCAGCTTGGCATCCAGCAGTTCCAGCTGCCGGCCGCGGAACACCGCCAGCGCGCGGTGCGACGGCACCCGGCCGATCGGCTCCTCGTAGTCGAAGTAGTCGCGGAACTTGGCGACGTCGGGGTGGTTCTCGTCCTTGCCGGCCGCCAGCTTCGAGCGGAACAGGCCCTCCTGCCACAGCCATTCGCGCAGCGACTGCACCAGCGCCGGCTCCTCGGCCCAGCGCTCGGACAGGATGTCGCGCACGCCGTCGAGCACGGCCGGCACGGTGGTGAAATCCTCGCCGCCCTCACCCTTCTCGGCCTTGACGAAAGGCTGGGCTTCGGCGGCCGGATCCAGCCCGGGGTCGGCGAACAGGCGATCGGCCAGCGGCTCCAGCCCGGCCTCGCGCGCGATCTGGCCCTTGGTGCGGCGCCGGGGTTTGAACGGCAGGTACAGGTCTTCCAGTTCCTGCTTGGTCGGCGCCGCCTCGAAGGCGGCGCGCAGTTCGGGCGTGAGCTTGCCCTGCTCCTCGACACTGCGGATCACGGCTTCGCGCCGCTCTTCCAGCTCGCGCAGGTAGCCCAGGCGTTCCTGCAACGTGCGCAACTGCACGTCGTCGAGGCCGCCGGTGGCTTCCTTGCGGTAGCGGGCGATGAAGGGGACGGTGGCACCGCCGTCGAGCAGGTCGACGGCCGCCTGCACCTGCTGCTCGCCGACGCGGATCTCGGCGGCGATCTGCCGGATGATTTTCTTCATGGGTACTGCTGGGGCTCCGGGCGGAGCGCGGAAGTTTGCCACAGGCCCCGCACAGCGATTCGGGGTTGCGGCTGACATCCGCGCAGGCCCGGCACATCCAAGAATGCGGTCAGCTCCGCCCATCCTCTTCACGGGAGAAACCGATGCGCGCACGAACCGTCCTGCTGCTGGTGGCCATCCTGCTGGTCGCCGGCTTCGCCGCCCAGAACTGGACGCAGATCAACCAGCCCACGCAGCTGACCTTCGGCACGGTGACGGCCACGGCACCGCTGGGCCTGATCCTGCTGACGCTGCTGGCCCTGACCCTGCTGGTGTTCCTGGCCAGCGCCGTGTCGATGCGCACGCACAGCCTGGTGGAATCGCGCCAGCACGCCAAGGCCCTGCAGGCCCAGCGCGACCTGGCCGAGCGCGCCGAGGCCTCCCGCTTCACCGACCTGCGCGGCGTGCTGGACAACCACCTGCGCGAGATGCGACAACGGGAGCAGGCCGCCAACACCGAGCTGGACAAGACCTTGTCGCAGCACCACCGGGAGCTGCGCAACCAGCTCGAGCAGATGTACCACCTGCTGACGTCACGGATGGGGGAACTGGAGCGCCGGCTGGACAACCGCCCGGCCCGTGTCGAGCGGGTCGAGCACGTCGAGACGCCGATGTCGGCGCAGCCCGAGGACGTGCCGCCGGGGCGGATGGTCGAGCCGGAACCGCTGCACGCGCCGCACGGGCGCTAAGACCATCGACCGCGCGCCAGCAGGAACGACCGCAGCCTCAGTCGAACAGCCCCGGTCCGTCCGGCCCCAGCGGCGCGCCTTCGATTTCCAGCAGCCGCAGCTTGGTGCGGGTGCCGCCCTCGGCCGAGAAGCCGCCGCTGCCGCCGTGGGCGGCCAGGATGCGGTGGCACGGCACGAGGGGCGCGAAGGGATTCGCCCCGAGCGCCTGCCCGACGGCGCGCGCGGCGCCCGGTTCGCCCAGTTCCCGCGCCAGCTCGCCATAGGTGCGCACCTGGCCCGGCGGGATCGCCCGCGCCAGCTCGTAGACGCGGCGCTGGAACGCACCGACCCCCTCGTAGTCCAGCGGAACGTCCTGCAACGTGTCGCCCTCGCCTTCCAGCTGGCGCTGCACCCGTCCGATCACGCCGGCAACGCTGGCCGGCGGCACGGCCTCCGGCGCCGGCCCGCACCAGCGATGCATCCGTGCCAGCGTCCGGGCGTCGGTGGTCTCCGGCAACTGCACCGCGGCGATGCGGCCGTCGGCTCGCCAGGCGATGCCGCAGCGGCCGATGGCCGTGTCGAACAGGCAGCAGCCGGCGGCCACGGCCATGGCGCGCCGCCTCAGTCGCCGCGCAGGGCGGCGCGCAGCTGGGCGCCGACCTCGGGCCGCTCCAGGAACGGGTCGGGCGGGTTGCGGAGGTCGGCGATGGCTTCCATCCGGCTGCGCACGTTGCCCAGCGCCTTGGGGTGGCTGTAGATGTAGAACTGGTCGGCGGCGACGGCATCGAACACCTTCTGCGCCACTTCCGCCGCGGTGACCTTGCCCGAGCTCACGGCCTTGTCGCTCATGGCCTGGCCGATCAGCTGGCTTCGGGTCGGCTGGCCCGAGGCCAGCTCGCCCGGCCGGTTGCGCTCGCTGCTGTTGATGCCGGTGGGCACGAAGTACGGGCACAGCACGCTGGCGCCGACCTGGTCGGTGACCAGGCGCAGGTCCTGGTACAGCGTCTCGGTCAGCGCCACCACGGCGTGCTTGCTGACGTTGTAGATGCCCATGTTGGGCGGCGTCAGCAGGCCGGCCATGCTGGCGGTGTTGACGATGTGGCCGCGCCAGGCCGGGTCGGCCTTCGCGGCGGCCAGCATCAGGGGCGTGAACAGGCGCACGCCGTGCACCACGCCCCACAGGTTGACGCCCAGCACCCACTCCCAGTCGGCGACGCTGTTCTCCCAGACCAGGCCGCCGGCGCCGACGCCGGCATTGTTGAAGACGAAGTGCGGCGCGCCGAAGCGCTGCTGCACGGCCTGCGCCAGCGCCTCCATCTCGGCGGCCTTGGAGACATCCACGCGGCGGGCCAGCACCGGCGCGCCGGCCTGCTCCATCTCGTCGCGCGCGCGGTCCAGCGCGTCCTGCTGCACGTCCACCAGCACCAGGTTCATGCCCCGTTGCGCGCCGATGCGGGCGCACTCGAGCCCGAAGCCGGACGCTGCGCCGGTGAGCACGGCGGTCTTGCCCTTGAAGTCGTCGATCATGCGGTTTCTGCCTTCCTCAGGACGTACCCGACGCGCGGGAAATGGACATGCACGGTGCCGGCGCGCGGGTCGTCGCGGCGCAGGCTGTAGTGGGTGCGGGTGGCGGCGATCAGCTCGCCCTCGGTGGCCTCGAGGCCGAACGACTCGGCGGCCACGGTGACGCGGCTGCCCAGCGGGATCCCGTGGTCGTCCTGGAAGGCGCTGTCCACCAGCAGGTTGTGGCCCGGCGGCTCGGGGTCGGCGCGGCGCGCCACCTCGACCGCATCGGCGGCGGCCAGCGGCTCGAAGCGCCCGTGGCCGACCGAGGACACCCGCTCCATCCACTCCAGCAGCGAGGGCGTGGGCTGCAGGATGTCCGCCACCGCCGGGGTGCGCGTGCGCGTGAACCACAGCGGGTGGTAGGCGGCGAAGTCGGCGACGCAGGCTTCCGAGCCGAACAGGAAATCGTGTTCGTCGGCCATGTAGGCCAGCCGGCGCAGGTAGGAGCGGTAGGCCGAGGTGGCGTCGCCCAGGCGCAGCTGGGTCATGTTGCTGCGCATGGCCTTGCGATCGGTCGCGAAGGCCTGGCCGATCTCGGCGCTCTGGAACATCTGCGCCATGGACTTGGGCTGGATGCTGTACGTCATCGCCGCCCAGAACAGCGTGCTGTCGGCCCATTGCGCGAACACCCGCGCCACGCCTTTCAGGTGCGCCGGGTACAGCGGGGGCTCGGGCTGCACGTGCTCCAGCACGTCGCCGATCAGCGAGGTGTCGCAGTAGATGTCGGCGCCGACCTGCAGCAGCGGCGTCCGGCGATAGCCGCCGGTCAGCGCCACCACGTCCGGCTTGGGCATCACGGCCGGGATGTGCACCGATTTCCAGGCCAGCTTCTTGTGGCCCAGCACCAGCCGGATCTTCTCGGCGAACGGCGACTCGGGGTAGTGGTGCAGGATCAGCTCGGTCATCGAAGTCCTTGTCGGAGTGCTTGCTCAGCGGGGGCGTGGCCGGGCTGCCGAACGGGGGGCGAACACCAGTCGCCAGGTCCCCGTGAAATCGCGGACCTCGGCTGCCTCCAGCGCGCCCTTGTCCTGCAGCAGGCGGTGCAGCGCCGGCAGGTGGTAGTGCGGCACGGCCGGGTAGAGGTGGTGCTCCACGTGGTAGTTCACGTGGTGCGGGAACAGGACCGCGCGCGCCAGGCGGTTCGGCCAGGAGCCCCAGGTCCGGTTGGTGCGTGCGGCCGTCAGCGGCGAGCCCAGGTCATGGGCCGCGCCATGCTCGCAGATGGCGCGCAGGCGCAGGATCGGCTGCAGCACGGTGACCAGCGGCACCACCCAGAGCACGGTGTACATCGCGAGGCCGCGCCAGCCGCCCAGCGCGAGGGCCGCCAGCGGCGCGGCCACGTGAAAACCGGCGACCCAGAGGCGATCGGCGCGCGCGGCGGCCCGCAGCTGCGGCGAGGTGTCGTCCAGCGGCCGGATCTCCCGCCGGGTGTCGTCGTTGATCGCCGGCGCGCCGAAGAAGTAGGCAAAGGTCTTCCAGGCGTTCAGCCCCAGCACGTCGCGCACCAGCTTGTTCAGGAGGTAACCCTTGCCGCGCGGGTAGCCCCCGTGGATGGCGGTGTCCGGGTCTTCCTCGGTGTACAGGTTGTTGTGGTGCAGCCGGTGCGTCACGCGGTACGTGCACATGGACACGCCGCCGACCATGCCGATGGCACGGCCGACGAGGTCGTTGGCGCTGCGGCCGGGGAACAGGCGGTAGTGCGCGGCCTCGTGCGCCAGGATGAACAGGCCATGCTGCGCGACCCCGATCGCCACGAGGGACAGCAGCATCCAGGCGCTCGGCCAGGTGGCGATCGCCAGCGCCATCGCCAGTGCGATCAGGCCGAAAGTGTGGGCGATGGAAAGGGCCGAGCGCCAGGACGAGAGCCGTGTCAGCGGCGCCAGTTCCTGCGGCGTGAGCAGCCGCCGCGCCTGGGCATTGCGCGCGCCGGGTCGCAGGTCTTCGCGGAACTCCTCGCCCTGGCGTGGCTCCATGCCCTGGCCCGCCGTCACACCAGCTTGACCAGCTGCTTGCCGAAGTTGCGGCCGCGCAGCAGGCCCAGGAAGGCCTCGGGCGCCGACTCCAGGCCCTGGGCGATGGTCTCGCGCGGACGCAGCTTGCCGCTGCCCACCAGCTCGCCCAGTTCCTTCAGGGCCTCGGGCCAGACCTCCATGTGCTCGCTGACGATGAAGCCCTGCACCCGCATGCGGTTGGTGAGCAGCAGTTGCGGGTACGACATCGGGATTGGCTTGCCGTCGTAGCCGGAAATCATGCCGCACAGGGCGATGCGCGAGAAGGCATTCATGCGCAGCATCACGGCATCCATCACCATGCCGCCGACGTTCTCGAAGTAGCCGTCGATGCCGTCCGGGCAGGCCTGCTTGAGCGCCTTCGACAGCGAGATCGCATCGGCGTGCTGCTTGTAGTCGATGCAGGCGTCGAAGCCCAGCTCCTCGGTCACGTAGCGGCACTTCTCGGGTCCGCCGGCGATGCCCACCGCGCGGCAGCCGCGCGCCTTGGCCAGCACGCCCACGGTGCTGCCGACGGCGCCGCTGGCGGCGCTGACCGCGATCGTCTGGCCGGGCTTCGGCTCGATGATCTTCACCAGCCCGTACCAGCCCGTCACGCCGGGCATGCCGACGGCGCCCAGGTACTGCGACAGCGGCACCTGCGTGGTGTCCAGCTTGCGCAGCGCGCCCGGCTGCGCGGCATCGACCACGCTGTATTCCTGCCAGCCGCCCATGCCCTGCACCATGTCGCCGGGCTGGTACTTCGGGTGGCGGCTTTCCACCACCTCGCCGGCGGTGCCGCCGATCATCACCTCGCCCAGCGGCTGCGGCTGGGCGTAGCTCTTGCTCTCGTTCATGCGGCCGCGCATGTACGGGTCCAGGCTGAGGAAATGGTGGCGCACCAGCACCTGGCCGTCCTGCAGCGGCGGCGTCTCGCTGCTGACCAGCTTGAAGTTGGCGGTGGTGGCTTCGCCCTGCGGGCGGTTGTCGAGCAGGATCTGGCGGTTGGTCGGCATGGCGTCCTCCTGGTCAGTCGGTGGAGATCACGTTGAAGGCGTGCGTGCCCTTGCGGCCGACCGGCAGCCGCGGCACGTACTTGAAGGTGCCGGTGCCGGTGGCGTGCGCGCACGCGGCGCCGGCTTCGTCGCTGATGGTGGCCTCGCAGAAGGCCAGGGTCGCGGTGCGGTGCATCAGCCGGCCGCGCGCGGCGAGCAGTCCCCGCGAGGGCTGCATGAAGGTGGTCTTCATCTCGATGGTGACCACGCCCATGTCCTTCTGGATGCTGCGCGCCGCCACCGCCATGGCCACGTCCATCAGCGTCATCACGGCGCCGCCATGGGTGACGCCGAACGAGTTGAGGTGCTCGGGCCGGGCCTGGTATGCGATCAGCGATTCGCCGCCCTCCATCCGCTGCAGCTCGAAGCCCAGGTGGTGGACGAAGGGAATGTCGGCGCCGAAGTGCATGGACAACCCGGGTGCCTCAACCGCCGGTGACGACGCTGACGCCGCCATCCACCGCCAGCCACTGGCCGGTGATGTGCTTGCCGGCATCGGAGGCGAACAGCACGGCCGTGCCCTTCAGGTCCTCGTCGTCGCCGAGCCGGCGCAGCGGCGCGTGGGCGGCGAGCTTGTCCTCGCCCAGCCGGTCGAGCGTGCCGCGCGTCATCTTGCTGGGGAAGAAGCCGGGACAGATGGCATTGACGTTGATGCCGTAGCGGCCCCACTCGCAGGCCAGCGCACGGGTGAAGTTGATGACCGCGCCCTTGGACGTGTTGTAGGCCAGCGTCTGCATCTCCGGCGGGTTGCCGCCCAGCCCGGCGATCGAGGCGATGTTGATGATGCGGCCGCCCTGGCGCGGGATCATGCTCTTCTTGGCGATGTGCTGGCTGAGGATGAAATAGCCGCGCACGTTCAGGTTCATCAGCTTGTCCCAGGCCTCCACCGGGTGGTCCTCGGCCGGCGCGCCCCAGGCGGCGCCGGCGTTGTTGACCAGGATGTGGACGTCGCCCATGCGCTCGAGCGTCTCGTCGGCCATGCGGCGGATGTCCTCCTCGCGCGAGGCGTCGGCGGCGATCCAGCGCGCGTCGATGCCGGCCGCCTGCAGTTCGGCCGCGGACTCCTCCAGGTCGGCCGCCTTGCGCGAGGTCAGCATGATCTTCGCGCCCGCTTCGCCCAGCGCATGCGCCAGTTGCAGGCCGAGGCCGCGCGAGCCGCCGGTGACGAGCGCGGTCTTGCCGCCGAGGTCGATGAGTTGCTGGATGGTGCGGGTCATGGGCCTTGTCTCGGGTTGGGTTTCGAAAGGGTTCAGAACGCCTCTTCGGGCATGTGGGCGCAGGTGGGGTCGCGCGTCTCGACCACCCGCAGCCAGGCGCCGATCTTGGGCAGTTCGTAGTGGAAGAAGTATCGGCCGGCGTGCACGCGCCCGGTTTCGGCGGCGCTGCGCGCGCTGGCCTCGGCCGGGACCGTGAGCAGCACGTCCAGCCAGATCCAGGCGATCACCGTGTGGCCGAACGCCTGCATGTAGGGCACCGCGTTGGCCAGCGCCATGGTCGGGTCGCCGGAGGACCAGGCGGCCTTGGTGGCGGCACCGACGTGCTGCAGGGCCCGGGCCAGCTCGTTGCCGTGTGCGGCCAGGTCGGCGCGCTGCAGCGCCCGCCCGATGGTGGCGTTGACGCGCCCGGCCAGCAGCTGCAGGCCACGGCCGCCCTCCATCACCACCTTGCGGCCCAGCAAATCGGTGGCCTGGATGCCGTGCGTGCCCTCGTGGATCATGTTCAGGCGCTGGTCGCGCCAGTACTGCTCGACCGGGAAGTCGCGCGTGTAGCCGTAGCCGCCATGGACCTGGATGGCCAGCGAGTTGCCCTCCAGGCAGAACTCGCTGGGCCAGCTCTTGGCGATCGGCGTCAGCACTTCCAGCAGCAGGCGCGCCTCGTCGGCGGCGTCCGGCGCGCCGGTGTGCTGCTCGTCCACCAGCCGCGCGCAGTACAGCATCAGCGCCAGCGCACCCTCGGCATAGGCCTTCTGCGCCAGCAGCATGCGTTTGACGTCGGCGTGCTCGATGATGCGCACCTGCGGCTGCGCGGGATCCTTGCCGCCCGGCCCCACGGGGCGGCCCTGCGGACGGTTCCTCGCATAGTCGAGCGACGCGTAGTAGCCCGCCAGGCCCAGCGAGGTGGCCGCCATCCCGATGCCGATGCGCGCCTCGTTCATCATGTGGAACATGCAGCGCAGGCCTTCGCCCGGTTGGCCCACCCGGTAGCCGATCGCGCCGGCGGCGCCGCGCACCGGGTACCGCCCTTCCCCGAAGTTCAGCAGCGTGTTGGTGGTGCCGCGCCAGCCCAGCTTGTGGTTCAGGCCGGCCAGCGCCACGTCGTTGCGCTCGCCGGTGAGCCGGCCATCCGGCCCCACCAGCTTCTTGGGCACGATGAACAGCGAGATGCCGCGCGTGCCCGGCACCAGCTTGCCGTCCGGCCCCGGGATCTTGGCCAGCACCAGGTGGACGATGTTCTCGGCCAGCTCGTGCTCGCCGGCCGAGATCCACATCTTGTTGCCGGTGAGGCGGTAGCGTGGGCCGAGCGGGTCGGCCTCGAAGTCGGCGCCGTCGGGCACCGCCCGCGTCGCCACGTCCGACAGCGAGGAGCCGGCCTGCGGCTCCGACAGGCACATGGTGCCGGAAAAGCGCCCGCTGAACTCGTTGGCCGCGAACACCTGCTTCTGCAGGTCCGTGCCATGCGCCATCAGCAGATTGGCGTTGCCCACCGTCAGCAGGCCGGCGCCGATGCTGACCGAGGCGGTGGCGAAGAACGCGCCGGCGGCCGCCTCCACCGTGTACGGCAACTGCATGCCGCCGATGGCGTAGTCCTGCGCGGCGCTCAGCATGCCGGAGCCGGCGTAGGCGTCCCACGCGTCCTTGGTGGCCTGCGGCAGGATCACCTGCTCGCCGTCGAAGCGCGGCTCCTCGGTGTCGACCAGCCGGTTGAACGGCGCGTACTTCTCGCGCGCGATGCGCTCGCAGGTATCGAGCACGGCGTCGAAGGTGTCGCGCGAGTGGTCGGCAAAGCGGGGACGCTCGGCCAACCGATCGACCTTCAGCCAGTCGTAGAGCAGGACATCGAGCGTGGGGCGGAGGGTGGACATGGTGACTCGGTCGCGCGATGGTCGGGGGCGATGTCATCCCGGCGAAAGCCGGAATCCATCTCCCGCTGCCTCGACCCGCGCGGGCGTGTCCGACGGCCGGGAGATGGATGGCGGGGCACGCCCGCCATGACACCCCTTTCTTACAGCACCTCGAACACCCCTGCCGCGCCCATGCCGCCGCCGATGCACATGGTCACGCAGACGCGCTTGGCGCCGCGGCGCTTGCCCTCGATCAGCGCATGGCCCGTCAGGCGCTGGCCCGACACGCCATAGGGATGGCCGACGGCGATGGCGCCGCCGTTGACGTTCAGCCGGTCGGCCGGGATGCCCAGCTTGTCGCGGCAGTAGAGCACCTGCACGGCGAAGGCCTCGTTCAGCTCCCACAGGTCGATGTCCTCGACCTTCAGGCCCAGCTGCTTGAGCACCTTGGGCACGGCGAACACCGGGCCGATGCCCATCTCGTCGGGCTCGCAGCCGGCCACCGCGAAGCCGAGGAAGCGGCCGATCGGCTTGAGGTTGTGCTTCGACGCGTAGCCTTCACCGACCACCACGCAGGCGCCGGCGCCGTCGGAGAACTGGCTGGCATTGCCGGCCGCGATCACGCCGCCCGGCAGCGCCGGCTTGATGCCGCTGATGCCCTCCTTCGTGGTGCCCTCGCGCAGGCCTTCGTCCTTGCTGACCGTGACTTCCTTGGTGCGCAGGCCCATGACCGGGTCGGCCACGCCGGCCTTGACCGTGATCGGCGCGATCTCGTCTTCGAACTTGCCGGCCGCCTGGGCGGCGCAGGCCCTCTGCTGGCTGGCGGCGCCGTACTCGTCCATGCGGTCGCGGTCGATGCCGTAGCGCTTGGCGACCTGCTCGGCGGTCTGCAGCATGGACCAGTAGATCTCGGGCTTCTTCTGCTCCAGGTCCGGATCCTTGATCATGTGCAGGTTCATCTCCTGCTGCACGCAGGAGATGCTCTCCACGCCCCCGGCCACGTACACCTCGCCCTCGCCGGCGATGATGCGCTGCGAAGCCATGGCGATGGTCTGCAGGCCGGACGAGCAGAACCGGTTGACGGTCATGCCCGACACCGTGATCGGCAGGTCGGCCATCAGCGCGATCTGGCGCGCGATGTTGGAGCCGGTGGCGCCTTCGGGGTTGGCGCAGCCCATGAGCACGTCTTCCACCGCGCCCGGCTCGATGCCGGCGCGCTGCACGGCGTGCCGGACGGCGTGGCCGCCGAGCGTGGCGCCGTGCGTCATGTTGAAGGCGCCCTTCCAGCTCTTGGTCAGCGGCGTGCGGGCGGTGGAGACGATGACGGCTTGGGTCATGGTGGAGTGCCTTTCTTGCGGGTTTCCGGTTTCAGGGCGCCGGCGAGTTGAGGTTGCGCAGCAGCTGGTGGTAGAAGCGGACGAGCTCACCCAGGTTGGCGACCGAGATGCGCTCGTTGGTGCCGTGCAGCCGGGGCAGGTCCTCCGGCTTCACGCGAATGGGGGAAAAGCGATAGATGTTGTCGGTCAGGCCGGTGAAGTGGCGCGAGTCCGACCCGGCCACGTACAGCGCCGGCGTGACCAGCACGTCGGGATGCAGCGAGCGCAAGGTGCGGTTGAGCAGCTGGTAGGAAGGCGCCGCGGTCGGCGAGATGCCGGTCGGGTCGGCGCCACCGGGGATTTCGCTCAGTTCGAACCCGTCGCCCACCTGCTCGCGCACGTGCTGCAGGACGCTGCTGCGGGTCTCGCCCGGCATGATGCGGAAGTTCACCACGGCCTGCGCCTGCTCGGGGATGACGTTGTCCTTGTTGCCGGCCTGCAAGATGGTCAAGGCGGTGGTGGTGCGCAGCATCGCATTGGTGCTGCCGGCCTTCTCCAGCTGGCCCTGGACGACCGGGCCGAACAGCCACAGGTTGGACAGCGCGACCCGCTGGAAGCCGCCCATCTCGGGCGCCAGCGTCTCGAACATCTCGCGCGCCACGCCCTTCATCGCGGCCGGCAACTGCTGCTGCTCCAGCCGGCCCAAGGCGGCGGACAGCTTGGAGATCGCCGTCTGGCCCGGCGGCGGCGGCGCCGACGAGTGGCCCGGGATGCCCTTGGCCTTAATCGCCACCGACAGGTAGCCTTTCTCGGCGACGCCCACCAGCGCGACCGGGGCGGCGACGCCCGGCATCAGCCCTTCGGTGACGAACAGCCCTTCGTCGATCACGAACTCGAGCCGGACCTTGCGTTGTTCCAGCAGCTTCACGATCTGCTGCGCGCCGCGCAGGCCGCTCACTTCCTCGTCGGCGCCGGAGATCAGGTACACGGTCTGGCGCGGCTGGAATGCCGAGGCGAGCAGCAACTCGATCGCTTCCATCTGGGCGACGAGGTTGCCCTTGTCGTCCCAGGCGCCGCGGCCCCAGACGAAGCCGTCACGCACCTCGCCGGCGTAGGGACCGGCTGTCCAGTTCTTCTCGGTGCCCGGCTCGATCGGTACCACGTCGTGGTGCGCCATCAGGGCGATGGGCCGGGCGTCGGGGTCGGTGCCGCGCCAGGTGTAGAGCAGGCTGAGGCCACCCACCAGCTCGCGCTGCAGCGTGGCGTGCAGGCGCGGAAACCGCTGCTCCAAGTACGCGTGGAGCTTGCGGAACTCCTCGGCGTTGGCCTGCGGGTCGGCCAGGCTGGACTCGGTGCGAAAGCGGATCGCGCCGGCCAGCTTGTCCGCCACCGCATTGGCATCGAGCGCGAGCGGCGGCGCCGGCGGCACCTGCAGCTGGCGTGAGCCCTGGCGCAGGGTGTTCACGGCCACCGCCGCTGCCAGCAGCAGCACCAGGCCGAGTACCGCGAGGAGAACGCGCTTGAGCATTGGAGGGTCAGCCGGTCAGTCCCTTGCCCTCCGCCACCAGCTTCTTGATCAGCGGCGCCGGCTCCCAGAAGGCGGCGTCGTCGCGCGGGTTGCGCTGGAATCGGTGCATGGCCTGCATCACGTTGAACAGCCCGACCTGGTCGGCGTACAGCATGGGGCCGCCGCGGTGGATCGGGAAGCCGTAGCCGGTCAGGTAGACCATGTCGATGTCGCTGGCGCGCGAGGCGATGCCCTCCTCCAGGATGCGGGCCGCCTCGTTGACCAGCGAGAACACCAGGCGCTGCACGATTTCCTCGTCGGAAATCTTGCGCGGCTCGATGCCCAGCTCCTTGCGGTGCGAAGCGACCATGTCCTCGACCAGCTTGGACGGAATCGCATCGCGCTTGCCGGGCTGGTAGTCGTACCAGCCGGCGCCGGTCTTCTGGCCGAAGCGGCCCAGTTCGCACAGCTTGTCGGCGGTGCGGCTGTACTTCATGTCGGGGCGCTCGGCGGCCCGGCGCTTGCGGATCGCCCAGCCGATGTCGTTGCCGGCCAGGTCGCCCATGCGGAACGGACCCATGGCGAAGCCGAACCTCTCGATCGCCCGGTCCACCTGCTGCGGCGTGGCGCCCTCGTCCAGCAGGAAGCCGGCCTGGCGGCTGTACTGCTCGATCATGCGGTTGCCGATGAAGCCGTCGCACACGCCGGAGACGACCGCCGTCTTCTTGATCTTCTTGGCGGTGGCCATCACGGTGGCCAGGACGTCCTTTGCGGTCTTCTCGCCGCGCACCACCTCCAGCAGCTTCATCACGTTGGCCGGGCTGAAGAAGTGCATGCCGACCACGTCCTGCGGGCGCCTGGTGAACGCGGCGATCTTGTTGACGTCCAGGGTGGAGGTGTTGCTGGCCAGGATCGCGCCGGGCTTCATCACCTGGTCGAGCGTCTCGAACACCTTCTGCTTGACGCCCATCTCCTCGAACACCGCCTCGATCACCAGGTCGGCGTCCTTGAGGTCGTCGTAGGACAGCGTGGTCTTGAGCAGGGCCATGCGCTGCTCGTACTTGTCCTGCTTGAGCTTGCCCTTCTTGACCTGGGCCTCGTAGTTCTTGCGGATGGTGGCGATGCCGCGGTCCAGCGCCTCCTGCTTCATCTCCAGGAGGGTCACCGGGATGCCCGCGTTCAGGAAGTTCATCGAGATGCCGCCGCCCATGGTGCCGGCGCCGATGACGGCCACGCTCCTGATCTCGCGCTTGGGCGTGTCTTCCGGGACGTCGGGGATCTTGGAGGCGGCGCGCTCGGCCATGAAGATGTGGCGCAGCGCGCGGCTCTCCGGCGTGAGCATCAGGTTGAGGAACAGCTCGCGCTCGTACAGCATGCCGTCGTCGAACCTCTTCGTCGTCGCGGCCTCGACGGCGTCGACGCACTTGAGCGGCGCCGGGAAGTTCTTCGCCATGCCCTTGACCATGTTGCGGGCGAACTGGAAGTAGGCATCGCCGCGCGGGTGCTTGCACGGCAGGTCGCGCACGCGCGGCAGCGGTCGCTGGCCAGCGACCTGGCGCGCGAAGGCCAGGGCTTCCTCGAGCAGCGATTCGGCCGAAGCGGCCATCCTGTCGAACAGCTTCTGGCCGGGCTGCTGCGCCAGCAGCTCGCTCTTGACCGGCTCGCCCGAGACGATCATGTTCAGCGCGGTCTCGACGCCCAGCACGCGCGGCAGGCGCTGCGTGCCGCCGGCGCCGGGGATCAGGCCCAGCTTGACCTCGGGCAGCGCCACGTTGCAGCCGGGCGCGGCGATGCGGTAGTGGCAGCCCAGCGACAGCTCCAGCCCACCGCCCATGCAGACCGAATGGACCGCGGCGACCGTCGGCTTGGCCGAGTTCTCCAGCGCCAGGATCAGCGACAGCAGGTTGGGTTCGGCGATCGCCTTGGGCGAGCCGAACTCCTTGATGTCGGCGCCGCCCGAGAAGGCCTTGCCGGCGCCGGTGACCACGATCGCCTTGACGGCCGGATCGGCATTGGCCCGCTCCAGCCCGGCGGCGAAGGCCTGCCGCAATGCCAGCCCCAGCCCGTTGACGGGCGGGTTGTCCATCGTGATCACGGCCACGTCGCCGTGCACCTTGTATTCAGCCGTCATGTGCGGTGCTCCTGGAAAGAAAAAGAACGCTCGTTCGCTTGGGGCGATTCTAGGAAAGGCATGCTGCGCTGCAATGCCGTCTTGTCGCGGCAGGGACTTTGGAATGGCCCCATCGCTTCCGACCGCAGGTCGAACCGTCCGCGCGGAATAACATGCAGCGCGGACACCCCTTGGGCGAGGATCCGGCTTCGCCGGTCCTCGCCCAACTGATCAGAGCCACGCGCGAATCGCGCAGCGATTCGCGCGTGACTAGACTTCCAGCCACTCCTTGCGAGTGTAGGCGTCGGCCCTCAGGCTGTCCGGCGTGCCCTGGAAAACGATGCTGCCATGCCCCATCACCAGCGCCCGGTCGGACACCGTCATGGCGATGGTCAGCTTCTGCTCGATCAGCAGCACGGACAGGCCGCGCTCCTTGAGCTTCTTCAGGTACTCGCCGACCAGCTCGACGATCTTGGGCGCCAGCCCTTCGGTGGGCTCGTCGATGATGATCAGCTCGGGGTCGCCCATCAGTGTGCGGCACAGCGTCAGCATCTGCTGCTCGCCGCCCGACAGCACGCCGGCCTCGGTGTGCTGGCGCTCCTTCAGGCGCGGGAACATCGCGTACATGTCGTCGAACGACCAGCGGCCCTGCTGGCCGGCGCGCTTCTGCCCCAGCATCAGGTTCTGGTGCACCGTCAGCGTCGGGAAGATCTCGCGGTTCTCCGGCACGTAGCCGATGCCCAGGTGGGCGATCTCGTAGGGCTTGCGCCCCCGCGTAGGCTGGCCCTTCCATTCGACCGAGCCGGTGCACTCGACCATGCCCATGATGGCCTTGGCCGTGGTCGAGCGGCCAGAGCCGTTGCGGCCCAGCAAAGCCACGATCTCGCCGGGCTGCACCTCGAAGTGAACGCCGTGCAGGACGTGGCTCTTGCCGTAGAAGGCGTGGAGGTTGTCGATCCTGAGCATCACGGCCTCCGGCGAGCCACGTCGGGGCGCCCGGGCGCCCCCTCGGCGGGCAGCGAGTCCACGAAGCGAGGCAGCACAGGCGCTCTCATGCGTGCGCTCCCACCTGGGCATCCGCCACGTGAGAGCCGAGGTACGCCTCCTGCACCCGCTGGTTGGCGCGCACCTTCTCCGGCGTGTCGAAGGCGATCACCTCGCCGTAGACCACCACCGCGATCTTGTCGGCCAGGCCGAACACCACCCCCATGTCGTGCTCCACCGTCAGCAGCGTCTTGCCGACGGTCACTTCCTTGATCAGCTCGATGAAGCGCCGGGTCTCGCTCTTGCTCATGCCGGCCGTGGGTTCGTCCAGCAGGATCACGCCGGCGCCGCCGCCGATGGTGATGCCGATCTCCAGCGCACGCTGCTCGGCGTACGTCAGGTTCACGGCCAGCACGTCGCGCTTGCGCTCCAGGTGGATCATCTGCATCAGCTGCTCGGCCCGCTCGTTGGCGTCGTGCAGGTTGGCCAGGAACTTGAAGAAGGTGTAGCGGTAGCCCAGGCTCCACAGCACGCCGCAGCGCAGGTTCTCGAAGACGCTGAGCTTGGGGAAGATGTTGGTGATCTGGAAGCTGCGCGACAGGCCCAGCCGGTTGATCTCGAACGGCCGCTTGCCGTCGATGCGCCGGCCGTTGAGCAGCACCTCGCCGCTGCTAGGCTCGAAGCGGCCGCTGATCAGGTTGAACAGGGTCGACTTGCCGGCGCCGTTGGGGCCGATCACCGCCACCCGCTCGCCGGGCCGCACGGCCAGGTTGGCGCCGCGGATGATCTCGGTCTTGCCGAAGCTCTTGTGCAGGTCGCGCAGTTCCAGCGCGTACGCCGTCATGGCTGGCTCTCCCGGCGCTTGGTCTCTTTTTCGATGAATTCCTGGATCTCGCCCCACTGGCGCACGAACTGGCGCCGGGTGAGCTCGAACAGGCCGATGCCGCTGAGCATGACGAAGGTGCAGCCGAACCAGCTGTCCACCCCCTTGGCATCGAGCGTCGCGCCCAGGAACTGCAGCTGCGGCCCCAGCGCGGCATTGAGCTTGAGGTGGTAGACCATCTCGATCAGGCCGGCCGCCCCGAGCAGCGTGATCAGCGCCGTGGCGCCCAGCGCGAGGTAGCTGACCCAGAGCTCGCGCAGGCGGCCGAACGACGCCACGCGCATGTTCATCATGATCAGGCTGGCGATGCCGCCGGGTGCGTACATCACCATGAACAGGAACACCAGGCCCAGGTACAGCAGCCAGGCCTTGGTCAGCTCGGACAGCAGCACGAAGGCCAGCACCATCAGCACGGCGCCGATGATCGGCCCGAAGAAGAAGGTGGCGCCGCCCAGGAAGGTGAACAGCAGGTAGGCGCCCGAGCGCGGCCCGCTCACCACCTCGGAGGTCACGATCTCGAAGTTCAGCGCCGCCAGCCCGCCGGAGATGCCGGCGAAGAAGGCCGCCACGCAGAACACCAGGAAGCGCACCATCTGGGTGTTGTAGCCGACGAACTCGACCCGCTCGGGGTTGTCGCGCACCGCGTTGATCATGCGGCCCAGCGGCGTGCGGGTGAAGGCGTACATGGCGCCGGTGCAGATGAAGGTGTAGAGCGCGATCAGGTAGTAGAGCTGTATTTGCGGCCCGAAGGTGATGCCCAACGGCTGGGAGCCGGTCACCCGGTTGCCCGAGATGCCGCCCTCGCCGCCGAAGAACTCGGGGAACATCAGCGACGAGGCCCAGACCAGCTCGCCGATGCCCAGCGTGATCATCGCGAACGGGGTGGCGGCCTTCTTGGTCGTGACCCATCCCAGCAGCAGCGCGAAGGCCAGGCCGGCCAGCCCGCCGGCGATGGGGACCAGGCTCACGGGCAGCGGCAGCGTGCCGGCCGAGACCAGGTTGAGCGCGTGGATCGCCAGGAAGGCGCCCAGGCCCGAGTGCACCGCATGCCCGAAGCTGAGCATGCCGCCCTGCCCCAGCAGCATGTTGTAGGACAGGCAGACGATGATCGCGATGCCCATCTGGCTGAGCATGGTGTGCGCCAGCGAGCTGGTGAACACCAGCGGCGCCACCAGCAGCACGATGGCGAACAGCGACCAGATCAGCCAGCGGCCCACGTTCCAGGGCTTGAACTCGTAATAGCCCGCCTTGGCGCCGGTGGCGGGGATGGACGATGGCGACGTGCCCGCCAGTGGCATCGGAACGCCCACCCGCGTGTTCTCCTGCGCCGTGGCCGGCGCTTGCTGCGTGTCGGTCAGGCTGCCCATTGCGTCAGCCCTCCCGCGTGCCCAGCAGGCCCTTGGGCCGGAAGATCAGCATCAGCACCAGGAACAGGTAGGGCAGGATGGGCGCGACCTGGCTGATCTTGAGCTTCCAGAGGGCGTAGCCGAAGGTGTCGGACGACACGTGCAGGCCGACCGTGTCCAGCGCGCCCTGGATGGAGGCGTCCACGCCCACTGCGAAGGTCTGCACGATGCCGATCAGCAGCGAGGCCAGGAACGCGCCCGACAGCGAGCCCATGCCGCCGACCACCACCACCACGAAGATGATGGAGCCCACCGTGGCCGCCATGCCCGGCTCGGTGACGAAGGCGTTGCCGCCGATCACGCCCGCCAGGCCGGCCAGCGCGGCGCCGCCGCCGAACACCAGCATGAACACGCGCGGCACGTTGTGGCCCAGCGCCTCGACCGCGCCCGGATGCGTCAGCGCCGCCTGGATCACCAGCCCGATGCGGGTGCGCGTGAGCAGCAGCCAGATCGCCACCAGCATCAGCACCGCCACCAGCATCATGAAGCCGCGGTACATCGGGAACTGGGTGCCGTACAGCGTGAACAGCGGGCCGTCCAGCGCCGCCGGCACCCGGTAGTCGACCGAGCCGGTGCCCCACACCAGTTGCACCATCTCGAGCAGGATGAAGGACAGGCCGAAGGTGATGAGCAGCTCGGGCACGTGGCCGAACTTGTGCACCCGGCGTAGGCAGTACTTCTCGAACAGGGCGCCCAGCACGCCCACCAGCAGCGGCGCGACTGCCAGCGCCGGCCAGTAGCCCACCAGCTGCGCGGTGGTGAACGCGAAGTACGCCCCCAGCATGTAGAAGCTGGCGTGGGCGAAGTTGAGCACGCCCATCATGCTGAAGATCAGCGTGAGGCCTGAACTCAGCATGAACAGCAGCAGCCCGTAGCTGATGCCGTTCAGGAGGGAGATGGTGAAGAATTCCACTGAGGGAGACCGGAGGCTGGGGACGGGGAACTACGGGTTGTGGGCCTGGGCACCGCAGGCGGGTGGAATCCATGCGAGACGATCGGCGGCGTTCATGAAGAGGGGCTAGCGACGGGAAACAGGAAAGGCTGTTTCCCTCGTCCTAGCCCCCCGGCTCCTGCGCAAGGCCCGCGGCGCCGGCCGCGGGCCGGAACCGTCACGCGCCCGGCCGCTTCATCTGGCAGCTGGTGGGCGTGCTGGACACGTAGGAATCCATCTGCTTGATCGGCACGAAGGTGTAGCCGGTGTTCTCGACGCTGTACTCGCCCTTCTTGGCCTTTTGCCACTTGGTGATGTACATCGGCATCTGCAGCTGGTGGTCGGAGCCGCGCATCTGCACGTCGCCGGCGAAGCTCTTGACCGACAGCCCTTCCAGCGCCCGCGCCACCTTGACCGGGTCGGTGGAGCCGGCCTTGGCCATCGCGTTGTTCAGCAGGTTGATGCCGTTGTAGGTGGCGAAGGTGTAGTAGTCGTCGTTGAACTTCTTGTGGAAGTCGGCGGCGAGCTTGCCGATCTCGCCGGTCTGGTTGGCGTGGCCATAGGCCACCACGTACACCTCGCTGTCGCCGCCGGCGGCCAGCGCCGTGGGCGTGCCCGTGACGCCGGCGTAGTAGGTGTACATCGGGATCTTCAGGCCGGCGTCGTTCAGCGCCTTGACCAGCAGCGTGAGGTCCTGGCCCCAGTTGCCGGTGACGATGGTGTCGGCGCCGGCCTGCTTGATCTTGGCCACGTAGGGCGAGAAGTCCTTGACCTGGCCGATCGGGTGCAGGTCTTCACCGACGATCTGCACGTCGGGGCGCTTGCGCTTGATCGCGTCCTTGAAGTACTTGGCGACCTGGTGGCCGTGCGAGTAGTTCTGGTTGATCAGGAAGACCTTCTTGACGCTGGGCTGGTCCTTCATGAAGGAGGTCAGCGCCTCCATCTTCATGGAGGTGTCGGCGTCCAGGCGGTAGTGCCAGTAGTCGCACTTCTCGTTGGTCAACGCCGGATCGACCGCCGCGTAGTTGAGATAGACGACTTCCTTGCCGGGATTGCGCGCGTTGTGCTTGGACACGGCATCCAGGATGGCGGTGGCGGCGCCCGAGCCGTTGCCCTGGGTGACGTAGCGGAAGCCCTGGTCGATGGCCGCCTTCAGGGTGTTCAGGCTCTCCTGCGGCGAGCCCTTGTTGTCGAAGCCGACCACCTCGAACCTCACGCCCGAGGGCGCACGGCCCGAGAGCTGCTCGGCGACGAACTGCCAGCTCTTGAGCTGGTTCTGGCCGACGTTGGCGAACGGCCCGGACAGCGGGTCCATGAACGCGATGCGCACGGTCTCGTTCTTGAGCGGCCCGCCCATGGCGGCGGCCGCTGCCGCAGGAGCCGCCGGTGCGGCCTTGGCCGGCGCTTCCTTGGCTGGAGCGGCCGGCTTGGCGGGCGCCTGCGCGAGCGCGAACCCGGCGCCGCCCATGGCCAGCACGGCAGCGACGGTGACATGCCTCAGCGTGAAACTCATCTCGTGTCTCCTGCGGTGGTTTGGTGGGCGCAGCGTAATGGCTTTGCAAAGCGCAACGGTCAGGGATTGCCCGTAAGCGCAGTCCCGGCTATCCCGAACGCGACAGGCCGGCGCGAAGGTCCTCAGGCCGACGGCAGCCGATAGTCCTTCAGTTGCTCGCGCAGCCGGGTCTTGAGCATCTTGCCGGTGGCGCCCAGCGGGATGGCATCGACGAACACCACGTCGTCCGGCACCTGCCACTTGGCAATCTTGCCCTCGTAGAACTTGAGCAGTTCCTCGCGCGTGACTTCGGTGCCGGGCTTCCTGACCACCGCCACGATCGGCCGCTCGTCCCACTTGGGATGCTTCATGCCGATGCACGCGGCCATCTGCACCGCCGGGTGCGCCATGGCAATGTTCTCGACGTCGATCGAGCTGATCCACTCGCCGCCGGACTTGATCACGTCCTTGCTGCGGTCGGTGATCTGCATGAAGCCGTCGGCGTCGATGGTGGCGACGTCGCCGGTCGGGAACCAGCCGTCCACCAGCGGGTCGCCGCCCTCGCCCTTGAAGTACTCGCGCACCACCCAGGGTCCGCGCACGTACAGGTCGCCGAAGGCCTTGCCGTCCCAGGGCAGTTCCTGGCCGCCGTCGCCGACGATCTTCATGTCCACCCCGAAGATCGCGCGGCCCTGCTTGAGTCGGATCGCCATCTGCTGCCCGGCCGGCTGCGCGAGGTGCTTGTTCTTCAGCGTGCACAGCGTGCCCAGCGGGCTCATCTCGGTCATGCCCCAGGCATGCAGCACGTCGACGCCGTACTCCTCGCGGAAGGCATCGATCATCGCGGGCGGGCAGGCCGAGCCGCCGATCACGGTGCGCTTGAGGGTCGAGAAGCGCAGGCCGCCCTGCTTCATGTGGCCCAGCAGCATCTGCCACACCGTCGGCACGCCAGCCGCGAAGGTCACCTTCTCGGCCTCGACCAGTTCATAGACCGACTTGCCGTCCAGCGCCGGGCCGGGGAACACCAGCTTGCAGCCGGTGAGCGCGGCCGAGTACGGGATGCCCCAGGCGTTGACGTGGAACATGGGAACCACCGGCAGCACCGAGTCGCGCGCCGACAGGCCCATCACGTCGGGCAGCGCCGCGGCGTAGGCGTGCAGCAGGGTCGAGCGGTGGCTGTACAGCGCCGCCTTCGGGTGGCCCGTGGTGCCGCTCGTGTAGCACATGCTGGAGGCCGAGTTCTCGTCGAACTGCGGCCACTCGTAGCCGGTGGGCTGGCCGCCGATCCAGTCCTCGTAGGCGACCAGGTTGGGAATGCCGGTGTCGGCCGGCACCTTGCCGGAGTCGCACAGCAGCACGTACTGCCGGATGGTGGGGCACTTGGCATGCACCGCCTGCACCAGCGGCAGGAAGGTGGCGTCGAAGCAGAGCACCTGGTCTTCGGCATGGTTGGCGATCCAGGCGATCTGCTCGGGGTGCAGGCGCGGGTTGATGGTGTGCAGCACGCGGCCGGAGCCGGACACGCCGAAGTACAGCTCCAGGTGCCGGTAGCCGTTCCAGGCCAGCGTGGCGACCCGGTCCGAGAACAGCAGCTTCATGCCGTCGAGCGCATTCGCCACCTGCCGCGCCCGCCGGGCGACGTCGCGCCAGGTGTAGCGGTGGATGTCGCCCTCGACGCGGCGCGAGACGATCTCACCGTCGCCCTGGTGGCGGTCGGCGAACTCGATCAGCGACGAAATCAGCAGGGGTTGGCTTTGCATCAGGCCGAGCATGGGGTCTCCTTGTCTGGCGGCTCTTGGACCGGGAAAGGCCGATGCTAAAACGAAATGCCGGGCTTGCCGGCGCGCGCGGGACGCGTCGCGTCACGTCCGGAACCGGTGCGGCTCAGGTCGACGCGGCGGGCGCCGGCTGCACCGAACGCAGGAACTCCAGCGTCACGGTGGTGCCCGCGCCTTCGGTGGAGTCGATGCGCACGGAGCCGCCGGCGGCCTGCATCACGCGCTGGCAGAACATCAGTCCCATGCCGTTGCCGCCAGCCCGGGTTGTGACCGGCTCACGGGTGAGGCGCTCCAGCACCGGCGCGGGGATGCCGGGGCCGTTGTCGACGAAGCGGATCCAGCCGCGGGCGGCGCCGGCGTCCGCTTCGCAGCCGGCCTGGACCTGCAGCTGCGGCTGCGGCGTGTCGCGCAGCGCCTGCAGCGCGTTCTTGGCCAGCGTGCACAGCACCAGGTACAGCAGGTCGCGCCGGCCGGGCAGGCGGAAATCCTGTTCCACCTGGAACGAGACCCAGCCCCGCTCCGCGTCCTCGAACGGGAACTCGTCGCGCAAGGCCGCCAGCAGCGCCGCGGCGCTGACCGTCTGGGGCGCGGCGCCGGGATAAGCGTCGCGCGCCGACTGCAGGAAGGTGGAGACCAGCGACTGGCAATACAGCGCACGCCGCTCGGCCCGCTCCAGCGCCGCCAGCAGCTCGCCCGGCTCGTGTTCCTCGAAGCGGGCGATGCCGGCCGGCGCCTGCGGGTTGGGGGGCAGGTGGCGCGATGCGACGCTGGCGACACAGCCGCGCACGGTGGCCAGCGGCGTGTTCAGCTCGTGCGCCAGGAAGCCCAGCGTCTCGCGCAGGGCCGCCGCCCGGTTCTCGTTCATGGCGCGCTGCAGCGCCTGCGTGCGGTACAGCGCCAGCGCCTCGCGCAGCGCTTCGCGGGTCGGCTCGTCCTCCAGCGGCTTTTCCAGGATGCGCAGCACCCGGCCCTGGTTGACGGCCGCGATGGCCACTTCCTTTTCCGCATAGGCGGTGGCCAGCAGCCGAACGACGTGGCGATGCTCGCGCTGCACGCGGCACAGCAGTCGCATGCCGTCCTGCCCGGGCATGCGGTAGTCGGTGACCAGGACGGCAAAGCGGCCGCTGCCTTCGGCCAGCAGGGCCAGCGCCTCGTCGGCGCTGGCGGCGGTGGCGACCTCGAATTCGCCGGCGAAGCTGCGCGCGAACCACTTGCGCGAACGCTCGTCGTCATCGACGAACAGGATGCAGCGTGCAATGGCAGGTTCCATGGCGCGGATGCTAGGCCTCCTCGCGCGGCTGGTGGCGAGCGCCGTAGTCGCGCAGCGCCTGGTCGGTGCGCGCCGCCAGCGCCTGCACCTGCTGCAGCCAGTCGGCGCCGGCCGGCCAGCGGCTCTCCTCGAGCACCGGCACATAGACCTGGCGCACCTGCTGGTAAAGCGCCAGCGCGCCGGCCTCGCCGCTCATGCCCAGCAGCGAGTGCAGCGCGTCCCGCGCCTGGTGGAGGTCCTGCGCCCGCACCGCGTGCTCGAGCGAGCCGACCAGCCGGGCGATCTCCGGCAGGTAGTCGGCCAGCAGTTCGTCCAGCAGGCCCAGCCGGCGGTAGCTCTCCAGCCGCGCTTCGTTGAGCAGCGGACCGTCGCTGCCGCCCGCCGGCCCGGCCGCAGCGGTCGGTTGGTGCGACTGCGCCGCGCCGCCGGCGAGCACCGCGCCGAGGGCTTCGTACAACTGCATGGCCTCGACCGGCTTGACCAGGAAGCCGTCCATGCCGGCCTCGCGCGCGCCCTGCATGGCCGGGGCGTCGGAATGGGCGGTCAGGGCCAGGATCGGCACGCCGGACCAGGGCTGGCGGCTGGCGCGCACGGCGCGGGCGGTGTCCAGGCCGCCCATGCCGGGCATGCCCAGGTCCATCAGCACCGCGTCGAACGGGGAGGCCTGGCCGAGCGCCTGCAGCGCCGCCTGGCCGGTGTCGACCTCGACCACCTCGGCGCCGGCTTCGCGCAGGTAGGCCGCCACCGCACGCCGGTTGTAGGCGCTGTCGTCGGCCAGCAGCACCCGGCGGCCGGCCAGCGCATGGGCCGCCACTTCCGCGCCTTGCCGTTGCAGTGCCTGCACCAGGGCCTGCACCAGCGGCAACTGGTCGCTGGGCTTGGCGACGAAGCTGTCGATGCCGGCCCGCTGGGTCTTGACCCGCGCCACATGGGCCGGCTCGCTGGTGTGGGCGACGATGCGGACGTAGCGGTTGGCGGGCGCCTGGCCCTGGCGCAGCCGCTGGGCCACCTGGTAGCCGTCGACCACCGGCATGTTCAGATCCAGCAGCACCAGGTCGTAGGCGTGCCGGGCCAGCAGGTCCAGAGCCCGCTGCCCGTCGGCCGCCTCGTCGATCGACAGCCCGACCGGCCGCAGCTTGTGCCGGGTAAGGGCCCGCTGGGCGGCGTCGTCCTCCACCATCAGCAGCCGCTTGCCGGCCAGCGCATCGCGCGCCTGCGCCAGTCCGCGGGCGTGGTGCTCCTCGCGCGCCTGCTCGCCCACCGCCGGGAACTGCAGCGTGAACTCGGTGAAGGCGCCGGGCTGCGACTGGCAGCGAATGGTGCCGCCGAACGCCTTCATCACCCGCTGGCAATAGGCCAGCCCCAGGCCGGTGCCGCCCGACTTGCCGACCGAGCGGAACGGCTCGAACAGGGTGGGCAGCACCTCGGGCGCGATGCCGGGCCCGTTGTCGCGCACCCGCACCTGCTGGCCGCCGACCATGATCCAGACGCGCGTGCCCGGCTGCAGCCGCAGGTAGTACAGCGCATTCTTGATCAGGTTGAACAGCACAAACAGGCAGGCGGTCTCGTCGCCCCGGAACTGGAAGTCCTCCTGCACCTGCACGGCGACGGCGGCGCACTCGTCCTCGCTGTCGTAGCCGTACTCCTCGACCGCCTTGGAGACCACCGCGGCGGCCGACAGGTAGGAGAAGCTGGCGGTGTCCAGCGGCCGCGCGCTGACCTCGTCCAGTGTCATGGAGATCACCTGCAGGCCGCGCTGCACGGCCTGCTCGCCATGGGCCAGGTGCCGGTACAGCGTGTCGACGTCGGCCGGGCCGACCGGCGCCAGCTGGCCGCCCGACAGCCCCGGCGCCGGCAGCACGCGCTGCATGGCCTGCAGGCTGTGGTGCACCTGCGCCAGCGGGTGCCGCAACTCGTGCGCGATCGAGCCGGCCAGGCCCTGGGTGGCGCGCAGCTTGCGCTCGGCGTCGATCTGCTCGGTGGAGAACTTGAACAGGTTGCCGCCGATCACGATCAGCGCATAGGCCGGCAGCTGGGACACCAGGTCCATCGGCACGCGTGGCTGGTCGACCGTCAGTGCGTACCAGAGCGCGGCCAGGCCGGTGCCCGCCGCCAGCATCACCAGCGTGTTGCGCCAGTCGGTCAGCATGACCAGGAAACACAGCACGATGAAGGCGTTGGAGATCGCCGGTACGCCGCCGCCGCGCTCCAGCGCGACCAGCACCGTGAAGCACGGCAGGCAGTACAGCAGCACCCCGTAGGAGTAGCGGATGTAGTAGGGCTTGAGCCGGCGCGGCCAGTGGTCTTTCAGCCCCAGGCCGAGGAACAGCGCCACGGCCACCAGCCGGAAGCCGATGTCGTCCCAGATCTCCGGCTTGCTGCGCGTGAAGCGCAGGAAGAAGAAGGCGATGTACGTGACCGCGCCCAGGTAGCCCATGTACTTCAGCCGCGGCGGGCCGTACGCGTGGTAGGCCTCGTAGTGGGCGAACACGCGCGAGAACCAGTTCATGGCGGGCTTTCCGATGCGTTCAGTGCGGGCGCAGGGCGGCCAGCCGCAGCTGCGCCTGCTGCTGTTCCTGCTCACTGCCGGCCAGAGCGCGGAACACGGTGGCGACGTCGCCATGGATCAGCGAGTAGCTGCCGTCCTCGCCTTCGAAGGCGTCCTTGAGCAGCACCGAGAAGCCGAAGCGGCGGTACAGGCGCCCCAGCAGCGGCGTGCAGGTGGCGAACAGATTCTCGACCTGCAGGTGGTCCAGCAGGTGGGCCAGGGTCAGGAACAGGCAGCGCTTGAGCGCTTCCGGACCGGCGCGGTACTCCGGCGCGACCACCAGCCTGCCGACCTCCCAGGCCGCGGGCATGAGGTGGGGCGCCGCGTCCTGTGTCACCAGCAGCTTCTCGCAGGGTGCGAGGCCGAGCCCGAGCGGAATAAGACGAATGGTTCCAATCCAGGTGCCGCGCCAGAGGAATCCGGCGACAAAGCCGTGCTGGTCTCTTTTTTTTCCCGACTCTCGAAGCCGGGGTCGGCCAGCGCGGCCGCCGGCAGGTGGATTTCCTGGCGCAGGTGCAGCACCCGGGCGATGTCGCCGGGCCCTTGCAGGTGGCGGATTTCCAGCTCGTCGATCGCGATCTCGCGCGGTGCGGCTGGCGCCTCGGCGCGCAGATGCGGCGCCAGCGGCGCATCGGAAACCGGGACGGCCGTGCTTGCGGCCATCGACATGTTGCTCATCGTTGTTCCTCCCTCGCTGCCGCCGATCCGGGGCGCGCTCCACAACTAAAAAATTATCCGGGTGGTGTCAATGGCCGCGCTATAGGCGAAATGCCTAAGGTCGGGCTGAGGACCCCGAGCCGGCGGCCTGCAGCGAGTCTCCCCTTCCCTGCCGGCAAACGGCGGGGGCGGGACAATGCGGCCATGAACCAAGACGTGGCTGCGCCCGTGCGCGAACTGGACCTGGGCGTGCGCTGGCGCCACACGTTCGCCGGCCTGGGGCCGGCCTTCCACACCGAACTGGCGCCCCTGCCCCTGCCAGAGCCCTACCTGGTCGGGCTCAATCGCCGCCTGGCCGACGAGCTGGGCCTGGACGCCGACCGCCTGCGCGGCGACGCGGGCGTGGCCGCCCTCACCGGCTCGCTGCCGATCGCCGGCACCCGGCCGCTGGCCAGCGTCTACAGCGGCCACCAGTTCGGCGTCTGGGCCGGCCAGCTGGGCGACGGGCGCGCTGTGCTGCTGGGGGAGATCGACGCGGCCGGTGGCCCGCAGGAGCTGCAGTTCAAGGGCAGCGGCCGCACGCCGTACTCGCGCATGGGCGATGGCCGCGCGGTGCTGCGCTCGAGCATCCGCGAATACCTCTGCTCGGAGGCCATGCACGGCCTGGGCATCCCCACCACCCGGGCGCTGAGCGTCACCGGCTCCGACGCGCCGGTGCGGCGCGAGACGGTCGAGACGGCCGCCGTGGTGGTGCGGGTGGCACCGAGCTTCGTCCGCTTCGGCCATTTCGAGCACTTCGCCGCGCGCGGGCAGGAGGAGCCGTTGCGCCGGCTGGCCGACTACGTCATCGATCGCCACTACCCCGGGTGCCGCTCGAGCGGCCGCTTCGGCGGCAACGCCTACGCGGCGCTGCTCGAGCAGGTCAGCGAGCGCACGGCCGCCCTGCTGGCGCAGTGGCAGGCCGTCGGCTTCTGCCATGGCGTGATGAACACCGACAACATGAGCATCCTGGGCCTGACCATCGACTACGGTCCGTTCCAGTTCCTGGATGCGTTCGACCCCGGCCACGTCTGCAACCACAGCGACGAGACCGGGCGCTACGCCTACAACCGCCAGCCCAACATCGCCTACTGGAACCTGTTCGGCCTCGGCCAGGCCCTGCTGCCGCTGATCGGCGACGAGGCAACGACGCTGGCCGCGCTGGAGTCGTACAAGACGGTGTTCCCGCGCGAGCTGGAGTCACGCATGCGGGCCAAGCTGGGCCTGGGCGATTCGCGGGAAGGCGACCGGGCCCTGATCGAAGGCATCCTGCAGCGGCTGGCCGCCGACAAGGTGGATTACCCGATCTTCTGGCGGCGCCTGTCGCAGCATGTCGCCGGCGCGGCGATCGAGCCGGTGCGCGACCTGTTCCTCGACCGCGCGGCGTTCGATGCCTGGTTGCTAGACTACGCGGCCCGCCTGCCCGCCGACCGCGCGACGGCCGGGCTTGCGATGCTGCGGACCAATCCCAAGTACGTGCTGCGCAACCACCTGGCCGAGCTGGCGATCCGGCGCGCGCAGCAGAAGGATTTCGGCGGCGTGGCCGAGCTGCTGGCCGTGCTGCAGTCGCCCTTCGACGAGCATCCGGCGCACGAGGCGCTGGCCGGCTTTCCGCCCGAATGGGCCTCCCACATCGAGATCAGTTGCTCCTCATGAACTACCCGATCCGCAAGTCCGACGACGAGTGGAAGGCGACCCTGGCGCAAAAAGGCGCCGAGCGCGGCGCCTTCGAAGTCACCCGCCACGCCGCCACCGAGCGCCCCTTCACCGGCAAGTACGAGGCGGTCTGGGCCGACGGCAGCTACCACTGCATCTGCTGCGGCAACAAGCTGTTCGATTCGGTGACCAAGTTCGATGCCGGCTGCGGCTGGCCGAGCTTTGCCGAGGCGGTGCCCGGCTCGATCATGGAGATCCGCGACACCAGCCACGGCATGGTGCGCACCGAGACCGTCTGCGCCCAGTGCGGCGCCCACCTGGGCCACGTGTTCCCCGACGGACCGGCGCCGACCGGGCTGCGCTACTGCATGAACTCGGCCTCCCTCGACTTCCAGAAGACCGAATGAAACTGCTGATCGACTTCCTGCCCATCGCGGTCTTCTTCGCCGCCTTCAAGCTGTTCGACATCTGGGTGGCCACCGGGGTGGCCATCGTGGCGACCGTGGCGCAGATCGCCTGGGTGCGCTGGTCCACCGGCAGGATCGAGCCGATGCACTGGCTCAGCCTGGGCGTCATCGTGCTGTTCGGCGGCGCCACCCTGCTGGCGCACGACGAGAACTTCATCAAGTGGAAGCCGACGGTCCTGTACTGGCTGATGGGCGGCGTGTTGGCCGCCGGCCAGCTGGTGTTCCGCAAGAACCTGCTCAAGTCCCTGATGGGTGCACAGATGACGCTGCCCGACCCGGCCTGGCGGGTGGTGAACTGGAGCTGGGTCGGCTTCTTCGCCGCCATGGGGGCGATCAACCTGTGGGTGGCCTTCAACTTCGCCACCGACACCTGGGTCAACTTCAAGCTGTTCGGCGGCCTGGGCCTGATGATCGTGTTCGTGCTGGCGCAGGCGGCCTACCTGTCGCGGTTCATGAAGACGGAGGCCGAGTAAGCCATGGCCACCGGCATCACCGCCCAGGCCCTGCAGCAGAGGCTGGCCGAGCGCCTGTCGCCGACCCGGCTGGAAGTGATCGACGAGAGTGTCCAGCACCTGGGCCATGCCGGCCAGGACGGCACCGGCGTCGGCACCCATTTCCGGGTGCGGATCGACTCCCCGCTGTTCGCCGGCAAGCCCCGGGTGGCGCGGCATCGCCTTGTGTATGATGCGCTGCGAGATTTCATCGACGCCGGCGTCCATGCGCTGGCCATCGAAACCTCCTGACCTCCCCCGCTTTTTGCGCCACCCCTTGAGAGGGACCCACCCCCGATGAAACAGCAACTCCTGGCGGTCGCCGCCGCTGCCTTCCTGTGCGCCGCCCTGCCTGCCGCGGCACAGAACGTCGCCATCGTCAACGGCAAGCCGGTGCCCAAGGCGCGGGTGGACGTGCTGGCCTCGCAGTTCGCCAAGTCGGGCCGGCCGGTCACGCCGGAGATCTCCGAGCAGCTCAAGGAAGAAGTCATCGCCCGCGAGGTGTTCATGCAGGAAGCGCAAAAGCGCGGCCTGGAGGGCAGCGAGGACTTCCGCAACCAGATGGAACTGGCCCGCCAGACCCTGCTGATCCGCGAGCTGTTCGCCGACTACCAGAAGAAGAACCCGGTGACCGACGCCGAGATCAAGGCCGAGTACGACAAGTTCGCGGCGGCCAACGGCGGCAAGGAGTACCGGGCGCGCCACATCCTGGTCGAGAAGGAAGCCGAGGCCAAGGCCATCATCGCCAACCTGAAGAAGGGCCAGAAGTTCGAGGACATCGCCAAGAAGCAGTCCAAGGACCCGGGCTCCGGCGCCAACGGAGGCGACCTCGACTGGGGCAACGCGGCCAGCTACGTGCCCGAGTTCTCCGATGCCATGGTCAAGCTCGGCAAGGGCCAGACCACCCAGCAGCCGGTCCAGACCAAGTTCGGCTGGCACGTGATCCGCCTGGACGACGTGCGCGATGCCCAGCTGCCCAAGCTGGAAGAGGTCAAGCCGCAGATCGCCCAGTCGCTGCAGCAGCAGAAGCTGGCGAAGTTCCAGCAGGACCTGCGAACCGGGGCCAAGGTGGAGTAACGAGCGCAGCGCGTTACTCCATCCCCGCGAAGGCGGGGAATCCAGGCTCGAATCCGAGCGCAGCGAGTAATTCGATTCCCGCGCAAGCGGCGATCCACCGGAAGCGGCCCTTGCGGCCGCTTTTGGCTTTTCCGACGCCTCGTGCGCGTCGCGCTGGATCCCCCCTGCGCGGGGAATGACAGTGTCGTGGTGGCTTGGTTCGGGCTGCGCCGGCCCTAGCCCCTGGCCAGGTACGTCACCCCCGCGACCACCGCGATCATCACCGGCTGGTGCAGCATGTACCAGGACAGGCTCCAGCGCCCCATCCAGGCCAGCGGCCGCCCCTGGGGAAGCAGCCGGCCCTGCAGCACCTGCGGCCGGTTCGCCAGCAGCCATTGACCGGCCGCCAGGCCCCACCAGATCGCGCCCAGCCAGGGGAACACCGGCACGTAGTCTTCGGTGACCGGCTTGCGGCTGACCAGGCCCAGCCAGTGGAACGGGGGCCGGTTCAGGACCTCCAGCGCGGGCCAGGCGGCGTGGGCCGCCGGCGCGGCCATTGCCAGGCCGATCGCCAGCGCCCCGGCCAGCCAGAGCCAGCGCCCCCAGCCCGCCGTCAGCCGCACCACGACCAGCATCACCGCGATGCCGTGCAGGACGCCGAAGAAGATGTAGCTGCGCGGGAACATCAGCCAGGAGCCGGCCGTCACCAGCAGCGCGCAGCCGGCGATCTGGGCCCAGCGCCGCCAGAAGCGCGGCCAACGCTGGCCCTGGGCGTGGGCCACCGCCTGCGACAGGCCGGCGCAGAACAGGAACAGGCTGACGATGGCCGTGCGCTGCCCGGTCCAGACCGGGTCGCGCAGGAAGTCCTGGCGGATCCAGCCGAAGTAATTGAGGTCGAAGCAGAAGTGGAAGGCCGTCATCCAGACGATGGCGGCGCCACGCAGGGCATCGATTCGGTCGTAGCGGCCGGTGGGCATCGCGCCCGAGTGTAGGCGCGGCCCGCGGGCGCCGGCCCGCTTTCAGCGGTGGTGCTTGCCGACGCGCGAGAACGGGTCGTCCAGGTCCGCGTCCTGGCTGGGGCGCGCCTCGCGCACCCGCACCGAGTCCGACGGCGCAAGCCCCCCCATCTGGCTGTCGAGCTGGAAGTTGGACTGCTCCCACAAGTCCCAGGCCGATTCGTCGTGGTCCTCGCGGACTTCGAGCTGGGGCGGCGCCTCGGGCGGCACGGGCGTGCGGGCCGGGCTCGCTGGCGCAGGCGCCGCGGCGGCGTCAGCCGGTTCGGAAGGCCGCGCAGCGGGGGCTTGGCGCCTGAACAGCTTGAACATCCTTCGATCCTCCAGCCGGCTTGCCTTCGACCGCACCCGGGTGGGCGCGAAGCTTCGACATTCAACAAAGCCGGGGCGCCGCCCGTCAAGAGGCCCTGCCCTAGGGGATCGGCCCGGGCGCGCCGCCGTGGGCGGTATCCCAGGCGAAGCAGCCGCGGTAGGCATGCCAGCTCGCGTGCCCCAGCCATGGGCCCACCAGCAGCACGCCCACCGCCCAGGGCAGCAGCATCGCACCCGCCAGCAGCGCCACGATCAGCGCGCCCCACAGCAGCAGGGGCGCGGTGCGGCCGGCCACCGCCTGGATGCTGGCGATGCCGGCGCTGATCGCGTCGGTGTCGCGGTCCAGGATCATCGGGATCGACACCACGCAGGTGGAGAACACCAGCGCGGCGAACACGCCGCCCACCAGCGCGTAGGCCGTCACGAACTGCCAGTTGCGCGGGTTGAACACCGCCTGCAGCACCGAGGCGGTGGTCGGCATGCCGGTGTCGAAGAACACCGCGAACACCACCAGCGAGGCGCGGCCCCACAGCAGCTCCAGCAGCGTCAGGACCAGCACCAGCAGCCCCATGCTGCCCAGGTGGCGGTCCCAGCAGGTCAGCGAGCCGGCGAAGTCCTGCGCCACCCCCTGCTCGTGCCGGCGGCTGACTTCGTACAAGCCCATGGCCAGGAACGGTCCGAGCAGGAAGCAGCCCGAGACGAAGGACACGGTGTACTCCGGCATGCGGCGGAACACCGCACCCAGCAGCAGCGCCATGCCCCAGAAGCACAGGCCGTAGAACAGCGAGATGCCGGGCGCCGCGCGCAGGTCTCGCGCACCGCGCGCCAGCCAGCGCAACGGATCGGCCAGCGTGATCGCGCGCAGTTCGCGGCGCGGCGCGGCGGCGGGGGCCGGCAGGGAATCCGGGGCCGGCGGCTGCAGGGGTGTCATCCCTGCATTCGACGCGCCGACCCGCCGCCTCCCTATCGGGACCTACCCCACTGGGTTATTGGTCGCCGGTCCTGTCAACCGACCCATTTTCTGGCATTGCGCCAGATCCGCAGCCAGGGGCTGAAGTCGCTCTTGTCGCCGCCGCTCCAGGACATCTGGATGTTGCGGAAGGCGCGCTCGGCGTGCGGCATCATGGCCGTGAATCGGCCGTCGGCCGTGGTCACCGCCGTCAGGCCGCCCGGGCTGCCGTTGGGGTTGAGCGGATAGGCCTCGGTCGGCTGGCCATGGTGGTCGACGTAGCGCATCGCGGCGATGGCCGCGGCCGGGTCGCCCCGATGCGCGAAGTTGGCATAGCCCTCGCCGTGCGCCACCACGATCGGCAGCCGGCTGCCGGCCATGCCGGCGAAGAACAGGCTGGGCGAATCCAGCACCTCCACCTGCGCCAGCCGCGCCTCGTAGCGCTCGCTGCGGTTGGTGGTGAAGCGCGGCCAGGCCTGCGCGCCCGGGATGATGTCGGCCAACTCGGCCATCATCTGGCAGCCGTTGCACACGCCCAGCGCGAAGGTGTCGCTGCGGTCGAAGAAGGCCTGGAACTGCTGCGACAGCTGCGGGTTGAAGGTGATGCTGCGCGCCCAGCCGATGCCGGCGCCCAGCGTGTCGCCGTAGCTGAAGCCGCCGCAGGCCACGAAGCCCTGGAACTGCGGCAGCTCGGCGCGGCCGGACTGCAGGTCGGTCATGTGCACGTCGACCGCCTCGAAGCCGGCCAGGTCGAAGCAGTACGCCATCTCCAGGTGCGAGTTGACGCCCTGCTCGCGCAGGATGGCCACGCGCGGCCGCGCGAGATTGAGGAACGGCGCGGCCACGTCGTCCTGCGGATCGAAGCTGGGGGCGAACTGCAGGCCGGGATCGGCCGGATCGCCGGCGGCGGCATGTTCCGCGTCGGCGCCTTCGGGGTTGTCGCGCTGCTGGCAGATCTTCCAGCTCACGCTGTCCCAGACCTGGTGCAGGTCGGCCAGCCTGGCGCTGAACACCGCCCTGGTGTCGCGCCAGACCTGGACCTCGCCCTTGCCCGCGTCCAGCGGCGACGAGGCCGGGCGGGTCTGCCCGACGAAGTGGCTGTGCCGGGACAGGCCGTGCTCGCGCAGCACCTGCATCACGGTGTTGCGCTCGGCGCTGCGCACCTGCAGCAGCACGCCCAGTTCCTCGCTGAACAGCGCCTTGAGCGTGAGCTCCTCGCGGCGCGCGCCGACCTGCCCGGCCCAGTTCTTGGCATCGCCGTACTCGGCCCGGCTGTCGCTGATGCCGTCGCCCTCGGTGACCAGCAGGTCCACGTTCAGGGCGATGCCGACGTGGCCGGCAAAGGCCATCTCGCAGGCCGCCGCCAGCAGGCCGCCGTCGCTGCGGTCGTGGTAGGCCAGGATGCGGCCCTGCGCCCGCAGCGCGTTGACGGCATCCACCAGCCGCACCAGGTCGTGCGGGTCATCCAGGTCCGGCACCTCGCCGCCGGGCTGCTCCAGCACCTGGGCCAGGATGCTGCCGCCCATGCGGTGGCGGCCCTTGCCCAGGTCGACCAGCACCAGCGTGGTCTCCTCGTCGGCATCCAGCTGCGGCGTGAGCGTGGTCCGCACGTCCGCCAGCGTGGCGAACGCGCTGACGATCAGGCTGACCGGCGAGGTCACCTGCCTGGCCTGCCCGGCCTCCTGCCACTGCGTGCGCATCGACAGGCTGTCCTTGCCGACCGGGATGGAGATGCCCAGCGCCGGGCACAGCTCCAGCCCCACCGCCTTGACCGTCTCGTACAGCGCGGCGTCCTCGCCCGGCTCGCCGCAGGCAGCCATCCAGTTGGCCGACAGCTTCACGCGCGGCAGCTCGATCGGCGCCGCCAGCAGGTTGGTGATGGCCTCGGCCACCGCCATCCGGCCGGAGGCGGCGGCGTCGGTGGCGGCCAGCGGGGTGCGCTCGCCCATGCTCATGGCCTCGCCGGCGAAGCCCTGGTAGTCGGCCAGCGTCACGGCGCAGTCGGCCACCGGGACCTGCCACGGCCCGACCATCTGGTCGCGGTGCGACAGCCCGCCCACCGTACGGTCGCCGATGGTGATGAGGAAGCGCTTGGAGGCCACCGTCGGATGCGACAGGACCTTGATCACGGCGTCCTGCAGCGATACGCCGGTGAGCTGGATCGGCGGCGAGCTGCGCGCGACCGAGCTCACGTCACGGTGCATCTTCGGCGGCTTGCCCAGCAGCACGTCCATCGGCATGTCGACGGCGAGGGTCCCCTGCCCGTCCCCGTCCAAATCCACGTCGCCCACGACCAGTTGCCGCTCCTCGGTCGCCACGCCGACCACCGCGAACGGGCAGCGCTCGCGCTCGCACAGCGCGCGGAAGGCCTCCAGCGAGGCCGGCGCGATCGCCAGCACGTAGCGCTCCTGGCTCTCGTTGCACCAGATCTCCTTGGGCGCCAGGCCCGACTCCTCCAGCGGCACGCGGCGCAGGTCGAAGCGGGCGCCGCGGCCGGCATCGTGGGTGATCTCGGGAAAGGCGTTGGACAGGCCGCCCGCGCCGACGTCGTGGATCGCCAGGATCGGGTTGGCGGCGCCCAGCGACCAGCAGTGGTTGATGACCTCCTGCGCGCGGCGTTCGATCTCCGGGTTGCCGCGCTGCACCGAATCGAAGTCCAGCTCGGCCGCGTTGGCGCCGGTGGCCATCGAGCTGGCGGCGCCGCCGCCCATGCCGATGCGCATGCCGGGCCCGCCCAGCTGCACCAGCAGCGTGCCGGCCGGAAAGCGCTCCTTCGTCGTCTGGCCGGCCTCGATGCTGCCCAGCCCGCCGGCGATCATGATCGGCTTGTGGTAGCCGCGCGCCACGCCGTCGACCACCTGCTCGTACTCGCGGAAGTAGCCCAGCAGGTTGGGCCGCCCGAACTCGTTGTTGAAGGCGGCGCCGCCCAGCGGACCCTCGGTCATGATCTGCAGCGGGCTGGCGATGTGTGCCGGCCGGCCGTTCGGGTTGTCCCACAGGCGCGAGACCGTGAAGCCGGTCAGGCCGGCCTTGGGCCGCGCGCCGCGGCCGGTGGCGCCCTCGTCGCGGATCTCGCCGCCGGCGCCGGTGGACGCGCCCGGGAAGGGCGAGATCGCCGTCGGGTGGTTGTGCGTCTCCACCTTCATCAGCACGTGCTGCAGCGCCGGCCGGCGCGCATAGGCCGAGGGCCCGTCGCCGCGCAGCGGCAGGAAGGCCTCGACCGGCGAGCCCTCCATCACCGCCGCGTTGTCCGAGTAGGCGATGACGGTGTGCTGCGGGTTCGTGCGGTGGGTGTGGCGGATCATCCCGAACAGGCTGTGCTCCTGGGGCACGCCGTCGATGGTGAAGCCGGCGTTGAAGATCTTGTGCCGGCAGTGCTCGCTGTTGGCCTGCGCGAACATCATCAGTTCGACGTCGGTGGGGTTGCGGCCCAGCGTGCGGAAGGCGTCCAGCAGGTAGTCGATCTCGTCGCCGGCCAGCGCCAGCCCGAACTGCACGTTGGCCCGCTCCAGCGCGCCGCGGCCGCCGGCCAGCACGTCCACTTCCTCCATCGGCGTGGGCGCCAGTTCGGTGAACAGGCGGTGGGCGCCGGCCAGGTCGGGCAGCACGCTCTCGGTCATGCGGTCGTGCAGCAGCGCCGCGAGGGCCTCGCGCTGCGCCGGCGACAAGGCCGGCGCCTTGCCGAGCAAGGGGGACTTGAGCGTCACGCGGTAGACCACCGCGCGCTCGATGCGCCGCACCGGAATGCCGCAGTTGTGCGCGATGTCGCTGGCCTTCGAGGCCCAGGGCGACACCGTGCCCAGCCGCGGGGTCACCACGAACGGCGTGCCGGCCGCCGCGCCCTCGAACGGCTCCCCGTAGGTCAGCAGCTGGTCGAGCCGTTCGCGGTCGGCCGCCGAGGGTGCCTGCTCCCACGCGGCCAGGTGGACGAACTGCGCCGTCAGGCCCTCCACCCGGTCATGCACCGCTTGCAGCCGGGGCAGAAGTTGCTGGACACGGAAAGGGCTGAGCGCGCGCCCGCCCTCGAACTCGGTGATGTGCAGGGTCACTGGTGAAGCCTGTTGGGAAGCGATCGCGCCACCGCTGACTGGGGTGGCGCCGGGAGGCCCTCGATTTTACCGGGCGGGGCGGTGGCGCCCTGCAGCGCCGCACCCCCTCGCGGATAATTCGGCCCATGAGCATCACGTACAAGGACGCCGACGGCATCCAGGGCATGCGCACGGCGGGCCGGCTGGCGGCCGAGGTGCTGGATTTCCTGACCCCCCACATCAAGCCCGGCATCACCACGCGCCAGATCGACGAGCTGGCCGCCGAATGCATGAAGAAGCAGGGCAGCACCTCCGCCACGCTGGGCTACCAGCCGCCGGGTTACCCGCCCTACCCCGCCTCGCTGTGCACCTCGGTCAACAACGTGGTGTGCCACGGCATCCCCAATGACAAGCCGCTGAAGAAAGGCGACATCGTCAACGTCGACGTCACCGTCATCAAGGACGGCTGGTACGGCGACACCAGCCGCATGTTCATGGTCGGCGAGGCGTCGATCGCGGCCAAGCGGCTGATCCACCTGACCTACGAGGCGATGTGGCACGGCATCGTGCAGGTCAAGCCGGGGGCCCGGCTGGGCGACATCGGCTGGGCCATCCAGCAGTTCGCCGAGCGCAACGGCTTCTCGGTGGTGCGCGAGTTCTGCGGGCACGGCGTCGGCCGCAACTTCCATGAAGAGCCGCAGGTGCTGCACTACGGCAAGCCCGGCACGCTGGAGGAACTCAAGCCCGGCATGACCTTCACCATCGAGCCCATGATCAACGCCGGCCGCAAGGAGGTGAAGGAACTGGGCAACGACGGCTGGACCATCGTCACCAAGGACCACTCGCTGTCGGCGCAGTGGGAGCACACGGTGCTGGTCACCGAGAGCGGCTGGGAGGTGCTCACGCTGTCGGCTGGCAGCCCGCCGCCGCCGGCGTTCGTCAACGGCTGAGGCCGCCGTGCAGCCGTCGGGGGATGCCGCCCTCCTGCGCGATCGACTGAAAGCGCAGAAGGCCGCCATCAACCAGGCGCTGCTCGATCCCTCGCGCCCGACCCGCGCCATCGGCGCCGTGCTGCGGCGGCTGGCCCGCCATGTCGACGACGTGCTGCTGGCCCTGTGGCGCGCGGCGCAGGTGCCCCCCGGCATCGCCCTGCTGGCGGTGGGCGGCTACGGCCGCGGCGAGCTGTTCCCGCATTCCGACGTCGACGTGCTGGTGCTGCTGCCCGAGGGCACGGACCCCGCGCAGGACGCGGCGCTGCGCCAGCGGCTGGAAGCCTTCATCGGCCAGTGCTGGGACAGCGGCCTGGAGATCGGCTCCAGCGTGCGCACGCTGCAGGAATGCCAGGACGCCGCCGCGGCCGACGTCACCGTCCAGACCTCGCTGCTGGAGGCGCGCCGGCTGGCCGGCGAGCGCGCCCTGTTCGAGCAGTTCCGCGAGCGCTTCACCCGGGCTGCGGACCCGCATGCCTTCTTCGTCGCCAAGACGCTGGAGATGCGCCAGCGCCACACCCGCTTCGAGAACACGCCCTATGCGCTGGAGCCCAACTGCAAGGAGTCGCCCGGCGGCCTGCGCGACCTGCAGGTGATCCTGTGGGTGGCCAAGGCGGCCGGCTTCGGCACCAGCTGGGACGAGCTGGCCGCCAAGGGCCTGGCCACGCCGCTGGAGGCGCAGCAGCTCGAACGCAACGAGGCCCTGCTGCGCCTGATCCGCGCCCGCCTGCACACCATCGCCGGCCGGCGCGAGGACCGGCTGGTGTTCGACCTGCAGACCGCCGTCGCCGAGGCCTTCGGCTACCGCACCCGCAGCGCAGGCGGCCGCGTGCTGCAACGCGCCGGCGAAGCGCTGATGAAGCGCTACTACTGGGCCGCCAAGGCCGTCAGCCAGCTCAACCAGATCCTGCTGCTGAACATCGAGGAGCGCCTTGCGCCCAGCGGCCAGGAGCCGGTGCCGATCAACGCCCGCTTCTCGATGAAGGCCGGCATGCTGGAGGTGGCCGGCGACGACCTGTACGAGCGGCACCCGCACGCGGTGCTGGAGACCTTCCTCGTCTACCAGACCACGGTGGGTGCCAAGGGACTGTCGGCCCGCACCCTGCGCGCCCTGTACAACGCACGCGGCGTGATGGACGCCGGGTTCCGCAAGGACCCGGTCAACCACGCCACCTTCAAGGCCATCCTGCAGCAGCCCTCGGGCATCACCCACGCCTTCCGGCTGATGAACCAGACCTCGGTGCTGGGGCGCTACCTGTGGGTGTTCCGCCGCATCGTCGGCCAGATGCAGCACGACCTGTTCCACGTCTACACGGTCGACCAGCACATCCTGATGGTGCTGCGCAACGTGCGCCGCTTCTTCATCGCCGAGCACGCGCACGAGTACCCGTTCTGCTCGCAGCTGGCCGCCGGCTTCGACCGGCCCTGGGTGCTGTACGTGGCGGCGCTGTTCCACGACATCGCCAAGGGCCGCGGCGGCGACCACTCCGAGCTGGGCGCGCGCGAGGTGCGCCAGTTCTGCCGCCAGCACGCGATCGAGGCCGAGGACGGCCGGCTGATCGAGTTCCTGGTGCGCGAGCACCTGGCGATGAGCCGCATCGCCCAGAAGGAGGACCTGAGCGACCCGGCGGTGATCGCCGCCTTCGCCGCCCGGGTCGGCAACGAGCGCACGCTCACCGCCCTGTACCTGCTCACGGTGGCCGACGTCCGCGGCACCAGCCCCAAGGTCTGGAACGCCTGGAAGGGCAAGCTGCTGGAGGACCTGTACCGCGCCACGCTGCGCGCGCTGGGCGGGCACACGCCCGACCCGGCCGCCGAGATCGAGGCGCGCAAGCGCGAGGCGCTGGTGCAGCTGCAGCTGTTCGCGCTGCCGCACGAGGCGCACCGCAAGCTCTGGGACACGCTGGACGTGGGCTACTTCATGCGCCACGACGCCGGCGAGATCGCCTGGCACACGCGCCACCTGTCGCGCCACGTGGGCAGCGCCCGCCCGGTCGTGCGCGCCCGGCTGTCACCGGTGGGCGAAGGCCTGCAGGTGCTGGTCTACACGCCCGACCAGCCCGACCTGTTCGCGCGCATCTGCGGCTACTTCGACCACGCCGGCTTCTCCATCCTGGACGCGCGCATCCACACGGCGACCAACGGCTATGCGCTGGACACCTTCCAGGTGGTCACGCCCATGCTGCCCGAGCACTACCGCGAGCTCACCAGCATGGTCGAGTCGGAGCTGGAGCAGACGCTGGAGCGCGCCGGCCCGCTGCCGCCGCCCAGCCGCGGCCGGGTGTCGCGCCGGGTCAAGAGCTTCCCCGTCACGCCGCGGGTGCAGCTCACGCCGGACGAGCGGGCGCAGCGCTGGCTGCTGACCATCTCGGCCAGCGACCGGCTGGGGCTGCTCTACTCGGTGGCGCTGGTGCTGGCGCGGCACCGCATCAACCTGCAGCTGGCCAAGATCACCACCCTGGGCGAGCGGGTGGAGGACACCTTCCTGGTGGACGGCGCCGAGCTGCAGGAAAACCGCCGGCAGATCGCGATCGAGACGGAGCTGCTGCAGGCCCTGACGGCCTGAAGCGGTCAGTCGTCCTGTCCGGCATCCATGCCGGGGAACAGCACCTCCGTGAAGCCGAACTGCGTGAAGTCGCGCATGCGCATCGGGTACAGCTTGCCGGCGAGGTGGTCGCATTCGTGCTGCACCACGCGGGCGTGGAAGCCGTCCACCGTGCGGTCGATCGGATCGCCGTAGGGGTCGAAGCCGGTGTAGCGGATCGCCTTCCAGCGCGGCACCAGCCCGCGCAGGCCGGGCACCGACAGGCAGCCTTCCCAGCCCTCCTCTTCCTCGTCGCCCAGGGGCGTGATCTGCGGATTGAGCAGCACGGTGCGCGGCACCAGGGGCGCATCGGGGTAGCGCGGGTTGGGCGCGTCGGTGCCGAAGATCACCAGCTGCAGGTCGACCCCGATCTGCGGCGCGGCCAGGCCGGCGCCGTTGGCGGCCCGCATGGTGTCGAACATGTCGGCCACCAGCAGGTGGAGCTCGTCGCTGTCGAACGCGGTCACGGGCTGGGCCACCCGCAGCAGCCGCGGGTCGCCCATCTTGAGGATCTCTCGAACGGTCATGGACTCGAGGATAGCCGTCCGCGCACGGCCTGGCGGATCGCATCGGCGCCGCTGCGCACCTGGCAGGCGGCCCGCCCCGCCAGCGCCAGCCGGCGCAGCGCCCAGGGCGTGAGGTCGTCGTGGCCGGCCGGCACCGGCGGCGGCTCGGGCAGCTCGGGCGGCACCTCGCCGTTGGCGGCCGCGCCCTGCGGCGCCAGCAGGGCGTCGGCGATCGCCTCGGCGGCGCCGGCCAGCTCCGGCCGCAGCCGCTCGCGGTCCAGGCGCTCGCGGCGCAGCAGCAGCAAGGTCTTGATCGCGGTGAGCTGCGCCAGCAGCTGGTAGCTGTGGGCCAGCAGCCGCTCCAGTTGCTGCAGCGGCGGCCGCACGGCGCGCGGCTCGGACAGCGCGCGCTGGGTCGCCTGCACCAGCGCCGACAGGCTGTCGTAGGCCTCGCGGCGGGCCAGCCGCCAGTCCAGCTCGGGCTCGTCGTCGACCGCGTCGAACTGCCCCAGGCCGAGCGCCACCCGGGCATGCCGGGCCTGCGCCGCCAGCGTCCGGCGCAGCAGGGCCGGCAGCTGGCCACGCTCCCAGCTGGGCAGCACGTAGCTGAAGGTCCAGGCGATGGCGGCGCCCAGCACCGTGTCGGCCAGGCGTTCGGCCACGTTGAAGACCGGATCGGCGCCGGCGCTGAGCAGGCTGGCCTGCAGCAGGCCGAGCACGGTGGCAGCGACGGCCGTGGCCACGTAGTTGCGCACGACGAAGGCATGCGCCACCGCCTGGGCGACGGTCAGCACCAGCACCGTGGCCCAGAACGGCAGCTGCAGCCACAGCAGGCCGGCCGCCAGCAGGCAGCCCAGCAGGGTGCCGGCCACCCGGCCGTTGCGGCGCTCCACGGTCTGCGCCAGGCTGCCGCGCAGCACCACCACGATGGTCAGCAGCAGCCAGTAGCCGTGCGACCCCCAGGGCAGCGCCAGCGACAGCGCGTAGGCGGTGGCGATCGCCAGGCTGGCGCGGATGGCATGGCGCAGCGGCGGCGCGTCCCAGCGCCAGAGCCCTGCGAACGGCTTCCACGACCAGCTGGTCGGGCTGACGAACAGGCGCCAGGCCTCGCGCACCACGGCGACGTCGGCCACCGCATCGCCACGGGCCAGCGCCACCAGCTGGCGCGTGTCTTCCTGCAGGTAGGCGATGCGGTTGGACAGGCTTTGCACCAGCGCCATCGCCCGCTCGTCGCGCGCATCGACGCCGGCGGACCGCTCGCCGAATGGACCGACGGCCGGCGCTGCCTGCGGCTCGAAGGGGTCCGGCCGGCGCCCCAGCAGCAGCGCATCGGCGCAGGTTTCGAGCGCGGCCGCCAGGCGCTCCAGCCAGGCCCGCAGCGCGTCCAGCGCCGGCAGCGGGCCCGGGTGCGCCTGCAGCGTTTCCAGGTCCAGTTCGCAGGCCAGCAGGTGGTCGCGCATCTCCAGCAGTTGCAGCAGCATCGCGGCGAGTTGCTGCCGGCGTGCGGTGCGCGGCTTCTCCAGCACCAGGTTGCGCGCGGCCTGCAGCTGGTCGGCCAGGGCCGCCTGCTGGCGCATCAGGCGGCCGATCAGCGGCGGCGCGCCGGCCGCCGGCTCACCGGTCACGGAGAACTGGCTGGCCTGGGTGCGCGCCAGCGCCGCGACGGCCTGCAGCGTCTCGGCGATGAGCTGAACCCGGTAGCGGCCGTTCAGCACGGCATTGGCCAGCACCGACCAGCCCAGGTACAGGGCCGCGCCCAGGGCGAACCAGCCGCCGGCTTCGAGCGCCGCATCGCGGCCGCCGACCGTGGGCACGGCCATCGAGAAGATGGCCGCGAACATGATGGACGCGACGATGGGCACGCCGCGGCGGCCCCAGGCGCCGGCCAGGAAGGCCAGGAAGGTGGCGGGCACCAGCAGCAGCCCCAGCGCCACCGGGTCGCCCATCAGCAACTGCATGGCGATGAACAGCGGCACCCCGAACAGCGCCGCCGGCAGCACCTGCAGCAGCTTGCCGCGCAGCGGCGCCGCCACGTCGGGCGGGATGCAGACGATCACCCCCACCGTGGCCACCGAGGCCGGCCACGCGCCCCAGCCGGCGCGCACGAAGGTGGCCACGAAGAACAGCCCCAGCGCGGCCGACACGCCGCCCAGCACCGAATGGCCGAGGGCGATACGCAGGGCGTTGGGCAAGGGAGAAGTCAAAGGATGGAGTGAAGGGCGACCGGCATGGTACGACGCGCTGCCGGCGGTCGGCACAATCCGGCCCATGGCCGAACCGTCCGCCGAAGCCCGCCCTGCCCCGCCGCGTCCGCTGCGCTGGTTCTACCTGGCGCTGGCGCTGGCCAGCCTGGCGCTGGGCATCGTCGGCATCTTCCTGCCGGTCCTGCCGACGGTCCCGTTCATCCTGCTGTCGGCCTGGGCGGCGGCGCGCAGTTCGCCGCGGCTGCTGCGCTGGCTGGAGAACCACCGCCACTTCGGCCGGGTGATCTCCGACTGGCGGCGCGGCGGCGTGGTGGCGCGCAAGGCCAAGTGGCTGGCCACCGTGCTGATGGCCGCCAGCGTGGCGACCATGCTGGTGGTGGTCGGGCCGCGCTGGTACATCCTGACGGTCGTGGCCATCATCGCCAGCGTGCTGGCCTGGCTGTGGCAGCGGCCGGAGACATTCCCCGACGCCTAGGTCGCCGGCGTCCCCGCCTATTCCAGCCGGACCCGCACCGGCTGGTGGTCGGATGCCTGCGTCGCGCCATCGACCGCCATGCTGCGGACCCTGTCCTTCAGCCCGTCGCTGACGAACACGAAATCGCAGGCCACCGGATCGGGTCCGTAGCGGCGGTCATACAGGCGGAACGTCGGCGGGTGCGGCTCGCCGCCATGCAGCAGTCGCCAGCTGTCCCACAGCCTGCCCTGCGGGAAGGGCTCCGAGACGGCCGCGTACTCGGGCTCGTGCGCCTCGAAATTGAAATCGCCGCACAGGATCGCGTCGGCGGTGTGCCGCTTGGTCTGGAACGGTGATCCGTCATCGGCGGGCTCGGGCGGCCCGGCCGCATGGGCGCTGTACTGGACGTGCAGTTCACGCAGCGCACGGGCCTGCGCCATGCGCTGCCGCTTGGAATAGAACTCCAGGTGCGTGGTCATGATCCGCACCGGACCGAGCTTCGGGTCCAGGACGGTGACCACGGTGCACATCCGCGGCATGCTGCGCACGCCGGGATCGGCCGGATACGGCAGCGGGTGGTGCTGCACCTGGGCCACCGGCAGCCGGGTGGCGACCAGGTTGCCGAAGCGCCGGCGCTCGCCCTGCGGACCGGACTCATCGACGGCCGCGCCGAAGAACAGCTGGAAGCCCGGCAGCAGCTCGCGCAGCAGGGCCGGTTGATCGTGGCCGGCGCCGCCGGCCAGCTGCGGGTAGTTGCCCGCGATCTCCTGCAGGCACAGCACGTCGAAGTCGGCCAGCCGGCGCGCGGCCTCGACGATCCGCGGCGGGCTCACGACGCCGTCGATGCCGCAGCACCACTGGGTGTTCCAGGTCACGAGGTCCATGGGCTACTTGATGCCGGCCCGCATGAAGCTCTGCACGAACTGGCGCTGGAACAGCAGGAAGGCGACGAGCAGCGGCGCGGACGTCATGAGGGTTGCGGCGGTGATCACGGACCAGTCCACGCCCTGGTCGGGCGAGGAGAACACCTGCAGCCCCACGGTCAGGGGCCGGGCGTTCACGCTGTTGGTGATGATCAGCGGCCACAGGAAATTGTTCCAGTGGAAGCTGATGGAAACCAGCGCGAAGGCGGTATAGACCGGCCGGGCCAGCGGCACATAGACCCGCCACAGCGTCTGCAGGGCGCTGGCGCCCTCCACCCGCGCCGCCTCGTCCAGCTCCTTCGGTATGCCCATGAAGGTCTGGCGCAGCAGGAAGATGGCGAAGGCCGAGGCGAAGTACGGCAGGCCGATGGCCACCAGCGTGTCGACCAGCCCGAGTTGCGCCATCGTCCGGTAGTTCTCCACCAGCAGGATGTCCGGCATGATCATCAGCTGCACCAGCACCAGCGCGAAGGCCACGTTCCGGCCGCGGAACCGGTAGCGGGCGAACGCGTAGGCCGCCAGCGTCGCCAGCACCAGCTGGACCGCCAGGATCATCAGCACCAGCAGCGTGGTGTTCAGGAAGTAGCGGGCAAACGGGGCCGCTTGCCAGGCCCGCCGGAAGTTGTCCAGCGTCAGCGGCGCGAGCAGCGAAAAGCGGGTCGAGTACTCGCTGGGATGGAAGGCCGTCCAGACCGCATAGGCCAGCGGAAGGATCCACAGGATCGCCAGCAGCCACGCCGCGAGCGTGTCGAGCGCGTTCGGCTCGTTCCAGGCCAGCCTTTGCGCGGGTGGCTTCATTTGTAGTGCACCCGCTTGTCGAGCACGAAGAACTGGAACAGCGCCACGCTCGCCAGCACGACGACCAGCACCACCGTCAGGGCCGAGGCATACGCCGTATCCCAGAACTTGAAGCCCACCTCGTACAGGTGGTAGAGCAGCAGCGTCGAGGCGTTGTCGGGACCGCCGCGCGTCAGCACGAACACGTGGTCGACCATGCGGAAGGCGTTGATGACCGCGTTGACGAGCACGAACAGCGTCGTGGGCATCAGCAGCGGCCACTGCACCCGGCGGAAGAAGTACCAGCGCGACGCGCCTTCGATGGCCGCGGCCTCGCGCAGGCTGGGGTTGAGCGTCTGCAGCGCGGCCAGGTAGAAGATCATGAAGAAGCCGGCCTCCTTCCAGACCGCCACCACGGTGATGCAGGCGAGCGCCGTGCGCTGGTCGCCCAGCCAGTTGTGCGAAGGCAGGCCCAGCGCGCCGGTGAACTGCTCCAGCAGCCCGTACTGCGGCGTGTAGAAGAACAGCCAGATGTTGGCCACCGCGATCATCGGCAGCACGGTGGGCGTGAAGTAGGCCATGCGCAGGAACGCGCGGCCGGCGATGCGCTCGTTAACCCAGAGCGCCATCACCAGCGCCAGGCCGATCGACAGCGGGATGGTGGCGCCGGCGAACCACAGGTTGTTGGCCACCGCCTTCCAGAACACCGGGTCGGCCGCCATCGCCTGGTAGTTCTCGGCGCCGACCCACACCGCGGGCCGCGCGCCGCGCGGCGTGGAGTAGAAGCTGTCGACGAAGGTGGCGACGGTCGGCCAGTGCGTGAACGCCGCCAGCAGCACCAGGGCCGGCAGCAGCAGCAGCCATGCGTGGATGGCTGCGTGGCTGCCGGCGGCGGCGCTGTCGCCCCGCCCCGCCGTCACTTGTAGGAGCGCAGGATGCGGTCGGCCTCGCGCTGCGCGTCCTGCATGGCCTGCGCCGGAGTCTTGGTGCCCGTCAGCGCCGCCTGCAGGCCGTCGTTGAGCGCCTTGGTGACGCGCTGGTTGTCATGCGTGGACAACTCCGCCACCGACACCGGCAGCTGGTCGCGGGCCACCAGCGCGGACGGGAACTCGCTCCCGTACTTGCGCAGCGTGTCGGTCTTGTAGGCGGCTTCGGAGACCGCCACGTAGCCGGTGTCCATGCTCCATTGCGCCGCGCGCTCGGGTTCGGTCACCCACTTGATGAACTTGAAGGCCGCCTCCTGCTGCGCGGGCGTGGCCTTCTTGAAGATGTGGAAGTTGCCGCCGCCGGTCGGGGAGCCCTTGCGCACGTTGCCCGGGATCATCGCCACCCCGAAGTCGAACTTGGCGTTGTTCCTGACGTTGGTGAGGTTGCCGGTGGTGGTGTACATGATGGCCGTCTTCTTCTCGAAGAAGTCCTTGGGCGTGGTGCCCCACTCCACCACCCCGGGCGGGTGCACGCCGGCCTTGCCCAGGTCGACCCAGTACTGCAGCGCCTCGATGACCTTGGGATCGTCGAACTTCACCTGCGTCCCGGCCTCGTTGGCCAGGATCGCGCCGTTGGTGGTGGTGAGCGTCTGGAACAGCCAGTACGGGAACCCGCTGGACGGGATCTGCACGCCCCACTGCGTGACCTTGCCACTCGCGTCCTTCTTCGTCAGCTTGGTGGCTGCGGCCTTCAGTTCGGCCCAGGTCTGGGGCGGCTTGCTGGGGTCGAGGCCGGCTTCCCTGAACAGGTCCTTGTTGTAGTACATGACCACCGTGGAGCGCTGGAACGGCACGCCCCAGGTCTTGCCGCCGGTGCGGCTGTTCATCATGAAGGCCGGGTAGAAGCCGCCGAGCCAGGCCTTGTCCTCCGCGGTCTTGACGAAGTTGTCGATCGGGACGATCGCGTCCTCGTCGATCAGCGTGAACATGTCGGTGGACAGCAGCACGGAAGTCACCGGCGGGGTGCCGGACTTGTGCGCGGTCAGCGCCTTCACCAGGGTCTCCTGGTAGGTGCCCGCGTAGATCGGCGTGACCTTGATCCCGGGGTTGGCCTTCATGAAGTCGGCGGCGAAGCCGTCGATCGTCTTGGCGATCGCCCCGCCCACGGCCACCGGGTAGAAGAAGGAGACTTCGGTCGTCTGCGCATGGGCGGCGCCGAGGCCGAAAGTGGCTGCCGTGCCGGCCGCGAGGAGGAGTCGGTTGAAGTGCTTGCGTTGCATGGGGGTGCCTGCTTCGTTGCTTGTGGAAGGAAGATCGTCAGGGAAGCCGCTGGCCGGCCGCATCGAAGTGGTGCGCGCTGGCCGCCGGCCACTGCAGCATCACTTGGCTGCCCGCGGCCAGTTCCGCCTGGCCGGCGGTGCGCACCGTGAGCGTCTCGCTGCCCACGCTGCAATGCAGGATCAGGTCGGCGCCCAGGTACTCGATGCTGCGCACGGCGGCCGGAACGGCACCGCCCAGCGCGACTTCTTCGGGGCGGATCCCCAGCCAGTGCGCCGCGCGACCTGCCGCCACGCTGCTGCCGGCAACCCGGTCGCCGTCCAGCCGCAGCAGGTTCATGGCCGGAGTGCCGATGAAGGTGGCGGCGAACGTGGTCGCCGGCCGTGCATACAGGGCGCGGGGCGCAGCGGCCTGTTCGATCCGGCCGCGATTGAGCAGCACCACCTGGTCGGCCATGCTCATGGCTTCGGCCTGGTCGTGCGTGACGTACACGACCGTCAGGCCCAGTTGCTGCTGCAGCTGCCGCAGCTCGGTGCGCATCTCCTGGCGCAGCTGGGCGTCCAGGTTGGACAGGGGCTCGTCCATCAGGCACACCTTGGCTTGCGCGACGAGGGCGCGGCCCAGCGCCACGCGCTGCTGCTGGCCGCCGGACAGTTGCGAGGGCTTGCGCTCGAGCAGGTGCGCCAGGCCGAGCAGCCCGGCCGTGTCAGCCAGGCGCCTGGCGATCTCGGCCGCGGGAACCTTGCGCACCGACAGGCCGAAGGTGATGTTGTCGGCGACGCTCAGGTGCGGAAACAGCGCATAGTTCTGGAACACCATCGAGATGTTGCGCTGCGCAGGTGGCAGGTTCGTGACATCGCGGCCATCGATCAGGACCCGCCCGCGGCTGGCCGTCTCCAGCCCCGCGATGATCCGCAGGGTGGTGGACTTGCCGCAGCCGGACGGCCCGAGCAGCACGCAGAAGCTGCCGGATGCGATCTCGAGGCGGATGTCCTCCAGTGCAACGGTTTCGCCCCAGTGCTTTCCCACGTCGACAAGCTGGATGGAAGACATCGCGCCAGTATAGGAACGCAATGTGACAGGATCGCGCGGGTTTGCGGGATCGCTTTCGTGGGGAACCCGGGGCAGCAAGGAGTGGGCCGCCCGCGTGCGGCAGGCCGCCCGGACGGGCCGTCCTCAGAACGGGTCGGCGGAGCCGGCCAGCAGCTGCCGCAGCCCCTTTTCGTCGAGCACCGGCAGGCCCAGTTCCTGCGCCTTGTCCAGCTTGCTGCCGGCCTCGGCGCCGGCGATCACGTAGCTGGTCTTCTTGCTCACCGAGCCGGCCACCTTGGCGCCGGCTGCCTCCAGCAGATCCTTGGCCTCGTCACGGCTCAAGGTCGGCAGCGTGCCGGTGAGCACCACGGTCTTGCCGGCCAGCGGCAACGGCGCCTGCACCGCGGGCTCGAATTCCTCCCAGTGCACGCCGCAGGCGCGCAGCTGCTCGACCACCTCGCGGTTGTGCGGCTGGGCGAAGAAGGTATGGATGCTCTCGGCCACGATCGGGCCGACGTCGGGCACCTGCAGCAGTTGCTCCGTGCCGGCGTCCATGATCGCGTCGAGCTTGCCGAAGTGCTTGGCCAGGTCGCGCGCCGTGGCTTCGCCCACGTGCCGGATGCCCAGTCCGAACAGGAATCGGGGCAACGTCGTCCGCTTGGACTGCTCCAGGCCGGCCAGCAGGTTCTGCGCCGACTTCTCGCCCATGCGCTCGAGCGCGACCAGGTTCGCCAGGCCCATGCGGTACAGGTCGGGCAGCGTCTTGACGAGGCCGGCGTCCACCAGCTGGTCGACCAGCTTCTCGCCCAGGCCCTCGATGTCCATCGCCCGGCGCTGGGCGAAATGCAGCAGCGCCTGCTTGCGCTGGGCGCCGCAGAACAGCCCCCCGGTGCAGCGGTAGTCGGCCTCGCCCTCCTCGCGCACGGCTTCGCTGCCGCACACCGGGCAGTGCCGCGGCATGGCGAAGACGTCGCCCCGCGGGGGAGATTCGCCCGGCGCCGCCGGCACCACGCCCACCACCTCCGGGATCACGTCGCCCGCCCGCCGCACGATCACCGTGTCGCCGACCCGCACGTCCTTGCGCAGCACCTCGTCCTCGTTGTGCAGGGTGGCGTTGGTGACGGTGACGCCGCCGACGAACACCGGCGCCAGCCGAGCCACGGGTGTCAGCTTGCCGGTGCGGCCGACGTAGACGTCGATGGCTTCCACCGTGGTCAGCTGCTCCTGCGCCGGGTACTTGTGCGCCACGGCCCAGCGCGGCTCGCGCGTCACGAAGCCCAGGCGATTCTGCAGCGCCAGGTCGTTGACCTTGTAGACCACGCCGTCGATGTCGTAGGGCAGCTGGTCGCGCCGGGCGCCGATCTGCTGGTGGAACGCGACCAGCTCCTCGGCGCCGCTGGCGACGCGCGTCTCGCGCGAGACCGGCAGGCCCCAGCCGCGCAGCGCCTCCAGCAGCTCGTACTGGGTGGCGAACGGCAGCCCGCCCTCGATTTCGCCCCAGCCGTAGGCGAAGAAGCTCAGCGGACGCTGGCGGGCGATGCCGGGATCGAGCTGCCGCACCGCCCCGGCGGCGGCGTTGCGCGGGTTGACGAAGGTCTTCTCGTTCTTCGCGCCCTGGGCGATCTTCTCGCGCTGCCGCTCGTTCATGCGCTCGAAGTCGTCGCGCCGCATGTAGACCTCGCCGCGCACTTCCAGCACCGCCGGGATGCCGGCGCCGTGCAGGCGCAGCGGGATCTGGCCGATGGTGCAGATGTTCTGGGTGACGTCCTCGCCGACCTCGCCGTCGCCGCGGGTGGCCGCCTGCACCAGCGCGCCGTGCTCGTAACGCAGGCTGATCGCCAGGCCGTCGAACTTCAGCTCGGCGACGTACTCGACCGGCGGATCGCCCTCGCCCAGCCCCAGTTCGCGCCGCACCCGCGTGTCGAAGGCGCGGGCGCCGCTGGCCTCGATGTCGGTCTCGGTGCGGATCGACAGCATCGGCACCCGGTGCCGCACCTTGGCGAATCCTTCCAGCACGGCGCCGCCGACGCGCCGGGTCGGCGAATCCGGGGTGGCCAGCTCGGGGTGCTGCGCCTCCAGGTCCTGCAGTTCGCGGAACAGGCGGTCGTACTCGGCGTCCGGGATCTCCGGCTCGTCGAGCACGTAGTAGCGGTGGGCGTGGTGGTGCAGCAGCTCGCGCAGCGCGTCGATGCGCTCCTGCACCCGGGGCGATGCGGTCATGCGGCGACCTTACCGGAAATCAGCCGAACAACCGCCGCGCCTGCGGCGAGCCGGCCGCCAGGTCGCGCGACTCCAGCGTGTCGTAGAGCAGTTCCAGGTCGGCGCCGACCCCGTCCAGCGCCTCCGGCCGGATCTCGCGGCCGTTGTCGTCGGTGATCACGCCGTCCAGGCCGGCCGCCAGCCCGATGGCGGCGTCGCGCATGCGCAGGAACGGCTGCTCGCCGCGCGGCACCTGCGGCACGTCGAGGCTGAGCGTGACTTCGCGGATGGCGCTTTGCGCCGGGTCTTCCGCCATCGCCGCCTGGCTGTCGAAGGACAGCACCAGCATGGGCGGGTGCCCGGCGTGCGCCGCCGGCAGCACCATGCGGCCGGGGATCGCGCCGGCGACGAAGCCGAAGCGGGCGGCGTGCTGGTGCACGAAGCCCGGGCTCCAGGCCGCCTGGCGCGCCAGCAGGGTGAAGCCGAGCTGGGCATCGTGGGCGCCGGCAAACTGGTCGAGTTCGCGCGCCCGCGCCACCTCGTGCAGCATCTCGGGGAACTCGGGCGAGCCGTTCACCGCGTCGGCGAAGGCCTGGGCCTTGACCACGAACTCGGAGTACTCGATCTCGTTGAGCGCACCGGTGCGGTTGGCCAGCTGCACGCCGGCCTGGAAGGCGGTGTAGCGCCGGCCGGCCTGCGGCGTTTCCCAGTGCTGGCTGGACTCGTTCAGGCCCTCGATGGCGAACGGCTTGCTGCCGGCGCGGCGCGTGGCCGGCATGGCGGCCTGGGCGGCCTCGCCCGAGACCGGCAGGTCGATGGCGATCGGCGCGATGGCATCGATCAGCGCGTCCAGCCCCGGCTTGCGCTCGGGCACCGGCAGCGGGGCGGGCTCGCTCTCGTCGAACACCGGCTCGCGCGGCTCGGGATCGGGCGCCGCGCCGTCGGCGGGGTCGTCCCGGGCGGCCATCTCGACCTGCCGTGGCGCCAGCTTGCGGGTGGTCCAGGCGTTCCAGCCGACCACGGCAGCCAGCACCAGCGCGCCCAGGAGGGTGAGGCCGAGGGTGAAGCCGCTCAAGCCACCTCCGCCATCGTCACCGCCGATTCCATGTCCACCGCCACGATGCGCGAGACACCCTGCTCCTGCATGGTGACGCCGATCAGCTGCTCGGCCATCTCCATGGCGATCTTGTTGTGGCTGATGAACAGGAACTGGGTCTCCTTGCTCATGGCCGTCACCAGCTTGGCGTAGCGCTCGGTGTTGGCGTCGTCCAGCGGCGCATCGACCTCGTCGAGCAGGCAGAACGGCGCCGGGTTCAACTGGAAGATCGCGAACACCAGCGCGATCGCCGTCAACGCCTTCTCGCCGCCGGACAGCAGGTGGATGGTCTGGTTCTTCTTGCCCGGCGGCTGCGCCATCACCTGCACGCCGGAGTCGAGGATCTCCTCGCCGGTCATCACCAGCTTGGCGTTGCCGCCGCCGAACAGCTCGGGGAACATGCGGCCGAAGTGCTCGTTGACGGTGTTGAAGGTGCCGCCCAGCAGCTCGCGCGTCTCGCCGTCGATCTTGCGGATGGCGTCTTCCAGCGTGGTGATGGCCTCGTTCAGGTCGGCCGACTGGGCGTCCAGGAACTGCTTGCGCTCGCGCGCCGTGGTCAGCTCGTCCAGCGCCGCCAGGTTGACCGCGCCCAGGCTGGTCACCTCGCGGTGCAGCCGGTCGATCTCGCCCTGCAGGCCGGTGAGGCGCACGTTGCCTTCCTCGATCGACTTCGCCACGGCTGCCAGGTCGGCACCGGCCTCGGCCAGGAACTGCGTGTACTGCTCCAGGCCCAGCCGCGCAGCCTGCTCCTTGAGCTGCAGGTCGGTGATGCGCTGGCGCAGCGGATCGAGTTCGCGCTCCAGCTTCAGCCGGCGCTCGTCGCTGGCGCGCAGCTTGGCGGTCAGGTCGTCGTATTCGCTGCGCTTGGCGCCCAGCGCCTGCTCGCGATCGGACTTCAATTCCAGCGCGGACTGCAGGCCGGCCTGGGCGGCGGCGTCGGTCAGCCGCTCCAGCTCGGCGCGGGCGCGCTCCTCGTCGGCGGCGATGCCCTGGGCCTGCTGGGACGCGGTCTCGATGGCGCGCTGCAGCTCGGCGCGGCGCGCCTCCAGCGAACGCTGCGAGAACTGCGCTTCCTGCGCCTGCCGCTCCAGGCTGCGCTGCTGTTCGCGCGCCTGCGCCAGCCTGCGCTCGGCCTCGATCACGCGCTCGTCGAGCTGGGCATGGCGCTCCTGGCTGTCGGCCAGCTGCATGTCCAGCTCCTCGAACCTGGCTTCGGCGGTGACGCGGCGCTCCTGCAGCTCCTCCAGCAGCGCATCGACCTCCGCCAGGTCGGCGGCGATCTGCTCGCTGCGGGCGCGGGTCTGCTCGGCCAGCTGGGTCAGGCGCAGGGTCTCGACCTGCAGTTCGTGGGCGCGGCCCTGGGTCTCCTGCGCCTCGCGCCGGACCGTCACCAGCCGCTGCGAGGCATCGGTGTAGGCCGCCTCGGCGCGCACCAGCGCGGAACGCGCCTCCTCCGTGATCAGCGCCTGGGCACGCAGCTGCTTGTCGAGGTTCTCGATCTCCTGCTGGCGCGCCAGCAGGCCGGCGCGCTCGGAATCCTGGGCGTAGAAGCTGACGCTGTGCGGGCCGACGCAGTGGCCGGTCTGGACGTAGATCACCTCGCCCGGCTGCAGCTGGCTGCGCGCGGCCAGCGCGTCCTCGAAGCTGGCCGCCGTGTAGCAGCCGTGCAGCCAGTCGGCCAGCAGCGCCTTCTGGCCGGCATCGTTCAGGCGCAGCAGGTCGGCCAGGCGCGGCAGCGCGCCGGCGGCCTCGGGCGCGGCGGCCGGCGGCGGGTTGTGGAACGACAGCTTGGCCGGCGGCGCATCGGCCGCGAACGAGCGCACCATCTCCAGCCGCGAGACCTCCAGCGAGGACAGGCGCTCGCGCAGCGCCGCTTCCAGCGCGTTCTCCCAGCCCTGCTCGACGTGGATGCGGCTCCACAGCGCCTGCAGGCCCTCCAGCCCGTGCCGGGCCAGCCAGGGCTTGAGCTTGTCGTCGGTCCTGACCTTTTCCTGCAGCGCCTTCAGCGCCTCGCGCCGGGCCGAGAGGTCGGCCTGCCGGTGGCCCTCGGCATTGACCGATTGCTGCTTCTGGCGCCGGTCTTCGTCGAGCTGCGGCACCTGCTCCTGCAACTCGTGCAGGCGGGCATCGGCGGTCTCGGCCGCTTCCTGCGCGGCCGCCAGTTGCGACTGCAGGTTGGCCAGCCGCTGTTCATCCGGCGCGGCCAGCGCGTTGCGGTCGGCCACCAGCCGCTCGCGCCGCTGGTTGAGCTGGCGGCTCTGGTCCTCGATGTGGCGCTGGTCGGTCGCCAGCACCTGGATCTGCTGCTGCACCTGCGCCACCGACGCGCGCTGCTCGCCGGACTTGGCCTGCGCCTGGCGCAGCGCCTCTTCCAGGTCCGGCAGCGCCATCGACTGCTCTTCCAGCTGCGCCGCCAGCAGCGTGGCCTGTTCCTCGGCCTGCACCGACTGGCCGGCCAGCGTCTCGAGTTCGGCCGCCGCGTCGTCCTTGCGGGCGGCCCATTGCGCGGTCTGTTCCTTCAGCTGCTGCAGGCGCTGCTCGGCCCGCTGGCGCCCCTCGACCACGAAGCGGATCTCGGCCTCCAGCCGGCCGACCTCGGCGCTGGCTTCGTACAGCTGCCCCTGCGCCTGGTTGACCTGGTCGCCGGCGGCGTAGTGCGCCTGGCGGATGGTCTCGAGCTCGCTCTCGACGTGGCGCAGGTCGGCGATGCGCGACTCCAGGTCGTTCACCGCCTTGTCGGCATCGGCCTTGATGCGGGCCTGGTCGGTCTCGCTCTCGGCCCGGCGCAGGTACCACAGCTGGTGCTGCTTGAGCGCCACCTCGGCCTGCAGCGCGTTGTAGCGCTGCGCCACCTCGGCCTGCTTCTCCAGCTTGTCCAGGTTGGCGTTGAGTTCGCGCAGGATGTCCTCGACGCGGGTCAGGTTCTCGCGCGTGTCGGACAGCCGGTTCTCCGTCTCGCGCCGGCGCTCCTTGTACTTGGAGACGCCCGCGGCCTCCTCCAGGAACAGGCGCAGCTCCTCGGGGCGCGACTCGATGATGCGGCTGATGGTGCCCTGGCCGATGATGGCGTAGGCGCGCGGGCCCAGGCCGGTGCCCAGGAACACGTCCTGCACGTCGCGCCGGCGCACCGGCTGGTTGTTGATGTAGTAGCTGCTGGTGCCGTCGCGCGTGAGCACGCGCTTGACGGCGATCTCGGCGAACTGGCTCCACTGGCCGCCGGCGCGGTGGTCGGCGTTGTCGAACACCAGCTCCACCGACGAGCGCGAGGCCGGCTTGCGGCTGGTGGTGCCGTTGAAGATCACGTCCTGCATGGACTCGCCGCGCAGCTCGCTGGCGCGCGACTCGCCCAGCACCCAGCGCACCGCATCCATGATGTTGGACTTGCCGCAGCCGTTGGGACCGACCACCCCGACCAGTTGCCCGGGCAGCAGGAAATTGGTGGGTTCGGCGAAGGACTTGAAGCCGGAGAGCTTGATGGAACTGAGACGCACGCGAGCTACCTGTCTTGAAACTTTCGCCGGTGGCCCACCGCCGCCAGGGCCACCATCGCGGACGGCAGATGTTACCCGAGCAGCACCGGCGCCCCGCCATGGGAATACGACAGCGCTGAAGGACATCCTGGGCAACGCCTGAGGCCGAAACCGCCGGTAACAGCGCCGGCCCTGCCCGCGGCGGCTCTGGCACAAGGTCGGGATGGCAGGCCGCATCCGCATCGGTGTCTCGGGCTGGCGCTATGGGCCCTGGCGCGGCAACTTCTACCCGCCGGGGCTGCCGCAGCACCGCGAGCTGTGGCACGCCGCGCGCCACTTCAACAGCATCGAGCTCAATGGCTCGTTCTACTCGCTGCAGCGCCCTTCCAGCTATGCGCAATGGGCGGCCGCCACCCCGCCCGGCTTCGTGTTCGCCGTCAAGGGCGGCCGCTTCATCACCCACATGCTCAAGCTGCGCAACGCGCAGGCGGCACTGGGCAACTTCTTCGCGTCGGGACTGTTCGCGCTGGGCGACAAGCTGGGCCCGATCCTGTGGCAGTTCCCGCCGCAGCTGCCGTTCGACGCGGCCCGGTTCGAGGCGTTCTTCGCGGCGCTGCCGGCGGACACCGACGCCGCTGCGCAAGTGGCCCTGCGGCGCGACCACCGACTGCAGGGCCGCGAGCTGCTGCAGCCGCTGCACCGCCAGCGCCTGCGGCACGCCGTCGAGGTGCGCCACGACAGCTTTGTCGACCCCGCGTTCATCGCGCTGCTGCGCCGCCACGGCATCGCCTGGGTGGTGGCCGACACGCCGCAACCCTGGCCGCTGTACGAGGACGTGACGGCGGATTTCGTCTACATCCGCCTGCACGGCTCGACCGAGCTGTACAAGAGCCGCTACACGCCGCAGCAGATCGGCCGCTGGGCGGCCGCCATCGAAGCCTGGCGGCACGGCGGCCAGCCGGACGATGCGCGGCTGGTCTCGGGCCAGGCGCCGCCCCGGCGGGCCGCCCGCGACGTCTACTGCTACTTCGACAACACCGACAAGCTGCACGCGCCGGACAACGCCCGGGAGTTGATGGCGGCGCTGGGCATGGCGCTGGAACCGGCCGAAGGCGCCGGCTGGCAAGCCGGCGATGACCCGCGCCGCGCGCGCGGGCCGCGGAACCGCCCCGGGCGCCCGGGATAATCCCCACCCATGAACCCCCTCCTGGCCCGCCTGCAGCCCTACCCGTTCGAGCGGCTGCGGCAGTTGTTCGCGGGCGTCACGCCGAATCCCGCACTCCGACCGATCAGCCTGGGCATCGGCGAGCCCAAGCACCCGACGCCGGCCTTCATCAAGCAGGCGCTGGCCCGCGCGATCGAGACCCCCGGCACCGACCTGACCGGCTACCCGCCCACCATCGGCACGCCGGCGCTGCGCGAGGCCTTCGCCGGCTGGCTGCAGCGCCGCTACGGGCTGGACATCGACCCGGCCACCCAGGTGCTGCCGGTCAATGGCTCGCGCGAAGCGCTGTTCGCGTTCGCCCAGGCGGTGATCGATCCGACCCGCGACGCGGTGGTGGTCTGCCCCAATCCGTTCTACCAGATCTACGAGGGCGCCACCCTGCTCGCCGGGGCGCAGCCGTACTACGCGCCGAGCGACCCGGCGCGCAACTTCGCGGTCGACTGGGACAGCGTGCCGGCCGAGGTCTGGGCCCGCACCCAGCTGGTCTACGTCTGCTCGCCGGGCAACCCTACCGGCGCCGTCATGCCGCTGACCGAGTGGCGCAAGCTGTTCGAGCTGTCCGACCGGCACGGCTTCGTGATCGCCTCGGACGAGTGCTACAGCGAGATCTATTTCCGCGACGAGCCGCCGCTGGGCGGGCTGGAAGCGGCGATGCAGCTGGGCCGCACCGGCTTTCCCCGGCTGGTGGCCTTCACCAGCCTGTCCAAGCGCAGCAACGTGCCCGGGCTGCGCAGCGGCTTCGTCGCCGGCGACGCCCAGCTGCTCAAGGCCTTCGCCCTGTACCGCACGTACCACGGCAGCGCGATGGCGCCGCCGGTGCAGGCCGCCAGCATCGCCGCCTGGGGCGACGAGCAGCACGTGGCCGACAACCGCGCCGAGTACCGGCGCAAGTTCGAGCAGGTCACGCCGGTGCTGGAGCCGGTGCTGGACGTGCGCCTGCCGGATGCAGCCTTCTACCTGTGGGCGGGCGTGCCCGGCGGCGACGACACCGCCTTCGCCCGCGAGCTGCTGGCTCAATACAATGTGACGGTCTTGCCGGGCAGCTACCTTGCCCGCGAGAGCGGCGGCCGCAACCCCGGCGCCGGCCGCGTGCGCATGGCCCTGGTGGCTGAAAGCGCCGAGTGCCTGGAAGCCGCGCAGCGCATCGTCCAATTCGTCCAGAAGAACTTTTCCCCGACATGACCCAACACCTGCAGCAGACCATCGACACCGCGTGGGACAACCGCGCCAGCCTTTCGCCCCAGGGCGCGCCCAAGGAGGTGACCGAGGCGGTCGAGCATGTCATCGCCGAGCTGAACCACGGCCGCCTGCGCGTGGCCACGCGCGAAGGCGTGGGCCAGTGGACGGTGCACCAGTGGATCAAGAAGGCGGTGCTGCTGTCCTTCCGCCTGAAGGACAACGCCCTGATGAAGGCCGGCGAGCTGGCCTTCTTCGACAAGGTGCCCACCAAGTTCGCCCACCTCTCGCCCGAAGAGATGGCCGCCACCGGCGTGCGCGTGGTGCCGCCCGCCGTGGCACGCCGCGGCAGCTACATCGCCAGGGGCGCGGTGCTGATGCCCAGCTACGTGAACATCGGCGCCTACGTCGACGAAGGCACCATGGTCGACACCTGGGCCACCGTGGGCTCCTGCGCGCAGGTCGGCAAGAACGTGCACCTGTCCGGCGGCGTCGGCCTGGGCGGCGTGCTGGAGCCGCTGCAGGCCAACCCGACCATCATCGAGGACAACTGCTTCATCGGCGCCCGCTCCGAGATCGTGGAAGGCGTGATTGTCGAGGAGAACTCGGTGGTGTCCATGGGCGTGTACATCGGCCAGAGCACCCCGATCTACGACCGCGCCACCGGCGAGGTGAGCTATGGCCGCGTGCCGGCCGGCTCGGTGGTGATCTCCGGCAGCCTGCCCAAGGACGGCGGCAAGTACAGCCTGTACGCCGCCATCATCGTCAAGCGCGTCGATGCGCAGACCCGCGCCAAGACCAGCCTGAACGACCTGCTGCGCCCCTGAGCGCCGGGCGAGCGGGCAGCCGAGGAGTTGACATGAGCACGATGGAGCGGATCCTGCGCCTGATGGGCGAGAAGAAGGCGTCGGACGTGTACCTGTCGGCCCATGCGCCGGCGCTGATCAAGATCAACGGCCAGTGCGTGCCGATCAACAACCAGCTGCTGCCGCCCGACGCGCCCAAGGCGCTGCTGGCCGAGGTGCTGCCGGCCCGGCGCATGACCGAGCTGGAGGAGACCGGCGAGCTGAACATGGCGCATGCGATCGAGGGCGTGGGCAACTTCCGCTTCTCGGCCATGCGCCAGCGCGGCACCTACGCCGCGGTGATCCGCTACATCACCACCGAGATCCCGCCGCTGGAGTCGCTCAACGTGCCCCTGATCCTGGGCGACCTGATCATGGAAAAGCGCGGCCTGCTGCTGATGGTGGGTTCCACCGGCGCCGGCAAGAGCACCACGCTGGCGGCCATGATGGACTACCGCAACGAACGGGCCTCCGGCCACATCCTGACCATCGAGGACCCGGTCGAATTCCTGTTCAGGAACAAGAAGTCGGTGGTCAACCAGCGCGAGGTGGGCAGCGACACGCAGTCGATGCAGACGGCGCTGAAGAACGCGCTGCGGCAGGCGCCCGACGTCATCCTGATCGGCGAGATCCGCGACCGCGAGACCATGTCGGCCGCCATCGCCTATGCGCAGTCGGGCCACCTGTGCCTGGCCACCATGCATGCCAACAACAGCTACCAGGCCCTGAACCGGATCCTGTCGTTCTACCCGGTCGAAGTCCGGCCGACGCTGCTGGGCGACCTGGCCGCCGCGCTCAAGGCGGTGGTGTCGCAGCGCCTGCTGCGCACCATCCATGGCGGCCGCGCGCCGGCGGTGGAGGTCATGCTCAATACCAAGCTGGTGTCCGAGCTGATCGAGAAGGGCGACTTCTCCGGCGTCAAGGAAGCCATGGAGAAGTCCATGGCCGAGGGTTCGCAGACCTTCGAGCAGGCGATCGCCCAGCTGATCGTCGACGGCGTGGTGGACAAGAAGGAAGGCATCGCCAACGCCGACTCGCCGACCAACCTGCAGTGGCGCCTGCAGAACGACTTCGGGCCCGGCGCCGGCGCCGTGCGGCCCGAGGAAGGCGCGAGCGAGGAAGACCTGGCGGACGAGCCGTCGTTCACCGAGATTACGCTGGACGTGAAACATTGACGGCCGCGCCGGCACATGGAGCCGGTCGGAGTGGCGGATTGACATGAAAACCCTCTACCTCACCGAGCAGCTGATCTCGCGGCGCTCGATCACCCCGGAAGACGAGGGCTGCCAGCAGCTGCTGCGCGAGCGGCTGGCGCCGCTGGGCTTCGACTGCGAAACCATCCACAGCGGGCCGGACGACTTCCGCGTCACCAACCTGTGGGCCAAGCGCACCGCCAGCCGGCCCGGCGCCCCCACCCTGGTCTTCGCCGGCCACACCGACGTGGTGCCGACCGGCCCGCTGGACCAGTGGAGCAGCGACCCCTTCGTGCCGGCCCACCGCGACGGCAAGCTGTACGGGCGTGGCGCAGCCGACATGAAGACCTCGATCGCAGCCTTCGTGGTGGCACTCGAGGAGTTCCTGGCTGCCAACCCCGACCCGGCCCTGTCGCTGGCCTTGCTGATCACCAGCGACGAGGAAGGCCCGGCGGTCGACGGCACGGTGGTCGTCTGCGAGCAGCTCCAGGCGCGCGGCGAGAAGCTCGACTGGTGCATCGTCGGCGAGCCCAGCTCGGTGGAGCGCCTGGGCGACATGATCAAGAACGGCCGCCGCGGCAGCCTGTCGGGCCGGCTCACGGTGCGCGGCGTGCAGGGCCACATCGCCTACCCGCAGCTGGCCAGGAACCCGATCCACCTGGCGATGCCGGCGCTGGCGGAGCTGGCGGCGATCGAGTGGGATCGCGGGAACGACTTCTTCCCGCCCACCAGCTTCCAGGCCAGCAACATCCAGGCCGGCACCGGCGCCACCAACGTGATTCCGGGCAGCCTGGTGGTGGACTTCAACTTCCGCTACTGCACCGAGTCGACGCCCGAGGGGCTCAAGCAGCGCGTCCACGAGTTGCTGGACCGGCACGGACTGGACTACCAGCTCGACTGGACGCTGGGCGGCCTGCCCTTCCTCACCCGCCCCGGCGAGCTGGTCGGCGCGATGCAGCAGGCGATCCGCGACGTGGCCGGCATCGAGACCACGCTGTCCACCACCGGCGGCACCAGCGACGGCCGCTTCATCTCGCGCATCTGCCCGCAGGTGGTGGAGTTCGGCCCGGTCAACAAGATGATCCACAAGATCGACGAGCACATCACGGTCGACCAGATTGAACCGCTGAAGGACATCTACCGGCGCACGATCGAGTTGCTGTCAGCTTGAAACTCATCGACCTCATCGACCGCTGCGCCGCCCGCCTCGATGAAGCGGGGGTGGCCTTCGGCCATGGCACCACCGACGCCTTCGACGAGGCCGCCTGGCTGGTGCTGTGGAAACTGGGGCGGCCCCTGGATCGCCTGGACGAACACGCGGACGACGAGGTGGATGCGGCCCGCGAACAGCAGGCCCAAGCCCTGGTCGAAGAACGCATCGCCACCCGCAAGCCCGCCGCCTACCTGACGCGCGAGGCCTGGCTGCAGGGCGTGCCCTTCTACGTCGACGAGCGCGCCATCGTGCCGCGCAGCTTCATCGCCGAGCTGCTGGCCGACGGAACGATCGACCCCTGGCTGGGCGCGCACACCCGCCGCGTGCTCGACCTGTGCACCGGCAACGGCAGCCTGGCCGTGCTGGCGGCGCTGGCCTGGCCCCAGGTGCAGGTCGATGGCGCCGACCTCTCGGCCGAGGCCCTGGCGGTGGCCGGCATCAACGTGCGCAAGCACGGCCTGCAGGACCGGGTGCGCCTGGTCGAATCGGATGGCCTGGCCGCCCTGCCCGGCCCCTACGACCTGATCCTGTGCAACCCGCCCTACGTCAACAGCGCCAGCATGGCGGCGCTGCCGGCCGAGTACCGCGCCGAGCCCGGGCTGGCCCTGGCCGGCGGCGCCGACGGCATGGACTTCGTCCGCGGCCTGCTGCGCGATGCGCCGGCGCGCATGGGCGAGCAGGCCGTGCTGGTGCTGGAGATCGGCAACGAGCGGGCGCATTTCGAGGCCGCCTTCCCGCGGCTGGAGGCGGTCTGGCTGGACACCAGCGCCGGCGGCGACCAGGTGCTGCTGCTGACCCGGCAAGCGCTGGTGCGACAATGACGCATCCGGCGCACCGCGCCGAACCACACCAGCGGGGGCGCGTCGGCGCCCCCGCCCCATTCCGGACCTCCCATTCATGATCACGCTGCGCAACCTGACCCTGCGCCGCGGCGCCAAGGTGCTGCTGGACCAGGTGTCGGTCACGCTCAACCCCGGCGAGAAAGTCGCCCTGGTCGGCCGCAACGGCGCCGGCAAGTCCAGCCTGTTCGCCCTGTTCACCGGCGCCCTGCACGAGGACGCCGGCGAGTTCTCGATGCCGGCGCAGTGGCGCATGTCGCAGGTCGCGCAGCACATGCCCGAAACCGACGAGAGCGCCACCGATTTCGTGCTGGGCGGCGACACCCGGCTGATGGAGCTGCGCGCCGCCCTGGCGCGGGCCGAAGCCGGCGGCGACGGCATGCAGATCGCCCACGCCCACTCCGACCTGGCCGATGCCGGCGAGCACGACGCCGCGCCGCGCGCGCAGGCGCTGATCCTCGGGCTGGGCTTCAAGGTGCACGAGCTGCAGCAGCCGGTGAACAGCTTCTCCGGCGGCTGGCGCATGCGGCTGCAGCTGGCGCGCGCGCTGATGGCGCCCTCGGACCTGCTGCTGCTGGACGAGCCGACCAACCACCTGGACCTCGATGCGCTGGTGTGGCTGGAGGCCTGGCTGCAGCGCTACCCCGGCACCCTGGTCGTGATCAGCCACGACCGCGAGTTCCTGGACGCGGTGACCGGCGTCACGCTGCACATCGACCACCAGAAGCTCACCCGCTACGGCGGCAACTACAGCGCCTTCGAGACCCTGCGCGCGCAGCAGCTGGAACTGCAGCAGGCCGCCTTCGCCAAGCAGCAGGACAAGATCGCCCACCTGCAGAAGTTCATCGACCGCTTCAAGGCCAAGGCCACCAAGGCCAAGCAGGCGCAAAGCCGGGTCAAGGCGCTGGAGCGGATGGAGAAGGTCGCGCCGGTGCTGGCCGAGGCCGAGTTCAGCTTCGAGTTCAAGGAGCCGGCCAACCTGCCCAACCCGATGCTCGCAATCTCGGACGCGGTGCTCGGCTACGGCGAGAAGGTCATCCTGCGGGGCGTCAGCCGCTCGGTGCTGGCCGGCCAGCGCATCGGCATCCTGGGGGCCAACGGCCAGGGCAAGTCGACGCTGGTCAAGACCATCGCACGCGAGATCCCGGCACTGGCCGGCACGATCACCGAAGGCAAGGGCCTGCACATCGGCTACTTCGCCCAGCAGGAGCTGGACGTGCTGTCGCCCGACAGCAACCCGCTCGAGCACATGATCCGGCTGGCGCGCGACGTCGGCCCGGCGGCGCGCGAGCAGGAGCTGCGCAACTTCCTGGGCAGCTTCAACTTCAGCGGCGACATGGTGGCGCAGGCGGTCGGCACCATGAGCGGCGGCGAGAAGGCGCGGCTGGTGCTGGCCATGATCGTCTGGCAGCGCCCCAACCTGCTGCTGCTGGACGAGCCGACCAACCACCTGGACCTGGCCACGCGCGAGGCACTGTCGATCGCGCTCAACGAGTTCGAAGGCACGGTGCTGCTGGTCAGCCACGACCGCGCCCTGCTGCGCTCGACCTGCGACGAGTTCTGGCTGGTCGGCGGCGGCCGCGTCGGCCCGTTCGATGGGGACCTGGACGATTACCAGCGCTACCTGCTGGACGAGGGCAAGCGGCTGCGCGAGGCGGCCCG